>CALRRR020000044.1:0-4168 GCA_943370645.1 Hydrogenophaga intermedia | reverse complement strand
AGCTGCCCCTGATGGTGCGATAGCCATCGCGGCCCGAGGAGATCGCCCAGTTGTAGCTTTCCCCGTCAGCGGTCCTAACCTGCATGCGCTGGCTGGCCAGATCCACATGGACGTCGACGCGTGCCGACGCAGCGGTCACGGTTGCGAACACGGCAAACACGGCGGCGAGAACCGCCAGACTACGACGCAACATCACACACCTCTTGGCTGGGGCCGGAGCCCGGGAGCCGCATCTCACGCATCGACGAGCAGTGAACCGCGTTTCTGGCGCCCCGTAAAGCATTGCTGCCAATCGTGGTTTCCGGCTGGATCACGCAGCGCCCGGAGGGTCACCGGTCCGGCACGTTGGCCGACGTCAGGTCGGCGGTGTGCCGTTGAGGCCCAGAACCTCGCCCGCCAGATAGAGCGAGCCGCAGATCAGGATGCGCGGCGGCGTCGGCCAGGAGTGCTGCGCAATCTCTTCCAGAGCAGCCGAGACCGAGCCCGAGGGCCGCGCCGCAAGCCCGACGGAGCGGGCCTGCGCGGCCACGTCGTCGGCGGTGCGGGCTGCCTGTTGGCCCGGAATCGGCACTGCGATCAGCTCTCGCGCCAGTCCGGCAAAGGGTTTCAGCACGGCTGCGGTATCTTTTGTGCCAAGCATGCCGACAATCATCACCAGAGGCGCGGGGTTGCGATCCTCAAGGTCAGCCATGGCCGCGGCCAGCACCCGGCCCCCATCGGGGTTATGGCCGCCATCGAGCCAGAGTTCCGAACCGGGCGGGCACAGATCGGCCAGTCGGCCGCGGGCCAGCCGCTGCATCCGAGCTGGCCAGTCTGCCTGGGCGAGCCCGGTCTCGAAGACGCCGTTGGCAAGGTCATAGCCTGCTGCCCTGAGGCCTGCGATGGCGGTGGCGGCGTTGATGTGCTGGTGTCGCCCGAGCAGGCGCGGCAAGGGCAGGTCAAGCAACCTTTCCTCATCCTGGTAGACAAGGCGTCCTGCCTCTTCGCGGATGCTGAACTCCTGTCCGCCGACCCAGATAGGGCCGGCACCAAGGCGCTCGGCTTCCGCCACCAGAACCTCATCCGCCTCCTTGTAGGTCTGCGGGGCAATCACCGCCGGCGCTCCACGCTTGAAGATGCCAGCCTTCTCGGCCGCGATCCGCGCGAGCGTATTGCCCAGATACTCCGCGTGGTCCATGCCGATCGAGGTGACGATGGCTGCTGCGGGATGGTCGATCACGTTGGTGGCGTCGAAACGCCCGCCCAGCCCGACTTCGAGCAGGAGCACATCCGCCGGGTTCTCGTGAAACAGCACGAACGCCGCCGCCATGGTGATCTCGAACACGGTGATCGGCGCGCCGGCATTGGCCGCTTCGCAGCGGGCCAGCGCATCGACCAGCCGGTCCTCGTCGACGAAGCGCCCGCCGCCGGGCCTGCCCAGCCTGATGCGCTCATGGAACCGCACCAGATGCGGCGAGGTGTAGACATGCACCGAAAGCCCTGCGGCCTCGAGAATGGCGCGCATGAAGGCAACGGTGGAGCCCTTGCCGTTGGTTCCGGCCACGTGGATGATCGGCGGCAGACGTCGATGCGGCGAGCCAAGCGCTTCCAGAAGCCGCTGCACCCGCCCGAGCGACAGGTCGATGGCCTTCGGATGAAGGGCAAGGAAGCGCGCGATCAGCGCATCGGAAGAGACCGTCATGGGGCGCTGGTCCGGAACGCTTCGAAAGCTCAGGCCGCCGCTTGGGGAGCGGGCAGCTTCATCAACAGCCGTGCCAGACGCGCAACGGTGGCCTTCATCTCGTGCCGGTGCACGACCATGTCGACCATGCCGTGATCCTTGAGATATTCGGCACGCTGGAAGCCATCGGGCAGTTTCTCGCGGATGGTCTGTTCGATCACGCGCGGGCCGGCAAAGCCGATCAGTGCCCCGGGCTCGGCGATATGGATGTCACCAAGCATGGCGTAGGAGGCGGTCACACCACCGGTGGTCGGATTGGTCAGCACCACGATGTAGGGCAGCCCGGCGTTGCGAAGGCGGCGCGTGGCTACGGTGGTGCGCGGCAGCTGCATCAGCGACAGGATGCCCTCCTGCATCCGTGCGCCGCCGGAAGCTGCGAACACGACATAGGGCGTGCCCTTTTCGACGGCGGTTTCAGCTCCCTTGATGAAGGCCTCGCCAGCCGCCATGCCGAGTGAGCCACCCATGAAGTCGAAATCCTGGACGGCGATGGTCATGGGGTCACCCTCGACGCGGCCGAAGCCGACCCTGAAGGCATCCTGCATGCTGGTCTTGAGCTTGGCGTCGCGCAGCCGGTCGACATAGCGCTTCTCGTCGCGGAACTTCAGGGGGTCGGTCGCTACTTCCGGCAAGGCGACATCCAGCCACTTGGCCTCGTCGAACATCATGCGCAAACGGTCGAGCGACTTGACGCGCAGATGATGCTGGGAGCCCGGAATGACCCACTGGTTGGCCTCGACATCCTTCTGGAAGACGAGCTGGCCGGAATCGGGGCACTTGATCCAGAGGTTTTCCGGCGTCTCGCGCTTGAACAGCGTCTTGATCTTCGGGAGAACCCCGTCAGAAATCCAGTTCATCGCGAACAATCCTTGCCATGGGCCTGCCCGGCCAGGGTGGTGGCCGGGGCGAAACCCGTAACCTTAGATGGGAAGCAGGGCACCAGCCCGTCAAGCTGCCTTGCGCACGGAGCGGACCCCGCGTGCCAGTTCCGAGACGAGGTCGGTCACGGCCGACACGGTGGCGGGTGTCGCCTTGCCGGACCCGTCGAGTGACAACCGAACCTTCTCGACCAGGGCCGAGCCGACAACAACACCGTCAGCCCCCTTCGCGATGGCAGCGGCATCGGCAGCCGTCTTGACGCCAAAGCCAACCGCCACGGGCAGGTTGGTGTGAGCCTTGATCCGGGCCACCGCCTCGCCAACAGCGTCATAAGAGGCAATCACGCCACCGGTGATGCCGGTCATCGAGACATAATAGACAAAGCCGGAGGTGTTCTGCAGTACCTTGGGCAGGCGCTTGTCGTCGGTGGTCGGTGTCGCCAGACGGACGAAGTTCAGCCCCGCCTTGAGCGCCGGCAGGCACAGCTCGGCATCCTCCTCCGGCGGCAGGTCGACCATGATCAGGCCATCGACACCTGCTTCAAGCGCATCCTTGAGGAAGGTTTCAACGCCGTAGACATAAATGGGGTTGTAATAGCCCATCAGCACGATCGGCGTGGCCGCATCAACCTTGCGGAAATCGCGGACCATGGCGAGCGTCTTGCGCAGCGTCTGTCCGCCCTTCAGCGCGCGCTGGCCAGCCAGCTGGATCGGGATGCCGTCGGCCATCGGGTCGGTGAACGGCACGCCAAGCTCGATGATGTCCGCGCCGGCGCCCGGCAGCGCATGCAGGATCGCCTTTGCAGTGGCATGGTCCGGGTCGCCCGCTGTGACGAAGGTGACGAGAGCGGCGCGGCCTTCAGCGGCGCAGGCGGCAAAGCGTGTTGCGAGGCGTGTGGTCATGATCGTGTCCTCACATTCCGCCCAGATGCTCGGCGACGGTGAAGATGTCCTTGTCACCGCGCCCACACAGGTTGACCACCATCAGGTGATCGCGTGGCAGGTCAGGCGCAAGCTGCACCACCTTCGCGAGCGCATGCGATGGTTCGAGCGCCGGAATGATGCCTTCGAGCTTCGAGCAGAGCTGGAACGCCTCAAGCGCCTCGCTGTCCGTTGCCGAGATGTAGTCGATGCGGCCCATCTGGTGCAGCCAAGCATGCTCGGGCCCGATGCCGGGATAATCGAGGCCGGCTGAGATCGAGTGGGCGTCGGTAATCTGCCCGTCATCATCCATGAGCAGATAGGTGCGGTTGCCATGCAGCACACCCGGACGGCCCCCGGTCAGCGAGGCGGCATGCTGGCCCGACTCGACGCCATGGCCCGCGGCCTCGACGCCCCAGATCTTGACCGACGGATCGTCGAGGAATGGATGGAAAAGCCCGATCGCATTCGAACCCCCGCCGATCGAGGCGATCAGCGAGTCGGGCAGGCGCCCTTCGGCCTCCTGCATCTGCACGCGCGTCTCATGTCCGATCACCGACTGGAAATCGCGCACCATCATCGGATAGGGGTGCGGCCCTGCTGCTGTACCGATGCAATAGAAGGTGTCGGCGACGTTGGTGACCCAGTC
>CALRRR020000043.1:0-7697 GCA_943370645.1 Hydrogenophaga intermedia | reverse complement strand
TGGCTCTCCAACCGCGTGTTCAAGGACTACGACGACATCGTCGCGCACTGCTGCCACCATTGGAACCGCCTCGTCGATCAGCACTGGCGCATCATGTCCATCGGACTGCGCAAATGGGCGCATGGGTTCTGATCAATGGGACTTGGTATCATGCTTCGACGACTGGCCGCAAAGAACTCAGCGTGAACCCGAACTTCCCGGATGGGCTCTAACGCTCGTTCGCCTGGATGGGTAGCAGCCGCCGCAATGCACTTTCCCAAACAAAACAGGAGCAAAATCGTCAATAGTACACAAAATGCCTAATTTCGTTGTGCTGCCACGTCGGGTAGTGAGATGAAGGATGTAGGAACTTGCGGTGAGAGGAGCGCGACATCTTGATTGGCGGGCGTGAAGACGACGACGCTGAGTTATTTTTTCACGCTGCCGCGCCGGATGGTTGTTATAGCTTGGTTTCATTAGCTACTAAATTTATGGACGAGGACGAGCGTGTTGTCGGGCTATCAAACGAAAACCTGGAATTGTTGGCTTGGTCTGTCTCTGATCAAATAATTGAAGGGATCGCAGATGCCCGTTTAAGCGTCACCAGCTGAATATGCGCATGACTCAGCGGACGGGAATTGGTCTCGATCGCTTGTTATCCCTCCGCTGTGCAGGTCTGGTCTGTGTTGGTGCTACATGCGCACTGCTACATGCGCGCGGCCAGATGGTGCGCGGGCTGGCATCAAATTCGAACCTGATCGTCCGTACCAAGGCAGCAATTGCTGAGGCTGCCCGCCGCGCTGGTCACGCGGCTGTCGACCAGCAAGTTCATAACCCTTGCCCCCCTCCCCGCGGTGCCGGCCGGCGGCGTGCTTGTGGGCCAGCGCCCGGAACTCGGCATCGGGTGGAGGTGTGGCTCGATCCATGACCCAAGACATTCCAAAGACCAACAAGTCAGAAATCTACCGCAAGGCGGCGTTGGAGCATTTGGGCTCGCCCGAGCGGCTGAACGAGATGATTTCCATCACCAAGCCCACCACCTGGCTTGCGCTCTCGGTCGTCGGTTTGATCCTGGCCGGCGCAGTCGCCTGGGCATGCATCGGCCGCCTGCCCACGCACGTGGCTGGCAATGGCCTGATGCTCGTCGAGGGCGGGCGGATTTATGGTGTGAATACGGTCGGCGCCGGCGTGCTGCGCGAACTCTCTGTGCGGGTCGGCGATGTGGTCGAGGCCGGCCAGGTGATCGGCCGCCTGACGCAAAACGATGTCGAGCGAGATGTCCGCCTTGCCCGCGAGCAGATCGAGGAACGCGAGCGCGACCTCGAGCGGGCCCGTAGCCTTGGCACGCAAGAGGCGACCGCCCGGCTGGAGAGCGTCACGCGCCAGCGCGCCGCCATCGAATTGCGCATCACCCTCGGCCGCCAGCGCGAGGATGTCCTTCGCCAGCGTCTGCGCCTGATCGAGGCCTTGTTCCGCGACCGCATTGTGAGCCAGGACAGGGTCCTGGCGCTGCAACAGGAACTATCGGTGTTATTGCAGGACATATCGACCGCCAATAGTGAGCGCGCCCGTGTTGCGGCCGAGCAGGTCGAGTTGAGCCGCATGTCGGAGCAGCGCGTGCGGGAGGCCGAGTTGGCGCTGAATGAGGTCACGCGCCGTCTCGAAAGGCTGACGGGCGGCCTGAACGACACCTCCCAGGTGATCGCCCCCGTCTCCGGCGAGGTGAAGGAGTTGCGCACGGTCCAGGGCGCTGTCATGCGCGAGGGCCAGCCGGTGCTGACGATAGAAAGCCGCGGCAGCGGGCTGGAGGCGCTGGTATTCATCCGTTCAACCCGCAGTGGCACGGCCATCAGGCCGGGCATGAGCGCGCGCGTGGCGCCCGCCAACGCTCGCCGCGAAGAGTTCGGCACCCTGATCGGCGAAGTCGCATCGATCAGCGATTTCCCGGTCTCGCTGGAGGCGATCCGGGCCATGATCAACAATGACGAACTCGCTCGCAGCTTCATGAATGAAGGTCCGCCCTACCAGGTGATCATCCGCCTGGAGCGAGACCCGGAAACCTCCAGCGGCTATCGCTGGACGTCGAGCCGGGGGGGCGGGGTCACCTTGGGCAGCGGCAGCACGCTCCAGGCCGATGTGACGGTTGATTTCCGGCGGCCCATCGCGATGGTGATCCCAGCCTTGCGCGAACTCCTTAAACTGTGAGCTCTGTGGTCAAACAGTCCAGGACAGTAGCGCGGGAGCCGCGGCGTTGACCGAAGCCCCGGCAGCTGAGGCGCCGCGCTTCGCTCCGAATATCCCTGCAGGGAAGAAGGGGCGGTTCCGAGCACCCACCATCCTGCAGATGGAAGCCACCGAATGTGGCGCCGCCTGCCTTGCCATGATCCTCGCGCGGGAGCGGCGGTGGATCCCGCTGGAGGAGCTGCGGGTGGACTGCGGCGTCTCGCGGGACGGTTCAAAAGCGTCCAACATCATTCGCGCCGCAAAGCAGCATGGCTTGGCAGCCAAGGGGTACCGCAAGGAGCCAGAAGGCCTCCAGGGCTTGCCATTCCCGATGATCATTTATTGGAACTTCAATCACTTCGTTGTTCTCGAAGGAATGGATTTTCGGACTGGCACCGCATGGATCAATGATCCCGCCACCGGCCCACGCAAGGTAGCCCCCCCGGAATTCCAGCAAAGCTTCACCGGCGTCTGCCTGATCTTCGAGAAGACCAGCAGCTTCGAACGCAAGGGCGCCCCGCCCAGCCTGTATCGTGGCTTCCGTGCCCGGTTGCGCGGGTCGGAAAGTGCTGTGACCTTCCTGGTCTTGGTGGGTATCTGCATCGTGTTGCCCGGCTTGGCCCTGCCGGTGTTGAGCCAAGTCTTCGTGGATGAGGTACTGATCGAATCTCGTGATAGGTGGATGCCCGCGCTCATCATAGGGCTTCTGCTTACCGCACTGCTGCGCGGCATCCTGACCTGGCTGAAGGAAGCGCATCTCGCCAAGCTGCAGGTGAAGCTGGCCATCGCCCATGGCGCGGCCCTGTTCTGGCACATCATGCGCCTGCCCATAGGCTTCTTCGCCCTGCGCTACCCGGGTGATATCGGCAGCCGCGTGGCATCGAATGACGAGATCGCCGATCTGCTCGCCAATAAACTCACTGACGCCATGGTGGGTATCTTCAGCGTGATCTTCTTCGGCGCGATCATGGTGCTCTATGATCCGCTGCTGGCCTTGGTCGCCATTATCCTGTCGCTGACCAATATTCTGGCCCTGCGTCTGACCTGGCGCATCCAGGAGGATATCAGCCGGGTCGTACTGCGCGAATCCGCCAATCTCGCTTCCGTCTCGGTCTCAGGCGTTGCGTCGATCGAGCAGATCAAAGCCCAGGGCAGCGAGCCTGACTTCTTCGCCAAATGGACCGGCGTCCACGCCAACTACCTGAATGCACAGCAGAAAATATCTTTCGTCTCGACAGTGCTGAACGTGGTGCCGGGCGTGCTGGCGGGCCTGACCAACGTGGCCATTCTCGGGCTGGGCGGCCTCAAGGTGATGGAGGGCGCCTTGACGGTAGGCGCCCTGGTTGCCTTCCAGAGTCTCGTCTCCAGTTTCAATGAGCCGATCAAGACCCTCATGGGCCTGGGCGGCGCCATGAATACCGTGAAAGGCCATATGGATCGGCTGGATGATGTGCGGCGCTACCCCATCGAGCCGCGCCTATCGGATGAGGCCCTGAACACCGCGCGCCCCCATACCGGCCGGCTGAGTGGCCGGATTGAAATCCAGAATATGACCTTCGGCTATAGTCAGCGCGAGGCACCGTTGCTGACGGACATCACGCTCAGCATCGCACCCGGCCAGCGCGTGGCCTTTGTGGGAGGCTCAGGCAGCGGCAAATCCACCCTGGCCAAGCTGATCACTGGCACCTACCGGCCCTGGTCGGGCAGCGTGACCTTCGATGGCCGGACTGCCAATGAATTGCCCCATCAGGAATTTGCGGCCTCCGTTGCCAGCGTTGACCAGGAGATATTTCTCTTCGAGGGCACGGTGCGAAGCAATCTCTCGATGTGGGATGCGCGCGTGCCCGACGCGGCCCTAACCCGGGCGTTGGCGGATGCCGAATTACTCGAGGTCATTGAACAGCGGCCCCGGCGGTACGATTGCGAGGTGACGGAGGGCGGCATGAACTTCAGCGGTGGCCAGCGGCAAAGGCTGGAGATCGCTCGCGCGCTGGTCAGCGATCCATCAGTCCTGGTGTTGGACGAGGCGACCAGCGCGCTCGATCCACTCGTCGAGAAACGCATCGACGAGCATCTGCGCCGGCGTGGCTGCACCTGCGTCATTGTCGCCCATCGCCTCAGCACGGTTCGCGACGCCGACGAAATCATCGTGCTCGAGCGCGGCCGGATCGTGCAGCGTGGCACGCATGAGGTGCTGATCACGCAGGAGGGCACCTATCGCCGCCTGCTCGAGGCTGAAAGCGCCCGGGCGGAGAGGTGAACAAAATGCCCGCAAATGCTTCGCACGAGGCCGACAGCTTTGACAATGATCTGCTCGACCGCATCGGCGGCGAGCGGCTCTCGGTCGGCTATCACAACCCGTTTCTGCTTAATGATCCCAACCTCGTCTACTTGGTGCTGCAGGGCCGTGTGGAGGTGTATCTGACCCCCTTGCTGCATGGGCAGGCATCCGGCCCGGGCATGCATGTGGGCTCCTTTCGGCCCGGTGACCTGATCTTCGGTGCGGCCGAGGGCGAGTTGCCGGCGGGCTTATCATTGACGCCGGCCTGGCTGGCACCGGAGACCCGCTTCGCCCTGCGCGCCGTCGCCACCATGGGCTCGCTTGTCTATCGCAGCGATCTGGAGCGTGTCTCCGGCGAGGATTTCGACATTGTCACCGTGGACTGGGTTGACCGCTGGGTCAGCGGGATCAGCGACGAGCTGGCAACAGGGGTGCGCCCAACCGCGACCGCCGTCATCGAAGCTGATCCCGGGCAGACCCACCCCGCCGCCTCCGCGCTCTACGCCTTTCACGGCGACGTGGTCTGGGTGACGCTGAGCGAGGGCGAGGCGTTTTTTCTGGGCCAGCCCGAGAGCACGATCCGGGTCGGAGACCTGCCCGTGCCGGTTGCCGGACGGGTTTGGCTGACGCTCGCTGCGACGGCCACGCTCAACGCCACTTTCTCGCCCGCGCAGTTGCGCAATCGACGGCTATGGGAGGCTCTGCCCGCCTTCAATGCGCGATGTGTGGCGGTCCTGAGCCGGCGCCTGCTCGATGAGGAGGCTCGGCGCAGCGAGGCATGGTCACGCCGGGTGGCGGAGCGCGAAAGCGCCTTCCGCCGTGGTGTGGCATCCATCGGCGGCCTGCTCGACCCCCGTCTGAAGTTCCAGGCCGGCACAACCGCCGCGCCCACAGACCGTCTGGCCGCCGCACTTCGCCTGGTTGGCGAGCCTTTGGGCCTTGAGGTCGTCGAACCCGCCGGTCAGCCTGCCGGGGTTTTTTCGCCGCTCGACGAGATAGGCCGCGCCTCAGGCTTCGGCATTCGCCAGGTCGAGTTGCGCGAGGGCTGGTGGCGCAATGATAGCGGCCCCATCCTGGGCTTTCTCGACAACCCCGATCTGACGCCTGTTGCGCTGCTGCCGGATGGGCCGAACCGCTACCGAATGGTTGACCCGGCAGGTGGCGGCGATGTCCCGGTGACCGCGGCGGTCGCGGCCGGGCTTTATTCTAAAGGCTACATGCTCTACCGGCCGCTTCCGGCTGAGGCCCGCAGCATGTGGGACATGCTGCGGTTTGGCGTACGCGGATTGCGGCCCGACATGTCGATCATCCTGGCGATGGGGTTGCTGTCAGGCATCATGGCGCTGCTTTTGCCGATTGCGAGCGGCACATTGATGGAAACGGTGCTGCCGCGTTCGGATTATGCGCTGCACTTCGCCATCATTGCGGCCCTCGCTGCGGCGGCGATCGCCGATGCCGCCTTCGATGTGACGCAGGCCGTCGCGGTGGTGCGGATTCAGGGCCGATTGGACAGCGTGGTGCAAACCAGCATCTGGTGGCGCCTTCTGTCGCTGCGTGCGCAGTTCTTCCGCCGATACACCTCGGGTGATCTCGCCGATCGTGCGAATGGGATCAACGTCATCCGCGAGGCGGTATCGGGCGCGGTGATCCAATCGGTGCTGGGCGGGATATTCTCGCTGGTCAGCGTGGCGGTGATGTTCGCGCAAAGCTGGAAACTGGCACTGGTCGGGGTCGGGCTGGTGCTTGTGCTGGCCTCAATCACCTTTCTGCTGTTCCGCATGTCGCTGCCGCATATCCGCGCCGCACAGCGGATGAACGGCCAAATCCATGCCCTCGTCTTTCAGTTGTTGACCGGCATCACCAAACTGCGCGTGGGTGCCACCGAAGGGCGGGCCTTTGCCCGCTGGTCCGAAATCTACGCGCAAGAGCGCGGCCACTTCTACGCCGTGGCCCGAATCGCCATCTGGCAGAAGCTGATCACCGGCGTGTATCCGGCTGTTGCCGCGGCCATCCTCTTCGCCGTCATCATCTGGGCGCTTGGTGCACCCAAGCCCAATTCGGGATTTTCGATTGGCAACTTCGTGGCCTTCAACGGTGCCTTCGGCCAGTTTCTCATCGGCGTATTGGCGCTGGTGACCGCCGTGAACACGCTCCTGAAGGTCGTGCCGGTCTGGGAGCGGATCAAGCCCATTCTGGATGCGAAAACAGAGGCTGATGGCGTGCTCTCAACGCCTGGGGTGGTGAGCGGCGAGGTACGCATTTCGAACCTCACCTTCCGCTACAACGCCGACGGACCGCCGACGATCGACAATCTGTCGATGCGGATCACCTCTGGCGAGTATGTGGCTTTCGTGGGCGCGTCTGGGTCAGGCAAATCCACCTTGCTCCGCCTGCTTTTAGGCTTTGAAGATCCGGAATCGGGTGCGGTCTACCTCGATGGCAACGATCTCGCGTCGCTGGACATGCGCGCCGTCCGACGGCAGATCGGCACAGTTCTACAGAACGGCAAGCTACAGCCGGGCAGCATCTTCGAGAACATCGTCGGCACCGCGCCGCTGAGAATGGACGATGCCTGGGAGGCCGCGCGGCTTGCTGGCCTGGCGGCGGATATCGAGGCCATGCCGATGGGCATGCAAACAGTCCTCTCCGAAGGCGCACAGGCTTTGTCAGGCGGGCAGCGGCAACGACTGCTCATCGCAAGGGCACTGGTCCGCAAACCCAGATTGCTGATCTTTGACGAGGCAACGAGCGCCCTGGACAACCGAACCCAGGCGGAGGTGAAGGAGACGCTGGACCGGCTCAATGTCACGCGCATCGTCGTCGCACACCGGCTGAGTACCATATCCGGTGTGCACAAGGTGTTCGTGTTTGATGCGGGGCGCTTGGTTGAATCCGGGAATCCCACGGATTTGCTCAAAGTGGACGGCACCTTCGCCGCCCTGGCCCGGCGACAAATGGTGTGAACGCTCTGCTGGGTTTGCCATCAGAAGACCGGCTGAATGCCGATCCCCGCACGAGATCGGCAGCGCTGGCCAACGCTGCTTCCAGTGAGGCCTGCTGAGCTTATACCAAGTCCCATTGATCAGAACCCATGCGCCCATTTGCGCAGTCCGATGGACATGATGCGCCAGTGCTGATCGACGAGGCGGTTCCAATGGTGGCAGCAGTGCGCGACGATGTCGTCGTAGTCCTTGAACACGCGGTTGGAGAGCCA
>CALRRR020000042.1:0-8793 GCA_943370645.1 Hydrogenophaga intermedia | reverse complement strand
GGCCGACGCCGCAGGCGAGCTCGATCTCGCAGCCACGCTGGCGCTGATCCGCACGGCGCTTCAGGCCCTGACGATGACACCAGACGGAGTGAGCCTTGCCTTCGAGGGCGAGGATGGCGCGGCCATGGAGGCCGTGCTCGGCGAGCTGTCTGCCGCTTGCGACGGACTCAGGGGCTCGGTGGCCGATCTTGCGCATATCGCCCGCATGGTGATGTCTGGACGTGTGGTGCGCCTGCGCGGCAAGGAACATCCCCGCGTCATGCTGCTCGGCCCGCTCGAAGCGCGCCTGATGTCGCCCGAACTGGCCATCCTCGGCGGTCTCAATGAAGCGACCTGGCCGCCAGCCACGCGTACTGACCCTTTCCTCAACCGCCCGATGCGCGCTGAACTTGGCTTGTCCTCGCCGGAACGCCGCATCGGCCAGAGTGCGCACGACTTCATCGAGGCGATCAGTGCCCCTCGCGTCATCATCACCCGCGCGGCCAAGAGTGGCGGCATCCAGACCTTGCCCTCCCGCTTCTGGCAGCGGCTCAAGGCGGTTGCCCCGCCGCCCCTGTGGAGCGCCGCTGTTGATCGGGGCAAGGAACTGGCTGATGTGGCAGCGGTGCTGGATCAGCCGGCAAATGTCGAGCCGTGGCGGCGGCCAAGGCCCACGCCGCCGCTGTCGCTCCAGCCGACCAGATACAGCGTCACCGAAGCGGAAACGCTCTATCGCGATCCTTATGCCGTTTTCGCGCGCCGTATTCTCGATCTGGCACCGCTGGAACCCGGCGTGGTCGAACTGGGAGCCGCCGATCGCGGCACGCTGCTGCACGGCGTCATGGAAGCCTTTGCGCGCGCCTGGCCCAGCACCTTGCCGGCCGATGTTCCGGCCGAGGTGCTGCGCACCGGACGCCGTGTGTTTGCGGATCTCTGGCATGAGCCCGATGTTCAGGGCTTCTGGTGGCCGCGCTTTGTCCGGCTCGTTCCTGCCATCTGTACCTGGGAAACGGAACGCCGGCAGAATGTGGAGCGCGTCGGGGCCGAATTCCGCATCGAAAGCCGTTTGCTGCTGGCTGATGGCGGCCATGTCAGCCTGTCGGCGAGGGCCGACCGCATCGAGGCGCTGGCCGGCGGGGCCCTCGCCATCATCGATTTCAAGAGCGGAGCCGTGCCGACACCCAAGCAGATCAAGGCTGCATTGGCCCCGCAACTGCTGCTTGAAGCGGCGCTCGGGCCGCTGGCACCGTTCGTGCCGGGTGATCCGGCGCGAGCGGAGGCCGGCTTTGGCCCGGCCGTCGTGGCTACCGCGGCCTATGTCGCCCTCAAGCCCGACAAGGACGGGCTGAAGCAGGTGTCCGTGGTTGCGGACACCGAGCTCGCGGCCCGTGCCGCAGAGCATCTCGATGGCTTCAAGCGCATGGTGGTCGGATTCCGCTCCGGAGCGCGACCGTTCACCTCGCGTTTTGCGGCACAGTTCGCGCGCTTTGATGGCGATTATGACCACCTGGCGCGGGTCAAGGAATGGTCCGCTGCCGGCCACGACAGTGAGGATGAGCCCGGATGAGCCCGTCCTCGCCGGTCCCTGGAACCCGTCCCCGCGTTGTGCCGCCCGATACGCGGGTCAAACAGGCGCGTGCCTCCGACCCTGCTGCAAGCGCCTGGGTGTCCGCCAATGCCGGCTCCGGCAAGACAACGGTGCTGGTCCGGCGTGTGCTGCGCCTGATGCTCACCGGCGTCGATCCCGCCCGTATCCTCTGCCTCACCTACACGACCGCCGCAGCAGCCAACATGGCCAATCGGCTGTTCGACACGCTGGCAGGCTGGTCGCGCCATGATGATGCGGCCCTTGATGCGGCACTGTCAGCACTGCTGGACCGCGCGCCGTCAGCAGCTGAGCGTTTCCGGGCGCGTTGTCTCTTTGCAGAGGCGCTGGAGACACCCGGTGGGCTCAAGATCCAGACCATTCACGCCTTCTGCACGCGTGTCCTGCAAAGCGCGCCGTTCGAGGCCGGCATCCCGGCCCACTTCGAGGTGATCAGCGAGACGGATCGGCAGGCTGCCATCGAGGCTGCCATCGACCGGACCTTGCGGCGCGCCAGCGACGGCGCGACCGATCCGGATGGCGCGGCCCTCAAGGCCTCGCTGGACCTGATCGCGGGGTCTGTCGATGACCAGCGTTTCCGCTCGCTGATCGACAGGGCCCTCGGTGCTTCGCAGTTTCTTTTCGATACGGAAGGGCAGGTCCGGCCAGCCGACGAGATCAGGGCAGCTCTCGACGAGGCGCTGGCCATCGATCCGCGATGGAGCCTGTCGGCGCTGTATCGGCAGGCCATTGCCGAAGTCGAGCAGCATGTCGCGCTCGAAGATGTGGCAGCAGCCTTCATCGTACATGGCACGGCGAAGAACCGGGCAGTCTGGACAGAGCGGCTGGCCGCGTGGCGCCTGGCAAAAGCCGGACCGGATGCCGATGCAGCCAGCTTCGGCGTCTGGCGCAAGACCCTGCTGACCGAAAAGGACCAGCCACGCGCCACGATTGCGACCGCCGGCGTGCAGAAGGCGGACCCGTCGCTAGACGGGCGATTGGCCGCCGCGCAGGTTGCAATGACGGCAGGTCTTGATCGCATCAAGGCCCTCAGCACCGGCGGGCTGAGCGACAGCCTCTTCGGCCTGATGCGTCTGATCCTTGAAGACTATGCAGCCACGAAGCGGCGCATGGCGATGCTGGACTTCGGCGATCTGATCCTCCGGACGCGCGATCTGTTCCAGAACGGTAATGCGGCATGGCTGCTTTACAAGCTCGACGCAGGCCTCGACCACCTCCTTGTCGATGAAGCCCAGGACACCAGCAAGGACCAGTGGGTCATCCTCAACGCGCTGACATCGGAGTTCCTGGCCGGTGAGGGCCAGCGCGATCCGCGCCTTGCCCGCACCATCTTCGCGGTCGGTGACGAGAAGCAGTCGATCTACGGCTTTCAGGGTGCTGCGCCAGCCGAATTCGGGCAGCAGCGCAGTGACCTTGGCCGCCGCGTGCGAGAGAAGGGCGATGCCTTTCACGACACGCGCCTCGTGGTCTCGTTCCGCTCGACCCGCGACGTGATCGAGGCCGTGGACGCGGTCTTCGCCCAGCCGTTTGCCTTCAAGGGCCTGTCATCCGATCCTTCCGAAACCGCGACAGTGCACGAGACCGTCCGCGCGGATGATTGCGGCGCGGTTGACCTGTGGGATCTGGTCGAGCCCGAAGACAGGCCGGACGAGGAGGTCTGGAACCTGCCGGTCGACACGCCCGAGCGACAAGCTCCGTTGCAGCAGATGGCCCGTGCGATCGCTGCGACGATCAGGGGCTGGATGAGAGACGGGCACGACGATCTTGGTCATCCGTTCAACCCCGGCGATGTGCTGATCCTGATGCCGCGCCGCAAGACCGCCTTTGGCATCGTGGTGCGCGCCCTCAAGGATGCCGGCGTGCCGGTGGCGGGCATGGACCGGCTCAAGCTCGCCAACCACATTGCGGTCGAGGATCTGGTCGCGCTCGGCCGTGTGGTGTTGTTGCCTGATGATGACCTGACCCTCGCGGAGGTGCTGAAATCACCTCTGTTCGGCCTCAATGACGATGACCTGCTCCGGATTGCGCCGGGAAGGGCCGGCTCGCTGCGGCAAGCGCTGGCCCACTCAGGTGAGGCGCGCGACCGGCAGGCGCATGCCCTGCTGGCGGAGATCGAGGAACTTGCGGGCCGGCTCGGACCTTTCGCCTTCTATGGGCATGTCCTGTCGGTGATGGGCGGGCGTCGCCGCATGCTGGCCCGGCTTGGTGCCGAGGCGGCTGATGCGATGGACGCCTTTCTGGCCCGTGCCCTGGACCATGAGCAGCGCGAGGGTCCGTCGCTGCGGCGCTTTCTGGATGCGGTGGAAGCCAGCTCCGATGATGTCAAGCGGGACCTCGCGACGGCCTCCGGCGAGGTCCGCGTGATGACCGTGCACGGGGCCAAGGGGCTGGAGGCCGGGACCGTGTTCATCGCCGACATCGGCATGCCGCCGACCCAGCAGAACGAGAGCCCTTTGCTGGAGGTGCCGTTACCCGGCTCCAATCTCGGCGCTTCGGTGACAATCTGGTCGCCGCGCAGCGGCGATGACCCGCCGGCGGCCCGGGCTGCGCGCCTGCTGCGGCAGGAGCGCGCTGTCGAGGAGCATCACCGCCTGCTCTACGTGGCGATGACACGCGCCGAAAACCGCCTGATAGTCTGCGGTGTCCGGCCCTTGCAGGCCGGCCAGTTGCCACAGTCCTGGTATGGCCTGATCGAGAGCGGCCTCGGCGCCACCCCTCAGGGGCTTCAGCGCATCGAGCCTGTGGTGGCCGGGATCGGCCGTCGCCGCTTCAAGGTGACACCACCGCGACCTGCCCCGGAGCGCGCGCCGGCAACGCAGCGCACCCTGTCCGGGCCGGCGCCCGACTGGCTGACCGCCCACCTGCCGGCGGAGGTTGCGATGCGGCCGCCGTTGCTGCCGGCCACCGCGCTGGCTGCAGCCGGTCTGGTCACCGGCAGCGCCGATGAGGGGGCACCTGCCGCCAGCATGGCCGCAGCCGCAGAGCGCGGGCGGCTGGTTCATCTCCTGCTGCAGTGGTTGCCGTCCGCAAGGCCCGCGTCACGCGCCATGGTCGCGGCGCGTCTGGCAGAGCGTCATGCGCCAGGTCTGCCGGGGCCGGAGCGCAGCGCCCTTGTTGCCCAGACGCTGGCGGTGCTTGACCAGCCAGCCATGGCTGCCCTGTTCGGCGAGGACAGTCTGGCCGAGGTCGAGATTGGCGGCGACATCACGACCCGCACAGGTCCGCTTGCGGTGGCAGGCCGCATCGACCGGCTGCTGGTGACCCCTGATCAGGTCATCCTCGCCGACTTCAAGACCACACGCAGGCCTCCGCGCCATGCCGAAGCGATCAGCGAGGCCACGCTGGCGCAGATTGCCACCTATCGTGCCCTTCTGGCCGAGCTCTATCCGGGCCGGCCGGTCCGGGCGCTGGTGATCTACACCTCAGGTCCTCTGGTGCTGGAAGCCAGCGCCGCGCAGCTCGATGCGGCCTTCGCGAGGGTCACGGACCCGTGACGTCGCAGCCCGCAGCCTTGACCGCAAGGCTCTGCATTCCTAGCTTGCGATCAACATGTGTCGCGGCTGTTCGCGGCCACACGGGAAGACCGGGAGAGCCCCATGAGTGCCGCCGCAAAGGTTACCGATGCCAGCTTCGAAGCTGATGTCCTGAAGTCCGCCGAGCCGGTGGTCGTCGATTTCTGGGCCGAATGGTGCGGCCCTTGCCGCATGATCGGGCCAGCCCTCGACGAGATTGCCGCCGAGATGGCGGGCAAGGTCAAGATCGTGAAGCTCAATGTCGACGAGAACCCCGCCACGTCAGCAAAGCTCGGTATCCGTTCGATTCCGACCCTGATGGTGTTCAAGGGTGGCAAGCTGGTGGCGCAGAAGGCCGGCGCAGCACCCAAGAGCGACCTGTCCAAGTGGATCACCGCCAGCGCCGCTGGGTGAGTTCGCGGAAATGGGGTGAAGCTTAACCCACCCTTAAAAGCGCCATGTTTCACTGTGCCTGAGAGCCCGTGTCCGGTCAGCCTGTGCTGGCTGCGGCAGGGCTGTTTCGGGAATCAGGGCGCAGTGTTTCATGGCTGACAGAGACGGATCGCGGCGCGAACCGACCTTTGGCGAAGGCAGATCGCGCGGATCGGTGCGGGAAGACCTGCGCCTGTCGCCCGAGGACCGTGTCGTACCATCTCGCAAGGGCGGTTCGGCGCGCGGGGGCCAGACCTCCGGGCGTGGTGGGCGTGGTCCCGAGCCTGATCCGCCGCGCAAGCGCAAGCGCGCCCGGCGCGGCTCGGTGCTGGGCCGGATCACCTACTGGTCGTTTGTGCTGGGACTGTGGGGCGTGATGGGTCTTGGCGGTGTGATCGCCTACCATGCGGCCCAACTTCCCCCCATCGACCAGCTCACGGTGCCGAAGCGCCCTCCGAACATCGCCATCCTGTCTGCAGACGGCACGCTGATCGCCAATCGGGGCGAAACCGGCGGGCGGACTGTCTCGATCAAGGAACTGCCACCGGCGCTGCCCCGTGCCTTCGTGGCCATCGAGGATCGGCGCTTCTACAGCCATTACGGACTCGATCCGATCGGCATCACCCGCGCCATGGTGCGCAACCTCAGCTCGCGCGGCGTGGCCCAGGGCGGTTCGACACTGACCCAGCAGCTCGCCAAGAACCTGTTCCTGACCCAGGACCGGACCTTCTCGCGCAAGATCCAGGAGGCCATCCTCGCTGTCTGGCTAGAGCGCACCTACTCCAAGGACCAGATCCTCGAACTGTATCTCAACCGGGTCTATTTCGGCTCCGGTGCCTACGGGGTCGAGGCCGCCGCCCAGCGTTACTTCGGCAAGTCTGCCCGCGCCGTCAATGTGGCGGAAGCTGCGATGCTGGCCGGTCTGGTGCAGGCGCCCTCGCGGCTGGCGCCGAACCGCAACCCGGCCGCTGCCGAGCGCCGGGCGCAGATGGTCATTGCCGCAATGGTCGAGCAGGGCGTGATCACCGAAGGCTCGGCCAAAGCAGCGCTCGTCGAGCCCGCAGAAGCGGTCGAGCGCGACGGGCCTAACACCATCTCCTATTCCGCTGACTATGTGATCGATGTGCTCGATGATTTCATCGGGGCGGTCGAGGGCGATGTCACGGTGCTGACCTCGATAGACCCGCGCATCCAGCTTGCGGCGGAAAACGCCCTGACCGAGGCGCTCGCCCGCGAGGGTGTCAAGCAGGGCGTGTCGCAAGGCGCGATGGTGGCGATGGCACCTGATGGTGCGGTGCGGGCCCTGGTCGGTGGCCGCAGCTATGCCCGCAGCCAGTTCAACCGCGCGACGGCCGCGCGACGCCAGCCCGGCTCGTCTTTCAAGCCATTCGTCTATCTCGCAGCGATCGAGGCAGGGCTGACACCCGATACGATCCGGGATGATTCCCCGGTCACCGTGCGCGGCTGGTCGCCCGAGAACTACTCGCGCGATTTCCGCGGTCCGGTGACCTTGCAGACGGCCCTGTCGCTGTCGCTCAACACGGTGGCGGTCAAGCTCGGGCAGGAGGTCTCGCCGCGGTCGGTGGTGCGGGTGGCGCAGCGGCTGGGCATCGCCTCGCCCCTGCAGGCCAATGCCTCGCTGGCGCTGGGCACGTCGGAGGTCACGCCGCTGGAGATGACCGCCGCCTATGCCGCGTTCGCCAATGGCGGGCAAGGCGTGACGCCCTACATCATCCGCGAGGTCAAGGCCGCCAACGGCAAGGTGCTCTACAAGCGCGAGGGTTCCGGCATCGGCACCGTGATCGACGGCGCACGCCTGCCGATGATGAACAGCATGATGCGGGAGACGCTGCTGACCGGAACCGGCCGCAAGGCCGAGATCCCGGGCTGGGAAGCGGGCGGCAAGACCGGCACGACCCAGGATTTCCGCGATGCCTGGTTCGTCGGCTATACCAGCCGGCTCGTGGCCAGCGTCTGGCTCGGCAATGATGACAATTCCCCGATGAAGCGGGTGTCCGGTGGCGGGCTCCCCTCTGAGATATGGGGGCGGTTCATGCGTTCCGCCCTGCAGGGAGCACAGCCGCAGGGCCTGCCCGGCGGACTCTGGCGCACGTCGCCCGGCATTGCGCCTTTCGGCGCGCCGCCGGCGTCCGCCAGCGCGCCCATGGCCAGCGCCCGCCCGGTGCCGCCCGCCGCCGTCGGCGCGGAGCGCAGCCGTGTGCCGGCGCAGGAAAAGGGCTTCTTCGAGCGGCTTTTCGGCGGGTGATCTGAGGCGGGTGGACGCGTCAGGCCTTCTGGGCCAGCGCCGCCGCCCTGATGCCCCGTGTGAACTGGAAAAGCACCAGTGCCGCGACGCCGATCACCGTGATGATGATCGGCAGTGGCAGCGCCGAGCCGGTCAGGATGCGCCCCATCAACAGCCCGACACAGGCGGCAAAGATCATCTGGCACAGGCCGAGGCACGAGGAGGCCGACCCGGCACGATCCGGAAACGGCATCATCGCGGCGGCCTGCCCCTGCGGCATGGTCAGGCCCACGCCCATCGCATAGAGCGCCATCGGGACGGTGATTTCCAGCGAGGAGCCCGTTCCGATCGCTGTCAGTGCCAGCATCAGGGTGCCACCGCCAGCCAGGCACATCACGCCGAGCCGGATCACGCCATCAAGCCCGCGTGCCTTCACCAGCCGCTGTGCCAGGATCGTGCCACTGATGAAGCCCAGAACACCGAAGGCGAAGGACAGCCCGAAAGCCACCGGGGACAGCCCGTAGACGCCCATCAGCACGAAGGACGAGCCGGAAATGAAGGCAAACAGGCCGCCATAGGCGAGGCTGACCAGACCGACATAGGCCCGGTAGGCGCGGTTCCGCAGCAACGTGCCGAAGCCCCTGATGATGGCCATGAACGAGAGCGGCTCGCTGAGCTTGCGGGTGTTTGTCTCTGGCAGTGCCAGCGTGATCCACAGCGCCAGCGCACTGGCAAAGGCCAGCGAGGCGAGAAAGGTCGAGCGCCAGCCAAACGCATCCTGCAGGACACCGCCGAGCACCGGCGCAACCGCAGGCACCACCCCCATGATCATGCCCATGCGGGCCAGTTCCTGCCCGGCGCGCGGCCCCTCATACAGATCGCGCACCATGGCGCGGCCCAGCACGATCGGCCCCGATGCGCCCAGTGCCTGGACGAAGCGCGCGCCGATCAGCATGTCGATGGAGACGGCCACGGCACAGGCGATCGTTGCGACAATGAACAGCGCAAGGCCGACCAGC
>CALRRR020000041.1:0-10544 GCA_943370645.1 Hydrogenophaga intermedia | reverse complement strand
GCCCGCGGGCGGATGCGGTGCGGCAGGTCCAGCGTTACCGGCAGGGCCCTCGCAGCCCGGTCCACCGAGAACCACGCCACGCCCAGCGCCCGGCCCGGCATGCGCCGCGCCGCCTGATCGAGCGGACGGTGCGCCAGCACCACGGCGTAGGCACCCGCGCCCCAATCGGCGCTTGCGGCGAGCCGCACCTGCGCGCCGCCGGCGGGAAGATCGACCTCGCGCCAGGTCTGGGCCTTGTCGCCGATGATCGCGACCGTGGCCCGCCCGGCAAAGCGCGGCTTGATGTTGAGCACCATCGCCTCGCCGTTGGTGTAGTTGTCCTTGTCCAGCGCCACGTCCAGCACATCCGGCGCATCGGCGGTCAACTCGCCCGCATGGCCGACCGAATAGGCCACCGAGGTCTGGGCACCGCCCATGCTGATGTCGAGCCGGTAGCTGCCCCAGTCGGCAGGAATCGAGAGCCGCGCCGGATCGCCTGTGCCGACGCTAATCCGGCCGTCCGCCACCCGGCGGCTGGTGCGCGTGGCCTCGTAGTTCCAGCGTCCGTCAGCCAGATACCATTGCCAGGTGCGGTCGATGCGCGAGACGGTCCAGCTCAACCCGTCGCGAGCCAGCCGCGACCCGTCGGGATTGGCCGCGATCACGGCGAACTGAGCCAGTGCGCCGGCGCTGAGCGCACTATCGTCGAACAGCTTCTTCACCGCCACGACAGGCCCATCCAGCGCCACCGGCAGGGTCAACGTGCGCTCGACCGCCCTCCCCCCGGCCTCGCCGACACGCAGCTTGATGGTCGCTTCGAGCGGACGCTGCGCCTCGGTTTCGGGCAGTGTCACGGCCACTGTCGCCTTGCCCTGCGCATCGGTGTTGCCCGCTTCCTCGATCTCCTTGGTGACCGGCTCGACCTTCTGGTCGGTTAGCCCGACGAGGTAATCCTCATAGCCACGCAAGGGCGTGCGCGACGCGGCCGCCAGCGAGACCTCACCGCTGATCGCGAGGTCTGCGCCCGGCGCGCCGTAAAGATAGCGTGCGCTGACATCGACGCTGGCGGCAGACCCGGCCCGAATGCTGGTGGCGGCCGTCGCGAGGGTGACATCGACCCGGTCCGGAACGTAGTCCTCGACGAGGAATTTCAGCTCGCCGATCGGCCGCGCCTTGACATCGGCATAGGCCTCGATGCGCCAGGTGCCGCGCGCCGCAGCGCTGAAAAGGGCCAGCGAATGGGCCCTGCCGCCCGCGCCCTGATCGGCGACCACCGCGCGGCGATGCTCGACACCGTCAGGCCGCTTGTAGACCAGCGTCAGCGGCAGGTTCGGCACCACCTTGCCGGCGCCGTCGCGCAGCAGGGTCGTGACATTGATGGTCTCGCCGGGCCGGTAGACCCCGCGCTCGGTGGCAAGGAAGGCATCGAGGCCGACGGGCGCGGCGCGTCCCTTGACACCCCTGTCCGACAGATCGAACGCTGCCGCCGCCACATCGAGGAAGCCGTAATCGCCTTTCCCGTCGCTGGCCGCGACAATCGCCGGAGCCATGCCGTCAGTGCCGCGCGCCAGCCCAGCATCGAAGCGGGCATAGCCTGCGGCATCGGTGTTGACCGTTGCCAGAACCTCGTTGTTGCGGGCGATGAGCCTCAGCGCCACGCCGCCGACGGGCTGCGCCGTGGCCAGAGACCGGGCCAGCACATGCACGCCGTCTTGGCCGGTGAAGGCGGTCAGACCAAGATCCGAAACGACGAACCACTGCGTCACGAGATCATCGCCGAAGATGCCGTCATCCTCGCCGGATGGGCCCTGGGCCGGGCGGCGCACCCGTGCCGTCATCACATGCACGCCGGGCTCCAGCGCCGGCAGCGCCTCCGAGACGGGAAAGGCCGTGATCATGTCGCGGTTGAGCTCGTTGCGCGTGGCCAACTGGCCGGACCAGAGCTTGACGCCCTTCTGCCGCTCGATGTCGCGCGCCGAGAACTCGCTGAGCTGCTTCATGAAATCTTCGGAGCGCACCGTCGGCGCAAGCGAGCGGTCGCCGATGCGGTAGACATCCAGCTCGACCTTGTCGGTGTTGACCGAGACGACCGGGATGCCTTCCTGCCCTGTGCGCGGCAGCACATAATTGCGCCCGGTGAAGCGCACCTGCGGGCTGCGATCCCGAACGTAGATGTCGTAGTCGGCGGTCTTGAGCAGCTGTTCCTCGACGCTCGACGGCAGGCCCTGGCGCAGCACGATCCGGTAGCGCTCGCCGTGCTTGAGGCCATCGACGCACAATTGCTGTCCTTCGGCGGTCACGGCGGGAGCGGTTGCGCCCTGCACCACCACGAATGGTGCGAAATCGACCCGCCCGCGCGCCAGCGGGGCCGAGAAGTTGAAGCAGATGCGCGGCGTCGCGGCGTCGGAATCGACCTTGTAGTCGCGGATCTGGAAGCCGTGCTTCTCGCGCAACTCGGCATAGGTTGCCCTCAGGCGGGGGTTCTCGCCTGCGGCAAGGCTCAGCCTGTAGGTATCCAGCGCTGGCCGCCACATTTCGCGGGCCTGGTAGGCCCGGCCCAGCATCGCCAGCGCCGCCGCTTCCGCAGGCCGGCCCGCAGCCCGCTCATAGGCGGCATAGGCAGCGGCGGTCGCGCGGTCGCGGTTGGTGTAGCGTTCGCTCCAGTCCTGCGTCGCGTCGGCGATGGCCAGCGCCGTGTCGGCAAGGGCCAGCCAGTTCGTCCCGTCGCGCGGATCGGCCAGGACAGCCCCGGCGGCGGCGGCCAGTGCGCCGCGCGTGTTGCCGCCCCTGATCGCGGTGGCCGCATCCTGCCGCCAGGTGGCAGCAGGTTTGGTTGCCGCGTTGGGTTGCAGGCGTCTGAGGTCCGTCTCCAGCCGGACCGCATCGTTGCGCAGGTCCTCGCGCACCAGCGCCTTCTGGGCCTGGGCTGGGGCACTCGTCACCGGGATGACAAGCAGGCAAAGGCCGCACAGCAGCGCGGCCAGCAGACGGCTGGACATGAGCATTCTCCCCGAGGCTTCCCTGTCCCCGACGATGACCTTACCAGCGCGCTTGGCAGGTGCAAGGCACTCGTCCCGCCCCGCGGTTTCTGCCGCGTGATGCGCCCTCGACAAGGCGCGGAAGGGCTGCGACAGTATTGCGCTCAAGGCCTCGGCAACTGAGCAGGGGGAGCGCAAAGATGTCCGTCACTGCCAAACTTGCCGCACTGAAGCCCCCCTCGGGCGTGATGGCCGCGCGCCTGCTGCCAACGCACCTTTTGCCCAGCCTCGTCCTTGCCATTGCCGGGTTCATCCAGATGCCCGGTGCCGCGCAGGCCCAGCCCGCACGCCAGCCACCAGCAGCCCCAGCGCCGGCCGCTCCCGCGCTTGATCCGGCGCATGCCGCCTCGAAGCTGGCCTATGACCGACTGGAGGAGACCGAGCGCAAGGCCATCCAGAACGACCTGATCTGGACTGGCGATTTCAATGGCGTCGCCGGCGGCGAGTTCGGCAAGCGCACCTATGACGCGCTGCTGGCCTTCGAGCGCCGCGCCCAGGGCGTCAGCGACGGCATCCTGACTCCGCCCGAGCGCGCGGCCCTGACCCGCGCTGCCGATCAGGCCCGGCTGGCCATCCGCTTTGCCCCGATCACCGACCAGAGCACCGGCATCCGCATCGGGCTGCCGGCGGCCCTGTTGCCGGCGCGTGTGGCGGTCGAGAACGGCGTGGTCTATCGCCGCCCGGATGGGGCTGTCACGCTCCAGCTCACCAGCCTGCCAGCGGCGCAGGCCTTCGATGACCTGTTCGAGCGGCTGCGGCAGGACGGGCCGGGCCGCAAGGTGACCTACAGGCTCAAGCGGCCCGACTGGTTCGTGATCTCCGGCGAGGAGGGCGGCCGCCGCTTCTACACGCGGCTGGCACAGGGCCCCGCCGCCATTCGCGGCTATACCTTCCGCTATCCGGTGGATCAGGCCGCCTCGCTCGACCGGATCATGATTGCCATTGCCAACAGCTTCGAGCCCTTCCCGGGGACCGATGTCGCGGCCAACCCCGCCCGTGTCGGCACGCCACCGGCTGGCGCTGCTCCAGGTGCGGCTCCGGGTTCGGCTCCCGGTGCAGCTCCGGCCCTGATCCGCCCGGCAATGACCGCGACCGAGCCGCGTCATGCGGTCTCCGGTGTCTCGATCGCGCCCGGAAAGGTGCTCACCAGTGCCGCGGCGCTGGCGTCCTGCGCCGGTGCCAGCATCGGCGGCAAGCCGCTGGAGGCCGCGCAGGTCACTGTGACAGGCGATGTGGCGCTGCTGGCGGTGCCGGAGATCAACCGGCCAGCCCTGTTGCCATCCGGCGCTGCACCGGGCGCAGCCGTGTTCACCCTGTCGTTCGAGGACAGCGCCTCACGTTCGGTGATGGTCTCCGCCGGCCGCTGGCAGGGCGAGGGGCCGCGCGTCGCATCCGCGCTGCAGATCGGTGCCGGCGGCGCACCCGTGCTTGACGGACAGGGCCGGCTTGTCGGACTGGTTCGGGAAAGCCCGAAGGCCCAGCGCATGGTGGCCGGCGTGCTGGCCGAAAGCAGCTATCGGGTGATCCCGCTGGAGGCCTTTCGTGCCGCAATGCCCCAGCCTGCCGCTGCCGCGCAGCCCGCAGAGCCATCGCCGCGCCTGATCAACGCGGCGTCCGCCGCCCTGATCGAGATCCGCTGTTCCGGCCGCCAGTAGCAGCTGGATGCCCTTGTTCGATTGCCCTCCATGACACGCACCCAGGTTGCCATCATCGGGGCCGGCCCGTCCGGTCTGCTGCTCGGCCAGTTGCTGCACAGGGCCGGCATTGATGCCGTGATCATCGAACGCCAGAGCGCGGCCTACGTGCTCGGGCGCATCCGGGCCGGCGTGCTCGAACAGGGCACCGTCGATGTTCTGATCGAGGCCGGCGTGGGTGACAGGCTGAAGGCCGAGGGTCTTGTCCACCATGGTTTCGAACTGGCTTTCGATGGCCGCCGTCGCCGCATTGATCTGGCCGGGCTGCTGTCCGGCCGCCATGTCACGGTCTATGGCCAGACCGAGGTCACCCGCGATCTGATGGACGCGCGGCAGGCGGCGGGGCTGCCGACCGTCTACGGGGCGGAAGAGGTGGCGCTGCATGATTTTGACGGGCCGAACCCGCGCGTCTCGTGGCGCAAGGATGGCGTGGCCCACAGCCTGTCCTGTGATGTCATCGCCGGCTGCGATGGCTACCATGGCGTCAGCCGCGCCAGCGTGCCGGCCGCATCCATCCGCACCTTCGAGAAGGTCTATCCCTTTGGCTGGCTCGGCATTCTGGCCGATGTGCCGCCGGTCAGCCATGAGCTGATCTACGCCAACCACGAGCGCGGCTTTGCCCTGTGCTCGATGCGCTCCGCCAGCCGCAGCCGCTACTATGTGCAATGCGCCATCGACGAGAAGGTCGAGGCATGGTCCGACCAGCGCTTCTGGGACGAGCTGCGCCTGCGGCTCGATCCGGAGGCAGCGGATGCACTGGTCACCGGCCCGTCGATCGAGAAGTCGGTGGCTCCGCTGCGAAGCTTCGTGGCCGAGCCGTTGCGCTTCGGGCGGCTGTTCCTCGTCGGCGATGCAGCCCACATCGTGCCGCCCACCGGGGCCAAGGGTCTCAATCTCGCGGTCGGCGACGTGCACTATCTGGCGACCGCGCTGGAAGAGCACTTCATTGGGCGCTCGGAGGCGGGGCTCGATGCCTATTCGGCCAGGGCCCTCGCCCGGATCTGGAAAGCCGAGCGCTTCTCGTGGTGGATGACCTCGATCCTGCACCGTTTTCCCGAAGGCGGGGAGTTCGGCCAGCGCATGCAGATCGCCGAACTCGACTACCTGTTCTCGTCCGTCGCGGCGCGGACGGCGCTGGCGGAGAACTATGTCGGCCTGCCCTATTGAGCGCGCCAGCTCCGGGCAGCAGACACGCGAATTGACTGGCAGCCTCTGGCCTCATCCGCTACCCAAGAGGTGGCGGAGGGGGCCCTGAGGGAGAATGGTCATGAGTCGCCGATTTGCCACGCTCGATGTGTTCACGCCCCATGCCCTTGCCGGCAATCCGCTGGCCGTCGTGCTCGATGCCGAAGGGCTGAACGATCACGCGATGCAGGCCATCGCCCGCGAATTCAACCTTTCGGAGACCGTGTTCGTCAGCCCGCCCGGTGACGTGCGCTCGCGCGCTGCGCTGCGCATCTTCACACCTGTGCGCGAACTGCCCTTTGCCGGCCATCCCACGGTCGGCACGGCGGTGCTGTTGGCCATCCGCGACCATGGCGGCCAGCATGGCCATGTCGCCTTCGATCTCGAGGAAAAGGTCGGGCTTGTGCCCTGCTCGGTCGAGGTTCTGAGCGGAGCCAGCGGCAAGGCGGTGTTCTCGCTGCCGATGCTTCCGAAAAGCCTCGGCGAGGCAGCCAACGAGATCGCCGCCGCCCACGCCATCGGGCTCAAGCCCGGCGATGTCGGCTTTGACCGGCACAGCCCCAGCGTCTTCACGGCCGGCAACGGCTTCACCTTCATCCCGGTCAAGGACAGGGCTGCCCTGGCGCGTGCCACCACCTTGTCGCCTGACTGGGGCACCGTACGGGCTGGCGGCCACCCCAATGTCTATGTCTACACGAAGGACACAGCGGAGCCAGGCCATCACTACCGCGCCCGCATGTTCGCCCGCGACATGGGCGGCTTCGAGGACCCGGCGACAGGCTCGGCGGTGGCGGCCTTCGCAGGCGTGGTCATGGCGTTCGATGCGCCCGATGACGGCCAGCACAAACTCACCATCGAACAGGGCTACGAGATGGGCCGCCCGAGCCAGATCGACCTGCACCTGACGGTCGAGAACGGTGTGCTGGTCAAGGCCGCGATCGGTGGCACGGCGGTCATCGTCGCCGAGGGAACCTTGCATCTGTGAGCACGTCGATCATTCCCATCCGCACCGTCACGGCTCGCCGCATCGATTTCGACTGGCCGTTCCGGCGCGAGCGCGCAGACGAAATTGCCGCCCACTGGCAGGCGATGAAGGCCGAGAAGCCGGCCATGTTCAACGGCCAGGTGCTGCTGCAATGCCGCGGCGAGGTCGGTGGCGAAACATTCAGCGCCGACTATTTCGAACTCGACTATGCCAGCTTCATCGCCTGGCACCGCTGGGACTATCCGCAACAGGGCAGCGCGCAGATCCGCAACGGCTTTGCCATGGGCGCGCTGCGCAGCCGTGATGGCGCCTATGTGATGGGCGTGATGGCCAACCACACCGTCAACGCCGGACGCATCTACTTTGCTGCCGGCACACCTGACCCCGGCGACGTTCTGGCCGATGGCACGGTTGATCTGGCCGGCTCGCTGATGCGCGAACTGGAAGAAGAGACCGGCCTTCTCGCCAGCGAAGTCAACGTTGGCGCGGGCTGGCGCGTCATCCTCAGCGACGAGCGTGTGGCCTTCATGCGCGATCTGGTCATCGACCTGTCCGCCGAGGAAGCCCGCGCCCTGATCCGCGACCGGCTGTCGCGCCAGAGCGAACCGGAACTGGCCGACATTGTGCTGGCCCGCTCGGCTGCCGATATCGATGAGGCGCGCATGCCGCTGTTCATGCAGGTATTCCTGCGCGATGTGTTCAAGACCCGCTGAAGGATTCCCGAGATGACAGCCCTGCCCGCCGACAATCCCTTCGCCGCGCCCTGGACCACGCCGTTCGGGCTCCCGCCCTTTGCCAGCATCCGGCCCGAGCACCTGTCGCCTGCCCTGCATGCGGCGCTGGCGGCGCATGCGGCCGAGATCGCGGCGATTGCCGGCGAGACCGCGCCGGTCAGCTTCGCCAACGTCATTGACGGGCTGGAGCGCGCCGGCGAGGACCTCGATCGTGCAGCGGCTGTTTTCTACAATCTCGCCGGCGCGGACACCAACGAGGCGCTCCAGCAGATCGAGCGCGAGATGGCGCCCGTGATGTCGCGGCACTGGTCGGCCATCGGCATGAACCCGGCGCTGTTCGCGCGCGTCGATGCGCTGCATGCCATGAAGGACAAACTCGGCCTGACAGCGGAGCAGGCGCGGGTGCTGGAACTCACCCACAAGGGCTTCGTGCGCGCCGGTGCCAAGCTGGGTGAGGCCGACAAGACCCGCCTGAAAGCCATCAACGAGCGCCTGTCGACGCTCAGCACGCAGTTCTCGCAGAACGTGCTCAAGGACGAGGCCAGCTATGCGCTGATCCTCGACAGCGAGGCCGACCTCGCCGGCCTGCCGGATTTCCTGAAGGCCGCCATGGCCAAGGCTGCCGAGGATCGCGGCCACAAGGGCAAGCATGCGGTGACATTGCCGCGCTCGATCATCGAGCCGTTCCTGACGTTCTCGTCCCGCCGTGACCTGCGCGAGAAGGCCCGCAAGGCCTGGGATGCGCGCGGAGCCAATGGCGGCGAGACCGACAACCGCGCCGTGGTGGCCGAAATGGTCCGGCTGCGGGCGGAGAAGGCCCGGCTGCTGGGCTATGCCAGCTTTGCCGCTTTCAAGCTTGATGACACCATGGCCAAGACGCCCGCCGCCGTGCGCGGCCTGCTGGAACTGGTCTGGGCCCCGGCCCGGCGCAAGGCCGCACGCGAGGCCGCCGATCTCGCACTTCTGGCCCGCTCCGAGGGGCAGAACGACCCGATTGCCGCCTGGGACTGGCACTACTATTCCGAGAAGGTGCGCAGCCAGCGCTTTGCGCTCGATGAGGGCACACTGAAGCCCTACCTGCAGCTCGACCGGATCATCGAAGCGTCCTTCGAATGCGCCACCCGCCTGTTCGGGCTGGCGTTCAAGGCCCGCCCCGACCTTGTGGGCTATCATCCGGATGTGCGCATCTGGGAGGTCAGCGACAGCGGCGGCCGGCATATCGGCCTGTTCCTGGGTGACTATTTCGCCCGGCCTTCCAAGCGCTCGGGCGCCTGGATGAGCGGCTATCGCCGTCAGGACAACCTGGATGGCGAAGTCCGCCCGATCATCGTCAATGTCTGCAACTTCGCCAAGCCGGCGGAAGGCCAGACGGCGCTGCTCTCGTTCGATGATGCCCGCACGCTGTTCCACGAATTCGGCCACGCGCTCCATGGCCTGCTGTCCGATGTGGTCTATCCGTTCGTAGCGGGAACGGCTGTTTCACGGGACTTCGTCGAGTTGCCGTCGCAGCTCTATGAGCACTGGTTCAGCACGCCCGAGGTCATGGGCCGCTATTGCGTGCATGCCGGCACGGGCGAACCGATGCCGCAGGCGCTGATGGACAAGGTCAAGGCGGCGCAGACCTTCAACCAGGGCTTCGCGACCATCGAATACACCTCGTCCGCGCTGGTCGATCTGGCCTTTCACGAGCTGGAAGAGCCCGGCGACATCGACCCGCTCGCCTTCCAGGCAGCGGAACTGGCGCGCATTGGCATGCCGCCCGAGATCGGCATGCGCCACAAGACGCCGCATTTCACCCATGTCTTTTCGGGTGATGGCTACTCGTCCGGCTATTACTCCTATCTCTGGAGCGAAGTCATGGATGCAGACGCTTTCGATGCCTTCCGCGAGACAGGCGACGTCTTCGATGCCGCCACTGCCGACAAGCTGAAGCGCTTCATCTATGCCGCCGGCAACAGCCGCGATCCCGCAGAACTCTACACCGCGTTCCGGGGCCGCATGCCAAGCCCGGCGGCGCTGCTGGAAAAGCGCGGCCTTGCAGATGCCTGACGTCCTGCCAGGCGTTGCTGCTCAGCCTTGGGCCGAGGGGTGCCAGAGCGGCATGTAGCCGGCGCGCAAGGCTCGAAGCGTGGTTGGCGGGGTCAGCACTTCGGCCTCGCCGCCCGGCAAGCGTTGGCGCTGGCCATAGCCTTGGTGTGACCAGGCCAGAAGCTGCCCCTGCTTCACCGCGTGGGTCTCCCCACCCAGCCGCACCATCGCCCCGTCCGGCAAGGTCGCGAAGGGCATCCGATGCACGATCTGCGTCCGGCCGAGGCGGCGTTCACTGTCGAGCTGTACGTCAAGCGCGGGGCAGAATGGCAAGGGCAGGCCGGGCCCATGGTCATGCGCAGCCGCACGCCGGAAGGCCAGCGCGTCCATGCGCCGGCATTCCATGCAGGGCCGGTGCCCGGCGGCCAGCGCCGTCACCTCGTCGCAGAAGAACAGCTCAGTGTAGCCGTCCTGCCAGACCTGCCGCTGCCGGCCCTTGAAGGCCAGCACGCAGATGATCCATTGACGGCTGGCCCATGGCCGATGCGGCACGGTCTGACTTGCCGGATCGTGGAAACGGCCGCCACGATTGCCCATCAGCAGGCCGCGCGCGGCGTTGGCATCCAGGCTCTGGAACGGCGTGACCCGGTTGGGCAGCGGCATGGCAATCGGCTCCAACACGCGGGTGCAGCGACGAACAAGCCCGTTGACCATGCCACCGGCCATGCGGCACGGTCCAGCCATGCAATGGCTTGACCAGATCGAGCGGGCCGCCAGCCTGCCAGCCGCGTGGCTGATTGCGACAGACCAGATGCCCCGCACGCGGCCGGAGCGGTCGGCGCTGCGCCATGCCACCAGCGCTGCGGTGCTGTCGGAACACCTGGCCCTGCCGCTCGCCGGT
>CALRRR020000040.1:0-13321 GCA_943370645.1 Hydrogenophaga intermedia | reverse complement strand
GGCAGCAGCGCGAAGGCCGCCACGGCCACGAGGGCCGCGACGACATCGACATGGCCGCGATCGGCGGTCCTGCGGTTCACCTGGCCTGCCCCCCGGCGGCTTCAGGCCTCAGCGCTTCGGTGCGTTGCGGATTTCCGCATCCCACTTGGCAAGCAGGCGGGTGCGTTCGGCTGACGAGCCATACTTGGCGAAGTCATAGTCGATCAGCTTGATGTCCGAGAGCTTGGGGGCTTCGGGCGGAACCGGCGCGGACTTGTTCGACGGCACCTGATAGGACTTGGCCTGCGCACCGAGGGCCTGCGCTTCGGCAGAGAGCGCGAAGTCATAGAACTTCTTGGCGTTCTCCATGTTCTTGGCGCCCTTGATGATCGACATCGAGCCGATCTCGTAGCCGGTGCCCTCGCAGGGCGGGACGACCTTGACCGGCGCGCCGCCGACGGCCTGCGCCACGGCATCATGCAGGAAGGTGATGCCGATCAGGCTCTCGCCGGTGGCGGCGGCACGGGCCGGCGCTGCGCCCGACTTGGTGTACTGGTTGACGTTCTTGTGCATGGCTTTCATGAACTCGAAAGCCTTGGCCTCGCCCATCAGCTGCACCAGCGTGGCGACCTTGGTGTAGGCCGTGCCCGACGAATTCGGATCGGCCACCTGGACTTCATCCTTGTAGTCGGCCTTGGCCAGATCGGCCCAGCACTTGGGCTCAGGCAGGCGCTTGCGGGCCAGCTGCTGGGTGTTGAACGAGAAGCCGAGCGCGCCGGCATAAATGCCGACCGTGCGGAACTTGGACTGTTCGGCCTGGCGCGTGGCCCATGGCAGCAATTCGGCCAGCATCGGTGAGCGGTATTCCTCGGTGATGCCATCCTCGGCAGCCTGGAGGTGCGGGTCGCCCGTGCCGCCCCACCACACGTCACCGCGAGGATTGGCAGCTTCCGCCTTGATCTGCGCGAAGGTCTCGCCGGAGGACTTGCGGGTCATCGAGACCTTGATGCCGGTCTTGCGCTCGAAGGCCTGCATCATGGGGCGGCACCACTCTTCCTGCACGGAGCAGTAGACCACGACCTCGCCCTGGGCGAGCGCGGGAGCGGACATGGCGCCAAGGCCGAGCGCGGCGAAGGCCCCGAAAGCGGCCTGGCGAAACGGAAAGCGAATGGTCATGGGTCGGTTCCTCTGTTGTTTCTTGTTGGTTGTTCTGTGCTTGATATGACAGTGTTGTGACAGTTCAGACGGGCCGGGCCGATAAGTCAATCCGCCGGCGTGGACACGATGGCGCAGGCCTCCGAGACAGCATCCCAGAGCGTCGGCGTGACAACGAGGATCGGGTTGCCGCTCGCAACCCAGTCTCCGGAGCAGAAATCGTTGATGCGGGCACCAGCCTCGGCCGCGATCACCAGCCCTGCTGCAACATCCCACGAGTTGATGTGAAGCTCGCCATAGGCATCGGTGCGCCCGATGGCGACGTGGGCAAGTCCGAGCGCTCCGGAGGCGCTGCGCTTGACGTTGGCCCCGGCTGCGAGAAGTCGCCCGACAGCCTCGATGTAGGGCGCGGCCGGCAGGCGCGGCGACCAGCCAAACTCGATGGTCGACTGGCGGATGTCGGCTGTGGCGGCAACCTTGATCGGCTTGCCGTTCATGGTCGCGCCATGGCCGCGCCGTGCAAGGAAGGTCTCGCCGAGTGCGGGCGAGTGGATCACGCCCAGTTCCGGCACGCCATTCAGCACGAAGCCGATGGAGACGCACCATTGCCGGTCGCCGCGGGCGAAGTTGGCGGTGCCGTCGATCGGATCGATGATCCAGAGCCGGTCGGCATTGCCGCCGCCCATTTCCTCGCCCATCACCGCGTCATGCGGAAAGCTCTCGGCAATCCGGCGGCGGAACAGGTCTTCGACCGCGCCATCGGCTTCAGTCAGGAAATCCTGGAAGCCCTTCATACGGGTGCCGAGCGAGGCCTGATCGGCAAAATAGCGGTTGGCCAGATGCCCAAGCTCAGCCGCGATTCCGGCCAGCGCATGGAATCGGGCGCTCATTTCGTCGTGGGACAGGCTCGACATCAGGCTCAGACTTTCAGGCGAACGGGCGCGCCCGTCTGGTGCGAGAGCGTGGCAGCATCGGCGAGCCTCTGCGCCTTCAGGCCATCCTCGCCGGAAGGCGAAGGGGCCGTGCCGTCGGCCACGCAGCCAAGGAAATGATCGAGTTCGGCGCGGTAGGCGGCGGCATAGCGTTCGAGAAAGAAAGGCTGAGCCGGGTCGGTGCGGAAGCCTGCCACTGTCGCGATCTCGACCGTGGTCACCGGCACGTTGCGGGCGCTGACCATGCCCATCGCGCCATGCACCTCGAAACGCTGGTCGTAGCCATAGCTGGCGCGGCGCGAGTTCGAAATCTGGGCAATCTTGCCAGAGGCGGTCTTGAGCAGCACCGCTGCGGTGTCGACATCGCCGGCTGCACCGATGCCGGGATCGACGAGGCAGGAGGCGACGGCATGGACCTCAACCGGCTCCTCGCCAAGGAGGAAGCGGGCCATGTCGAAATCGTGGATCATCATGTCGCGGAACAGCCCGCCCGAGCGCACCACATAGGATGGCGGCGGCGGCGAGGGATCGCGCGACAGGATGGTGACCAGCTCCACCGGGCCGATCTCGCCGGCACGGATGCGGCGGCGGGCTTCGGCGAAACTCGGATCGAAACGTCGGTTGAAGCCGATCATCAGCGGCTGGCCGCTGGCCGCCACCACCTTCAGGCAGGACTCGATCCGGCCGGCATCGAGGTCGACCGGCTTTTCGCAGAACACCGCCTTGCCGGCGCGCACCGCAGCCTCGATGAGGTCAGCGTGAGTGTCGGTCGGCGAGCAGATCAGCACGGCGTCTATGTCAGTGGCGGCGATGATGGCGTCAGCGCTGCGCACCTCGGACCCCAGCGCGGTGGCCAGACCCTGCGCCGCATCGGGCAGCGCATCAGCCACGGCCACGAGCCGGGCCTGCCCCGACGCCGCGACATTGCCGCCATGAATGCGGCCAATGCGACCGGCACCCAGCAACCCGACCCTGATCACGTCATGCCCTCCCGAGGCTTTTTTGTTTGTTGGCTACATATCATGCTTTGCCCGGAAGGCCAGCTTCTGATTTGATTGCTGTAACGGACAGGCGGATGAGGCCGCAAGGCCACCATGTCCGGCAAGGGAGCGAAGCGAATGGCAGGCAAGGATGGCGCGCGGCTGGATGGCAAGGTCGCTGTGGTCACAGGCGGAACGCAAGGCCTCGGCGAAGCCATTGCCAGCCTGTTTGCGAACCGTGGGGCGCATGGCCTAGTGATCTGCGGGCGCAATGCAGCCAACGGGGCGCGGGTCCGGGACATGCTGACCGCGCTGGGCACGGCGGCCGTTTTCGTCGAGGCGGACCTTGCCCGCATCGCCGATGTGCGGGCCGTGATCGATGCGGCCGACAAGGCCTTCGGGCGCATCGATGTGCTGGTCAACGCGGCGGGCCTGACCGATCGGGGCGATATTCTCGACACCAGCGAGGAGCGCTACGACGAATTGTTCGACGTCAACGTCAAGGCACCGTTCTTCCTGATCCAGGGCGCGGCCCGGATCATGGTGCGCGAAAAGATTGCCGGCTCGATCATCAACATCCAGTCGATGTCGGCCCATGGCGGCCAGCCTTTCCTGAGCGCCTACAGCACCAGCAAGGGCGCTCTCGCCACGCTGACACGCAATGTCGCCCATTCGCTCGTCAGGCATCGCATCCGCGTCAACGGGCTCAACATCGGCTGGATGCATACGCCGGGCGAGGAGCGCGTGATGCGGCAATACCATGGCGCAAGCGATGGCTGGCTCGACGAGGCCGTGAGGGACCGCCCGTTTGGCCGACTGATCGACCCGAATGAGGTGGCACGGGCCTGCGCCTTCCTTGCTTCGGACGAATCGGGCCTGATGACAGGCGCGAACATTGACTTCGACCAGACCGTGATGGGCGTCAGCGCCGAACCGCTCGCCCCCTGAAAGCATCCGCCATGCCCTCCCCTGCCGCGCCACCACCGCCCTCCCCGCCGGTGCTCGATGTCATCAGCATCGGGCGCTCGTCCGTGGATCTCTATGGCCAGCAGATCGGCGGGCGTCTGGAAGACATGGCGAGCTTCTCCAAGGCTGTGGGCGGCTGCCCGGCCAACATCGCCATCGGCACCGCGCGGCTCGGCCTTCGCTCCGGCCTGATCACGCGGGTCGGCGACGAGCACATGGGCCGCTTCATCCGCGAGCAGATGCAACGCGAGGGCGTGGCGCTCGACGGCATCCACACCGATCCGGAACGGTTGACCGCGCTGGTCCTGCTCGGTGTCAGCGACGACAGCACCTTCCCGCTGATCTTCATGCGCGAGAACTGCGCCGATGCAGCGCTGGACGAGAGCGACATCGACCCCGGTTTCGTGGCCAGTGCTGCCGCCATCGTCGTCACCGGAACGCATTTTGCCCGGCCCAATGCGGCAGCAGCCCAGCGCAAGGCGATCCGCATCGCCAAGGCGCATGGCCGCAGGGTGGTTTTCGACATCGACTACCGGCCCAACCTGTGGGGTCTTGCCGGCCATGGCGCGGGGGAAGAACGCTACCTGCGCTCGGAGACCGTGACCGCGCACCTTCAGGCCATCGTGCCCGATTGCGACCTGATCGTGGGCACCGAGGAAGAGCTTCACATCGCCGCCGGCTCGGAGAACACGCTTGAAGCGCTGGCCATCTTGCGGCGGCTCAGCCCCGGCGCCCTGCTGGTCTGCAAGCGCGGGCCGATGGGCTGCGTGGTGTTTCCGGGCGCCATTCCGCCAAGCCTTGATGAAGGCGTGCGCGGGCCCGGCTTTCCGGTCGAGGTCTACAACGTGCTGGGGGCAGGCGACGCCTTCATGTCCGGCTTCCTGCGCGGCTGGCTGCGGGGCGAAGCGCTTGAAACCACCTGTGCCTATGCCAATGCCTGCGGGGCGTTTGCGGTCTCGCGGCTGCTGTGCTCGCCGGAAAGCCCGACCTTTGCCGAGTTGCAGCATTTCCTTCGGCATGGCTCGCCGCACCGGGCGCTGCGCCATGATCCGGTGCTGAACCACCTGCATCACACCACCACCCGTCGGGCCTGCGCCCTGCCCTTGCACATCCTGTCGATTGACCATGGTGCGCACGACCTTGAACCCATAGCCATTGCCGCCGGTGCCGATCCGGCGCGCATCCCCGCCTTCAAGCGGCTGGCCGTGGCGGCCTGCGAGCGCGTGGCGAGGGGGCGCGATGGCTTCGGCCTGTTCCTTGATGGCGCGCTGGGCCGGCAGGCGCTGTTCGATGCGCAACGAAAGGGCATCTGGCTGGCGCGGCAGTTTCCGCATGGCGAAGCCGGCGCCCTGGCTGACAACCCGCTGGAATGGCCGCTCGGACAGGTGATCAAGCTGATCGCCAACGCCCGCGCCGATGCGCGCACACCTCTGGCAGTGCGCCTGCCGGAGATTGCCGGCGTCATGGCCATGGCGCGCGCAAGCCGGCGCGAGACCATGATCGAGGCGCTGCCCGCCGAGGGGCAGACGACGGCAGCCCTGCTGGAGAGCCTCTATCAGGCGGGCCTGATGCCGGATTTCTGGCTGGTCGAGGCCCCGCCGCAGGCTGCTGACGCCGACGCGATCGATGCCGTCATCAGCCGGCATGACCCGGCCTGCCGCGGGCTGATCGTGATCGCGCGGACGGCTGCTTCGGGGCCAGAGATTGCCCTCGCCGCGCCCATGCCGCGCGTCATCGGCTTTGTCGGCGGACGGGCGATCTTCGGCGATGTGCTCAAGGACTGGCTTGACGGGGCGCTGGACGACACACAAGCCGTGAGCCGGCTGGCGGAGCGGTTCGGCGCGCTGTCCGACGCTTTCGATGACGGGAGATCACGATGAAGACCATCCGGCTGACCATGGCGCAGGCGCTGGTGCGAGCACTGGCGGCGCAGTGGACCGAGACCGGCGGCGAGCGCATGCCGCTTGTGGCGGGCATGTTCGCCATCTTCGGCCATGGCAACGTGGCCGGGCTGGGCGAGGCGCTTCATGGCCTGCGTGACAAGCTGCCGACCTTCCGCGCCCATAACGAACAGGCCATGGCCCATGCCGCCATCGCCTTCGCCAAGGCCTCGCGGCGGCGGCGGATGATGGCGTGCACCAGTTCGATCGGCCCCGGCGCCACCAACATGGTCACGGCGGCGGCGGTTGCCCACGTCAACAGGCTGCCGCTGCTGCTGCTGCCCGGCGATGTCTATGCCAGCCGCAGGCCTGATCCCGTGCTGCAGCAGGTCGAGGATTTCGGCGATGGCACCGTCTCCGCCAATGACTGCTTCAGGCCGGTGTCGCGCTATTTCGACCGGCTGACGCGGCCCGAGCAACTGATCCCCGCGCTCAACAGGGCGCTGGCCGTGCTCACCGATCCGGCCGAGTGCGGGCCGGTGACGCTGGCCCTGTGTCAGGACACGCAGGCCGAAGCATACGACTACCCGCTCGAATTCTTCGAGGACCGGCTCTGGCTGTCGCGCCGCACCGCCCCCGATGCGGGCGAACTCGCATCCGCGCTGGCGCTGCTGAAGGCTGCGAAGAAGCCGCTGGTGATCGTCGGCGGCGGGGTCCTGTATAGCGAGGCGGAAGCCGCCCTGCTGGCGTTCTGCGAGCGGCACCGGGTGCCTGCTGCCGAGACGCAGGCCGGCAAGTCGGCGCTGCCGGATGCGCACCCGCTCAACCTCGGCGCCATCGGCGTCACCGGCACGGATGCGGCCAACGCCATGGCCCGCGAGGCGGACCTCGTGCTGGCGATCGGCACGCGGCTTCAGGATTTCACCACCGGCTCGTGGTCGCTTTTCCAGAACCCGGCCGTGCGGCTGATCGGGCTCAACGTCGCAGCCTTCGATGCCGGCAAGCACCGCGCCCAGCCTCTCGTCTGCGATGCCCGGATCGGGCTGGAGCTGCTCGGCGCGGGCCTCGGCGACTGGCGGGCCGCAGCGGGCTGGACCGGCAAGGCAGCGGAGCGCAAGGCCGCCTGGGTTGTGGCCGCAGGCGAGGCCAAAGCCCCCCGGCCAGGCCGCACCACCACGGGCCTGCCCAGCGATGCCGAGGTGATCGGCGCCGTGCAGCGGCAGGCCAGCCCCAGCGATGTGGTGGTCTGCGCGGCGGGCGGGCTGCCCGGCGAGTTGCATAAGCTCTGGCAGGCCGGCGCGCCCGGCGGCTACCATATGGAATACGGCTTCTCGTGCATGGGCTATGAGATCGCGGGCGGGCTCGGCGTGAAGATGGCCGACCCGACGCGCCATGTCACGGTGATGGTCGGCGACGGCTCTTACCTGATGATGAATTCGGAGATCGCCACCTCGATCATGCTCGGCATGAGTCTGACCATCGTGGTGCTCGACAACCGGGGCTATGGCTGCATCAACCGGCTGCAACTGGCGACCGGCGGGGCCTCGTTCAACAATCTGCTGCGCAACACGGCCCATGTCGCCCTGCCTGCCATCGACTTTGCAGCCCATGCCGCAGCGCTGGGCGCGAAGGCGAGCAAGGTGACGAGCCTTGCCGCACTGGAAGCGGCGCTGAAGAAGGCGCGCAAGTCACCCGTCACTAGCGTCATCGTCATCGACACCGACCCGCTGGCGACGACCGAGGCAGGCGGGCACTGGTGGGATGTGGCGGTGCCGGAAGTATCCGAGCGCGCCACGGTGCGCGAAGCCCGCAAACGCTATGACGCGGCCCGCAAGGCCCAGAAATCCGGAGGCTGAACGCCATGACGATCCGCATCGGTGCCAACCCCATCGGCTGGTCCAACGACGATCTGCAGGATGTGGGCGGGGCGACGCCGCTCGAAACCTGTCTTGCCGAAGCGAAAGAAGCCGGCTTCACCGGAATGGAGCTTGGCCACAAGTTCCCGCGCGAGCCGGCGGCGCTGAAGGCAGCGCTCGCGCCCTACGGCATGGCGTGCGTCGGCGGCTGGCACTCGGTGGAATTGCTGCGTCGCGACGCGCGTGAGGAGTTCGCCCTTGCTGCGGGGCACCGCGCCCTGCTGAAGGCCATGGGCACCGATGTGTTCATCGTGGCGGAAACCTCCAACGCCATTCATGGCGATCGCTCTTGCCCACTCTCGCGCCGCCCGGTCATGGCGGCTGCCGACTGGGCCCTGTTCTGCGCGCGGATGACCGATCTGGCCAAGATGCTGGCCGATGAGGGGCTCAGGCTGTGCTACCATCACCACATGGGCACGATCGTGGAGAGCCGGGCCGACATCGCCGCTTTCATGGAAGGCTGCGGTCCTGCCGTGAACCTTCTGCTCGACACCGGGCATGCCACCTGGGGCGGCAGCGATCCGGCGGAACTGGCGCGCAGCTACCGCGCACGCATCAGCCATGTCCATGCCAAGGATGTGCGCGCCGGCATCATGGCCGAGGCGAAGGCTGGTGACTGGAGCTTTCTCGATGCCATTCTCGGGCGCGGCGCCGCGCTCGGCGTCTACACCGTGCCGGGCGACGGGATGGTGGATTATGTAGCCGTGTTCCGTGAACTCGTGGGCTATTCAGGCTGGGTCATCGTCGAGGCCGAGCAGGACCCGGTGAAGGCCAACCCCCTCGCCTATGCGCGGATGGGTGTGGCCAATCTCAAGCGTTTCATGGCCGAAGCGGGGATGGACTGATGTCAAAGCTGCTGCGCAGGCCGCATCCGGGCGGCGGTCCGGTCCATGCCATCACGCCCGCCAATGCCGGCTGGCGGTATGTCGGTTTCGAGGTGGTCGATCTGGCTCCCGGCGAGCGTCTCACGCGGCAGGGCGAAGGCCGCGAGTTGTGCGTGGTCATGGTTGCCGGCGAGGCCGGATGCCGGCTGGGCGGCCAGGATGTCGGGATGATCGGCGGCAGGGAAAACCCCTTTGCCGGAAATCCGGCGTCAGTCTATGCGCCGCCGGGCTGCGCGGTGGATCTCGTCGCGATCACGGCATGTGAGGTCGCCATCTGTTCAGCCCCGGCGACGGGCCGCCTGCCGCCGCGCCTGATTGCACCCGGAGAGGTCGGACTGGAAACGCGCGGCAGTGGCAGCAACACCCGCCATGTGCGCAACATCCTGCCCGACACCTCGCCCCACGCCGAGAGCCTGCTGGTCGTCGAGGTGCTGACGCCGGGCGGCAATTGGTCGAGCTATCCGCCGCACAAGCATGATCGCGACGCCCTGCCGGACGAGTCGGAACTGGAAGAAACCTACTACCACCGCATGGACCCGCCGCAGGGCTATGCGGTGCAGCGCGTCTACACCGATGACCGATCCCTCGACGAGACGATCTGTGTGCAGGATCGCGATGTCGTGCTGGTGCCGCGCGGCTACCATCCGGTTGGCGCGGCGCATGGCTATGACCTGTGGTATCTCAATGTCATGGCCGGCCCGAGGCGCATCTGGCGCTTTCACAACGACCCGGCCCATGCCTGGATGCTGAAGCGCTGAAGCCGCTGACGATGCGGCTTGCCCATGGCAGGCCGAACGGCTGTTCCGGTCAGGGCTGCCCGGACTGGCTCGCAGCGGCTGATCTGCGGCGTGTCAGCAGGGTCCAGACGCGCAGATCGGCCACGACCTTTGCCGTCGCCACGAGCACCACCAAACAGAACACCGCCTTGGACCCCACACCCATGCTGCCCTCGACCAGCAGCGCATGCACCACGCTGCCGACGACAATCACCACGGCAAGGCCGGTGTGACCGACGCGCCAGACCTTCGGCGGGATGCGGAGCCGGCCCCGCAAGGTTGCAAGAAGTGCGGCTGCAAACGTGGCCCACATGGCCACGACGCCCCAGACGGAAAACGGCGTCGGCGAGGCGAACAGCAGCGCATCGATCACATCGGGCGCGCTCGTCAGCCACAGTCCGAGCACGTGGGCCACGACCATGGCCACCAGCACCAGCCCGGACCAGCGGTGCACGCGCCGCCCTGCCCTTGCGGCGAGACCGGGCAGGTAGCCGCCCGCCAGAAGTGGCTGGACCAGCAGGAGCGCCAGCGCCAGCATGCCTGCAAAGCCGGAGGCGATGTAGACCGGGTCACGCCAGGCAAGCAGCGGACTGGTTGCAGCGATGGCAATGGGCACCGCAACTGCAGCCGCGAGCGCAGCCCAGATCAACCCGGCGCGGACCGACGGCACGACGGTCAGGCTGGCTGGAGCACGAAATGGGCGCTGAGGCTGGTGTCGCGTGCGCTCGGCATGACAGGGCGCAGGAAGACCGTCTTGAAGCCCGCGCCTTCGTAGGCCAGATGGCCATGGGGCTGGCCAAAAATCGGGACGATCTGCGGCATTTCCAGCCGGAAGACGCCGTCCGGGCCTGTCAGCGTCGCGCCATGGCTGTGCCGGTCGTCCTCGCGCCCCTCGGTCGTGTGGGCCCAGATCTGGATGCGGATGCCCGGCAGCGGAGCGCCATCGCCGGCCCGGCGCACGGTGCCCGTCATCCAGAATCCGCCTCCCCCGATCCGGCTGACGATCGGCGCGCCGGGAAGATAGTTGTTGGCACCGCCACGCATGGTCGGCGTCGGCGCAAGGCCCTGCGCCAGGGCTGGCAAGACAAGGCCGGATGATCCGGCGACGAGAGCAGCGCCAGCCGCAGCCGAACCAAGGGCCAGAACATCACGGCGGGTCGAAAGATATCCGGTCAACGGAGGTCTCCTGTCTTGTGTTTTGCCTGGCTCCGGTGATGAGGAGCCTCGCTTGCGGCGATGCTGGTCCGGCAACACCGATGCCGCCAACCCTGCGGCCAGAGGATACCGCACCCGGCCCCGGATCGAGGGCCACATGCAAGACGACCCGGGAAGGCTTCCTGTTCTGCTCGTGAGGTTACGGTCTTGCGCGGAGAAGGGACAGTCTGGCCACGTTCAAATCTGCGCTATCGGCGGATGAAGCCGTGTCTCGAAGGTCCGCTCCCGACGTTCATTGCCTCCCTGACCGGACACTTCGTGATGTCGACAGCAGGAGGTTGGTCTCGCTTGCCCGGATCGCCGGCAGGAGGCGGATGCGGCGCAAAACAGCGTCGAGCGCGGTGAGATCCGGAGCGCCGATCTCCACGAGCAAATCCCACCGGCCGTTTGTGGTGTGAATGGCCGCGATTTCGGGGAACCCGGACAGCGCCTTGATCACCTGGTCCGTCGAGCGGCCTTCGATCTCGATCATCATGATGCCGCGCACCGGCGAAGCATCGGCATCACCCTTCACGACGACGCTGTAGCCGAGGATATCGCGGTCACGTTCGAGCCGGTTGATGCGGGCGCGGACGGTGGCGCGGGAGAGGCCAAGCTCCAGGGCAAGGTCCGAGATGCTGCGGCGCGCATCGTGGCGAAGGCAGGCGATGAGACGCTGGTCCGTGTCGTCCATAACTTCCACTTTGAAATATAATGATGCTCATTCAGATAACTCTAGATGATCAATTTGGCAAATTGTTCTGTTCAATCCGCCATAAATCCGGACGAAGATGCCCGCTCCATTCATGGCGGGACTTTCCTTTGGTACACTGCGCGCTTGTCAGCATTCCACTCCACGAAGGAACGGGCCGGTTCGGCTGCGACATGGGGCCGGGGGCATATCGCGCGGCGGGTCTTGGCGATGCCCTGATCGAACTGGGCCACGGCGTTCAGGACCTGGGCGCCGTCTCGCCTGCTTCACCGACACCCTTGCGGCATGGCAATACCGCTCTCAGGTCACTTCCTGAGGTGGCCGCCTGGACCGATGCCATCGTCCGGAAGATCGGTGCCATTCCGGCAACCAGCATGCCCATCATGCTGGGCGGCGACCATGCCATGGCCGCTGGCGTGCTGTCCGGACTGAGCCGTCGCTCGGCTGCTGCCGGCCGGCCGCTCTTCCTGCTGTGGCTCGATGCCCACACGGATTGCCACACGCTCGAAACGTCGACGAGCGGCAACCTGCACGGGGTTCCCATCGCCTATGCCGTGGGCGATCCCAGCTTCTCCGGTCACTTTCCACCGATGGTGACGCCGCTTGATCCGCAGAACATCTGCATGATGGGGATCCGCAGTGTTGATCCGGCGGAACGCCTGTTCGTGGTCCGAAGCGGAATTACGGTGCATGACATGCGGGCGATCGACGAGCACGGCGTCGTGCCCTTGCTTCGCGCCTTTCTGGACCGCGTCAAGGCGGCAGGCGGCGACCTGCATGTCAGCCTCGATGTCGATTTTCTCGATCCCGCCATCGCTCCTGGCGTCGGGACGACGGTGCCCGGCGGCGCGACCTTCCGCGAGGCGCATCTCATCATGGAGATGCTGCATGACAGCGGCCTGGTGACGAGCCTCGATGTCGCCGAACTCAACCCCTTCCTGGATGACCGGGGGCGCACGGCGCTCCTGATGGTCGATCTCGTCGCCAGCCTGATGGGCCGCCGCGTGCTCGACCGGCCGACAAGGAGCTTCGGATGACCCTGCCAGTTCCCGTTCCGCCCGGCGCGTTCGCGTTGGTGCCTTTCGTCAGCGTCGCGGACATGATGCGGCTCGTCAACAGCATCGGGGTCGAACGGTTCCTGACCGAACTGGCTGACGAGATTGAAGGCGATTTCCGTCGCTGGGAGCACTTCGACAAGACACCGCGCATCGCGTCCCACAGCCCCGAGGGCGTCATCGAGTTGATGCCGACGAGCGACGGGACGGTTTATGGCTTCAAGTATGTCAACGGCCATCCGAAGAACACGCGCGACGGGCGCCAGACCGTCACTGCCTTCGGCATGCTGGCGGATGTGGGCACAGGCTACCCGGTCCTGCTCTCGGAAATGACGTTGCTTACCGCGCTGCGGACCGCGGCCACATCGGCTGTGGCGGCGAAGCATCTTGCGCCGAAGAATGCCCGGACCATGGCGATCATCGGCAATGGCGCACAGGCAGAGTTCCAGGCATTGGCAATCCGGGCGCTGACCGGCGTGAGCTGCCTGAAGCTCTTCGACATCGATCCATCAGCGAGCAGGAAATGCCGGGACAACCTGGCGGCATCCGGCTTTGACATCATCGTCTGCGATACGGCTGAGGCCGCCGTGGAAGACGCGGACATCATCACCACCGTGACCGCCGACAAGCAGAATGCAACCATCCTGACCGACAACATGGTGGGACGCGGCCAGCACATCAACGCGGTGGGTGGGGATTGTCCGGGCAAGACCGAGTTGCACCGTGACATTCTGCTGCGCTCGGAGATTTTCGTGGAGTATGCGCCGCAGACGCGGATTGAAGGGGACATTCAGCTGCTGGCTGCCGATCACCCGGTCACCGAGCTGTGGCGGGTCATTTCCGGGCACACGCCCGGCCGGCGCACCGCCGACCAGATCACGCTGTTCGATTC
>CALRRR020000039.1:0-15705 GCA_943370645.1 Hydrogenophaga intermedia | reverse complement strand
GGACCTGCAAGACGACACCAGCCGCGCTTCAGGCAGCGGCCAAGTGGTCCGTCTGCAACAGCTTTCGGCCCGTCAGCCAGCTGCAGGAGCAGCGCCATTTCTGTATTGCGGAGCGCGCGCGGAGGGGAGCGGCGTTGATAGGCCATGCCCGCATCACCCTGCCGCTGGCCGTGCCGGTGGGTGCAGCGCCAAAGCATCGGAGTTGTCCGAACCGTGCCCATCGACCTCCGAACCGGTCACGTGCAGGGGCTGAGCCTTTAGTCGCTTCCTGAACGCGAGTGCATAGAGTGCGGGCAGGAACAGGATGGTGAGAACAGTCGCTACAAGAAGGCCGCCGCCGATCGTAATGGCCATCGGACCCCAGAAGGCCGAGGTCGAGATCGGAATCATCGCAAGGACCGCCGCCAGTGCAGTCAGCACCACAGGACGCGCGCGGCGCACGGTGGCTTCCACGATCGCGTCCTGCAAGACCGCGCCGGCCGCCACATCCTGCTCGATCTGGTCTACCAGCACGATGGTGTTGCGCATGATCATGCCTGCCAGCGCGATAAGCCCGAGCAACGCAACGAACCCGAAGGGAGCGCCCGTCAATGTCAGCGCCCAGGCGGCGCCGATGATGCCGAGCGGCGCGGTGGAGAAAACGAGCCCAAGGCGCGATAGCGACTGGACCTGCACCATGATGAGGAAGAGCATCGCAGCCACCATGATTGGCATCATGGCGTTGATCGCATCGTTGCCCTTGGCGCTCTCCTCGAGAGTGCCTGCCATCTCGATCCGCGTGCCGGGCGGGAGAGAAGGCAACAAGGCATCGATGCGTGGCTTCAACGCGGTGCTGATCTCGGCAGCCTGCACGCCATCGCGCGGGTCGCCGCGCACCGCGATGAAGATCTCGCGGTTGCGGCGGAAGATGATGGCGTCCTCGTGGGCTTGCTCAAGCTTCGCCAGCTGTGCCACTGGCACGGGAAGGCCAGTGCGGCTCATCAGGGTCAGGTCGCCGATTCGCCCCAGGTCGTTGCGCTCGGTGGCGATGGCGCGCGCCACCACCTCGACGCGCTCGGTGCCATCCCGCACGGCAGTGACCGGCACCCCCGACAGGAAAGATTGCAGCGCATTGGCCACATCCTGCGGGTTGAAGCCGAGCGCCCGGGCCCGCTCCTCATCGACCTCGACCTTCAGCGACGGGGTCAGCTCGTTCCAGGCGAGGTGCGGCTCGCGCACGTCACGGTTCTCACGCATCACATCGCGGACCTTCTCGGCAGCGAGGCGCGTGGCCTGGGCATCGGGGCCATAGACCCGGAACTGGACGGGAAAGCCCACGGGTGGACCAAAGTTGAAGCGGTCTACCCTGACGCGTGCCTCGTTGAGTGCGCCTTCGTTGACGGCTGCCTCGATGCGCGCCTTGATGCGTTCGCGAGCTGGGACATCGGCCGAGACGATGACGATCTCGGCATAGGCGGAGTTTGGCTGCGCCGGGTTGAGCCCGAGCCAGAAGCGCGGCGAACCTGCTCCAACATAAGTCGTGTAACTGCCGACATCGGGGTCCTTTGCCAGCAGCGTCTCTGCCCTGCGCGCCGTCTCGGACGTCACACCAATGGCAGTACCTTCCGGCAGGCGCAGTTGCACAAACAGCTCAGTCCGCTCCGAGAGGGGGAAGAATTGCTGAGGCACGCGCGTGAACAGCACCACGGAGGCCACGAAAGTGACCAGCGTAACCAGCACAACGACAAGGCGATGGTCGACGCACCACCGGATACAAGCACGCAGCACGCGATAGCCGCGCGTTTGATACTGGCCGTGACCTTCATGCCCTGCGCGGGCGGGGAGTAGCTTTACACCGAGATACGGCACGAAGATCACGGCGACGAGCCAGGAGGTGCCCAGGGCGATGGCCACCACCCAAAAAATGGCGTTGGTGAATTCGGCAGTGGCGGAATTCGCGAAGCCGACCGGTATGAAGCCTGCGCCCATGATCAGCGTGCCGGTGAGCATTGGAAAGGCGGTCGACGTCCAGGCATAGGCTGCAGCCCGCATGCGGTCCCAGCCTTCCTCCATCTTCACGATCATCATCTCGACCGCGATGATGGCGTCATCGACCAGCAGCCCTAGCGCAATGATGAGGGCGCCAAGCGAGATCCGGTGCAAATCGATACCGAAGACGAGCATAGCGATGAAGGTGGCGGCCAGTACCAGCGGCACCGACAGTGCCACGACGATGCCCGAGCGCCAGCCAAGTGCGATAAACGAGACGGCGAGCACGATAGCCAGCGCCTCAAGGAAGACCTTCTCGAATTCCCAGATAGCCTTGTCCACGACCTTGGGCTGATCGGCGATCTTCTCGAGGGTGAAACCGATGGGCAGGTCCCGCTCGAACCTCGCGACGGCCTCATCAACAGCCTTGCCGAGTGTGATGATGTTGCCACCCTTCTGCATGACAAGGCCGATCCCGATGGCCTGATCGCCGCGCTGGCGGATAAGGAAGCGCGGCGGATCCTCGGTGCCACGGCTAACGGTGGCGATGTCGCCCAGCCGGAAAGTGCGGCCGTTGGCCTCGATGGGCGTCTCTGCAACAGCCTGCTCTCCGCCTAGTGCGCCTGAGACACGGAGCGGCACGCGTTGGGCGGTGGTATCAATCGCGCCAGCGGCGGTGACAGCATTCTGCCGCGAGAGCCCGTCGAGCACAGCCTGGATCGAGATTCCCAACGCAGCCAGGCGCGTCTGGCTGAATTCCACGAAGATGCGCTCATCCTGGACCCCGTGGATGTTGACCTTCACAACATTGGGGACGCGCAGGAGCGCGCGCTTCAGCGCCTCTGCCACGCGCTTCTTCTCGGCATAGCCGGCACCGTCGGCGGTGAGCATGTAAAGGATGGAATCAGTGTCGCCGAACTCGTCGTTGACGGACGGACCGATGACGCCCGGCGGCAGCTGCGGGCGCACGTCGTCCACCTTCTTGCGCGCCAGATAAAGAAGCTGCGGCACCTGACCTGGCGGCGTGTTGTCACGGAAGTTCGCTTCTATGGCGACGAAACCAGGCGTTGAGTAGCTGACCACGTGGCTGAAGAAGGGCAATTCCTGCAGTCTCTTTTCGATGCGGTCGGCGACCTGCTCGGTCATCTCCTGTGCGCTGGCTCCTGGCCATGCGGCGGTGACAAGCACCGTCTTGATGGTGAAGTCGGGATCTTCCGAGCGGCCGAGCTGGAGGAAGGCGGCGGTGCCCCCGATGAGCAGGCCGATGATCATGAACAAGATAAAGGCCGGATGACGGACCGCCCAGCCAGACAGGTTTGCGTTGCGCATGGCCGGCCCCTCAGTAAGCGAAGCGTTCGACGACGCGGACTGTGCGGTTGGGATCGAGAGCATGCACGCCCATGCGCACCACCTTCTCCCCCTCTTGCAGCCCCCCGCGAACGAATACGCTGGCTCCATCGATGCGGGCCACGTCTACCGACCGCTTTGTCACCTTGTCGCCCTGGACCACCCAGACGGTCGGGCCCGCACCAACGTCGCGCATGGCGGCCAGCGGCAGACGGATCAGGGCCTCGGGCTGGCGTTCACTCAACGTGAGCGTCGCGCTCATACCAAGTCTGACGGTGGCTGGCAGATCCGCCACCGAGAAGCGCGCAAGGTAGGTGCGCGTCAGCGGGTCAGCTGTGGCGGAAAGCTCGCGCAGCTGCGCGGGGAAGCTGCGGTTACCCTGCGACCAGAGGGTGACGCTGGCCGTGCCGTTCCGCGCCGTCTGGAGCAATGCTTCGGGAATGGCGGCCTCGGCTTCGCGTTCCGCCGTCTGCGCCACACGGAAAGCGACCTGGCCTGCCGCCAGAACCGTACCCGGTTCGACTGTAACCGCTGTTACCACGCCAGCGGCATCGGCCCGGAGCTGCGTGTACTCGAGATTGTTCTGCGCAAGCTCCACCGCCTGGCGCGCGCGTTCCGTCCGGCCCCTGGCCTCATCTGCCAGCGCGCGGGCCCGGTCGACGCTCGCCTCGGCCGCGAAGCCGCGGCGCTGGAGATCAAGTGCACGCCTGAGCTCGGCATCAGCCTGGACCTGCGAACTTGCGGCAGCCTGCGCTTCAGCCTGAGTCTGGCGTAGCTGAAGGCGAAGATCACTGTCGTCAAGTTCGGCCAGAATGTCGCCCGCGGCGACCAGCTGTCCGTTCTCGACCAGCCGACGCACGACCTTGCCTGGTATCCGGAAACCGAAGCCGCTTTCGATACGGGGGCGGATCGCGGCGGTGAAGCTGCGCGCGATGACCGGCTTTTCGAAACTTGCGGCCATGACCAGAACGGGTCGGGGAGTATCGGACTGGGCTTCTGTCTTGGCCTCATTGCAGCCCGTGAGGAGCGCCGCCGATAGCCCCGTCAGCACCACGCCACCCCAAATTCTGGTCGTCCACATCCTGACGTCTCCCTGCGCAGCCAAACCGAGCGGCGCCTCTGGACGAAAGCCGTATCTGGCCCCAGATTGGCAATGACCGCCAAAGTCGTTACCGACCGATCGGTAAGTCACCTAAGGCCAATCTTGAAAATGTCAAACCCAGGACCTGAAAAAAACACCGCGGCGCTTGCTGTGGCCGAGACACGGGTCGACCAGATCCTGAATGAGGCGGCCGTGCTGTTCCGCGACAAAGGATTCGCGGGCGCTTCGATGAGCAATCTGGCGCGCATCGTTGGCGTGTCCAAGCCGGCGCTGTACCACCACTTCGCCAGCAAGGAAGAGCTGTTCGTGGCTGTCGTCATCCGCGAACCGCAAGCAGCGGCGGACCAGATGAAGGCCGTAGCGAACGACATGTCGCTCAGCGCGGTCGACAAGCTGCGGCGCCTGATAGACCTGTGCTACGACAACATAATCTGCTCGATGTCAGGCCAGATGATGCACACCATTGCGGAGACCTCATCGCGCTTTCCCGAAATCGCACGGCGCTTCCGGGATGGCTTCATTGCTGACCAGCAGGGTGCATTTACCAAGATCATCGAGGACGGCATCGCCAGCGGCGAGTTCAAGTCCGACCACGCCGAATGTCTGTGCCATCTCGCCTTTGGCCCGCCCATGATGATCAGCATGACACGGGCCATGTATGGCCATTTGCCCGACACTCCGCCCATCGACCTCGACAACGCGCGGAGACAGCACTTCGAAGCCATGTTGCGCGTTCTGACGTGAGCCAAGGCTGACCTTCCTGGGAAGGCCGTGAACCATTCGCAAAAGCATCCGATCCGGGACAAGGTCTCTAGATTGCCGGACAGGAAAGAACTTCAAACCGGATTAGCTCAGAGACCCAGGGTCAGATGGTAAGGCAGGAAGCCTACCGGGCGCCGCCTCCCAAGCAACACGCCGAAACAGGCATGCAGCTCATGCGAGATAGGTAGGCGGGCTGGGCTTCAAGTTTCCTTGAAGCCGTATTCCTGGATGCCTTGTTCGTTGCCATAGTACTTGTAAGGCAGGAACTTGCCCGACATCGTGATCTTGACCCGGTCGCCCTTCGGGTTGGGCAAGCGCTCGAAATCAAAGTCGAAATCGATGGCCGACATAATGCCATCGCCGAACTCTTCCTCGATCAGGGCTTTCCAGGCCGGGCCATTGACCATCACCATCTCGTAGAAGCGGTAAATCAGCGGATCGGTTGGCGGCATCGGTGTGCCGGTGCCGCGATACGGCACTTCGTTGAGCATCCGTTCCTCGGCCTCGGACAATCCGAACAACGCCGCCGCCTTCGCCGCCAGCGGCTTCACGAGCTTGTACTGTCCGAGCAGCGCGCCAACCACCAGCACAGGCGACATGCCGCCGATCTCGTCGGTGATCTGCTTCCAGGTCCAGCCCTTCTCGCGCTTGATATCGAGCAGCTTCTCGGTGAGGTTTTCGCGCTTCATGGCATTGTCTCCTTGGTGTTTTCTTGCTGCTGTCTTGAGTATTCTGTGTGCGTTGAACGGGTCAGGCGCTCTGGGCGAGTGCGGGACCGGAACTTTGGCTGCCCACAGCCGTGATCGGCTTCTCCAGTCCTGCGGGAAGGATCAGGGGTGGGTTGCGGGCATCGTAGGGCTTGCCTTCGGCGGCCCTCGTCGCGATCTCTGCCGCGAAGTTCTTCGAGCGCGTCACCAGAAAATCGATCAAGTGGTTGCGCAGCGCGTAGTAGAGCGGGTGTTTGTGGAAGGTGTCGCGGGCACGGTCCTTGGGCAGCGGGTTGACCACGATCTCGGCGATCTGCGCACCCGGTCCGTTGGTCATCAGCACGATCTTGTCAGCAAGGTAGATCGCTTCATCGATGTCGTGGGTGATCATGAACACGGTCTGACCGGTTTCAACGCAGATACGTCGGGCTTCGGCCTGCAAGGTACCGCGCGTCAGGGCATCGAGCGCCGAGAACGGCTCGTCCATCAGAAGAATCTTCGGCTCGATCGACAATGCGCGGGCAATGCCGACACGCTGTTTCATGCCGCCCGAGAGTTGCGCCGGCTTCTTGGCCTCCGAGCCCTTGAGGCCGACCACGTCGATGTATTTGCGGGCATGGTCCTCAACCTGCTGCCGCGACCAGCTACGCCATTTCGATGATACGGCGTAAGCAACATTGCCCATGACCGAGCGCCATGGCAGCAGCGCATGGCCCTGAAAGATCACGGCCCTGTCGAGGCTGGGGCCGCTGATCTGCTTGCCGTCAACAATGACGACGCCGGCGCTGGGCTCATCAAGGCCAGCAAGGATGTTGAGCACTGTGGTCTTGCCGCAGCCCGAGTGGCCGATGACGCAAACGAACTCGCCCTTGTCCATCCCGAACCACAGGTCACGGAAAACCGTCGTTGGCGCGCCGGAACCGGATGGCGAGGGGAATGACCGCGCAAGCCCCTCGATTGTGATGTAGCCTTTGCTCATCGCCTCACTCCGGATAGGTGACGGCTTTGGCCGCCCGCGCCAGCATGAGGTCAAGCACCATGCCGACGACGCCGATGAACAGGATCGCGACGATCACATTGGTGATCGACAGGTTATTCCACTCGTTCCAGACAAAGTAGCCAATGCCTGTGCCGCCCACGAGCATCTCGGCCGCGACGATGACGAGCCAAGCGATTCCAATCGAGATGCGCATGCCGGTTAGGATGGTAGGAGCCGCGGCCGGCAGGATCACGGTGAATGCGCGGCGCATGGGACCGACCTCAAGCGTGCGCGCCACATTCAACCACTCCTTTCGGACGCTCGCGACACCAAACGCCGTATTGATCAACATTGGCCAGAGCGAGCAGATGAAGATCACGAAAATCGCGGAGGTGGACGAGTCCTTGATCGTGTAGAGCGCCAGTGGCATCCAGGCCAGCGGCGACACCGGCTTCATGATCTGTATGAATGGATCAAGCGCACGATAGACCAGCGGCGACATACCAATCAGGAAGCCGAGCGGAATGGCGACAGCGACGGCGATCAGGTAGCCCAGCGCAACACGTGCGATCGAATAGGCCAGTTGGATTCCAATGCCCTTGTCATTGGTGCCACGGTCATAAAATGGGTCGCGCAGATGGCTCCATATCTTGGCCCCAACCTCGACCGGCGTCGGCATGGCCGATTTGCCTTGCGTCGCGCCAAGACCGAGCAGCTTGGCATATTCAGGGTCCATGCCCGGCGGCAGGGCGGTGCTGCCGCCCGACGTGGCCACCTGCCACGCGCCGATGAACAGCACGAAGATGACCACCGAAAGGGTGGCTGCCCGCAGTGGCAGTGATTTGAGCATAGCTCAGGTCCGCTTGATGGCAAACGAGGCGATGTATTCCTCGGGTTTGGTCTGGTCGAAGGCCTTGCCCATGACCACGATCGACTTGGTGCCGGTCGGTGGGCTCAGCCCCAGTTCCCGCATGGCTTTGCCGGCATCAGCCTCGAGGTAGACCTGCTTGGCGATCGCGGCATAGTTGATCTCGCCCTTGATCTGGCCCCAGCGCTTCATCTGGGTCAGAATCCATATGGCGAAGCCTTCCCAGGGGAACGGATCGAACTGGATGCGGTTGGCGTCGCGCTGGACCGCGCCAAGCCCGTCGGCATAGGTGCCGGTCAGGATTTGCTCAAGCACGACCTGCGGCTGGTTGAGATAGTTCGTCGGCGCGATGGCTTCGGCGATCTGCTTCCGGTTCTCGGGCTTCTGGGCGTAGTTCGTGGCGTCGATGATCGACTTGAGCAGCGCCGCATAGGTGTTCGGCATGGTCGTGACGAATTCGCGGCTGGCGGCGAAGGCGCAGCACGGGTGCCCATCCCAGAGTTGCTTCGACAGGATGTGGATGAAGCCGACACCGTCAAACACCGCGCGCTGGTTGAACGGGTCAGGCCCGAGGAAGCCGTCGATGTTGCCGGCACGCAGGTTGGCCACCATCTCCGGCGGCGGCACGGAGCGGATCTGGATGTCGGTGTCGGGGTCAAGCCCGGCCTCGGCCACGTAGTAACGCAGCAGATAGTTGTGCATCGAGTAGTCGAAGGGCACAGCGAACTTGAAGCCCTTCCATTGCTTCGGATCGCGCTTGTCCTTGTGAATGTTGGCCAGAGTGATGGCTTGGCCATTGATGTTCTCGACGGCCGGCATCGTGTAGGGAATCGGATTCGATCCCGCACCCATCGTGATCGCCAGCGGCATCGGGGCCAACATATGGGCGGCGTCATATTCCTTGTTGAGCGTCTTGTCGCGGATGACGGCCCAGCCAGCAGTCTTGACCACTTCGACGTTGAGGCCGTGCTTGGTGTAGAACCCCAGCGGGTGCGCCATGATGATCGGCGTGGCGCAGGTGATCGGAATGAAGCCGACCTTGAGGTCTTTCTTCTCGACAGCAGCACCTTGCGCAAAAGCATCCACCGCCGTTCCGATCGGCAGGACGGCGGCGAGTGCCGCAGCCGCCGTTGACGCGCCAACAGCCTTCAGGAAGTTGCGGCGTGCTTCGTCTTCGGGAAAGATCGCCCTCATCAGCGCGCTTTCGATAACGCGCCGATAGCGGCTCTCGTCACTGGCGAGAGGGGCCTCGACCACCTCCGCAGCGAGGCTGCGCTGATGATCTTCAGGCGAGGCATGCCTGCCGCAGACGCAGCCCTTCAGGAAACGCGCGGCGCTGCTGAACGGATTCTTGAATGTCGACATGGGAGCCTCGGCAGGGTTTTTCCGGATCAAGAAAAGCAAGGTGCGTGCCATCTTGCCCGTGCGTTGCGAGGCGGCCCTTCTGCGCCAATCTGTTTCCTTGCTGCCGAAAGACTCTACGGAACTGCTCCAATTCCTCCTGTGATGCCTAAAGATTCGGCAATCAAATACATTGCTGCCTGTCGCGGACGTTTCGCGAAGGCTTCGCGCCGCGCTACCAGCCGATGTACTTCGGCAGCCAGGTCGCCAGTGCCGGCACAAGGAAAACCACAGGCACTGCCAGCACCTGCATGATCACGAACGGAATAACGCCGCGGTAGATGTCGCCAGTGGTAACGCCAACCGGCGCAACGCCGCGCAGGTAGAACAGCGCCCAGCCGAACGGCGGGGTCAGGAACGAGGTCTGCAGCATCACGCAGACAAGCGCTGCGATCCAGACCAGATCGACCCCTGCATTCTGGAAGATCGGCAGGAACAGCGGCACTGCTATATAGCAGATCTCGATCCACTCGACGAAAAAGCCGAGCACGAAGATGATCAGCAGCATGAACCAGATGTCGGCATTGATGCCCCCAGGCAGGATGTGGAACAGGTCCTCGACCAGCTTTTCACCTTGCAGCCCGCGGAACGCGAGCGCGAAGACCTGGGCGCAGATCAGGATGAACATCATCTGCGCGGTGATCTTGGTGGTGTCGTAGACCGTTTCACGCAGCACCCTGAAGGACATGCGCCGTCCGATGGACGTGACGAGAATACTACCGAGCGCCCCATCGAAGTCGCTTCAGTGGGGACTGCGATGCCTGCGATGATCGACCCCGGGATCGTCCAGATCGCCTTTGCCTGATCGATCTCGCTCCAGATCATCCCCCTCGCCTCGCCTGAGCGGCAGGCCGTGAGGATGACAAACTCCAGCAGAAGCCGCCCGGTTGTTTCGGGCTTGTCTCGGAACAGGGTCCTGCACATGGCTGGGAGTTAACGCCATGGCACAGTGGGGTGATGCTCCACGCGTTCACGCTTGCCCGGCTGTGCCGGTAACAGAGCCGTCACAACCTTAAGCGGACTCGCAACAATGATGTCGCGCGCGGCACACCAGTTCATGACCGTACCGCAGCGCTGTCTCAGGCTTTGCAAGCCAGATTGGCCGCAGGGCTTCGGCAAAGCCCGCCATTTGCTCAGGATTTCTCTCAGCGTCGCGGGACTGCGCGTGAGCCGGTCATGTGTCGCCGGCTCACCTCGCCGGCGAGGTCACCCAAGGCGCGATATGCCAGTCGATCTTGATGCTTGCGGCACAGGAATTGTCGAAGCGGCGCTTCGGGTTATCGATGAAGGCCACGCCCATTTCGCCGACGCATGGCTGGTAGATCAGCGCGCCGTGTCCCGCCTCGGGGATCATGAAGGCCTGCGCGTTCGACAGCTTTTCAATTGCGGCCTTCGCCCAGCTTGGCGGGGTTTGGATATCGAACAGACTGCCAAAAGAAAGCGTCGGGATGTTGGATTGCACAGGCACATGCCAGTTGTCTCGTGGCCGCGGCTTGAATTCGGCGCAAGCCTCGAAGAATCCCTTGGCAAGTTGATCGGTCAGCGCGCCGATGCGCGGGTATTTCATCGTGGCGATTGTGGCCTGATACCCCTCGAAGGAGGAACGCGGCATATCTTCCTGGCAGGCGTACACATCAAGGAAGAATTGGTTGAAGAACGGCATCAACGATTTGAGGCTGTCGCGCCGAATGATCGTGAAGGAGCCTTGCAGTTCTTTCTCGTTCATCCCGGCGATCAGGCTTGATAGCCGGGATTTGGCCGCGCCATCGGTGTGCTTGTCGACAAAAGCCTGCAAGACCTCCTTGCCGGGCCGGGCCGTCTGCATCGCCGTGTAGTCGGCCAGAATCGCCTGGGCCTTGCTCTTGTCCGCACGCAGAACCTCACGAAGCGTGCTGGACAGCTCCTGATCGAACAGACGCACCAGCGGGCCGAGGGCGCGCACGCTTTCGTTGGCATCCCAAAGAGCCGTGATCGCGCGGGCGGACCCGGAAGCCGCGCGGGCGGTTATGGCGGCATTGTCGAGGAGCTGCTGGATCAGCACCTGCTGCCCGGCATCGAGCTTGCCGGCGCTCCTGAGCACACCCGCATCATCCGCCTTGGGCGTATCGAACTTCGCAGCGCTGAGCAGTTCCACCGTCGGCATCTCCTTGCCGCGCCACAGCTCGTAGATGAAGGCCGGGATGTAGCGGGTGATGGGCGCAGAGTCGTACTTGCCGTTGCGCGAGATGATCGGCAAAGTGACAGCTTCAACGGGCATCTTTTGGCCCTGAAAAACAATTTCACCCTTCGCGGCCTTGTCGAAGGTTTCGTTGAAGATGCGACCGAGATCGGGATAGGCTTGGTTGCAGACTTTATCGGCGGCGCATTGATCGACCACGATCTGCACGGCCTCATCGTTCTTGAGCGCAAATGCGTTGTAGAGGTTGATCCAGGACGGAGCTACGCCATCAATGATCACCGACCGCACACCTTGCGGCGCGACGCGCATCACCTCCAGAGCCAATTTCGTGCCGTAGGAAATGCCGTAGAGATTGTAATAGCCATAGCCCAGCGCCTTGACCACCAGCGGCACATCAAGCGCGTTCTGCGTGGTGTTGTAGACGGCCAGCGGCACACCCTCTTTCTCCAGTTCGGCAACGCATTGCTTGGCGAGAGCTGGCAGGGTTGTCGCGGGATCGGGCCGCACAATGTCATAGGCATTGGTGGCAAGCATGTTCGCGCAGCTTTTGGATAGGCCCGAAATTCCTGCCGAACGCTGGTCGAACATCACGACATCGCGTCGATCCCGCCAGGGCCGGAAAATGCGCTCGATCAACGGAATCTGGGCAACCGCGCTGCCGCCGGGTCCACCTTGCAGGTAAATGACCGGATCAACCTCCGGGAAACGCGAGGTCGCCTTGAGAACGGCAAAAGCCAGGGACACCGTCCTGCCTGCTGGTTTCGAGCGATCCTCCGCGACTTTCACCCGGCCACAGAGCAGGCTTACGCCTTCGATTTCATTGGCAGGCAAGGGCCTTGGGCAGGGCTCGATGCTGACAAGAGCGCCTGGCCTGGCGGCCTCTGCCCGCAGCGGCGCGAAAGGGTCAACCTCCGGCGTGCCGGAAAGGGCTGCGATCAGGGCCAGAATCTGCGCGTGGTTCATGTTGAAGCTCTCCCCCGCCACAAGATAACCGTTCCCGGCGAATGAAATCTACCTTGGAGTTTTGTTGCAACATCACATTGTTGCTTGCTGCATCATACGCCGGACGAACCAAGGCGAAATCCGGCGCTCTTGTTTCTCGGCCTCTTGTCATTGATCCTACAGGATGACGACCAGGCTTTCCGGCAGGTCAGGCCCAACCACGTCGGCAAGCCGGTCTCACCTTCGGCCTCCGGTCCGAAGCCGGAGGCAGACCCGCTGCTGAACAGCAGCAGAGCCGACGCAACATCTCAATCTGAAGCAGCGACGGTGCTTCAGAGGGCAGTGTCGGAGGAAGATTCCGGTTTCCGGGTGGGGTGGCCGCCCTACCCTCGAAGGCATGAGCAACCAGCGCTTCTTCCACGACTTCAAGACGTCGCCCGAGGTCAACCGCCTGGCGGTGATGATGGACGCCCGTTATCCGCTCCCGCTGCGCAATGTTGAGGACCTGCTGCACGAGCGCGGCGTCGACATCACGCATGAGACTGTGCGATTTTGGGGGGACCGTTCCGGGACCATTTTCTCGGCTGAGATCAGACAAAACCGCGTTCAGGCGAATGCGAAGCTTGCAGAAGTTCGCCGCAGTCCACGGCTTCCTTCGCAACGCCTTCAATCAGGAAAGCGCCCTCATTAGCCGGCAGAATTTCGCTCCGCGGACCTTCGGTTCAAGGACTGTCACGCCGCCGCGCTGACCGTATGGCGTCAGGTCTGCGCGGCCTGATCAACCACGCGTTGGGGCGAATTCCGAGACTGTTCTGGTTTGTCTGACAGCACTCACATGACTGCGACCCTACCGCTTCTCAGGCTTGGGCCGACATCCCTGATGCGTTGCCAAGGGGGATCGGATTGGGTCCGGCATGGTGGCAGGCTGCGACATGGCCTTCGCTTACCGTCTTGAGTTCGGGGCGTTCCTCCCGGCAGCGCGCCGTGGCGATGGGGCAACGGCTGTTGAAGGCGCAGCCGCGGGGCACATTGCTGGGGCTCGGCACATCGCCCCGCAGCACGATCTGGCGGCGGGGCGCGTCCGGGTCCGGGTTGGGAGCGGCGGAAAGCAACGCCTGGGTGTAGGGGTGATGCGGCCTCGCATAGACCTCGTGCTTGGGCCCTATTTCGACGATGCGGCCCAGATACATCACGGCCACGCTCGTCGCGATGTGGCGCACCACGGCGAGATCGTGGGCAATGAACAGATAGGTGAGGCCCCGGCTTTCCTGCAGGTCCTGCAAGAGGTTGATCACCTGGGCCTGTACTGAGACATCAAGCGCCGAGACAGGCTCGTCGGCGACGATGAAAGACGGGCCCGCGGCGATGGCGCGCGCGATGCCGATCCTTTGCCGTTGGCCTCCCGAAAACTGTCTCGGATACCGGTCCATGATGGCTGCGGAGAGGCCAACCTGCTTGAGCAGTTCCGCCACCAACTCGCGCCGCACGGCGCGGCTTGTCGCCAGGCCAAAGGCGTCGATGGGTTCGGCGATGATGTCCGCGACACTGCGGCGGGGGCTCAAGGAGCCGAAGGGGTCCTGGAAGACCATCTGCATCCGCCGGCGCATTTCGCGCAACGGGCGGGCCCCCAGTTCGGTGAGGCTCACGCCTTCGAACAGCACCTGGCCGCTGCTAGGCTGGATCAACTGGAGGATGAGCCTGCCCAGCGTGGACTTGCCGCAACCGGACTCGCCCACCAGCGCCAAGGTCTCGCCGCGTCGGATGTCGAAGGAGACATCGTCGACGGCGCGGACCTCGCTGGCGCGACCGAGGCCAAGCCCTGCCTTGGCGCTGAAGACCTTGCAAAGCCCGGTCACCGAAAGGAGCGTCTCATTCATGACGCGACATCTCCGGCGACGATGGGGCGACCGCGCCTTGTGCCAGCCAGCACGATGCCTGGTGACCGGAGCCGACCTCGACCATGGGCGGGCGGTCCTCGGCACAGCGCTGAAGCCGGTCAGCGCAGCGGGTGTGAAAGGCGCAGCCGGCGCGAAGCGGCCCTGGCGGCGGCACGATGCCGGGGATCTGGTGCAGCCGCCGACTCTCTTCATCCATGCGCGGAATCGATTGCAGTAGCGCCCTTGTGTAAGGGTGGGAGGGCCGGCGGAAGATCGACCGGACATCGCCGGTCTCGACGACGCGGCCTGCATACATGACCACGACGCGCTGGCAGGACTCTGCGACAACGCCAAGATCATGGGTGATGAGCAGGATCGCGGTGCCGAACCGAGACTTCAGGTCGCGCAGAAGCGCCAGAACCTGCGCCTGGATGGTGACGTCGAGCGCGGTGGTAGGCTCGTCGGCGATGAGCAGCCGGGGATTGCACGCCAGCGCCATCGCGATCATGACGCGCTGGCGCATGCCACCTGAGAACTGGTGCGGAAAGGCATCAATCCGCGCCTCGGGATCAGGAATGCCGACAAGGCCGAGCAGCTCAAGCACGCGTCTGCGGCGGGCGTCTGAGTCCAGATCCTGATGCAGATAGATGGCTTCAGCAATCTGGTCGCCGATGCGCATGACAGGGTTGAGCGAACTCATGGGCTCCTGGAAGATCATGGCAATGTCGCGCCCTCGGATTTCAGGAAGGCGATCGCGCGGCATGGCCGTAAGGTCGACGCCGTCCAGCAGCACGCGCCCGCTGGCGAGGTGACTGGGCGGCTCGGGGACGAGGCGAAGGATCGAGAGGGCCGTGATGGACTTGCCCGAACCTGACTCGCCGACAAGGCCCACCGTCTCGCCAGCCGCGATGGAGAAGCTGACGTCGTCCACGACCCTGACGCGCGCGCCCTTTGCGCCGAACTCGACGCTCAGGTTCTCGATCTGAAGCAGCGGAGGCCCGGCAACACTCACGATGACGTCTCCGGATCGAGCACGTCGCGGATCGTGTCGCCCAGAAGGTTGAACGCCAGCACGACGCTGGTGATGGCGAGGCCTGCGCCGATCACGGGCCAGGGCGAGCCGAAGAGATTGTTGAGTCCGTCGCGGATGATGTTTCCCCAACTCGGCTGCGGCGCCTGCGTGCCGAGGCCCAGAAAGCTGAGCGAGGCCTCGAGCCGGATGGCCGACGCGGTCCACAATGTCATCAGCACCACGATGGGCGCGGCAATGTTCGGCACGATGTGCCGCAGGATGATGCGCCAGGTGGTGACGCCCGACGCCACGGCCGCCTCCACAAAGGGTTCGGCGCGCACCGCCATGGTCTGTGCCCGTGCCACGCGCGCGAAGTTCGGCACGAAGGCGGCTGCCAGAACGATCACAATGTTCCAGAATCCGCCGCCGAGCGCGGCCGCGATGATGATGGCCAGCAGCAGTTCGGGGAACGAGATCAGCAGATCCACAAGGCGCGAGATGATCCGGTCCACGACGCCGCCGAAAAAGCCGGCCACGACCCCGAGCGTGGTGCCAATGATG
>CALRRR020000038.1:0-21421 GCA_943370645.1 Hydrogenophaga intermedia | reverse complement strand
GGCAAGCGTTGGTTCTGTGACGAGAACGAGGCGTTGGCGGCGGGGTGGCGGAAGGCGGCGAGGTGAGGGAATGAGCCGGAAGTAAATGCTTCATGGAACTCTCCTTGTCCCGATCGCGGGATCCTTGTTGGAAAATTCCAGCTCCGAATTGTCCAATTTGGCCGGAGCACGTCACATCGTTCTCACGCATATCGATGCCTTGAAGGTGCGTTACGTCGGGCTAGACCGGTCGCCGGGTCTGACTGCGCACCCAGGCCTCGCCGAGCCGTTCGACCGTGCGTCCGCCAGCGCGGAAGTCGATTCCGGCGATGATGTTGCTGAGCTCGATCATGGCCGTGGTGACTGGCGTCGGGCAGCCGGCCCAGCGGCCAAGCGATTCCATCGGCACGAGCGAACACGGCAGATCCTCGGTGAGGAAGCGAGACTGCAGCTTGGGGCCGAAGCGCGGCACGCCGCCGAAGAGGCGGGAACCCGCAGGATAGGCGCGTGCAGCGAAGACCGACGACGGCAGCGGCTTCAGCCCCAGCGCGGCGATGAGCCGGTCGCGCTCCGACTCGAATGCGGCGGCGATGGTGTTGACCTTGCCAAGGCGTGCCTCCTCGAAATGGAGCAGGCCCGTCGTCATCTCGCCGAGCTCGCGGCCGATGAGGACGGCGTTGCCGATCGTCGCAGGCACGTGGCCGATGGCGTTGGGATTGTTGAGGCCGCTCTCCAGCGCGTGTTCGCTCGTCGTGTAGCCGGGAAAGAGCGCAAGGAAGGCCTGCGTCGAGGTGTGGCGCAACATGGCGGCGTCGGCCGCGAGTTCGAGCCAGCGCTTCTCGGCGCGCATCGCGACCGTCGATCCGTTGATCTTACCGCACAGATGGACGGTGTTGTTGAGCTCGCCCAGCATCGGGTTTGCGATTCCGCCGGCGGCTTCCAGCGCCTGCGCGAACATCCGCGCGCCTCCGACATAACCGCAATGCAATATGACGAGCTGGTCCGGCCGAAGGGCCAACGCGAGCGCCTGCGCGACCTCCTCGTGCCGGTCCGCCGTCGTCGAGACGACGATCACGGCCGCGCCGTCGATCGCATCAGCCGCCTGCCCGGAAGCAGGGGGCAGCGCCACCGCGCCCTGCCCCGCAATGCCCTCGTAGGACAAGCCACCCGCTGCATCGACGGCGCTGCGGGTGCCGGCATCACTGTCAAACCAGCCGGAGATTTCCTGCCCGGCCCGGGCAAGCGAAACGGCGAGGCCGGAGCCGGCGGCTCCGAGACCAATCAGGGCATAGCGCATGGTTCCTCCCGGCAGGCCTTCTTGTGCAACGGCACGACCTGTGCTGTCATTCAAACGTACGGACGTCCGTACGTTTGTGCAGGTGCAGCAGCAAGTCAACCGAAACAGGGGCCGCTCGTGATGAAGTCTTCAGCATGCAAAACCGGGCGGTTCGCCGCCCTTGTCGCCGGGTTCGTGGGCCTCGCTGTCACGAGCCTCTCTGCCGAGCCGCTCAAGGTCGCCGCCGATGTTGGCTATGCCCCTTGGGCGATGGGACAGCCCTCCGGCGAAGTCGAGGGTTTCGTGGTCGACATGGCCAAGGAAATCGCCAAGCGGATCGGCCGCACCGGTGTCGAGGTGGTCGACGTCAATTTCTCGGCAATCTTCGCCGGCCTGTTCGCGAACCGATACGACATGATCGTCGCCCCGATGGCGATGACCCCGCAGCGCGCCGAGCAGATGCTCTTCACCGAAGGCTACATGACCAGCGGTCTCGCTCTCGTGGTCGGCAGCGAATCCACGATCCAGAAACCCGAGGACATGAAGGGCAAGATCCTCGCCACCAACAGCGGCAGCTTCTCCGACACCTGGGCGACGCAGAACGCCGAGAAGTTCGGCTACACGGTCCAGCGCTACGACAAGGACAGCGACGCCATGCAGGCCGTCGTGGCCAAGCGCGCCGACGCCAACATCGTCAACCTGAACGTGGCGCAATACGCCGCCTCGAAGAACCGCCGCCTCAAGCTGATCCACCGCATCTACGGCGAGTACGAACTGGGCTATTCCTTCCGCAAGAACGGTGCCGAATTGCGCAACAAGGTCGATGCTGCGCTCGAATGTATGAAGTTCGAGGGCGTGGTCGCGCAGCTTCACGAGAAGTGGTTCGGCGAGAAGCCGGGCGAGACTGATGCCAGCATGAAGGTGGTCGCAGGCTACGGCCCGGTCGGACTGACGGGCTACGATCCCACGTTCCACAAGATGGAATGCAAGTCGTGATGCAGGCCACGGCCACATCGACATCAGCAGCGGCGCAGATTGCGCCGCTGCTAACCACCCGCGGGATCGTCAAGGATTTCGGCGCGACCCGCGTGCTGAGCGGCATCGACCTCGACATCGCGCCGGGCGAACTCGTCGCGATCATCGGTCCGTCGGGCTCGGGCAAGTCGACCCTGCTGCGCTGCCTGAACCGGCTGGAGGAACCCACCGGGGGCATGATTCATCTGAACGGGCATGAGATCACCGGCAAGGGCGTCGACCTCAACAAGGTGCGCCGCGGTATTGGCATGGTTTTTCAGGCCTTCAACCTCTATCCGCACCTGACCGCGGAGCGGAACGTCTCGATCGCGCTGTCCAGGGTGCTGAAGCTCAAGCGCGCGGACGCGCGCGCCCGGGCGATCCACTGTCTCGCGCAGGTTGGGCTGGAACACAAGGCGCAGGCATTTCCAGCCGAGCTCTCCGGCGGGCAGCAGCAGCGCGTCGCTATCGCGCGCTCGATGGCGATGGAGCCGGCGCTCTATCTTTTCGACGAACCGACCTCGGCTCTTGATCCGGAACTCGTCTCCGAAGTGTTGGCTGTGATGCGCGACATGCGCATGTCCGGCGCCACCATGATCGTGGTCACGCACGAAATGACCTTCGCTCGCGAGGCCGCGGATCGCGTCATCTTTATGGACGAGGGCGCAATCGTGGAAACGGGCACGCCGGACCATGTCTTCGCGCGTTCCGACAATCCACGCCTGACAGCGTTCCTGCGCACCTACCGCAACGAGCGTCTGCACGCATGAACGAGATCGCGCGGCTGTTCTTCGATCCGGCGATCGCCGCAAGCGTGACGCCATTCCTGTTCCGGGGCTTCCTCGTCACGCTGGAACTAGCGGCCTGGACGATCGCGATCGGCCTGACGCTCGGGCTCGCGCTGGCATGTCTGCGCGCCTACCAGTTCCGGCTTCTCAATCTCGTCATCATTGCCTTCGTCGACATCTTCCGCTCGCTGCCGGCGCTGACGATCCTGATCTGCATCTATTTCGTGCTGCCGGAATACGACATCCGCATCGGTGCCTTCGAGGCGACGGTCCTGACGCTCAGCCTCGTGCTGGCCGCCTTCGCAGAGGAGATCTTCTGGGCGGGGATCACGTCGATCCACAAGGGCCAATGGGAAGCCGCGCGTGCCACCGGCATGACCTTCACGCAGGTGCTGTTCTTCATCATCCTGTACCAAGCGATTCAGATCGTGCTGCCACCGCTGACCAACAAGACGATCAGCATCACCAAGAACACGGCGCTGGCCTCGGTCGTCTCGGTTTCGGAGATCCTGAACCAGGCATCGAGCCAGCAAGCGCTATACGCCAACCCGACTCCGCTGACCGTCGCCACCCTGTTCTATCTCGCGCTGTTCCTGCCGCTCGTCCTGCTCAGCCGGATGATAGAGCACCGCTACGCGGTAAGGCGGTGAGGCGATGCTGAGCATCGAGGTCTTCCAGGACGCTTGGCCCTACCTGTCGCAGGGCCTGCGCATGACGCTGCTGCTGGCGATGCTAATCGTTCCGATCGCCTTCGTCGGCGGCGTGCTGGTTGCGCTCGCCGCCGCCTCGCCGCGCGCGGCGCGGCGCCTTCCTGCCTTCTTCTATATCGACCTGCTGCGGGCGTTCCCGCCGCTGATGCTGATCATCTTCATCTTCTATGCCTTGCCGCATCTGGGCTTACGCCTGCCGGAGATTCCCGCCTTCGTGTTCGCGATGTCGCTGAATGGCGCGGCCTATTTCGCCGAGATCGTACGCGCGGGGCTCAATGCGGTGCCAAAGGGGCAGTTCGAGGCAGCGCGCTCCACCGGAATGTCGCAGGCGCAGACGTTGCTGTGGGTCGTCCTGCCGCAGGCCTTGCGGAACGTGCGTCTGCCGGTGCTAAGCAACGTGCTGGAACTGACCAAGGCGACGTCGCTCGCCTCGATCGTGGCAATCGCGGAGTTGCAGCGGATGGCGAGAATCGCGCAGGGCGCAATCTATGATCCCGCACCGCTGCTCTTCGCGGCGCTGATCTACCTGGCTATGTTCTGGCCGTTCGTCCGGCTGCTCTCCATGATGCAGAAGAACGAATCCCTGAAGCACCCCTGAGGAGTGATCGAGCCCACGGGCATAATCGATCGGTTGGATTTCATGGGCATTCCCCTTCACGTAAAGATTCAGTCGGACCTGATGCGCGCCATCGACACCGGGGAATTTGCGCCGGGCGCGCAATTGCCGTCGGAGGCGGAACTGCGCGAGCGCTACGCCGTCAGTCGGGCGACCGTGCGCAAGGCGATGGAGGACCTCTCCGCCGCCGGCGTGATCCGCAAGGCGCAGGGCCAGGGCACCTACGTCAAGGAACAGGGCATCCCGGGCCAAAGCGTTCATCTGCGCGGCTATCTCGAGGACATCCTCGTCTCGGACGAGCGTGTCTCGTTCAAGGAACTGTCGGTCGAGAAGGTGTCGCTGCCGCCCGACCTTGCCGAACTGTTCGATGAGCCGGACCGCGGGCCAGCCACGCGCTACGTGTCGCTCACGCTACAATCGGGCCGCCCGGTGATGATCGGCACATCATGGATTCCGCTGAGCATTGCGCCGCGCCGGCCAAACCCGCAGGTCACGCCCGGTGAGCAGCTCACCGTGGTGCGGCTGCGGCCTTCCGGCCATTCGATCCACCATGGCCGTCAGACTCTGTTCGCGGCTGCCGCCAGCGCCGGACAGGCGCGCCATCTCGGCATCCCGCGCGGGACGCCTGTAATGGCCTCGCGGCGGCTCTACTTCAATCGTGCCGGGCGTCTCCTCGCGGTGATCGACGGCGCGTTCCATCCCGACGACTACGCCTTCGTCGTCGACCTGCAATCGCGCCCGGGCGGCGCGCTTCTCCGACGAGGGTAGACGATGTTTGATCTCATCATCCGCAACGCGAACTGCGTCAGCGCGCGGGAGACGTTCCGGGCCGATATTGGGGTACGCGATGGCCGCATCGCGGAACTGGGGCGGATCGCCGGCACTGCGCCGCAGGAGATCGACGCTGGCGGGCGCTACGTGCTGCCCGGCGGCGTGGACAGCCACGTCCATGTCGACCAGCGCAAGGCTCACGGGCGCATCAATGCGGACGACTTCGCTTCGGGCAGCCGCTCCGCCGCCTGCGGCGGCACCACGACGATGATCCCCTTCGCGCCGCAGTATCGCGGCCAGACGCTGCGCTGGGTCGCCGAGGACTATCATGCGCGCGCGAAGCACTCGGTCATCGACTACAATTTCCACCTCATCGTCACCGATCCAGCAGAGCCCGATTTCGACCGCGACCTTGCCGAGGCCGCGCGCTCCGGCCTGCGCTCGCTCAAGGTGTTCACGACTTATGCCGCTGTCGGCATCGGCGATTCGGAACTGCTCGCGACCTTCGCGGCCGCGCGCAAACACGGCTTCCTGATCATGGTCCATTGCGAGAACAGCGCGATGATCGACCAGGTCACGCGCGCGCTGCTGCAGCAGGGCAAGACGCACGCGAAGTATCACCTCGCCTCGCGGCCCACGATCGCGGAAGCCGAGTCAGCCTTTCGCATCACGGCGATGGCGGAGATGCACAACGTGCCGGTGATGATCGTGCATGTGTCGAGCGGGCGTACGCTGGAGGTGATCGGCCTCGCCAAGCGGCGCGGCACGACCGTCTTCGTCGAGACCTGCACACAGTACCTGACGCTCGAGCAGAACCAGATCGACGTTCCCGGCCCCGACGCCGCGAAATGGGTGTTCAGCCCGCCGATCCGTGACGCTGCCAACCGAGAGGCGATCTGGAAGGGAGTGCTTTCCGGCGAGATCGACGTGCTCTCCTCCGATCATGCGCCCTACATGCTCGACGAGAAAGGCAAGTTCCCGGAGGGCTTCGGCTCCAGCTTCGACAAGATCGCGAGCGGCGTGCCCGGCATCGAGGTGCGCATGCCGGTGCTGTTCACCGAATGCGTCTCGTCGGGCCGCATGGACCTGCCGGCCTTCGTGCGGCTGACAGCGACCAATGCCGCGCGCATCTACGGCATCGACGCGAGGAAGGGCGACATCGCGGTCGGGCTCGACGCCGACCTGTGCATCTGGGACGATAGCTACGACCGCGTCGTCACCAACGACATCATGCACCACCAGGTGGATTTTACGCCTTACGAAGGCTATCGGGTGCACGCATGGCCCGCCGTCACGATCAGCCGCGGCGAGGTCATCGCGCGCTATCATGACTATACCGGTGGCGCTAACCGGGGACGGTTCGTACCGGCCAAGCAGACGCCGGTGCGGCAGGAGGTGACGGAAGCGCAGGCCGAGCTCGCCGCTTTCGGCGCGACGCTTTCCGTGTGAGCGCAGCTCCTACCCGATTCAGCACAGGCGCAGAACGTGTTGATGGCGGTGGCAAATCAGGCCGTCAATGTACTAACATTCCAACCAGACCACTCAGCGGGGGCTGATTGTGCCCCCCGATCGGCTCCGAAGTTTGCCGCCGGGCTGCTTGAGCGCGCGTATGAAGATGATCGCCCCGCACGCCCAGACCGCTTCTTAAGGGTCACTGGCTGCGGCATCGGTCCAGCGTCCGCTGCGGTCGACAATGTGTGAATCGGCTTCTAGGATTACCGCTTTAGGCGGCCAACGATGACCCAGGTGCTCCCGCAGCTTGTTGGATAGCATCAAATGCTTGCCGGCATTTGAGTAGGATCAGCTTTCGACGCCAATAGGGGGCAAATTGGCGTGCCGGTTCATCAGCGATCTCCGCAACCGCCACGGCATGACCGATTAGCCCTCTCCCCAACTTCTCCGTCAGCCTGGCCATAGGTCAGCCCAGCCCAGAGCTCCTGCGTGCTAGGCCTTGCGTGCCAGTGCTCTGTGCGAAGTGGTCGAGATATGTCGACACAGAGCCTTGTTTCACCAGCCACTGCCGCCGTGCAAAAGTCGCTGCTTCGTCCACAGCGCCGTTCGCTACAATGACGCCATAGACGTCAGCCGCATAGCTTGCCGTAATCAACTCGTTGACAACATCAAGAAGAACCTTGCCGGGCTCTCGCTCAAGTGGGTCGCCATAGCCGCCGGCACCGGCCTGTATATGGAGGAAGATGTCGTCGCGCTTCATCGGCACACTGGCAAATGGACAGACTGGCAGCACCGTCTGCCCCGGGCCCGGATTGATGAAGTTCCATGATGGTGTGCCCGGTAGGCCGCCGAACAGACCATACGGCAGTACGGCACGCCGGTCAGAGCGCATGACCAGTTCCGCCTCTTCTTCGAGCAGACGATACCCGCGCATGAGCGCGGCGCCCCCGCGGTGCCGGCCAGGCCCCCCAGAATTCTCGACGAAGGCGTAACAGGTGATCTCGACCGGCAAGCGTGATTCCACGAGTTCAATGGGCGCGTTGCCAAGATTGGCGGCAGGGTTGGAGATACCTTCCTGGCCATCGCGCGCGGCGCTTCCGCCCCAGCAGCCCATCAGGCCACCGGATATGAGGAAGGGACGGTTGTCGCGCGTGCGGCCTGCGATATGTGGTGCAGACGAGCCGCCTTCGCTCGCCGCGGGGATGCGTTCTGGCAGGATCTGCGAAAATGCGCCAAGCATGGCCTCGTACATACGGAAGCATATGACGCCGCGTGCGCCGCAGGCCGCCGGTTCGTTTGGGTTGACGATAGACCCTTTCGGCGCCTTGACCGTGATGGCCCGCATGTAACCTTCACAGTTCGGGATCGCGACGCCAATGGCGCAGCGCACCGCGAGATAGGCCATGGCATGCGTCGTCGGCATTGGGCCGTTGATCGCAGCCTTGACCTGAGGGGATGTCCCCTCCCAGTCGACGATGATCTGGTCGCCGGCAACGGTGAGAGCGCACTTGAAGCGGATAGGTGTCGGGTTTTCCCCCAATCCGTCCAGGAAGTCCTCGAACTCGTATGTGCCATCCGGCAGGGCGCTGATCTCGGCACGGATGAGCCGCTCGGCGTAGTCGTGCAGTTCGCCGGTGTAGAGCCGGAAATCCTCCACGCCGTAGCGCTCGATGAGCTGCCGCAAGCCTTTCTCGCCATTGCCGCAGGCAGCAATTTGCGCGCGCACATCCCCAAGAACCTCGACTGGCTGGCGGGAATTCTTCGCGATGATCTGGAAGATAACTTCGCTGGGCACACCAGCATCATGCAACTTCAGGATGGGGATCCGCAGCCCCTCCTGATAGATCTCTGTTGCGAAGACCGCCATGCCGCCAGGTGCAAGCCCGCCGACGTCACATTGGTGGGCCAGCGTGGCGATGTAACCTTCGACATTGCCACCAACGAAGACCGGCTTGACGATGTAGAAGTCCGGCAAATGCATGCCGCCGGCGCCATACGGGTCATTGAAAATGAAGATGTCCCCGTGGGCCATTCGACCGCTGAACTGCGAGACGAGCGCGCGCATCGCGTCAGGGAACGAGCCGAGATGCACGGGTGTTGTCAGGCCCTGCGCGATGGTTCGGCCCTCGCGGTCGCAGACAGCCGTGGAGTAATCCATCGCGTCGCGGACGATGTTGGAATAAGCCGAGCGCATTATGACAAGCGCGAGTTCGTCAGCGATCGAGCCGAGCGCGTTCTGGATAACGTCCAGCGTGATTGGGTCGAAGCGTTTGCTCATGCCCGCGGCTCCAACGTAATGACGATATTGTTCCAGCGATCCGTGCGCGCGGAGGCTCCGGGTGGCACAAGGCAGGTGGAATCGTATTCCTCGATCAGCAGAGGCCCGGCGCGCTCGGCTGCGCGCAGGTCGGCCCGGCGCAGCACCGGCACAACATGCAGGCCGCGTGCTTTGCCGAAGTAGACCTCACGCGTCACCGGCTGCGCTTCTGCATCAATCGTATCCGGTGCCCCGCCCAACTCCTCTGAAGGCTGGGGCGTGCGCACGCTGGCAACGATGCGGATGCTGACAAGCCCGACTGGCTCGGTCGTGGACATGTGCGAATAGGTCTTGTGATGTTCGTTGTGGAAGGCGGAATCGATCTCCGTCATCACGGGGACGCCGGTGCCCGGCACTGGGACGGTCAGTTCATAGGCCTGCCCGGCATATCGCAGGTCGGCAAATCGGCGCACCTCGATATCCTCCGGTGGAAAGCCTTCGGAGGTCAGCGTGGCGACGGCGTTGCGCGAGAGTTCCGCATATGCCGCCTGCAATTCCTCCGGATCGCACTCGGTGGTGAGAGCGGGATAGGAGCGCACAAGTTCCTGCTCGTGATCGGCCATCAGGAGACCACAGGCGCTCAGGACTCCGGAATGCGGCGGCACAAGCACACGCGCCATCGAGAGCTCGTGCGCAATCATGGCTCCGACAAGAGGGCCATTGCCGCCGAAGGCGATCAGCGTGTAGCCGCGTGGATCGCGGCCACGATAGGTCGATACCGATTTGACCGCGCGGACCATGTTGGCGACGGCGACAGTAACGGCACCATAGGCGCCATCGTGCAGATCAATGCCGACCGGGTCTGCGACCTGCTCGCGAATTGCCTGCCGCGCGATCTCTCCGTGAAGACCAAGTGCGCCGCCGACCAGATACTTGCTGTTGACATAGCCCAGCGTGAGGAAGGCGTCGGTCAGGGTCGCCACCTTCCCACCCTTGCCATAGCAGACCGGGCCTGGCTCGGAGCCTGCGCTTTCCGGGCCGACCTTGAGAGCGCCTCCCTTGTCGAACCAGATCATGCTGCCACCGCCCGCGCCGATCTCTGACACGTCGATGAAAGGCAGCTTGATCGCGTAGCCCGCGCCGCGCACGAGCTTGCTTGACAGGTTGATGCCGGCACCAACTTCGAACTCGCTGGTCTTTGCCGGTTCGGCATCCTCAATGATCGCGGTCTTGGCGGTCGTGCCGCCCATGTCGAGCGTGATGATGTTGGGCAGGTCGAGGCGCTTGGCAATGCGTGCAGCCGCGATGACACCGGCAGCCGGGCCGGATTCGACCAGATAGGCCGGCTTGTTCATGGCGGCCTTCAGGCTCATCTGGCCGCCGCCAGATGTCATGACGTGCAGCGCACGACCCGTACCGAATTCGATCAGTCTCTCCTCAAGGCGCTTGAGGTAGGCCTTCATGACCGGGCCGAGATATGCGTTGATGACCGTGGTGCTGGTGCGCTCATACTCACGCATCTCCGGCAGAATCTCATGCGAGCATGTCACGAACACTTTGTCGCCGAGCACTTCTTCGACGATGGCACGCACGCGCTTTTCATGCGCGGGATTGGCGTAAGAATGCAGCAGACAGATGGCTACCGCCTCAGCACCAGAGGCTGCGATGCGTGCTGCTGCAGTGCGCACGCTGTTCTCGTCGAGCGGCCGCCAGACCTGGCCCAAGGGGCCGAGTCGCTCGGCTACCTCGAAGCGCAGTTGGCGCGGCACAAGCGGAGCCGGCTTTACATAGGCAAGATTGTAAAGCTCCGGCACACGCACGCGCCGGAATTCCAGGATATCGCGAAAGCCCGCCGTGGTGATGAGCGCCGTCCGCGCGCCCTTGGCCTCGAGCACGGCGTTGGTGGCAGTGGTTGTGGCGTGTACAACGACGTCGACCTCTTCGGCGCGAATGCCATTTGCTGCAAGGAGTTCAGCTACGCCTTGCGCGCTGCCACGGCTGAGATCGCCGGGGGTCGAGGCCACCTTTCGCACAAGGATCCGCCCGTCCGCGCCGATGGCAACGACGTCGGTAAAGGTTCCTCCCACATCGATGCCGACGCGGTACGATCTTTGGAATTGCATGTCCATGATGAACGCCCGAACGGCCCGGCACCAGAACGGCACGAGCAATCAAATGACGTTTTGCGCCAGGACAGGGAACCGGTCTAATCCTGAATTTGGATTCCGCCGATCAAATTCTTTGATCCGCTGCGAGGCGTTCAAGACTGGCTCGCGCAACCTTTATCGTCGTGTCCGTGATCTGCTGCGTAAGCCAGACATCGGCATCGCGCGAGGCGTTAACGTAGAAGTCGAGCGGGGGAAGCTTGATGCCGGCATCGAGGATGACCATGCGCCCATCAAGCAGTTCCTGCTGCAGGACCGCCGGCGGCAGCACGCAGGTGCCAATGCCATCAAGCCCCATGCGAACAATGCCGGCAATCGCCGAACTGGCGAACATGCGCGCAGTTGCGAATCCGTTTCGGTCGAGAAACTCGCGGATGGTGCCATAGGGCGCGGTACCGCGCCGGAAGGTGATGACCGGATAGGCGGTGAGTGACGCCAGATCTGCGCCGTTCCGTTCGATCGGTAGCGATGTGCTCGCCATCCACGCCATCGGGAAGGCACAGAGAAATTCCGAACGAATCTTCGGGTCGTTGCAGGGGCCATTGGTGATCGCGATATCGAGCCGGCCAGTCGAAATCCCTTCTCGCAGATTGGTGGTCGAATCGACCTCGACATCGAGCGTCAGCGTTGGGTGGTTGCGCGAAAGTGTGTCGACGAGGATCGCAAGCCATGTATGGACGATGGTTTCCGGAACGCCGATCTTGAGTGCGACCTTGTAGGAGGTGTTCCCCCCGACCGCGCGCACCATGTCGTCTTTCAAGGCCAGGATCCGCTCTGCGTAGCGCAGCAATTCCTGCCCCGACGGAGTAAGCACGCCGCGGCGCGGGCGCGTTTCGAACAATTGTAGGCGCAGGTCCTCTTCGAGCAGTGCGATCCGTGCCGAGATCGCCGGCTGGGTCATATTGAGCTTTTCGGCGGCAAGGCGAAAGCCGCCTAGCCGTGCCACCCAGACAAAGGTCTCGAGGTTTCGCAGATCGATCATGCGCAACATCCTGTCGCGCGTCTTTAAACCTGTAAAGCAGCCGATAAATAAATCTGATGATGGCTATACAAACAGGGGATTGGACAGCCCCCGTCAGCCACATGCACATTGGTCGGGTAACGCGGGTTTCTGCGGACTTTAAGCCGGCCACGCGATCGCGGTTCTATCCGGACAGCAGCGACAAGACACGGCGGAATCCCTGGAGCCTATCCCTGCGCAAGTGCCTGATGGCACTTGCGATCATCCTGTGGAGGGACTGAAATGAACCTGCGACTTTTTCTTTCTGCCGGCCTGCGCGTTGCTGTGGGTCTCAGCCTTCTCCCGCTCGCACTGGCGAGCGCGGAAGCTCAGGTCCAGAGCAAGTACGACCGGGTGCTGCAGAACAAGAAGATCATTGCCGGTGCACAGGAGGGCACGCCTCCGTTCGGCTATGTCGATGAGAAGGGCGAGCTCGCTGGCTGGGCGGTCGATCTCAGCAAGGCACTGCACGTCCTGATCGAGAAGAAGATGGAAACCAAGCTGGAACTGGAGTTCCGAAAGGTCACGCCGCAGACCCGTATCCCGCTCATCGTCAACGGTTCGCTCGACTGGGTGCTCGGCTCGACCGGGAAGACTGTCGAGCGCGAGCAGGTCGTCGATTTCTCGCTCATTAACAATGCGGTCTGCGTGAAGACGCTGCACCGCAAGTCCATGCCAGTCAACGCCGTCTCCGACCTCGCCGGCAAGCGCCTTGGCGTCACCAATGGCAGCGTTGAGCAGAAACTGCTCACCGAGATGGGCCAGACCGGCAAGATCAGCCCTCCCGCGCAACTCGTGGTCTTCCCCACGCATGCGGTCGGCTTCCTCGCGCTGGAGCAGGGTCGCACCGATGCGCATGTCACGCTTGATGTTGCGCTGAAGTCACTGGCGATGCGCGCACAGAACCCCGGCGAATGGGCGGTTTCCGGTCCCGACCTGATGTGCACTCCCAACGGGATCATCCTTCCGCAGAACGATTCCAAGTGGAAGCGCACCGTCGATCACGCGCTGTGCTATTTCATTCACACAGGGGGCTACACGAAGCTCTGGGATGAATGGTTCGGCGAGAGCAGCCCGAAGGCCGGCTTCGCACTGCCGATCTCCGAACAGACCAAGACGGTGCTCTATGGCCAGTGCCCGTTTGGCATCGAGGACTGGCTGAAAGCCAAGTGATGCGCGCGTCGGCCACTCCTGGAGTTCTGACGATGTCCAATCGAACCTTCGCGCGGCGCCTAGACCGGCTACGGTTCTCGTCCTCCTTGGCATCGATGCAACGCATCAGGGAGTTGCGGGCGAGTGGCGTCAGCGTGATCGACTTTGGTTCGAAGTTCGACACGCCCGCCCATATCAAGGAAGCGGCGATCCGCTACCTCGACCAGCCGCTAGCCTCGTTCTATGCGGACCCGCGCGGCATTCCGGAGTTCCGCGCCGCGATCACGCGCAAGCAAGCGCGCGTCAACGGGATGAGTATCGACCCCGATACCGAGATCACGGTCAGCCCAGGCGGCAAGGCCGGACTGGTGGCGACGCTGCTCGCCCTTGTCGAGGATGGCGACGAGGTTCTGCTGGAAGATCCCGGCTGGCTCAGCTTCGACCCTATGATCCGGTTGACGGGGGCGACGCCGGTGCCGTTCCCGATCCGGCCCGAGAACGAATTTCAGCTCGACCCGGCAGATCTTTCATCTCGTGTCACGCCGAAGACGCGCGCAATCGTTTTATGCTCGCCGCACAATCCAACCGGTGCTGTGCTCTCTCACGAGACTTTGGCAGCTATCGCCCGCATCGCGATCGAGCACGACCTATGGGTCGTGATGGACGAGGCGTATGAGCACTTCCTGTTCGACGGAAACCGCCACATCAGCATCGCCACGCTGGAGGGTATGCGCGAGCGCACGATCTCAGTCCAGACCGCGAGCAAAACCTACAACATGTTCGGCTGGCGCGTGGGCTGGATCGTCGCCCCGCCAACGGTGAGCGAGCGTATTCGCATGGTGCTGTCGCACCTGTTCACCTGTGTAACCTCCTTTGTGCAGGCAGGTGCGGCGGCCGCGCTCGATGGGCCATATGGGCAGGGCACTCTGACGATCGAGGAGGTGTCGAAGAACTATGAGGCGCAGCGCAATGTGCTTGTCGAGGGTCTTCGCGCCGTCCCGGGCATCCGCTGTACCATGCCCGGCGGGGCCTACTTCGCGTTCCCCGATATTCGCTCGTTCGGTCTGTCGTCCGATGAGTTCGCGAGCCGGCTGCTGGCAAATGCCAGAGTCAACGGCCTGTCGGGTTCAGTTTTCGGCGCTATGGGTGAAGGGCATATCCGGTTCGTGTTCAATGCGCCGCTGCCCGAGATCGAGGAAGGGGTCGGCCGGATTCAGCATTACCTGAAATCGGTCTGAGCCCTAGGAGCGAACGGGGATGCGCTATGAATTCGATTGGGGACTTCTCTGGCGCGAGCCCTATTTTGGTTGGATAGTCGAAGGCGTCCTGACGACGTTTCACCTGGCTCTTCTGGCTTGGGTTCTGGCGCTGTGCCTTGGCATCGTGATCGGTGTTCTGCGCGTCACGCACTCACGCGTGCTGCGGGCAATCGGCACAACCTATGTCGAGATTTTCCGCAACATTCCGCTGATCGTGCAATTGTTCCTTTGGCTCTACGTGGTGCCGCAAATGCTGCCACGTGAATTCAGCTTCTGGTGGAACCGGCTGGACAACGTGCCCTACTGGACAGCCATGATCGGCATCTCTTTCTACACATCCGCGCGGCTGGCGGAGCAGATCCGCTCAGCCTTGCGCGCTATTCCGCCCGGGCAATTCAAGGCGGGACTTTCGACAGGCCTGACGCAGGTGCAGGTCTACCGCTACGTGATTGTGCCCTATGCACTACGCATCATCATCCCTGCGCTGACCTCGGAATTCCTGACCGTTTTCAAGAACACGGCGCTGGCGCTGACAATCGGCGTCATCGAGATTACAGCCACCACGCGCCGGATCGAGGCATGGTCGTTCCGCGGCATCGAGGCTTACACGGTAGCGTCCCTCACATATATCGCCACCACGATCCTGGTGATCCTGTTCATGTCCTGGCTTGAACGGCGCTATCAGATCCCCGGTCTGATCAAGCGCGGTGAAGCGAGGGTCTAATGGACTGGCAGGTCATCATCGCGAACTTCCCCCTACTAATGAGCGGGCTCGTCAAGAGCCTGCAGCTCACTGTTGTGTCGGTCCTGTTCAGCTTTCCGCTGGGCTGCCTCATCGCAATCGGCCGGCTCAGCCACCGGCGATGGCTCAGCGGCGCAAGCACTGCCTTCGTCAACGTGCTACGCAGCAATCCGCTCATCCTGATCCTCTTCTGGTTCTACTTTCTCGTGCCGCTGATCACCGGGCGCAACGTCAATGATCTCACCTCGATTATCGTGGCCTTCATCGTGTTCTTTGCGGCCTACTTTGCGGAGATCGTGCGATCTGGGATACAATCCGTTGGCGTGCGACAGATTCAGGCAGGACTGTCGTCCGGCCTGACGTATGCACAGACCATGCGCCATATCGTGCTGCCACAGGCTATCCGCGCGATGCTGCCGGCGCTGATCACGCAATGCATCGTGGTTTTCCAGGGCACCACGGTCGTCTATGTGATCGGCTACAGCGAATTGTTGCACACCGCAGCTTCTATCGCAGAGCGGACTGTGCGCCCTGTCGAGCTCTATGTCACGGTCGCAGCCATCTATTTCCTCGTCTGCTATAGCGCGTCGCGGATCGCCCGCCATTTCGAAAAAGGGGCAGCGTGATGAACCAACCGATCATCAGGGTCGAGAATGTCGGACTGCGCTTCGACAGTTTTATCGCGCTTGACGACGTATCGCTCTCGGTCAATGCCGGCCAGTGCATTGTGATCTGCGGGCCGAGCGGCTCCGGCAAGAGTACGCTTCTGCGCTGCATCAACGGGCTCGAACGCTTCCAGAATGGCGATGTCTGGGTGGACGGCGTCAGTGTCCGCGGCTGCCAGGACCTGCCGAAGTTGCGCCGCGGCGTGGGCATGGTGTTCCAGCATTTCGAGCTCTACCCGCATATGACTGTGCTGGAGAACATCACGCTGGCGCCGATCAAGGCGAAGGGCCTGTCGCGCAAACAGGCGGAGGACTTGGCCTTTCATTATCTTGATCGTGTCGGCATCGTCGATCAGGCGCAGAAGCATCCCGGCCGGCTGTCAGGCGGGCAGCAGCAGCGCGCGGCGATCGCGCGTGCGCTGGCGCTGGAGCCGAAGGCCATGCTCTTTGACGAGCCGACCTCCGCGCTCGATCCAGAAATGATCGCGGAAGTGCTGTATGTGATGCGCGACCTTGCGCGGGGCGGCATGACCATGCTTGTCGTCACTCATGAGATGGGCTTTGCCCGCGAGGTGGCCGATGAGGTTGTCTTCATGGATCGGGGCCGGATCGTAGAGCATGCTCCGGTTGATGAGTTCTTTAGTACGCCTCGCGCAGAGCGAACACGCGATTTTCTGAACAAGATTCTGCTTAAACTTTAGCTGAGTGGTGAAGCAGGCCGGAAAGTCCATCCTCCAGCGGTCCAACTGTGAATTGGCACGCCAATTGACCCCCGATCGGCTCCGAAAGCTGACCCGACCCACATGCCGGTAAGCACTTGTTGCTGTGCAACAAACTGCGGTGGCACCGGGGTCATCGCTGGACGCCAACAGGGGTGAATCTCCGAAGCAGATTCACACAGACCCGGGGGGTGCCCTTTGCTGATGGACGGCTGCGTCTTTTTCGCAGGTCTCTGCGTAGCTTTCACCGCAACCTGCAGAACCGCAAAAGGACCCCCCGATGACACTGACCAAGAGATTTGCCCTCGCCGCCACATTCGCAGCCTTCATTGGTGCGGCACCGGCCGTCGCGCAGAGCCGCAACATCGTTGAAACAGCCGCGGCAGCCGGTCAGTTCCAGACCCTGATCGCCGCAGCGAAAGCGGCCGGTCTCGTCCCGGCCCTGAGCGCGCCGGGTCCACTGACCGTGCTCGCGCCCACTGATCGTGCCTTCCGCCGCCTGCCTGCCGGTACGGTAGAAAGCCTGCTGAAGCCAGAGAACAAGGCGCAACTGCAGGCTATCCTGACCTATCACGTGGTTGGATCACGCATTGAGGCCAAGGATGTGCCACACCGTCCGACTCTGGTTCAGACCCTCAATAGCAGCAACAGTATCCGCGCTGTGCGCCGCAATGGGATTGTCCATATCGATGGGGCGCGGGTGACAAAAGCTGACATCAACACAAGCAATGGCGTGATTCACGTCATCGACCGCGTCCTTATCCCTGGGCAGCGGAAGCGTTGAATCGATAGCTGAAGGGCAGGCTGAACCAATCCGGAAACCTGCGCGTAAGCGAAGTGAGCTGCGCAAAGGATCAGATGATAGCGCTGCAGAGCCGCATGACATCAAGGCATGACAAGAGCGCTGACATCCGTGATGCTGGTCGCATCGTGCTGGCCGATCTGCTGATGCGGGTCGCCCAGCATGATGATCAGGCCTTGCAGCGGCTATATGCCCTGACGAGCGGCAAACTCAACGGCGTCATTATTGCCGTTGTGCGGCATGCGGCACTAGCTGAAGAAGTCTTGCAGGATACTTATATGAATGTCTGGAAGCAGGCGTCATCCTATGATCCGCTCAAAAGCGCGCCTATGACCTGGCTGGCGGTCATAGCCCGCAACCGCGCCATCGACCGGCTGCGCTCCGAGCGCTCCCGGTCGGGCCTGCTCGATCCCCTTGATGACATCGAGGTCGATGACGGCTCGACCCCTGTCCTTGATCAGATCATCACCGGGCAGGATCATGACAGGCTGCATGGCTGCCTCGGGTCTATCGAGCATGATCAACAGCGCATGATACGTGCCGCTTTCTTTGACGGGTTTACATATGATGAATTGGCAACGCGCGAAGGACTCCCGCTTTCGACGGTCAAGAGCAGGATCCGGCGCGGCTTGATGAAACTGCGCGCCTGCATGGACGGGACATGAGCAAGGCAACCGATCACGACGACGAAAGGATGCGCACCGCGCTGGCGGGTGAGATTGCTCTTGGGCTCGTGGCCGGTGACGAGGCCAAGGCAGAGCTGGCGCGTGATCCTTTGCTCGCAGCCGAGGTGCAGCAATGGAGCGACGATTTCGCCACGCTTGCGCTGGAGGCGCCAGCGGTGTCGCCCGATCCGCGTGTTCTCCAGCGGCTTCAAACCGCGCTGGTGAATGACCTGGCTTCGTCTACCAGACAGCCTGTCGCGCAATCATCCCCGAACTTGCCAACACGGCCTGCTGGCATGATGCAAAGTGTCGTGTTCTGGCGCGGCATGGCGGCGGCTGGCTTCGCAGTGGCTGCCACTGTGCTGATTGCGGTGTTGCTCCAACCGTCCATACCACCGCCATCCCCCGCTCGGCAGGAAGTTGCCACAATCCCATCCCAACGCGTGCTGCTGGTCAGCCAGATCATGCCGCGAGATGGCCCGCCGGAGTATGTCGCCACCTATGATGGCGATCGCGGAAGGCTGATCATCGTGCCGGCTTCGACCCTGCCCTCGAGGGCAGGCGTCCCGTTTCTATGGCTTGTGCCCAATGATGACGGCGATCCGATCGGACTTGGCCCGCTTGATCCGCTAAAGCCGGTCAACCTTGATCTGACTGGCGATATGTTGCGGTTTGCCAATCTCATGGCTGGACTGGTGATCACCTTGGAGCCAGTGCCCGTTGCCCAGGGCGGCACGGCCCAGGGCCCGGTCATCGCGCATGGCAAATTCAGCAGCCATTGATGTCGAAGTCATGGGCTTGAGCGGCGGCTGATGGCCAGAATCTCAATCAGCTCGTCGTTCTGTCATCGATGCATTGTGCCAGCATCTGGTAGGAACGCTCCGAGCGCGGCTTGAAGCTGACCGATTGCACACAGAAATGCTTGCGCTGTTTTGGAAAGGTCTCCCAGTTTTCGGTCAGCATGACCCTCTGGGTTTCTTCTGCTCGGCGGCAAGAAGTGGCTCCGCCGCGTGCCGAGGCGTTGGCCTGGCAGAAAAGCCCGATATCAAAGCGCGGCACATCTTCAGCCTGCGCTGGGCTTGCAGCTGCGATCGCCCAGACGAGAAATGTCAGGATGATAAATCGTGTCATCAATCACCTTTCTGGTCATCACTGAAGCTTGCAGGAGGGGGCCTTGCTAGTTGGCTGCGCCCGGGACATTTTCACCGGCTACAGGTAGCGCAGGGCGCATGTTCCATAAAGGTCAGGCAACTCATTTTTCGAACACGAGTTCACGGAATGCATCTGAACCACCCTGCGTTTGCCGGAGGGGTTGCGATGGCTTGCCGCGTGAGGCGTGTGGTGGTGTTGACCTGCCACTGAGATTTTCCTCCACGCGGAGTTAGAGTCCGGCCCTACGGAGGGACGGGCACAGTGTGTGAACCGGTATGCAATTTGACCCCAGATCGGCATCGAAGCGTGCCCCCGCCGAACACCCCTTAGGTGCTTGTTCACACGCGCCGGTGTCGTCGTAATCCAGTCCCTACCGCCGGCTGCAATGGTATCGAGGCGGTCCATCCATAACCAACCCAACTTAGTTGCCTGATAGGTCCGGATCAGTTCCGGCTTGTGCGACCAGCGCGGACGCACCATTTCGAGGTGGTGCCTTGCCCCAAATGCCTTATCTGGCCGGCAGCGCTGCATAGTAGGTGATGATGTCCTTGATATCCTGCGGTCCCAAATCGCGGGCTATGAAGCGCATCTCAGGATGGCGGCGGCTGCCATTTCTGAAGTTGGCCATCTGATTAAGCATATAGGCCTCGTTCTGGCCCGCCAGGTGAGGCACGTCTGCCTCGCGTGCGATGCCGTCCTCGCCATGGCAGGCGGCGCAGGACGCGATGACAGCGCCGCGCGGCTGGGCAAGCGCTGGTACGCAGCCCAGGAAAAGCGTGAGAAACACGGTGTTCAAGAGGGGAAGTGGGGGCTGCATCGTGGAACCTCTCGGGTCTGGCGCAACATCAGGGAAGTGAACGGTGCTGTCAGACTAACCAAAAAAGTCTCGGGTTTCGCCCGTCGGCATCAATACACCAAAACCGTAGCCGCTTCTGATTTCAGATACCGGCAACCGTTTCAGTGAAACGGCAGGATCGTCGGCGCGAACTGCGACACTGCCATCAGAACGACTGCGACGATGCCAAGGCCGCCTGCCAGATAGGCTAAAGCCGCGATGCCGGTGATGATCATGGCAGAAGCCACCACGATCGAAATCTGAAGAATGGCCGAGGCAATTTCGAAGCCCTCGTTCTTCTGGTTGTTGCGGTCGCGTGACAGTTCGGCGGCCTTGGCCCGCGCCATCAGCTCTTTGCGACCTTCGTTCGTGTCTGGCTCCGACTCAAGCCGTGCGGCCAGCCTCGTCCACGTTTCAACCTGCTTGCCAATGGCGGCCTTCTTGGCATCGTCTACTGTACCGACACCATCGATCTGGATCATCTCGGCAAGGTTTTGTGCCATCGCTCGGCGGATGGTCTTGGCCTGAAAGAAGGCCCAGAGATTGTTCGCCTCGATATTGGCTTGCATCGAGGCCTTCTCGGCGTTTTTGCCCAACATTTCGGAAAAAGCCAGGAACAGCGCCAATACCGCGATCAGGAGGGCTACATGCCGATTGTTGCCTTCGATCGAAGGCCCGTGCCCGCCACTCATGGTCACCTCTTTTAACCGTAGGCGGCTTTGTGAGCTGGCCGCAACCCATCGGTATCACACACGCGGATTCCAAAAAGTGGGTTAACGAACAGCTCCTGTATTGAGGTCCCGGCATCAAGCGACAGCATGAGCCGCCACGCATCGTGGGTTATCTGCTCAAGGTCGGGATCACCGAGAAGCAGGCACGCTCCATCTGCCATCAGTTCAAGATTGCCAAGCTGTCATGGGCCAAGGACATCGAAGCGATCAGCTTCGACGGCACACCCATCAACGAGACGCTGGTCCGTGATCTGGCCAGTGGCCCCATCACCGCCAACCAGACGTCGTGAAGCAGGCCGAAAGTCCATCCTTCGGCGGTCCAACAAATGGGACCGGATCACACCTTCGACGGACTCTACCCAAATCTGGAGGAAGCTCAGGGTCTCAGGTCACCCCGAGAGAAAAAGTGGCTCGGTTCTTTTTTTGAGCAGTTTGCGGGCCACTTGAAACATCTCCCATGAGCCAAGCCGCTCTTCAAGAATTGCCTGAACTGTCTCAAACCAAGTGCCGAGAGACGCAGCACTTGGTTAAGATGCGGGAAACGCCTGCAAGAGGATTCGACCAAACATTCAACGGTTTGTTGGCATCTGGCTGTTACAACACCCTCATCAACTGTGGTTTCACGCCAAATGTTCCGGACCTCGCCAGCTGCCATGATCGACGATCAGTCA
>CALRRR020000037.1:0-21738 GCA_943370645.1 Hydrogenophaga intermedia | reverse complement strand
GGTATCCGGCTGGGTCACGAGCCTTCGGGCCGCCCCTTCCTTGCCAGTCCCGGCACCTCAGGCCTTCATCTGTCCCATGCCACCCGCGACGGCATGGTGCTCGTGGCAATCGCGGAAGGGCCGGTCGGGGCCGACATCGAGCGTGTGGGGGCGGGACCGATCCCCTATGCGGCCTTGCACCGCGCCGAGCAGATCTGGCTTGCGCAGGTGCCGGAGCCGGAGCGCGACCTGGCCTTCGCCACGCTCTGGGCCGCCAAGGAGGCGCACGGCAAATGGGCCGGAACCGGCTTGCCGGAGACCGACCGCGTCCCGGTGCTGCCGGGCCGCGACGGGCGCTGGTATGTGGCTGGCGAGGCCGGACTCAGCATCCGCACGCGGGCGATTGACCTCGGTGACCGGCGCTACGCCGCAGCCGTGGCCTTCGCTGGCGCTATCGTGCCAGCAGTCCGGTGATGCAGCGTGCGCTGCGGCTCACGCCGCCGCGCGCCGCCCCTTGATGAGATAGCCCGCGATGATCACGATGGCCGCACCGATCGCCGCCGCGCCGTAGTGGGGCAAGGCTGCAGGCCCCATCCCCTGCGGGTTGACCGTGACGGGCACGTCGATGACCCAGGATGGGATCGCCGACTTGAACCAGCCCAGCACCGCGACATCGGAGACGATCATTTCGCCGGCAATCCAGCCCAGCAGCGCCGCGCCAAGCCAGATCAGGAGCGGGAAGCGGGTCAGCAGGTCCATGATGATCTGTGAGCCATAGATGATCAGCGGGATCGAGAGCAGCAGCCCGAAGATGAACAATTCCGGATGCCCGCGAGAGGCGGCGGCGATGGCAATGACGTTGTCGAGGCTCATCACAGCATCCGCGATAGCGATGGTCTTCACGGCGCGCCAGAGGCTGTCCGAGCTTTCGATGCCGTCATGGGCCTCTTCCTCGCCGACCACGAGCTTGATGGCGATCCAGAACAGCAGCAGCCCGCCCAGAACCTTCAGGAATGGAAGGCCCATCAGATACGAGACGATCAGCGCAAAGACGATGCGCAGAAAGATCGCCGCGCCAGCGCCCAGCCAGATGCCGATCTTGCGCTGCTTCTCGGGCAGCGAGCGGCAGGCCAGCGCGATGACGACGGCGTTGTCGCCGGACAGCAGCAGATCGATCCAGACGATTTGCAGAACGGACAGCCAGAACTGGCTCGACATGAAGTCCATGGTGGGTGGCGTCTCCCGCAAATTCACAGTTTAGCGCTGCTATTCCGGTCCCTTATCGTGGTCAAGCGGGTTTGGCGTCAAGCGGTCTGTTGATCGGAAGCGCCTCACCCCAGCGCAGCCTCAATGGCCTTGCCGGCGGCCTCGGTTCCGGCGCTGCCGCCCAGATCGCGGGTCCGCGTGCGGGCATCGGACAGGCCGCGCTCGCAAGCGGTCACGATTGCTGCGGCTGCTTCGGTTTCGCCGAGATGTTCGAGCATCATCGCCGCCGACCAGATCTGGCCGACCGGGTTGGCGATGCCCATGCCGGCAATGTCGGGAGCCGAGCCATGCACGGGCTCGAACAGTGAGGGGAAGTCCCCGGTCGGGTTGATGTTGCCGGAGGGGGCGATGCCGATCGTGCCGGTGCAGGCCGGCCCCAGATCCGACAGGATGTCGCCGAACAGGTTCGAGGCCACGACCACGTCGAAATAGTCGGGCTTCAGCACGAAATGCGCGGTCAGGATGTCGATGTGGAACTGATCGGTGCGGACATCGGGGTATTTCTTCGCCATCTCGGCCACGCGTTCGTCCCAGTAGGGCATGGTGATGGCGATGCCGTTGGACTTGGTCGCGCTGGTCAGGTGCTTCTTCGGCCGCGATTGGGCCAGATCGTAGGCGAACTTCAGAATGCGATCGACGCCGATGCGCGTCATCACCGTTTCCTGCATCACCATCTCGCGCTCTGTGCCGCCGAAGATGCGCCCGCCAATCGAGGAATACTCACCCTCGGTGTTCTCGCGCACCACCCAGAAGTCGATGTCGCCCGGCTTGCGGCCAGCCAGCGGCGAAGGCACGCCCGGCATCAGGCGCACGGGGCGCAGGTTGACATACTGGTCGAAGGCGCGGCGGAACTGAAGCAGCGAGCCCCACAGCGAGATGTGGTCAGGGATCTTGGCCGGCAGGCCAACTGCGCCAAAGAAGATCGCGTCGTGCTTGCCGATCTGCTCCTGCCAGTCATCAGGCAGCATCTTGCCGTGTTTCGCGTAGTAGTCGTACGAGGCGAAATCAAAATGATCGAGCCTGAGCTCGAAGCCGAACAGTTTGGCGGCCTTTTCGAGAATCCGCACGCCTTCAGGCATGACCTCCTGCCCGATGCCGTCGCCGGCGATCACGGCGATGCGATAGACGCGGTTGCTGCGGGTCATGCTGTCTCTCCGTTGAAAAAGGCAAGGAAGGCTTCGGCCACCTGAACGGGCAACTCTTCGGCGAGATAATGCCCGCCGGGAAGGGTGTAGCCGCGCACATCGGATGCGCGTTCTTGCCATAGCGCCAGCACATCGAAGCAGCGGTTGACCGCGCCACGTTCGCCCCACAGCGCCAGCAGCGGCTGGCTGAGCTTGCGCCCGCCATCGGCATCATCATGGGCGATGTCGATCGTGGCTGCGGCGCGATAATCCTCGCAGCTGGCGTGGATGGTGCCCGGATCGGCAAAGCAGCGCAAGTATTCGGCCAGCGCAGCGGGGTGGAACGGTGTCATGCCAGCCGAACCGGAGCCGCATTTCTTCAGCCAGTAGGCCTTCGGGTCTGCCCCGATCATCCGCTCGGGGAACGGCGCGGGCTGGATCAGGAAAAACCAGTGCCAGTAGGCCCGAGCAAAAGCGTCGGTCGTGGCGGCATACATCTCGCGCGTCGGCGCGATGTCGAGCGTCGCCAGTTTCAGCACTTTGTCCGGGTGATCGAGCGCCATGCGATGGGCAACGCGGGCGCCACGATCATGGGCGCCGACAAAAAACCGGTCATGGCCCAGCGCCGCCATGGCAGCGACCAGATCAGCCGCCATCGCCCGCTTGGCATAGGCGGCATGGTCCGGCCCGCCTTCGGGCTTGGCACTGTCGCCATAGCCGCGGAGGTCGGCGGCAATGATGGTGAAGTGCCGCTTCAGCCGAGCCGCGACCTTGTGCCAGAGCACATGGGTCTGCGGATAGCCGTGCAGCAACAGCAGCGGCGGGCCCTCGCCGCCGGTGCGCAGCCGCACGTGGCTGCCTGGAACCACGACATCGAGCAGCCTGAAGCCGGGGAAAAGCCCGGCCACGTCAGGGTCTGGCTCGGAGCGTTCGGTGATCGGCATCTGTGTTCCGTTCAAAGCAGTGTCAGCCCGGATGGACAAAGCCTGCGGAACTTGCTTATTCAACCCAAAACAAAAGCACAATTCGGGACGGACAGCGCGCGATGATCAGACCAAGGATTGCGGCCCCGCAGGACTTTGCGGGCGGCTTGTTTCTCATCGCCATCGGCCTCGGCGCACTCTGGGCGTCATCGGGTCTCGGCATGGGCACCTTGCGCGCCATGGGCCCCGGCATGCTGCCCAAGTCACTCGCCGTCATGGTCGCCGGGCTGGGCGTGCTGCTGCTGATCACCTCGCTCAGGGTCGAAGGACCTGCGCTCGACCGCTGGTCGATGCGAGGGCTGATCTTCGTTTTGCTCGGGGCATGCCTGTTCGCGCTGACCATCCGGGGCAGCGACCTGCCGTTCGGTTTCAAGCTGCCTGCCATCGGGCTGATCGTTGCCGGGCCCCTGGTCGCCATCGTCTCGGCCTTTGCCTCGCCCGAGACGAAATGGAGCGAGGTTCTGCTGTTCGCTGCCTTCATGACGGCGCTGTGCGCCAGCATCTTCAAATACGCGCTGGGTCTGCCGATCCCGCTCGCGCCCTGGCTGTTGGGATACTGAGCGATGGATCTGTTCTCCAATCTGGCGCTCGGCTTCGGCGTCGCCCTGTCGCTGAAGAACCTCGCGCTGTGCTTCACCGGCTGCTTCATCGGCACCCTGATCGGCGTGCTGCCGGGCGTCGGGCCGATCGCCACCATCGCCATGCTGTTGCCGATCACCTTCGGCATCGATCCGGTCGGTGCCCTGATCATGCTGGCCGGCATTTACTATGGCGCACAGTATGGCGGCTCGACCACGGCCATCCTGGTCAACATCCCCGGTGAAGCGACCTCTGTTGTCACCACGCTTGACGGTCACCAGATGGCCAAGCAGGGTCGCGCTGGCGTGGCGCTCGGCATCTCGGCCATCGGCTCGTTCATTGCCGGCTCGGTCGCGACGATTCTGATTGCCGCCCTGGGTGCGCCGCTGACCCGCATGGCGCTGCTGTTCGGACCTGCCGAATACTTCTCGCTGATGGTGATGGGCCTGTGCTTCGCAGTCGTGCTGGCGCGCGGCTCGATCCTGAAAGCCATCGCCATGATCCTGCTAGGCCTGCTGTTCTCGACCATCGGCACCGATCTCGAAACCGGGCAGGAGCGCATGACCTTCGGCTTCGCGCCGCTGTCGGACGGCCTCGATTTCGCCGTGCTGGCCATGGGCATTTTCGGTTTTGCCGAGGTCATCAAGAACCTCGAAAATCCGGAGACGCGCGATGTCGTCCGCCAGAAGGTCGGACGCCTTTTGCCGAACCTCGCCGAGATGAAGCAGTCCGCCATGCCGATGGTTCGGGGCACGTTCCTCGGCTCGGCACTCGGCATCCTGCCCGGAAACGGCGCGGTGCTCGGCCCCTTCGCCAGCTACACGCTGGAGAAGAAACTCGCGAAGGACTCGTCGCGCTTCGGACGCGGGGCCATCGAGGGCGTGGCCGGGCCTGAAAGCGCCAACAATGCCGGCGCGCAGACCTCGTTCATCCCGTTGCTGACCCTCGGCATCCCGCCCAACGCGGTGATGGCGCTGATGGTCGGTGCCATGACCATTCACGGCGTCATTCCCGGCCCGCAGGTGATGACCAAGAACCCGCAGCTGTTCTGGGGCATGATCGCCTCGATGTGGATCGGCAACCTGATGCTGCTGATCATCAACCTGCCGCTGATCGGGCTGTGGGTGAAACTGCTGAAGGTGCCCTACCGGCTGATGTTCCCGGCCATCCTTCTGTTCTGCTGCATCGGCATCTACTCGATCAACAATTCCCCGGTCGATGTGGCGATGACCGCCTTCTTCGGCCTGTTCGGCTACGCTCTGATCAAGTTCGGCTTCGAGCCGGCCCCGCTGCTGCTCGGCTATGTGCTCGGCCGGTTGCTGGAGGAGAAGATGCGGCAGGCGCTGATCATCTCCAGGGGCTCGTTCATGACCTTCGTCGAGCGCCCGATCTCGGCCGGCCTGCTGGTCGTCGCCGTCGTCGTGCTGGTCGTGGCGCTGCTGCCATCGATCTCGAAAAAGCGCGACGTCGTCTTCACCGAATAGCAAACGCACATCGCCGCCGGACATCCGGCGGTGCTGCATCGGGTCGCGCCCGCTCCGGATGCCGCTAAAACGGGCTTCAAATTGTCGGCTGGCGCGCTATGTATGCGTCACAGGCTTGGGCTGCCGCGCATCCACACGGCATGCCAGAGACACGTCAGGCCCAACAACAACACCACACCCACTCCGGAGGAATGCTTCATGACCAACCTGTCCCGCCGCACCATGCTCGGCGCTGTTGCCGTCGCCGCTTCGCTCGGCCTTGCCGGCGCTGCCCATGCGCAGGCCTATCCGAACAAGCCGATCACGATGTTCGTGGCATTCGCAGCCGGTGGCCCCACCGACGTGATCGCCCGCATCGTCTCCGAGCACATGTCCAAGACACTCGGCCAGCAGATCATCATCGAGAACGTGGCCGGCGCCGGCGGCACCACCACCACCGCGCGCGTCGCCGCTGCTGCGCCTGACGGTTACACCCTGATCATGGGCCAGATGGGCACTCATGCCGCAGCACCCGCCCTCTATCCCAACCTGAAGTACAACCCGATCACCGATTTCACGCCCATCGGCATTGCCGGCATCACGCCGATCGTCATCGTCACCAAGAAGGATTTCCCGGCCAACAACCTGCGCGAGTTCGTGGCCTACCTGAAGGCCAATCCGGACAAGGTGAACCAGGCCCATGCCGGCGTCGGCTCCACGGCCTTCACCACCTGCGTGCTGCTGAAAGCCCAGATCGGCGTGCCGAAGCTCAACGCCGTCGCCTATCGCGGCACCGGCCCGGCTCTCAACGATCTGGTCGGCGGCCAGGTCGATTTCATGTGCGACCAGGTCACCAACCTGACGCCGCAGATTCTCGCTGGCAACATCAAGGCCATGGGCATCGCCACCCCGGCCCGCCTGCCGGTGCTGCCGAATGTACCGACCACAGCCGAGGGCGGTCTGCCCGAATACCAGATCAGCGGCTGGAACGGCATCTTCGGGCCCAAGGGCCTGCCCAAGGACATCCAGGACAAGCTGGTCGATGCGCTGAACAAGGCGCTTGAAGATCCCACCACCAACAAGCGGCTGGCCGATCTCGGCACGGTGATCCCGAATGCCCAGGAGCGTGCTCCCGCCGGCATGGCCGCCGTGCTGGCCCGCGACCTTGCGGTCCTCGACAAGCCGCTGCGCGATTCAGGTGCCGTCGGCCAGTAAGCCAGATGGCCCGACGATTGCTTCTTTCTGAACGGCGGGCCTTGCGGTCCGCCGTTTTCATGTAAAGGACTGATAATGCGAACCGTTCACCTGCCGATCATCCCCATCACGGCGGCAGCCTTTGCCCCATTCGGCCGTATTTTTGCGCCGCCTGGCGAGCGTGATTTCGGGCGCGACAATTTCGACGGCTGGATCATGCCGTTTCAGGTCGAGGGGCCACCCCGGCTGCAATATGTCCGCTACAAGCCGCGGGACAACGCGGTGCAACTGATCGAACAGCATTTGCATGTCACCGAGACCCGCCAGCAGATCAGCGGCTCCCATTGCGTCTTGGTTGTTGCCGCGCCGTCAGCCGCGCCGCCCGAGCCGGAGACGATGACCGCCTTCAATCTGTCCGGTCACGGCATCATGCTGCATCCGGGAACCTGGCACTCCATCGATGCCTACCCGCTGGGACAGGAGCCGGGCGACTACCTTTTTCTGTCCGAGGAGGCCACGGTCAGGGAACTGTTCGACGGAACGGCCTCACCAAGGCGTTCGCGGGTGCATGATTTCGCGAAGGCCGGCATCAATCTGGTCTTCGGCTGATCACTTCGTGCCGAACATCCGGTCGCCCGCATCGCCGAGGCCCGGCACGATGTAGCCATGATCGTTGAGGTGGCTGTCGATAGCGGCAGTCCATATCCGGACATCGGGATGGGCGGCGCGCATCTTGGCGATGCCTTCCGGCGCCGCCAGCAGGCAGACGAACCGGAGGTCATGTGCGCCGCGCTGCTTCAGCCGATCAATAGCGGCAATGGCGGAATTCGCCGTGGCCAGCATCGGGTCCATGACAATGACCGTACGGTCGGCGATGTCGGACGGAGCCTTGAAGTAGTATTCGACTGCCTGCAACGTCTCGGGATCGCGGTAGAGCCCGATATGGGCGACACGTGCCGCCGGGACCATCTCCAGCATGCCGTCGAGAAAGCCGACACCGGCGCGCAGGATCGGCGCGAAGACCAATTTCTTTCCTGCGATCACTGGGGCCTGCATGGTTTCGAGCGGCGTCTCGATCGTGGTCATGGTGATCGGCAGGTCGCGCGTGATCTCATAGCACAGCAGCATGCCGATCTCGTTGAGCAGTTGACGGAAGCTCTTGGTCGAGCGTTCCTTGTCGCGCATCAGTGTCAGCTTGTGCTGCACCAGCGGGTGATCGACGACGGTGACGCCTTTGTCTGTGCTGGCCATCTGGGCTGCCTCATGCTCGTGAAGAATTCACTGGCATCATACAGCCCCGGTGCCTGCCGGGGAGAGTGCGAGGCCGCCATCCACGCGCTTTTTGCGTCTGCCGGTGTCGGTGCCGGCCAGCGGCGCCTGCAAAACCGCTTCCCACCCATGCCTGACTGGTTCTAGACAAGGTCCATGACCAACCCAGCCTATAGCCTCGACCCCCGTCTCGCCGCCGACACGCTGCTTGTGGCCGAATGGCCGCTGTGCCAGGTGCTGCTGATCAACGATGCCCGGTTCCCGTGGCTGGTGCTGGTGCCGCGCCGCGCAGGCGCCAGCGAAATCATCGATCTCGCCCCCGATGACCGCCGCCAGCTCAGCGCCGAGATCGACCGCGCCGCGGCAGCGTTGCGCCGCACCGTGCCCTGCCACAAGCTCAACATCGGGGCGCTCGGCAATGTCGTCGCGCAACTGCATGTCCACGTCATTGCCCGCACCCGCACAGACGCGGTCTGGCCCAAACCCGTCTGGGCGCAAGGCGCGGCCGAAAGCTACGATGAGGCGGTCGCCGCCGATCTGATTCGCCGCCTCACCGCCGCTTTTTCCGCCTGATCCCATACCTGCCCTGCGCTTCTTTCTCAGGTGCCTTTCCATGGATGATGCTTCTGCCATGACCGAGCCCGGCCTTCCGCATGCACGGGACGAGTTGTCCGCCCGCACCGGCTTCGGCACCAACCTGACCGATCGCGCCGCTGAACTGCGCGACCATGATGCGCCGCGTGCCGCGTTGAGGGCATCAACAGGTGCGCGTTTTGCCGTCGTGGCCGGGGAAAAGCCGGTGCTGCGCCGCCGGCCGGGTGGGCTCACGATCTGGCATGAGGCTGGCGAACTTGGCCTGCTTGGCGCGATCGATCACGAGGTTTTCCTCGGGCGTGATGGCGAGGACGGGCGCTTCGGCGTGCGCATTGCGGCGGATCTCGCCGAGCCCCTGAAGGAGCGCGAGGATTTGCTGCTGCTCGACCTGCGTGCTGTCGCGGTGCAGAGCCTGCTGCCCGCGGCCGAACTCGGCGCGCTGGGCGAAACCAAGGCGATGACCGACTGGCATGCGCGCCACCGCTTCTGCGCCAATTGCGGGCATCCCACCCGTGCGGCATCCGGCGGCTGGAAGCGCGAATGCGACGGCTGCGGTGCCCAGCATTTCCCGCGCACCGACCCGGTCACCATCATGCTGGTGGTGCGCCACGACGCTGAATTGGGCGATGTCTGCCTGATGGCGCGGCAGTCGCGCTTTCCGCCCGGCATGTATTCGTGCATTGCCGGCTTCGTCGAGCCGGGCGAAAGCTTCGAAGACGCGGTGCGCCGCGAGACGCTGGAAGAGACCGGCCTTGTCGTCGGCTCCGTGCGCTATCTCGCCTGCCAGCCTTGGCCGTTTCCGTCCTCGCTGATGATCGGCTGCATTGGCGAAAGCCTGACCAACACGATCACCCTTGATACCACCGAGCTGGAAGCCGGCCGCTGGTTCACCCGCGCCGAAGCCAAACTGATGCTGGAAGGCCGGCATCCGGAGGGTTTCACCGCTCCGGTCCACATCGCGATTGCCAATACGCTGCTCAAGACCTGGCTGGAGATGTGAGGCGTCGCGGCCGGCCCTTGTGGGCGGGCTGTCAGCCTTCCTTGAAGCTCTCACGGAACGGATGGGCGGGGTAGACGCCGAGCACCTTCACCTCGCGGGAGAAGTAATCCAGTTCCTCCAGCGCCCGCTTCAGCGCCGGATCGTCCGGGTGCCCTTCGACATCGAGGTAGAACATCGTCGCGAAGAAGTGCCCGTCGAGCATGTAGCTTTCCAGCTTGGTCATGTTGACGCCGTTGGTGGCGAAGCCGCCCAGCGCCTTGTAGAGCGCAGCCGGAATGTTGCGCACCCGGAACACCAGCGTCGTGATGGTCGTGCCGTTTCCAGAGCGGGCATACTCGGGATATTTCGACAGGATCACGAAGCGCGTGGTGTTGTGCTTGGCGTCCTCGATGTCCTCCATCAGGATGTCGAGCCCGTAGATCTCGGCCGCCAGACGCGACGCGATGGCGGCGCGGGACGAATCGCCAGACTCGGCCACGATGCGGGCGGCTCCCGCCGTGTCACCGGCGACGACCGACTTGAGATTCAGCTTCTTGATGATCTTGCGTGTCTGGCCGAGCGCCACGACGTGGCTTTCCGCTGTCTTGATGGTGGCCAAGGTCGCGCCTTTCACGGCCATCAGCTGGAAGCGGATCGGCAGGAAGAACTCGCCGATGATGTGCAGGCCCGAACCTGGCAACAGGTGGTAAATGTCTCCGACCCGGCCCGCCAGCGAGTTCTCGATCGGGATCATGCCATAGCGCGCCGTGCCGTCGCTGACGGCAGCGAGCGCATCCTCAAAGGTCGGGCAGGGCAAGGGCTGGCAGTCAGGAAACACCTGCAAGGCGGCATTCTGCGAGTGGGCTCCGGGCTCGCCCTGATAGGACACGACGACAGACATGGTGGTTTCCTTCAACTAGGCAGGGCGGCCGTTACAGCACGGCGCGGGCGCGTTCGAGATCGGCAGGCGTGTCGACGCCGCGCGGCACATGGCCGATCAGGCGGACATCGATGCGCATGCCGTCCTCCAGCGCGCGCAGCTGCTCCAGCTTCTCGCGCAGCTCCAGCGGCGAGGGCGGCAGGCTGACGAAGCGCTCCAGCGCCCGCCGGCGATAGGCATAGACGCCGACATGGTGATAGAGCGGCCCCTCACCCGTTGGCGCGGTGGCGCGGGTGAAATAGAGCGCCCGCATCCGGCCCGGCGACAGCATCGTGCCGATCAGTTTGACCACGCTGGGCGCGGTCTTCTCGTCCTCGTCGAGGATTTCGGCGGCAAGGGTGGCAATGGCCACCGCCGAATCGGCCAGCGGCTCGATCGAGATGGCGATGGCAGCGGGATCGATGGTCGGGAAATCGCCCTGCAGGTTGACGATCACGTCATGCCGGCCCTCCGGGTCCAGCGCATCCGCCGCTTCCTTGATCCGGTCCGAGCCGGACTGGTGATCAGCGCGCGTCATCACGGCGACACCACCCGCTGCTTCGACAGCACGGGCGATCTCGGCCGAATCGGTGGCGACGGCGACAGGCCCGATGCCGGCCTCCATGGCCCTGCGCCAGACATGCACGATCATCGGCTGGCCATTGATGTCGGCCAGTGGCTTGTTCGGCAGGCGCGTCGCGGCCAGCCGGGCCGGGATCAGGATCAGCGGATCGGACATGGGTTGCTCGGCGAAAACGGGCGGGCGGAAACGGACGGCAACATAAGCATGGGTCTTGTCTCGACCAGCGGGGCTGGCGTCAAATAGTCTCAAAGGCCTACGTGCTTATATGAGTTGCAAACCCAAGCGCAAAGCGGCTAATCAGCAGCCTCGACCGGCGGTTTTCGCCAGACGTGATGTGCGGCGCGCGCGCAAGTGCGCCCCAGGGGGACGAGACGGACGATGGACTCGTTTGAATTGAACAAGATTGCGGGTGCCGTACTCGGCGTCGCTTTGCTGGTGATGGGCCTGAACATGCTCGACGGCATTGTCGGGGCCCCTGCGAAGCCCAAGGTTCCCGGCTACGAGTTGCCCGGCGGCGAGGTTGCCGCTGCCGCCACCGCAGCCCCCGCCGCTGCGGAAGCTCCCATCGAGGAGCGCATGAAGACCGCCGATGTCGGTCGCGGCGAACGTGCCGTCGGATCATGCAAGGCGTGCCACAGCTTCGAGAATGGCGGCGCCAACAAGGTCGGCCCCAACCTGTGGAAGGTCGTGGACGGCCCCAAGGCCCACATTGACGGCTTCGGCTATTCCGCCGCCCTGCGCGATCGCAAGGCCAAGGGCGAGAAGTGGGGCGCTGCCGAACTCGATGCTTTCCTGAAGAAGCCGAGTGCCTACCTTGCCGGCACCTCGATGAGCTTTGCCGGCGTTGCCCGTCCTGAACAGCGCGCCGACATCATCGCCTATCTTGCCTCGCTGAAGTGAGCGGCAGGCGGCAGAGGTCGGGCTTTCGCCGGACCCTGATCGGACACAGCCGGGCCTCAGGCCCGGCTTTTTCGTTTGCGGCATCAAGACCGCTGGCCACTGGCGGCAGACGCGCCATATTGTGCTGACGAATCGGCAAGGCGCACTCCAGCGCACAACCGTTGCAAGGGGCTGCCAATCATGCGGCGATGGACACGGCGTGATGCACTGAAGGCTTCTGCAGGAGCAGCGCTCGTCACGACGGCCCTTCCCGCAGCGCCCGCCCTGATCCGCCCCTCCTATGCCGAGGCCGGCTGGACCGAGACCCACGGGCTGTCCACCTTCGGCGAGCTGGGCCTGCCGCGCGATTTCAAGCATTTCGCCTTCGTCAATCCGGCGGCGCCGAAGGGCGGGTTCGTCAACATCCAGCTCAAGTCCGGTGGCGGCAACCAGAGCTTCGACACCTTCAACACGCTCAATTCCTTCGTCGACAAGGGCGACGGCGTCGGCGGCACGGAGCTGATCTTCGACAGCCTCGTCACCAGCCACGCCGACGAGCCGCTGACCTCCTATGGCCTTCTGGCCCACACCATCCTGATCGCGCCCGACAAGCTGACCTACCGCTTCAAACTGCGCGAGGAAGCCCGCTTCCACGATGGCAGCCCGCTGACGGCGGAGGATGTCGCCTTTTCGATGAACATCATCAAGACAAAGGGCCATTCCTCCTACCGGCTGCTTCTGCGCGAACTGGAGAGCGTCACCGCCGACGATCCGCGCACGGTCACCGTCAGGCTGACACCGAAAAAGAGCCGTGACCTGCACCTGCTGGTGGGATCACTCAGCGTGTTCTCGAAAAAGTTCTGGGATGGCCGTGATTTCGAGGCGGCGATCCTTGAGCCCATTCTCGGCTCCGGCGCCTACCGCATGGGCCGTTTCGAGCAGGGGCGCTTCATGGAATATGATCGCGTGCCCGACTATTGGGGCAAGGACCTGCCGGTCAATGTCGGCCTCAACAATTTCGACCGCGTCCGCTACGACTACTTCCGCGACCGCAACGTCGCCTTCGAGGCCTTCAAGGCTGGCACCATCACCTTCGAGGAAGAATACACTGCCCGCCAGTGGGCAACCGGCTATGATTTCCCCGCCATCCGCGATGGCCGCGTCAAGCGCGAGGAATTGCCGCGCACCGGAACCACCGCCAGCCAAGGCTGGTATTTCAACACCCGCCGCGAAATGTTCAGGGACAAGCGCATCCGCGAGGCGCTGAACCTGTGCTTCGACTTCGAGTGGACCAACAAGAACATCATGTTCGGCTTCAGGGCCCGCACGGCCTCGTTCTTCGAGAGGTCCGACAAGCGCGCCAACGGGCTGCCCTCCCCTGCAGAACTGGCCCTGCTGGAGCCGCACCGCGCGCAACTCGATCCGGAGGTGTTCGGCGAGCCCTGGGTGCCGCCGGTCACCGATGGCTCGGGCAATGACCGCGCGCTGCTGCGCCGCGCCAACGAGTTGCTGCTGGCTGCCGGCTGCAAGCGCGAGGGCGCAGTGATGCGCCTGCCAAACGGCAAACCGTTCGAGATCGAATTCCTCGATTCCAATCCGGCCCTGCATCCGCACACCCAGCCCTTCATCGCCAATCTCAAGCGGCTCGGCATCGAAGGCCGGCTGCGCACGGTCGACCCGGCCCAGTATCAGCGCCGCACCAACGAATTCGATTTCGATATCGTCAGCCTGGCGCTCGGCGGCTCGCAGATCCCCGGCGATACCTTGCGCATCGTCATGGGCTCGGAGGCGGCGCGCACGCCCGGCTCGCGCAACTATGCCGGCATTGCCGATCCTGTGGTCGATTCGTTGCTGACCCAGATTTCGAACGCCACCTCCTATCGCGAGGTGGTCACCGCCTGCCAGGCGCTTGACCGCGTCTTCCGCGCCGGCCGCTACTGGATCCCGATGTGGCATGCGCCGTCAGTCTGGCTCGCCTACTGGGACATGTATGAGCGCCCGGATGTGCAGCCCAAGTTCGGGGGTGGCGCGCCGACCACCTGGTGGTTCAACCCCGAGAAGGCCCGCCGGATCGGGCGCGCCTGATGCTGGCCTACATTGCCCGTCGCGTGCTGCTGATGATCCCGACCCTGTTCGGCATCATGCTGATCTCGTTCGTGCTGGTGCAGTTCGCCCCTGGCGGGCCTGTCGAGCGCATGATCGCCCAGTTGCAGGGCCAGGATTCAGGCGTGGCCGGGCGGCTCGGCGGCGGCGGCGGCGATGTGGCCGGCGGCGCGCCGGCTTCGGGCGGGGCCGGTGGTGATGTCACCTCGGCCTATCGCGGCGCACAGGGGCTCGATCCGCAGTTCATCAAGGAACTGGAAAAGCAGTTCGGCTTCGACAAGCCGGCGCATGAGCGCTTCTTCAAGATGCTGGTCGACTATTCCACCTTCAACTTCGGCAAGAGCTATTTCCGCGATGCGCCGGTGCTGCAACTGATCAAGGAGAAGCTGCCGGTCTCGATTTCGCTGGGTCTGTGGATCCTGCTGATCGGCTATGCCGTCTCGATTCCGCTCGGCATCAGGAAGGCGATTTCGGACGGTTCGCCCTTCGATGTCTGGACCTCCGGCCTTGTCATCCTGGGCTATGCCATCCCCGGCTTCCTGTTCGCGATCCTGCTGATCGTGCTGTTCGCCGGTGGCTCGTTCTTCCAGATTTTCCCGCTGCGCGGACTGACCTCCGATGGCTGGAAGGACATGGCCTGGCATGCCCAGATCCTCGACTATCTCTGGCACATCGCCCTGCCGGTCACGGCGATGGCGCTTGGCATCTTCGCCACCAAGACGCTGCTCACCAAGAATTCCTTCCTCGATGAAATCCGCAAGCAATATGTCCTGACAGCCCGGATGAAGGGGCTGAGCGAGAACCGCGTGCTCTATGGCCATGTCTTCCGCAACGCCATGCTGATCATCATTGCAGGCTTCCCCGGCGCGTTCGTCGGGGCGCTGTTCACCGGTTCCTTGCTGATCGAGACGATCTTCTCGCTGGACGGGCTCGGGCTCCTGTCCTTCGAGGCCATCGTCAACCGCGATTATCCCGTGGTGTTTGCCACCTTGTTCATCTTCTCGCTCGTGGGCCTGGTCGTGCACCTGATCTCGGATCTGATGTACACCTGGATCGATCCGCGCATCGATTTCGAGACGCGGGAGACCTGACGATGGAGGCGAGACCCCCCGAACTCGTGGTGCCGCCGCCGGTCAAGCGGCCCTGGCTCACGCCGATCAACCAGCGACGACTGGCCAATTTCCGCGCCAATCGCCGCGGCGCATGGTCGTTCTGGCTGTTCATGGTGCTGTTCGTGCTCTGCCTGTTCGCCGAGCTGATCGCCAACGACCGGCCCGTCTTCGTCAGCTACAAGGGCGAGTGGCTGGTGCCGATCGCGGTCGATTATCCGGAGGAGAAGTTCGGCGGCTTCCTGGCCCGGACCGACTACCGCGACCCGGTGATCCAGAAGGAAATCGCCGCCAACGGCTTTGCCGTCTGGCCGCTGATCCGCTTCAGTTATTCCACCCACAATCTCGATCTGCCGGTACCCGCGCCGGCGCCGCCAACCTGGCTGCTCAGCGACGAGCAATGCAAGGTGCAGGCAGCCAAGGTCGGCGGAAGCACCTGCCGCGACATCGAATGGAACTGGCTTGGCACCGATGATCAGGGCCGGGACGTGGTGGCGCGGTTGATCTACGGCTTTCGACTGTCCGTGCTGTTCGGGCTGACGCTGGCCATCGTCTCCTCCGTCATCGGTATCGCCGCAGGTGCCGTGCAGGGCTATTTCGGCGGCTGGACCGATCTGCTGTTCCAGCGCTTCATTGAGGTCTGGACATCGATCCCGTCGCTCTACCTGCTGATCATCATCTCGTCGGTGATCACACCCAGCTTTTTCGTGCTGCTCGGCATCCTGCTGCTATTCTCTTGGGTGTCGCTGGTCGGCGTGGTTCGCGCCGAATTCCTGCGCGCCCGCAACTTCGAATATGTCCGGGCCGCACGCGCGCTTGGCCTGTCCAACGCCAAGATCATGGTCAAGCACCTCCTGCCCAACGCCATGGTGGCGACGCTGACCTTCATGCCCTTTGTGCTCAATGGCTCGATCACGACGTTGACCTCGCTCGATTTCCTCGGCTTCGGCCTGCCGCCCGGCTCGCCGTCGCTGGGCGAATTGCTGGCGCAGGGCAAGAACAACCTCCAGGCCCCCTGGCTCGGCCTTGCCGGCTTTCTGGTGATCTCGCTGATGCTGTCCTTGCTGGTCTTCATCGGCGAAGCGGTCCGCGACGCCTTCGATCCGCGCAAGACGTTCGGGTGAGGGTGCGGTAACGATGACCACCCCCCTTCTCTCCGTCGAGCATCTCTCCACCGCCTTCAGCCAGGGCGGGCAGGTCACACTTGCCGTTGATGACGTGTCATTCAGCCTCAGGGCCGGCGAGACGCTGGCGCTGGTGGGCGAGTCTGGTTCGGGCAAGTCCGTCTCGGCGCTCTCAATCCTCAAGCTCCTGCAGTATCCGCCGGCCTCGCATCCGTCCGGCCGGGTGCTGTTCGATGGCCAGGACCTGCTCGCCGCCAGCGAGGATGACCTGCGCAAGGTGCGCGGCAATGACATCACCATGGTGTTCCAGGAGCCGATGACCTCGCTCAACCCGCTGCACACCATCGAAAAGCAGATCGGCGAGATCCTGGCCCTCCACAAGGGCCTGAGCGGGGAAGCGGCCCGCGCCCGCACGCTGGAGTTGCTCGACCTTGTCGGCATCCGCAACGCCGCCGAGCGGCTCGATGCCTTCCCGCACCAGCTCTCGGGCGGGCAGCGCCAGCGCGTGATGATCGCCATGGCATTGGCCAACGAGCCCAAACTGCTGATCGCGGACGAGCCTACCACGGCGCTCGATGTCACCGTTCAGGCACAGATCCTCAAGCTGCTCAAGGATTTGCAGCAGCGGCTGGGCATGGCCATGCTGTTCATCACCCATGACCTCGGCATTGTCAGGCGCATTGCCGACCATGTCTGCGTCATGCTCAAGGGCAAGGTCGTCGAGGAAGGGCCGGTGGCCGAGGTGTTCGGTGCGCCGCAGCATGACTACACAAGGCGCCTTCTGGCCGCCGAGCCGAAGGGCAAGCCCTTGCCGGTCAAATCCGACGCCAAAACGGTGCTGGAAGCAGGGCCGCTGAAGATCTGGTTCCCGATCAAGCGCGGCTTCCTGCGCCGCACGGTCGGCCATGTGAAGGCCGTTGACGGTGTCTCGATCACCATCCGCGAGGGCGAGACGGTCGGCATCGTCGGCGAGTCAGGGTCTGGCAAGACCACGCTGGGTCTGGCGATCCTCAGGCTGATCGCGTCCGAAGGCCCGATCGTGTTTCTCGGGCAGAACATCGACGGCCTCAACACCGCCGCCATGCGCCCCATGCGCCGGTCGATGCAGGTCGTCTTCCAGGATCCCTACGGCTCGCTGTCGCCGCGCCTGTCGGTGGCCGGCATCGTCGAGGAAGGCCTGCTCGTTCAGGACAAGGGCCTGAGCTACGATCAGCGTCGCGAGATCGTCGCCCGCGCCCTTGTCGATGTCGGGCTCGATCCAGCCGCAATGGACCGCTACCCGCACGAATTCTCGGGCGGCCAGCGCCAGCGCATCGCCATCGCCCGCGCCATGGCGCTCGATCCCGGCTTCGTGGTGCTCGACGAGCCGACCTCGGCCCTCGACATGTCGGTGCAGGCGCAGATCGTCGAGTTGCTGCGCGATCTGCAGGACAAGCGCGGGCTGGCCTACATGTTCATCAGCCACGATCTCAAGGTGGTGCGCGCGCTGTCCCATCATGTGCTGGTCATGCAGGATGGCAAGGTGGTGGAGCAGGGCCCCGGCGAGGCGATCTTCAGCCATCCGAAGACCGACTACACCAAGGCCCTGTTCGCAGCGGCGTTCAATCTCGATGCGGATGCCGCAGCCCATGCGGTGAGGGAATAGTCCGTGGGGACCACTCCTGTTCCTGCCGCGCCGCCGCCGGCCCGCCGCGCCATGATCATCGTGCTCGATTCGGTCGGATGCGGTGCGGCGCATGATGCGCCGGCCTATGGCGATGCCGGTGCCGACACGCTGGGCCACATTGCCGAGCATTGCGCGGCCGGCCTGGCCAACAGGCCGGGGCTCCGCTCAGGCCCGCTGCAGGTGCCGCATATGGCCGCGCTGGGCCTTGGCGGGGCCTATCAGGCCTCCACAGGCCGGATGCTGGCCGGCGTGCCATCCCCGGCCCAGCCAGCAGGCCAGCATGGCTGCGCGGTCGAGATCAGCCAGGGCAAGGATACGCCCTCCGGGCATTGGGAAATGGCAGGCTGCCCGGTCTCCTTTGCCTGGGGCTATTTTCGCGAGCATGAGAACTCTTTCCCGCCCGACCTTGTGGCCGCCATCATCCGCGAAGGGCAGGTGCCGGGCATTCTGGGCAATTGCCACGCCTCCGGAACAGCCATCATCGACGAGCACGCTGCCGAACACATGCGCAGCGGCTGGCCGATCTGCTACACCTCGGTTGACAGCGTGCTCCAGATTGCGGCCCACGAGCAGAGTTTTGGGCTGGAACGGCTCTATGCGCTGTGCCGCACCGTGCGCCGCCTTGTCGATCCGCTGAACATCGGCCGCGTCATTGCGCGCCCCTTCATCGGCTCGCCGGAGGCCGGCTTCGTGCGCACGCCGAACCGCAAGGACTTCGCTGTGCAGCCGCCGGGCCCCACGATCCTCGACCGCGCCGCCGAAGCCGGACGCGCCATCGCCACCATCGGCAAGATCGGCGACATCTTCGCCCATCGCAACACGGCCATCGAGCACAAGGGCATCAGCAACGACAGCCACCTCGACATGGCGATCAAGGCCTTTCGCGATTTGCCGGCCGGCGGCTTCGCCTTCGTCAATCTCGTCGATTTCGATACCGAGTTCGGCCACCGCCGCGACGTGCCGGGCTACGCCGCTGCGCTCGAGGCCTTCGACCGGCGCCTGCCCGAGGTCCAGACCGTGCTGAGAGCCGGCGACCTCGTCATCATCACCGCCGACCACGGCAATGATCCCAGCTTTCCGGGCACGGACCATACCCGCGAGCATGTGCCCATCCTGGCCTTCGGCCCCGGCATGGCCGGTCGCGCCATCGGCAAGCGGGCCACCTTCGCCGACATCGGCCAGAGCGTGGCAATCCATCTGGGGCTTGCGCCTTTGCCCACCGGCACAAGCTGGCTGTGACGGGAGCCAAGGGCACTGCGCCGCTGATCGTCCGTGGCCTGCTGCAAGCAGCCGGTGCCCTGCTCTCGGCAGGATGCCGGATAAGATGCCGACCGGGTTTGCCGGCAGCCGCATTTGGCGGGTTGATTTGAGCACAGCCATCGTCTATCCAGCGGCGGCTGATGATGCATGCCGTGCCCCGCGCCCGGCTCCTTCCCCGGCACGCTGCGGTAGCTCAGTGGTAGAGCACACCATTGGTAATGGTGAGGTCGAGAGTTCAATCCTCTCTCGCAGCACCATCCAGCCTCGAAAATCGGTCAAATCCGGTAGGTTGGGTGAGTGAAGGGGCTGATTGCAGCCTGCAATGTGCAACGTTCCTCTCCATTTTGTCTGTTGGGCTTTACCTCGTTCGCTGCCCTGCATCGCGAGCGGTTCCACAGGAATGGCAAGCAGCCGTTGGCTCGTCCTGGAAGCCTGATCCCCAACTTGTTTTGAGAGGGACCTCGGAATTGCATGCCACCGTCACCATATCAGGATCATGCGGAGCATTCGAAACATCGTGTTGATCGGTCTTGGAGTTCTGGCCGCCGTTGCGGTTCTGGCCATCGGTGTCTGGGTCTATGTCGTGAGCAATGTCGAACAACCGAAACATGCCCTGGTCGCGCAGGATGGCCTGATCGAGATCAGGGACTATCCCGCTCTGGTCGTGGCTGAAGTGACGCGGCAGGGTGACCGAAACGCCGCCGTTCGGGCGGGCTTCAGCCCGCTTGCGGGATATATCTTCGCGAAGAACCGCGGCGGTGACAGCGTCAGCATGACAGCTCCAGTCATGCAGGAACGCCAGACGATTGCGATGACCGCGCCGGTGACGCAGACGCCCAGCGATGGTGGGGCTGGCCAGTCGTGGACCATCCGCTTCGTCATGCCTGCCAAATACACGCTGGAAACGCTGCCAAGGGCTGCTGGCGATGATGTCCGGCTGTTGCAGTTGCCGCCAGCGCGCCGGGCTGCCATCCGCTTTTCGGGCGTGGCGACCGATGCCTTGATTGCCAGCAATGAGGCGACGCTGCGGGCCTGGCTCGCTTCACGCAACATCACCGCTTTGGGTGCCCCCACCTATGCCTACTACAACGACCCGTTCACGCCGGGACCGCTCAGGCGCAACGAGGTCCTGTTCGATGTCACAGGTCCATAAGCGGCGGCTCGCGGCCGATTGCGCCCCGCCAGCATTCACCGGAATTGCCTTGCCGAGGGGCTTGCAGCATGGTTGCCTGCCGGGATGAAGCTGGCGCACGAGGCGTGATGCTGTGCCGGCCGCTTTTCTGAACCGGAACCTTGCCATGACTGCATCTGCTGCCAGCTCCGGTTTGCCCATCCGCATCGCCTTGTTCGGTGCCGGACTGATAGGCAGCAAGCATGCCGCCCGCATCGCCGAGCATCCCGATTTCGTGCTGGCCGGCATTGCCGACCTCAGCGTCGATGCCGTCGCCAAGGCCTATCCGCATGTGCCGGTCCGTGCCGACGCGGCAGCGCTGCTCGACGAGATCAGGCCTGATGCGGTGATCATTGCTTCGCCCAATCAGGTGCATGAAGCCCACGGGCTGGCGTGCACCGAGCGGGGCCTTCCGTTCCTGATCGAGAAGCCGGTGACCGACACGCTCGAATCCGCTGCGACCCTGTGCCGGGCGGTGCGGGAGGCGGGCGTCGCCACGCTGGTCGGGCATCATCGCCGCCATCATCCGCCGGTGACCGAAGCGCGGCGGCTGCTGGCCGAAGGCGTGATCGGCTCTGTTGTCGGCGTCTCGGCGATCTGGGCCACCTGCAAGCCAGAGACGTATTTCGAGGCTGGCCCCTGGCGCAAGCTCAAGGGCGGCGGTCCGATCCTGATCAACCTGATCCACGAGATCGATTTCCTGCGCTTCGTGCTGGGCGAGATCGCCAGCGTGTCGGCTCTGGCCTCGCACAGGCAGCGCAGCTTTGCCGTTGAGGATACGGCTGCCGTGGCGCTGGCCTTCACCAGCGGTGCGATCGGGACGATGCTGCTGTCAGATGCGGCGGTCTCGCCATGGACAACGGAGCAGGGCGTGGGCGAGTCGCCGGAGTTCCCGTTCTCCGGCGAGAACGGCTATCGCTTCATCGGCTCGGCTGGCGCGCTGGAATTCCCCAACCTGAAGCTATGGACGCAGGACAGCGCCCCGCCGAGCTGGACCCGGCCGGCACGGGCGCGCGCGCTGTTCGCAGGCCGGCTAGATCCGTACCGGGCGCAACTCACCCATTTCCGCGATGTGGTGCGCGGAGACGCTGCCTCGCTCCAGCCTGTCGAGGATGGGGCACTCACGCTGGCAGCGACCCTGGCGGTGGCCGAGGCCGCTGCGCGCGGGACACGGATCGAACTGGCACAACCGGCGAGCTGACCGGCATCGTGGCGCGCATGCAGCAAGCTGACCGCAGATTGCTGCAATGCCAAAAACCGCCAAAGCCGCGAAATCCGCCAACCCGTGGTAACGGCTCAGGAACGAACCGTGATGTAGGGTTTGGGGAATAAGTCTGCACCGTCCGCGGCGAGGCACCCATGAGCTTGATCGGCCCCATCAAGAAGAGCGAACTGGCTCTGCTCTATCAGCCGCAGGTTTCGCCCGACGGCAAAACGATCACCTGCGTTGAAGCCTTGCTGCGCCAGGACCATCCCGTGCGCGGGCGGATCGGG
>CALRRR020000036.1:0-25478 GCA_943370645.1 Hydrogenophaga intermedia | reverse complement strand
ATCTGCGGTTCGTGCGCCATGAACATGGATGGCAAGAACGGGCTGGCCTGCACCACCGGCATCGACGAGTGCGGCAGCCACAAGGATGGCAAGGCGGCCAAGGTCGCGATCTATCCCCTGCCGCACATGCCGGTCATCAAGGATCTGGTGCCGGACCTGACACGGTTCTATGCCCAGCATGCCTCGATCGAGCCGTGGCTCAAGACCACGACGCCGCGCCCTGAAAAGGAATGGAAGCAGTCGCGCGAGGACCGCGAGAAGCTCGATGGGCTCTATGAGTGCATCCTGTGCGCCTGCTGCTCGACCTCGTGCCCGAGCTACTGGTGGAATGGCGATCGCTATCTGGGGCCGGCGGTGCTGCTCCAGGCCTATCGCTGGCTGATCGACAGCCGCGATGAAGCCACCGGGGACCGGCTCGACAATCTCGAGGATCCGTTCCGGCTGTATCGCTGCCACACCATCATGAACTGCGCCAATGCCTGCCCCAAGGGTCTGAACCCGGCCAAGGCCATCGCCGAGATCAAAAAGATGATGGTGGCGCGTCAGGTCTGACAATGGCACGATGGCAGCGCTTGCGTTGCCGCATCCGCGCCACCATCCTGCGCCATGGACACGGCCACGCGGAGCCATGCGGCGCTGCCAGGGCGCTGCGGCATGACGCGAAACGGGGCTGATGCAATGATGACGATCCAGAGGCGATCCGGTTCGGGGCAGGGGTTCCGTGCCGATCCGGGACTTGGCCACGCTTTGGGCAGGGCCAGCATTCTGGCTGTGTCGCTGGGCTTGCTGCTGGGGGCCTGTGCCGGGGCTGATCGCTTCGGCGGCGGCGGACCCTTCGCCACACGCGGCGGGGCTGCTCCATCATCGCCCCAGCTTCCGTCGGCCCCACCCATCGTGACGTCGCCGATTGAAAGCCAGGCGCTGCCACCGCCCGGCGGCGCGCAGGTCGCCACTGGCGCGCAGGTTCCCGGCGGCGACGCCGGCCCGGGAGGTCTGCCGCCGCCAGCCGATCCGTTCTTCCAGCCTTCCGCTCCGGCCACGCCGCCGCCTGCGCCGCGCACCATCGAGACACCTACGCTTCAGGGTGGATCGGGCCAGATCGCGACACTCGGGGGCAGTTCGTCCACCGGCAACGGGCGCGGGCCGGTCAGTTCGCGCGATGGCGTGATTGGTGGCTGGACCGCGCGCGAAGCCACGGGCGGGTCCTGCCGTGTCCAGCTGTCGAGTTCGCCGGCGCTCGATCTTTATCGAGCCAGTGCGGCGGGATGCGCCAACCGTGACCTTCAGAAGATCACGGCCTGGGATTATCGCGATGGCGAGGTCTTCCTGTATCAGCCCGGCGGCTCTGTCGCGGCCCGGATGCGGGTCAACTCCGGATCATCGCTGGCGGGTGTGATTGCGCGGTCCGGTGCCAGCCTGACCCTGTCGCGGTAGCGCATCGTCTGGCGAGGCTGTGCTGCGATTGTCAGTCGGCGATCGCGGCGAGTTGCCAGGTCATCGGACGAGCCGGATCGTCGGCGATGACGACAATCTGCTGCGTGCGCCGCATGCCGTCGATGCCGGCAAAGAACATGCTGTCCTCGATGCTGGTCTTGCCGCCCGTCGCCGCAAAGCGCCATGACAGGCCACGGGCCGATGCCAGCACGATGTCACCCGTTTCGGTGACCTGTGCCCGCATCCCGGGGTGAAGGTGAAACCGTGCCGTCAGGGTCGCGTCGTCAGGAGCACCGCGTGGTGTGCCGGACACCTGCTCGCGGCCTTCCAGCCTAAGCCCGTCATCGGAGAGGCTGAGCACCCGTTCGATGTCGATGCCGAAACGGCTCTGGTATCCGTCATGACTGAGAGCCAGCTGCTCACCGCCGGAGCTATGGCTGCGTCCAGCCATGACACGGCGAGGGCCAGTAAGGACCCGTGTCTGACCAGCATGGCTGACAAAGCGGCAGGACGATGTTTCGGCGAAAGTCACGCCGGTATGGGCCGCCGAGGCGCGCAGTTCGACGGGCGGATCGCTGCCGGCCTGACGCGGAATCCCGCAATTGACGAAGATGCGCTGCCGGCCATGCGAGAATTCGAAGGAAAGGCAACCGGCCAGTGCTTCCGAAGACGCCTCGAAAGGCGGCGCGGGACCGGATTCGACGATCAGCACGGAGGACCCGCCCGCCAGTCGCTGATAGCCTGAATAGGGGGCTTCGGTGGCGGCGCGTCCACCGGTGTCGTGGCTGGCGAAGATCGTGGCAAGCGCGTCGACCTGGCTCGCGCCCATGCCGTTGAACAATGCGATCGAGCCGTCCGGGTGGCGCAGCATCTTGAGATGCGGCACGATCCGGTCAATGGCCGAGACAAGGCCCTGCGGCGGCTCGAGGCCGCGTGCGGCATAGGTCGATCGCAAGGGCAGCAGGTCGAGCATCAGGTCGACCAGCACGCGCGGATTGCGGCTGACATGGCCGCCATCGGCGAGGATCTGCTCATCGAGCAGGTCCGACAGCCTTGCGCCATGGCGGCGCTCCATCCTTTCCGCTCCCTCGACGCACAGGCCAAGGGCCGTCAGCGCGATGGCAGCAGCCAGATGCACGAAGGGATCGTCGCTGAGCTGCGCCGCGTCGCGCAGGAGCAGTGCATCGTCGCGCACTGCCTTCAGGAACAGCATGTAGAAATCATGGTCGGCGCCATCGAGCACCAGCGGTGACTGGGCCAGAAACGCCATCAGCCGACGGCTGATGACCTGCGGCCTGATCGCGCTTGGGGCCGGCCGACGGGCCCGGTCGACGAAATCAGCCACCAGGGCGCGCGCATTGTCGCGCGCCAGCGACGAGTTGGCCGCATGCAGGTGGCGCAGCCAGCCGAACCCATAAAGTGCCTCGGCCCATCCTTGGGTGGGCGGCGGCATGTCGAAAGGGGACAGGCCATTGGTGTTGACCACCCGCCCGGTGAAGACAAACTGGCCGGCGTAGATGTCGGCGGCGATGGCCGCGTCGGTGGTCCTCAGGTCAGGCGGCGCAAACAGGAAGCGGCTCAGCTTCAGACGCCCGAAAGGCCAGACGGCGCGACCGGTCTTGCGCAGGTTCAGCGCCGTGCGCCGGCGCCATGCCGCCATGGCCCAGCGCGTCTCCGCCGCCTTGGAACGTCGCTTGTTCAATCCGTCACCATTCCGTCAGGATGTTTGTCGCACAAAGCGCGCTGCGAAGAACCCTCCCCAGCCGGAAAGACGCGGGCTGTCCCCATGCAGTTGGTGGGGCAGGGCACGGAACTCGCCGCGCGGGGTCGTGCTGCCGGGCACGCCGATTTCGTGATCGGCAATGGCGTCGAGCGCGAGATCGGGGCGCAATGCCAGGATGCGCGTGACCTGATCCTCGCCTTCGCCGGGCTGAAGCGAGCAGGTGCAGTAGATCAGCCGCCCGCCGGGGCGGGTCAGGTCGACCGCGCGGTCGAGCAGGCGGGCCTGCAAGGCGATGAGTTTTGCCTCATCTGCCGGCGTCTTGGTCCAGGCCACGTCGGGGTGCCGACGGATGGTCCCCGTTGCGGTGCAGGGCGCATCCAGCAGGACCGCATCGAAGGGCTCGTGCTCGAACGCCGTGGCATCGGCGGTGACGGTGGTGGCGGTGAGGCCAAGCCGGTCCAGATTCGCCTTGAGCACCGCGAGGCGCGGACCGGAGCGGTCGAGCGCCGTCACCTCGGCTCCCGTGCTGGCAAGTTGGGCGGTCTTGCCCCCGGGCGCAGCGCACAGGTCGAGGACACGCTGGCCAGGGCCGGCGCCCAGCAACCGCGCCGGGACAGCCGAGGCGGCATCCTGCACCCACCAGGCACCCTCATCATAACCCGGCAGTTCATGAACCGGCGTGCGCGCGGCAAGCCTGAGCGAGCCTGTCGGCAGCAGCACGGCATCGAGCTTTTCCGCCCAACCTGCGGCATCTGCCTTGACGGTGATGTCGAGCGCCAATTCCTCGGCCAGCGACGCAGCCATCAGCGCGGTGGTCGCAGCCCCATAATGCGCTGTCCACGATGTCAGCAGCCAGGGAGGGAGATCGTCGCTCGGTGCGGTGATGCCGGCGCGGATCGCATCCGCCTCGCGGCCGATCTTGCGCAGCACGGCATTCACAACCCCGGCAAAACGAAGGCCTTGCGGCTGGAGTTTGGTCTGCGCTACGGCCAGATCGACGGCGGCATGGTCCGCCGCCTCCAGAAACAGGATCTGCGCTGCCGCGGTGACCAGAATGGCCTGTACGGGGCGCGGCAATGATGACGCCCCGCGCTCGACGCGTGCATCGACGGCGCGCGTGATGGTGCCCAGATGCCGGAAACTGGTGACGGCGATGGCGCGTACGAGGCCGGCATCCCGGCCTTCCAGTCCGCGTGCCGCCGCGATCTCCTGATCGAGCACGTCATCGAGTTGCTGACGTGCCGCCAGCGTGCGCTCGAAGGCGAGGCTCGCGGTGTAGCGTGCCACGAGGCCGGGCATGGCCGGGTCAGGCTTGGCCGGTCCGGATGCGGACGGGATCGGGGCTGAAGCACCGGGCTTGCGCCCGCGCGGCGTGGAGACGTTGGTCAAGGGCGATCTTCCGCAAGCGGGACGGTCACCCCCAGGGGCCGCGTCTGCCGCCCGTGCCGGATGAACCCCAGGGATTGTTCTCGGAGCCGCTCAGGAAGCCGCCGGGCGAGGGAGATGCTCCATAGCCCATTTGCGCCGCCTGATCCATCAATGCTGCAATCCGGTTGTTGGTATCGGGATGGGTCGAGAACAGGTTGTCGAAGCCCTGGCCCGAAAGCGGGTTGATGATGAACATGTGCGCGGTCTGGGGATGGCGTTCGGCGCTCTCGCTGGGTGTGCGGGCCACGCCGCCGGCGATCTTGGCCAACGCATCGGCGAGCCAGACCGGATTGCCGCAAATCTCGCCGCCGAGCTTGTCGGCCTCGTATTCGCGCGAGCGTGAGACTGCCATCTGCACGACCATGGCAGCCATCGGCGCCAGGATCGAGATCAGCAGGGTGACGATCAGATTCGGCCTTTCGCGGTTGCCGCCGAAGAACATGCCGAAATTGGCGATCGTCGAGATCGCGCCGGCCAGTGTGGCCGTGATGGTCATGGTCAGCGTGTCGTGGTTGCGGATGTGCGCCAGCTCATGCGCCATCACGCCGGCCAGCTCTTCCCAGGTCAACTGCTGCATGATGCCAGTGGTGGCTGCGACGGCGGCGTTCTCGGGGTTGCGGCCTGTTGCGAAGGCGTTGGGCTGGGGATCGTCGATGACATAGACCCGCGGCATCGGCATCTGCGCCCGCTCGGCCAGTTGCCGCACCATGGCCACCAGCTCAGGCGCGGTGCTGTCATCGACCTCGTGAGCATTGTGGGCGCGGAGGGCGAGCTTGTCCGAATTCCAGTAGCTGAACAGGTTCATGCCCGCCGCCACGACCAGTGCCAGCATCATGCCGGTGGCTCCGCCGATCAAGAGGCCGATGACGCCGAACAGGGCGGTCATGGCCGCCAGAAGCAGGGCAGTGCGCATGTAGTTCACGGGACGGTTCCTCACGGGGGACAAACGTGGACGAAGCGCCTATATGTGCCTCACCCGGTGCCAACTCAAGGATGACTCCGCCGCATGACGTCGACCACGCCAGACGCAGCTCCCGCCGCAGAAGACGCAACGGCCGATGCCAACGCGACCGGGCAGGCATTGCCGAATGCCGCGCCTGGCAAGGTGCTGAGCGCGGCGGCCCTGCGCGCGCTGGCAGAGGCTGCCGAGCGCAAGGCGGCGCTTGATGCCCGCGCAGCGGAGCTGACGCAAGAGCGCGAGATTGATGGTCGCGGCGGGCTGGAGCCGGTCCGCTACAATGACTGGGAGGTCAAGGGGATCGCGTCGGACTTCTGATGACGCCCCCCTAGGTTATAGGTTTATTTTACGCATCTAGGAATATTGTCAAATACGTCGAACCATGTCATGAGCCATCCATGACAACGGTCCCGCTCGGCAAGACAGACCCGGTGACGATACCCGACCTGGCGCATTGGCCGGCAGCGCAGGTGCTTGGCGCTGGCCTGCTCGCGGGTGCGATCCTTGGCCTGACGTCTGCGCATCTGCTGGTAGACCGTGACCATCGTGTGGAGCGTGCCGGTGCAACTGTCGTTGCGGATACGCCTTTGCCAGCAAGCCTGGCGGGCCATCCCGGTGTCGGGCCGCGCAGCGCGCTGGCAGGGGCCTATCGCGCCCATCTGGTGAAGGTTGTCGATGGCGATACCGTCGAGGTGCGTGTCCATGTCTGGCTCGGCCAGGAGGTGATCACGCGGGTGCGGCTTCTGGGCATCGATGCCCCTGAGATCGCAGGTGCATGCGGGCCGGAGCGGATCCAGGCCGTTGCTGCCCGCGACCGGCTGGCGGCTCTGATGGGCGACGGGCCTGTGACATTGGTCGATCTCAGGCCTGACAAGTATTTCGGACGGGTGGTCGGGCGTGTGCTGACCGGGGCTGGCGACGATGCCGGCGCGATGCTGGTCCGCGAGGGTCTTGCCCGGCCCTATTCTGGCGGCAGGCGGCAGGGCTGGTGCGCGCTGCCAGGCTGATCCCACGGCGTCGCCGGCGATTGCCGCCGCCGTGGCCGGCCTCTACAAACAAGTCGGGAGGTGCCCATGGCCCCGTCTGAGACCCGCCTTGCCGCCATCCGGACCCTGCTGGCCGATGCCCATCGAAAGCTTGGGCTCAGGCTCGGCTTCCTCCTCTGGGACGGCTCGCGCGTGCCATCGGAGTGGCCGGTCGACGGGCTGATGATCCAGCTGGCCGATGAGGGCGTGATTGCCTCGCTCGTGCGCCGGCCGAAGCCCGACACGCTGATCAAGTTGCACGTCGCTGGACGGATCGAGGCGGTCAATGGCACGATCTTCGACATCGTGGCAGCACGGCCCGAGGGCAAGGTCACGCGGGCGATCCGCGGCGTCTCCAAACTCGCGGCTCTCAACGTGATCCGGCATTTCTGGCGTGCCGATCGTGGCCCGCCCAGCGTGCTCGACCGGGTCGCCGGCGACGAGATCGACCGCGACGGGAAGCCTGCCACGAACAAGGCCAACGTGGCCTATCACTATGATGTCTCGAATGATTTCTACCGCCTCTTCCTCGATCCGGAGATGGTCTACACCTGCGCCTACTTCACCGAGGATCATGGCGACATTGCCCGCGCCCAGCGCGACAAGCTGGACATGATCTGCCGCAAGCTGAGGCTGAAACCCGGCGACCGGTTCCTTGACATCGGCTGCGGGTGGGGCGCGCTGGTGTGCCATGCCGCACAGCATTTCGGCGTGGAAGCCCACGGCGTCACACTGGCCGAAGAGCAATTGAAGCTGGCCGAGGAGAAGGTCAGGCGCCTCGGCCTCGAAGGCCGTGTCACCTTGCATCTGCGGGACTATACCCAGATGGAGGGGCAGTTCGACAAGATCGCCTCGATCGGCATGTTCGAGCAGGTCGGCATCAAGAACCATCCCGCCTATTTCCAGACCGTGAACCGCCTGCTCAGGCCCCGCGGCCTTTACCTGCATCACACCATCGCGCGCCGCGCAAAGAAGACGGACCGCGCCTTCGCCCGCATGTCAGCGGAATACCGGGCGCTGGTGCGCTACATCTTTCCGGGTGGGGAACTCGACCATCTGGGAATGTCGATCACCAATCTCGAACGCGCCGGCTTCGAGGTCCATGATGTCGAGGGCTGGCGTGAGAACTACCAGCGCACGACCTATCTGTGGTGGCAGCGTCTCCATGAACGCCGCGCCGAGGCCGAAGCGCTTGTTGGGGCGGACAAGACGCGGATGTGGCTGCTGTATCTGGCCGGCTGTTCGCTGGCCTTCCAGCGGGGCGGCGCCTTCATCAACCAGACGCTGGTCTCGAAGCGGAGCAAGGGCCCGTCCGGCCTGCCGTTCACGCGGGCTGACCTGTACTCATGAAGGCTGTCGGCCGGGTTGCCCTTCCGGCATGCCATAAAACGAAAAACGCGCCCTGAAGCAGACTTCAGAGACGCGTTTGCCATGGATGTCGTTTGCTCGGGCGCACAGCCCTGATGGGCAGGTCCGAAGCAGACGCTGTGCCCGAGAGGCTTACTTCTTCACGAACATGTCGAGCTTGCCGTAATGCTCGGCGAGCAGATAGTAGAAGGTCAGGCGCGACTTGGTCTTGTCAGACTTCATGTGCTCGCAGATCGCCTTGATCGACGCATCCATGTCGGCTGTTGCCAAGCCGAGCTTCTTCTTCAGGAAGTTCTCGCGAACGCGGTCAAGTTCAACAGGGTCAGAACAGGCAACGTAACGCGTGTCGGCCTTGCTCATGACGAGCGCGTAAGCCTTCATCATGCCTGCAGCCGCCGCTTCGTTGATCGATTTCTTGGCGAACTTCTTGAGATCGGCCATATGATCCATGGAGAGCCCCTCTTTGGCTTCGTGATTCTTTGTTCACTGGTTCGTGATCACTCACGATCCGGAGACGATAACCACGTTTTCGGGCATGTGGCGAGAGGAATTCGCAAAAAAGACCTCTGTCGCTGGTCGCCTGAAGGTCTTGTCAGCGCATGACAATGACCGGTGTTCCGATCCTGACCCTGCCGTAAAGATCGATGACATCGCGGTTGTGCATCCGGAAGCAGCCATAGGACGCGGCGCTGCCAACGCTGGAAGGAACGTTGGTGCCATGGATGGCATATTGTCCGCCCGGCCCCAGCCCGAGCGCGCGGGCACCCATCGGGTTGTTGGGTGCGCCGCCGACGATCAGGTCCGGCAGGTGCGGGTTGTCACGTTTGACCGAGCGCGGCGGAGCCCATGCCGGTTCGACCTGCATTTCCTCGATGTGCTTGATGCCGTGCCACTGCTTGCCGGCCTTCCCAACGGCAACCGTGTAGCGGATAGCCTCGCCGGGCCGCGTCACCAGATAGAGTTTCCGCTCACCGGTGCGCACGACGATCGTGCCCGGCTGGATGCGCGCATCGGCGAAGGGCACAATCTCGCGGGCCTGGACTGCGGAGCTTGATGTCAGGCTCCAGCCAAGAGCAAGACCGATCTGGCCAAGAAGTGCCAAGCAGACGGATAATCGGAGCGTGTTTGGCATGAGGCACCTGCGTGATGGCAGGCACAGTGCCTCAAGCTTTCTTCCCGCCCGGTTGGCAAACGTGCTTGACGAGCGGTGAATCGCGTCCGCTGGCCTTTAACCAGTGCCCGGTGGCTGGGCCTTGCCGTGATCCCGGGTCAAACCGGGATCACCAATGGCCGCCCTGGCCTTGCTGCAGGGTTTCAGCTCCGCTTGTTCTGGCGGTTCTCGATCAGGTCGTCGACCACGGCGGGATCGGCGAGGGTCGAGGTGTCGCCCAGCGAGCTGAACTCATCCTCGGCGATCTTGCGCAGGATGCGGCGCATGATCTTGCCGGAGCGCGTCTTGGGCAAGCCGGGCGCGAACTGGATCAGGTCCGGTGTGGCGATCGGGCCAATTTCCTTGCGCACCCACTGCACGAGTTCCTTGCGCAGGTCGGCTTCGGGCTTCTCCCCGCCCATCAGCGTGACATAGGCATAGATGCCCTGTCCCTTGATGTCGTGGGGATAGCCGACGACCGCGGCCTCCGAGACCTTGGGATGTGCCACCAGCGCGCTCTCGACCTCGGCGGTGCCCATGCGGTGGCCCGAGACGTTGATCACGTCGTCGACGCGGCCCGTGATCCAGTAATAGCCATCGGCATCGCGCCGGCAGCCGTCGCCGGTGAAGTACTTGTTCGGATAGGTCGAGAAGTAGGTTTCCATGAACCGGCCGTGGTCGCCGTAGAGCGTGCGCATCTGGCCGGGCCAGGAATCGGCGATCACGAGGTTGCCTTCGCAGGCCCCGCTCTGGACCTTGCCGTCCGCGTCGACGATTTCAGGCTTCACGCCGAAGAAGGGCCGCGTGGCCGAGCCGGGTTTGAGCGCGGTCGCGCCCGGCAACGGGGTGATCAGGATGCCGCCGGTCTCGGTCTGCCACCAAGTATCGACGATCGGGCAACGGCTGTCGCCGACCACCCTGTGATACCATTCCCAAGCTTCCGGATTGATCGGCTCGCCGACCGAACCGAGCAGTCGCAGCGACTTGCGCGAGGTGCGCTTCACCGGCTCCTCGCCGGCGCCCATCAGCGAGCGGATGGCGGTCGGCGCGGTGTAGAAGATGTTGACCTGGTGCTTGTCAACCACATCCCAGAAGCGCGAGATGCTCGGGTAAGTCGGGATGCCCTCGAACATCAGCGTCGTCGCACCGTTGGCCAGGGGGCCGTAGACGATGTAGCTGTGGCCGGTCACCCAGCCCACGTCGGCGGTGCACCAGTAAACGTCGCCGTCCTGATAGTCGAAGACATACTGGTGGGTCATCGCGGCATAGACGAGATAGCCGCCGGTGGTGTGCTGCACGCCCTTGGGTCGGCCGGTCGAGCCGGAGGTGTAGAGGATGAACAGCGGGTCTTCCGCCTTCATCTCGGCTGGCGGGCAGTGGGCCGTCACCTTGGCCGCTTCCTCGTGATACCAGACGTCGCGGCCCGGATGCATCGCGATGTCGGCACCGGTGTGCTTGACCACGATGACCTTCTTGATGCCGCCCTTGACCTTCGAGTCGGCGACATCGACGTTCTTCTTGAGGTGCACGCCCTTGCCGCCGCGCAGGCCCTCGTCGGCGGTGATCACGACCTTGGAATCGCAATCCTCGATGCGGTTGGACAGCGAATCGGGCGAGAAGCCGCCGAAGACGATGGAATGGACCGCGCCGATGCGGGCGCAGGCCAGCATGGCATAGGCCGCCTCGGGGATCATCGGCAGGTAGATCGTGACCGCATCGCCCTTCTTGACGCCGTGAAGCTTCAGCACGTTGGCAAAGCGGCAGACCTCGCCGTGCAACTCACGGTAGGTGATCTTCTTCGAGACGTTCGGATCGTCGCCTTCCCAGATGATCGCGACCTGATCGGCGCGCTTGGCGAGGTGGCGGTCGATGCAGTTGTAGGCGACATTGGTGATGCCATCCTCGAACCAGGCGATCTTGACCTTGCCGGGCTTGTAGGAGGTGTTCTTGACCTTGGTGTAGGGCTTGAACCAATCGATGCGCTGGCCATGCTCGCGCCAGAATGCCTCGGGATCGTTCACCGAGGCGGCATACATCGCCTGGTAGGACGCGTCATCGACATGGGCGCGCTTGGCCCATTCCTTCGACACCGGGTAGAGCTTGTCAGACATGTTTCATCCCCTCGCTTGGGCCACTTGTCGCCTGGAGCGGGGGTGACCCCGGCCGGCACGTGGCTCTCCTCCTGTGACTGTGGAATGGCTATACGGACAGCCGCCCGCGGGCAAGAGCGCCGGCGGTCGCACTTTCGGCGAGCGACTTTGGACTCATCCGGCCTGGCCTGCGGAATGCTGTTCCACACATCGCCCGAGCCGTCAGAGCCCGCCCATCTTGCAGACCAGCGCCCACTCATCAGGCGTGACCGGCTGAACCGACAGCCGCATGGACGTGACAAGGCTCATCTTCGCGAGCGCTGGCGTGGCCTTGACCTCGGCCAGCGTCACCGGGCGTGGAAATGGTTTCACTGCTTTCAGGTCTACCACGACCCAAGGCTCGCCGGGCTCGGCCGTGGGGTCGGGATAGGCCTCGCGGATCACCTCCACGATACCGACGACAGCAAGGCCTTCATTGGAATGATAGAAGAAGCCCTGATCGCCGAGGCGCATCGCCATCAGGTTGAGCTTGGCAGAATGGTTGCGTACGCCATCCCAGAACGTGCCCTTGTCGCCAGCGGCGACCTGCGCATCCCACGACCACTTGAATGGTTCGGACTTGAAGAGCCAGTGCGCCATGGTCTGTCTCAGGCTCCGGGCGCGGGAAGATGCCCGACAGGCCTGGCATCGTCCGCTACCGAGTTGGCGAAGGTGGTCAGCGCTTCGGCCAATGCGCGGGCATCGGCTGCGCTCAGATCGATCCGCGCGAGGCCCTCTCCGAGCGGGGTTTCGAGCCGCACGAAGCGCTGCTTGTCCTCGCGCTTGCGGCGCGCCTGAAGGTTGAGCGTGCCGCCGGCTTCAAGCTTCAGCGGCTGTTGCGGCCCCAGTTCGTCCGAGCCGACCGTGGCCTGCACGGCTGCGAAGCCCTTGGCCAGTTTGCTGATGAAATCCATGATGTCCTTCCGGCGTGAGGCCACAACATAGGGTCCGGCACGCGGCGCGCAAGCCGGCGCGTGGCCGTGGTCAGACCTCGGTGCGGGCCGGACGCGACATCAGTGCAGTGATGGCTGCGTCAAGACTGACCTCGCCGGCCACAAGCGCAGCAACCTGGCGGGCAATCGGCATGTCGATGCCGCGCGCGTCGGCCAGATCGACAAGGGCTGCCGCCGTGAGGGCGCCCTCTGCGAGCTTGCCGCCGCTGGCTTCCGCCACGCCCAGGCCTCGCCCCAGCGCTTCGCCGAAGGCGTAGTTGCGCGACTTGAGCGAGGAGGCGGTGAGCACCAAATCCCCCAGTCCCGAGAGGCCCATCAGCGTCTGTGGCTCGGCACCATAGGCCCTGGCAAAGCGCATCAGTTCGGCGAAGCCGCGCGCCACCAGCGCTGCGCGGGCGCTTTCCCCCAGGCCACGCCCGATGACTGCTCCGCAGGCGATGGCGAGCACGTTCTTGGCGGCGCCGCCAATCTCGACCCCGCGCACATCGGTGCCGTGGTAGACCCGAAAGGTCGTGCCCGACAGAGCTCCGGCCAGCGCCTCCGCAATGACCGCATCGGCTGCGGCGAGCACCACGGCGGTGGGCAGTCCGCGCGAAACATCCTCGGCGAAGCTCGGCCCCGAGAGCACGCCAAAGGGCTGGCGCGGGAGCAGGTCTGCGATGATGTCGCCCAGGAAAAGGCGGCTCGCCCGGTCGATGCCCTTGGCGCACAGGACCAGCGGCGTCGCGGGCTTCATCACCAGCCCGAGCGCTTCGGCCATGGCGGCGCATGTCTGGGCCGGGGTGACCAGCAGCACGGCGCGCGCGGCACCGGCGCGGGCAAGGTCCGCCGTGGGGGTGACGCCGGCTTCCAGCATCACGCCAGGCAGGCGACGCCGATTCTGCCGTTCGCCGGCCATCTCGCGGGCATGATCAGGGTCGCGTGCGATCAGTGTGACCTCGCGTCCGGCGCGGGCAGCAGCGTTGGCCAGCGCCGTGCCCCAGGCCCCGGCTCCGACCACGGCGATGTGCTGGAACAGGGTCATGGTGTCAGCACGGTCTCGCCGGGTGGCGACGACGCGGCGGATGATGGTGCCTCCGGCTTGCGCGCCTCCAGCGGCCAGCGCGGACGCGGCGGCGCATCGAGCCCATCGGTGAGGCCGATGCGCAGGCGCTCCAGCCCAGCCCAGGCGATCATCGCGCCATTGTCGCCGCACAGGGCGAGAGGCGGTGCAACCAGCCTGAGGCCGGCCTCGGTGGCGAGCCGCGCAAGGCCGCGCTGGATGGCGATGTTGGCGGCCACACCGCCGGCCACGACGAGGCAGGTCGGCTTGCCCATCTCGGCCCGGAAGGCCTTGAGCCCGACGCGGGTGCGCTCGACCATGACATCGACCACGGCGGCCTGAAATGACGCGCACAGGTCCCTGACCGCCTGATCCGACAGGGGCGCGATGCGTTCGGCGGCGAGCCGCACGGCGGTCTTGAGCCCTGAGAGCGAGAAGTTCGGCTCGGCCCGGCCCAACATCGGACGTGGAAAATCGAAAGCTTCCGGATCGCCCTGCAGCGCCTCGCGCTCCACGGAAGGGCCGCCGGGATAGGGCAGCGACAGCATCTTGGCGACCTTGTCGAAGGCTTCGCCGACCGCATCGTCGATGGTGGTGCCGAGGCGGACATAGTCGCCGACACCGCGCACGGCCAGCAACTGTGTGTGCCCGCCCGAGACCAGCAGCAGCAGATAAGGAAAGGCGATCTCATCGGTGAGGCGGGCCGTGAGCGCATGCGCTTCGAGATGGTTGACCGCCATGAAGGGCTTGCCGGCCACCAGTGCCAGTGCCTTGGCCGTGGTCAGGCCCACCATCACGCCGCCGACGAGACCCGGCCCGGCGGCAGCCGCGATGCCTGAGAGATCGGACAGCTCACAGCCGGCCGAGCGCAGGGCGCGCTCGACGATGCGGTCCATGACCTCAAGATGGGCACGGGCCGCGATTTCCGGAACGACACCGCCATAGGCCGCATGGGCCGCGATCTGGCTCAGCACCTCGTTGGAGAGGATATGCGGCTTGCCAGCGGCGTCCACCTCGACGACGGCAGCGGCAGTTTCGTCGCAAGTGGTCTCAATTCCGAGAACGCGCATCCGTACTAATCCCAAGTTGGGGCCGCAAACCGATGTCGGGGGGCGGTCAGGGCTGGAAACTCTATAGTGTGCTCCGCTAGAGTGGCCAACAGGGCGGGCCGCGCAATCGGCGTTGGCCTTCTGTTGGTTGCGGGCTTCAGGGCCTGCCATGAAGAACTGGACTTGCGATGATGGTCGGCACGATGGAACTCGACAGGCCGCTGGTGCTCGGCACGCGCGGCAGCCCGCTGGCGCTGGCCCAGGCCCATGAACTGGCAGGGCGGCTGAGCGCGGCGCTGTCGAGACCTGTGGGGCATTTCCCGCTCGACATCATCCGCACCACGGGCGACGCCATCCAGGACCGGGCCTTGTCGGAGGCGGGCGGAAAGGGGCTTTTCACCAAGGAGATCGATGCGGCGCAACTGGCCGGCAAGGTCGATATCGCCGTGCACTCCTCCAAGGATCTGCCGACCGAGTTGCCGCCTGGCCTGGTGCTGGCCGGTTATCTGCCGCGCGAGGATGCCCGCGATGCACTGATCGCGCGCGGGCCGCTGGCTGGCTTGCAGGGCCTGCCGCACGGGGCGCGGATCGGGTCGGCATCGCTGCGCCGGCAGGCCATCGTCAAGCGCGCGAGACCTGACTGCTCGGTTGATCTGCTGAGGGGCAGCGTCGGCACGCGGCTCGACAAGGTCATGGCCGGCGCGTTCGATGCCACCTTGCTGGCCATCGCCGGCCTTCGCAGGCTGGGGCTCGCGGACAAGGCCAGCGCGGTCCTGTCCACCGACGAGATGCTGCCGGCGGTCGGGCAAGGGGCGATCGGTCTTGTGATCCGGGCCGGCGACGAAGCGGCCCTCAGAGCTGTCAGTGCCGTGCTGTGTGCTGCCACAGGTGCCGCCGTCAGCGCCGAGCGGGCGATGCTGAAGGTGCTGGACGGCTCCTGCCGCACGCCGATTGCCGGTCATGCCACGATCAGCGGCGGCATCCTGACGCTGAAGGGACTGATCCTGTCGCCGGACGGCTCGGGCGTTGCCGAAGGCGAGCGGAGCGGGCCGGTGGCTGATGCGTCGCGCCTTGGCGATGACCTTGGCCATGCGCTGAGGGCGCGCGCGCCGGCGGGTGTCTACGCCTGAAAGGTTGCGCTTGACCCGGCTTTCGGCCAGACCGGAAGCCAACCCAGTGGAGGGCGACAGATGAGCATTCTCGTCACACGGCCTGAGCCGGGAGCCAGCCGCACGGTGGCAGCGCTGACCGCGATGGGCAAGACCGCGCTCGCGGCCCCGCTGTTCGAGATCGTCCTGACGGCTCAGCCGCGTCCGAGCGGGCGTTTTGCCGCGCTGCTGGTTACCAGCCAGAACGGAGCGGCAGGCCTTTCGCCGGCCTCATCCGGCCTTGCTGCTGACCTGCCGGTGTTCGCGGTGGGTGACCGGACGGCGCAGGCCCTGCGCGATGCGGGTTTCACAGATGTGACCTCGGCCTCCGGCGACCAGAAGGCGCTGACGCGGCTGGTTCTGGCCCGTCTTTCGACACGCTACCGTGTTCTGCTGGCTACGGGCGAAGACCACAAGGAGGGCTTGCCGGCTGCTTTTGCGGCGGCTGGCCACGAGTTGGCGGTTTGGCTGCGTTACAAGGCCGAAGCGGTGGCAAAGCTGCCAGACGAGGCCCGTGAGGCCCTCCGTGCCGGCCAGATCGATGTGGCGCTGCACTATTCGCGGCGTGCCAGCGAAACCTTGCTGTCGCTGGCGGCGGCGGAAGGCCTCGGCGATGCGCTGGCCAGGATGCGTCATCTGTGCCTGTCCCAGGATGTCGCCGCGCCCTTGCAGGACGTGGGCCTTGCCAAAGTCGAGATCGCGGCGCATCCGGACGAGGACAGCCTGCTCGCATTGGTCGATGCCGGGCCGAAGGACGCATTGCCGAGCTTGGATGCGGGGGTCCATGCTGTCTCTGAAGCCGATCCGCCTGGGATGACCATGACCACCACACCCGAATCAGCCCCGCCGGCCAGCCCTGCCGAAGAGATGAATGCACCCGAGGGCCGGAGCCGCACGGCTTCCTCTCGCGCCCGCCGGCAAGCGACTGCGCAGGGCAGCTCCTCAGAGCAACCTGCCGAGCCGGCTCCCGATGGGCCTGCTTCACACCTCACCGACACAGTCTCGCGCTACGCTGGTCAGGCCGTTGCTGGAGCGCGGGCAGAAATGACCGCGAGCACGGCAGGGACAACCGGCGACGCGGCAACCGGACCCGCCGCATCGACTGCGCCTGCGCCTGAACGTGCGGACGCGCCCGCCAGCACCACACCTGCATCTGCCATGTCGTCACCTGAATTGCCCGCTGCTCCCTCCACCGTTCCACAGCGTGGCGGGGCTGGGATCGTGGGTCTGGTGGCTGCCGGTCTCGTTGGCGGTCTGGTCGGTGCGGGGGCCATGGCCTACCTCCCGCAGGTTTCGCGGCTGGCCGGCATGCCTTTGCCCGCGGCTGTTGCCACAGGTGAATTGGAAGCCCGGCTGGCGCGCATCGAGGCCCAGCCGCGTGTGGACGCATCACGGCCCGGCGGCGCGGAAGGGGTTTCTGCGGGTCAGGTTCAGGCGCTTGTCGAGGGGCAGATTCAGGCTGCCAGCGCCCCGCTCCGCGGCGAGATCGAGGCTGTGCAGCGGCGCGTGACCGAATTGGCGCAGCGACCAGCAGCCCCGGCAGGTGATGCCGGACCCAGTCAGGCCCGGCAACTCTCCGAACTGGCTGACAGGCTGGCGCGGACCGAGCGCGGTTCGGAGACCGCCGTCAATGCGGTCCGGGCGCTGGTGCCGCGCCTCGCCGAACTCGAGCAGATCGGCAAGACGGTCGGCACGCCCAGTGCCCCGGCCACTGGCGCTGCACGGCTGATCCTGGCCGACCGGCTCGGCAAGGCGCTTGCCGAAGGCCGGCCCTTTGCCGTGGAAGCGCGGGCGCTGGCGGCCACGGGCGCTTCCGCCGAACCGATGCAGGTGCTGAACGGGCTGGCTGCCGGCGGCGCGCCCTCCGGCGCTGGCCTGCTGGCTGATTTCCGCAAGCTGCGTGCCGTTCTGGCCGTCGAGCCGGCCAATGTGGATGCGCCGTGGACCGAGCGGCTGCTCAAGCTGACGGACGGTCTGGTGCGCGTGCGCAGCACGGGCGCGGTGGAAGGCTCATCGCCGGCGGCGATCACGGCGCGCATCGAGCAGGCTCTGCAGCGGGGCGATGCGGCCGCAGCGCGTGCCGCCTGGGCGCAGTTGCCCGAGCCGGCGCGGCGTGCCAGCGAAGCGTTCGGCGCAGCGTTGAAGCAGAGGGCCGACGCAGACCAGGCCATCAAGGCCATCACCGACGATGCCATCAAGGCGTTGTCGGCAGCGACATAACAGGGCGGGGCAGGTCAGCATGTTGCGAGTTCTTGTCTTCATCGCGGTTGCCAGCGCTCTGGCTTTCGGCGCCGTCTGGCTGGCCGAGCGCCCCGGCGAGGTGTCGATCGTCTGGGGCGGCATGACCATCGAGACCACGGTGGCGATGGCCGCGATTGGTGTCGCACTGCTGGTTGTCGCCGGCATGATGCTTTGGTCACTGCTGCGCTTCATGCTGGGCCTGCCAACGGCGTTCTCCTTTGCCAGCCGTGCCCGCAAGCGCACGCGCGGCTATGAGGCTGTGTCGCGCGGCATGGTCGCCATCGGCGCTGGTGATCCCTCGGCTGCGCGCCGGCATGCCTCCGACGCGCGGAAACTGATCCCTGACGAGCCGCTGGCGCTGCTGCTGAGCGCACAGTCGGCGCAACTGTCTGGTGACAAGCCCGCTGCCGAGGCCGCCTTCAAGGACATGCTCGAAGAGCCGACCACGCGTGTGCTCGGCCTGCGCGGCCTGTTCGTCGAGGCCCGCCGTCGGGGTGACCAGATTTCCGCACGCGCCTTTGCCGATGAGGCCGTGCGGCTGTCACCCTCGCTGGCCTGGGCCAATGATGCGCTGCTGGAATTCCACTCCACCGCCGGCGACTGGGCGCAGGCCCGCACCGCCGTCGAGCGCCGTGCCGCCTTGCGCCTCAGCGACAAGACCGAGTCGCGCCGGCATCGCGCTGTCTTGCTCGCGGCAGAAGCGCTGGCCAAGCAGGAGGCGAACCCCGATGACGCGCTGTCCGCCGCGCTGGAAGCCCTCAAGCTGGCTCCCGGCCTGACGCCCGCAGCGGCGCTGGCAGGGCGCATGCTCTCGGCCAGGGGCGATCTGCGCAAGGCCGCCAGGGTGCTCGAAGCCGCATGGCGCGAGCAGCCGCATCCGGACATCGCCGCTGCCTATGTCAACCTGCGCAATGGCGACAGCCAGAAGGACAAGCTCGACAAGGCGCAGGCGCTGATGAAGCTCAAGCCGACCGATCCGGAGAGCGTGTTCGCCGTGGCCGATGCGGCCATCGCAGCGCGCGATTATCCGCTGGCGCGCAAGGCTCTCTCGCCGCTGCTGGCGGCGGTTCCGACCGTGCGTGCCTGTCTCCTGATGGCGCAGATCGAGGATGGCGAGCATGGTTCCTCAGGCCGTGCGCGCGAGTGGCTGACGCGCTCGGTGCGTGCGCCGCGCGACAATGCGTGGGTGGCCGACGGCATCGTGTCGGAGACATGGTTGCCGGTTTCGCCGGTCTCGGGCCGGCTCGATGCGTTCGCCTGGACCTTGCCGCCGCCTGTGCTGGGCAGCGCATCGCCTGCCTTCGAGGATTTCGAGCAGCCTTCCGCGCCGCCCATGGCTGGTCTCGCTTCCGAGCCACAACCAGTGCTGGCCGCAGGGGCCGGTCGCGATCGCGCGGCGGATGATATCGATGTGCGGACGGTTGCCGCGGCAGGCGAGGTTGCTGTGGCAGTGCCCCCAGAGGCTGCCGAGGCAGCACAGGCACCAGCAGCTTCTGTCTCTGCGCCCGATCCTGCGGTGTTGCCCGATCCTGCCGATGCGAAGGCGAGCGCGCCAATGGCGGCCCATGGGCCGGTCATGCTGGCCGACGGCCTGCCGCGTGTGCCCGATGATCCGGGCCCGGAGCCAGGGGACGCGCCACCAGCCCGGCGCTCGTTCTGGGATTTCGGTCGATAGGACCTATCTCGCCGGCTTCAGGCCCGGCGCGACGTCAGGGCTTTGCAGCGCCTTCGAGCGCTGCAAGCCGTGCGGCAAGGCGGTCATTCTCCTCGCGCGCCATGATGGCCATCTCGCGAACGGCTTCGAATTCCTCGCGGGTGACCACGTCCATGTCGGCCAGGATGCGCTGCATCTGGGTCTTGACCACAGTCTCGACCTCGCGGCGCACGCCCTGGGCCGCGCCTGCGGCATCGGTGACCAGACGGGCGACTTCATCGAGCAGGCGGTTCGGGGCGTTCATGACGGGCGGTCCTCGGGTAACGGAAGCAGGTTGGCGTCTGCTTATCATGCTGCCTTGCGGGACGCACCGCCCATTTCGACGCTGGCGGCGAAACTGGACGGGCGCATGCCGAGCCGCTAGAGATGCAGCAACCCAGACAAGCCCCGGCGTGACCAGGGGCGGGAGGCGTCCGATGAAACCGATCCTGACCGCAGCCATCCTGGCCTGCGCCCTGAGCGCTTGCAACGAAACCACGACTGCCAGCCGCGCGCCCACCATCGCTCCCGGCGTGCCGATTGCGGTCGACAGCATCTCCGGGGGCCCGGATGCGATGCGCGGCTCGTTCAGTTCGGCCATGTCCAACGAGGCCAGCGTCCGCCGCGTCGACATCGTCGATCCGGCCACCAACCCGCGCTACCGGGTGCGCGGCTATCTGGCCGCCGAGCCAACCGCCGATGGCCAGACTGCGCTGTCCTTCGTCTGGGACGTGTTCGACTCGCAAAAGCGCCGTGCCCAGCGCATGCAGGGCGCAACCGTGGCCCGCAACAGCTCGGGCGACTGGAGCGGCGTCGACCAGAGCACCGTCAACAAGGCGGCGTCCGAATCCATGGACCAGATTGCCCAGTTCCTGGCCGGGCAGGAACAGGTCCGTGCTGCAAGCGGCACACCGTCCGGCACGACGCCTGCCTCCACGAGGCCAAGCGCGGTTGCGTCGGCCCGGGCAGCGAGTGCCGCCCGCTGAGGCAGGGCACCGGTCCGGCCCGATTCAGGCTTGACCGCAGCCGTCCGATCCAGCACCCGTGAGGCATGTCCTTCCTCGCCATTCCCTTTCCGATCATCGATCCGGTGGCCATCGCCATCGGCCCTGTCGCGCTGCGCTGGTATGGGCTCGCCTATGTCGCTGGCCTGCTCGGTGGTTGGCTTTATGCGCGCTGGCTGGTTGGCCGTGACGGAATGTGGGGCGGGCTGAAGCGTCCGACCAAGCCCGAACTTGACGACCTTCTGGTCTGGGTGGCGGTTGGCGTGGTGCTGGGCGGGCGGCTTGGCTACGTGCTGTTCTACGATCTGGCGAGCTATATCGAGGAGCCGCTCGAAATCCTGGCGATCTGGCGCGGCGGGATGTCCTTCCATGGCGGGCTGATCGGCGCGACGCTGGCGCTTGCCCTGTTCGGCAAGCGCCATGGCTATGACCCGTTCAGCATCTTCGACATCGCCGCCGCGGTGGTGCCGATCGGCCTGTTTTTCGGGCGCATCGCCAACTTCATCAACGGCGAGTTGTGGGGCCGGGTCGCCCCCGATTTCGCCTATGCCATGGTGTTTCCACATGGCGGGCCGGTGCCGCGCCATCCAAGCCAGCTTTATCAGGCCTTTCTCGAAGGGCTGGTGCTGTTTGTGCTGCTGGCGTTCGTTGTCCGCCGTTTCGGCTTTCACAGGCCGGGGCTGGTGGCCGGCGTGTTCGGCATCGGCTACGGCCTCGTGCGCATCTTTTCGGAGTTCTTCCGCGAACCGGACCCTCAGCTTGGCTACCTGTTCGGCCACTCCGTCGGCGCGCTGGGCGGGGGCATCACCATGGGCATGGTGCTGTCGCTGCCGATGCTGCTGATCGGCGGCTGGCTGGTGATGCGTGCCCGCGCCCGCGCTGCCGCCTGAGCCATGCCGGCGCTGAAGGACGCGCTGGTTGCGCTGATCAGCGAGGAAGGGCCGATCAGCGTCGAGCGCTACATGGCGCTGTGCCTTGGCCATCCCACCCTGGGTTACTACACCACGCGCGATCCGTTCGGCGCTGACGGTGATTTCACCACCGCGCCGGAGATCAGCCAGATCTTCGGTGAGCTGCTTGGCCTGTGGGCGGCACAGGTCTGGCTCGACATGGGCGCGCCCGCCTCGTGCCGGCTGATCGAAATCGGGCCCGGTCGCGGCACGCTGATGGCTGATGCCTTGCGGGCGATGGCGCGGGCGCTGCCGGCGGCGGCCGACAGATTGGCGGTGCACATGGTGGAAACCAGCCCGGTGTTGCGGCGCCGCCAGCAGGCCACACTTGGCGAAAGAGCCAGCCGCATCACCTGGCACGAGCGCATCGAGCCGGCGCTGGACGGGCCGGTCATCATCCTTGCCAACGAGTTGCTCGATGCCTTGCCGGTGCGCCAGTTCATCGCCACGCCTGATGGCTGGCGCGAGCGGCTGGTCGGGCTTTCCGCCGATGGCGGCCTGTGCTTCGGGCTGGCTCCGGGGACCACGGCCGGCCTCGGCGCGCTTTTGCCAGCCGGCACCGTGCTGGAAGTGCCGCAGGCCGCAGACGGGCTTGTAGGAACGCTCGCGGCCCACGTGGCCAGCCAGGGCGGCGCTGCCCTGCTGATCGACTACGGCGCTGCTGAAGCCGGGACCGGCGACACCTTGCAGGCGGTGCAGCGCCACCATTTCGTCGATCCGCTGGCCGAGCCGGGGGAGGCTGACCTGACCACGCAGGTTCAGTTCGCCCGGGTGCGCGCTGCCGCGATGGCCTGCAAGGCGAAGGTTCATGGCCCGGTCGAACAGGGCGTATTTCTGGCGCGTCTTGGCCTCGCCGAGCGCGCTGAGGCACTGATGCGCCACGCCTCCCAGCCGCAGGCGGCCGCCATCGCCGCCGCCACTGAGCGCCTGGCTGGCATGGACGGGCGCGCGCCCACCGCCATGGGAACACTGTTCAAGGCAATCGCCTTGACCCACCAAGCGCTCGGGAGTCTGCCCGGATTTGACAGCGCCGACGCTGCGGGCGAGTGAGGTTTCCAGCGCAGCCCTGCCACGCGAAAGCCGCCCCATGACGACCCTTGCGCCGACTGTTGAACCGATCACCGCGCCTGACCTCGCGGCTTTGCCCGGCATCCGTCATGCCTTCTTCACCCGGCAAGGTGGGGTCTCGGGCGGGCTCTATGCCTCGCTGAATGGCGGTCTCGGTTCGCAGGACGATCCGGCCCACATCCTTGAAAACCGCCGCCGCATGGCCGGCGTGCTCACCATCCCGCCAGAGCACCTGCTCAGCCTTTATCAGGTCCATTCGCCCGATGTCGTCGTGGCCGAGGGCCCCTGGTCGGGTGAGCGTCCCAAAGCCGACGCGATGGTGACACGGACGTCAGGCATCGGTCTTGGCATCTCGACCGCCGATTGTGGGCCGATCCTGTTCGCTGATGGCGAGGCCGGGGTGGTTGGTGCCGCCCATGCCGGATGGAAGGGGGCTTTCGGCGGCATCATCGAGGCCACGCTGGTTGCCATGGAGGGGTTGGGCGCGCGGCGCCGGGCCATCACGGCCGTGCTTGGTCCGACGATCGGGCCGCAAGCCTATGAGGTCGGGCCGGAATTCGTGGCGCGGTTCGTGGCCGCCGATGCCGGCTTCGGCCGCTTCTTCCGGCCCTCGGAGCGGGATGGCCATGCGATGTTCGACCTGCCGGCCTTCATCGCGGCCCGCTTTGCCGAGGCCGGCGTGGGCCGCTTCGTCGATCTGGGGCTGTGCACCTATTCGGACCCGGCACGTTTCTTCAGCTACCGTATGACCACGCACAGGGCGGAACCTGACTATGGCCGGCTGATCTCGGCCATCGCGCTGGGCTGAGGCCGTCATCCACAGCGAAGGGCTGTGGACGAATCGCTGCGGCCATTGTTGCAGCCGTCCGAATCCACGACGCATGTCGCCGTTGACCACCGGTCGCGAGGGGGATTCTCCGATCCCGCAAACCGATCTATGGTCAGTGCAAGAGGTGATTCGGCTTATTTTTCAAAGCCGTCGAACGACCGGTCGCCAGCAGCCCCTGCCGGTGCCGATCTCATGGTCGCGTGTGCGTGCCCGTCTTCGAGCGTGCCCGTGTCGAGCCTGTTGCGCTGATGCGTTCGCCTGCGTTTGATCCCTCCTGAGGAGCTGGCTGTCTGTGCTGGACCTTGAACATGATCTTGATCGCGCCAACCATCCGCTCGATGTCATCGAGCGCCTGGCCGCCCTCAATGACTGGAGCTTCGACCGCGATGGCGAGGATGAAATCTCGGTCAACGTGGCTGGCAACTGGGCCGAGTATCAGGTCGCCGTGACCTGGCTTGACCAGATGGAGGCCATGCATGTCGCCTCTGCCTTCGATCTCAAGGTGCCGGACCGGCGCAAGGCCGAGGTCGTGACGCTGATCTCGCTGATCAACGAACAGCTCTGGCTTGGCCATTTCGACTTCTGGAGTTCCGAGAACGTGGTGATGTTCCGGCACTCGCTGCTGCTCTCCGGCGGGGCCGAACCCACCGATGAGCAGGCCGGCATGATGATCAAGTCGGCCGTCGAAACCTGCGAACGCCACTATCAGGCCTTCCAGTTCGTGCTCTGGGCCGGCAAGTCCGCCCGCGAGGCGCTGGATTGCTCGATGATGGAATGTGTCGGCGAAGCCTGACGGCTGCGCGCACGGTGACGCCCATCTTCCCACAGGAGGCATCCGCGCCCATGCCCGGCCTTCTGCCTGACGAGTTCATGCCATGACCAGCACAACACTTCCGAACAGCCTCGTCCTGATGGGGGCCGGCAAGATGGGCGGCGCCATGCTGGAAGGCTGGCTTCACGCAGGCATGCCCGGCGCGGCGCTGACGGTGCTGGATCCGAACGCCGACGAGGCCCTTGGCGCGCTGGCGGCGCGGCACGGCTTCCGGCTCAACCCGCCGCTGGCCGATATCGCAGCGCCCGAGGTTCTGGTGCTCGGCATCAAGCCGCAGATGCTCGATGCCGCCGCTCCTGCCATTGCCGGCCTTGCCGGGCCGGACACGCTGGTGATCTCCATTCTGGCTGGCAAGACCATCGCGAATCTCGCAGCGCGCGCGCCGCAGGCTCGGGCCTTCGTGCGTGCCATGCCGAACCTGCCGGCTTCGGTTCAGCGCGGCGTCACCGGCGTTGCGGCCAGTGCCGACGTCACGCCGGCGCAGCGGGCCCTGACCACGGCGCTCCTGTCCGGCATCGGCCAGGTCGAATGGGTTCCGGGCGAGGAGTTCATCGACGCTGTGACGGCGGTGTCCGGCTCTGGCCCGGCTTATGTCTTCTTTCTGGTGGAGTGCCTCACCGAGGCTGGCATTGCCGCCGGCCTGCCCGCCGATGTCGCGGCGCGGCTGGCGCGCGGCACGATTGAGGGCGCGGGCGAGTTGCTGCACCGCTCTCCGCTCGACCCTGCCATCCTGCGCCAGAACGTGACCTCGCCGGGCGGCACCACCGCGGCGGCGCTCGATGTGCTCATGGCCGAAAACGGGATGAGGCCGCTGATGCGCCGCGCCGTGGCCGCAGCCCGGCAGCGCGCCGCCGAACTGAGTGGCTGACCGCCGCGGGGACGCACGCTTGCCAAGGGCGGTGCCGGCTGCTATGCGCCGCAGGATTGCCGCTTTAGCTCAGCTGGTAGAGCACCTCATTCGTAATGAGGGGGTCGGAGGTTCGAATCCCTCAAGCGGCACCATTTTTTGCTTCGCAGTCGTCCAAGATTGACCGTAAGCGTCTGAAAAATAATAGAAAATAAAAACGCGATTGTCCGAGGTTGTTCGCCTGCGGGTATCGGAGCGCGTTTGGAGCCAGCGAAATTGCGGGTAGTATTGCGGGTATCCGGTCGATACCCGCAAAGGCGTTACCCGCAATGCCACTCACCGACACACAGATTCGCAATGCCAAGCCGACCGAAAGGCAGTTCAAGTTGTCCGATGGTGGCTGGCTGTTCCTTGTGGTGATGCCATCTGGTTCGAAGCTCTGGCGCATGGCCTATCGGTTCAACGGAATCGAGAAGACCTTGTCCTTTGGCGGGTATCCAGAAGTCTCGCTGAAAGATGCACGCACTCGCCGGGATGAAGCCAAAGCGCTCGTGACGCAGGGGATAGACCCAAGCCAGAAACGCAAGCTCGACAAGCTCAGTCACGC
>CALRRR020000035.1:0-27979 GCA_943370645.1 Hydrogenophaga intermedia | reverse complement strand
ATGATGATGCGCCGGCCAACGCCGGCAGCACGCGCCAGGATGGCCAGTTCGCGCGCCCGCTCGGCCCCCACCGACAGGTCGACCATCAGCACATCGACAGGGTGGGCCAGCAGCATGCCCTGCGCATCGGCCGGCTCGCCGGTCTGGCGGATCAGGGCGCCGGTCAGCCCGGCAATCTCAGCGAGATAGGCCGCCTCGAACGGCGCATGCGAGACCAGCAGCACGCTGAGCCCGCGATGATCGGGGATCACAGCCGCGCTGGCCGCTCCGGCAACACTCAGGGTCAGGGCGACAGTGAAGCGCGACCCCTTGCCCAGCTGGCTGTCCACTGCGATCTCGCCGCCCATCAGGGGCAAGAGGCGCTTGACGATGGCCAGCCCGAGCCCCGAGCCGCCATGGGTGCGGGCCGTGGTCTCGTCAGCCTGCTCGAATTCGTCGAAGATGGCGCTGAGCCTGTCGGCGGGGATGCCCGGTCCGGTATCCTCGACGATGATCCGCGCGGTTCCGTCCTGCCAGCCAAGGCGCACGCCGACGCCGCCCGTTTCGGTGAACTTCACGGCGTTGCCGACCAGGTTGATCAGGATCTGCCGCACCCTGTCCGGATCGCCCATCAGCAGCGGCGGCAGGGCGGGGTCGGCGAGCGTTGCCAGGGACAGGCCCTTGTCATGGGCCTTGGGCGCCAGCAGTTCGACCACGCCCTCGGCCAGCGCCACCAGATCGAAGGGCTCCTCGCTCAGCGTGGTGCGCCCCGCTTCGACCTTGGCGAAATCGAGAATTTCCTCGATCAGCGACAGCAAGGCATGGCCCGACGTGCGCAGCGCCCGCACGTAGGTTGTCTGCTCGGCGTCAAGCCGCGTGTCGCTCAGCAGGTCGGCCATCCCGATGATGCCGTTGAGCGGCGTGCGGAACTCATGGCTGACTGTGGCCAGGAAGCGCGACTTGGCATCGTTGGCCGAATTGGCATGGGCCAGCGCCTCATCGAGCTGCTGCTCGGAGGCGACGCGCGATGTGACATCACGGCCGACGCGCTGGGTGAGGTGAGGGCCGTCCGGCATCGGCACATGGCTCTCGGCCCACGAGATCCAGCGCTCCTCGCCGTCCACATCGGCCATGCGCTCGTCGAACAGCCGTGTGCCGTCGCCGCGCATCTCGATCAGGCTGGTGGCCTGCACGATGGGTGCCTCCATGCTGCCGATCAGCGCGTCGGGGCTGGTGCCCAGCAGGGCTGCATAGGCGCGGTTGGCATAGGTGATCCGGCCATCGGGCGTGCGCCGCACGATCAGGTCGCCCTGCGCCTCGATCAGGCTGCGGTGCCGCTCCTCGCTCTCGGTCACAGCAAAGAGCTGGTCGTTCAACCGCTCCGTGGCCTCGGCAAGGTCGGCGGCGCGCGCTTCAAGCCGCCGGTGATCACGCGTCAGCAGCCAGGCAGCCAGCGTCGCGATGGCGGCGGCCACCGCCAGCACCACACACAGAACAACAAGGAGAACAGTGCTGGACACGGATGCGGCACCACCGGTTGCGCAATCAGGTCCGCACGCTGCCACGCGCTGGTTGAGGCATCGCTAAGTCGACGCGCGAAAGGTCGCCAGAGCCCGGAAAGCACGCGGCGTGGTTGCACGTCCGTAAACAGGATCGGAGAAACAGGGGCATCACCGCCCCGCCCCCTGTCATCCCGGCCCTGAGCCGGGATGACGCGCCGCCGCGTGCCTGTTGCAGGAAAGCCGGGCGCGACCCGTCGCGATCCCGGCTCAAGGCCGGGATGACGGTGTGGGTGGACGGAAGGGCCGGTCTCAGCCCTTGATCATCTGGTAGGCCGGCAGGGTCAGGAAGTCGGCGAAGTCGACGGCCAGCGACATGTCCTTAAACAGCTTGGCAGCCTCCGGGAAACGGCCACCGGCGAAAGCAGCCTCGCCGATCTCGCCCTTCACCTTGTCCATTTCCTGGGCATAGACCGTCTCGAACCAGGCCGGCGTCACCTTGTGCCCGCCTTCCAGCTCGACGCCATACTTGATGAACTGCCAGATCTGCGCGCGCGAGATTTCCGCCGTCGCGGCATCTTCCATCATGTTGTAGATCGGCACGGCGCCGCGACCACGCAGCCAGGCTTCCATGTACTGCACGCCAACGCGGATGTTCTCGCGGAAGCCCGCTTCGGTGCGCGTGCCCTGATGCGGCTCCAGCAGGTCGGCGCGGCCCACGCTCACGTCCTCGCGCAGCTTCGACAGCTGGTTCGGCTCCGGCATCAGGCGGTTGAATACTTCCATGGCGACCGGCACGAGATCAGGGTGCGCGACCCAGGTGCCGTCATGGCCATTGCCGGCCTCGCGCTCCTTGTCCGCCTTGACCTTGGCGAAAGCGGCGGCGTTGGCCTCGGGGTTGTTCTTGATCGGGATCTGCGCAGCCATGCCGCCCATCGCGAACGCGCCGCGCTTGTGGCAGGTCTTGATCAGCAGCAGCGAGTAGGCCTGCAGGAAGGCCTTGCTCATCACCACCTGGCTGCGGTCCGGCAACACATAGGCGGGGTTCTTGGCCAGCTTCTTGATGTAGCTGAAGATGTAGTCCCAGCGGCCGCAGTTCAGCCCGGCAATGTGATCCTTCAGCTCGTACAGGATCTCGTCCATCTCGAAGGCGGCGGGCAGGGTCTCGATCAGGACGGTGGCCTTGATCGTGCCGACCTTGAGCCCCAGCGCGCCCTGCGCATGGACCATCACGTCGTTCCAGAGGCGTGCCTCCAGATGGCTCTCCATCTTCGGCAGATAGAAGTAAGGGCCGGAACCGGCAGCCAGCGCCTTCTTGGCGTTGTGGAACAGATACATGCCGAAATCGAACAGCGCGCCGCTGAGTTCGTCGCCATCGACGGTGACGTGCGCTTCCATCAGGTGCCAGCCGCGCGGCCGGACGATCAGCACGGCCGGGTTGGGGCCGAGCTTGTAGGCCTTGCCGGAGACCGGATCGGTGAAGTCGAGCTTGTTGTCCCAGCGATCCTTCAGGTTGAGCTGGCCCTCGAGGCAGTTCGTCCAGGTCGGGGAATTGGCATCCTCGAAGTCCGTCATGAACACCTTGGCGCCGCAGTTCAGCGCATTGACCACCATCTTGCGGTCGGTCGGCCCGGTGATCTCGACGCGGCGGTCGAGCAGATCGGCAGGGATCGGAGCAACCTTCCACGAGCCCTCACGGACATGACGGGTCTCGGCCAGGAAATCGGGTGTCTCGCCGGCATCAAAGCGCTTCTGCCGCTCGGCGCGCAGGGCCAGCAGCCGCTTGCGGGTGGCATCGAACCGGCGGTGCAGGTCGGCCACGAAGGCCAGTGCCTGGGGGCTCAGGATCTCATCGAACCGCGGCCCGATGGTGCCGCTGATGACAACGCCGGGAACGGCGGCTGCGAAAGGTGTGGTGGCGCTCATCGATCTCTCCTGGAATGGATCGTCTGGCCGGCGCGGCGCGGGCAAGACTGCCCGCGAGTCCGGCAAAAGGGGCCAGACGGGCGGGTTTCTGGCCGGTCCGGCCTGCAAGGTTGGACTTGCGGGAGCCAGGCCTCGCGCCCGCCCGATGCCGGGCAGGTCTGATGCAGGAGCGTTATCGGCCTTGTGCAGTTTGGCAAGTAGAAACCAAAATGGCAGAGCACCTTTTCCGGAATGGAAATAATCACCAGAAGGTGGCGGGTCCTGCGTCCCTGCTCCCGCATCCCCGCAATCACGAACCCGTGTGCCTTGTAACGTTGCGCGGCGGGCTGGCGAAATGGGTTCAACGGATCGCGAGCGACGCTTCCTCGCCGACCGTTTCACGACGATGGAGAACCCCCATGAAGACCCTGTTTGCCAAAGCGCTGTTTGCCGCACCCGTTGCCGCCCTGATGATGCTGGCCCCCGCCCAGGCCGGCTCGTTCCAGCCCTACAAGAAGGCCGACTTCGACAAGCTCGTGGCCACCGGCCAGCCTGTGCTGGTCCATGTCCATGCCGACTGGTGCCCGACCTGCAAGCGCCAGCTCACGATCCTGGGCCCGATGCTCAACGATCCGGCCAATGCCAAGGTCACGGCTGTCACGGTCGATTTCGACAAGGAAACCGCGTTCAAGCAGGCCAACAAGGTGGGCGGCCAGTCCACGCTGATCGTCTTCAAGGGCGGCAAGGAAGTGGCCCGCTCGGTCGGCGCAACGGACAGCGCGGCCATCGGCGGCCTCATCGCCCAGGTTCGCTGAGCCGCCCCTGAGCCGCTGTCGAGCCACCTTTGAGCCTGCGCTGATCAAGCGCTGGCACCAACCGCAAACGGCCCCTTGCCTGCCATCCCGGCCTTCTGGCCGGGATGGTTCCCCCTTGTCCCGGATGTCCCATGCTCGCCCTTCTGTCGTCGTATGCCGCCGGCATGCTGACCACGCTCAATCCCTGCGTGCTGCCTGTTCTGCCGATTGTCATGGCCACAGCCTTCAATGGCGGGCGGTTCGGGCCGCTGGCCCTGGCGGCAGGGCTGTCGCTCGGGTTTACCACCATCGCGCTCGGCGTGGCGGCGACCGGGGCCTTCTTCGGGCTTAATCCATCGGTGCTGCGCACGATTGCCGCCGTGATGTTCATCCTCGCAGGCTGCCTGTTCCTGTCGAGGCGCCTTCAGGATGGCATGGCCGGGCTGATGCAGCCGCTGGCCGACCGGGCCAACACCCTGTCGATGGGGGCCAATACCGGCTCGCTTGCCGGCCAGTTCGGCATCGGCCTCTTGCTCGGCGTGGTCTGGTCGCCCTGTTCGGGCCCGGCGCTGGGTGCCGCAATCGGCCTTGCCGCGCAGGCCGGCGGGCTCGATGACGCAGCCTGGCGCATGGCCTTCTTCGGGCTTGGTGCCGGCACCATCCTGGCGCTTATCGCCTATGGCTCTCGCGCCGCTGTCACTGCCAACCGCGCCCGCCTGATGAGCATAGCCAGCGCTGCCAAGCCCATTGCCGGCGTGGTCTTCATCGCGCTCGGTGTGATGACGCTGACCGGCTACGACAAGGTGCTGGAGCGGGCTGCCACTAACCTCATGCCCGAATGGCTGATCAACCTGACCACCTCGGTCTGAACGACGCCGCGCCCACCACGATGGCGCCACCGAGCGGAGCGCTGCCAAAAGGATTCCTTGACGCAGTGCAGCAAAGCGCCCATATGAGCGTCACGCCGCGCGGTTGTCGCGTGGCCTTGGCTCGCACTCAGACGCCCGGCGCTTCGCCCGTGACATGATCACGGCAAGACGCTCAAGATGCGAGTTCCCCGGGGCGTGACCGTCTGATCCGCCCCCCGCCAGCAGACATGATCTGAACTGGCCGACACGAAAGCACTTCTCTCAATGACAGCGACATTCGCGGATTTCGGCTTGGCCGCTCCGCTCAACCGCGCGCTTGAACTCGCCGGTTTCCACACGCCCACGCCGATTCAGGCCCAGGCGATCCCCCATCTCCTCCAGGGCCGCGACATGCTGGGCCTGGCCCAGACCGGAACCGGCAAGACCGCAGCCTTCGTGCTGCCGATCCTGCAGGCCCTGCGCTCGGCCGGTTCCAAGCCCGAAGCCCACACCACGCGCGCCCTGATCCTGGCGCCGACCCGTGAACTGGCCATCCAAATCCATGAATCGGTGACCATTCTCGCCAAGGGCCAGCACTTCGCCCATGCCTGCGTGTTCGGCGGTGTCAGCATCAACCCGCAGATCGATGCCTTGCGGCGCGGTCTCGACATCCTGATCGCCACGCCCGGCCGTCTGGTCGATTTGATCAGCCAGAAGCAGTGCAAGCTCTCGTCGGTGCAGTATTTCGTGCTCGATGAGGCCGACCGCATGCTCGACATGGGCTTCATCCGCGACATCAAGCGCATTCTGGCGCTGCTGCCCACCAAGCGGCAGTCGATGCTGTTCTCGGCCACCATGCCGGAAACCATCGGCGACATCGCCAACAAGCTGCTGAAGGATCCGATCACGGTCGAGGTCCGCCCCGAGGCGGTTCCGATGGAGCGCATCGCCCAGCATCTCGTGCACCTGCCGATGCAGGCCAAGAAGGACGCGCTGCTCAAGCTGCTCTCCGCCCGTGACGTGACCCGCGCCATGGTCTTCGCCCGCACCAAGCACGGAGCCAACCGGCTCACCGATTATCTCGAACAATATGGCCTCAACGCCGTGGTCATCCACGGCAACAAGAGCCAGGGCGCACGCCAGAAGGCGCTGGCCCAGTTCAAGGCCGGCGAAGCCAAGATCCTGGTTGCCACCGACATCGCCGCACGCGGCATCGATGTGGCGGACGTCAGCCACGTCATCAACGCCGAACTGCCGGACGAACCCGAGGCCTACGTGCACCGCATCGGCCGCACCGCCCGCGCCGGCAAGATCGGCATCTCGATCACGCTGTGCTCGCCCGACGAGCGCGACAAGCTCAAGGCAGTCGAGAAGCTGATCAAGCGCACCATCCCGGTGATGGTGATCGAAGGCCTCGACCTGACCAAGGCCGCAGCCGGCGGCCAGCGTATCTCCGACGAGCGTGAGGAACGCGGCGGTCGCCGTGGCCGCAGCGCCGGCGGACGCCGCGAGGACTCGGGCCGTGTCGGTCGCCGTGGCGAGGAGCGCGGTGCTCCCGCGCCCCGTGCCGATGCGGCTCCCCGCTCGCAGGCCCCCCGCTCCCAGGCTCCGCGCCGCGATGATCGTGGCCCGCGCGCCGATGCAGTCCGCGCACCCCGCCGGGATGACCGTGTGGAGGATCGGGTCAGCAGCTATGATGCTCCCTGGAGCAACCAGCCCGCTGCCGCCGCCCCGCAGGATCGCCCGGCACGGCAGGACCGCCCCCGCAATGATCGTCCGCGCGATGATCGTCCACGGAACGAAGCACCGCGCAGGGATGACCGGCGTGACGAACGGCCCCGTTCCGCCCAGCCGGTTCGTCCCGGCGATGCCTCAGGCTTCCGTGACGAGCCCCGTGCCCCGCGCGGCGAGCGTCCCGATTTCCTGCCGCGCTTCCTCGACAAGGGTGCCGATGGCGCGCCAAGGTCGGCACGCCCGCAGGGCAGCCGTCCGCCCCGCGCCGGTGGCGGTGGTCGCCGCTTCGGCTGACCTAACTTGCGGCACGCGCTTTCTGACGCAGGCGCGACAGATGCTTGAAGAACCTGCTGCGCCGTTCGCGGCGCAGCAACCAGACGAGGCTTGCGATTTTCTCGCGGAACGGCGCAACCATGGCGCGTGCCCATGAGAGGCCGCGCAAGACAAGCGCATGGCAGTGTGCAAACCAGGGCATGCTCAAGAGCTTGTCTCGGGTCAGGTCGAACAGCCAGGCGAGCAGCCCAAGCCCGACGACCTTGGCGACCGCAAAGACGGCAATCCCTGCAATGATGTGGCCTTGCGCAAACAGCCAGAGCGCTGCGATCTTGAGAGGTTCGAGCACCAGAAGCGGTGGCACGAACAGCGCCAGCGCAGCCCATGGCGGCATTGCTGCGATGATTTTCTCCAGCCAGAGCCGCAATGGCTTGATGGGCAACAGCGCGACAAGCCGGTGAACGATCGGACCAAGGCGGTCCCACAGCCAGGCTTCCAGCACAAAGATCGCTGCTATCGTGAACCAGAAAGCGCGGGTGAGCGCACGCATGGGAGACGTTCCACTTCGCAGGAAGCGTTATGTCGCTGCTGTTTGTGGCGACGCTGCGGCGGAGGTCAGCCCAGAATGCCTTCCCCCTTGGCCCAGTTCTGTGTCTTGACCAGCGCGCGCTCGTAGCGGTCGAACAGCTCGTCGATCTCCGCTTCGGTGATGATCAGCGGCGGGCAGAAGGCCACACGGTCGCCGGCCAGCGGCCGCACGATCAGCCCTTCCTCCTGCGCGAAGGTGCAGGACTTGGCAGCAACGGCCTTCTTGGCCTCGAACTGTTCCTTCGTGGCCTTGTTCCGCACGAACTCGATCCCGCCGATCAGCCCGAGCCCGCGCGCTTCGCCAATCAGCGGGTGCTCGCCAAGCGCTGTCAGGCGCGCGAGGAAGCGCGGGCTGACCTTGCGCACATGCTCGATGATCTTGTCGCGGTGGTAGATTTCCAGCGTCTTGAGCGCCACCGCGCAGCCAACCGGGTGCCCCGAATAGGTGTTGCCATGGCCGAACGTGCCGATCTTGCGGCTCTGGTCGATGAGGATGTCGTTGATGTGCTCAGGGATGAAGATGGCGCTGAGCGGGAAATAGGCCGAGGTCAGCGCCTTGGCGCAGGACAGCGTGTCGGGCTTGTAGCCGACAGCCGTCGAGCCGAACCACTCCCCGGTGCGCCCGAAGCCGGTGATCACCTCGTCCGCAATCATCATCACGTCATAGCGCGCCAGCACGGCCTGGATCGCCTCGAAATACCCGGCAGGCGGGGTCACCGCGCCGCCCGCGCCCATCACCGGCTCGGCGATGAAGGCGGCCACGGTCTCCGGGCCCTCGCGCAGGATCATGTCCTCCAGTTCCGCCGCCATCCGGGCGGAGAAGGCCAGTTCGCTCTCGCCGGCAAGGCCATAGCGATAATGGTGCGGGCACGAGGTATGCAGGATGCCCTGGATCGGCAGGTCGAAATCGACATGGTTGTAGGGCAGGCCAGTCAGCGAGGCGGAGGCCACCGTCACGCCGTGATAGCCTTTCAGGCGCGCGATGAACTTCTTCTTCTTCGGCCGCCCCAGCGCATTGTTCATGTACCAGACCAGCTTGATCTGCGTGTCGTTGGCATCAGACCCGGACGATCCGTAAAAGATCTTCGAGACCGGGATCGGCGAGATTTCCTTCAGCTTCTCGGCCAACTCGATCGCCGGATCATGGCTGCGACCCGAGAACAGGTGCGTGAACGGCAGCTTGGACATCTGCTCGCGCGCCGCTTCCACCAACTCGGCGTTGGAATAGCCGAGCGATGTGCACCACAGCCCGGCCATGCCCTCGATGTAGTCCTTGCCGTTGATGTCCTGCACGAACACGCCCTGGCCGCGTTCGAGCACCAGCGGGCCGGTTTCGCGATGGGTGGCGAGATTGGTGTAGGGATGCACCAGTGTTTCGATGTCCCGTACCTGCGCATTGGTGAGCATTCGTTCATTCCCCTTGTTTGCCACATAGTGGGGCGCAAGCAGGCCAAAGCACAACCCCGGCAAATGCGGACCTGCCTGCACGGAATGCGCGGCGGTGACGTGTCACAGGCATGCCAGCCATGACAAGAGCAGGTGGGCCATGACAACAAACCGCTCCCAACTGCTGCGTGCATTGATCTAGGATCACAGGACTGCCGCCCGCCAGACTCAAGGACGAAACGCCATGGCCTCCGACATGACCCTGATCAACCGCTCCGCCGTCGACCTGGTCGAGCTTCTGAAGATCGGAGCCGTTTCGCCGCACGATTTGCTAGGGGCGCTGGAGGCGCGGATTGCCGAGGTCGACGGCGCAGTCAACGCCTTGCCGACGCTGGCCTTCGAGCGGGCCCGCGCCGCTGCTGATCAGTTGATGGAATTGCCTGTGCCCGAACGCGGCGCGCTCTGCGGCCTGCCGGTCGCGATCAAGGATTTGACCGAGGTGGCCGGCGTGCGCACCACCTATGGTTCGCCCATTTTCAAGGATTTCGTGCCCGAAAGCTCCGATCCGCTGGTCGAACGCCTCGAAGCCGAAGGCGGCGTAGTCTATGCCAAGACCAACACGCCCGAGTTCGGGGCAGGGGCCAACACCTTCAACGAGGTGTTCGGGGCCACCCGCAATCCCTGCGACACGCGCCTGTCGGCGGCGGGCTCTTCCGGCGGCTCGGCCGTGGCTCTCAAGACCGGGACGGCCTGGTTGGCCCATGGTTCGGACCTTGGCGGCTCACTGCGCAATCCGGCCAGCTTCAACGGCATTGTCGGCCTCAGGCCCTCATGGGGCCGCGTCGCCACCGATCCGGGCCAGGAAATCACCGGGCGCCTCTCTGTTGAGGGGCCGATGGCGCGCACCGTCGAGGACGTGGCGCTGTTCCTCGATGTGCTCAGCGGCGAGGATGTGCGCGATCCGATGTCGCTGCCAAAGCCGGCGACGCCCTTCCTCACCCAGGCCCGCTCGGGCTGGCGGCCGGCGCGCGTGGCCTGGTCGGCGGACCTCGGCATCACCCCCGTCGATCCGGAAGTGGCCGAGATCACCCGCCGTGCTGCGCTGCGCTTTGGCGAGCTCGGCGCTATCGTCGAGGAGGCCCACCCTGATGTCAGCGAGGCACATGATACCTTCCAGGTGCTGCGCGCCCGCAGCTTCGCCATTTCGAAAAAGGAGTTGCTCGACACCCGCGCCGATCTGCTCAAGCCCGAGGTGATCTGGAACATCGAGCAGGGCCTCAAGCTGACCTGCGCCGACATCCTGCGCGCCGAACACCAGCGCGCCGCCATGTATCGCCGGATGCTCAGCTTCTTTGGCACCTATGACCTGATCTGCACGCCGGCCACCATCGTGGCGGCCTATCCGGTCGAGAACCGCTATGTTGCCGAGTGCAACGGCGTCACCTTCAGCAATTATGTCGAGTGGCTGGCGATCGCCTATGCCTTCACGCTGTGTGGATGCCCGGCGATCTCGCTGCCTGCCGGCTACACCCGCGATGGACGACCGATCGGGCTGCAGATCGTGGCCAGGCCGCGTGATGAAGGCCGCTTGCTCGCCGCCGCCATGGCGCTGGAGCAGGTTCTGGCTCTTAACACCGGGCTGGCTGTTGATCCGCAGGTTCGCCATCGCTGACGGGGTGCGTCCCCGACGGGCGGGCGCAGAGCAAAGTTGTCAGTGTCGCGTGCAGACCGAATAGGCGCCGGCCTTGATCTTGCCGGGCAGGGTTTCGGCAAACACCGCCGTTGCGTCCTCGCCATAGGTGGAGACCAGATCACGGAAGGCAGCGAACAGCGCCGCATGCGCCAGGCTATCGCTGTCGAGGCCCTCGTGGCGCCCGGTGGCAAAAGCCTCGTCCACATAGGTCACGGCAATGCGCCTCAGGTCGGCGGCATCATCGTCGGCCCGGACAGGCTCGGGCTTGTCATTGGTCACATTCGACATGGCGTGCATTTCACTCAACGCCACGAGTGTTAAGGGCTCGGCGGGAGCCACGCCAGTGAACCCTTTAAGGAAGGTTAACGCGACCGGATAAACTGTGGACAATGCCCGTCCCGGCTGGGTCGCCCCGGCTCAGCCGCCGAAACGGCCGGCCAGGATGCGCGAGAGCCGTTCGCCATCCGCCGACAGCCGCACAGTGGCCTCCTCGGCCGCAGCCGTGCAGGTCCGGTAGGTCAGGGCAAAGCCCCTGAAACCGCGATTGTAGGCTCCGGCCAGCCGCTCCTTGCGGCCCGGTGTGGTGCCTTCGGCATCCAGCAGTTCGGTCATCCGCACCCGCCAGGCCTGCGCTTCGGCACCCCCGCAAAGCTGCCTGAGGAAAGCCAGCGAGCCGATCACTTCGGCGAGCCTCAGCATGTCCGGCTCATAGGCGGTGGGGGCCGGCTCGACAGGTGCAGCCGGCACTTCGGGGCTGCGCGGCTGCGTGCGGCCCGTGCCCTGCTGGGACACCGCTGTCATCGGCAGGGCCAGCGCCAACCCAATGACGATTGCGATTCGGGCAGGCCAGCGCCGCAGCCGGCTCACGCCCGCCGCTCCCAGATCGCGTGGGCAGCGCGCAGCACCTCGCCGAGTTGCCGTGTGGTGGCGAGGCCCCCGAGGTTGAACGGATCGGCCCACATCACTGCGCCAGCTTCCGGCCCGGTGCGCGGCTCGCCGCCACGCCAGTCCGCCACGAAAGAGGCGACCACGAAGTGATGGCTAACGGCAGCATCGGCATTGCGGTGGATGATCTCGACATGCCGGTTGAAGCCGATGATGCGGGCGCTGACGCCGACCTCCTCGTCCAGCTCGCGCAAGGCAGCCTCTTCCAGCGTCTCGCCGGCCTCGACCTTGCCGCCGGGCAGGGACCAGACATCCGATGCTGGCGGGCTGGTGCGGGTTGCCAGCACCACACGCCCATCGGGCCTGAACACGGCCACGGACGCTGCCAGCACCGGGCGCGCCGCCGCCTTGGCCGAAGCCGGGAAGTGCAGCAGGCGCAAGCCGTCAGCCATGCCGCATGCCCGCCATCAGACGTGCTGGCCGCCGTTGATGTGCAGCTCGGCCCCGGTCACGTAGGACGAGGCGCTGGTGCACAGGAAGTAGATCGCCTTGGCGACCTCGTCGGTGGTGCCCAGCCGACGCAGCGGCAGCTTTTCCACGATCTTGTCGGTGCCCGGTGACAGGATGGATGTGTCGATTTCGCCCGGCGAAATCGAGTTCACCCGGATGCCGTGCGGGCCGAAGTCCGAGGCCATCTCGCGGGTCAGCGAGGCAAGGGCCGCCTTCGATGTGGCATAGGCCGCGCCAGCGAATGGATGCACCTGGGTGCCGGCAATCGAGGTAACGTTGACGATCGCGCCGTTGCCGGCCTTCAGTTCCTTGAACAGCCCGCGCGCCAGCATGATCGGCGCAAAGAAGTTGACCTGGAACACCCGGCTCCAGTCGTTGAAGGAAGTGTCCGCCGCGCCCAGCCGCGAGCCGCCGGGGCCCTTTGGCGAGATGCCGGCATTGTTGACCAGCGCGTTGAGCTTGCCACCCTCGACCTCAAGCCGGCGGCGGATCTCGCCGATGCCGCGCTCGGTATCGACCGGATCGGCCAGATCGATCTGGACATGGTCATCCGCGCCCGACGGCCAGGGGCACTTGTCGGAGAAAGCTTGCCGCGAGCAGGACAGGATGCGCCAGCCGGCCATGGCAAACTGCATCACCGTGGCGTGGCCGATGCCGCGTGACGCGCCGGTGAGCAGCATCACCGGGCGGTTGCCCGGCTCGGTCTTGGGAAAGTTGAACTTCGGCATGGCCATGGCGGGTACCTGTCGCATGAGGCTGATTGCCACCTCCGTCTTGCCGCCGTTCCGGGATGGCGCGCGGCCTTCGTCTTGTGAAGTGCTTACGGATACAGACGCTGCCGTGTCCAGTCGCCAGTTGGCTCGGGACGCCGGAACACCACCCGGTCATGCAGCCGGAAGGCCCCGTCCTTCCAGAACTCCAGATAGGTGGGCATGATCCTCAGACCCGTCCAGTGTGGCGGACGCGGAACCTCGCCGATCGCATATTTCGCGGCGTGCAGGGCTGCGGCCTTCTCCAGTGCGAAGCGGCTTTCGAGCGGGCGTGACTGCTGGCTCGCCCAGGCTCCGATGCGGCTGTCGCGCGGTCGGGACTGGAAATAGGCATCGGCCTCGGCATCGGACACCTGTTCGACCGGCCCGCGGACGCGGACCTGCCGGCGCAGCGACTTCCAGTGGAACAGGGCGGCTGCCTTGTGGTTGCCCAGGATTTCCCGGCCCTTCTGGCTTTCGAGGTTGGTGTAGAACACGAAACCGCGCTCATCGAAGCCCTTCAGCAGCACCATCCGGACATTCGGCAAGCCATCTGCATCGACGCTGGCCAGCGCCATGCCGTTGGGATCGTTGACCTCGGCTGGTTCTGCTTCGGCCATCCAGGCCCGGAACAGCGCAAAAGGCTCCGTTGCTTGTGTGAAGTCACCCGTCATTAACGCTTCCACTGTCTAATCAAGTTCGGTTGGTGTGTGCGAGTTGAGTGCTGACGTGTGGGGCCAGAACAATCCGATGGGGTATAGGGCTTTCGTGCCGGTTTGCACACGCCTCATGGCTCGTTTCTCGGTGCTCGCTGCCGTCGGGCTGGCAAGCTCGGCGTGCTCGATCAGCCTGCCCATGTTCTCGCTGGTCGGCAAGTCCGAGCCCGAACCCGCCATTCTCACGACCGGCTCTGTCACACCCGCAGCAGCGGCGCCCGGTGCCGCCGCTTCGGCCACTGCGCGCCTTGCCGGTGCGCCAGCCGCTTCCAGCGCCCGCAAGCTCCAGTTGTCGGACCATCTCGGCCCCGAGGACATCCGCCGCGCCACCGGTGCCATGGCGCTGGCGCTCGATCCGCAGGGCAATGGCTCGCCTGTGAGCTGGGACAATTCCGAAAGCCGGTCCAGCGGCCGCTTCACCCCCGTCGGCGGTCCGTTCCTGCGCGATGACGATGTCTGCCGCGCTTTCCTGTCGAGCATCACCACGGCGATGGACAAGCATGCACTTCAGGGCACGGCGTGCCGGCCTTCGGGCGGCGAGTGGTCGATCCGCGAACTCAAGCCCTGGAAGCAGCCCGCCTGAACCGGCCTGCGCCGGTTGTTCCTTCCAGCGCAGGTTTCCCGTGCAAATTCCGTGCTTTCGGATGACGGCCGGTTGCAGATAACGCCACGCCGCACCACCTTGTGACTCACATCCTGCTCCGTTCCCGCGGAGCCGACATCTCGGAGTGTCAACGCAGCCATGCGCGATCCTTACACAGTGCTTGGTGTACCGAAATCGGCGAGCGAAGCCGAGGTCAAGAAGGCGTTCCGCCGGCTGGCCAAGGAGCATCACCCGGACCGCAACGCCAATGACCCGAAAGCCAAGGAGCGCTTTTCAGAGTTGAACGGCGCTTACGAGATCGTCGGCGATCCGAACAAGCGCGCCCAGTTCGACCGTGGCGAGATCGGGGCCGATGGCAAGCCGAAATTCCAGGGTTTCGACGGCTTCTCAGGGGCGCGGCGCGGCGGCTTCGAGGGCGGCGGCGATCCGTTCGGCGGCCGTGGCGGCTTCAACCCTTCCGATGTCTTTGGCGATCTGTTCGGCGATGCCATGCGGCGCGGCGGCAGCGCCGGCACCCGCGCACACCCCAAGGGCCAGGATGTCGAGGCGACACTGACCGTGACGCTGGCCGACATCGCCACCGGCGCCACCAAGCGGCTGAAGCTGCCGACGGGCCGCGAGGTCGAGGTCGGCGTGCCCCGCAGCGTCGTCGATGGCAAGGTCATCCGCCTCAAGGGGCTCGGCCATCCCAGCCCCTTTGCCGGTGAGCCCGGTGATGTGCTGCTCACCATGAAGGTGGCGGTCGATCCGCGCTTCACGGTGGAGGGCAAGGATCTGCGCACACGCATCGCGGTTGCGCTGGAAGATGCCGTGCTGGGCGGTCCGGTCCGGGTGCCGACCCTGCAAGGCGAGGTCGAGATGCGGCTGCCGCCGATGACCAGTTCCGGTCGCGCCTTCCGGCTGCGTGGCAAGGGCCTGCCCGGTGATGCCAGCCACCCCGACGGCGATCTGTTCGCTGTCACCGAGATCGTCCTGCCCGCCAGCGATGACGACCTCACTGCCCTGATGAAGAGCCGCAAGGGTTAGCTGGATACGGCGGCAAGCAAGGATTGCATCCCGTCATGTCCGGACATCCTGTTTTCGCGATCACCGAATCGTGTCAGCCCTGCTACAGGCTTGAGCTTTGTCGCTTCAGCCTTCTGGCCGCTGGTTCGTGGACCTTGTGATCGGTTCGTGGCGCGGCTATGAGCACTTAAGCGGATGATTGTTTACACGTGAACCAACGGGCGGCGGGCAGATGAGTGTCGGAACAGGGCTTCTGAAGGGCAAGCGCGGGCTGGTCATGGGTGTGGCCAACAACCGCTCGATTGCCTGGGGCATTGCCAAGGCCTGCGCCGAACAGGGTGCCGAACTGGCCTTCACCTATCAGGGCGATGCGCTGAAGAAACGTGTCGAGCCGCTGGCTGCCGAACTCAAGGCAATCGTGGTCGGCCATTGCGATGTCACCGACGAACCCAGCATCGACGCCGTCTTCGCCGAGGTGGAGCGCGTCTGGGGCAAGCTCGACTTCATCGTCCATTGCATCGCGTTTGCCGACAAGAACGAGCTGACCGGCCGCTATGTCGATACGTCCGCTGCCAATTTCAGCCAGTCCCTGCTGATCTCCTGCTATTCGTTCACCGCTGTTGCCCAGCGCGCTGAGAAGCTGATGCACGATGGCGGCTCGATGGTGACGCTGACCTACTACGGCTCCGAGAAGTGGATGCCACACTACAATGTCATGGGCGTGGCCAAGGCCGCGCTGGAAGCCTCGGTGCGCTATCTGGCCGCCGACCTCGGCCCCAAGAACATCCGCGTCAACGCCATTTCCGCCGGCCCGATCAAGACACTGGCCGCGTCCGGCATTGGCGATTTCCGCTACATCCTGCGCTGGAACGAATACAACGCGCCGCTGCGCCGCACGGTCTCGATCGAGGAAGTCGGCGAGACCTGCGCCTATCTGGTCTCTGACTGGTCGCGCGGCGTCACCGGCGAGATCATGCATGTCGATGCCGGCTACCACATCGTCGGCATGAAGAACCCGGATGCGCCGGACATGAGCCTCGACAAGGCCGACTGAGCCAGCCGCGCGGCGGCCCAGCGCCGCCTTTCCATCAGGCGCGACGCGTCAGGGGCCGCCAAGCATGACTGTCACCACTCCCGGCTCATCTCCCGGCATCCGGCCCGCTCCCGGCCAGACGCTGTATCTCATCCGCCATGGCGAGACCGACTGGAACGCCGAAGGCCGGCTCCAGGGCGGCCGCGACATCCCGCTGAACGACCGTGGCCGGGCGCAGGCCCGCGAGGCGGGGCAGAAGCTCGCAGCGCTGGTTCCGGCCGCAACTGGCCTCGACTACCTGTGCTCGCCCATGGGCCGCGCCCGCGAGACGATGGAACTGCTGCGCGAGACGCTTGGCCTGCCCCGAGAGGCCTATGCCGTGGACAGGCGGTTGAGCGAGATCACCTTCGGCTCGTGGGAAGGCCAGACCTGGCGCGAGGTGCGCAAGCTCGATCCGGCCCGCGCCAGTGCCCGCGAGGCGCACAAGTGGAGTTACGTGCCGCCCGGTGGCGAGAGCTACGGCATGCTTCGCGAGCGCATCCTGCCCGTCTTCGCCGGATTGACGCGTGATACGGTCGTCGTCAGCCATGGCGGAGTGATGCGCGCCGCCCTCAACGGCTATGGCTTCGAGGAGCCCTCGCGGGCCGAAAGTCTCGACATCTGGCAGGGCCGCATCATCGTCCTGACGCAGGATGGATATCGCTGGAATTGACCTTTGCGCCGCACTTTCTCGCGGCAATCCACATCTGAAACGATATAAATCTGCGACGACCGGTCGCGGCGTTAAGTCTGATCCGTTTTCAGGCTGTCATGTTCAGCGAAGGTTCAGTAGATATCCTGTTAGGGATATTTCGATGTGCTGGGCGGGTTTTCCTTCAGGGCACCGAGACGGGCCGGGACGCTGGCTCGTGAGGCGTGAACACAACAGGAGAGGGGCTGTCGCTGCTGCTTGCGGACCTCAGGGCCGTGCGCGCATTGTCAGCTCCTGGGTGCCATGAACGAACTTGTCAAAGTGTCGCCAGCCCAGGCCTTCAGCATGCCGTCCTCTCCGCTGTCGCGCCCCGCGATCCTGCGCGGTGCCGACCGCCCCGATCTGCTGCGTGACGAGGTTCTCGCTGAGATCTTTGCCGAAAGCGCCTTCCGCCAGCCCGGCCATGTCGCCATGCGCGATGGCGAGCGGTCGTTGAGCTATGGCGCGGTCTGGCAAAGCGCGGGTGCCATCGCCGCTGGTCTGGCCAGCCACGGCATCGGGCCGGGTTCGGTCGTCGGCCTGTGGATGCCGCGCGGGCTCGACCTGCTGGTCAGCCAGATCGCCATCACGCTGACAGGGGCAGCCTCGCTGCCCTTCGATGCCGACGCGCCGGTGGAGCGGATCGCGGTCTGCCTCGGCGATTGCGCCGCATCGGGCCTGATCACTGCCGCCTCCAATGCCGAAAAAGCCGCCGAAGCGGGCGTTGCTGTCTGGTCGCCCGAAGCGCTGGCGGAGGCCGGCGCTGCTGCTGCCAAAGGCGCTGTCATGCCGCCGCGCCCGGCGGGCCTGACGCCCGACCACCCGGCCTACATGATCTACACCTCCGGCTCGACCGGCAAGCCCAAGGGCATTGTCGTCAGCCATCGGAACATCTGCCATTTCCTGCGTTCGGTGCAGGAGGTCTATGGCATCCGCCCCGACGACGTGATGTTCCAGGGCGCTTCCGTCGCTTTCGACCTGTCCATGGAAGAGATCTGGGTGCCGTATCTCGCCGGTGCCTCGCTTTATGTGGCGACCGCACAGGTGCTCGGCGACATCGAGAACCTGCCCGATGTGCTGGAAGCCGCCGGCGTCACGGTCATCGACACTGTGCCAACTCTGCTTGGCGTGCTCCAGCGCGACATTCCCGGCCTGCGCATCATCATCCTGGGCGGCGAGGCCCTGCCACCGGCCATCGTGCAGAAATGGGCCCGGCCGGATCGTCGCCTGTTCAACACCTATGGCCCGACCGAAGCCACCGTGGTCGCCACGCTGGCGGAACTGAAAGCCGGTGAGCCGGTGACCATCGGCGGTCCGATCCCGAACTACACCTGCTATGTCGTCAACGAGGCCGGTGCGCTCTGCCAGCCCGGCGAGCCGGGCGAATTGTGGATCGGCGGCCCTGGCGTCGCGGTCGGCTATCTTGCCCGTCCCGACCTCACCGCCGAGAAATTCGTGGCCAACCCCTTTGCCACCGGCGAGACGGGCCTCAGCGATGAGCGGCTCTATCGCTCGGGCGATGCCGTCAGCCTCGATGCCGAGGGCAACATCGCCTTCCATGGCCGCATCGACGACCAGGTCAAGATCCGCGGCTTCCGTGTCGAGCTTGGCGAAATCGAGTCATGCCTCGCCGACGAGCCGGGCATTGCCCAGGCCGCCGTGGTGATGCGTCAGGACGATGGCATCGACAAGCTGGTCGCCTTCCTCGTCCCCGACGCCGGCCACACCATCGACCGTGCAGCCCTGCGCACGGCGCTGCGCGCCAAGCTGCCGCCCTACATGATCCCCGGTCATTGGGAGCAGGTCGATGCGCTGCCCCGCATGGCGGCATCCGGCAAGATCGACCGCAAGGTGCTGAAGGCTGCGACGCTGACGGTCACGCCCGTCTCCACCGTGCAGGCCCAGCCCGAAACCCCGACCGAAGCGGTGCTGCTCGAAGCGGCCAAGCCTCTGTTCAAGGGGCAGGCCATTGCCTTCGATGTCGATTTCTTCACCGAGATGGGCGGCCATTCGCTGATCGCAGCGCAGTTCATTTCCGCCGTGCGCCAGTCACCGGCCCACGCCATGATCACCTTGCAGGATGTCTACAACCTGCGCACCCTGCGCTCGATGGGCGCTGCCCTCGACGAACGCATTGCCGCGTCTGGTGGCGGCGGGCCGCGTGATCTGTCCTTCGAGCCGCCGCCGCTGATGCGCCGCTTCTGGTGCGGCCTCGCGCAGGCTGCGGCCATGCCGTTCATTCTCGGGCTGGTCACGGTCCAGTGGCTCGGCCTGTTCTTGTCCTCGGTCTTCCTGATCAAGGGCGATGCCGGCTTCTTCTACGAGATGGCGGTGCTCTGCTCGATCTTCGTCATCCTCAATCTGGGTGCGAAGGTGATCATCATCGCCTTGAAGTGGCTCGTCATCGGGCGCACCCGACCGGGCCGTTATCCGCTGTGGGGCAGCTATTATTTCCGCGTCTGGTTCGTTGCGCGCCTGATTCAGGCCACAACGCCGAAATTCCTGCAGATGTCGCCCCTGATGCGGCTCTGGATCAGGCTGCTCGGCGGCAAGGTCGGCAAGGAAGCCATCATCGCCGAGTTCGAGGCTGGTGCGTGGGATCTGATCGACATCGGTGAGCGGGCCTCCACCGGCTCGAAGATGAAGCTGGCCAATGTCGAATACACCGCCAACGAGATGGTCATCGCCCCGGTGGTGATTGGGGCCCATGCCCACATCGGCAATGCCTGCGTGATCTCGGGCGGCTCGACCGTCTCGGAAGGTGCGGAACTGCGGGATCTGACCTGCGTGCTGCCCGGCCAGATCGTGCCCGCCTGGGAGGTCTGGGATGGCTCGCCGCCGCGCAAGGTCGGCATGGTTGACCGCGCCAGCCTGCCTGTCCACCCCGAGGCGTCGCGGCCCAAGCGCGCGCTGCTCGGCGTCGGCTATTTCGCGGTCTACACGCTGATGCTGATGATCGGTCTGGTGCCGATCTTCCCGGCCTTCTACGTGCTCTACAACCTCGATTATCTGATCGGCGGTGAACTCGATTACACCATCGCCTGGTCGCAGCTGATCTTCTTCACCTGGCCAACGGCCATCATCCTTATCCTGGCATCGATGGCCATCGTGGTGGCGCTGCGCTGGCTGATCTTCCCGACGCGGATCAAGCCCGGCAGTTACTCGATCTATTCGCTGTTCTATTTCCGCAAGTGGTCGATGGCGCTGGCGACCGAGGTGCTGCTGGAGACGCTGAACTCGCTCTTTGCCACGATCTACATGCGCTACTGGTACCTGATGATGGGCACCAAGATCGGCAAGGGCTCGGAACTCTCCACCAACCTGGCCGGGCGCTACGATCTTGTCGAGATCGGCAAGGGCAACTTCATCGGCGACGAGGCCATCTTCGGCGACGAGGACGTCCGCTCCGGCTACATGCGGCTCGACACCGTCAAGACCGGCGACCGCGTGTTCTTCGGCAATGCCGCCAACATCGCGGCAGGATCGGTGATCGAGGACGGCGCGCTGATCGGCGTGAAATCCAAGCTGCCCGACAGCCTCCATGTCGGCAAGGACGAGACCTGGTTCGGCTCACCCGCCATCAAGTTCCCGACGCGGCAGAAAGTGGCGCTCGGCGCTTCGGAAACCTACGAGCCGCCCCGCCGCATGTTCGCCCTGCGCGCCGTGTTCGAGGCGTTTCACACCTCGCTGCCGACAGCCGTGTTTCTGATGGTCGCCTACATGACCGCCGACACGTTGGAAGGTTTCATCATTGCCGGGCAATACACGATTGCCGTCCTGATTGTGCTGGCGGCAGGCGTCGTCAACGCGCTTGCGATGATCATGATGTCCGTCGCGATCAAGTGGCTGATGATCGGCGTCTACAAGCCGGTGATGAAGCCGATGTGGTCATGGTGGGCGATGCGCACCGAGGCCGTGGCCGTGATCTATGGCGGCCTCGCCGGCAAGGTCGGGCTGGAATACATGCGCGGCACTCCCTTCCTGCCGTGGATGCTGCGCCTCTATGGCACCAAGATCGGCAAGGGCGTGCTGATGGACTGGACCGACATCACCGAGTTCGACTGCACCGTGCTCGGTGACTATTCGGTGCTCAATGCCCATTCCTGCCCGCAGACCCATCTTTACGAGGATCGCGTCATGAAGGTAGGCACCATCGAGATCGGCAAGGGCGTGACGATCTCGTCCGGCAGCATCATCCTCTATGACACCAAGATCGGCGATTATGCCCGCATCGAACCGCTGACGCTGGTGATGAAGGGCGAGCAGATCCCCGCCCACACCATGTGGCAGGGCGCGCCAGCGGTGCCTTATGTCGTCCATGGCAAGGCTGCCGGCGGGCACTGACCGGGTAATCGCCTCCGCAACAACGATGCGGTCATCCCGGCTCAAGGCCGGGACGACCGCTGTTGCATCCCTGATTTGACGGCAGCCCGCGCCGCGTCCTAAACGAGCGGCATGTCGCACAACAGCTTCGGCCACCTGTTCCGTTTCACCACCTTCGGCGAAAGCCATGGCCCGGCCATCGGCTGCGTCGTCGATGGCTGCCCGCCGCTGATCGCGCTCACCGAAGCGGACATCCAGCGCGATCTTGATCGACGCCGGCCCGGCCAGAGCAAGTACACCACCCAGCGCCAGGAACCGGACCAGGTGAAGATCCTCTCCGGCGTCTTTACCGACGAGCGCAGCGGCCAACAGGTCACGACCGGAACCTCCATCGGCCTGCTGATCGAGAACACCGACCAGCGCTCCAAGGACTACGGCGAGATCAAGGACAGCTACCGGCCCGGCCATGCCGACTTCACCTACGACGTGAAATACGGCATCCGCGACTATCGCGGCGGCGGGCGCTCATCGGCCCGTGAGACGGCGATGCGGGTTGCGGCAGGCGCTATTGCCCGCAAGGTCGTGCCCGGCATGACCGTGCGCGGCGCGCTGGTGCAGATGGGCCCGCACAAGATCAATCGCGCCAATTGGGATTGGTCCCAGGTCGATCAGAACCCGTTCTTTTGCCCCGATGCCGGAGCGGCTGTGCTCTGGGCCGACTATCTCGATGGTATCCGCAAGGCTGGCTCCTCCATCGGCGCGGTGATCGAGATCGTGGCGGAGGGCGTCCCTCCCGGTCTCGGCGCGCCGATCTACGGCAAGCTCGATGCCGACCTCGCCAGCGCCATGATGAGCATCAACGCGGTCAAGGGCGTCGAGATCGGTGACGGTTTCGAGGCGGCCACGCTCTCGGGCGAGGAGAACGCCGACGAAATGCGCAGCGGCAATGATGGCGCGCCGACGTTCCTGAGCAACCACGCCGGCGGTGTCCTCGGCGGCATCTCGACCGGCCAGCCGCTGGTCTGCCGCTTTGCCGTCAAGCCGACCTCCTCGATCCTCAGCCAGCGCGCCTCCGTGACCCGCTTCGGCACCGAGACGGACCTGCGCACCAAGGGCCGCCACGACCCCTGCGTCGGCATCCGCGCCGTGCCGGTCGGCGAGGCCATGATGGCGATCGTGCTGGCCGACCACTACCTGCGCCAGCGCGGGCAGGTGGGCGAGACGGCGAAGTGGCCGTTCGGGGCCCCTTGAGACCATATATTCAGTATTACTGAATTTGTCGCCATTGTTCATTGAAGGCGAATGGCGGGTCTGCTAAGGCTCATGCCATGAAACTCCAGACATGGCTCAAGCGCGAAGGGGTGTCCCGCGCTGATTTCGCGAAGCGGGTGGAGATGTCCCCCGCCAGCATCACGGCCCTGTGCAACGACGACACGGCCTGGCTGTCGCGTGACAGCGCGGAGCGCATCGCCAGAGCCACTGGCGGGGCCGTCAGCCCCAATGATTTCCTGCAATTCCGTTTCCCGAAGGAGGCCGAGGTGCCCCACACCGTTTCAGATGCCATCGAGGCCTTCGCGCGCGGCGAGATCGTCGTTGTCACCGATGATGACGACCGCGAGAACGAGGGCGACCTGATCGTCGCCGCCTCGCTGTGCACGCCCGAGAAGATGGCCTTCATCATCCGCCATTGCTGCGGCATCGTCTGCACGCCGCTGCCGCTCGACGAGGCCAAGCGGCTGCGGCTCGATCCCATGGTGTCGAGCAATGATTCGGCCCACACCACCGCCTTCACGGTGACCATCGACTACAAGCACGGCACCACCACCGGCATCTCGGCCGATGATCGCACCGCCACAGTGCGCGGCCTGGCCAACCCCAATGCCGGCGCGGCCGATTTCTCGCGTCCCGGCCACATCTTCCCGCTGATCGCGCGCGAGGGCGGGGTGCTGATGCGCTCGGGCCACACCGAGGCCGCCGTGGACCTGTGCAAGCTTGCCGGGCTGCCGCCCGTGGGCGTGATCTGCGAACTGGTCAACGATGACGGCACGGTGATGAAGGGCCCGCAGATCACGGCCTTCTCCGCCCGCCATGGCCTGAAGCAGATCACCGTCGCCGACCTGATCGCCTGGCGGCAGGCGCGCGAAAAGTTGGTCGAACGTGTCGCCACATTCCCGGTCAAGACCGAGTTCGGCGAGTTGACCGGCCATGCCTATGTCACGCCGTTCGACAGCGTGCAGCACTTCGCCTTCGTGCTCGGCAAGCTCGGCGACGGGCGCGACGTGCCGGCGCGTCTGCACCGGGCCGATGTGGTCGGCGACATCTTCGGCGGTGCCAAGAGCATCAGTGCGGCCCTGTCGCGCTTCGCCCGCGATGGCAAGGGCGTGCTGGTCTATCTGCGCGACGGTTCGGCGGGCGTGCCGGCCATGCGCACGCCCGATGAAGGCCTCCAGTCCGAACACAAGCGCACGCAGGCCTGGCGCGAGGTCGGCCTTGGCGCTCAGATCCTGAAGGACCTTGGCGTCGTCTCGATCCGCAACCTCTCGTCGAGCAGCCGCGCCTTCGTCGGCCTCTCGGGCTTCGGCATCGAGATCACGGCCACCGAGCCACTGGAGACCTGAGACACCGCTGCCTCGTTCAAAGGTGTCATCCCCGGCGGCCCGCAGGGCCGGGAAGGGGAACCACAATGTGCCGGGCCGCGAGGTGGATCCCCTTCCCGCGCCGATGGCGCGCCGGGGATGCCACCCATTCAGTTGCTGGCCATCAAGCGATGGCAGTGGCCTCAGCCGCGCAGGCTTGCCCCGAAGCGCTTGCCCATCTCGGCCACGACTTTGCCGGCCACCGCCTCGATCTCGGCGTCGGTGAGGGTCTTTTCGGTCGGCTGCAAGGTCACGGCGAGCGCAACCGACTTCTTGCCGGCCTCGACCTTGTCACCCTCGTAGATGTCGAACACGGCCACATCGGCAATCAGCGCCCGGTCGGCCTGCGCCGCCAGCCTGGCCATTTCGCCGGCTGCGACGCCGGCATCGACCACGAAAGCTAGATCGCGTGTCACCGGCTGGAACTCGGCCAGCTTCAGCTTCGGCTTCATCTTCGTCGGCTTGGCCTTGGGCAGCGGCAGACCGTCGAGATGCAGCTCGAACGCCACCAGAGGACCCTTGACGTCGAGCAGCTTCAGCGTGCGCGGATGGACCTCGCCGAAAGCGCCGATGACGCCCTTCGGCCCGAACTGCAAGGTCGCCGAGCGGCCGGGGTGCATCCACTCCGGCCCTCCGGGCACGATCTGAAGCCCGCCCGTGGCGATGCCGAGGCTGGACAGCAGAGCCAGCGCATCCTCCTTGGCATCGAGCGCATCAATCTCCCGCGCTGCTCCGTCCCAGTGCCTCCCGATGCCCGAGGCGCGCGCCGTGCCGCGCCGCAAAGCGGCAGCCGCCATGCGCTGGTCATCCTCGCCATCGCCGAGAAAGACCTGCCCGACCTCGAACAGCGCGACATCGCCAAAACCGCGATCCGCATTGCGCTGGGCGGCCTTGATCAGCCCGGGCAGCAGCGAAGGTCGCATGTCGGAAAGGTCGGCGGCAATCGGGTTGGCCAGCCTGAGGGCAGCCTTGCCGCCGCCGAAATGCGTAGCTTCGTCATGGGCGATGAACGACCAGGTGACGGCTTCGACCAGCCCGCGCGTGGCCAGCGTCCGCTTGGCCAGCCGGGTGCGCTTCTGCAGCACGGTCAGCACCGGCTTGGGCACCTCGTCGACCAGTCGCGGGAACGGGATGGCCGCCACGCGGTCGAGCCCGGCAATGCGCACGATCTCCTCGACCAGGTCGGCCTTGCCCTCGATGTCGCCGCGCCAGCTTGGCGGCGAAACCCGGACCCTGTCGCCCGAGCCGGAGACGTGGAAACCCAGTTCCACCAGCGCCAGCTTCATTTCCGGAACCGGCAGCACAAGCCCGGTCAGGCGCTCGACCTCGCTCCACGGGAAATCGATGAAGCGGCTGGTATCGGGCGTCTCGCCGGCCAGCACGAACTGCGTCGGCTCGCCACCGCACAATTCGATGATCATCTGCGTCGCCAGATCGAGGCCGGGCAGGCAGAAATCCGGGTCCACGCCGCGCTCGAAGCGATAGCGCGCATCCGAGTTGATGCCGAGCGCCCGGCCCGTGCGCGCCACGGTGAGCGGATCCCACAGCGCGCTTTCGACGAGCACGTTGACGGTGTTCTCGTCGCAGCCGGATGACTGGCCGCCCATCACACCCGCGAGGGATTCAACGCCATTGTCGTCGGCGATGACGACGTGATCGTCGCCAAGCTGGTAGGTCTTGCCGTCCAGCGCCAGGATGCTCTCGCCGGCCTTGGCGCGCCGCACCACGAGGTTGCCATGAACCTTGTCGGCATCGAACACATGCAGCGGCCGGTTGACGGCGAAGGTCATGAAATTGGTGACATCGACCAGCGCGTTGATTGGTCTGAGCCCGATGGCCCTGAGCCGCGCCTGCACCCAGTCCGGTGAAGGCCCGTTGCGGACGCCGCGGATCAGCCTCAGCCCGAAGGCCGGGCACAGGTGCCGGTCATGCGCGTCGAAGGCAAGGCTCACCGAGACGGGGCAGGGCTCGGTGCTCTTCACTGGCTTGACGTTGATGTCCTTGAAAGTGCCGAGCCCGGCCGCCGCAAGATCACGCGCGATGCCGTGGACGCCCAGCGCATCGGCGCGGTTCGGCGTCACAGCGATCTCGATCACCGGATCGTCCAGCCCCGCCCAGGCGGCATAGGCCATGCCGACGGGCGCATCGTCCGGCAGGTCGATGATGCCGTCATGGTCGTTGGACAGCTCCAGTTCGGCAGACGAGCACAGCATGCCGTTCGATTCGACGCCGCGGATCACGCCCTTGCCGAGGGTGATGTCCTTGCCGGGAATGTAGGTGCCCGGTGGCGAGAACACGCTTCTCATGCCGGTGCGGGCATTGGGCGCGCCGCAGACCACCTGCACGGGCTCGCCCGAGCCTGTGTCGACCATGCACACCCTGAGCCGGTCGGCATTCGGATGCTGCTTGGCCTCGATGACGCGCGCGATGGTGAAGGCCGCCAGCGCGGTGGCCTTGTCCTCGACCGCCTCGACTTCAAGGCCGATCTTGTTCAGCGCCGCACAGACCTCGGCCACCGACGCGGTGGTGTCGAGATGGTTCTTCAGCCAGGAGAGGGTGAACTTCATCGGTTCGTCCTAGTGTTCCACAATCCTCATCCTGAGCCTTTCGAAGGACGCTCAGGAGCGACGTGTTTTCTGGAGTTCATCCCTCGCCGGGCTCGGGATGCGGATCTGGGATGTCATGTGTCATTGCGAGCGCAGCGACGCAATCCAGTTTTGTGGCAAACCGGGGCTGGATTGCGTCGTTGTCCTCGCAATGACAGCATCATGGGCGGAAACACGGCCAACGCCGTAACGCGCCATCGCCTCCGGCCTGATGCCGCTGATCGTGTGGTGCGGATGCTCCGGCCCCACGAAGACCTCCGGCATCACCGTGAAAGGCACGATGCCGCCGCGAAACGCCTTGCCATACTTGCCAAGCTCGGGATCGTTATCCCTGCCTTCGATATAGTCCACCAGTTCGCCATAGCCGCCGGCCGGTGCCAGGGCTGGAGCCGTCTCGTTCGTCTCGAACGCCAGATGCAGGAACGTGGCGATGCCGAACACCCCAAAGCAGCGCTCAGCGCCACCCCGCCAGGCCAGCGCGGCCAGCACCACATCCTCGCCGACCGACAGCGTGGCGAAAGCAGGCCAGGCCAGCGCCTCCTCCATGACGGAGCGGCTGACCCAGAGCATCTTTTCCTTGAAGGGCATGATCGGCCCCGCCGGATCGATGAAGGGCGCGTATTCCAGCGTGCGGGCCGGTCCAAGCTTGATCGAGAAGGCACGGTCGCCGCGATCGAGGAAGTTACGCGCGGCCTGCCTGAGATTGGCGTCGATGTCCGGCGCGGCGCGGTAGACGCTGTCATCGTCCATGGTGATGGCCAGACGATAATCGACGCGCGCATGCAGGATCGCAGCTGCCGTTGCGAAGACATCGCCGATGCGGCTGTGTGGCGCGGTCGCCTCGGCGATGATCAGGCGTCCCGATGCCAGGGACGCCGCAAAGTGTTGCCTCAGGCCATCGAGAAACGACGGGCGGTAGGCCTGGGCATAGACAAAGGTGCAGACGCTGAGGCCGCCCGCCTCCAGTGCCGGCGCGAAGCCATTGTCGATATCGTCCAGCAACTGCGTCAGCAGGTCTTCGCGACCCCGGCTGCAAACGAAGATCGCGATGTCGCGCCTCAACCCGACAGCCCACCAGCCAGTGTCGGGAAGTCCAGTGGCCGGAAGCCGTAGTGCTGCAGCCAGCGCACATCGGCCTCGAAGAACGGGCGCAGGTCCGGCATGCCGTATTTCAGCATGGCGATGCGGTCGATGCCCATGCCCCAGGCGAAGCCCTGATACTCGTCAGGGTCGATGCCGACATTGTGCAGCACATTGGGGTGGACCATGCCGCAGCCGAGGATTTCGAGCCAGTCCTCGCCTTCGCCGAAGCGGATTTCGCCGCCCTTGCGCGAGCACTGGATATCGACCTCCACGGAGGGTTCCGTGAACGGGAAGAAGGATGGCCGGAAGCGCATCTTCACGTCCGGAACCTCGAAGAAGCTCTTGCAGAACTCCTGCAGGATCCACTTCAGGTGGCCAAGGTTCGAGCCCTTGTCGATGA
>CALRRR020000034.1:0-31684 GCA_943370645.1 Hydrogenophaga intermedia | reverse complement strand
CAAGGCCGACTCGAAGGTGTTCCAGTACTTCAAGGGCGTCACGGTCGACTTCTCGCTGGCCAATCCCTACGTCGTCGTCGGCCTGCTGCTCGGCGGCCTGATCCCGTTCCTCTTCGGCGGCATGGGCATGACGGCGGTCGGCAAGGCTGCCGGCTCGGTGGTGGAGGAAGTCCGCCGCCAGTTCAAGGAAAAGCCCGGCATCATGAACGGCACCGAGCGTCCGGACTACGGCCGCGCGGTCGACATGCTGACCAAGTCGGCCATCAAGGAAATGGTGATCCCGTCGCTGCTGCCCGTGCTGGCACCGATCGTCACCTTCTTCGTGATCAACGCGATTGCCGGCAAGAACCAGGCCTTCGCAGCCGTCGGCGCCATGCTGATGGGCGTGATCGTCACCGGCATCTTCGTCGCGATCTCGATGACCTCCGGCGGCGGCGCCTGGGACAATGCCAAGAAGTCGTTCGAGGATGGCTTCACCGACAAGGATGGCGTCAAGCACTACAAGGGCTCGGAAGCCCACAAGGCCTCCGTCACCGGCGACACCGTCGGCGACCCCTACAAGGACACGGCTGGCCCTGCGGTGAACCCGGCGATCAAGATCACCAACATCATCGCCCTGCTCCTGCTGGCCATCCTGGCTCATTCCTGAGCCCTGTTCGGCACTGAACAACAAACCCCGCAGAGCGATCTGCGGGGTTTTTTGCTGACCTGGGGGAAAACCTGCTTGGATCCGACCTTGTCGTTCCTGCTGCTGAAAATGGCGGTCACGGCCGCCATTGTGGTCACGGCCTCATTGATTGCCGAAAGAACCGGGCCGTTGCTGGCCGCAATGGTTGCAACGCTCCCGGTCTCGGCCGGCCCTGTCTATGTCTTTCTGGCGCTCGATCATGACGCCGCCTTCATCGCCGAGGCGGCGCTGGGTTCGATGGGCTCGAACATGGCTACAACGGCGTTTTCGCTAGCCTACGTGCTCGCGGCACAGCGGTTTTCCACCGGGCTTTCGCTGGCGCTCGCCTTCTGCGCCTGGGGGCCGGCGCTGCTGTTCTTCAAGGCAGCCAGCCTGCCGATCGTCGTCCTGCTAGGGCTTGTCGCTTGCCTGTTTCCGCTGTGCCACCGTGTCGTCAAGCCGTATCTGGCGGCCAGACCGGCCACTGCGCCGCGCCTCGCCTGGTATGCCATTCCGTTGAGGGCTTTTTTCGTCGCGGCACTGGTCGGAACGGTGACGACCCTCAGCCTGAGAATCGGTCCACAATGGTCAGGGTTCTTCGCCACATTCCCGATTGTGCTATCGACGCTGATCCTGTTTCTTCAGCCGCGGATCGGCGGCCCCAGCACTGCCGCGATCATCGGCAGCGGCATTCTGGGGCTGATGGGCTTCGGTGTCGCGCTGGGTGGGCTGCATCTCGCGGCCCAGCCCCTTGGGGCATGGCCTGCCTTGGCGCTCGGGCTCACGATCTGCGTGGCCTGGAACCTGATGCTGATGGGGCTGGCACGGCAGCGGGCGCGCCCGGACTGACCCGGGCAGCCACTTTCAAAGCCGCGCGCCGCTATCAGTCATCGTCGGGGCCACCGGGCAGCTTGGCGACAGGGACTGCGCCAAGGCCATCCTTCTGGTAGATGTCATCGCGGAAATTGACATCGCCCTCGGCGGTGCCCCAGGCCGTGACATAAACCCAGTAGACCGGCACGCCGCCGGGGATCGGCGCATTGATGCGCTCACCGGATTCGAACACCTGGTCGATGCGCGAGCGGTCCCAGCCGGGCGTGTCCTTGAGCAGCCACTGGATGTAGTCGCGCACATTCTGGACGCGGACGCAGCCTGATGACACAAAGCGGTAATCGTCACCAAAAATGCCCTTTGCGGGCGTGTCATGCATGTAAACGCCGTGCGGGCTGGGGATATTGATCCGGACGAAGCCGAGCGAGTTGAACTCGCCGCCCGGATCTTGCCGGAAGGTGTAGCGGGTGGCTTCGTCGGTGTTCCAGTTGACCGCTTCGGGCGGGATCTGCTGGCCGTTGGGTCCGATGATCCGGATCCTGTTCTCGGTCAGGTAGTTCGGTTCCTTGCGCATCTTCGGGATCAGATCCTTGCGGATGATCGAGGCGGGAACCGTCCAGGTCGGGTTGAAGTTGATCTCGGGAATCCGGGTTTGCAGGATCGGCGACTGGCGATCGATCTTGCCGACGCCCGCGGCATGGCGCGTGGCGACGACACCGCCCTCGACGGTCTCGACCATGGCGGCGGGAATGTTGACCACCACATAGCGATGGCCAAGATTGCCGGAGAAGGCACGCAAGCGGACGATGTTCAGCTCAAGCTGGCGGATGCGGGTTTCGATCGGCACGTTCAGCGCTGTGATTGTGCCGGGGTTCAGCGCGCCCGTCGTGGTCAGGCCATGACGCGCCTGGAAGCGGCGCACGCCCTGCTGCACAAACGAATCGAAGGTTGCCGAACCGGCAGCGCTCGGGTCGAGGTCGCCAGCGATGATCAGGCGATTGCGCAGCGCGACAACTCCGGGGCCGCGCGAACCGATGCGCAGGCGTTCCGAACCGATGGCCACCCAGCCGCCCTGCCCCTGAAGTTCGCGGTAGCGCTGGAGCGCTTGCTCGGTTGCGATCACGGCACCGGGCGACACCATCGGCGTGCTGGAGCGCACAATGCGGCTGCGGGTCTGCACAGCGTCATAGGACTGGCGCCATTCAGCGGAACCTTGCGCAAAGGCAGGCGCCGCGGTGGCGGCGGTGGCAATGCCGGAAAGCAGGGCGAGGAGCGTGTCGCGGCGGGTCAGGTCGAAAGTCATGATCTCGCAATCTTGTGGTGACAGGCGGGTCGGGGGATGGCAGCGGATTAGAACGCATTCTGATCGGAGAAGCGTGACACGACGCTTGGTCAAGCGCAGGTCAAACTCCTGGCCGTCGCCCGCCTCCAGACCGGTGACCATGCCCTTCTTTCGCGATCCCGCACCGGACCGGACAAAGGACGGGGACACAAGCGGTCAGTTGGCAAACTCCGGTTGATCTTGGCCGGAAAGTCGTGACGTTACCATCATGACCATCCATTTTGTGGGTTAACCAAGCGTGAGCATCGGGGCGGTTTTAGGGCAAATGACGTCAGTTTGCACGGTTGAATGGCTGACAAGTTCGTTATCGCAGCGTTTGTGCGCCCTTGTGCGCTGCTTCAGCGCGCCACAACTGACCCGGGTGGCATGCGCATCTTGTCCAGACAAACGGTCGGGGAGCCCCCGGTCATGACCAGCGAGCCTATGGCAAGCGTGCTGCTGTCCCTGCTGGCCGTGATTGCCCTGTTTCTGGCAATTTGGCTGCTGAGCCTGCGGACCCGTGACGTGGGCGCCGTCGACATTGTCTGGGGGCCTGGTTTTGCGCTGATTGCGTGGATCGAATGGCTGCGTCTGGCGCCGCAGCATGGCTCATCAACCCTACTGCTGTTGGCTGTCACACTCTGGGCGGCACGTCTCGGCTCGCATCTGCTGGCGCGGCACAGGCTTTCGACCGGCGAGGATGCACGCTATGCAGCGATGCGCGCGGCCGATCCCGGGCGCTTCTGGTGGAGCAGCCTGTACAAGGTCTTCGTGCTCCAGGCCGCCATCCTGTGGGGGCTGGCCCTGCCAATCCATCTGGCGATGGCGACGATGGGTGCGGCAGCCCAGATTTTTCCGGGCTGGCTCGGCCTCGTCGGACTGGTGTTGTTCACGGCCGGGTTCGTGCTGGAAACAGTGGCCGATCTCGCGCTGCTGAGGCTGCGCCGCGACCCGGCCCGGCGCGGCACGCTGCTCACCCACGGCGTGTTCGCCTGGAGCCGTCATCCGAACTATTTCGGAGAATGCCTGCTCTGGTTCGGCATCGGCCTGCTAGCCTGGGATGCATCCGGCACGGTCCTGGCCATGCTCGGGCCGGTGGCGCTGACGGCGCTCATCCTGAAAGTGTCGGGCATTCCGTTGCTTGAGGACCACCTCAGGCGGACGAGGCCGGACTTTGCCGCCTATGCCGAGCGCACCAACGCATTTATTCCATGGCCGCCGAAACGCTGATGACCGGGTGCGAGAACGCTGCCCGGTCGCGCTTCACGAAGGGGTCAGTCGCCGCCGCAGCCACCATCGCCGCCGTCGCTGTTACCGAGGCCGATGTCACCGCCGGAATCGGCACGGAACAGCAACCCAAGCGCCAGCCAGACGGCGACTGGCGCGACGATCAAAGACCAGGTCAGGGTCATCCCGTGTCCTTTCCCAGCGTGGCGCGATGACGCCCTGCCATCTCAGAGCCTGAAGCGAATCTGGTCGATCCAGAAGCGTGCGCAGGCCGGATGTTTCCGGTCTGCGACTTCTTCAGGTCGGGAACGCTTCTAACCCCACCATCTCAGAGCCTGAAGCGAATCTGGTCGGTCCAGAAGCGTTCAAGCCGGCCCAGCGCGTTGTTGAGGCGCTCGAAATCGTCACCCGAAACGCCGCCGATCTTCTCGACCGTATTGATGTGCTTGGCATAGACGCTCTTCACGATCTGGTGGACCTCGCGGCCCTTGTCGGTCAGGCTGATCCGCACAGCGCGGCGGTCAACGCGGGAGCGGGCATGGTGGAGATAGCCCATCTCGACCAGCTTCTTGACGTTGTAGGAGACGTTGGAGCCGAGATAGTAGCCCCGGGTGCGCAGTTCGCTCGCGGTCAGTTCCTTGTCGCCGATGTTGTGCAGCAGCAAAGCCTGCACGCTGTTGACATCGTCACGGCCCTGGCGATCGAATTCGTCCTTGATGACATCAAGGAGGCGACGATGAAGGCGCTCGATGAGATTGAGTGACTCAATGTAGAGGGGAGCGACAGGCGCAAGACCCTCGTCATTCTTCTGCACAACGGCAGCATTGAACTTGCTGATCATATTAACCCCACACTGTTTGACGCCAGCCAGCGGTTTTTTGTGCCGGTCTGTTTGTATGGGTGACCCTACATGCCTCCGATGAAAACCAGTTTAAATATCAGACTGAACAAGAGATTTACGGGTTTTCGTGAATCGAATCTGAATTGACAGATCAGTATTCTAAAGCATTCGTGACCGTCCTGTTCACCATGGCCAGGTCCGCCTCAGCTTTCGGACTGCCGCCCGGCGATCCAGTTCAACACCATGAAGCAGGCAATGCAGACGAACAGGCCGGCAACTGCGAGCATGGACAGCCCCGCCGCAGCCGGGAAGGCAAAGGCCATGACAATGCGGCTGACGGCGGCGATCAGCCAGACCACGGCACCCCATGGCGCGAGCAGCCATAGCCCCGTGGCGGCCAGCAGATCGACCACCGCGAAGTAGATTGTGACAGCCTGGAAGGTCGCGGCGCGTGTCTCGAACGGGCGCGTGGCGGATGGATCGACGCCGATGATCACGGCCCAGGCGTAAAGTCCGTGCAGCAGCCACGCCAGCGCGAGCAGACGCCAGAACCAGATGTTGAGATGCTCCCAGTTGACCCGCGACGGAGCCGGGCTGGCCTTGATGCCGGCCGCTGTCTTGTCCTGCAGCGGTCTGGCGCTTCGTGAAGCATCGGCCATGGGTTCAGATCACCAGATCGTCGGGCAGCGGCGCGAAGTATGCGGCAACCATGGCGCTGTCGACATCGGCGAGGCGCGCGGGTTGCCAGGCCGGTTTGTTGTCCTTGTCGATGATCACGGCACGGACACCCTCGCGGAAATCGTGGCTGGTGGCGATGCGGCTGACGATGCGGAACTCGGTGCGCATGGCCTCGGCAAACGAGAGCGCACCGCCAGCCTGCATTTGCGCCAGGGCCAGCTTCATGCTCGTCGGGGATTTCTGTGCCATCGCCGCCAGAAGGCGTGCCGCGAACGGATCGGTTCCGGCCACCTCATCAAGACGGGCAATGATCGCCTCGACCGTCGGGGCACTGAAAGCATGGTCGATCAGGGCGCGGTGCGGGGAGAGCGGCGGAGGCGAAGGCGGAGAGGCCCGTTCCATCAGCGCGGCGTCGACATCCTGCCCTGCAACCAGCGCATCCAGCAGACCGGCCATCGCAGAGGACGCGACGGCATGCGTGGCGAGGCCAAGCGCCATGGCATCGGCCTGGCCAACGCGCTCGCCCGTGACGGCCAGCCAGGTGCCCGTTGCGCCCGGCAGGCGCGGCAGGGCGTGGGTTGCCCCCACATCCGGAAAGAAGCCGATGCCGACCTCCGGCATGGCGAAAAGATAGCGCTCGCCGGCGACACGGTGGCTGCCGTGCAGCGAGACACCGACCCCTCCACCCATCACGATGCCGTCGATCAGGGCGATGTAGGGTTTCGGATAGGCCTTGATGCGGGCATTCAGGACATATTCCTCGCGCCAGAAGCCGCGCGATTCCTCAACGCGTCCGGCCTTGCCGAGTTCATAGAGCAGGCGGATGTCGCCGCCCGCACAAAAGGCCTTTTCGCCAGCGCCAACAACCACGACATGGCGAATGGCAGGATCATGCTCCCAGACATCAAGGGCCCTTGCCAGTCCCCTGACCATGCCGAGCGTGAGCGCATTGAGGGCACGCGGGCGGTTCAGCGTGACAACGCCGGCATGGCCGCGCGTCTCGCAAAGGATCTCTGGCTCGGTCGTTGGGTCAGTCTCGCGCACAGTAGCCCCGGAACGGTTTCGATAGGTGCGCAGGTGTCGTGTTTCGGCGCTGTGCTGTCAATGCCGGCATCGGCAGCACGCCGATTGCCGGGGCGGAGACGGGCATCATACGGACTTGGTTGGAACCATTCTGATGTGCTAACCCAATCCACAACACGGGGGTGTTCATGTCGACGCGCGTCATCCGGCCATTCGGCCAGCCACAATCACGGCAAGATGCCGGGAACCCTGCCCCGGTCGATACCAGTGTGCGGCTGGACCTCACCCATCGCATGCGGCGCAACCGCAAGAGCGAGTGGTCACGGCGGCTCGTGCGCGAGAACCGGCTGACGACCGACGACCTGATCTGGCCGATCTTCCTGATGGACCGGACGGAAGCGCGCTGGCCCGTCGAGCACATGCCCGGTGTCGACCGCATCAACATCGATGAGGCCGTGCGCGAGGCCGAGCGGGCCGCACGCCTCGGCATTCCGGCCATCGCGCCATTCCCGTATGTCGAGCCTTCGCTGCGTGACGCAACAGCAAGCGAGGCCTTGCGCGCCAATAACCTGATGTGCCGCGCCGTGCGGGCCATCAAGGCTGCCGTGCCGGAGATCGGCATCATCACCGATTCCGCACTCGATCCTTACACCGATCACGGGCATGACGGCGTACTCCGCGATGGGGTGATCCTCAACGACCCGAGCGTCGCCATCCTGTGCCGGCAGGCGCTGGCGCTGGCGGATGCCGGAGCCGACACGATCTCGCCCTCCGACATGATGGACGGGCGTGTTGCGGCGATCCGCAAGGCGCTCGATGCGGCAGGCCATGAGGATGTGCAGATTCTGTCCTATGCGGCCAAGTATGCCTCGGCCTTCTATGGTCCGTTCCGCGACGCTATCGGCACCAATGCCACCCTGACCGGGGACAAGCGCACCTACCAGATGGACCCTGCCAACACGGCCGAAGCGCTTCGCGAGGTTGCGCTCGATCTGGAAGAAGGTGCGGACATGGTCATGGTCAAGCCCGGCATGCCCTATCTCGACATCGTCTCGCGCGTGAAGGAGACGTTCGGGGTTCCGACATTCGCCTATCAGGTGTCCGGTGAATACGCGATGATCATGGCGGCGGCGCGCAATGGCTGGCTGGCCGAGGAGCGCACCATCATGGAAAGCCTGCTCGCCTTCAAGCGCGCCGGCGCAGATGGCGTGCTGACCTACTTCGCGCCCCGCGTTGCCGAGTGGCTGAAGGGCTGAGGCCTTCCGCCCATCACGGCTTGGCCACCATCACCCAGATCGCGGCGATAAGCGGGATGGTGGCGGCGACGCCAAGGATCATCCACCACCGTGACAGCCGCCAGTAGCTGTCCGGAATGATGCCGCTGACAGCGAACGCACGCGCCTCGCGGGCCTGCCTTGCCTGGACCGGCACGATCAGGCCAAGCCAGATCAGCCCGGAGAGCAGGAACAGGGCCTGACCGCTCACCATCCAAACCGTGTCGAAAAGGCCGATTCCCTGCACAATGGCCGCGCCGTAGCCGCCGATCATGACCAGCGCGATCCCAAGCAGGGTCCAGAGCCAATCGGCCAGCGTGACGCTGCGCTGGGCGTGGGCAATGATGCGGGGATCGCCGCTGAAGTCGGCATAGACCTTCCACGAGGCCGTGACCGTGACATTGCCGACCAGCAGGATGACGCCGATGAGGTGCAGGAACTTGAGGCTTGTGTATGGATCAGGCATCGTTTGGGCGCAGCTCTTTTGCCGACAGGGCATGCCTTGACCCAACGATGACGGCAGGGGCCGCGTCAAGCTGGGATCATGCCGATGGTGCTGGCGAACCGCCAGGCGTCTGTCACCGTGCAGCCCGAATGCGCTACTGCCCACCGCCGCGCTGCGCTAACAATCGGTCATGATCCGCCTTGCCGCCGCGATTCTGCTTGTGTTGCTGGCCGCGTGCGGGGAGCTGATCGATGCCGACGAGGCGCGCCTCTGCCGCATGACGCTGCCGGCCCTCAACGATGCGGCGCGTCTCGATATCCAGCAGACACGGCCGGGGCCCTTCCCGTTTTCGCTTCGGATCGACTACCGGGCGATCGGGGCAGACGGTGCGATGCAGGCCCGCTTCGTGATCTGCCGTTATTCGTCCGAGCGCGGCGCCAGAGGCCAGCGCATCCTGACCGGACTGGCCACCGAATTCGGCCCCATGGCCGATGCGTCATTCTTCTTCCTGAAGCGGTTCTATCTTGATGCGCCCGACGCTGGAGCGGTCGATCCTGCCCCGCCGACGGCCTCAGCCGGCCTGCCCGAAGTGCCCTCCTGGCTGGCCTATGGCAGCCAGCAACTGCTCGTCGCACTGCCGAGCGCGGCCATCTATGCGCTGCTGGCGGCGGCCTATGCCCTGATCTACGGACTGGTCGGGCGGATCGTGCTGATCTTCGGCGAGTTCGCGGCGCTGGGCAGCCTTGCCGGGATCGTCGGGCTGGGCGCGGTTGCGGGCTTCGGCATCGAGACCGCGCTGGCCGGCGTGCTGGTGGCGCTGCTGATCGGCGTGGCCAGTTCGGCCTTGCACGGCCTTGCCCTGTCGCGGGCGGCCCTTGGCCGTCTGGCGCGCCAGCCGGGCCAGCATGTGCTGATCGCCACGGTCGGAGCCGGCATCGCGCTCAGCGAGTATCTCAGGCTGGCGCAAGGGGCCGACACGCGCTGGCTGCCGCCACTGTTCAACCAGCCCATGCCGCTGATGCGCGCGGGCGATTTCGTGACGACCTTGACCAGCGCCTCGGCGCTTGCGGTGCTGGCCGGGCTATCAGCCACCCTTGGCCTGCTCGCCTACATGCAGCGATCGCGCTATGGCCGGGCGTGGCGAGCCGTCTCCGATGATGCTGGCATGGCGGCCTTGTGCGGGGTCAGCGAGCGCGCTGTGCTCGACAAGGCGCTGATCATCGCGGCAGGACTGGCCGGACTGGCCGGAATCATCGTCACAGCGCTGTATGGCGGGATGGGCTTTGCCGGCGGTTTCAGCCTTGGTCTCAAGGCGCTGATCGCCGCCATTCTGGGTGGCATCGGCTCGATCACGGGTGCCGTGCTCGGTGGGCTCGCTCTTGCGGCCTTCGAGGCGATCTGGTCATCGACGATGCCGATCGAGGGCCGCGACCTTGTCATCCATGCCGCGCTCGTGATTGTGCTTGTGTTCAGGCCCGGTGGCCTGTTCGGCTTTCCCGAACTGAGCCCCCGGCGCGTGTGAGGAAACCGGCGATGGCTAACCCCACCCTGACATTGGCGCACATCCAGGCCGCAGCGCGCGCCATTGCAGGCCGGGTGATCCGCACGCCGCTCGTGCCTGCCCCGCGCCTGTCGGAACTGACCGGTGCGACCGTCCATGTCAAATACGAGAACATGCAGGCCACGGCCTCGTTCAAGGAACGCGGCGCGGTCAACCGGCTGTCGACGCTGACCGCCGACGAGCGGCGGCGCGGCGTGATCGCCATGTCGGCCGGAAACCACGCGCAGGGGCTCGCCTACCACGCCCGCGCCATGGGCATTCCGGCCACGATCGTGATGCCCGAGCCGACGCCCTCGGTGAAGGTCGAGAACACAAGAGCGCACGGCGCAAGGGTGGTGCTGCACGGCGAGACGCTGGCCGAAGCCCAGCTCAAAGTCTCCGCGATCATGGCCGTCGAAGGACTGGTCCTGATCCATCCTTATGACGATCTCGCGGTCATGGCCGGCCAAGGCACGATCGCGCTCGAAATGCTGGAGGACCAGCCCGATCTCGACATGCTGGTGGTGCCGATGGGCGGCGGTGGGCTGATCGCTGGCATCGCCACGGCCGCCAAGGCGCTGCGACCTGCGATCCGCATCATCGGAGCGGAGGCGCAACTTTACCCCTCGTTCCACAACGCAATGCATGGCGACTCCTTGCCCGTGGGCGGGCCGACCATCGCCGAAGGCATCGCCGTCAAGAATGTCGGGGTGCTGACACTGCCGATCGCGAAGGCCCTTGTGGAGGGGCCTGTGTTGCTGAGCGAGGACATGCTGGAGCGCGCGATCAATGACTTCGCCACCTTGCAGCACACGATGGCGGAAGGGGCCGGCGCTGCCGGGCTGGCCGCGATGCTGGCCGAGCCGGAGCGCTTTGCCGGGCGCAAGGTCGGGCTGGTGCTGTGCGGCGGCAACATCGACGCGCGGCTGCTGGCCTCGATCATGGTGCGGGAACTGGAGCGCGATGACCGCATCCTGGCCCTGCGCATCACCACCGCTGACCGCCCCGGCATCCTGGGCCAGATCGCCAGCCGTCTTGGGCAGCTCAAGGCCAACATCCTGGAGGTCTCGCATGGCCGGCTGTTGCTGGATGTGCCAGCGAAGGGCGTGTCGATCGACATCACGGTCGAGACCCGCGGCGCGGACCATGCCCGCGAGATCCTCGCCGCGCTGTCACAGGACGGGCTGGAGCCAAGACGGCAGAATGCGCCGGGCTTTCGCGATCCGGACCGCCACAAGGCTTGAAAGCCGGCGCCCGGGACATGACATGATATCTCAAAAGGATCAGCGTCCATGACATCGCCTCTCCCCACGACAACTGGCTCGCGTCAGGACCGCGCCATCAGCCTTGCAGGGCGCACCGGTGGCGTTCTGATGCCGCGTCTGGTCGCCTATGTCGTCGACCTGTGCATCGTCGGCCTCATCGGCCTGATCGTCGCGATGAGCGTCAGCTTCCTTGGCCTGATCACCTTCGGCATCGGCTGGATGCTGTTGCCCATCGTCGGCATCTGTACGGCCATGGCCTATGCCGCCATCACCATCGGCGGGGTCCGGCAGGCCACGATCGGCATGCGGGTGTCCGGCATCAGGGTGGAGCGCAGTGACGGCAGCGCGCCGGATGGCATCACGGCAGCAGCCCATTGCCTGTTGTTCTATGTGGCGACCTTCACGGTCGGGCTTTTCCTGCTGACGCTGGTGATCGGTGTGCTGCGCCGCGACGGCCGCATGGGCCACGACCTGCTGACCGGCCTGGTGCTGGTGCGCGATTGACGATTCCGCTCAGCGGCTTGCGGCGCGCTGTTCGACAAAGCTCCAAAGCACTTCAAGATCCGATTCATGGATTTCATGTCCTGAATCATGGGTGCAGAACTGCAACTGGCCGGGCCGCGCGCAGCCAGACCAGAGCAGGCAGGTGCGCCCGGCCTGTGTGAATGTGGCATCTGGCAGCGCCGGGCAGGCATTGCCCTTGAGCCACACAGCCCAATCCCGCCGGATATCTGCCTGCCGGAACAAACCGCCGCGCAGGGCCCGCCCGCCGATGGGCACCGTGCCGTCGCGTGTGCCGTGGACATGGACGAGATCGACGGGTGTGCTGCTGCAAGCCTCCGGCGAGGGCTCCCAGAAGCCGCCGGCCAGAGCGCCATGAATGGCGAACAGGCCCGGTTGACGGCAGGCGCTGTTCCAGACCATCGACGCGCCCTGGCTGAAGCCGGCCGCGACAAAGCGGCGGGCATCGACCGGAAAGCGCGCCTTCACATCGGCCACCAGCACCGCAATGAAGGCAAATTCGTCGCGGTGCTTGCCGGGCGCGCCGGGATAGGACCAGGTGTTGCCTTCACCATGAGGCGCGATCAGCAGCACGCCGTGCTTTTCAACCAGCGCCCGGAGCGGCGGATCCTGCACCACGTATTCGGCGCTCTCGCGCCAGCCGTGGAAGAACACCAGCACCGGCAGCGCCGTCCTGCCATCCCAGCCGGGCGGGGCCAAGGCCAGATAGCGACCTCCGGCAATGGCACAGCCGGGTGCTCGGGCGCAGGCCGAGGCTGTGCCGACAGTGGCCTGATCAGCACGCGCCGATGGCGACGTGTCCAGCAGGGCGGCGAGCAGGACGGCAATCGCGGCAATGGCGCGGATCGTGAGGCAGTTCATCACCCCATCCTGCCCCGCAGCCCCTCAGATTGCACCTCACGGCTCCGCGAACGGAGCAGCCTGCGTTATTCTTTCGGGAATTCGAGTCCCATTTCGCGATAGCGGGCCGGGTCGTTGCCCCAGTCCTCGCGCACCTTCACGAACAGGAACAGGTGCACCTTGGCCTCGGCGGCCTCGGCGATGTCATGACGGGCCGACTGGCCGATGGACTTGATGGTCGCGCCATTCTTGCCAAGCACGATCTTGCGCTGGCTTTCACGCTCGACAAAGATCGTCTGCTCGATGCGGACAGACCCATCGGGCTTCTGCACCCAGCTCTCGGTTTCCACCGTCGAGCGGTAGGGCAGCTCGTCATGCAGCCGCTCATACATCTTCTCGCGGGTGATTTCGGCGGCGAGGAAGCGCAGCGGCGCATCCGACATCTGGTCTTCGGGATAGAGCCAGGGGCCTGCCGGCACGCGCTGGGCCAGCCAGTCGAGCATGGCCTTCACGCCAGAGCCTGACAGGGCCGAAATCATGAAAGTTGTCTCGAAGCGCGCTTTCTCGTTGATGCCCGTGCTGATGCCGAGCAGCGCTTCCTTGTCCTTGAGCGTATCGACCTTGTTGAGCACCAGAAACTTCGGCTGGGGAATCTCGGCGAGACGGGCCAGCAGTTCCAGCGTTTCAGCATCGCGATGCTTGTTGACGTCGATCAGCACGCCGACAACGTCCGCGTCCGTTGCCCCGCCCCAGGCGGACGTGACCATGGCCCGGTCCAGCCGACGCTTGGGCCGGAAGATGCCGGGCGTGTCGACGAAGACAATCTGGGACGAGCCGGCCATGGCGATGCCGCGCACCTGGGTGCGGGTCGTCTGCACCTTGCGGGAGACAATCGAGACCTTGGCACCGACAAGCTGGTTGAGCAGCGTCGATTTGCCGGCATTGGGCGCGCCGATCAGCGCCACGAAGCCCGCGCGCATGCCCTCGCGCGATTCCATGCGCCCCGACGGCACCGGTTCGTTCACGTCACTCAAGCCCGACTTCTCCTTCACGCCACAATCCTTCGCGGCGGAGGAAATTCTCCGCAGCGACCTGCTCGGCAAGGCGCTTGGAACGCCCTTCACCCAGCCCGTCAGCCAGCCCGTGGACATGGGCGGCGACCTTGAACACCGGGGCATGGTCAGGCCCGGAACGGCCGACCTCGACATAGCTTGGCGTCGGCAGGCCCTGACCCTGCGCCCATTCCTGCAACGCCGTCTTGGCATCACGTGGGGGGCGAGACGTCTGGCGCAGCCGGTCGCCGAGGGCCGCCTCCAGCGCGAACTTCGCAGCGGCATAGCCCCCATCAAGGAAGATCGCGCCGACGATGGATTCGAACGCATCGGCGAGGATCGCCTTGTTCTTGCGCGCGCCGGAGGCCGCCTCGCCATCGCCAAGCTTGAGATGCGGCCCGATGGCCCAGGCCAGCGCCATCTCCGCGCAGGTCTCCTTGCGCACCAGATCGGCCAGCCGGCGGGACAGCTCGCCCTCCTCGGCTTCCGGGTAGGTGTTGAACAGCAGTTCCGCCACGCAGATGCCGAGCACGCGGTCGCCCAGGAACTCAAGGCGCTGGTAGCTGCCGGTGCGCTTGGCCTCGGCGGGCGCGGCGCTCATATGCGTCAGCGCATGTTCGAGCAGCTTGCGGTTGGCAAAGACATGGCCGAGACGCGCTTCGAGATCTGCCAGATCCGGTTTCGGGCGTGCCGGCATTGCCGTTACTTGATGGACTGGAACAGGCGGTTCCAGCGCACGCTCACCGGCCAGCGCCAGATCTGCCAGGCGGCCTCGCCTTCCTCGATCGAGAAGAAGATGATCTCAGCCCGGCCAACGAAATTCTCGAACGGCACCGGGCCGACCGATTGCTCGTCACGGCTGTCGGTGGAGTTGTCGCGGTTGTCACCCATCATGAAATAGTGACCGGCTGGCACGGTGTAGACGCGCGTGTTGTCCCAATAGCCCCGGTCGCCATCGCGCTCGATGATGACATGGCTGACCCCGCCGGGCAGCGTCTCGCGATACTGCGCCACCTTCTGGGGGCGGCCCCAGGCGTCAGCCGTTTCGAAATCGGCGATGCGCTCGCGCTTCACGGCGGTGTTGTTGATGTGCACCACGCCATCGATCACCTGGATGCGATCACCCGGCATCCCGATGACGCGTTTGATGTAATCGGTCGTGTTGTCCTTCGGCAGCTTGAACACGGCGATGTCGCCGCGCTTCGGTTCGGAACCCCAGACGCGCCCGGCGAACAGATCGGGGCTGAACGGCACGGAGTGCTTCGAATAGCCATAGGTGTATTTAGAGACGAACAGGTAGTCGCCGATCAGCAGCGTCGGGATCAGCGAGCCGGACGGGATGTTGAAGGGCTGGAACAGGAAGGTGCGGATGACCAGCGCAATCAGCAGCGCCTGGACGATGACCTTCACGGTCTCCATCAGGCCGCCTTCTTCCTTCTTCTTGCCTTGCAACTTGGCTTCGTCGCTCACGCGCGCCTCGAACGTCGGAGGATGGATCGAAGCACGCGGTCTAGCCGATCCCGGCCACAGGGGCAATGCAAAGCGGCAGTCCAGCGACGAGATGCCCCCTTGACCGGGCGGGCCGACCGGGCGCACCTCAACCCATGACCGATGGTTTGCCGATGCTGACCCTTGCAGGCTTCCCGGAGCCGACGATCCGGCTGGCGATCTTCCTTGCCGTGTTCGGGGCGATGGCCATCTGGGAGTTCCTTGATCCGTGGCGCGAGACCAAGCAAGGCCGCGCCGTGCGCTGGCCGGCCAATCTCGGCATCTTCGCCCTCGACATTGCCGTGGTGAGGCTGCTGTTTCCAGCCTCCGCGGTGGGTGCCGCATTGTGGGCGCAAGGAAACGGTGTGGGCCTGCTTCCCTGGGCCGGCCTGCATGCGGGCCTGCCCCCTGCCCTGTTCGCGGTGATTGCCGGCGTGATCGGCTTCATCCTGCTCGATCTGCTCGTCTATGCGCAGCATGTTGTGTTTCATAAGGTGCCGGTGCTGTGGCGGCTGCACCGCATGCACCATGCTGACACCGAACTCGATGTGACCTCGGGGTTCCGCTTCCACCCGGTCGAGATCGTGTTGTCGCTCGGCCTGAAGATCGCGGCGATCGTGCTGCTCGGCGTGCCGCCGCTGGCGGTGCTGATCTTCGAGATCGTGCTCAATGGCATGGCGCTCTACAACCACTCGAACGTGCGTCTGCCGGAGCGGATCGAGCGTGTCTTGCGCTGGTTCGTGGTGACGCCGGAGATGCACATCATCCACCATTCGACCGCCCAGCGCGAAACCGATTCCAACTACGGCTTCAATCTCGCGCTGTGGGACAGGCTGTTCGGCACCTATTCCCACCGTCCCGCCGCTGGCTATGACAGCATGGTGGTCGGGCTCGACCAGTTCCGCGACCGTTCCGAGCAGCGCCTCGACAAACTGGTCACACAGCCGTTCCGCGAGGGCTGAGGCGTTGGCGACGCGCCGTCTTGCGCGTTGCACCCTTCCCCGCCTTCCCCAAACATGGCACACCGCAACGGTGAGCAAGACACCCTATCCCAGCAAGCATGACATCATCCGTTTCATCGCCGCCGAGCGCGAAGCTGGCCGCGAGGTCGGCAAGCGCGAGATCGCGCGGGCCTTCACCTTGCCGCAAGGTGGCCGGGTCTGGTTGAAGCAGTTGCTGCGCGAGATCGAGGCCGAGCGGCCAAGCGGGCGCGATGCCGCATCGGATGATGGCATGCCGTCGGTGATGCTACTCGACATCACCGGGCGCGACCGCGACGGCGAACTGGTCGCGGTGCCGGCCGAATGGGACCAGCGCCATGGTGCCGTGCCGTCGATCACCGTCACAGTGCCGCGACGGGCCCTGCCCGGCACGCCGGTTCCCGGCGTTGGCGAGCGCGTGCTGGCACGGCTTCATGCGCGTGGCGAGAACCACTTCGAGGCCCGCGCGCTGAAGATCATCGCGCGGGAGCGGCCAACCGTGATCGGCGTCTTCCGGGCCTATCCCGATGGCGGCGGCAGGGTCGAGGCTGTCGACAAGAAAGCGCGCGGCAAGGAACTGCTGATCCAGCGCGGCGACGAGGGCGGTGCTGTCGACGGCGATCTGGTTTCGGTGACATTGGCCAAGAGTTCGGCCCGTGCCGGCCTCGGGCTGATGCGTGGCCGCGTCAAGGAACGGCTCGGCTCGGTGAAGTCCGAGCGCGCCGTCAGCCTGATCGCGATCCACGCGCACAACATCCCGCAGGAGTTCAGCGCCGCCGCCCTCGCCGAGGCAGAAGCCGTTGAGCCCGCCGGCCCGAAAGGCCGCGAGGACTGGCGGGCGCTGCCGCTGCTGACCATCGATCCGGCGGATGCCAAGGATCACGACGACGCGGTGCATGCGGCACCGGACGAGGACGCGAACAACCTAGGCGGCTTCGTGCTCACCGTGGCCATTGCCGACGTGGCCGCCTATGTGCGGCCCGGCTCTGCGCTGGACCGCGAGGCGCTGGAGCGCGGCAACTCGGTGTATTTTCCCGACCGGGTCGTGCCGATGCTGCCCGAGCGCATCTCCAACGACCTGTGTTCGCTGCGCGCCAGCGAGGAACGGCCCGCCATCGCGGTCAGGATCACGCTGGCGGCTGACGGGCGCAAGCTCAGGCACAGCTTTCATCGCATTCTGATGCGGTCCGTGGCCAAGCTCTCCTACCAGCAGGCGCAAGCCGCCATCGACGGGCAGGCGGACGATGTGACGGCGCCGTTGCTGGAGCCGGTGCTGAGGCCACTCTGGGCAGCCTTTGGCGTGCTCAAGACAGCACGCGATGAACGCCAACCGCTGGAACTCGACCTGCCGGAACGCAAGCTGGTGCTGGATGCCGAAGGCCGGGTGCTGCGGGTGACCATTCCCGAGCGGCTCGACGCCCACCGGCTGATCGAGGAGTGCATGATCCTCGCCAATGTCTGCGCCGCGGAAAGCCTGGAGCGGGCGCTGTCGGGGCTGATGTACCGGGTCCATGACGAGCCAAGCATCGAGAAGATGCGCGGGCTGTCCGAGGTGCTGGCCTCGATCGGCCAGAAGCTGCCGAAGGCGGGCGCCTTGCAGCCGACGCTGTTCAACCGCATCCTCGGCAGCGTCAAAGGCACCGAGCACGAGACCTTCATCAACGAGGTTGTCTTGCGCAGCCAGGCGCAGGCGCTCTACTCGCCGGAGAATCTCGGGCATTTCGGGCTCAACCTGCGCAAGTATGCGCACTTCACCTCGCCGATCCGGCGCTATGCCGACCTGATCGTGCATCGGGCCCTGATCACGCATCTCAAACTCGGCAAGGACGGATTGCCGCCGGACCTTCCGCGAAAAGAGCTGGTCAGGATCGGCGAAGCCATTTCCGCCGCTGAACGCAGGGCCATGGCCGCCGAACGAGAAACAGTGGACCGGCTGGTGGCACATTTCCTCGCCGACCAGATCGGAGCCACCTTCGACGGGCGCATCGCCGGCGTGACGCGGTCCGGCCTGTTCGTGAAGCTGAACGATACGGGAGCCGACGGCTTCGTGCCGGCCGCCACGATCGGGGCTGACTATTATGCCTATGACGAGGCTACCCATTCCCTGACGGGCTCGCGCCATGGCGAAAGCTTCAGGCTGGGCGATGTCATCACCGTGAAGCTGGTCGAGGCCGCGCCCGTCGCCGGGGCGCTGCGCTTCGAAATTGTGTCACAGGGCCGCAAGGTGAAACCCTTGCGTTCCTCCGGCGAGGGGTCCAAACCATTCGGGCGCGCGGGTCGGCCCGGCAAGGGCCCCTTCCCCGGCGCGCGCGCCGGCAGGAGGCGTTGACCATGCCTTACGACATCACCACCTCGCGCATGTCGCCCGGCCCCCGCGAGGCCTGGCCTGCGATCCGGCGCGGTTTCGGCTGCACCTGTCCGGCTTGTGGCAAGGGCCCGATGTTCGGGCGCTATCTCAAGGTCAATCCGGTCTGCGAAGCCTGCGGCGAGGAAATGTTCCACGAGCAGGCGCATGATTTCCCGCCCTACATCACCATCACGATTGTCGCCCACATCGTGCTGATGGGTGTGGTGCTGGCTGAGCAGCATGGCAACTGGCCGATGTGGCTGCACATGGCGATCTGGCCGGCGCTGACCGTGATGCTGGCGCTGGCGCTGATGCAGCCGGTCAAGGGCGCGGTTGTCGGCTATCAATGGGCGCGGCGCATGCACGGCTTCGGCGGCGATGACGAGGTCATTCTCGGCAAGAGCGAGCCGCAGGCCCGCTCCCGCGACCGGACCATGTGAAGGGCCGGTCATGACCGCTTCAGCCAAGGCCGATAATCCCGGCGCCGACGACTATGCGCAGAGGCTGACCACTGATGCCCGCGAACGCCGCTGGCCCAATGTCCGGCCCAGCGATGCTGCAACCCTGATCATCCTCGACCGGGCCGGGCCTGTGCCCAAGGTGCTGATGGGCCGCCGCCACCCGCGCCATACCTTTATGCCCGGCATGTTCGTGTTTCCGGGCGGGCGCATCGAGGATGGCGACCGGCGCATGAACGTGACGGGCTCTCTCGCTGAAGCCTGCGAAACGCGCCTGATGAGCCGCGTGCAGCGCCCGACCATGAGCCGCGCACGGGCCTTGGCGCTGGCCGCGATCCGCGAGACCTTCGAGGAGACCGGCATGCTCTTCGGTTCGCGCGATTTCGGCGCGCCGGACAATCCGCCGCCGGGCGCGTGGAGCGATTTCGCGGCCCATGGTGTCTACCCCGACCTCGAAGCGCTGACCTTCATTGCCCGCGCCATCACGCCGCCAAGGCGGCCAAAGCGTTTCGATGCCCGGTTCTTCGCCATCGACCATGCCAGCCTGGCACATCATGTCGAAGGCGTTGTCGGCGCCGGCTCGGAACTGGACCAACTGGTCTGGGTGACCTTCGAAGACACCAAGGCCATCGAGTTGCCAGCCGTGACGCGCGTGGTGCTCGACGAACTGGCGAACCGCATCGCGCGCGGTTTCGCGCCCTGGCTGCCCGTTCCGTTCTACTACGAGAAGAACCGGGTCTGGGTTCGCGAGGAACTGTGAGCCGCGCCAAGGCCGCACGGGCCGCACCATGAGCACAGACCTGCGCGAGATCGACGCCATACCGGTGCGTGCCCGTCAGGTCGGCATCGGGGCGGCCATCGCGCTCATCGCACTGGTGGGCGTCGGGCTCAGCCTGACGATCCCGCTGCTGTCGCTGGAAATGGAGCGCATGGGCGTGTCCAACACCGGCATCGGCATCAACACCGCGCTCGCCGGCATCGCGGGCATCATCGCCGTGCCCTATGTTCCGAGGGTTGCGGCGCGCATCGGCATGGGGCGGATGCTGGCCCTGTCCATCGCACTGGTGCTGATCAGCCTGATCCTGTTCAAGGCGGTGTTCCAATACTGGGCCTGGTTCCCGATCCGGTTCGTGTTCAGCGCCGCGCTCGGTGCGCTGTTCGTGCTCTCCGAATACTGGATTTCAGCCCTCGCCCCGCCGGCTCGGCGCGGCATGGTGATGGGCATCTACGCAACGGTGCTGGCGCTAGGCTTTGCCGCCGGGCCGGGCATTCTGGCTCTGGTCGGCACAAGCGGGTGGGCGCCCTATCTGGCAGGAGCAGGCCTGCTTTCGCTCGCGGCAATCCCGCTGGTGCTGGCGCGCGGCTTTCTGCCGACACTGGATGATGCACCGCCCCGGCCGTTCAGTGTCTACCTGTTTGCCCTTCCCACCGCGACCATGGCAGGCATGGTGTTCGGCGCGGTGGAGACCGGTGGGTTTGCGCTCCTGCCGGTCTACGGGCTCAGGATCGGCTTCGATGCCGAGCAGGCAGCCTTGCTGGTGACGACGCTGGCACTGGGCAACGTGCTGATGCAGTTGCCGATCGGGCTGCTGGCCGACCGGATGAACAAGGGCCTGCTGCTGGTCCTCATCGCCGTGCTGGGCTGCGCCGGAGCGGCGGCTCTGCCCCTGTTGGCCGGAACGGGGCTCGCCTTTCAGGCCCTGCTGTTCGCCTGGGGCGGCATTGTCGGAGGGCTCTACACGGTCGGGCTGTCACATCTCGCTGGGCGCTTCGAAGGGCCGGATCTGGCAGGCGCCAACGCAGCCTTTGTCGTGCTCTACAATGTCGGGCTCACGGTCGGGCCGCCGGTGGTCGGCGCGGCGATGGATTACAGCAACCCGCACGGCTTCGCCTATGCGCTCTCGGCGCTGTTCCTGCTGCTGATTGCCGGTGGCGTGGTCAGCGCGTTCAGGCGCTGAGACCTCGAACCGCAGGCAGCACCCTGTTCCGGCTCAGGGCCGGCTTTGGGCACTGGCCGCTGTTCAGCCTCAGGGCTTGCGCGAGCGGAAACCCGGGCCGCCCTTGCCGGGACCACCTTTGCCCGGACCACCAGCGCCTGGACCCTTGCCAAAAGGCTTCTTGGCAAAAGGCTTCTTCGCATAGGCCTCCTTGCCCTGGGCATCGGAAGGCGCGGCGTGCTTGTCCGGCAGGCCCTTGCGCTCGAACGGCTTCATGCCACGCTTGGGCTCATAAGGTGCCTCGCGGGCGGGCTGCTCGTCGCGGCGCGGCGCATCCCCGCGCGGGCCGGCGCGGTCAAAATCAAAGCGCTTTTTCGCGCCGGCATAAGGCTTCGCATCAGGACGCGGGGGCCTGTCATCATCCCGGCGCGCCCTATCCGGCCTCGCAGCGTCGGCAGCGGGGCCGGAGAATTCCGGCTTGTCGAAGCCTGGCTTGTCATATCTGGGTTTGTCGAACTTCGGTTTATCAAACTTGGGCTTGTCGAACCTGGGCTTGTCGAAGCGGGGACGCTCGGTCGATGCGCCGCGGTCGCTGGCCGATATCGGATTGATGCGGATGTCGTCGCCATCGGTGCGGCGCACATTGACGGCGAAGTTCTCGGCGGCTTCCCCGGAAATCTCCACCTCAGTGAACAATTCCTGGATACGGATCGTGCCGATGTCGTCACGCGTAACCTTGCCCCGACGGCAGAGCATGGGCAGCAGCCATTTCGGATCGGCCTTGTTGCGGCGGCCAATCTCGACACGAAACAGCACCATGTCGCCACTGCCAGCGGCCACGTTGCGCACGCCGCGCTCGCGCGGGCCGGGCCGGGGTGAGCCGTGCTCGGGGGCGGTGCGCTCGAAGCCGCGATCATGGCCGCGTTCAAATCCACGTTCAGGCCGCGCGCGGTCTGCGCCGTGGCGCACGCGCAGGGCCTTGTCGAACCACGAACTGGGGTCCGACACCTCCTCGGGCTCGGGCAGGCGCGAGCGATACATCCGCGCCAGCATGGCGGCGATCTCCTGCGGGGTGCGCTGGGCGATCAGCATCTCGGCCATGGCCAGATCCTCCTCGCTCGGCTCCTCCTGCAAGGCAGGGTCCTCGATCATGCGCTGGCGATCCAGCACGCGGATGTCTTCGGCGGTGGGTGGCAGAGTCCAGCGCGGTTCGATCCCGGCTTCGGCCAGCAGGCCCTCGGCCTTGCGACGGCGGGCTGGCGGCACGATCACGACGCTGACACCCTTGCGCCCGGCCCGGCCGGTGCGGCCGCTGCGGTGCTGGAGGATTTCCGCATCGTGCGGCAGGTCGGCGTGGATGACGAGGCCCAGATTGGGCAGATCGATCCCGCGCGCCGCCACATCGGTGGCGACACAGACGCGGGCGCGCCCGTCCCGCAGCGCCTGCAGGGCCTGATTGCGCTCGTTCTGGCCAAGTTCGCCGGAAAGATAGACAGCAGCGAAGCCGCGCTCGACCAGCATCGCCTGAAGATGGCGGACCGCATCGCGCGTGTTGCAGAACACCAGCGAAGCCGGCGCATCGACGAGCCGGAGCACGTTGACGACGACAAGCTCGACCTCCTTCGGCGCAACGCGGATGGCGCGGTAGTCGATGTCGGCATGGCCGATATCCTTGCTCGATGCCTCGATCCGGAACGCGTTGTTCTGGTAGCTCTTGGCAAGGGCGGCGATGCCGCGCGGCAAGGTGGCGGAGAACAGCAGCGTGCGCTTATCTGCGGGCGTTGCTTCAAGGATGAATTCGAGATCGTCGCGGAAGCCGAGGTCGAGCATCTCGTCGGCCTCGTCGAGAACCACGGCCTTGATCTGCGACAGATCGAGGCGGTTGCGCTCGATATGGTCGCGCAGCCGGCCAGGCGTGCCGACCACGATGTGGCAGCCATCGCCAAGCTGCTTGCGCTCCTTGGCCGGGTCCATGCCGCCCACGCACGAGATGATCCGGGCACCGGCCTGCGCATAGAGCCAGGCCAGTTCGCGCTGCACCTGCAAGGCCAGTTCGCGGGTCGGAGCCACGATCAGCGCCAGCGGTGCGCCGGCAACGCCCATGCGCTCGGCATCACCCAGCAATGTCGAGGAGATGCCAAGCCCGTAAGCCACCGTCTTGCCCGAGCCGGTTTGCGCCGAAACCAGAAGGTCACGGCCCATCGCATCGGGCGAGACCACGGCGGTCTGCACAGGAGTCAGATCGGTATAGTTGCGCTCGTCGAGGGCGCGCTGGAGCGCGGGCGCGATCAGAAGTTCGGTCAAGGAAGCCGCCTGTTCAGGGTCAAACCGGCCAGTCCTCACCATGAGACCGCGCCAGCGCCAAAAGAAAAAGGGGCGTCCGCCAGTGACTGACGCGCCCGTGATAGAGCGCTGTGTAGGCTAGTTTCAGCCAAAGCGCCATGGTGTGTTTTGCGGACAGCCGCTAGCGCGCGGTCCAGCCGCCATCGGCGAACAGGGTCGTGCCGGTGCAGAACGAGCTTTCGTCGCTGGCAAGGAACAGCATGGCCCGGGCGATTTCACCGGGCTGGCCAAGGCGATTCATCGCCTGCCGCGCCTCCAGCGCCGCACGCAGGGCGGGGGCGTCATTGGATCTGGCGAAGATTTCGGCGAAGTAAGGGGTCTCGATCGTGCCCGGCGCGACAGCATTGATGCGGATGCCTTCGGCGACATGGTCCATGGCCATGGCGCGGGTCAGCGATGCCACCGCGCCCTTGGACGCCACATAGGCTGCGCGGTTGGTGATGCCGACCTGGGCGACAGCGGATGCCGTGTTGACGATCACGCCGCCACCCTGCCGGCTCATGATGGGGATGGCGTGCTTGCAGCCGAAGAACACGCCCTTGACGTTGACCGCCATCAGCGCATCCCAATCCTCCTCCGACGTGTTGACCACGGTGCCGGCAAAACCGAACCCGGCATTGTTGACGAGGATATCGAGCCGGCCATGGCGCAGCGGCACGGCCTCGATCATCGTCTTCAGGCTGGCCTCATGCGAGACATCGACGACCTGCGCTTCGGCCCGGCCACCTGCTGCCGCGATCTCGTCCGAAACGCGGATTGCGGCTGCCTCGTCGCGGTCGGCGACAATCACTGTTGCGCCTTCGGCAGCAAACAACAGCGCTGCCTCGTGGCCGATGCCGGAGCCGGACCCGGTGATGATGGCGATCTTGCCGGCAAGGCGCATGGCCGTTCTCCTCATGTGCTGGCGTCGTTGGGACCGGTTCAGGCCGTTGGCACGTTGGCGGATATCCACGTGGCCAGCGTGGTGACAAAAGCCTCGGTGCGGCTGACTGGGAAAAGGTGACCGCCATCGGGAAACTCGAGAGCCTCAGCATGGGGGATGGCAGCAGCCAGTTCCTGTTGCAGAAAGGCCGGCACGATCATGTCATCGGCAACGCCCTGAACCAGCGTCGGCCCGTCATAGGCACCCAGCAGCGGCCGGCCATCGAAAGCGAGCAGGGCCGCAATGCGCTCGGCCACGGCGGCCTGCTGACCCGGGGACAGCGGTGCTGCCGCCACGGCTGCGTCCAGCACGGACCAGTTCGCAGCCAACCAGCCGGGCGAATAGCCCATGATCGTGGCGAGTGCGGCATAGCCGGCAGGGTCTGCCAGCAGCAGTTTGCGGCGAGCGGCGAACAACTCCGCCATGAAGCGGTTGGGCGCGAGCCAGGTCGCGCTGAGAACCAGCCCGGCGAGCCGCTCGCCATGGCGGTGGGCAAAGGTCTGGCCAATGGCTCCGCCCAGCGAATGGCCGAGCAGGATGGCGCGTTCCGCACCAGCGGCATCGAGAACGGCGATGCAGTCATCGGCCAGCAGATCGACCGAAACCGGCGCGCTGCCGCGCGTGCTCGCGCCAACCGCACGATGATCGAAGCTGATGACCGTGTGGGTTGCTGCCAGCCGCGCTGCAGCCGGAGCCCAGAAGCGGGCCGTGCCGCCAAGGCCGGTGACCAGCAGCAGGGCCGGGCCCTGCCCTTCGATGGTGACAGCGATGTCGGCGCCGTCAGGGGTGCGGGCGGTGATCTGGCGCATCGGCATCAGCGCGCATTGAACGAGGCGTCGGTCCAGCCGAATACGGTGCGGGCCTCGATCTCGGCGACATTGTCCGGGCGCGCGAACGGCTCGGGGGCCGCCTCACCTTCGCTGCGTGGCCGACCGATCTGCGCGAAGAAATCATCCAATCCGCCCGGCATGAACACCCAGAAGAACGTCATCGGCTCATCATGCGGATTAAGGAAATGGTGTCTCCGCCCATGGCCGAGAAACACGCAAGACCCCTTCTCGATGGGATACTCCTCGCCATCAAGACGGCAGACGCCCCTGCCCTCGACCACGAAGATGATTTCCTCGTTGCGGTCATGCGTGTGCTCGCGGATGAACGAGCGCGGCGCGACCGTCTGCGTGCCAACCGAAAAGCGGTTCTGGCTGGCAATCGAGAGATTGCTGAACAGGTTGCGCACGAAGCCATTGGCCGGCACAGGCTGCCAGAAACTTGCCCCCTCGGTGGGCCCGAGCACTCTGGCAGCGCCCGGCCCGGTGGCTGGCATTGGCTTCGACGGGCTTGTTGTATCGGTCATGCTGCCCTCCTTTGCTAGCGCCATGATAGCGGGCCGCACGGGCGGCGCCAGAGCCCCGCACCAGAAATGCGACGGATGCGAACGCGCTGACGCTGCCGTCAATCCACGGCAAAAGCCGCGTCGATTTCCACGGTGGCATTCAGTGGCAACTGGGCGACGCCGACCGAGGTGCGGGCGTGGCGGCCGGCGTCTCCCCAAAGCGCGATGAACAGCTCGGAACAGGCGTTGATCACCGCCGGATAGTCGCCCATGCCGGGCGCTGCCGTGACGAAGCCGCGCACCGTCACGACCTGACGCACGCGGCCAAGATCGCCATCGAGCGCATCGCGCAAGGTGCGCAGCAATTGCAGGCCGATGAGCTGGGCACCATGGCGCGCGTCGCCGAGGCTGACATCGGTGCCATAGACGCCCGTCGGCCAGGGCTTGCCGGCCTTCTCGCAGATCTGCCCGGCGAGGAAGATCATGCTGCCTTCCCTGCGCCAGAGGATGAACTCGCCAACGGGATTTGCTGGCGCGGGCAGCGAAAGGCCCATGGCATCAAGGCGGGCGAGAAGGCTTGCATCGGTCGGCATGATCGTGTCCTGGGTTGGTCTGGCGGCGCGTCTCGGGCTGGGTCGGCAGCGAACCTCCCTCGCCGGCCCGGCATGGTGTTTGCCTGTGGCAGAATGCACTCTTTATCCGAAAGATGCAGCAAGAAGCATGCCGCCCAAAGGCTTGTCCATGACCCTCACGCTCGCACATCATCATCGCTACGACTACCATCCCATCAAGGAAAGGCCGCTCTATGAATGGCCCGATGGCAAGCGGCTGGCGGTCTATCTCGGCCTGAACCTTGAGCATTTCGCCTTTGGCGAGGGGCTCGGGGCCGAGCTGGCACCGGGTGGTCCACAGCCGGATGTCCTCAACTACGCCTGGCGTGATTATGGCAACAGGGTCGGCGCCTGGCGCATGCTCGATCTGTTCGAGCAATTCTCGATGCCGGCCTCGGTGCTGATCAACAGTGTCATGCTCGACTATGCCCCATCGCTGGTCGAGGCGTTCGTGGCACGCGGCGACGAGATTGTCGGCCATGGCCGCAGCAATGCCGAGCGGCAAAGCGTGCTGCCGGAGAACGACGAGCGTCGCCTGATCGCCGAGGCCACGGGCCTGATCGAGCAGCGCCTCGGGCTGAAGCCACGCGGCTGGCTCTCACCATGGATCGCCGAAAGCCACCATACGCCGGACCTGCTGCAGGAGGCCGGCTACAGCTACACGCTGAACTGGTGTGCGGACGACCAGCCGATCTGGATGACCACCCGGAAGGGTCGCATCCTGGCAGTGCCCTACCCCCAGGAGGTCAATGACATCCCCTCGATTGTCGCGCGCAAGGACGGCGCAGCCGCCTTCGCTGACATGATCATCGACCAGTTCGACGAGATGCTCGAACAATCAGCCAGCGGGCCGCTGGTGATGGGCATCGCGCTGCATCCTTATCTTGTCGGGCAGCCCTACAGGCTCAGGCATCTGCGGCGGGCGCTGGCCCATATTCAGGCAAGGCGCAGCGACATCTGGTTCACAACCGCTGGCGACATTGCCCGCCACGCCATGCAGTTGCCGCCCGGCATCGTGCCTTAGTTGGCCAGCAAAGGCGCGCTGCATGCGGATTCCGGCGCGGTGACCGCGGGATTTGCTGGCAATCGCCGCGCCGCTGGGGCATGGGACAGGACGACGCCCCGCACAGCCCGCGGGCACCTGCCACCTGAACAGCCAAAGCCGAAACCCATGTCACAGACCGACACACAAGCTGCCACGCGCCTGCCGGTGCTCTACCGTTCCATCACGCCGGTCAACCGCGTCACGCACAAGGATCTCAAGCTCAAGGCGCTGCCAGAGCCGCTGTCCTTCGCGCGTGGCACGCATCTGATGCCTGCGCTGGCCGAGGAATTCGCCATCGCTGCGCGCGAACTGCCGATCGTGTTCCTGCCGGAAGGCGACATCGTTTCGCCGGTGTTCATGCTGGGGCTGCGCGCCGGCCACAACAGCTTCGTCACGCCGGAAGGGCTTTGGACGAGTTCCTACATGCCGGCCTATGTTCGGCGCTATCCGTTCGTGCTCGGCGATGTCGACGGGAGCGATCCGATGCTGTGCATGGATGAGAAGTTCGCAGGCTTCAATACCAAGGAAGGCGAGCCGCTGTTCAAGCCCGATGGCAGCCCGACGCCAGCGCTGGAAGCGGCCATGAAGTTCGCCGGCGAGTTCCGCGAATCCGGCATGCGGACGATTGCCTTCGTCGACAAGCTCAAGAGCCTTGATCTGTTCAAGTCGGTGACCATCGATGTGAAATCGCAGAAGCTGGGTCCAGTCTCGATCAATGGCGTGCTCGTCGTCGACGAGGAAAAGCTGAAGGCCTTGCCCGATGCGACCATGCTCGATCTGCAGAAGACCGGCTCCCTGCCGGCCATCTATGCCCACCTGATGAGCCTGTCCGGCATCCCGGCGCTGGGCTGAGACGGCGCGGTCTCACCCCTGCGGCATTGCGGAAACTACGACGTTTCCAGCAGCGGCAAATCTGGTTATCGTCGATGTGCTGGCTCCAGTGACCTGCTGCCAGACACGGCGACACTGCGGATGCAGTGAACGCAGATTGACCGGAATCGCTCCAGGGATCGAACCATGGCCACGATGGCACTGCGGCGAGAACGCCCGGACGCAGGCGCGCTGCCAACCAAGGCAGCAGAGCCGGACGAGGACATCCTGATCCTCGTCAGCGAAGCCAACCGCGCCATCGGCACCGGTGGCAAGCTCGCCGTCCATCAGGAAGGCCTGCTGCACCGGGCCTTCTCGATCTTCCTGTTCGATGCGGAGGGGCGCGTGCTGCTCCAGCGGCGCGACATCGGCAAGTATCACTCGGGTGGGCTTTGGGCCAACACCTGCTGCGGACATCCGCGCGCCGGGGAACGGACGCTGAAAGCCGCCCATCGCCGCCTTGGCGAGGAGCTTGGCATGCGCGCCGATCTCAGCTTCGGCTTTCTTGCACGCTACCGCACCGGCCTCGACCACGGGCTGGTCGAGAACGAACTGGTCTATGTCTATGCCGGGCGGGCCGAGGGGCCGATGGCGCTCAATCCAGAAGAGGTCTGCGAGACGCAGCTGATGGCCCTGCCCGACCTGATCGCCGAGACCAGACGGAACCCTGAGGCTTATGCCTACTGGCTGCGCCACTACCTGCTGCGCCACGCGGCAGACCTGCAAAGCCTGAGTGATGTGATCCGTGCCGGCGCGGTCAGCCAGCCAGGCGCGCGTCGTACTCCAGCACGGCATTGAGCAGCACCTGCGCGCCCGCCGCGCATTCCTCGCGCGTGGTCGATTCCGCCTCGTTGTGACTGATGCCGCCGGCGCAAGGCACGAAAATCATCACGGTTGGCATGACCCGCGCCGTGTAAGCGGCATCGTGCCCGGCGCCTGAGGCCATATCGCGGGAGCTAAAGCCGGACTTGGCTACACCGGCACGCACACACTCAATGAGGTTGGCGTCGAAGCTCACCGCTGGCGAATTCCAGATCATCCGCTCCTCGAAGGTAAGTTTCAGCGGGTCCATCACCTCGGGCAGCGCCGCGCGGAAATCCTGCTCCATCCGGTGCAGCTCATGTTCGTCGGGATGGCGAAGATCGACAGCGAAGAAGACTTCGCCGGGGATGACGTTGCGGCTGTTCGGCCGATTCTCGATGAGGCCAACCGTGGCGACCGCGCCGGAATAGGCCTGGCCGATTGCATCGATCCGGTCGATCATGCGGGCCGCGCCCAGCAGCGCGTTCTTGCGCAGATACATCGGTGTCGCACCGGTATGGGCATCTTGCCCGCGGACAGTCACCTCATACCAGCGCATGCCCTGCACGCCCTTGACCACGCCGATCATGGTGTTCTGGTCCTCAAGGATCGGACCCTGCTCGATGTGCAGTTCGAACATGGCCTGGAAGCGGCGCTCGCCAGCCTTCTCCGGGCCGCGATAGCCGATGGCATCCAGCGCGGCGGCGAACGTCACCCCGTCCCGGTCCTCGCGGCTCCAGGCGTAGTCCGGCGTGAACACGCCCGCGTAGACGCCCGATGCCAGCATGGCCGGGGCAAAGCGCGAGCCTTCCTCGTTGGTCCAGTTGGCGATGGCGATGGGCGCGTTGGTCTCGTAGCCGGCGGCGACCATAGCCCGCAGTGCCTCGATGGCACCGAGCACGCCGAGCACGCCATCGAACTTGCCGCCGGTCGGCTGCGTGTCGAGGTGCGAGCCCATGGCGATCGGCAGAAGCGCGTTGTTGCGGCCCGGCCGGACGGCAAACATGTTGCCGACCTCGTCGACATGAACGGTGCAGCCAAGACCTTCGCAGGTTGTCTTGAACCAGTCCCGGATGCGACGGTCCTCATCGCTGAGCGTCAGCCGGCGGATGCCCCCCTTGGCGGTGCCGCCGACGGTCGCCGTTTCCATCAGCGCGTCCCAGAGCCGGGCGGCATCGATCTGGAGATTGGGAATCATGGTTCTGCCTGTTGTTGCGATCTCGGCACGATTGAAGGCGGCGCGGGCGCGGGCGTCAAGCGCGGCGGCTCGAACGCGGCCAGCATCGCGGCAGGGCGAGTAGCCCACAGACAGGCAAACATGCAGGCGAACATGCAGGTGAACATGCACATGGGCGAGCCCGCCCTGCCCCCTCGCCGACGGCCCTGCTCCTCGCTATAACGGCTGGCATGACCAGCATCGCCACCCGCCTGCCCTCCATCCTTGTTGCCAATCGCGGAGAGATCGCCCTTCGCGTGTTCCGGACCGCGCGGCGGCTCGGCATGCGCTGCATCGCGGTGTATTCCGATGCGGATGCCGATGCGCCCTTTGTGCGCTTTGCCGACGAGGCGCACAGGATCGGCCCTGCGCCGGCGCGCGAAAGTTACCTGCGCGGCGACGCGATCATCGCAGTCGCAAAGGCGACAGGCGCGGCCTGCATCCATCCCGGTTATGGGTTCTTGTCCGAGAATGCCGATTTTGCCGACGCCTGCCAGGCGGCGGGCATCGTCTTCGTTGGCCCGCCTGCGTCGGCCATTCGCGCCATGGGCCTCAAGGACGCGGCCAAGGCCCTTGCCGAGAAGGCCCATGTGCCGGTTGTGCCGGGCTATCACGGTGAGCGGCAGGACGTGGCTTTTCTCGAAAGCGAAGCGGCCCGGATCGGCTATCCGGTGTTGATCAAGGCCGTGGCCGGCGGCGGCGGCAAGGGCATGAAGCGCGTCGAGGCGGCGGCTGATTTCGCGGATGCGCTGGAAAGCGCCCAGCGCGAGGCACGCAATGCCTTTGGCGATCCGCGCGTGCTGGTCGAGAAATACGTGCTCGCGCCGCGCCATGTCGAGATTCAGGTCTTCGGCGACAGCCATGGCAACGTTGTGCACCTGTTCGAGCGCGACTGCTCGCTGCAACGCCGCCACCAGAAGGTCATCGAGGAGGCCCCTGCGCCCGGCATGAGCCCCGAGGTCAGGGCCGCGATGGGCAAAGCCGCGGTCGAGGCGGCGAAGGCGGTGGGCTATGTCGGTGCCGGTACAGTCGAATTCATCGCCGATGGCCGCGATGGACTGAGGGCCGACCGGTTCTACTTCATGGAAATGAACACCCGGCTTCAGGTCGAGCACCCGGTGACGGAGACCATCACCGGGCTTGATCTTGTGGAACTGCAATTGCGCGTGGCGGCAGGTGACGCCCTCCCCTTCAGTCAGGCCGACCTGTCGATCTCCGGCCACGCGGTCGAGGCGCGGCTCTATGCTGAGGACCCCGAGCGCGGCTTCCTGCCCTCCACTGGCAAACTCTGGGCGCTGATGCTGCCAGAGGCGGAAGGGATCCGCGTCGATGCCGGCGTCGAGGAAGGCGGCGAGGTCACGCCGTTCTATGATCCGATGATCGCCAAGATCATCGCGCGCGGCGACACCCGCCTCGAAGCGCTGGACCGCCTTGCCGCCGCCCTGGGCGAAACGCTTGTGGCGGGGCCGAAGACCAACGCGCGATTCCTGAAGAAACTGTGCGAGGCGGAAGGGTTCCGCAACGGGCCGTTCGACACCGGCTTCATCGAACGCCATGCCGAGGCGCTGGGCGCGGTGGCGCTGCCGCTTGACCGGACGGCGGTGGCTGCCGGCGCGATGATGCTGCTCGATGAACAGGCGCGCAATCTGCCGCGCTCCGGGCCGGCGCATGATCCATGGGCGGTGGCGGATGGGTTTGCGCTTTCGCCGCAGCCGGCCCTGCCCGTGCCTGTTACGGCGGATGGCGAGCCGGTCTTGCTGCGCGTGCGCCGCGATGCCGGGGGTGCATCTGTCGAGCTTGGCGATGT
>CALRRR020000033.1:0-38634 GCA_943370645.1 Hydrogenophaga intermedia | reverse complement strand
GTCTGGTCCGAATCGCAGCGATAGGTTCGGCCCGGGCAGATCACGCGGATCGGCGGCTTGTTGGCCAGCATGGTGCGCACCTGCACCGGGCTGGTGTGGGTGCGCAGCAGCTTCCTCTTGCCGTCCTTGTCGGGCGCGAAGAAGAACGTGTCGTGCATCTCCCGCGCCGGGTGGCCTTCGGGGAAGTTCAGCTTGGTGAAGTTGAGATCGTCGGTCTCGACATCCGGGCCCTCGGCGATCGAGAAGCCCATGTCGCCGAAGATCGCGGTGATCTCGTCGATGACCTGGCTGATCGGGTGCAGCCGTCCGCGCGCCTCGGGGCTCTCGCGCACCGGCAGCGACACGTCGATGCGCTCGGAGGCCAACCGCGCATTGAGCGCCGCATCGGCCAGGCTCTCGCGCGCTGTGGCCAGCGCCGCCGTCACCCGGTCACGCAGGCCGTTGATCAGCGGGCCCTGCTCCTTGCGCTCGTCGGGCGTCATCGCGCCCAGCGTCTTGAGCAGGCCCGAGATGGTGCCCGCCTTGCCAAGCGCGGCGATGCGCACCGCCTCCAGCGCCGCCTCGTCGGGAGCGGCAGCAATGGCAGCCAGCGTGTCGCGTTCGAGTGTCGAAAGGTCTGTCATGGGCCAAACACAAGCAGGTGAGCAGGATCGGGTGATAGCCGGAAGCAGTCGACGACGCCAGACACGCGAACGGCGGGCCTTGCGACCCGCCGTTTGAGCACTGTGTCGAGGAGCAGGAGGCTCAGGCGGCGGCGGGCAGGTGCGCCTTGGCCTTCTCGACGATGGCAGCAAAGGAGGCCGGCTCGTTCATGGCGATGTCCGCCATGGCCTTGCGGTCCATTTCGATGCCGGCATTGTGCAGCGCGCCGATGAACTTGGAATAGGTCAGGCCATGCTCGCGCACGGCGGCATTGAGACGCTGGATCCAGAGCGCGCGGAACACGCGCTTCTTGTTCTTGCGGTCGCGGGTGGCGTACTGCATGGCCCGATCGACAGCCGCCTTGGCGGTGCGGATCGTGTTCTTGCGGCGGCCGTAAAAGCCTTTGGCGGCCTTGAGTGTCTTCTTGTGCTTGGCGCTGGATGTAACGCCACGTTTGACGCGGGACATTGTGAAACTCCTTCAGAAACGGACATTGACAGGCAAACGACGCGTAAAGCGTGTTCAGCCGTTGGGCAGACGGTACTTGATGATGTTGTCACCATCGGTCTTGAACAGCACATTGGTGCCGCGCAGGTTCCGGATCTGCTTGGTCGTCCGCTTGATCATGCCGTGGCGCTTGCCGGCCTGGGCATACTTGATCGCGCCATTGGCGGTGATCTTGAAGCGTTTCTTTGAACCCGAATGGGTTTTCAGCTTGGGCATTTCAGCTCCTTGTCGCGGTCTTGCGACCGTCTCTTGGGTATTGGTCGAGCCAACAAAAGAACCGCCACGGCAGCCCTGAATGAGCCGGGCGGTTCAACGAAGCCGTGCCTATGGCAGAAAGGCCGGCGCGAGGCAAGGGTTTGGCACCATCAAACGCGCCGTCATCCCGGCCTTGCGCCGTGAACACCGGGTGCGCTTCGCTTGCCCGACATTGACCGTCGCATCTGTGTCTGGACGCACAACCGCCATGCTGCGATTGATATGCATCGATGCATCGCGTTGCGCTAGAAACAGTTGTGTCCATGTTCCCGGAGAATGAGCACCATGCCAAAAACCTTCGATCTCATCCTGCGCAGCGGCATCGTCGTCAATCATGACGGGCAGGATCTGAGGGACATCGGAGTCACGGCAGGGCGCATTGCCGCCATCGGTGACCTGACCCGCGCCTCCGCCGGGCAGGTGGTCGATTGCCGCGGGTTGCATGTGCTGCCCGGCGTGATCGACACGCAGGTGCATTTCCGCGAACCCGGCCTGACCCACAAGGAAGACCTCGAAAGCGGCTCCCGCGCCGCCGTCATGGGCGGGGTGACGGGCGTGTTCGAGATGCCGAACACCAACCCGCTGACCACCACCCCCGAGGCGCTGGCCGACAAGGTGGCTGCCGCGCACCACCGCATGCACTGCGATTTCGCCTTCTATGTTGGTGGCACGCACGAGAACGCCAAGCACGTGGCGGAGCTCGAACGCCTTCCCGGCGCTGCCGGGATCAAGGTCTTCATGGGCTCCAGCACCGGTTCCTTGCTGGTCGAGGACGATGCCGGCGTCACCGAGATCCTCAAGCGCACCCGCCGCCGTGCCGCGTTCCATTCCGAAGATGAGATGATGCTGCGCGACCGGATGCATCTGCGCGTGCCGGGCGATGTGTCCTCGCATCCGGTCTGGCGCTCGCCCGAGGTGGCGCTGCGCTGTACCGAGCGGCTGGTGCGCATTGCCCGCGCCTGCGCCGCCCGCATCCACGTGCTGCATATCTCCACAGCCGACGAGATGGTTTTCCTGAAGGACCACAAGGATGTCGCCTCGGTCGAGGTCACGCCACACCATCTCACGCTGCATGCGCCCGATTGCTACGAGCGGCTCGGAGCCTACGCCCAGATGAACCCGCCCGTGCGCGACGAGACGCACCGCCGGGGCATCTGGAAGGGCGTGGTCAACGGCGTCGCCGACATCCTCGGCTCCGACCACGCGCCCCACACCCATGAGGAAAAGAGCCACGCCTACCCGGCCACCCATTCAGGCATGACCGGCGTCCAGACGCTGGTTCCGACCATGCTCAACCATGTCAATGAAGGCCGCATGAGCCTCGAACGGTTCGTCGACATGACCAGCCATGGCCCGAATCGCCTGTTCGGCATGGCGCGCAAGGGCCGGATCGCGGTCGGCTACGACGCGGATTTCACCGTCATCGACCTCAAGCGCCAGCGCACCATCACCAATGACTGGATCGCCTCGAAATGCGGTTGGACACCCTATGATGGCGTCACCGTCACCGGCTGGCCGATCGGCACCTTCGTGCGCGGCGCGCAGGTGATGTGGGAAGACGACCTCGTCACCCCAGGCACCGGCGAAGTGATCCGCTTTCAGGAGACGCTGGCAAGGGCTGCGGGCTGAGCAGCACAGGACGGCTTACCCCAGCAAGGCGGCAAGCCGTGCCTTCAGGTGCGCCTCGGCCTCGGCGGCACTGACGGGCTCCAGCATCGCGAGGACTTCGCGCGGCAAGGGTTCAGGGCGGCCGAACAACTTCAGCGCCTCTTCGCGCGCGAAACCGGCGAGGGTGGTGGCCTCCAGAAAGGCCGCGATCTGGTCGGCGCGCTTGATCTTCCGGTGCAGCGGGGCCGGGGTCTCCGGGGGCAGGCCGAAGCGTATGTGGATCGCGGCAAGCAGCCTGAGTTCGACGCTCTTGTAGCTTTCGCCGACAGCGGCCTTCACCGGCGAGATGATGTCGCCGATGACATATTCCGGCGCATCGTGCAGCAGGGTCATCAGCCGCCACGGCGCGCTCATCTCCGGTTCGAGATGGGTGTTGATCGCCTCGACCAGCAGCGAATGCTGCGCCACCGAGAAGATGTGCTCACCCCGTGTCTGGCCGTTCCAGCGCGCCACGCGGGCAAGACCGTGGGCAATGTCCTCGATCTCCACATCAAGCGGTGACGGATCGAGGACATCGAGCCTGCGGCCGGACAACATCCGCTGCCAGGCCCGCGCGGGGGCCGGCTTCACCACCGGATCTGGCGGCCCAGCTCCGCGCATTCGGGATACCGGTAGCAGTCGACGAGGTGGTCGTTGACCATGCCCACCGCCTGCATGAAGGCATAGACGATCGTCGGCCCGACAAAGCTGAAGCCGCGCGCCTTCAGGTCCTTCGACAGCGCCTCGGCGGCTTTCGTTTGCGTCGGCACCTCGCCATGGTGGCGAAAATTGCCCTGCACGGGCGCGCCATCGACGAAGTCCCACAGGTGCCGGGCGAAGGAGCCGCGCTCCATCATCTCCAGCCAGAGCCGGGCGCTCCTGATCGTGCCCTCGATCTTGGCGCGGTTGCGGATGATGCCGGCATCCTGCATCAGCGCCTCGACCCGTTCGGGCGTGAAGCGCACGATCCGCTCCGGCTCGAAGCCCTCGAAGGCAAGGCGGAAGTTCTCGCGCTTGCGCAGGATGGTGATCCACGACAACCCCGCCTGGAATCCGTCGAGAATGAGCTTCTCGAACAGCGCCCGGTCGTCGAGTTCCGGCACGCCCCAGTCGGTGTCGTGATAGGCCACGTAGAACGGGTCCGTGCCCGGCCATGGGCAGCGGCTCTTGCCGTCCGCATGCACGATCACGGTGCGCTCCGCCGCAGCGTTCATGACACGGCAGGCTCTGCAGAGGCAGCCCCGCCGAAGCCCGGCTCGCCGGGGAAGGGGAAGTTGATGAACGCCGGCTTGTCCAGCCGGATTGCCAGCCCGCCCCCCAGCACGGGCTCGCCGGCTGCCATGGCGTCGGCCACCTTGTCGAGCCGGAGCATGGCAAGCCCGCGCCCGTTCGCAGTCGACAGAACGTTGCCGATGATGCGCTCGCCCACCGTCACGGGCGAGCCCTCCTGCGCCCTGAGGCCATCGAGAAAGACGATTGGCACGATGCGCGTGCGGGCCGTGCCGCGATGCTGCATGCGCGACACCACCTCCTGCCCGACATAGCAGCCCTTGCTGAAGGAGACGCCGCCAAGCTGGTCCATCAGCGCCTCATGCGGGAAGGAGAGCTGCCCGCCATAGCCGAAATCGCCGCCGCCGGCCGGAATGCCCAGCCCGATCCGATGCGCGTGATAGTCATCCTCAGCAGCGCCAGCCAGCGTGGTAACGTCCGCCGCATCGACGATGGCGCGCTGGCCCATGCCGGCATGGCGCGGATCGGTGAAGACGATGCCGCCATCGGCAGCGAGTGCACCGCCGTTGACCGAGGCCATGACCGCAGCCGTGTCGGTCAGGTCCTCGACGATGATCTTGGCGCGCAGCTTGTAGAGCATCAGCCGGCGGGCAAGATCGGGCAGCATGGCGCGCGCCACATCGATCAGGAAGCCGCCGCCATCCTCTTCAGGCAGCGCGATGATGAAGAAATCGACGATGACCTTGCCCTGCGGGGTCAGCAGCGCGCCATAGCCGGCGACCTCCGTGGTGACGAGATCGAGATCATTGCTGAACAGCCCGTCGAGAAAGCGGCGCGCATCCGCGCCCGCCACCTTGAGCACGCTGCGGTCCGGCAGGTGCGCGGCCGTTTCGGGGCTGCCGGTCATCGGGGTGGCATCGGGCATGCAGCGGCCTCTGGTTGCAACGACAGGTGGAGTGCGATCCTGGTCAGGCGCGATGTTTCGGTTCCCGCCCGGCGGAACCCGCTCTAGTTAGGCGTTGCATCCGGTTTGCTCAACCCGTTTCGCCGAAAGCCGCCATGTCCCGTCCCACGCCTGCACCAGTACCCGCCCTTCCGCCCTTCGATCTGTTCACCGTGCGGGATTTCCCGCTCGAATGCGGTGCCGTGCTGCCCGAGGCGAGGTTGGCCTATCGCCAGCGCGGCACGATCGGGCAGGGCGCGCCGATGCTCCTCTGCACCGCCTTTGCCGCCAATCCGCTGGGTCTGGCCTATCTCGGGCAGGATGGCGGGCCGCTGGATGAGAGCCGCGTCTGGATCATCGACGTGGAGATGCTCGGCAATGGCCGCTCCTCCTCGCCGTCGAACACGCCAGCGCCCCTGGCTGGCGCGGATTTCCCGCCGCTCGCCATCCGCGACAACGTGGCCCTGCAAAAGGCTCTGTGCGACCATCTCGGCATCGCGCGTCTCGCCAGCGTCATCGGCGCCAGCATGGGCGGACAGCAGGCTATGCAGTGGGCGGTCAGCCATCCGGCCATGGTGGCCTCGGCCGTCTGCATTGCCGGCAACGCCGCCACGACGCTGTTCGGCCAGATGTTCCTGCATGCCGTCTCGTCGGCGCTGACCTCGGACCCGGCCTTTGCCGCAGGGCGCTACACCAGCCAGCCGTTGCTCGGGTTGTCGCGCCTGTCCGAGGCCTGGGCCCCGTTCGCCCTGTCGCCGCGGTTCTTTTCCGAAGGCCGGCATCAGGCCCATGCCGACATGGCCGCCGACGATCTGGAAGGCTTCCTCGCCAAATGGCGCACCCGCTACCACGCGCGCGATGCCAACGATCTTCTCAGCCATCTGGCCATGTGGTCCCGCCATGACATCGCCGGCACGCCCGGCATGGACGGCTCGTTTGCGAAGGCCGCGGCGCAGGCAACAATGCCGATCCTGTTCGCGCCGGTCTCGACCGACATCTATTTCCATCCAATGGATGTGGCCGATCAGGCCAAGGCCTTCCCCGATGCGCGTGTGGCGGTCATAGATAGCCTGTCCGGCCACGCGGCTGCTTTTGGCCGGGAGCCATCGGACCGATTGGCCGTGCGCGCCGCCTTGTCCGGCTTTCTCGCCAGCCTGACCTGAGCGGAGCCGTCACCAGACCGCGTCGAGCCGCTCCAGCCCGTGGAAGTGGTAGGTGTCGCGGTAGCGCGGCTCCACACTCAGCCTCAGGCCCGGCAGGCGCGCGAACAGGATCGGCAGCGCCACCTCCAGTTCCAGCCGCGCCAGCGGAGCGCCAATGCAGAAATGGATGCCGGCCCCGAAGCTCAGGTGCGGGCCGGGGGCGCGCGCCGCATCGAAGCGGTCCGGATCGGCAAAGCGCGCCGGATCGCGGTTGGCCGCGCCCAGCAAGAGCCCCACCTTGTCGCCCTGCCGGAAGCGGTGCCCATAGGCCTCGCAATCCTCCAGCGCATAACGCGTGAACATGTGCAGCGGCGCATCGAAGCGCAGCACTTCCTCGACCAGCCCGGGCAGGGCCTTAGGGTCGGCCAGCGCCGCGCGGGCGGGCGGATTATCGAGGATCGCCCTGGTGCCGTTGGCGAGTGCATGCACGGTGGCCTCATGGCCGGCATTGAGCACCAGAATGCAGGTGGCGATCAGTTCGTCCTCGCTCAGCCGGTCGCCCGCTTCCGAAGCCGCAATCAGCGTGCTGACCAGATCCTCGCGCGGGGCTGTGCGGCGTTCAGCCACCACCGTGCGCAGGAAGGCAAGAAAGCTCGATGTGGCGGCGACGGCCTCGTCCTCGATCTGCCGCGAGCGGCGGAACTGGTACATCGCCACCATGCGATGCGACCAGTCGAGCAGGTCCGGCGCGCGTTCGGGCGGCACGCCCAGCAGTTCGGCGATGACGATCACCGGGATCGGCGTGGCATAGGCATCGAGCAGGTCCGCCGTGCCCTTGGCCGCAAAGCTGTCGATCAGCCCGTGCGCCAGCGCCGCGATCCGAGGCCTAAGGCGCTCCACCTGCCGTGAGACGAAGGCTCGGTTGATCAGCGTGCGCAGCCTTGTGTGGTCCGGCGGCTCCAGTTCCAGCAGCGAGTGCCGCTCGACGGCAAGGAACGGCCCCAGATGCGCCTCCGGCTCGGGCCAGCCCAGCGCCTCGCGGCTGGCGACATGCAGGATCTGCCGCCCGAACCGCTTGTCCTTCAGCGCCGCCGTGACATCGCCATGACCGGCCAGGCACCAATGCCCGTATTGCTCCCACCAGAAACCTGAGCCGCCGCCCAGCGCCGCTGAAGCCTGCCGGATCGCCGCATAGGCCGGGTAGGGGTCCTGCACGAAGCCCGGATCGCGCGGATCAAGGCTGACCTGACGGCCCGCGATGGCGAGGGAGGCGGGCCAACAGCAAGAATCTGATGGTGCAGTCGTGTCAGTCATCCCCGCAGGGTAGGGCGCTGCTGATGCGAAATGAAGCCTGTTTCAAGCCCGTCCCGCGCTTGCCTTACTGACCATACCAGCCCGCTGTTATCCCGGCCTTGAGCCGGGATCACATCGTGAGCGGCGCAGCGGCGAGGTTGCGCCATGCGGCCCATGATCGGGGCGCACGGAGCGATCCCGGCTCAAGGCCGGGATGACAGGGGTGACTGGGACAGTGCTGTGGAGCGGGATATTGGATTGCGCTCAGTCAAGATGAATAGTGGTCGAAAGGTCGTCCCAATCAGGATTGGACTTTTCGATCAGCTCCAGCTTCCAGGCTCTTCGCCATCGCTTGAGACGCTTTTCGTGCGCGATGGCCGTTGAAGGTGTGTCAAATGCCTCTGCATAGACAAGTCTGTTCAATTCGTATTCCGCGACAAAGACTGACCCAGTTCCACTCTTGTGCTCTTCTACCCGGCGCGACAGGCTGTTGGTGATGCCGGTGTAGAGCGTTCCATGACGCCGATTGGTCATGATGTAGACCCAATAGGGCATCGTGCCGTTCCTTTCCCGGTCACACTGCCCTTCATCGACCTATGTTGTCATCCCCACCACCACCACTGTCATGCCGGCTCAAGGCCGGGATGACGCGACGCAGGCTTGGGATGCTGACTGCCTTCCCGCGCCCGTCTTTCCATGTCAGCCTTTGGTTCCTTCGAGCGAGTGCAACCGATGTCCATCACCCTTCTCTCGCCCGCCGGCTATCGGCGTTTCCCCTGGAAGAATGGCGGCGGGGTCACGGTCGACATCGCTGCGGAGCGCCTTGACGGGTATCCCGAGGGTGGCTGGCAGGGTCTGGTCTGGCGGTTCGGGCGCACGACGATCCCCGCGCCCGGCCCGTTCTCCGATCTGGCCGGCTTCGACCGCTGCCAGGTGGTGATCGGCGGGGCAGGACTGGTGCTCGTGTCGCCGGAGGGCGAGATCGACCTGCGCCAGCCGCTCCGGCCGGTGCGCTATCGCGGCGAATTGCCGATCACCAGCCGGCTTGAACAGGGCCCGGTCGAGGTCGTCAACCTGATTGCCGACCGCACCCGTGTCGCCATCGACCTTGCCGTGCTCGGGGCCGGCGAAAGCCTGTCCCTGCCGCCCGGCTGCCATGTCGTGCATGCGCCGGCCATGCCGGCAGCGTTGCGGCTCGGCCCGCAAGCAGGCCTTTCCGGCACGGCCGAAGCCTTGGCCATTGCGCTCGCGCCGGACCATGCCGCTCGGATCACGCTGACCGGATCGGCGGACCTGCGCTGCGAGACCGGCCACTGCCTTGTGGCCTCGATCCTGCCGCGCGCGGCCTGATCGTTTGCGCCCCATGAAAAAACAGCTAGCCTGCGTTGAACCTTTCGGGAGGCAGCGGCGACCCATGTCTGAGCCGGCCAGAACAGCGACCGCGCCGTGAACCAGCACCCCGACGACGAGGAGCTGATTGCGCGCATCGCCAGGGGCGACCGGCTCGCCATGCAGGTGCTCTTCGCGCGCCATAACCTCAGGGTTTTCCGCTTTGTCGTGCGGCTCGTGAAGGACGAAGGCATCGCCGAGGACATGATCGGCGAGGTCTTTCTCGATGTCTGGCGGCAGGCGGGACGTTTCGAGGCCAGATCATCGGTCTCGACCTGGCTGCTCTCGATTGCCCGCTTCAAGGCGCTGTCGGCGCTGCGCAAGCGGCGCGAGGACCAGCTCGACGAGGACATGGCCGGCGAGATCGAGGACGACCGGGACACACCCGAGGTCGCCCTCCAGAAGGACGACAAGGGGGCCGCCATCCGGGCCTGCCTTGGCAAGCTGTCAGCCGAACACCGCGAGGTGGTCGATCTGGTCTACTACCACGAGAAGTCGCTGGCCGAGGTGGCCGCCATCACCGGCGCTCCCGAGGCGACGGTGAAAACGAGATTGTTCTACGCCCGCAAGAAGCTGTCGGAACTGCTGGCGGAAGCCGGAATTGACCGGGGATGGCCGTGAGGCCGCCCCCACCAACGAGACCCGCGAGGACCGCGCCATGACCAAGCAACCCCTGAGCGACGCCGGCAAGGCTCTCGAAGAGCTGCTGCCGTTCTATGCCGCCGGCGTGCTCTCGCAGGCTGAAATGGCACAGATCGACACGGTTCTGGCCGTCGATGGCGAGTTGCGCCGCAGGCTGGCCCTCGTCGAGGAGGAGCAGACCGAGGCGATCCTGCTCAACGAAGGCATTGCAGGGCCATCCACCCATGTGCTCGACAAGCTGATGGCTGCGATCGATGCGGAGCCCAAGCGCGGCGCGGTGACGTCCGGCCTCGCCGCCCGCCTCGGTGGCTGGCTTCAGGCGCTGACCCCGCGCCAGGCGGCCTGGGCCACGGCCACCGCCGCACTCGTGCTCGCCCTTCAGGCCGGCGCGCTGGTCGGCCTCGTGGCCAACCGCGATGGCGCAGGCTTCCAGACCGCATCCCATGGCGCGGCCCCGGTGGCAGCGGCAGGCGCGGCCTTCACCGTGATCTTCCAGCCCGATGCCAAGGCCTCCGACATTGCCGCACTGATGGAGCGGACCGGTGCGCGCATCGTCGATGGCCCCCGCGCCGGCGGCATCTACCGCATCCAGGTTGGTGACAGGAGCCTCGACGCCGCTGCCAGCGCCGCCATCGCCGCCCGGCTTCGGGCAGAGGCAGCGTTGATCCGCCTTGTCTCGCCGGCCCCATAACCCCGCGTCAGCCACAACGAGGAGGCCGACATGACCATGTCCGCAAAAAACCCCGCGAGGCTCACGGCAGCGGTGCTCGCCGCGCTGATCGGCATGCTGCCGGTGGCCGATGCGTTGGCGCAGAATCGCGGCCCGAACTTCAACAGCAATTCGGTCTACCGGCCGCCATCCGGCGGTGATGGGGGCTTTCCGCGTCCGCCCAACCGTCGCCCCGGCGGCGGCTTTGGCATTGTCATCGACCCCGGCCTGTTCATTCCTCCGCCACAGGGTTTGCCGCCGCCGCCCCCCGGCGGACGCCGCGTCATTGTCGAGGACGAGGAGATCGCTCCACCCCGCCGCGCGCGTCAGCCCAGGCCCGAGCGCCCGCGCCAGCCGCCACCGCCGCGCGTGGCCCAGCCGGCGCCGGCTCCGCGTTCACCCGTGATTGTTCCCGCCGCCAGCGAACAGCGTCTGGTCGAGCGCGAGGTGCTGGTGCATCTGCGCGACGGGCTGACAGAGCAGCAGACCAATGCCCTGTTCCGCCGTCAGCGGCTTGAGCGGCTGGACAGCGAGCGCATCGCCCTGATCGGCGTCACACTGCACCGCCTGCGCATCCCCGACAACCGGACCCCGCGCGCCGTGCTTGGCACGCTCCGCAGCGAAGCCCGCATCGCCTTTGCCCAGCCCAATTATGTCTACCGACTCGAACAGGCCCAGCCGGTGACCGCTCCCGTCGTCGAGCCTGCCGCGTCACCCGCACCTGCGGCCGAGCCGGTCAGCGCTCCGGCCGTCGAGGCCGTCCCACCGACCGCTGGTCCGGGCACGGCCAGTGCGGCCGCACCCACGCCGGCAGCTTTGCCTGCCGCCGTGGCCGTCCAGCGCCTGCCGCAATATGCCATCGACAAGCTCGGGCTGGACGATGTGCACCGGCTTTCGCGTGGATCACGCATCAAGGTCGCGGTGATCGATTCCGGCATCGACACCAGCCATCCCGAGTTGGCCGGCGCCCTCGATCGCTCTGGCGACATGCTCACCGGCCAGCCGGCCAGGGATGCCGATGCCGACAGCCACGGCACCGGCATGGCCAGCGCCGTGTTCGCCCGCTCGCAGCTCACCGGTGTTGCGCCGGCGGCCAGCCTGCTCGCCGTCCGGGCCTTCAAGGGCACAACGACGGGCGATCGCAGCGGCGCGCAGGGCACCTCCTGGCATGTGCTGAAAGGCATCGACTGGTCGGTGGCGGAAGGGGCGCGCGTGCTCAACCTCTCCTTCGCCGGCCCGCGTGACGAACTGGTCTCCCGCGCTCTTGCCGCCGCCAGCGGGCGCGGCGTCGTCGCTGTTGCCGCAGCCGGCAATGCCGGGCCGGCCTCGGCTCCGCTGTTCCCCGCCTCCGACCCGAACGTCATCGCCGTCACCGCGCTCGATGCCGAGGACAAGGTCTTTGCCATGGCCAACCGTGGCCGGCACATTGCGGTGGCCGCCCCCGGCGTCGATGTTCTCGTGGCTCAGCCTGCAGCAGGCTACGGCATGACCACAGGCACCTCGGTCGCCACTGCCCATGTCTCGGGCCTCGTTGCGCTGCTGATCGAACGTGACGCCCGGCTCGACCTGCCGCAGGTGCGCGCGCTGCTGACCGGCACGGCCCGTGATCTGGGCGCACCGGGCCGCGACGCCGAAACCGGCGCAGGCCTGATCAACATTCGCGCAGCCTTGGCCCGGATGACGCAAGCCCGCTGACGGTCGCTCCGCTAGCTTTCGCTTCCCTGCCGACCCAAACCCATGGCGTCACGCAGCCCTGCGTGACGCCATTTTTGCTGTCGTCAGGCCAGCCCGAAAAAATTCCAGAAATCTTTCGAACCACCTGAACCTTTCCTTGTGTTGCCGCGACCAATGGACATGGAGGCCGGCACAGTGCCTCCCCAGCCACTCACGAGGAGACCGTCATGACCCGCCTGTTTTCGAAGAAGACCTTCGCCGCCGCTGCCGTCGCCCTCGCCACGCTCGGTGCCGCCTCCACCATCACCACCACCGCTGCCGAAGCCGGCCCCTGGAAGAAGCATCACTACGGCTGGGGCATCGCCGCTGGCGCTCTGGGCGGCATTGCTCTCGGTGCAGCGCTCGCCTCCCGCCCGGCCTATGCCGCCGGCCCCGCCTACTATGACGAGCCGCAGCCCCAGCGGGTCTGCTCGCTGGTCCAGCGGATAAACGCCTGGGGCGAAGTCGTCGGCCACCGCCGCGTCTGCCGCGTCGTCTACTGAAGCCCTGCCGTCCTTCCCAGCCTCCCGACCCCACCTGAGCCCGCCCCCCGGCGGGCTCTTTTTTGTGGTGCGGGGGTCCGCCCCGACAGGCGCAAATCGTCCGTGCAGGCTTGCATGCGGCGCGGCGCACGCCACATCTGGCAGCATGGACACGATTCACGCGCAGCCGCCTTCTGCCTCCGCCGCTGAAGCCTTCCGCCTCAACCAGGAGGCGGCCTATCGCCGGCTCGATGGCAGCTTCTACACCCTGATGCAGCCGGAGGCCGTGGCCACCGATCCCGTCCTGGTCCATGCCAGCGCTGCCGCAGCCAGCCTGCTGGACATGCCGCCGGCCCTGTTCGGTGATCCGGCCTTTGCCCGGGTGTTCAGCGGCATGCAGCCCCTGCCGGGCTATCAGCCGCTGGCCATGGTCTATTCCGGCCACCAGTTCGGGCAATGGGCCGGGCAACTCGGCGATGGCCGGGCGCTCACCATCGGGCAGGTGCGCAACCGTGCCGGCGCGCTGTGGGACATCCAGCTCAAGGGGGCAGGGCGCACGCCCTATTCGCGCTTTGGCGATGGCCGCGCTGTGCTGCGCTCCTCGATCCGCGAATACCTGTGCAGCGAGGCGATGGCGTCTCTCGGCGTCCCGACGACCCGCGCGCTGGCGCTGGTCGGCACGCGCGCCCGGGTACTTCGCGAGGCGGTCGAGCCCGGCGCTGTGGTCACGCGTCTGCTGCGCTCCAACATCCGCTTCGGTCATTTCGAGCACTTCCACCATGGCGGCAAGCCCGACAAGGTGCGCGAACTGGCCGAATTCGTGATCGGGCTTCACCACCCCGACCTTGCCGATGCGCCCGACCGGCATGCCCTGTGGTTCGACGAGATCGTCACCCGCACCGCCCATCTGATGGCGCACTGGCAGGCGCTGGGCTTCTGCCACGGCGTGATGAACACCGACAACATGTCGATCCTGGGCGACACGCTCGACTATGGCCCCTTCGGCTTCCTCGATGCGTTCGACCCCGGCTTCATCTGCAACCATTCCGACCATGGCGGGCGCTATGCCTATGACCGGCAGCCTGCCATCGGCCTGTGGAATCTGAAAGCGCTCGCCGTTGCGCTCGAAGCCGTGCTGCCGTGGCCCGAGGCCAGCCAGAGCCTCGCCGCCTATGCGCCCCGCTTCATGGCCCGCTATGGTGCCCTGATGCGGGCCAAGCTCGGCCTTTCGGCCGGCAGCGAGGCGGATGACGATCTGGCGACGGACCTGCTGGCGCTGATGCAGGCCGGCATGGCCGACTACACATTGAGCTTCCGGCTGCTGGCCGGCACGGACACCCTTGCCGGCCGCTCGGCCTGGGCCTGGCTGTTCGACGAGGCCAGCCGGCCTGCGGCCTTCGCCTGGCTCGACCGTTGGCAGGCGCGGATCGCGGCCTTGGACCCCGGCTTCACCGCCACGGCAGCAGCGATGAACGCCGTCAACCCGAAATTCGTGCTGCGCAACTGGGTGGCGGAGACAGCCATCCGTGCCGTCGAGGACAATGGCGATGTCGCCACGCTGGATCGCATCTTCCGGCTGATGACGCAGCCCTTCGCCGAGCACGCCGAACCCGATCAGCGCTTCGCTGCCCCGCCCGACGACAGCATGCGCGATCTGGAAGTCTCCTGCTCGTCCTGAGCGTTCGGGGGCTCCGTTGCCTCGCGGTGGCGGGCGGGCCTATATCGCGGATATCCGATGATTCGATCCTGACCGGAGCTGAAATCGTGGCCATACGCTTCCTCCCTGCCACCTTCGCCGCACTGGTGCTGATGGCGGCACTGTCGCAGCCGGCAGAGGCGCGATCGCTGGCCGATTGCGAGAAGATCAGCGATTGGCATGCCTACAATCTGTGCCTGTCCTCGTTCGGCCCGGCGCGGGGTCAGCGGGCGGCAGCGGGGCGCGCCAGCAATCCCGAAAGCCGGGTATACGGCCGCAAGCAGGGCGCCCGTCGCAGCGCCTCGGGCATCGTGGTGCAGCGCGCCGGCTCCGGCCGGGTCAGGGCCAGCTTCGATGTCGGTGCCCCGCGCCGGAGCACTCCGCGCTGATCATACCGGCCCGCGACGGGCCGCGATCAGGAACTCGGCATTGCCGTCGCCCCCGGCAATCGGGCTGTCGATCCGGCCCAAGGCCTGCCAGCCAAGCCCGGCCAGCGCCGCGTCGATCCGCGACAGCGCATCGGCCACCGCGTTTGCGTCCCGGACGATACCACCCTTGCCAATGGCAGCGCGCCCGACCTCGAACTGCGGCTTGATCAGCGCCACCAGCGCGGCGGACGGCGCGGCAAGACGCGTCAGAGCCGGCAGCACCAGTGCCAGCGAAATGAAGCTGACATCGCAGGTGATGAAGGCCGGACGGCGGGCTAGGCCGGCCTCGTCCAGCGTGCGGATGTCTGTGCCTTCCAGCAGGGTCACGCGGCTGTCGCCCACAAGATCGGCATGGAACTGCGCCCGCCCGGTATCGACCGCCAGCACCGATGCCGCACCCCGGCGCAGCAGCACATCGCTGAAGCCGCCGGTCGAGGCGCCGCAATCAAGGCAGTCGAGCCCCTCTGGCGACAACCCGAAATGGTCGAGCGCTGCCGCCAGCTTGAGGCCACCGCGCGAGACGTAAGGGTGCGGTGCGCTGGCCTCGATCAAGGCGTTGGCGGCAATCGCCTCCGAAGCCTTGCGCACCGTGATGCCATCGGCGCTGACGAGCCCGGCGGCGATGGCAGCCTGGGCCCGCGCGCGGCTTTCGAACAACCCGCGCGCCACCAGCACCATGTCGGCGCGGTTCTTCATCGTGAAGGCCCGGCCATGGCTCTCTGCCTCAATCGGTGATGCCCGGCAGGTTGAGGCCCTTCTCGCGGGCGCAGGCAATGGCGATGTCATAGCCCGCATCGGCATGGCGCATCACGCCGGTGGCCGGGTCGTTCCAGAGCACGCGTCCCAGCCGGCGCGCAGCATCTTGCGTGCCATCGGCGAGGATGACCACGCCGGAATGCTGCGAATAGCCCATGCCGACGCCGCCGCCGTGGTGTAGCGAAACCCAGGTCGCGCCCGACGCGGTGTTGAGCAGCGCGTTCAGCAGCGGCCAGTCGGACACGGCGTCCGAGCCGTCCTTCATCGCCTCAGTCTCGCGGTTCGGCGAGGCCACGGAGCCGGAATCGAGGTGGTCGCGGCCGATCACCACCGGGCCGATCTCGCCGCGCGCCACCATCTCGTTGAAGGCGAGACCCAGCCTGTGGCGGTCGCCCAGCCCGACCCAGCAAATCCGCGCCGGCAGCCCCTGGAAGGCGATCCGCTCCCGCGCCATGTCGAGCCAGGTGTGCAGGTGCGCATCATCCGGCATCAACTCCTTCACCTTGGCATCGGTCTTGTGGATGTCGGCAGGATCGCCGGAGAGTGCCGCCCAGCGGAAAGGCCCGACACCCCGGCAGAACAGCGGGCGGATGTAGGCCGGCACGAAGCCGGGGAAATCGAAGGCGTCGGCAACGCCCATGTCCTTGGCCATCTGGCGGATGTTGTTGCCGTAGTCGAGCGTGGGCACGCCCATGCGGTGGAAATCCAGCATGGCGCGCACATGCGTCGCCATCGAGGCTTTGGCAGCCTGCGTGACGCCGGCAGGATCGCTGAGCTTGCGCTCCTCCCACTCGGCCAGCGTCCAGCCCGCTGGCAGGTAGCCGTTGAGGGGATCATGCGCCGAGGTCTGGTCCGTCACCACGTCCGGCCTGATGCCGCGCCTGACAAGATCGGGGAACACCTCCGCCGCATTGCCGAGCACGCCCACCGAGACGGCCTTGCCCTGACGGTGGTGGCTGTCGATGATGGCCAGCGCCTCGTCGATGCTGCCAGCCTTCATGTCGAGATAGCGCGTGCGCAGGCGGAACTCGATCGAGGACGGCTTGCACTCCACCGCGATCATCGAGGCACCAGCCATGGTGGCGGCCAGCGGCTGCGCGCCGCCCATGCCGCCAAGTCCGCCGGTGAGGATCCACTTGCCCTTGAGCGAGCCGCCGAAATGCTGCCGGCCGACCTCGGCGAAGGTCTCGTAGGTGCCCTGCACGATGCCTTGCGTGCCGATGTAGATCCACGAGCCAGCGGTCATCTGGCCGTACATCATCAGCCCGAGCTTATCGAGGTGGTGGAAATGCTCCCAGTTGGCATAGGCCGGAACGAGGTTGGAATTGGCGATCAGCACGCGCGGCGCATCCGCATGGGTGCGGAACACGCCGACCGGCTTGCCGCTCTGCACCAGCAGCGTCTCGTCGCTTTCGAGCGTTTTCAGCGCGCTGACGATGCGGTCGAAGCTCTCCCAGTCGCGCGCGGCCCGGCCGATGCCGCCGTAGACCACCAGTTCGTCGGGCTTTTCCGCCACTTCCGGGTCGAGGTTGTTCATCAGCATGCGCAGCGGCGCTTCGGTTGCCCAGCTCTTGGCGTTGAGCGTCAGCCCACGCGGGCTGCGGATGATGCGCGAATTGTCGAGGCGTGTGGTCGGGCGGGTCATGGTCTGTCCTTTGGCGGGATGGCGGTCAGCCTGTGCGTCCAAGGCCGTCGGCTGTAGCCAGCACGGCTTCGAGAAGATTGCCGAGCGTGGCCTGAAGCGGGGCGGCGCGTGCCGCATCGAAGCGCCAGGGCGGTGCTTCTTCGGCTAGGTAGGCGGCCATGCTGATCTCCATCTGGATGGCGTGCACGTTGCTGGCCGGCTGGCCATAGTGCCGCGTGATCCAGCCGCCCTTGAAGCGGCCGTTGATGGCGTGGCTGAAGCCGCTGGCCTTGATGACATGGCTGGCCACGGCCTCGATGGCCGCGTCCGCCGAGGCGCCGCTGTTGGTGCCGAGGTTCAGTACCGGCAAGGTGCCCTCGAACAGGCGCGGGATGTGCGAGCGGATCGAGTGGCAGTCATACAGCACGCAATAGCCGTGGATCGCCTTGATGCTTGCGATCTCGGCCGCCAGCGCCGCATGATAAGGCTCGAAATAGGCCGTGATCCGGGCCTTCGTCTCGGCGGCATCGGGCGGCACGGTCCAGATCGGCTCTCCATCGAACGTGGTGGTCGGGATCAGCTCCGTCGTGGCCTGCCCCGGGTAGAGCGAGACACCGGCCGGGTCGCGGTTGAGGTCGATCACGAAGCGCGACAGGCTGGCCTCGATGACCGAGGGGCTGAAGCGGTCGGCAAAGGCATAGAGCTGGCGCATGTGCCAGTCGGTGTCGCCAACCTCCCGGCCCGTGGCATTGAGCGCATCATGCACCGCGTCCGGCAGCCGTGTGCCCGGATGGGGCAGCGACAGGATCAGGGGGCTCGTGCCTTGGGTCAGCGTGAAGGTCTGCATCGGCTCACTCCACCATCAGCGCGCCGAGCAGATCCATCTGCCCGTCGGCCAGCGCGCCGCTGCGCACCAGCGCCGCCGTCGCCTCCATCTCGCCGGACAGCACGCGGTCCTCGCCGAGATAAGGCGAAGCCGTGCGGATGCACGCCACGGCGCTGGCAAGGCGCGGGCTGGTCGTCAGCGGGGCGCGCATCTCGACGCCCTGCGCCGCCATCATCGCCTCGATGCCGATGATCCGTGACAGGTTCTCGGCCATCGGCCCGAGCCGCCGCGCGCCATGGGTCGCCATCGAAACATGGTCCTCCTGGTTGGCAGAGGTCGGAATCGTGTCGATCACCGCCGGTGCTGCCCGCTGGCGGTTCTCGGATGCCAGCGCCGCGCTCGTCACCTCGGCGATCATGAAGCCGGAATTGAGGCCGGGTTCTTCCACCAGGAAAGCCGGCAGCCCCGACAGCACCGGGTCGACCAGCATGGCGCAGCGTCGTTGCGTGATGTTGCCGATCTCGGTGGCGGCCAGTGCCAGCATGTCGGCAGCAAACGCCACCGGCTCGGCATGGAAGTTGCCGCCGGACAGGATCTCGCCGGTCTCCAGCACCACCAGCGGGTTGTCGGTGACGGCGTTGGCCTCGTCACGCAGCATCGTGGCGGCGCTGCGCATCACGTCGAGCGCCGCCCCCATGACCTGCGGCTGGCAGCGGATCGAATAGGGGTCCTGCACGCGCGGATCATCGGCCAGATGCGAGCGGCGGATGACGCTGTCTGCCATCAGCTCGCGCAAGGCGCTGGCCACCGTGATCTGGCCGGGCTGCCGCCTGAGCCGGTGCACGGCCTCGTGGAATGGTGTGTCCGAGCCCATGATCGCGTCGGTCGACAGCGCACCTGTCACCATTGCGGCGGCAAAGCAGCGCTCCAGCGCGAACAGCCCGTCGAGCGCCAGCGCGGTCGAGACCTGCGTTCCGTTGAGCAGCGCCAGCCCCTCCTTCGGCCCCAGCGTCACTGGTTCGAGCCCTGCCATCGACAGCGCCTCGCGCCCGCCGAGCACGGTGCCGGGCGCGCTGTCATGCCGGGTCGCCTCGCCTTCGCCGATCAGCACGGCGGCCAGATGGGCGAGGGGGGCAAGGTCGCCCGATGCACCGACCGAGCCCTGCGCCGGGATCACGGGCAACACGCCCCGGTTCAGCATGGCCAGCAGCAGCCGCACCGTGGCGGGCTGCACGCCCGACGCACCTTGCGCCAGGCTGGCCAGCTTCAGCGCCATCACCAGCCTGACCACGCGGGCCGGCAGCGGCTCGCCGACGCCGGCGCAATGCGAACGCACAATGTTGACCTGCAACTGTGCCAGTCGGTCGACCGGGATGCGCACCGAGGCCAGCTTGCCGAAGCCGGTGTTGACGCCATAGACCGCGTCGTTGCCGCGTGCTGCCTTCAGCAGCAGCGCGTGGCCCTGTTCAATGCGCGGCCAGCAGGCCCCGTCCAGCGCCAGTGCGGCCCCGGCGTGAACGGCACGCCAGAGCGACAACCCTGCCTCGCCCGGGTTCAGCAACGCGATCGTCATGGAAAATCCTTGTGTCGCCTGCCTGGCCGGCAGGACAAATGCGTTTCAGCCGGCATGGTCAGGAGCCCCGCCACACGCGCCGCCAGAGTGGATTGAACCCCATCCGGTAGCACAGCTCGGCTGGCCGCTCGATCTCCCAGATGGCAAGATCGCACCACAGCCCGGTCCTGAGCATTCCCGCCTCGGCCTGCAGCCCCAGCGCCTTCGCTGCGTGGCGCGTCACTCCCAGCAGCGCCTCCTCCGGCGTCAGCCGGAACAGCGTGCAGGCCATGTTGAGCGCCAGCAGCAGCGAGGTCAGCGGCGATGAGCCGGGGTTGCAATCGGTCGCGACCGCCATCGCCGCTCCAGCTTTACGCAGCAGGTCAATGGGCGGCACGCGGGTCTCACGGATGAAATAGAAGGCACCCGGCAGCAATACGGCCACCGTGCCGGCCTTCGCCAGCGCCTGCGCACCTGCCTCATCGAGATATTCGAGATGGTCGGCCGAGAGCGCGCTGAAGCTGGCCGCCAGCGCCGAGCCGTGCAGATTGGAAAGCTGCTCGGCGTGGATTTTCACCGGCAGGCCCACCGCTTTCGCGGCCTCGAAAACCCGGCGGCTTTGCTCGGTGGAAAAGCCGATGCCCTCGCAAAACACGTCGACGGCATCGGCGAGCTTCTCGTCGGCCAGCCGCCGCATCAGTGCCGGGCTCGTGACGAGATCGATGTAGCCATCGGCCTGGCCGGCAAACTCGGGCGGCAGCGCATGGGCGCCGAGGAAGGTGGTGCGCACCGTCACCGGCCGATCGCGCCCCAGCCGGCGGGCGATGGCGAGTTGCCTCAGTTCGGTGTCAATCTCCAGCCCGTAGCCGGACTTGATCTCGATGCTGGTCACGCCTTCGGCGATCAGCGCAGCCAGCCGCCTGTCGGCGCTGGCGAACAGGTCCTCCGCGCTGGCGGCGCGGGTGGCCCTGACCGTGGAGAGGATGCCGCCGCCGGCACGGGCAATCTCTTCATAGCTTGCACCGCCGAGCCGCATTTCGAACTCGTGCGCCCTGTCGCCGCCGAACACCAGATGCGTGTGGCAGTCGATCAGGCCAGGTGTGATCCAGCGGCCTTCGCAGTCGATCACCTCTGCCCCGGCACTGGCCGGCATGTCGGCTTCCGCCCCGGCGAACACGATCCGCCCGGCGGCATCGGCCATGACCGCGCCCTTGTCGATCTGCCCGAGGCCGGGCTGCGCCGCATCCATGCTGGCAAGACGCGCATTGCGCCAGATCCTGACCCCCGGCACCGCCTTCAAACCCTGTTCCACACGCTCGCCATGGCCGGACGATATGCTATCGGTGCTGGCATGCAAGCCGCTCCGCGTGATCGGGGCCATGCCCTGAGACACGAACTGCGACAACATGTGAGGCTGCGCCCGATGACCCTTCTGCATCTCGAACAGGCCCTGCTGGATGGCAAAATCGTCAGCGATGTGGCGGTTCGGGTCGAAAATGGCGCCATTGCCAGCGTTGCACCCGGTGTCGCGCGCAAGCGCGGCGCGGCCCGCATCAAGGGCCTGACGCTGCCGGGCATGCCGAACCTGCATAGCCATGCCTTCCAGCGCGGTATGGCCGGGTTGGGCGAACGCCGCGGGGCCTCCGATGATTCGTTCTGGACCTGGCGCGAGGTGATGTATCGCTTCCTCGACCGGCTGAACCCCGATGATGTGGCCGCGCTGGCGGCGCAGGCCTATGTCGAAATGCTCGAAACCGGATTCACGGGCGTCTGCGAGTTCCACTATCTGCACCATGATGTCGACGGCAGGCCCTATGGCGATCTCGCGGCCATGGCAGGCGCCATTGCGCAGGCCGCAGGCGAAACCGGGATCGGGCTCACCTTGCTGCCGGTGTTCTATCGCCATGGCGGGTTCGGCGGGCAGGCTCCCGGCCATGGCCAGCGCCGCTTCATTTGTGATCCCGAGCTGTTCCAGCGGCTGGTAGCGGAAAGCCGCAAGGTGCTGGCCGGCCTCGATGACGCGGTGCTCGGTATCGCGCCGCATTCCCTGCGCGCCGTGGGCCGCGCGGATCTCGATCTGGCGGTTTCGCTGGCTGGCGGCGGACCGATCCACCTGCATATCGCCGAACAGGAGAAGGAGGTGGCCGATTGCCTCGTCTGGTCAGGCCAGCGCCCGGTGGAATGGCTGCTCGGCCAGTTGCCGGTTGATGCGCGCTGGTGCCTGATCCATGCCACCCATCTCAGTCCTGCTGAGCGGGACGGCATCGCGGCCAGCGGCGCGGTGGCAGGCCTGTGCCCGGTCACCGAGGCCAACCTCGGCGATGGCATCTTTGACGGCGTCGCCTTTGCCGCAGCCGGCGGGCACTATGGCGTCGGCACCGACAGCAACGTCCAGATCGGCGTGGCGGCCGAACTGCGCCAGCTCGAATACTCCCAGCGCCTGCGTGATCGCCGCCGGGCGCGGCTCGCTCCGGTTGATGGCTCGGTCGGCTTGGCGCTGTATCGCGCCGCGCTGGAGGGCGGTGCCATGGCCAGCGGGCGCGCCGTGGGGGCCATCGCCGCCGGCCGCCGCGCCGATCTGGTGACGATCAACACCGATCACCCGGCGCTGGTGGGCCGCAGCGGCGAAGCCCTGCTCGACAGCGCCATCTTCGCGGCGCGCGAACTGCCCGTGCGCGAGGTCAGGGTCGGCGGCAAGCTGATGGTCGAGCGCGGCCAGCATGTCCACGCTGTCGCGATCCGTCAGCGCTTCGCCTCCGTGATGCGCCGGGTGCTGGCCTGAGCGCCTCGGAGCCGCCTCGCGCGGTCCGCCGTTTGCAAGCCTGAGCCCTGACACCGGATTTCGCGGCCAGGCTGTGCCATTGTGGCACAGCGGCGCACCGAAACCGGGCAGGAGCATCCGCGATGGCTGCAAGCGCCGCATCTCCAACGCCAAACCGCCTGCTCTGGGCCGATGTGGCTCGTGGCCTGTGCATCGTGCTGGTCGTGATGATGCACTCCACGCTCGGTGTGCAGGATGCCATGGGTGCGACGGGCTGGCTGAACCCGGTGGTCGAGTTCGCCAAGCCTTTCCGGATACCGGCCTTCTTTCTCGTGGCAGGGCTGTTCTTCGCGCCGATGCTGACCCGCTCCTGGCCTGATCTGATCGACCGTCGCCTGCTGAGATTGGTCTATGTACTGGCGCTGTGGTCGCTGCTGCTGTTCGTGGCCAAGGGCGGATTTCTGGGGCTCGAAAGCTTCAGGCAGGCCGCGCGCTGGTTTCTGCTGGCGCTGCTCGAGCCGGCATCCGCGCTCTGGTTCATCCACGCGTTGATCCTGTTTTCGCTTGTGGCGCGGCTGCTGGCCGGCCTGCCGGGCTGGCTGGTGCTGGCTGCTGCCGCAACCCTGCATCTGGCAGCGCCCGTCACCGGCTGGACCGCCATCGACGAGTTTGCCAGCCGCTTCGTGTTCTTCGTTCTCGGCTGTCAGGTCGCTGGCGGGCTTGCGGCCTTCGCGGCAGGCCCCGCCCTCCGGCGTGGGCTGGCTGCCGGCAGCGTGGCGCTGGCTGTGATGATCAATGCCGCCGCCGTCTGGCCTGCCGCCTTCGGGCTTGCGGCGCTGCCGGCGATGCTGGTCCCGTTGCAGTCCTTGCTGCTCGGCGTCACCGGCGCGTTGGCGCTGGTGGTTGTGGCGGTCCATCTGGCGCGAGGCCCGGTCGGTCAGGCGTTGGCCTATGCCGGCACGCGGTCGCTGGCGATCTACGTGTCCTTCACAATCCCCATGGCGACCATGCGCATCGTGCTGGTCAAGACGGGCATGATCCCCGATGTCGGCCTTGTCTCGCTGCTGGTGACTTGCACTGCGCTGCTCGCGCCTCTCGTGTTCGAGGCCGTGGCGCGTCGCTTTGGCCTGTCGCTGCTGTTCGATCTGCCAAGGACCAAGGGGTCTGCGCGTCCTTCCGCTGCTGTCACAGGAACACTGCAATCTCGCTCATCGGTTTGCGCGTGATCGCCGGCACCGTGACATTGTCCACCGGATAACCCACGACCAGCAGGATCAGCGCCTTTTCGTTGTCGGGCCGTCCACAGATCTCGTTGAGGAAATTCATCGGCGCGGGCGTATGCGTCAGCGTTGCCAGCCCGGCCTGATGCAGCGAGGCGATCAGCAAGCCTGTGGCAATACCGACCGATTCGGGCACGTAGTAGTGCTTGATCTTGCCGCCGTCGGCATCGTGCCCCCAGCGCTGCGCGAAGATCACGATCAGCCATGGAGCGATCTCCAGAAACGGCTTGCTGGCATCGGTGCCGAGATGGGACAGCGCGCCAAGCCATTCCTCACCGGCGCGGCCCGCATAGAAGGCCCGCTCCTCTTCCTCCGCCCCTTCGCGGATGCGCTGCTTGATCTCGGTGCTGCTGATGCAGGCAAAGGTCCAGGGCTGCTGGTTGGCTCCTGACGGCGCGCTGCCCGCTGTCATCACTGCCGCCTCGATGAGGGCGCGCGGGACCGGCTTGTCCGAAAAGTCACGCACGCTGCGCCGCTTCTGCATCACGGCCCGGAATGCCTCGGCGCGGGCCAGCATGTCCGGCTCGCGCAGGGGCTCGAAGTTCAGCGGCATGGTGGCGTGGGGTTTGGCCATATTGCGGTCCTTGAGGCAGTTCATCGGTGGGCAAGACCCATCCTTGTGCCTTGCGGGCGCGCTGGCAAGCGCCCGCGGCCTGTCGAGGCATCCGCGGCGCGTGGGTGTTCGCCAACTCGTCATGGACCAGCCCGCGCCTGCGCACTATGGTCCGGCCATGACTGACACCGCATCTGCTTCCGCGCCCGTCTCGCCGCATGACCATGTCGTTCTGGTCGATGGATCGGGCTATATCTTTCGCGCCTACCATGCGCTGCCGCCGCTGACCCGCAAGTCAGACGGGTTGCCGGTCGGCGCGGTCGCTGGCTTCTGCAACATGCTGTGGCGGCTGCTGCGCGACAAGATCGACGGCGAGAAGGCCACCCATATCGCGATCATCTTCGATGCCTCGTCCGAGACCTTCCGCAACCAGCTCTACGACCAGTACAAGGCCAACCGCACCGAGCCGCCCGAGGATCTGCGCCCGCAATTCGGCCTGATCCGCGCCGCCACGCGCGCCTTCGACCTGGCCTCGATCGAGATGCGCGGCTTCGAGGCCGATGACCTGATCGCCACCTATGCCCGCATCGCTGACGAGGCTGGCGCGACCGTCACCATCATCTCCTCCGACAAGGACCTGATGCAACTCGTCAACGACAACGTGTCGATGTTCGACACGATGAAGGACAAGAAGATCACCGCTCCCGAGGTGGTCGAGAAATTCGGCGTGCTGCCGGACAAGGTCGTCGAGGTCCAGGCCCTGTCGGGCGATTCGGTCGACAATGTCCCCGGTGTTCCCGGCATCGGCATCAAGACAGCGGCCCAGCTGGTCGGCGAGTATGGCGATCTCGAAGGCATCCTTGCCGCCGCAGCCGAAGGCCGGATCGCCCAGCCCAAGCGCCGCGAGGCTCTGGTCGAGCATGCCGAAAAGGCCCGCATCTCGAAGAAGCTGGTGATGCTGGACGCGCATGTGCCGCTGGAAGTGCCGATCGGCGACCTGCGGGTGGTTGATCCCGACCCGCGCAACCTGATCGCCTTTCTGAAGGCGATGGAGTTCAACACCGTTACCCGCCGCGTCGCCGAAGCCTACGAGGCCGACGCCTCCGCCATCGATGCTGATGCAGCGCTCTCTGTGCGCGGGGCCGGCACGGGCTGGGGTACGGGCGAAGGGGCTGCCGATCGCGCGCCAGCCGGCGGCGCAAACGAGCCCGGCACCGCACCGGTCGCCGGCAAGGCCGCTTCCGCCGCAGGCACGGGCACGCCAGCTTTCGAGGCCGACCGCCATGCCGGGCTGGTGGCCGAGGCCATCAAGGCGCTGCCGGTTGACCGCAGCCGCTACGAGACCGTGCGCAGCGCAGCGCGGCTGGCCGAATGGGTGGCCATGGCCCGCGAAGCCGGCGTGGTTGCCGTCGACACCGAGACCACGGCGCTCGACGCCATGGTGGCCGATCTTGTCGGCGTTTCGCTGGCGGTTGCGCCCAATGTTGCCTGTTATGTCCCACTGCTGCACCGGGGCGGATCGGACCTGTTCGGCAGCGGGCTGGAGCCTGACCAGATCCCCGCCGCCGAGGCCATCGCGATCCTCAAGCCGCTGCTGGAAGACCGCTCGGTGCTCAAGGTCGGCCAGAACCTCAAGTATGACTGGCTTGTGCTGGTGCGCCACGGCATCGCGATCGCGCCCGCCGACGACACGATGCTGATGAGCTACGTGCTCGATGCCGGCCTCAACAGCCATGGCATGGACAAGCTGTCCGAACTGCACCTTGGCCATGCCACCATCCCGTTTTCGGAGGTGGCCGGCACCGGCAAGGCGATGGTTACTTTCGACCGCGTGCCGATCGACAAGGCCTCGGCCTATGCCGCCGAGGATGCGGACGTGACCTTGCGGCTCTGGCGCATCTTCAAGGCGCGTCTTGCCGTCAGTGGCCGGCAGTCGGTCTACGAGACGCTGGAACGGCCGCTCGTTCCCGTGCTCGCCCGCATGGAGCGTCGCGGCGTTGCCATCGATCGCCAGATCCTGTCGCGGCTGTCGGGCGATTTTGCCCAGAAGGCAGCGGCGCTGGAGGACGAGATCCAGCAGCTTGCCGGCGAGCGCTTCAATGTCGGCTCGCCCAAGCAGCTTGGCGACATCCTGTTCGGCAAGCTTGGCCTGCCCGGCGCCAAGAAGACCGCGACCGGCCAGTGGGCCACCGGTGCGGGCGTGCTCGAAGACCTCGCCGAACAGGGGCATGCGCTGGCCGCCCGCATCCTCGACTGGCGTCAGCTCACCAAGCTGAAATCGACCTACACCGATGCGCTGCCCACCTATGTGAATGCCGCGACCGGGCGCATCCACACCTCGTTCTCGCTGGCTGCCACCACCACGGGCCGGCTCTCATCCTCCGAGCCGAACCTGCAGAACATCCCGGTCCGCAACGCCGAAGGCCGTCAGATCCGCACCGCCTTCATCCCCGAAAAGGGCATGAAGCTGATCTCGGCCGATTACAGCCAGATCGAACTGAGGTTGCTGGCGCACATTGCCGACATCCCCCAGCTTCGGCAGGCTTTTGCCGACGGCATCGACATCCATGCCATGACCGCCTCCGAGATGTTCGGCGTGCCGGTCAAGGACATGCCCGGCGAGGTGCGCCGCCGCGCCAAGGCCATCAACTTCGGCATCATCTACGGCATCTCCGCCTTCGGGCTGGCCAACCAGCTCGGCATCGGCCGCGAGGAGGCCGGCGCCTACATCAAGAAGTACTTCGAGCGTTTTCCCGGCATCCGCGCCTACATGGACGAGACCAAGGCCTTCGTGCGCAACCATGGCCACGTCACCACCATTTTCGGGCGCGTCTGCCACTATCCGCAGGCCTCTTCCAAGAACCCGCAGGAGCGCGCCTTCGTCGAGCGGCAAGCCATCAACGCCCCCATCCAGGGCTCGGCTTCCGACATCATCCGCCGCGCCATGATCCGCATGGAGGGGGCTCTCGCCGATGCTGGCCTCAATGTGCGCATGCTGCTGCAGGTCCACGACGAACTGGTGTTCGAGGCCCCGGAGGCCGAGGTCGAGCGCGCCTTGCCGGTGATCCGCAAGGTGATGATCGATGCGCCGTTCCCGGCTGTCAGCCTGAAGGTGCCGCTCCAGGTCGATGCCCGCGCCGCCGGCAACTGGGATGAGGCGCACTGATCAGGCGGCTGGCCGCGTCACCCGGCGCAAGGTCAGGTTGATGCGCCCGCCCTGCGGCAGCAGCGTCGAGGTGCCGGCGATGATGCGGTCAATGCCGTGGAAGGCCAGCCGCGCCGGCCCACCGAAGCTCAGCGCATCGCCCGATTGCAGCTTCACCGATACGGTTTTGCCGCCGCGCGACGTGCCGCCCACCCGGAACACGGCGGTATCGCCCAGCGACAGCGACAGTACCGGCGCATCGAGGTCATCCTCGTCCCGGTCCTGATGCAGGCCCATCTTCGCCGCAGCATCGTAGAGATTGATCAGGCAGGCCTCGGGCGGGTGCGGATAGCCGGCCAGCGCCTGCCACGCCGCCAGCAGCGCATCCGGCATCGCGGGCCAGGGCTCGCCGGTTTCCGGATGCTCTGGCTGGTAGCGATAGCCCGTCTCGTCCGAGACCCAGCCAAGCGCGCCGCAATTGCTCATCCTGACCGAGAAGGGCTTTCCGGTCCGGGGCATGCGCGGCACGAACAGCGGGGCAGCCTTCACCACGGCGCGCAGGTCTGCCAGCAGGGCCTCCTGCGCAGGCCGGTCAAGCCAGCCCGGATGATGCACGACGCCGGGCGCGATCTCGATGCGGCTGGTCATCGGCGCCGCCTCTCGTGGCGCTCCGCCCGTCAGTCCTTGAGGATGTCCTTCGAAGCGACGGTCGTATCGGCGTTGAGCCGGTAGACAATCGGCTGGCCGGTGGCCAGTTCGACATGCACGATCTGGTCCGGCGTCAGCCGGTCCAGCACCATGATCAGCGCGCGCAGCGAGTTGCCATGGGCTGCCACCAGCACACGCTCCCCGGCCATCACGCGCGGCAGGATGTCGGTGACGAAATAGGGCAGGGTCCGCGCCACCGTATCCTTGAGCGACTCGCCCCCCGGAGGCGGCACGTCATAGCTGCGCCGCCAGATGTGCACCTGCTCATCGCCATACTTGGCGGCCGTCTCCGCCTTGTTGAGGCCAGACAGGTCGCCATAGTCGCGCTCGTTGAGCGCCACGTTGCGGATGGTCTTCAGCGTCGGCTGGTCCATCTCGTCGAGGATGAGCTGACAGGTCTTCTGCGCCCGGCTGAGATCGGAGGTGAAGGCGATGTCGAAGGCGAGGCCCGTGGCTTTCAGCCGCTTGCCGCCATCCTTGGCTTCCTGCACGCCCAGCGCCGTCAGGTCAGGGTCCTTCCAGCCGGTAAACAGGTTCTTCAGGTTCCATTCGCTCTGGCCATGGCGGCAGAGCACGAGTGTTCCCGCAGCGGGCGATGGCTTGCTCATCGTTCAGTCCTTCAGTCCCAAAACATCATCCATGTCATAAAGCCCCGGCTTCTTCCCGCGCGCCCACAGCGCTGCACGGATCGCACCGCGTCCGAACAGCCCGCGATCCTCCGCCCGGTGGCCGATCTCGATCCGCTCGCCCTGGCCTGCGAAGATCACGCTGTGCTCGCCGATCACGGTGCCGCCGCGCAAGGTGGCAAAGCCGATCGTGCCGGGCTCGCGCGCGCCGGTCACGCCATCGCGCACGGCAACTTTCTTGTCCGCCAGCGCCACCTTGCGGCCATCCGCAGCAGCCTTGCCGAGCAGCAGCGCGGTGCCGGATGGCGCATCGATCTTCATGCGGTGGTGCATTTCCAGCACTTCGATGTCCCAGTCATCGCCCAGTGCCGCCGCCGCCCGCCGGACAAGGCCGGCCAGCAGATTGACGCCAAGGCTCATGTTGCCGGACTTGACGATGGTGGCGTGGCGCGCCGCCGCCTCAAGCCTGTGCAGATGCTTTTCCTCGAAGCCGGTGGTGCCGATGACGTGGACAATGCGCGCCTGCGCCGCGAACGCCGCCATGGCGCAGGACACGTCCGGCACAGTGAAATCAAGAATGCCGTGCGCCTCGACGATTGCACCCAGCGGATCATCGCTGATAGCCACGCCGTTGGCCTTGATGTCGGCCACGAGGCCCGCATCCTGCCCAATGAGTGGTGAGCCGGCACGCTCCAGCGCGGCATGCAGCACCACGTCCGGGCTCTCGGAAATCGCCCGCACCAACGTCCGCCCCATGCGCCCGCCAGCGCCGACGACAACGAGTTTCATGGGATGGGACATGAGGTGTGCCTCCGGTGTCGGATACCGACCGAAAGCGTCTCTAGTTGGTCAGTCTGATACGGGCAAGGGCGCGCCCGCCCCCTCACGCCACCGCCCTGATCGTCCGCCTCACCTTCTCGACCAGTTCCTCGATCTGGCTTTCGGTGATGATCAGGGGCGGGGTCAGGGCCAGTGTGTCGCCGGTGTAGCGCAGCATCAGGCCCTCGTTGTGGAAGGCGTGGTCCATGGCGGCAAAGCCGCGCTTGGTCGGGCCGTCCGCATGGGGGATCAGGTCGATGCCGGCCACCAGCCCCAGCGTGCGGATATCGACCACGTTGGGCTCCCCCTTCAGGCTCATGATGGCCTCGGCCCAGAGCGGTTCGAGGTCGCGCGTGCGCTCGAAAAGGCCTTCCTCGCGGTAGATGTCGAGCGCGGCCAGCGCGGCAGCGGCGGCCAGCGGGTGGCCCGAATAGGTGTAGCCGTGGAACAGCTCGATCGCATGGTCGGGCCCGTTCATGAAGGCATCGTAGATGCCCTTGCGCACCAGCACCCCGCCCATCGGCACGGCGCCGGAGGTGACGCCCTTGGCAAAGCAGATCATGTCCGGGATCACGCCATAGCGCTCGGCGGCGAAGGCATACCCGAGGCGGCCGAAGCCCGAGATCACCTCGTCGAAGATCAGCAGGATGCCATGCTTGGTGCAGATCTCGCGCAGCTTCTTGAGATAGCCCACGGGCGGTGGCAGCACCCCGGTCGAGCCGGCCATCGGCTCCACGATCACGGCGGCCACGGTCGAGGCATCATGCAGCGTGACGATGCGTTCGAGCTCGTCCGCCAGGTGCCCGCCCCATTCGGGCTCGCCCTTCGAGAAGGCCTGCTTCTCGCGGTTATAGGTGGTCGGCATGTGGTCGACGCCGGCCAGCAAGGAACCAAAGAACTTGCGGTTGCTGACGATGCCGCCGACCGAGATGCCGCCGAAGCCGACGCCATGGTAGCCGCGCTCGCGACCGATCAGCCGGGTCTTGGAGCCCTTGCCGGTGACATTCCAATAGGCGATGGCGATCTTCAGCGCCGTGTCGACCGCCTCCGAGCCCGAGCCAGCGAAGAAGACGTGGTCGAGATCGCCCGGCGCCAGCGCGGCCACGCGGGCCGCGGCGGCGAACACCTTGGGGTGGCCGAACTGGAAGGCCGGCGCATAGTCGAGTTCCTCGGCCTGCGCCTGGATGGCCTGGATGATCGGCCGGCGTGCATGGCCGGCATTGCAGCACCACAGGCCCGCCGTGCCGTCCATGATCGGCTTGCCGTCGGAGGTGTAGTAATGCATCCCCTCCGCGCGGCTGATCATGCGCGGTGCCTTCTTGAAGGCGCGGTTCGCGGTGAAGGGCATCCAGAACGACTCGAGGTCGTTGGGCTGCTCGGCCGGGCGCGGGGTCGAGGGGGACATGCGGGTTCTCCTGGAAGCGGCTCAGGCGCCACGGAGCGGCGCAGGACACGCGTAGCGTAGCAAGCCTGCGGGCTAAGTAAACCTCACGAGGGATTTGCACCGCGCAATCCCCGCATGCGGCCCGCGCGGATGGCTTTGCTGAACACGAATTGCGTTCCCATCCCCGGATGATTGCACTAACCTGCCGCGAGGCGTGTTGCATCGCCCGGAAGGGCGGCACGCTCCGCAGCACCAAGGACCGCCGTGAACGAGACCAGCAGGCCCGACCTGGCTCCGATCCTCGGTGATGTCACCGAGGCAGAGGCCCGTGCGGCGCTGGCCCGGCTGGTCGAGAGCCCCGCATTTCGCACAGCCCCGCAACTGGCGGCTTTCCTCGGCTATGTCGTCAACACTGCGCTGGCCGGCAGGCAGGGCGAGATCAAGGGCTACACCATCGCAGTCGAGGCCCTTGGCCGCCCCGGAGATTTCGATCCGGTGGTCGATCCAATCGTGCGTGTCGAGGCTGGCCGGCTGCGCCGTGCGCTGGATGCCCACTATGCCGGTGAGGGGGCCAGCGATCCGGTTCGGGTGCGGATTCCGCGCGGCTCCTATGTGCCGCAATTTGTCCGCCAGTCCGGCAGGGCGGCGCTCCTTGATGGCGTTTCAGGCCGGCTTGCCGCAGCCGCCATCATGCCGGCCCCTGCCTCACCGGGCGAGGCAGGGCCCGCGCCCGGTTCTGCTCCGCCACTTCCCGCCGCCCGCCCGCTTGCCCCGCGCTTGCTGCTGGCGGGCCTCGCTGCTGTGGCGCTCGTCGGCGCCGGGCTGTTCTGGAACGGGCAGCGCGACCTGCGCCCCGAGAGCACTACCGCCACCACGATTGAGGAATTGACATCGGCGACCCGCCAGCAGCCTTCGGTTCTGGTGGTTGGCCTGAGCGGATCGGACCCGGCTTTGTCGGCAGCGATGCTGAACTATGACAACCAGTTATCGGACGCTTTGGCCCGCTTCGATGAATTCTCGGTGCTGAAGGCCGCGCCTGCCGCGGCCACCGTCCTGCCGACCTATCGCTTCGAGCATTCCGCCCAACTCATCAGCAGCACGATGCTTCAGGCCTCGTCGCGGCTGGTGCATGCCCCGACCGGGCGCGTGGTCTGGACATCGAGCATTGAAGTGCCGGCCACCGCTATGGCGCGCAACGACCAGATCCGCGAACTTGCCAGGGGCGCGGCCGTGCGCGTCGCGCAGCCCTATGGTTTGATCCATGCCGATCTGAGGGCGCACGCCATCGGCGGTGGGCCGGTGCAGTGCGTAGTCCGCACCTATGATTACTGGTCCGAGCCGTCCAGCACGCGCCATGCCGAAGTCCGCGAATGCCTTGAGACCACGGTCAGGAACGACCCTCTCTATCATCCTGGCTGGGCACTGCTCGCCATGATCCACCTCGACGAATACCGCATCGGCTACAACCCGATGCCAGGTTCGGCGCTGGACAGGTCCCGCCGGGCAGCGCAGCGCGCGGTGACGCTGGCCCCCGAAAGCGCCCGCGCCCTGCAGGCGCTGATGGCTGTGCAGACGGTCAGCGGCGACACTGAGGAGGCGCTTCGCACCGGCTTCGAGGCCGTGCGCCGCAACCCGTTCGACACGGACATCCTGGCTGACCTGGGCGCGCGGCTCACACAGGCGGGGCGCCCGCGCGAGGGTCGGCTGCTGCTGTTGCGGGCCGCCGAGGTCAATCGTGTCCGGCCGGTCTGGCAAGAATTCTACCTGTTCCTCTCCGCCCGTGCAGTTGGGGACGCGGAAGGCGCCCGCTCGGCGTTGCGCTCGCTCGAACTGGCCGATGCCCCGCTGGCCCTGCTCGCCCGCGCCGTTGCCGCCTCCGATCTCGGCCAGCGCGACAAGGCGCTTCTGGCGATGCGGCAACTGGCCAATGTCTCGCCCGTGTTCGGCGACAATGCCGGCGAGTTTCTTGATCGGGCCTTCTTCGCCCGCGATGTGCGCGCCATGCTGCTCGAAGCGCTCGAAGCGGGTGGCCTCAGCGATCTGGCCAAGGGCTGAGAGCCGCAGCCCGAGGTGGCCAACCTGTGCTGCCGTCAATCGCGCCATCGCATCTTGCGCATCCGCCTGGCGAGCCTGTCCGCAACAGGCGGGCTGTCGTAGGCTGGACGAAGTGATTCGCGGATCGGCCCGCTCCCCCACTTTGTCGATCTTGAGGTTGAGACATGGCGGCCCAGCCAAATTCAGCGCAGAATGCCGCACCGCCTGCCCGCCGGTGGCTGCCGAGCATTGAGCCCGCCTTGCGCACGTCGCTGCTCAGCGTCCTGCTGGGCATCGGTGCTGCCTGCGGTCTGGCTGTTGTCCTGCCCCCGCTGCTGGCCCTGCCGGTGGCGCTTGCGGTGATTGGGCTGTCGGGCCTCTCCGCCCTGCTGGCGCTGGATGCCCGCCGCAAACGCGAGGCTGACGCTCTTGCCGCCAATGTCGGCGAACTCAATGTGCGGCTGGCCGCCACCCGGATCAAGCTGGACGGCCTCAGGTCGCGGATCGATTCAGAGCCCCTGCGCGAGGCCGACGTCGCCCCCACCCGCGCCTCCTTGGCCGAACTCACCGCCGAGGTCGGGCTGCTCGGCGGCGTGCTCCGCGATGTGGCCAACGCGGTGTCCGAACACGAGACGCGGCTCGCCAGCGCCGATGCCGAAGCCCGCAAGGCCGAAAAAGCCCCGGCCGGCCCGGCGGCAGCATCGCCGTCCTCGCCCGGCTCGTCAGCTTCGTCCCCCGCCCCGCGCGAAGCGGGCAGGCAGGGTCTTTCTGGCACGCTGGTGGCGCAACCGGCCTCGCTGGTCGATGCCGAATTGCGCAAGCGCGACGAGGCGCGCCTGTCGGCAATCATGACCGCGTTCGGGGCCGGCGGTATCGAGGTTCACCTCCAGCCGGTTGCGGCGCTGCCGATGCGCCGCACGGTCGGCTACGAGGCGCTGGCGCGGTTGAAGCTTGCCGATGGCACCCAATTGATGCCATCCGAGTTCATTGCCGCCCTCGAACGGTCAGGGCAGGGCGCCAGCCTTGATGCGCAGGTGCTGACGCAGGTTCTCGCCATTGCCGGCCATCTCAATGCCAAGGGCCACGATCACTTCATCAGCCTCAATCTCTCTGGCGGCACGTGGTCCGATGCGCGCGCGCTCGGCTCCATTGCCCGCGTGCTTGAAACCTTCCGTTCGCAGGCCGCGCGACTGGTCATCGAGGTGCCGCAGCGCATCTTCCGGCAGATGGACCCCACGCGGCTGGGCATAATCGGGGCGATGTCGGCCAACGGTGCCCGCTTCGCGCTGGATCAGGTGAGCGACCTCAGGATCGACCCGGCCGCACTGGCGGATCGCGGTATCTGCTTCGTCAAGGCTCCGGCGCTGATGCTGGCCGAGACGAGCGAGCGCCAGAGCGGGCTCGACATCGACATCGGCGATCTCGCCCAGTTGCTGCGGCGCTCCGGCATCGAGCTCATCGGCGAGCGCGCCGAGACCGACCGGCAGGTCGCTGACTTGCTGGACCTCGACGTGCGCTTTGCGCAGGGCTTCGCGATTTCGCAGCCGCGACCTGTCAGGCCCGATGTCTTCCAGCCCGTCGCCCCCGGCGCTGCGGAACCGGCAACCCCCGCCCGCGAAGCGCTGGTCGAGAACCTGCCCATCGCCGCGACTGGGCAACGGCCGGCCCGCAGCCCCGATCAGGGCGAGCGGGTTCCGTTCCGCGCCGTTCTGCGCCGCGCCTGAGCTGTTGCCGGGGCAGCTCCAGCGATCGATCCGGAGGCTTGACGCGCGCGCCTGCCTCGGTCACTCAACCTGGGCCGCTTGTCTTCCGGAGACCGCATGACCGATCAGCCTCAGGCCAGTTCCAAGGTGCCGTCCGCCCCGCTCCTCGCACCGCGGGCCGAGCTTGTCGGCGGCTTCTACATGTTGTCCTGCGGAATCGACGTGCTGCTCTGCGATGTCTGGGGCGTGGTCCACAATGGCCAGACCGCCCACAAGGCCGCCTGCGCGGCGCTCGAGATGTTCCGCGCCGGCGGCGGCACCGTGATCATGGTCTCCAATGCCCCGCGACCTTCGGTGGACGTGGTGCCGCAACTTCTGTCTTACGGCGTGTCTGCCTCCAGCTTCGATCGCATCATCACCTCCGGCGATGTCACGCGGCAGTTGATCACGGCGCGGGCCGGGCAATCCTGCGTCCATGTCGGGCCGGAGCGTGACCTGACGCTGTTTCAGGGCCTGAACGTGGCGCTCACCGATGCCGCCAGCGCTGATTACTGCGTCTGCACAGGCTTTGCCGACGACGAGACCCAGACCCCCGATGACTATGCCGCCACGCTCGACCTGATGGCGGCGCGCGGTCTGACCATGATCTGCGGCAACCCTGATCTCATCGTCGAGCGCGGCAAGAAGCTGATTCCCTGCGCCGGTGCCCTGGCCGTGGCCTACGAGGCCAAGGGCGGCGCGGTGATCTATGCCGGCAAGCCGCATCTGCCGGTTTACCAGCAGGCGCTGATGCTGGCCGAACAGGTGCGCGGCGCTGCCATCAATCTGGCGCGTGTGGCGGCCATCGGCGATGCGGTGCGGACCGACGTGGCCGGCGCGACCGCGCTCGGCGTGCGCTCGATCCTGCTGCTCGATGGCATTCACTGGCACGATGTCGGAGCCGATTCATGGGCAGGTGGCTACCGTGACTGGCTGTCACGCCAGGCTTTCCAGCCGCACTATGTGATGCCGCGCCTCAGCTGGTAGTGGCGAACAGCCAATCAACCGTTTCCTGCGGGATAGCCCCTGCGCCGCCCGGCCCGTGCACCATGTTGGCGTCGTTCCAGGCCGCGCGCTGCCGCTCGACCTCGCCCTTGAAAACCGTGTCGGGGCCGACCTCGCCGGACAGCACCGTGCCGTGCCCGGCCTTGACGGCGCTGGCGAAAATCCTGAGGCGTTCTTCCATCGCCTGCAGCGTATGGGTCACCCGTTGCAGGCGTTGTCCGGTCAGATCCTGAAAGCTGCACGCTTCCATCAGCGCGAACATGCGCTGCTCCACGAGCATGCGGTAATCGTTGCCGGTCTGCGTGGCGGCGAGCAGGTCTTCGGCGGCTTCCAGAATCGTGTCAGTCGCCGAGCGCGTCGAGGCCAGCACGTCATTGATGTCGACCTGGACAGCCCCGAGCTTGGTCTCGGCGATGTCGAGCACGCCGAGGCGGCTGATCGCGGTCCTCAGCTCAGCCATGCGGACGGCGACCGTGCCGATCTCGCGCGCCGGCCCACCGCGGTCGGCGGGCTCGGAAGGGGCGGCTGGCCGCAGGACGCTGTGTGCCATGGATCGATCTTTCGGAGGTGTGGATCGATCAGGCGCCGCAGACAGCTTCGATTTTCGACTTCAGGGTCTGGGCGTTGAACGGCTTGACGATGTAGTTGTTCACGCCGGCCTTCTTGGCGGCAATCACGTTCTCGGTCTTGGACTCGGCAGTGACCATGATGAAGGGCGTGGTGCGCAGCCCGTCATCGGAACGGACCTGGCGCAGCAGTTCGTAGCCCGTCATCGGCTCCATGTTCCAGTCGGAGATAACGAGGCCGTATTTCTTCTGCTTCAGCTTGTCGAGCGCAGCCGTACCGTCCGAAGCATCGTCGACATCCTCGAAGCCAAGCTGCTTGAGCAGATTTTTGATGATCCGCACCATCGTCTGGTAATCATCGACGACCAGGATCGGCATGGACGTGTCGAGGGCCATCATACTGCTCCGTCAAACGCGTGATCCGCTGTCGCGGATCGAAAAGGCAGGCCGCACAAACTGCGGACATTCGCCTGTCGGGGTATCACGGGGTGATTGACAACGGGTTAAGTCGCCCGGCCCGCGCGTCCATTCCGCCGCTGCTGCCGGCACTTGACGCCGCCCGCACTTCGCGTCACCTCGCAGCCGGGCAGGGGTGGAGTTCTCCTCCTCCTGCCCCCCTTCCGGCTCAGCCCACACTCCTCTTGCGCGGACCATTCCCATCGTGACGCCTCGCTCCGAACAGTCTCACGCGATCGCCGGACCCGACGCGCGGACGCCTGCCCTGTGGACGGGGACAGGTGCCGTGCCGGAGCGCCTGCGCGGCGCGGTCTGCGCCATCGGCAACTTCGACGGCCTGCATCTGGGGCACAAGGCCCTGCTCGGCGCCGCAGCCGAGGCAGGTGCGCGCCTTGGCCGACCGGTCGGGTTGATCACCTTCGAGCCGCATCCACGCAGCTTCTTCAGGCCGGACGTTCCGGTGTTCCGCCTGAGCCCGGCAGGGCTGCGCCGCGACCTTGCGGCGGAGCACGGCTGCGAGGCTGTGGCGGAACTGCCCTTCGACGCTGCCTTCGCCGGCCAGAGTGCAGGCCGGTTCATCGATGACCTGCTGATCGGGCAGCTTGATGTCGCCGGTGTTGCGGTTGGTGCCGACTTCGCCTTCGGGCGCGGCCGCGAGGGCGATGTCGCCCTGCTGCGCCGCGTGCTCGAAGCCTCGGGCCGAGTCGTGCTCGTGGTGCCCCCGGTGGTCGATGCCGACGGCATCGCTGTCTCGTCGTCACGCATTCGCACCGCGCTGGCGGCGGGGGATGTCGCGCTGGCCAACAACCTGCTGGGTCATCGCTGGCGGCTCAGGGGCGAGGTGGTGCATGGCGACAAGCGGGGCCGCCTGCTGGGCTATCCCACTGCCAACATGGTGCTGTCGCCCGACAACCAGCTCCGGCATGGCATCTACGCCGTGCGGCTGCGCATCGACGGCATCTGGCGGCCCGCTGTCGCAAGCTTCGGACGCCGCCCCACCTTCGATGATGGCGCTCCGCGGCTCGAAAGCTTCGTGTTCGACTTTGCCGGTGATCTTTACGGGCAGACGCTTGATGTCGAGTTTGTCGGCTGGATCAGGCCCGAGGAGAAGTTTGCCGACATGGCGGCGCTGGTCGCCCAGATGGACCGCGACAGCGCCGAGGCGCGCCGGATAACTGCCTGAAATATCGGCATCCGGCCATTTCTTTGCAAATCGTTAACCTTGATCTCGCATCACTTCGGGTGGCTGTGGAGACGTTGGTTCGATGAAATATCCGCGTTCGTCGCGCATGTCGTTGCGCATCAAGATGGCGCTCGGCGTGTTGCTGATCATCGTTCTGAGTGTTGCTGGGGTCGTCGTCACCGCCGTCAGGATCGTCGATGCCCGCGTCGCTGAACATGCCCTGAACGATCAGGGCTCGGCGATGAAGCTGGCCGCGCATCTGGTGCGCGCAGCCCAGCCCGGCATCGAGGTGCTCTATGCGCCGGGTGGCGTTGATCGCCTGCGCGCGGTCGGTCTGCCGGATCTTGGAGACCACCGCCTTGTGGACAGCATCTCGCAGATCACCGGCAGCAGCGCCGTGATCTTCCGCTGGGATGGCGCGCGCGGCGATTTCGAACAGGTCTCGACCACCCTTCGCCGCACCGAGGGAGGCCGCGCAACCGGCGCGCTGCTCGGCCCGTCCAGTCCCGCTTTCGCCACCTTGCGGTCGGGCAGTCCCTATCGCGGCGAGATCACGCTGCTCAATGTACCCTACACGGGCCATATCGTCCCGATCGTCGCGCCGGACGGCATGGTGAGCGGTGCGATCAAGGTCGGCAAGCCAGTCCATGAGGCCAGCGCGGTCGCTTCGGCCATCGATCGCTCCATCATCATCGATTTCTCGACGAGGGAGACGCGCAACTGCTCGATCGAGCGCGCCATGTCGCCGAAGATGTCCGTGCGCTGGCGATAGGGCACGACGCCGGACAGAATGCCCTTGGCAAGGGCCGTGACAGACCCGGCGAGGGGCGCCAGCGGCGTGAGCCAGAAAGTGGTCAGCGCCAAACCCGCCATTGCACCGATCAGCGCCATCAGCA
>CALRRR020000032.1:0-39142 GCA_943370645.1 Hydrogenophaga intermedia | reverse complement strand
TGCTGCTGCTGCACGGCACGGGTGGGAACGAGCGCGATCTCATCGCCTTCGGCCGGCAGATCGCACCCGGATCGAGCCTTCTGGGCGTGCGCGGGAGATTGCTGGAAGGCAGCCTCACCCGCTGGTTCCGGCGTCATGGCGAAGGTCTGTTCGATCTCGCCGACATGGCGGAACGCGCGGCGGAACTGGCGTCCTTCATTGCCAGCGCTGGCCAGCACTTCGGCTGGAGCCGCGCGCCCATCGCCGTGGGTTACTCCAATGGCGCCAACATCGCGGCGGGCCTGCTGATGCGCCATCCAGGGGCCCTCTCCGGTGCGGTGCTGATGCGCGCCATGAATGGGCTATCGCCTGAGCCCGGCCTCGATCTGGCGGGCACTCCAGTCCTGCTGCTCAGCGGTCGCCACGATCCGCTGGCGCCGGAGGCCAGCCGGGCCGTGCTGGTTGCGGCGCTGAAACAGGCCGGAGCCACTGTCAGCGAACAGACCACAGCCTCTGGCCACGGGCTCGAGGCCGGGGATGCCCAAGCCGCACAAGCCTGGCTCGCCAGCCTCCGCGCTGCCTGAGGCTCTTTACCGCTCAGGCCAGTGCCGGGATCGGACGACGCAGGGCGGCCGCAATCATCGGCGCGAGATCGGACACATGCCGGGCCACAAGGTCGGCCCCGGCCTCGACCAGCATCGCCGCCGGCTGGAAACCCCATGACACGGCGATGGCCGTGACGCCGGCAGCCTTGGCCATGCGCATGTCATGCACGCTGTCGCCGATCATCACCGTGCGCCCCGGCCCCGTTCCTGCAACCTCCATCGCCTGATGGATCATGCCGGGATGCGGCTTCGAAGGCGAATTGTCCGCCGTCTGGATCATGGCGAACAGGTTCTGCCAGCCATAGGTTTCGACCACATATTCGACGCCGCGCAGGGTCTTGCCGGTCGCGATTCCCAGCGTCATGTCCGGCCAGCGCGCCAGAGTGGCCATCAGGTCAGCGATGCCCTCGAACAGCGACTCCTCATAGCCTGCCGTGCCGCGCAGGCCATTGAAGATGCGCTTGTAGGTGGCGCTCAGTTCGGGAGCAGGCACCGCATCGCCGAACAATTCGGCCAGCGCCACGTCCAGCGATAACCCGACCACCGCGAAGCCGCGATCGAGCCCCGGATGCGGCAGGCCATGGGCCTCGGCGGTCAGCTCCTGTGCGCCGATGATGATGCGCGAGGAATCCAGCAGCGTGCCGTCAAGATCGAACAGGACAAGGTCAGTGCTCATGCAGCGCGCTCATTCATCAGGGGCCTCGACGATAGGATCGTACGGGCTGGCATCGAAGCCGAGCAGGTTCCAGCTCTGCTTCATGTGGTCGGGCAGCGGGGCGGTCACGTCGATCACGCCCTGTCCGCGCGGATGCGGCAGCACGATACGGCGGGCCAGGAGATGCAGCCTGTTCTGGATGCCTCCCGGAATTTCGGCATTGTGCCGGTCGAAGTATTTGGGATCACCAATGATCGGATGGCCGATATGAGCCGCATGCGCCCTGAGCTGGTGGGTGCGCCCGGTCACCGGTTTCATCGACAGCCAAGCGACCTTCTGCGCGGCAGTCTCGACCGTGGCGTAGTAGGTCACGGCATGTTGCGCGCCCTCGTCACCATGGGCCGCCACCTTCATGCGGCTGTCGCCATCGACCTGCGCCTCGCGCGCCAAATAGGTCGAGATCCGGCCCTGCTTGACCCGTGGCACGAGGTAGACCAGCGCCCAGTAGATCTTGCGCGCCGTGCGTGACCGGAAGGTCTTGGCCAGCGTCGAGGCGGCAAAGCGCGTTTTGGCGATGACGAGGCAGCCCGCCGTGTCCTTGTCGAGCCGGTGCACGAGGCGCGGGCGCGTGGTCTCATCCTCGGCCAGCGCCATCAGCATGCCGTCGACATGGCGCGTGGTGCCGGAGCCGCCTTGCACGGCCAGCCCGGCGGGCTTGTCGATGACAAGCACATCGGCGTCTTCATACAGCGTGATCGACTTGAGGAAGGCGCGCACGTCACCCTCCTTGAACTGCTGGCCGCGCGGCCTCTGGCCATCGGCGGAGAGCTTCAGCGGCGGCACCCGCACCTTCTGGCCCGCCTCGATGCGGTCATTGGTGTCGACGCGCTTCATGTCGACACGCAGCTCGCCCTTGCGGGCGATGCGCTGGATGTGGCTGAACGGCAATTGCGGGAAACGCGCGATCAGGAAGCGGTCAACCCGCATCCCGGCCTCGTCCTCGGTGACAACCAGCGTCTGCACGCCTGTCGCAATGGTCTCGGACGCTTCGGCTCCGGCCTCACGCTTGGTCCGGATCGGGCCCTCCTCCGGAAGCCGGTGGCCCTGCGGCTCGCGCTCGGCCTCTGTGGCGCGCTGCGGTCTGTCTTCGCGCGGGCGATATCCGGTCGGCTTGGCAGACCGGCGCGGTTCGTCGCGATAGCCCGGCTTGGCGCTGCGGACCGCAGCCGCTCGCCCCAGCGCCGTTTTGCGGCCCTGCTCCTTGCGCGCCTCGCGATCCTCGCCGCGCCCGCGTCGGTCGCGGCCACCGCCTGCTGCCCCGCCTTTGGCTCCGCCCTTGCCCGGCGCGCGTCCGCCCGTCCTTGTTCCTCGTGTCACGACAATGCCCTACCTACACCAAGGCCAGCGCCCAGCGCGGCAATCGATAAAACCACAGAGGCCAGCACATAGGCCCCAGCATGCAACACTGCGCCCCGCTCCCAGAGCAGCCAGGCATCCAGCGAGAACGCCGAGAAGGTTGTGAACCCGCCCAGCACTCCGGTCATCAGCAGCAGGCGCGCATCATGCGCCCAGTCAGCCCCCGCCTTCTCTGCCAGCCAGCTGGCAAGAAGGCCCATCAACAGAGAACCCGCGACATTGATCGCCAGCGTGCCCCACGGGAAAGTCGGCCCGAACCAGCGCAGCGCCGTCAGGTTGACCAGATGGCGCAGCACGCCACCAAGGCCGGCACCAAGAAAAACAAGCGAGAGCGCCGTCATGGGCGTTCTTTAGAGCGCAAGCGACCGGCTGTCACGAAAGAAGCGCCCCCGCTGCCCCAAGCCTACCCGCCCCGCTCCCGCCGGAGCTTTGCCCACCATTCCAGTCGCTTCCTGATCTCGCGTTCAAAGCCACGGTCCGGCGGATCGTAGAAGTGCTGGCGGCCCAGTTTCTCGGGCCAATAGTCCTGGCCCGAGAAGGCATCGGGCGCATCGTGGTCATAGGCATAGCCTGCGCCGTAGCCTTCCTGCTTCATCAGCTTGGTCGGCGCGTTGAGAATCGGCTTGGGCGGGGTCAGCGAACCGGCCTCCTTGGCGGTCCGCACCGCAGCCTTGTAGGCCACGTAGGCCGCGTTCGATTTGGGTGCGGTCGCGAGGTAGATCACGCAGTTGGCCAGCGCCAACTCGCCTTCCGGCGAGCCGAGCTGCTCGAAGGCATCGCTCGCGGCGCGGGCGTGGACCAGCGCCTGCGGATCGGCGAGCCCGATATCCTCGACTGCCATGCGCACCAGCCGCCGTGCCAGAAAGCGCGGATCCTCGCCAGCATCCAGCATCCGCGCGAAATAGTAGAGCGCCGCATCCGGATCTGAGCCGCGCACGGTCTTGTGCAGGGCGGAAATCAGGTTGTAGTGGCCATCCTCGGCCTTGTCATAGATTGGGGCGCGGCGTTGCAGGGTCTCCGCAAGGCCAGCCTCATCCATGATCTCGCCGGGGCGGGCTGCCCGCCAGAGTTCCTCCGCCAGTGTCAGCGCAGCCCGACCGTCGCCATCGGCGAAGCGGATGAAGGCTTCGCGCGCCGCTTCGTTCAGCGGCAGCGGCTTGCCTTCCAGTTCCTCCGCCCGCACCAGCAGGGCCGCAATGGCCGCCTCGTCGAGTGAGCGAAACACCAGCACCCTCGCCCGTGACAGCAAGGCGGCATTCAGGGCAAAGGACGGGTTCTCGGTCGTGGCACCGATCAACGTGATCGTGCCGTCTTCCATCACCGGAAGGAAGGCATCCTGCTGGGTCTTGTTGAAGCGGTGGATCTCGTCAACGAACAGCAAGGTGCCCAGCCCCTGAAGCCGGCGCGCCCTGGCCGCCTCGAACACCTTCTTGAGGTCCGCAACCCCTGAGAAGATCGCACTGATCTGCTCGAACACCAGCGCAGTTTCGCCGGCCAGCAGCCGCGCCACTGTGGTCTTGCCGGTGCCCGGCGGACCCCAGAAGATGGCACTGCCGATCGAGCCCGATTGCAGCAGGCGTGTCAGCGCTCCGTCGGGTCCGACCAGATGATCCTGCCCGGCCACCTCCGCCAGCGTCGTCGGCCGCAGCCGGTCGGCCAAGGGGCGCGGGCCGGACCGGTCAAGGCCGGCAGCGGCGAACAGATCGCTCACCCCCGCACGAAGGTGGTGAACACCTGCCCATTGCGGTCAAGCGTGACCTCCCAGCCCCGAGCCCGTTCGCGCAGCAGGCGCTCCGCTTCGCGCGAACTGGCAAGCTTCTCGCGGTTGAGCGAGACGAGGATATCACCCTTCTGAAAGCCGATCTGCGCCGCAGGGCTGTCCGGATCGACCTCGCTGATCACAACGCCATCCGCCGTTACATCGACCGATAGCTCCTCGGAGACGGCCGGCGACAGGTTGACCAGTGTCAGCCCGCTGAAGGGACCGCGCCCGGTCAGCTTGACCGGCTCACGCGGCCTCGTTTCGGGCGCGATGCTCATCCGTACCGGCAAGGTCAGCTTGTTGCGGCCCCGCATCACACCGACAGGCACGTTGGCACCGAGCTGGCGCGTCGCGAGCCGATAGCCGAAACTGTCCGGATCCTCGACAGGCTGGCCATCCATCTCGAGGATGACATCGCCGCGCCTCAGCCCGGCCGCTTCCGCAGGGCTCCCGGAAAACACCATCGCCACCATCACCCCGGTCGGCCTGTCCAGCCCGAGACCCTCGGCGATGTCCGGCGTGACGCCCTGCAGGCGCGCACCGAACCACGGACGCCGCACAGAAGCACTGCCGGCCCGTGCCGATTCGACCACGATCCGCACCATCGTTGCCGGGATGGCAAAACCGATGCCATGGCTGGCACCCGTCTTCGAGAAGATCGCGGTGTTGATGCCGATCAGCCGGCCCTGCATGTCGACGAGTGCGCCGCCAGAGTTGCCCGGGTTGATCGCCGCATCGGTCTGGATGAAGGACTGGAAATCCGCGATCCCGACCTGTGTGCGGGCCAGCGCCGAGACGATGCCTTGCGTCACTGTCTGGCCGACCCCGAACGGGTTGCCGATGGCGAGCACCAGATCCCCAACCTGAAGATCGTCAGAGTTGCCGATCTCCAGCGCCGCCGAGAGCCCTGACGTGTTCTTGAGCTTCAGTACGGCCAGATCGGTGCGCGGATCGCGCAGCACGATCTCGGCTTCGACCTCACGCTTGTCGGCAAGCGCAACCTTGACCTCGGTCATGCCTTCGATGACGTGATGGTTGGTGACGACGAGCCCTGCGCGCGCATCGACAATCACGCCGGAGCCCAGCGATTGTTGTGCCCGCTCGCGCGGCACGCCGAAGCCACCATCGCCGAAGAACCGGCGGAAGAACGGATCATCCATGAACGGATTGGCCCCGCGCCGCTCCTGTCGCTGGCCGTAGACATTGACGACCGCCGGAGTGGTCTTCTGCACCACAGGCGCGAAGGACAGGCTGATTTGCTGGCGGCTTTCCGGAGCCGTCCGTAACGACTGCGCCTCGGCAACCGGGGCCGTGAATGCCGATGCCACGAAGGCTGCAAGGGCCGCAGGCACAATCCATGACCGGTTTCGCATCATCATCTGCTCCTTGGGGCGACAGGGACCATCCATCGGATTCGTATCCTTCAGATAGGCCCGCCGGCGCTGTCGTGCAAACGCCCGATGCTGGCCTGTCGCTGCCAGCGGCAGCGATATCCGATCATTGCGGCCCAGGCACGAATGCCATCAGCCTGGGCCGGCGCCAATCTGGCAGGCGCAGCGCGCCAAAACGAAAAAGGGCGGCCCGAAGGCCGCCCATGATCCGGTCGATGCGGCAGGGCCGCGGTGTCTGGCTGGCCAAAAGGCCCGCGAAAATCAGGCGGCTTCCGCGCCTTCGGTCTTCATGGTCGGGCCGGAATCCTTGCCGCGTGCCTCGACATCGCGGTCCACCATCTCGATCACGGCCAGCGGCGCGTTGTCGCCATAGCGGAAGCCGGCCTTCAGCACGCGCGTATAGCCGCCGTTGCGATCCTTGTAGCGTGGGCCGATCACGTCGATCAGCTTCTTCGCCATGTCGGCGTCCTTGAGCTGTGCGATGAGCTGGCGGCGGGCGTGAAGATCGCCGCGCTTGCCCAGGGTGATCAGCTTCTCGATGACGGGACGCAGGTCCTTCGCCTTCGGCAGCGTGGTCACGATCTGCTCGTGCTTGATCAGGGCATTGCACATGTTCGAGAACATGGCCTTGCGGTGTTCGGTGGTGCGGTTGAAACGACGGCCGCGAAATCCGTGACGCATTGTGGCTCTCCTTCGTTATGCGCCCGCCGTGCCAAGGTACGGGCGTCCATTATGCGGCAAGGCAGAGGAACGGCCAAAGCCGCCCCGCCTGCCCCAAGTGCCGCGCTCAGTAATGTTCCTCGAAGCGCTTTGCGAGCGACTCGATGTCTTCTGGCGGCCAGCCCGACACTTCCATGCCGAGATGCAGGCCCATGCCGGCGAGGACTTCCTTGATCTCGTTCAGCGACTTGCGGCCGAAGTTCGGAGTGCGGAGCATCTCGGCTTCGGTCTTCTGGATCAGGTCGCCGATGTAGACGATGTTGTCGTTCTTCAGGCAGTTGGCCGAACGGACAGACAATTCCAGTTCGTCCACCTTCTTGAGCAGGGCCGGGTTGAACGGAAGCTGCGGTGCATTCGACACCACTTCTTCCTTGCGCGGCTCCTCGAAGGTGATGAACACCGCGAGCTGGTCCTGAAGGATGCGGGCGGAATAGGCCAGCGCGTCTTCCGGCGAGATCGAGCCGTCGGTTTCAACCGTCATGGTCAGCATGTCGCGGTCGAGATTCTGGCCCTCGCGGGTGTTCTCGACACGATACGAGACCTTGCGCACCGGGGAATACAGCGCATCGACCGGGATCAGGCCGATTGGCGCGTCTTCCGGACGGTTATGCTCGGCTGGGACGTAGCCCTTGCCGGTCGCGACCGTGAACTCCATGCGGATTTCCGCGCCCTCGTCGAGGGTGCAGATCACATGATCCGGGTTGAGGATCGAGACATCGCCAACCGTGTTGATATCGCCGGCCGTGACGGTGCCTGGACCCTGCTTGCGCAGCGTCATGCGCTTGGCCGTCTCGCCCTGCATCCGGACCGCGATCGCCTTCACGTTGAGCACGATGTCGGTCACATCCTCACGGACGCCCGGGATCGACGAGAACTCGTGCAACACGCCATCGATCTGGATGGCGGTGACGGCTGCGCCTTGAAGCGAGGACAGAAGAACCCTGCGCAGGGAGTTGCCGAGCGTCTGGCCAAAGCCGCGCTCCAGCGGGCGGGCCACCACGGTGGCAACGCGCTTTGGATCATCGCCCGGCTTCACTTCCAGCTTGCTGGGCTTCGACAGATCCTGCCAATTCTTGCTAATCACGACCGCACCTTTCCTGATAGAGTCTAACTGGCGATGGTCGCGCACCATCGCCCATGTCGTCGTGATGCCCCGCGCAGGCATCACGGCGGTGTGAACTGTTGATCAGACGCGGCGACGCTTGCGCGGCCGGCAGCCATTGTGCGGGATCGGCGTCACGTCACGGATCGAAGTGACGGTGAAGCCGGCCGCCTGCAGGGCCCGCAGGGCAGATTCGCGACCCGAACCGGGGCCGAGCACTTCAACCTCGACCGTGCGCATGCCATGTTCGGCAGCCTTGCGCGCTGCATCTTCTGCCGCAACCTGAGCAGCATAAGGGGTCGACTTACGCGAGCCCTTGAAGCCCATCACGCCGGCGGAGGACCACGAGATCGTGTTGCCCTGCGCATCTGCGATGGTGATCATGGTGTTGTTGAAAGAGGCGTTCACATGCACCACGCCGGAGGCGATGTTCTTGCGTTCGCGGCGTTTGACGCGTGTTGCTTCCTTGGCCATTTCGTCTGTCCTTCAAGCGCGCCCGTGATTCCAGGCGCTGGGGATTGAATTGAATGCGGATGGGAGCCGGCACAGGGCCAAGGGGCTTCACCCCTCGCCGCTCCGGCTACCAGCCGTCCTTACTTCTTCTTGCCGGCGATCGCCTTTGGCTTGCCCTTGCGGGTGCGCGCATTGGTGTGCGTGCGCTGGCCGCGGACCGGAAGGCCCTTGCGGTGGCGAAGGCCACGATAGGAACCAAGGTCCATCAGACGCTTGATGTTCATCGAAACTTCGCGACGCAGATCGCCCTCGACTTGATAGTCGCGGTCGATGGTTTCGCGGATCTGAAGCACTTCGGCGTCGGACAACTGGTTCACGCGGCGCTCGGCCGGGATGTTGACCTTCTCGCAGATTTCGGATGCGAACTTCGCACCGATGCCGTGAATGTACTGAAGCGCGATCACCACGCGCTTGCCTGTTGGGATGTTGACACCCGCAATACGAGCCACTGCTCTCTCCATGGTAGGGCTGGCCGAAGCCGCCGATGAACATTGCCCACGTCCGGTGGAGGCCGGCCCTTGTGGACGCCCCCAAAACAAAAACCGCCCGATGCCGCAAGCGGCGATCCGGTCGGTTGATCTGAGGTTGAGATGGGCGGTAACGGCCCGTGCCGGTGATGTCAAGCGGAAAGCAACCCGCGCGCAACGCCGCCAGTCGGATCGTCAGCATGCCACGAAATGCATGGAACATGATCCGTTTTTGAAAGCCAGCCAGTCTGCGGCCCATTTATCTGGTTTTCATCACATGGGACACGTCTGCAATGGAACGTCTGGTCACAATCTGCTGGCTATCACTGGCTCTGATCCATGCGCCGCCGGCGCTTGCCCTCTTTGTGCCCGACATGATGGGGCGCCTCTATGGTGAGATTCCACCTGGACCCATTGCCATCATGCTTCAGCATCGCGCGGCATTGTTTCTGATTGTCTGCGCCATAGGGCTGGCTGCCGCTTTCCAACAGGATATCCGAAAGCTGGCTGTGCTGGTCTTTGCGATGAGCATGGTGAGTTTCATTGCTCTTTATGGCCTGGCCGGATGGCCTCCCGGCCCTCTCAGGACAATTGCCATTGCAGATGCCATTGGCTTGGCCCCATTGTTGATCGTCGCAATTGCCTCATTCTGGCATCCTCAAACGGCCACAGGACCCTGACGCTGCCCATCGAAAACTCACCAGGGCCCACGATCGTCTTGGCGGAGATGCTTGCCGCCTATGTCGGACGCGGCCTGCCATTGCGGCCCCACCGAAAGGCTGTGATTACAATTGCGATCTCGCTGGAGAGGGCGTTTGTGCTTGAGCTGCATTCAGGCCAAAGCGCAGAACCGTCACGTCAGGTCATCCCCTTTGCGATCATCCAGCCGCAGCAACTTCACCGGATCGTTTCAGATGGCGAGATGATGTTCATCTACGTCGACGCGACGCGGCGGATCGCAGATTTTGACGCATTGGCTGCAACGACCATTGCCCGGACAGCCACCCGAATGGCTACCGACGGCGAAACGCCTATTGCCATGGTGCGCTCATGCGTGAGGTCGCTTGGGCTTGACCGCAAACACGCGCCAGATCCCCGGTTTGCGGCGGCGATTGCCATGCTCAACACGCAACCAGACCGGATGCGGACCGTGGCGCAAGCAGCAGGTTTGAGCGCTTTGTCCACCAGCCATTTCCAGCGAAAGTTGCGGGAGAACTATGGTGTCAGCTTCCGCGCCTACCGGAATTGGGCACGCATGAGCTTTGTCATGCACTGCATCAAGGAAGGCGCCACCTTAACCAACGCGGCACTGGCGGCTGGCTTCTCGAGCTCAGCGCATTTCAGCGAGCGCTTTCGACGGATGTTTGGCGTGTCGCTGTCGTCGCTGCAGCGAGCCAATGGCAGGATCGTCACAATCACGGACCAGTGATTGTGACGCGTTGCCCTACCCCAGCGCCTTTGCCATTGCCGCTGTCACATCGTCAACCGGCTGCATGCCGTCGATTACGGTCAGTTGCCCGCGCTTGGCATAATAGGGAGCCACCACCGCTGTATCGCGGTTGTAGGCCTCCAGCCGGGTCTTGAAGACCTCCGGATCGTCATCCTTGCGGACCGGCTGTCCGGCGGCTTTCGCCTCGGCGGCGCGGCGCATGATGCGGTCCACCAGCTTGCTCTGGTCGACACGCAACTCGACGACGGCATTGAGGTTGACGGCGCGCTCGCCAAGCATGGTGTCAAGCGCGACAGCCTGCGCAACCGTGCGCGGAAAACCATCGAGGATGAACCCCTTCTTCGCATCCGGCTCGTTGATACGGTCGGCGATGATGCCGATCACGATCTCGTCCGAAACCAGACCGCCGGAGTCCATCACGGCCTTGGCCTTCTGCCCGACAGGCGTCCCGGCGGCCACGGCGGCCCGCAGCATATCTCCGGTGGAGAGCTGCGGAATGCCGTATTTCTCGACCAGACGTGCAGCCTGCGTGCCCTTGCCCGCCCCCGGCGGACCCAGCAGGATCAATCTCATTTAGCGCCTCGCACCCTTGAGTTTAGCCTTCTTGACCAGCCCTTCATACTGATGGGCCAGCAGATGACCATGCACCTGGGCGACCGTGTCCATCGTGGTCGTGACCACGATCAGAAGCGATGTGCCGCCCAGAAGAATGATCGGTATCTGCGCATACGAGATCATGAACTCAGGGATCAAGCAAACAATAGTCAAATACGCCGCGCCGATGACCGTGATCCGGGTCAGCGTGTAGTCGATATGCTCGGCGGTACGCTCACCGGGCCGGATGCCCGGAATGAAACCGCCCTGCTTCTTGAGGTTGTCCGCGGTCTCGGTCGGGTTGAACACAATAGCGGTGTAGAAGAAGCAGAAGAAGATGATCAGCGCCGCGTAAAGCAGCATGAACAGGGGGCGTCCGTGGCCCAGATAGGTTGCCATGGTCGACAGCCAGCCGGTCTCGCCGGCAGCCTGCTGGAAGCTGGCGATGGTCGCCGGCAGCAGCAGAAGCGACGAGGCGAAGATCGGCGGAATGACGCCCGCCGTGTTCAGCTTCAGCGGCAGGAACGAGGTCTGCCCCTGGTAGACCTTGTTACCTTCCTGGCGCTTCGGATACTGGATCAGCAGACGCCGCTGGGCGCGCTCCATGAACACGCAGAGCGCGATCACACACACGGCCATGACCAGCACCGCCAGCAGCAGCGGCGTCGACAGGGCGCCCTGCCGACCAAGCTCCAGGGTCTGCATCAACTGGGCCGGAAACTCGGCGATGATGCCGGCGAAGATGATCATCGACGGGCCATTGCCGATGCCGCGGCTGGTGATCTGCTCGCCCATCCACAGCAGGAACATGGTGCCGCCAACCAGCGTGATCACGGTGGACACCACAAAGAAGGGCCCCGGATCCTGAACGAGATTGCCCGAACCCTGCAGGCCGACAGCGATGCCCCAGGCCTGGAACAGGGCCAGAACCAGCGTCAGGTAGCGGGTATACTGGTTGATGACCTTGCGCCCGGACTCGCCCTCCTTCTTGAGGGCTTCAAGAGTCGGCACAACCGAGGTCAGAAGCTGGATGATGATCGACGCCGAGATATACGGCATGATGTTGAGGGCAAAGATCGCGAGGCGGCCGACGGCACCACCCGAGAACATGTTGAACAGGCCCAGGATGCCAGACTGCGCCTGCTTGAACAGGTCGGCAACAGCGTCGGGGTTGATGCCGGGCAGCGGGATATAGGTCCCGAGCCGGTAGACCACCAGCGCAGCCAGCGTGAACCAGATCCGCTTCTTGAGTTCGTCGGCCTTGGCGAGCGCGCCGAAATTCATCCTCGAAGCGAGCTGTTCTGCAGCAGATGCCATCGCGCATTCCTCAGGAAACTGCCCGGCCGCAGGCACGTTGCCTGCCGACACTGGCGCACGGAGGCACCTGACGCAAGCGTCGGAGCGCCGGTTCCGTGACCGTTCATCTTGACTTAGAGCCTGCACCGTGCGGCACGACGCGCCACCCGTTCCTGCAGTCTCTGGCGGATCATGTGGAAACGGCGGCCTGATGGGTCAATCTGAACCCAGGGCCGCCGTCCCGCTCATCTCATGTAGGCGCGTGGATCACGCCTGTGAAGCGGCACCGAGAATTTTGACGGAACCGCCCGCCTTCTCGATGGCTTCGACGGCCGACTTGGACGCGCCGGTCACCTCGAAGCTCAGCTTGGCGGAAATCTCGCCGATGCCGAGGATCTTGACCCCGTCGCGCGGCTTCGAGCAGACACCGGCAGCAACCAGCGCCTCGACCGTCACCATAGAGCCGGCGGCGAGCTTGCCCGCGTCGACAGCCTGCTGCACGCGCCCGATGTTGACCTCATTGAGATCGCGGGCGAACACGACATTGGAAAAGCCGCGCTTGGGCAGGCGGCGATGAAGCGGCATCTGGCCACCCTCGAAGCCCTTGACGGCGACGCCGGTGCGGGCCTTCTGACCCTTGACGCCACGACCGGCCGTCTTGCCCTTGCCGGAACCGATGCCGCGACCAACGCGCATGCGCTCCTTGGTAGCACCGGGATTGTCACGAAGATCTGTGAGTTTCATCGTTCGGCCCTCACTTCGCGTCGACGATACGGACGAGGTGCTTCACGCGCTCGATCATCCCGCGAATGGCGGGCGTGTCTTCCAGCGTGGAGCGACGACGAATCTTGTTCAGGCCAAGGCCCACCAGCGTTTCGCGCTGCTGATGCACCCGGCGGATCGGCGAGCCAATCTGCTCGACCAAAATGGTCTTGTCAGCCATCGGTCAACCCTCTCAGGCTTCGGTCTCGACAGCCGCAGCATCGGAGTCCCGACGACGTGTCTGCAGCTGCGACACCTTGAGGTTGCGACGAGCCGCGACACCGCGCGGGCTGTCCTCGTTCTTCAGCGCCGAAAACGTGGCGCGGACGAGGTTGTAGGGGTTCGACGAGCCGAGCGACTTCGACACCACATCCTGGATGCCAACGGTCTCGAACACGGCGCGCATCGGACCACCAGCGATGATGCCGGTACCGGCAGGCGCTGCACGCAGCACGACGCGGCCAGCGCCATGGCGGCCGACAACGTCATGATGCAGGGTGCGCCCTTCCTTGAGCGGCACGCGCACAAGCGAGCGCTTGGCCGACTCGGTTGCCTTGCGGATCGCTTCGGGAACTTCGCGGGCCTTGCCGTGGCCGAAGCCGACGCGGCCCTTCTGGTCGCCAACCACCACAAGGGCTGCGAACGCCATACGGCGGCCACCCTTCACGGTCTTGGCAACGCGGTTGATGTGGACGAGGCGATCGACGAATTCGCTGTCGACTTTCTCGCCACGTTCCGGACGGGGTTCTCTTGCCATGATGTCCTCTTACTTGCGCGGGGTCACGCATCTGTGCCCGCTCGCTTGAGCAGCGCCCTAAAAGCAGATGCTTTCAGGCTGTGTCAACCTGAAAGCATCAGCAAAGGCTTGGAATGGACCGCGGCCTGAGCCGCGGGTCTCGGTCAGAAGCTGAGGCCGCCTTCGCGAGCCGCTTCCGCCAGGGCCTTGACGCGGCCATGGTAGAGGTATGCGCCACGGTCGAACACGACCTCGACAACCCCTGCCTTGACAGCACGCTCGGCGATCGCCTTGCCGATGGCGGCAGCCGCCTCGACATTGGCGCCAGACTTGATCGCACCCTTGAGATCGCCTTCGAGCGATGAGGCTGCAACGATCGTCACGCCCTTCTCGTCGTCGATGATCTGGGCGTAGATCTGCTTGTTGGTGCGGTGCACGGACAGGCGCGGACGGCCATTGGCGGCAGCCCGGATTGCCCTGCGGACGCGCGCCTTGCGGCGCTCTGTGAGAGAAAGCTTCGTCATCGACCGCGTCCTTACTTCTTCTTGCCTTCCTTGCGGAAGATGAATTCGCCGGCATACCTGACGCCCTTGCCCTTGTAGGGCTCGGGGCCGCGATAGTCGCGAATCTCGGCTGCAGTCTGCCCGACAACCTGCTTGTCGATGCCCGAAATGTTGATTTCCGTGGGCTTGGGCGTCACGATGGTGATGCCGGCCGGGATCTCGTAATCGATATCGTGCGAGTAGCCGAGCGAGAGCTTCAGGATCTTGCCCTGGACGGCGGCCTTGTAACCGACGCCGGTGATCTCGAGCTTCTTTTCAAAGCCGTTCGACACACCGACCATCAGGTTGGCAACCTGGGCGCGGGACATGCCCCACATGGCGCGGGAGCGCTTGTCCTGCCCCTTGGGCGTGACGGTGATCTGGCCATTGTCCATGGCGACGACCACTTCCTCGGGAGCGCTGAACGACAACTCGCCCTTCGCACCCTTGACCTTGACGTGCTGGCCGGTGACCGAGGCGGTCACGCCTGCGGGCACGGCAACGGGCTTCTTTCCTACGCGAGACATGGTTTCGTTCTCCCGTCAGAAGATCTTGCAGAGCACTTCGCCGCCGACGTTCATCTCGCGGGCGGAGTGATCCGCCATCACGCCCTTAGGCGTGGAAATGATCGTCACGCCAAGGCCATCGGCCACGCGCGGCATCGTGTCTACGGAGGCATACACACGGCGGCCGGGCTTCGACACGCGCTCGATCGAGCGGATGACGGGCTGGCCTTCGTAGTACTTCAGTTCGATGTCGAATTCCGAACGCCCATCGGCATGCTCGGTCGAGGCATAGCCGCGGATGTAGCCTTCCGACTGAAGCACATCGAGCACGCGGGCACGAAGCTTGGAGCCGGGGGTCGACACGCGCGACTTGCGGCGCATCTGGGCGTTACGGATACGGGTGAGCATATCGCCCAACGGATCAATGATCGTCATGGCTTATCTCCTCACCAGCTCGACTTGACCAGGCCTGGAACCAGACCCTTGTTGCCGAGTTCACGCATCGCGATACGGCTCATCTTCAGCTTGCGATACACGGCGCGCGGGCGGCCCGACACTTCGCAGCGGTTGCGAACGCGTGTCTTGGAACCGTTGCGCGGCAGGGCCGCCAGCTTCAGGCGAGCTTCGAAGCGCTCGTCCATGGCCTTGTTCTCGTCATTCGCCACGGCCAGCAAACGCTCGCGCCGGCCGGCAAACTTCTTCACAAGCTTCTGACGACGCTTGTTGTTTTCGATGGAGCTCTTTTTAGCCATCGTGATCTCCTGGTTGCCGCGTTTGAGCCTTCAGCTCACGTCCGGAACGGGAAGTTGAACAGCTTCAGAAGCGCACGCGCCTCGTCATCCGTCTTGGCGGTGGTGCAGACAATCACATCCATGCCCCAGACCGCATCGACCTTGTCGTAGGCGATCTCAGGGAACACGAGATGTTCCTTGATGCCGAGGGCAAAGTTGCCCGCACCATCGAAGGACTTCGGATTGAGGCCGCGGAAGTCGCGAACGCGGGGAAGCGCGATCGTGACCAGACGGTCCACAAACTCATACATGCGCTGCTTGCGCAGCGTGACCTTGGCACCGATCGCCAAATTCTCGCGCAGCTTGAAGCCGGCGATGGCGTTCCGGGCCTTCGTGATGACCGGCTTCTGGCCGGCAATCAGCGCCAGATCGGCGGCAGCGGTGTCGACCTTCTTGCGGTCGGCAGTGCCCTCGCCCACGCCCATGTTCAGGACCACCTTGGTGATCATCGGAACCTCGAGCGCGTTCTTGTAGCCGAACTGTTCGATCATCGCCGGGCGCACGACCTCATCGTAGTGCTTGCGCAGGCGCGGAGTGTATTGAGCCTCAGCCATCGATCAGATCTCCCGAACGCTTGGCAAAACGGACCTTGCGGCCATCTTCCAGAATCTTGAACCCGACGCGGGACGGCTTGCCATCCTTCGGATCGGCGATCTGAAGGTTGCTGAGCTGGATCGCCGCTTCCTTCGAGATGATGCCGCCCTCGGACTGCATGGTGGCCTTGGTGTGGCGCTTCACGAGGTTGACGCCGCGCACGACGGCCCTCCCCTCGGTCGGGCTCACGCTCAGGACTTCACCGGCCTTGCCCTTGTCACGACCCGTGATGACGACGACCTTGTCGCCCTTCTTGATCTTCGCGGCCATCAGAGCACCTCCGGCGCCAGCGAGATGATTTTCATGTGGTTCTTGCCACGCAGTTCACGCGGAACGGGCCCGAAGATACGGGTGCCGATCGGCTCCTTCTGATTGTTGATCAGAACGGCGGCGTTCTTGTCGAAGCGGATGACGGAGCCATCCACACGCTGAACGTCCTTCGCGGTGCGAACGACGACAGCCTTCATGACATCACCCTTCTTCACGCGACCACGCGGAATTGCTTCCTTGATGGACACAACGATAACATCGCCAACCCCAGCATAACGACGCTTGGAGCCACCGAGGACCTTGATGCACATAACCCGACGGGCGCCCGAATTGTCGGCGACCTCGAGATTGGTTTGCACCTGGATCATGGCCGTGATCCTTTCTCTATGTTCAGACCGGTTTCCGGACGCAATGCCGGACTACGACTGTCGGGAGCTTCATGGAATGGCACGTGGATGCACCGCGCGCCTGAAGGCCCCCAGCCAAACGAATGGAAATCACGCCTTCGGCGCGCTCTCCAGCACAACCCAGCGCTTCAGCTTGGAGATTGGTGCGGACTCTTCGATCCAGACCAGATCACCCGCCTTGAAGCGGTTGGTTTCATCATGCGCATGGTAATTCTTGCTCCGGCGCACCGTCTTCTTGAGAAGCGGATGCGTGAACCGGCGCTCGACCTTCACCACGAGCGTTTTTTCCTGCTTGTCGCTGACGACGACGCCCTGGAGTACGCGTTTTGGCATGTTCTTCTCCTTCAGGCCTTCGCAGCGACAGACTTTGGCCCGGCCTTCTGGCGGGACAGCGTCTTTACGCGGGCGATGTCCCTGCGGACTTCGGTGACGCGCGACGTGTTTTCCATCTGGCCGGTAGCCTTCTGGAAGCGCAGATTGAACTGCTCCTTCTTCAGCTTCAGGAGTTCGTCCTGCAGCTGGTCAGCCGACATCACCTTAAGGTCGGACAGGCGCTGAGTGTTCTTCATCGTCCCTCTCCTTACTCTGCGATGCGCTGGATGAAGCGCGTCTTGATCGGAAGCTTGGCCGCGCCGAGACGGAAGGCCTCGCGGGCGATCTCCTCGTTCACGCCTTCAACTTCGAACATGATGCGGCCCGGCTTGACACGGCACGCCCAGAATTCCGGAGCGCCCTTGCCCTTACCCATGCGGACTTCGGTCGGCTTCTTCGAAACCGGCACGTCCGGGAACACGCGGATCCAGACACGGCCCGCGCGCTTCATGGCGCGCGTGATGGCACGGCGGGCAGCCTCGATCTGGCGCGCGGTGACGCGCTCCGGCTCGAGAGCCTTGAGGCCGTACTGGCCGAAGTTGAGTTCCGTGCCGCCCTTCGCGACGCCACTGATGCGCCCCTTGAACTGCTTGCGGAAATTAGTCTTCTTGGGTTGAAGCATGATGAACCTCGATCAACCTCAGGCTTGTTCGCGTTCGCGGCGGCGATCGCCACCACTCGACGGACGGGATGCCTCTTCGTTCATGCGCTTGTCCTGCGCCATCGGGTCATGCTCAAGAACTTCGCCCTTGAAGATCCAGACCTTGATGCCGCATGTGCCATAGGTGGTGAACGCGGTGGCCACACCGTAGTCGATATCCGCACGCATGGTGTGCAGCGGAACGCGGCCTTCACGATACCATTCCTGGCGAGCGATTTCTGCGCCGCCGAGACGACCGGCGCAGTTGATGCGGATGCCTTCGGCGCCCAGACGCATGGCCGACTGAACGGCCCGCTTCATGGCGCGGCGGAAAGCAACGCGGCGCTCGAGCTGCTGGGCAATCGAGTCAGCCACCAGCGTCGAGTCGACTTCCGGCTTGCGGACCTCGACGATGTTGATCGAAACGTCGGCGTTGGTCATCTTCATGACGACCTTGCGCAGCTTCTCGATGTCCGCACCCTTCTTGCCGATGACCACGCCAGGGCGGGCCGACAGGATGGTGACGCGGCACTTCTTGTGCGGACGCTCGATGATGATCTTCGAGACGGCAGCCTGCTTCAGCACCTTCATCAGTTCGGCGCGGATCGCAAAATCCTCGTGCAGCAACTGACCGTACTGGGCGCCCTGCGCAAACCAGCGCGAGTCCCATGTGCGGTTGATGCCGAGGCGAAGACCGATCGGATTGACTTTCTGACCCATCGTTTTCTCCTCAGGCCTTCGCTGCAGGCGTCTCGCGCACCACGATCGTGATGTGCGCAAACGGCTTCAGGATACGAGCACCACGACCGCGGGCGCGGGCATGGAAGCGCTTCATCACCAGTCCCTTGCCGACATGGGCATGGGCAACAACGAGATCGTCCACATCGAGAGAGTGGTTGTTCTCGGCGTTGGCAATGGCGCTCTGCAGGCACTTGCGCACGTCAAGAGCGATCCGCTTGCGCGAAAACTCAAGATCGGCGAGCGCCGTGGAGACCTTCTTGCCGCGAATGAGGCCGGCAACGAGGTTCAGCTTCTGCGGGCTGATGCGCAGATTGCGCGCCACAGCCTGGGCTTCCTTATCGCTCAGCGCGCGGGGAGTAGCAGCCTTGCTCATGGCTTACTTCCTCTTCGCTTTTTTGTCCGCGGCATGGCCGTAGAACGTGCGGGTCGGCGAATACTCACCAAACTTCTGGCCCACCATTTCTTCGGTCACAGTCACGGGGATGTGCTTCTGGCCGTTATAGACGCCGAATGTGAGTCCGACGAACTGCGGCAGGATCGTGGAGCGACGGCTCCAGATCTTGACGACTTCCGAGCGGCTCGCGGTGCGAGCAGCTTCGGCCTTCTTCAGAAGGTATCCGTCGACGAACGGACCTTTCCAAACAGAACGAGCCATGAGCCTCAGCCCTTCTTCTTGCGTGCGTGGCGGGAAGCCACGATGAATGTATCGGTGCGCTTGTTGACGCGGGTCTTCTTGCCCTTGGTCGGCTTACCCCACGGCGTGACCGGGTGACGGCCACCGGAGGTGCGGCCTTCGCCGCCGCCGTGCGGGTGATCGACCGGGTTCATAGCGACACCGCGGTTGTGCGGACGCTTGCCGAGCCAGCGATTGCGGCCAGCCTTGCCGAGCGAGATGTTCATGTGGTCCGGGTTCGAAACCGCACCCACCGTCGCGAAGCACTGGCCGTTAACCAGACGCTGCTCGCCGGAGTTGAGACGCAGGATCACGTTGCCCGAGTCACGGCCAACGATCTGCGCATAGTTGCCGGCGGAACGGGCCATGGCACCGCCCTTCCCGATCTTCAGCTCGACATTGTGCACGATCGTGCCGACCGGAATGTTGCCGATGGGCATGGCATTGCCAGGCTTCACGTCGGCGCTTTCGGCGGCAACCACGCTGTCACCGACGGCGAGGCGCTGTGGAGCCAGGATGTAGGACAGCGTGCCGTCCTCATACTTGATCAGTGCAATGAAGGCCGTGCGGTTCGGATCATACTCGATCCGCTCGACCACAGCGGGCATGCCCATGTGGCCGCGACGCTTGAAATCGACCAGACGAAGCGAGCGCTTGTGGCCACCGCCACGGAAGCGCACTGTGACGCGACCGAGGTTGTTGCGGCCGCCAGACGACGACTTGCCTTCCGTCAGTGCCTTGACCGGCTTGCCCTTGTAGAGCTCGCTGCGGTCGACCAGCACCAGCTGACGCATGCTGGGTGTCGTTGGCTTGTAAAGCTTGAGTGCCATGTGATGGGTCCTTTCTCGCCTCAGAGCCCCGTCGTCACATCGATCTTTTGACCATCTTCGAGGGTCACGATCGCTTTCTTGACGTCGGAGCGCTGGCCGAGCCGGCCTTTGAACACCTTGATTTTGCCTTCGGTGAGGATCGTGTTGACGGCCTTCACCTTGACATCGAACAGCTTCTCGACCGCAGCCTTGATCTGCGGCTTCGTTGCGTCCTTGCGAACCTTGAAGACGACCTTGTTCTGTTCGGACAGAATGGTGGCCTTTTCCGTGATCACCGGAGAGACGATCACGTCATAGTGGCGCGGGTCCATGCTCATTTGAAGCGCGCCTCCAGCGCATCGACGGCCGACTTGGTCAGGACGAGCTTCTCGCGGCGCATGATGTCATACACGTTGATGCCCTGAACCGGCAGCACGTCCACATTCGGGATCGAGCGGGCAGCCAGGCCGAAGTTCCGATCGATCTCGGCACCGCCGATAATCAGGACACTGCCCAGACCGAGCTTCTGGAACTGGCCCTTGAGGGCCTTCGTCTTGGGCTCGGACAACTTCACATCGTCAACAACGATGATCGAAGCATCCTTGGCCTTCGCCGAAAGCGCATGCTTCAGACCAAGGGCGCGCACGCGCTTCTGAAGGTCGTGGGCATGGCTGCGCTGCACCGGACCAAAGGCCCGGCCACCGCCGCGGAACTGCGGCGCCGAAGCGGCACCATGGCGTGCGCCACCTGTGCCCTTCTGCTTGTAGAGCTTCTTCTTGGTGCGGTTGATCTCGCTGCGCAGCAAGGTGGCATGAGTGCCGGCCTGACGCTTCGCGAGCTGGTAGCGCACCACGCGGTGGATCAGATCGACGCGCGGCTCGAGGCCGAAGATCGCGTCGGACAGATCAACAGAGCCGGCGGCCGCGCCGTCAAGGGTCGTAACATCAAGTTTCATCACTGACCCTCCACCGCTTCGGCTGCCACGGCAGCGCCATCATTGAGCTTGAACTTGCCGGGAACCGGCGCTTCCTTGGGGAGCGCGCGCTTCACAGCGTCCCGAACACGGATCCAGCCGCCGTTGACGCCGGGAACCGCACCCTGAACCAGGATGAGACCACGATCGGCATCGGTCGACACGACCTTGAGGTTCTGCGTCGTCACCGTCTCGGCACCCATGTGACCGGGCATCTTCTTGTTCTTGAAGGTCTTGCCGGGATCCTGACGTCCGCCGGTCGAACCGATCGAACGGTGCGACACCGAGACGCCGTGGGTGGCCCGCAGACCGCCGAAGTTCCAGCGCTTCATGCCGCCAGCAAAACCCTTGCCGGTCGTGGTGCCCGTGACATCCACGAACTGCCCCGCGACGAAGTGATCAGCCGTGATCTCGGCGCCGACAGGGATCAGACCCTTGTCGTCCACCCGGAACTCGACGAGCTTCTTCTTCGGCTCGACTTGCGCAACAGCAAAGCGCGCACGCTCGGCCTTCGACACATTCTTGACCTTGGCCTTGCCGACACCGACCTGCAGCGCGACGTAGCCGTTGGTTTCCACCGTGCGGTGGGCGACAACCTGGCAGTTGTCGACTTTCAGAACGGTGACGGGAATGTTCTCACCAGCATCGTTGTAGACGCGGGTCATCCCGACCTTCTGTGCAATAACACCAGACCTCATGGCGATTTATCCTTTCCCAGAGGAGGTCAACGATCAGAGCTTGATCTCGACGTCCACACCTGCGGCGAGGTCGAGCTTCATCAGCGCGTCCACGGTCTGCGGGGTGGGGTCGACGATATCAAGCACACGCTTGTGCGTGCGCATTTCGAATTGCTCGCGCGACTTCTTGTCGATGTGCGGCGAACGGTTGACCGTGAAGCGCTCGATCAGCGTCGGCAGCGGGATCGGCCCGCGCACCTGAGCACCGGTCCGCTTTGCGGTCGACACGATTTCCCGTGTCGACGCATCGAGGATGCGATGGTCAAACGCCTTCAAGCGGATCCGGATATTCTGACCGGCCATGCCCTTGATCTCCGTGACTCAAAAGGCGCGGCGCCCGAAGGCGACCGCGCCTGTGCATTTACTTAGGCGATGATGCTCGCGACGACGCCGGCGCCGACGGTGCGGCCACCTTCGCGGATCGCGAAACGCAGCTTTTCTTCCATGGCGATCGGCACGATCAGAACCACTTCCATGGCGATGTTGTCGCCCGGCATGACCATCTCGACACCTTCAGGAAGGGTGACGACACCGGTCACGTCCGTGGTGCGGAAGTAGAACTGCGGACGGTAGTTGGTGAAGAACGGGGTATGACGACCACCTTCATCCTTGGTCAGGATGTAGGCTTCGGCCTTGAACTTCGTGTGCGGCTTCACGGAACCTGGCTTGCACAGCACCTGGCCGCGCTCGACGTCTTCACGCTTCGTGCCGCGCAGCAGCGCGCCGATGTTGTCGCCAGCCTGGCCCTGATCGAGCAGCTTGCGGAACATTTCAACGCCCGTCACGGTGGTCTTGACGGTGTCCTTGAGGCCGACGATCTCGATTTCCTCGCCAACCTTGACGATGCCGCGCTCGACACGACCGGTCACGACAGTGCCACGACCCGAGATCGAGAACACGTCTTCGACTGGCATCAGGAAGGGCTGGTCGATCGGGCGCTCTGGCTGCGGAATGTAGGCGTCAACGGTTTCCATCAGCTTGAGGATGGCATCACGGCCGATGGCCGGGGTGACATCATCGAGGGCGGCCTTGGCCGAACCCTTGGTGATCGGAATGTCATCGCCAGGGAAGTCATACTTGGAAAGCAGCTCGCGCACTTCCATTTCGACCAACTCGATCAGCTCGGCGTCGTCGACGAGGTCAACCTTGTTCATGAAAACGACGAGAGCAGGAACGCCGACCTGACGGGCGAGCAGGATGTGCTCGCGGGTCTGGGGCATCGGGCCGTCAGCAGAGGACACGACCAGGATCGCGCCGTCCATCTGGGCGGCACCGGTGATCATGTTCTTCACATAGTCGGCGTGGCCGGGGCAATCGACGTGGGCGTAGTGGCGGTTCTTGGTCTCGTATTCCACGTGAGCGGTCGAGATCGTGATGCCACGGGCCTTTTCTTCAGGGGCCTTGTCGATCTGGTCGTAGGCCGTGAAGGTCGCACCGCCGGTTTCAGCCAAGATCTTCGTGATCGCAGCCGTCAGCGAGGTCTTGCCATGGTCGACGTGACCGATGGTTCCGATGTTGCAGTGCGGCTTGTTCCGCTGGAATTTTTCCTTGGCCATGGTCAGTCTCCGCCAGTGGGAAGTTGAGGTCTAGGGTTGCTTGTTGAAGTCTCGCGTCGCGTCAGATCAGGCGTATTTCGCCACGACCTTCTCTGCCTCGTTGCGCGGAACCTCTTCGTAATGGTCGAACTGCATCGTGTAGTTCGCACGGCCCTGAGAGAAGGACCGCAGCGTGTTGACATAGCCAAACATGTTGGCGAGCGGCACCATCGCATTCACGACAACAGCGTTGCCGCGCATGTCCTGGCCCTGGATCTGCCCACGGCGTGAGTTCAGATCGCCGATGACCGAGCCGGTGTAATCTTCCGGCGTCACCACCTCGACCTTCATCACCGGCTCGAGAAGAACGCAGCCAGCCTTCTGAAGGGCTTCGCGCAGACCGGCGCGGGAGGCGATTTCGAAGGCAAGAGCCGACGAGTCGACTTCATGGTAGCCGCCGTCCGTCAGTTCGACGCGGATGTCAACCACCGGGAAGCCGGCAAGGATGCCCGACCCGATGACGCTGTTGAGACCCTTCTCGACGCCGGGGATGTATTCCTTCGGCACCGCACCGCCAACGATCTTGGATTCGAACACGAACCCTGTGCCGGGCTCGCCCGGGATCAGGTTGAACTTGATCTTGGCGAACTGGCCCGAACCACCCGACTGCTTCTTGTGGGTGTATTCGTGCTCGACCGAGCGCGACACCTTCTCGCGATAGGCCACCTGCGGAGCGCCGATGTTGGCATCGACCTTGTAGGTGCGGCGCAGAATGTCGACCTTGATGTCGAGATGCAGTTCGCCCATGCCCTTGAGGATGGTCTGACCGGACTCGGTATCAGTCGAGACGCGGAAGGACGGATCCTCGGCAGCCAGCTTCGCGAGCGCGATGCCCAGCTTTTCCTGGTCGGCCTTGGTCTTGGGTTCGATCGCGATCTCGATGACGGGTTCGGGGAACTCCATCTTTTCGAGGATCACCGGCTTGCCGGGGTCGCAGAGCGTGTCACCGGTGCGCACATCCTTGAGGCCAGCCAGTGCGACGATGTCGCCGGCATAGGCTTCCTTGATGTCCTCGCGGTTGTTCGCGTGCATCAGCAGCATGCGGCCCACGCGCTCTTTCTTGTCGCGGGTCGAGTTGATGACGTTCGCACCGGATTCGATTTTGCCGGAATAGACGCGGCAGAAGGTGATCGTGCCGACGAACGGGTCATCCATGATCTTGAAGGCGAGCATGGAGAACGGATCGCTGTCGAGCGGACGGCGGATCACGTCTTCTTCGGTGTTGAAGTCGATGCCCTTGATTTCGCCACGGCCGACAGGCGACGGCAGGAAATCAACCACCGCATCAAGAAGTGGCTGCACACCCTTGTTCTTGAAGGCGGAACCGCACAGGACCGGGTGGAATGCGCGACGCTGGACCGCGGTGCGGATCAGCATGCGCAGCGTGTCTTCGCTCGGCTCCTGGCCGTCGAGATACGCCACCATGGCCTCGTCATCCATTTCCACAGCGGCTTCGAGCAGCTTGTGGCGGTATTCCTTGGCCTGATCGACAAGGTTGGCCGGGATGTCGGTTTCGAGGAAGGTCGCGCCGAGCGCCTCCCCGTTCCAGACGATGGCCTTCATCTTGATCAGGTCGACGACACCGGCGAAATCGCTCTCGGCACCAATCGGAAGCTGGAGACACACAGGCTTGCCGGCGACGCGGTCGATGATGTCCTGCACGCAGCGGAAGAAGTCTGCGCCGGTCTTGTCCATCTTGTTGACGAACACGATGCGCGGAACGTCATACTTGTCGGCCTGGCGCCAGACGGTCTCGGTCTGGGGCTCAACGCCCTGGTTGCCGTCGAGCACGCAGACAGCGCCGTCGAGAACACGAAGGCTGCGCTCGACCTCAATGGTGAAGTCGACGTGGCCGGGGGTATCGATGATGTTCAGGCGCTTGTCACGCCAGAAGCAGGTGGTGGCCGCAGAGGTGATCGTGATGCCACGCTCCTGCTCCTGCTCCATCCAGTCCATGGTGGCAGCGCCTTCGTGCACTTCCCCGATCTTGTGCGACTTGCCCGTGTAATACAGGATCCGCTCGGTGGTCGTGGTCTTGCCGGCGTCGATATGCGCCATGATCCCGAAATTTCGGTAATCTTCAATTTTATGGACGCGTGCCATGTCATGAAACTCCGTGAATCCGTGAAAGCCTGATCACCAGCGATAGTGCGAGAAGGCGCGGTTCGCCTCTGCCATGCGGTGGGTGTCTTCCCTCTTCTTCACTGCGTTTCCGCGGTTGTTTGCAGCGTCCATCAGCTCGGCCGAAAGGCGCTCAACCATCGTCTTGTCGTTGCGGCCGCGGGCAGCCGTGATGATCCAGCGGATCGCAAGCGCCTGGCGGCGCTCCATGCGGACTTCCACCGGAACCTGATAGGTCGCGCCACCAACGCGGCGGGACCGAACCTCGATGGCCGGAGCCACGTTCTCGAGGGCTTGCTTGAACACTTCCAGCGGGCCGGACTTCATGCGAGCCTCGATGGAATCGAATGCGCCATAGACGATCGATTCAGCAACGGACTTCTTGCCCTCGTACATGATCGAATTCATGAACTTGGTCACGACAATGTCGCCGAACTTCGGGTCCGGAATGACTTCGCGCTTTTCGGCACTGTGACGACGGGACATTGCTGTCACCCCTTCGCTTCTCGAAAACATTGGGCCGCGAGGCCCGGTTCAGTTCAGTCCCGGATCAGACCCGGGAGGTATTGGTCAGCGGACCGAAGCTCACTTCGGACGCTTGGCGCCATACTTCGAACGGCGCTGCTTGCGGTTCTTGACGCCCTGGGTGTCAAGAACGCCGCGCAGGATGTGGTAGCGCACGCCGGGCAAATCCTTGACGCGGCCGCCGCGGATCATCACCACGGAGTGTTCCTGAAGGTTGTGGCCTTCACCGGGGATGTAGCCGATGACCTCGAAGCCATTGGTCAGGCGGACCTTGGCAACCTTACGGAGAGCCGAGTTCGGCTTCTTCGGGGTCGTGGTGTAGACGCGGGTGCAGACACCACGCTTCTGCGGGCATGACTCCAGCGCTGGGGCCTTGTTCCGGCTTTTCTGTGCTTCCCGCGGCTTGCGGATCAGCTGGCTGATCGTGGGCATTGACGACCTCTCGCTCGTGGAGCGCTTCGTATCAAACGTTCAGTTCATCCAGCGATGACACAGGCCAAAACAAACCAACGCCTTCAGCCTCTTTCGAAGCTTCCGGCGTTGTTGCCACGCAGAGGATCACGGCGAACCGCAATCATGCTCATCAAGACCAATCTCAGGTCGCTAGAAGCGGCGGCGTTTCGGTCGCGATCCTCGCCCGGCAAAAGCCTGTGGGCGACTAGACGTGTCCGACTTCCGTCGATGTGACGCGCTTATGACTCGGCAGCGGAATCGCGTCAACCCCTAATCGCCCCCCGGAAATGCAATTTGCGCGGGGCTTTCAGGCGTGGTGAAGGCCGTTCCACCACGATTGGTGCTTGCAAACGGCGACGGGCCGCCCCGAGGGACGGCCCGTCGATTCTGCGTGTCAGGCAACCTTACTCGGCGGCAGGCAATGTGGCCTGCGCCGCCCTGGCGGCTGCCGCCGACATCTCGGTCTTCTGGTTGACGATCAGGTCGTCTCGGCGCTGGGCCACGGACCGGATCTTGGAGACCTGGGCCCCCGTCCCTGCCGGGATCAGCGAGCCGACGATGACGTTCTCCTTCAGACCTTCGAGGGTGTCCGTCTTGCCATTCACGGCCGCTTCCGTGAGGACGCGGGTGGTTTCCTGGAAGGACGCCGCCGAGATGAACGAGCGCGTCTGCAAGCTCGCCTTGGTGATGCCGAGCAGCACGGGCACGCCCGAAGCCGGCTTCTTGCCTTCGGCAATCGCCTTGTCGTTGGCCTCATCGAATTCAAGCCGGTCGACCTGGTCGCCCGTCATGATTTCAGTGTCGCCGCCGTCGGTGATCTCCACCTTCTGCAGCATCTGACGGACAATCACCTCGATGTGCTTGTCGTTGATGCTCACACCCTGAAGACGATAGACCTCCTGGATTTCATTGACGAGGTAGGCAGCAAGCTCCTCCACGCCCTTGATCGCCAGGATGTCGTGCGGCGCGGGGTTGCCGTCGAGGATGTAATCCCCGAGTTCGACCACGTCACCATCCTGCAGATGGATATGCTTGCCCTTCGGGATCAGGTGCTCGATCGGCTCCGATCCGTCATGCGGGTTCAGCGTGATGCGGCGCTTGTTCTTGTAGTCGCGCCCAAAGGCGATCGTGCCGGACTTCTCGGCAATGATCGCGGCATCCTTGGGACGACGGGCCTCGAACAGTTCCGCCACGCGCGGCAGACCGCCCGTGATGTCGCGGGTCTTGGCGCTCTCGGTCGGGATACGCGCCAGGATGTCGCCCGCCTTCACGGTGACGCCCGGATCGACCGACAGAATGCCGTCGACAGGAAGGATGTAGCGCGCCTCGGAGCCGCGCGCGGCCTTGAGGATCTTTCCATCCTTGCCTTGCACCACGATGGCCGGGCGCAGTTCCGCCGAACGGGCATTGGACCGCCAGTCGGTGACCATGCGCTTGGCGATGCCGGTGGCCTCGTCGATCTGTTCCGACAGGGACGAACCCTCGAGCAGGTCTTCATAGGCCACGATGCCGTCGACTTCCGAGATGATGGGACGGGTATAGGGGTCCCACTCGGAAATGCGCTGGCCGCGCTTGATCTTGTCGCCCTCGTCGACCTTCAGCTTGGAGCCGAACACCAGACGATGCACTGCGCGCTCCGAGCCGTCAGGCCCGGCCACGACGATGGCCATGTTGCGGCCCATGGTGATCAGATCACCATCGGAGTTCCGCGCCACGTTGCGGTTGCGCATCCGGATCTCGCCCTCGAAGTTCGAGTCGATCACCGATTGCTCGTTGATCTGCGCCGCGCCGCCGATGTGGAAGGTGCGCATGGTGAGCTGCGTGCCCGGCTCCCCGATCGACTGGGCAGCGATGACGCCGACGGCTTCACCCATGTTGACTGGTGTCCCGCGCGCCAGATCGCGACCATAGCAGGTGCCGCAGACGCCGTTCTTGGTCTCGCAGGTCAGCACCGACCGGATCTTGACCTCCTGGATGCCCGCCTTGGTGATGAGCTCAAGGTGGCTTTCCTCCAGCATGATGCCGGCTGGAACGATCACCTCGCCCTCCCCGTTCGCGATCTCCTCGGCCGTGGTGCGGCCAAGGATGCGCATGCCGAGCGAGGCCACGATCTGGCCTGCATCGACGATGGCGCGCATGCGGATGCCCTTGGTGGTGCCGCAGTCGACCTCGGTGATGATCGAGTCCTGCGCGACGTCCACCAGACGGCGGGTCAGATAGCCCGAGTTCGCGGTCTTCAGCGCGGTGTCCGCCAGACCCTTGCGGGCCCCGTGGGTCGAGTTGAAGTACTCGAGAACGTCGAGACCTTCCTTGAAGTTCGAGATGATCGGCGACTCGATGATCTCGCCCGACGGCTTGGCCATCAGCCCGCGCATGGCGGCCAGCTGGCGCATCTGGGTTGGCGAACCACGGGCCCCCGAGTGGCTCATCATGTAGATCGAGTTGATCGGCTTGTCGCGGCCATGCTCGTCCTTCTTCACCGACGAGATGCGCAGCATCATTTCCTGCGCCAGCTTGTCGGAGCACTTGGACCAGGCGTCGACCACCTTGTTGTACTTCTCGCCCTGCGTGATCAGGCCGTCCTGATACTGCTGCTCGTAGTCCTTGGTGAGCGCGCGCGTGCCATCGACGATCTCCCACTTGTTCTCGGGGATGACCATGTCGTCCTTGCCGAACGAGATGCCCGCCTTGAACGCGTGGGTGAAGCCGAGCTGCATGACGCGGTCGCAGAAGATGACCGTGTCCTTCTGCCCGCACATGCGGTAGACGGCGTCGATCATTCCGGAGATTTCCTTCTTCGTCATCAGCTTGTTGACGACATCGAAGGACACCTTCTCGTTGCGCGGCAGCGCGGTCGAGAGGATCACCCGGCCCGGCGTGGTGTCATAGGTCTTGGTGTAGGTCTTGCCGCCCGGACCGACGCCTTCCCAGCGATATTTGATCTTGGAATGCAGCGTCACGGTCTTGTTGGCGATGGCCTGCTCCAGTTCGCCCATGTCCGAATAGACACCCTTGAGGATGCCCTTCTTGGCGTCCATGGCATACTGGCCCGGCTCGCCGTCCGACATGATCGACAGGTAGTACAACCCCAGCACGATATCCTGCGACGGCACGATGATCGGGTGACCGTTGGCCGGATGCAGGATGTTGTTGGTCGACATCATCAGCACGCGCGCTTCGAGCTGCGCTTCCAGCGACAGCGGAACGTGCACGGCCATCTGGTCGCCGTCGAAGTCGGCGTTGAAGGCGGCGCAGACCAGCGGGTGCAGCTGGATGGCCTTACCCTCGATCAGCGTCGGTTCGAACGCCTGGATGCCGAGGCGGTGCAGCGTCGGGGCGCGGTTGAGCAGCACGGGATGCTCGCGGATGACCTCGTCGAGGATATCCCAGACTTCCGGCTTTTCCTTCTCGACCAGTTTCTTGGCCTGCTTGACGGTGGCCGAATAGCCCTTGGCGTCCAGCCGCGCGTAGATGAACGGCTTGAACAGCTCGAGCGCCATCTTCTTCGGCAGGCCGCACTGGTGCAGCTTCAATTCCGGACCGACCACGATGACCGAACGGCCAGAATAGTCGACGCGCTTGCCGAGCAGGTTCTGGCGGAAACGGCCCTGCTTGCCCTTCAGCATGTCGGCGAGCGACTTCAGCGGCCGCTTGTTGGCACCGGTGATGACGCGGCCACGACGGCCATTGTCGAACAGCGCATCGACCGATTCCTGCAGCATCCGCTTTTCGTTGCGGATGATGATGTCAGGCGCTCGCAGCTCGATCAGCCGCTTCAGGCGGTTGTTGCGGTTGATGACGCGGCGATACAGGTCGTTGAGGTCGGACGTGGCGAAGCGGCCGCCATCCAGCGGGACCAGCGGGCGCAGGTCCGGCGGGATCACGGGGATCACCGTCATCACCATCCACTCGGGCTTGTTGCCCGACTGCTGGAAGGCCTCGATGATCTTGAGGCGCTTCATCAGCTTCTTGGGCTTGAGCTCGGACGTGGTCGTCGCGATCTCGTGGCGCAGGTCCATCTGCACCTTTTCAAGGTCGAGCGAGCGCAGCATCTCGCGCAGCGCCTCGGCCCCGATCATGGCCGTGAAGCTGTCCGCACCATACTCGTCCTGGCAGCGCAGGTAATCGTCCTCGGACAGGATCTGACGATCCTTGAGCGGGGTCAGGCCCGGCTCCAGCACGATGTAGCTTTCGAAATAGAGCACACGCTCCAGATCCTTGAGCGGCATGTCGAGCAGCAGGCCGATGCGGCTGGGCAGCGACTTGAGGAACCAGATGTGCGCGACCGGGGCGGCCAGCTCGATATGGCCCATGCGCTCGCGCCGGACCCGTGCCAGCGTCACTTCAACGCCGCACTTCTCGCAGATCACGCCCTTGTACTTCATGCGCTTGTACTTGCCGCACAGGCACTCGTAATCCTTGATGGGCCCGAAGATGCGGGCGCAGAACAGGCCGTCGCGCTCGGGCTTGAAGGTGCGGTAGTTGATGGTCTCCGGCTTCTTGATCTCGCCAAAGGACCAGGACAGAATCTTCTCCGGGCTCGCAAGCGAGATGCGGATCGCGTCGAAGCCGACCGGCTGAGCCGGCTGACCGAACAGATTCATGACCTCTTGATTCATCGTCATCTCCTGAACTGGGGAGGCTCGCCTGTGCGAACCACGATCCCGTTCCTAGAAATCGTCTGCCGAGGGCTGTGGCCGCCGGCGGTGAAGACGTCAGGTGGTCCGGCCAGAACCGGACCACCCCACGCGAACGCTTATTCGGCAGCCTCGGAAGGCGGCAGTTCCATCGGCGGCTTCTTGTTGTTCTGCAACTCGACGTTGAGACCCAGCGACCGCATTTCCTTGACGAGCACGTTGAAGCTCTCCGGAATGCCGGCCTCGAAGTTGTCTTCGCCACGCACGATCGACTCGTAGACCTTGGTGCGGCCTGCCACGTCGTCCGACTTCACGGTCAGCATTTCCTGCAGCGTGTAGGCGGCACCGTAGGCTTCCAGCGCCCAGACCTCCATTTCGCCGAAACGCTGGCCACCGAACTGCGCCTTGCCACCCAGCGGCTGCTGCGTGACCAGGCTGTAGGGACCGATCGAACGGGCATGGATCTTGTCGTCGACCAGGTGGTGCAGCTTGAGCATGTAAATGTAGCCCACTGTCACCTTGCGGTCGAAGGCATCCCCGGTGCGGCCGTCATACAGCGTCACCTGGCCGGAGGCATCGAGCCCGGCCTGGGTCAGCAGCCGCTCGATGTCGGCTTCGTTGGCACCATCGAAGACCGGCGTTGCAATCGGCACGCCACGACGCAGGTTGTTGCCCATCTCCGCCAGTTCATGGTCGGACATCGCCTTCACCTCGGCATTGTCGCCGTAGATGTCGTCGAAGGTCTTGCGCATGCCGGCAGCTTCACCCGCCTTCATGTAGGCATCGACCGCAGCCGCGACCTGCTTGCCAAGACCGGCAGCAGCCCAACCAAGGTGGGTTTCCAAAATCTGGCCCACGTTCATGCGGCTCGGCACACCCAGCGGGTTGAGCACGATGTCGGCATAGGTGCCGTCGGCCAGGAACGGCATGTCCTCGACCGGAACGATCTTGGACACCACGCCCTTGTTGCCGTGGCGGCCCGCCATCTTGTCGCCGGGCTGGATCTTGCGCTTCACGGCGACAAAGACCTTGACCATCTTCATCACGCCGGGCGGCAGTTCATCGCCGCGCTGCAGCTTCTCGACCTTGTCGAGGAAGCGCTGTTCAAGGCGCTTCTTGGACTCATCGTACTGCTTGCGCATCGCTTCCATTTCGGACATCTGCGCGTCGTCGCCGACGGCAAACATCCACCACTGCGAGCGCGGATACTGCGCGATCGCATCCTTGGACAGGACCGTATCCTTCTTGAAGCCCTTGGGGCCGGCCAGACCGACCTTGCCATCCAGCACATCGGCGAGACGGGCATAGGTGTTGCGGTCGAGAATGGCCTGTTCGTCGTCACGGTCCTTTGCGAGACGCTCGATTTCCTCGCGCTCGATGGCCTGGGCGCGCTCGTCCTTGTCCACGCCATGGCGGTTGAACACGCGCACTTCCACGATCGTGCCCTGCACGCCCGGAGGCACACGCAGCGACGAGTCGCGGACATCGGAGGCCTTCTCGCCGAAGATGGCGCGGAGCAGCTTCTCTTCCGGCGTCATCGGGCTTTCGCCCTTGGGCGTGATCTTGCCGACGAGGATATCGCCTGCCGCCACTTCCGCACCGATGTAGACGATGCCGGCTTCGTCGAGGTTCTTGAGGGCCTCTTCCGCCACATTGGGGATGTCGCGGGTGATTTCCTCAGGGCCGAGCTTGGTGTCGCGGGCCATGACCTCGAACTCCTCGATGTGGATCGAGGTGAACACGTCTTCCGAGACGATCTTCTCGCTGAGCAGGATCGAATCTTCGAAGTTGTAGCCATTCCACGGCATGAACGCGACGAGCACGTTGCGGCCGAGCGCGAGTTCGCCCAGATCTGTCGACGGACCATCGGCAATGATGTCGCCCTTGCGCACGATGTCGCCGACACGCACCAGCGGACGCTGGTTGATGCAGGTGGACTGGTTCGAGCGCTGGAACTTCATCATCCGGTAGATGTCGACGCCCGGCTTGGTCGGGTCGGTCTCCTCGGTCGCGCGCACCACGATACGGGTGGCATCGATCTGGTCGATGATGCCGGCCCGGCGCGCGGCAATCGCCGCACCTGAATCGCGCGCCACGACGCTTTCCATGCCAGTGCCCACGAAGGGTGCATCGGCGCGGACCAGCGGCACGGCCTGACGCTGCATGTTGGAGCCCATCAGGGCGCGGTTCGCGTCATCGTTTTCAAGGAACGGGATGAGCGCTGCTGCGACCGACACGAGCTGCTTCGGCGAGACTTCCATCAGGTCGACCTTGTCGACCGGAACCACGATGACTTCGCCGGCGTGGCGGCAGACGATCAGGTCTTCGGTCAGCTTGCCGCCCTTGTCCATGCTGGCATCGGCCTGCGCAACGTTGTGCTTGGCCTCTTCCATGGCGGACAGATAGACGACTTCGCTGGTGACCTGGCTGTCGCGCACCTTGCGGAACGGGGTCTCGATGAAGCCATACTTGTTCACCCGCGCGAACGTGGCGAGCGAATTGATCAGGCCGATGTTCGGACCTTCCGGCGTTTCGATCGGGCAGATGCGGCCATAATGCGTCGGGTGCACGTCGCGCACCTCGAAGCCGGCGCGCTCGCGCGTCAGGCCGCCCGGTCCAAGCGCCGAAAGGCGACGCTTGTGGGTGACTTCCGACAGCGGGTTGGTCTGGTCCATGAACTGCGACAGCTGCGACGAGCCGAAGAACTCGCGCACGGCGGCTGCTGCCGGCTTCGCGTTGATCAGGTCCTGCGGCATCACGGTGTCGATGTCGACCGAGCTCATGCGCTCCTTGATGGCGCGCTCCATGCGGAGCAGACCCAGGCGATACTGGTTCTCCATCAACTCGCCGACCGAACGCACGCGCCGGTTGCCGAGATGGTCGATGTCGTCGATCTCGCCCTTGCCGTCACGCAGATCGACCAGCGCCTTGGCAACAGCCAGGATGTCTTCCTTGCGCAGGATGCGGACAGTGTCCTCGGCATCGAGGTCAAGACGCATGTTCATCTTGACGCGGCCGACAGCCGACAGGTCGTAGCGCTCCGAGTCGAAGAACAGCGACTGGAACATGTTCTGCGCCGACTCGAGAGTCGGCGGCTCGCCGGGGCGCATGACGCGGTAGATGTCGAACAGAGCTTCCTCGCGGGAGGAATTCTTGTCCACATTCAGGGTGTTGCGGATGTAGGGCCCGATCGTCATGTGATCGATGTCGAGCACGGGGATTTCGTCGAAGCCAGCGTCGGTCAGGGCCTTCAGCAGCTTTTCCGAGATTTCGTCACCCGCTTCGGCGTAGATTTCGCCTGTCTGCGGGTTGACCATGTCCTCGGCCACATACTGGCTGATCAGGTCATCGTCGGTGGCGCGCAGGAACTTGAGGCCCTTCTCGGCCAGCAGGCGGGCCTGACGGGCAACCAGCTTCTTGCCGACCTCGACAATGACCTCGCCGGTATCGGCATTGATCAGGTCGACGGTGGCCTTGTAGCCCTTCATGCGCTCAGCTTCGAACGGGATGCGCCAGGCATCCTTGTGACGCTCGAACATGATCCGGCCGTAGAAGCGGTTGAGGATTTCCTCACCGTCCATGCCCAGCGCGTAGAACAGCGACGTGACCGGCAGCTTGCGCTTGCGGTCGATACGGGCGTGCACGACATCCTTGGCGTCGAACTCGATGTCGAGCCACGAGCCGCGATACGGGATGATGCGCGCTGCGAACAGCAGCTTGCCGGACGAGTGGGTCTTGCCCTTGTCATGGTCGAAGAACACGCCCGGCGAGCGGTGCATCTGCGAGACGATGACGCGCTCGGTGCCGTTGACGATGAAGGTGCCGTTGTCTGTCATGAGCGGCATGTCGCCCATGTAGACATCCTGCTCCTTGATGTCCTTGATCGACTTGGCCTGGGTGTCGGGATCGATATCGAACACGATCAGGCGCAGGGTCACCTTCAGCGGGGCGGCAAACGTGATGCCACGCTGGCGGCACTCGTCGACGTCGTACTTAGGCGCTTCGAACGTGTACTTCACGAACTCCAGCATCGAAGCCCCAGAGAAATCCGAGATCGGGAACACCGACCGGAAAACAGACTGGAGACCTTCGTCGGGACGCCCGCCCTTGGGCTCGTCGACAAGCAGGAACTGGTCATAAGACGCCTTCTGAACCTCAATGAGGTTCGGCATCTGGATGACTTCCTTGATCTTGCCGAAGAACTTGCGGATACGCCTGCGACCCTGGAGCGTGTTGGCCATGTGGTTCCTCGCTTTTCGCTAACGGCTGACCTGAAAGTCGTCGCCGGACCCTTGTCCGGAGGCTCTCAGGTCAGACGCCCGGCGCTGCCGCGCGCCGTATGTCTGTGGTCTGGAAAACTATGGTGCCTGGCAACGGACAGGCCCCAACGCCGTAAAGGCCCCGGGGTCTAGCCCCAGGGCCGTCACGCATATGTGTCAGAAAACCGGCATCATGCCGGCAAGCTCACTTGAGCTCGACCTTGGCGCCGACAGCTTCCAGGGTCTTCTTGATCTTCTCGGCTTCGTCCTTGCCAACGCCTTCCTTGACGGCCTTTGGTGCGGCTTCGACCAGATCCTTGGCTTCCTTGAGGCCCAGGCCGGTGATGGCGCGGACTTCCTTGATGACCTCGATCTTCTTGTCGCCAGCGGCGGCAAGCATGACCGTGAATTCGGTCTGCTCTTCAACAGCAGCGGCAGCAGCGCCACCACCAGCAGCAGGGCCCGCAGCAACGGCAACAGCCGCAGCGGCGGAGACGCCCCACTTTTCTTCCAGCATCTTCGCGAGATCAGCCGCCTCGAGGACGGTCAGGCTCGACAGCGTTTCGACGATTTTCGCCAGATCAGCCATGTCACATTTCCTTGTGTGTCAGTTTGAACTTTTGGGTTCAGGTTCAGGTAGCCATCAGGCCGCTTCGTCTCGCTTGGCATAAGCCCCGAACACGCGCGCCAGCTTGGCAGCCGGTGCGGTCGAGAGCTGCGCGATCTTGGTCGCAGGAGCGACCAGAAGGCCAAGAATCTTGGCGCGCAGTTCGTCGAGGGACGGCATCGTGGCAAGCGCCTTGACACTGTCCGCATTCAGGGCGGTCGCGCCCATTGCACCGCCAAGGATGACAAGCTTGTCATGGGCCTTGGCGAAATCGACTGCGACCTTCGGGGCAGCGACGGGATCCTTGCTATAGGCGAGCAAGGTGGGGCCCTTCAGAAGGGCTCCGATCGAGGCTGCATCCGTGCCTTCGAGAGCGATCTTGGCCAGGCGGTTCTTCGCGACCTTCACGGTGCCGCCAGCTTTGCCCATCTCGCGACGGAGCTTCTGCATGTCGGCAACGGTCAGGCCTGCGTAGTGGGCCACGACGACAACTGCGTTGGTCTTGAAGACCTCGTTCAGTTCCGCCACGGCTTCGCGTTTTTGCGAACGATCCACTTGGGCTCTCTCCGGTTTGGCGGGTCTCCCCGCCGGCTCAAGTTAGCCGTCCCGCCTGCACATCGCGGCGTTTGCCACGACGTCCTCTCGGGACGACGCTCAACGCCCTGCCCCCTGAATGCGCAAAACGCGTGCTCAGGTGATGGTTCGAACCGACACAAGGGGCTCTCGCCCCGAAAAATCCGTTCTCACCCGTCTATGCAGGCCAAAAGGCCAGAATATGGCCTTGATTGATTAAGCCGCTTGCGCGGCACCAGCAGTCTCGGACAGGACAACGGACCACCGTTCGAAAGGTCGCCCTTTCGCCCGCTGGCCCTGTCTGCAAACAATTGCTTGTCTGCTTCCAACATGATGCGTTGCCACACCAATGTCATCTGGAATGAGGCTCACTTAGCGAACGCAGGTCGGTTTGCCAAGGACTTAATTGACATTTCCGCGCAAACGACCTCAGGCCTCCTCCCGCCGCGCCGATTGCCGCCGAAAGATCATCGCGGCGAGCATCCCGCGTGGCATCAGAGGGGCCATCCAGACGACGAGCCTGTTGGCCAGGCCTGGAATCACATGCGCCCGCCCGGCGCGAAAGCCTTCCCAACCAAGCTGTGCGACCAGCTCCACGTCCACATGGAACAGGGTCGCTTCCGAGCCCCGCGCTCCACCCGTGGCGCGTTCCAGAAAGCGCGTGTTGACCGGGCCAGGGCTGAGCAGCGTGATCCTGACGCCCCTCCCCGCAACCTCTTGACGGAGGCCCTCGGAGAAGGAGCGCATGTAGGCCTTTGTCGCATAGTAAACGCTCATCCCCGGCCCCGGCAGGAAGCCGGCAATAGAGCCAAGGTTGAGGATTCCGCCCCTGCCCCGCGCCAGCATGCCTGGCAGGACGGCCAGAGCCAGCGACGTGGCAAAGCGTGCGTTGAGGTCGATGCAGGCCAACTGGGCATCTGGGTCGAGCGCCTCAGCCAGCCCCACCAGACCGCTGCCGGCATTGTTGACGAGTTGGTCGCACACCATGCCGTTGCGGGCCATGTGCGCCACGATCGCAGCCACCGCATCCGGCGCCGTGCCGTCCGACGCCAGCGTGCTCGCCCGTCCCCCAGCGGCGGTGATGGCACTGGCAACATCATTCAGGCCGGCCTCGCTGCGCGCCAGCAGCAGCACCTCGGCCTCCCGCGCCGCAAGCAGTGCCAGTTCACGGCCAATGCCACTGGAAGCCCCGGTGACAAGCGTCACGGGGCGAAACGGGGGGGCGGCGTTGCCCGGCGCTGCTGAAGTGCCGTTCAAGGTCCGGTTCTCAGTTCGGCCAGATCCACCAGACATAGGCGACATAGCCCGCGACCAGCACGGCACCTTCCCTGCGCCCGATCTTCCAGCCCGTGCGCGCCATGACGAGCAAGGCAACCGAGATGCCGACCATCACGAGGTTGTCGAAGGTCGCGATCTGCCGCGGCACTTCCGTCGGCGCGATCAGGGCCGTTACGCCGCCAATGCCGAGGATGTTGTAAATGTTCGAGCCAAGAATGTTCCCCAAGGCCACCTCGGCATGCTTGCGAACAGCCGCCACGACAGAGGTGATGAGTTCGGGCATCGAGGTGCCCACCGCCACAATGGTCAGGCCGATCACCGTCTCGGAAATGCCGAAGCTGCGCGCCAAAGTGACAGCCCCGTCGACGAAGACCTTGCCGCCGAAAACGACAAGCAGGAGCCCCCCCAGCGCCATGCCCAGGGAGATCGGGATCGAGATCGCCTTGACGGCGTCTGCGTCGGGCTTGAGCACCGGCGTATGCAGCTCTTCGAATGCCTCGATTCTTTCATAGGCGGCCGTGTGCTCGCCAGCCGGCAGGCCCCCGACCACCCGCTCCTGCCGCCACGCAAAGACAATGTAGCTGACAAGACCCGCCAGAAAGAGCGTTCCGACGATCCGGTCGAGGCTCCACAGCAAGCCGACTGCCGTCAAGGCCACCGCCGTCAGAACGACCAACGTGCCGTCACGCTTCAGGGCATTCGACGAAACCGCCACCGGAAAGATAATGGCCGACACACCGAGGATGAGCAGGATATTGGCCAAGTTGGAGCCAACAATGTTGCCCACCGCGATGCCGGGCGAGCCAATCAGCGCCGCCTGAACACTAGTGACCAGTTCCGGCATTGACGTACCAAAGCCGACCAGCGTGAGCCCGATCAGGAGCGGCGAAACACCCAGCCGTTCAGCCACCTGAACCGCCCCACGCACCAGAAGTTCGCCTCCGAGCGCAAGCAGGACCAGACCACCGGCAAGCGGCAGGACGACATCAAACAACATGGCAGGCTCTCTTTGGACTGTTCAAGCGGTTGGCCGGAGGGCCCGATGGCCCTGCCGGCAAAAGACGGGGTTCAAGCACGCGACAGGGCAGGCTCAGGTGCCTTGCGCGCTGCTGCGATCAGTACGGCCACGCCGCCGAGCGCTGCCAGTGTCGAGCCCAGCAGCACGCCCAGGCGGACCTTGTTCATCAGGTCACCATCGCCGAAGGCGAGGACACCGATGAACAGGCTCATGGTGAAGCCGATGCCGGCGATGAAGGCCACGCCGACCACCTGAAGCCAGCTGGACTTGTCCGGCAGGCGCGCCAGACCCGACCGGACGGCAATGTAGACCAGCAGCGTGATGCCGATGGGCTTGCCGATGAGCAGGCCGAGCGCGATGCCGGAGGTGACGGGATGGAGCATGTCGCCAAGCCCGAGCCCGGTCAGTGGCACGCCGGCATTGGCGAAGGCGAAGATCGGCATGATCAGGAACACGACGCTGAACTTCAGCTTCCCGACCAGATCATGCAGGGGATGGACACTGTCATCGGCGTTGCGCATCGGCACGAACAGCGCCGTGATGACGCCTGCAAGCGTTGGGTTGACGCCGGAT
>CALRRR020000031.1:0-39154 GCA_943370645.1 Hydrogenophaga intermedia | reverse complement strand
GAGGCCCAATCCGGGCCAGAGGCAACCGGGCCAGCGCGGCCAGCAGGGCCAGCCGCAGGACGGGCAGGAAGGCCAGGAGGGACAGGAAGGCCAGCAGGGACAGCAAGGCCAGCAGGGCCGTGACCAGCTGGCCCAGCGCCAGCAGCAGTTGCGCGACCGCCTGCGCGAAATGCAGCGGCGCATGCAGGGCCAGGGCATGCCGAGCCAACCCGGCCTCGGCGAGGCCGAGCAGGCCATGGGCGAAGCCGAGGGCGCGCTCGGGCAGGGCGACATGGAGGGCGCAGCGCAGGCTCAGGGCCGGGCGCTGGAAGGCCTGCGCAACGGCGCACAGCAACTGGCCCAGCAGATGCAACAGGAAGGCCAGGGCGAGGGTGAGGGCGAAGGCATGGCCGATGGCGATCCGACGCAAGGAGGCCGTGAACGGGCTGGAAGCCGCCAGACCCAGCAGCGCGACCCGCTTGGGCGCGATGGCCAACAGCGCGAATCAAGCCGCGGCATTGTCTCCGGTGACACGCGCGTTCCAGGCGAAGCACCGCAGGTGCGCGCGCGCCGCATCCTCGAAGAGCTGCGCCGCCGCCTCGGCGAAACCTTGCGCCCGCAGGAGGAACTTGAATATCTGGAGCGGCTGCTCAAGCGCCAGTGAAGCCGCAGCACGGCTTCGCTTCCGCCGCGAAGCCAGCGCCCGTCTTGCACAGATGCGGCAAACGGCTGACAGCGGACAACCGCCTGCAGCGCTGCCGCGACACCTGGGCGCATGCCCCGCGCTTCGCAAGCCACCGCTTTGAGGATATGGCTCCCCCATGAACAGCCTTGCCAATTCCGTCGTTCCCGTCGCCATCGGGGCAGTGGCCGTCGTGCTGCTGCTCGGCCTCGTCAACATGATGCGTGGCGGCTCGCCCTCCAAAGCCCAGACCCTGATGCGCCTCAGGGTGTTGTTGCAGTTTGCCGCCCTTGTGCTGATCATGGGCATGCTGTGGTGGCGCGGCGGCTGACTTCCCGGCGCAGCGCCCTATGTCGGGTGCAACATTCCCCGCCACAGCCTATGATCCCAGGTGAATCCCCATGGTCGTTCTCAACCGCATCTACACCCGCACCGGCGACAAGGGCACGACCGCGCTGGGCACCGGCGAGCGCAGGCCCAAGTTCGACCTCAGGATCGCGTCCTACGGCACCATCGACGAGACGAATGCCTCCATCGGCATCGCCCGGCTGCACACGGCGCAGGAGGATGCCAACCTCGATGCCATGCTTGGCCGCATCCAGAATGACCTGTTCGACCTTGGCGCCGAACTGGCCACCCCGGACACCGGCAAGAAGCTTGAATGGGAGCCGCTCAGGATCGTCCAGAACCAGGTTGACCGGATCGAGCAGGAGATCGATCTGCTGAACAGCGAGCTTGAGCCGCTGCGCTCGTTCGTGCTGCCGGGCGGCACGCCGGGTTCCGCCTATCTGCATCTGGCCCGCACCATCTCGCGCCGCGCCGAACGGATGATGGTCGAACTGGCGCAGATCCCCGGCGAGCGCGTCGCTGACCCGGCGCTGAAATACGTCAACCGCCTCTCGGACTTCCTGTTTGTCGCCTCGCGCTATCTCAACAAGAAGGCCTCAGGCGACGTGCTCTGGGTGCCGGGCAAGAACCGCTGAGCGGACGCCACCACGCCACGGGGAGTACAGGGCACGATGTTCATTCCCCTGCATGACGGCGTAGCCATGCGCCATCTGGCACAACCGCTGGTGACGTTCGGGATCATCGGCCTGTGCATCGTCTTGTGGCTGGCCTCCGTGGGCGGCGTGCTGCCCCCGGTCGAGCCCCTGCTGGCCGCAGGCTTCGGCATCATCCCCAAGGTCGTTCTGGGTGATGCCTTCCTGCCCGAGGATCTTGCGCAGGCTCCCACCTGGGTCACGCCGGTCACCAGCCTGTTCCTGCACGGCAACTGGGCCCATCTCGCCGGCAACATGCTGTTTCTCTGGGTCTTCGGCGACAATGTCGAGGACAGCATGGGCCACCTGCGCTTCGTCGTGTTCTTTGTCGCCTGCGGCGTGATGGCGGCCTTTGCCCATGCACTGATGAACCTCGACTCGATCCAGCCGCTGATCGGCGCGTCCGGCGCGATCTCCGGCGTCATTGCGGCATACCTGCTGCTGCACCCGCATGTGCGGATCTGGGGCCTCGTGCTGAAGGTGTTGCCGATCGCCGTGCCGGCATGGGTCGCCATCGGGGCGTGGATCGCGGTGCAGGTGTTCCAGGGTTTCTGGGGCACCGAGGCCGGCGTCGCCTGGTTCGCCCATCTGGGCGGCCTCCTGGCCGGCCTCGCGCTGACACCCTTCTTCGTGCGTCCCGGCATTTCGATCCGCGAACGCTGGAGCCGTTGAACCTGCCCGGGCCGGGCCTTCATGGGCACAATTTGTGCAATCCGGATGCGACCCAACACGCCGTTGACAATCAAATGAGCGTCGCTAGGGTCGCGGCCTTGGAAAACACGTCCGGTCAGGGCGTCGCTGGCGGTCATCGCTGCAACGCTGCAACCGGCTCAGGTGGTGGAAGCTCATGAAAATCCTCGTGCCCATCAAGCGCGTGGTCGACTACAACGTCAAGATCCGGGTCAAGCCCGATGGTTCGGGCGTCGAACTCGCCAACGTCAAGATGTCGATGAATCCGTTCGACGAGATCGCCGTCGAGGAGGCCATCCGCCTGCGCGAAGCCGGCAAGGCCACCGAGATCGTGGCCGTGTCGATCGGCCCCGCAGGCTCGGCCGAGACCATCCGCACGGCGCTGGCGATGGGGGCCGACCGCGGCATCCACGTGAAGACCGACGCGGTGGTCGAGCCACTGGCCGTGGCCAAGCTGCTGAAGGCCATCATTGCCACTGAAGCGCCGGGCCTCGTCATCATGGGCAAGCAGGCCATCGACGATGACATGAACGCCACTGGCCAGATGCTTGCAGCGCTCATGGGTTGGCCGCAGGGCACCTTCGCCTTCAAGGTTGCCGTCAATGGCGAAAGCGTGGACGTGACACGCGAAGTCGATGGCGGCCTCCAGACGGTCGGCCTCAAGTTGCCGGCCATCGTCACCACCGACCTGCGCCTCAACGAGCCACGCTATGCCAGCCTTCCGAACATCATGAAGGCCAAGAAGAAGCCGCTCGACGAAACCTCGCCCGAAGCGCTCGGCGTCGACATCGCGCCGCGCCTTAAGGTGCTCAAGACCACCGAGCCGCCAACGCGCCTCGCTGGTGTCAAGGTCGGCTCCGCAGCCGAACTTGTGTCCAAGCTCAAGAACGAAGCCGGAGTGCTGTGATGGCGACGCTGCTGATTGCCGAACATGACGGCGCCATGGTCAAGGATGCCACCGCCAAGGCGCTGACCGCCGCAAAGGGGCTCGGCGGGCCGGTTCATGTTCTGGTGGCCGGGGCCGGTTGCAAGGCCGCTGCCGACCATGCGGGAAAACTCGATGGCGTGGCCAAGGTGCTGCTGGCCGACGCGCCGGCCTTCGGCCACATGCTGGCGGAAACCACTGCGGCGCTCGTCGCCTCGCTGGCCGGCAACTACAGCCATATCGTCGCCTCTTCCACGGCGAACGGCAAGAACGTGGCCCCGCGCGTCGCTGCGCTGCTCGATGTGCAGATCATTTCGGATGTGATGAAGGTGCTCGCTCCCGACACGTTCGAGCGCCCGATCTATGCCGGCAATGCCATCCAGACCGTGCAGTCCACCGATGCGACGAAGGTCATGACCATCCGCACGGCATCGTTCCAGCCCGCCGCGATGACGGGCTCTGCCCCGGTCGAAGCCGTGGCCGGTGTCGCCGATCCGGGCCTGTCCGCCTTCAAGGGCGAGGAGGTCGCAGCTTCCGACCGCCCTGAACTCGCCTCCGCCAGGATCATCATCTCGGGCGGCAGGGCGCTCGGCTCGGCCGAGAACTTCGCCAAGGTGATCGAGCCCGTCGCCGATAGGCTGGGCGCGGCGATGGGGGCGTCACGCGCCGCCGTCGATGCCGGATATGCGCCGAATGACTGGCAGGTGGGGCAGACCGGCAAGGTCGTCGCGCCGGAGCTTTACATCGCCGTCGGGATTTCAGGTGCCATTCAGCATCTTGCCGGCATGAAGGACAGCAAGGTCATCGTCGCCATCAACAAGGACGAGGAAGCCCCGATCTTCCAGGTCGCCGACTATGGTCTGGTTGGCGACCTGTTCGCGATCCTGCCAGAGTTGCAGGATGAACTGGCCAAGCAAGGCCGCTGAACGGATCGACGGAACACCGCAATGAGCCTGACCATCAACACCCTTGGCATTGTCGGCGCCGGCCAGATGGGCAGCGGCATCGCCCATGTCTGCGCCGCTGCCGGCATCGCGGTGCGTCTCAATGATGTCAACGAAGAGCGCATCAACGGCGCACTGGCCACCATCAATGGCAACATGGCCCGGCAGGTCGCCAAGGGCTCGATGGACGAGGCGGCCAGGCAGACAGCGCTCGGCCGGATCACCGGGGCCAAGAGCTTCGACGATCTGGCTGGCTGCGATCTGGTGATCGAGGCGGCCACCGAGAACGAGGAGGTCAAGCGCAGCATCTTCGTGGCGCTGTGCCGCGCCCTGCCGCCCGAGACGCTGCTGGCCACCAACACCTCGTCGATCTCGATCACGCGTCTGGCTGCCGCCACCAACCGGCCCGAGAAGTTCATCGGCATCCACTTCATGAACCCTGTGCCGGTGATGCAGCTGGTCGAGCTGATCAGGGGCATCGCCACCGAGGATGCCACCTTCGATTCCGCCAAGGCCTTCATCAACCGTCTGGGCAAGACCCTCACGGTCTCGGAGGATTTCCCTGCCTTCATCGTCAACCGCATCCTGCTGCCGATGATCAACGAAGCCGTCTACACGCTGTATGAAGGCGTGGGCTCGGTGGAATCGATCGACACCGCCATGCGGCTGGGCGCCAATCACCCGATGGGTCCGCTCCAGCTGGCCGATTTCATCGGTCTCGATACCTGCCTGTCGGTGATGCAGGTGCTGCACGATGGCTTGGCCGACTCCAAGTATCGCCCCTGCCCGCTGCTGGTGAAGTATGTCGAAGCCGGCTGGCTCGGCCGCAAGACCAAGCGCGGCTTTTACGATTATCGCGGCGACAAGCCGGTACCTACCCGGTGAACATCACCCGGCCAGCCTTGCGCTTGGCCGGCTGGCTTCACAACGCTGTCATCTTCAGCCTACATTTGTCACGTGATGGGATCGCTGGTGATTCCATGCAGGACACTTGGAGTGGCGTGCGTTGACCGTGCACGTGTCACCGATGGTCTCGCCGGACTCATGTCCGGCTCTGGTGCTCAACGCCGATTTTCGGCCTCTGAGCTATTACCCGCTCTCGCTCTGGAGCTGGCAGGACACGCTGAAGGCCGTGTTCATGGACCGCGTCAACATCGTCTCCGAATATGACCGTGTGGTGCGCTCGCCGAGCTTCTCCTTCCGCCTTCCCTCGGTGGTTTGCCTCAAGACCTATGTGAAGCCCTCGCGCCATCCGGCCTTCACGCGCTTCAACGTCTTCCTGCGCGATCGCTTCAGCTGCCAGTATTGCACGGCGCGGGAGGAGCTGACCTTCGACCATGTCATTCCGCGCTCCAAGGGCGGGCTCACCACGTGGGAAAATGTCGTGGCGGCCTGCTCGCCGTGCAACCTGCGCAAGGGCGACAAGCTGCCTGCCGAGGCGCAGATGCACCCGCTGCAAAAGCCCTATGCGCCCACGGTCAATGACCTGCACCGGGCCGGCAAGCTGTTCCCGCCGAACTTCCTGCACGACAGCTGGATGGATTATCTTTACTGGGACAGCGAACTCGAACCCTGAGCCATTCGGGTTTCGGGTGATGTTGGCGTTCAGCCCCGGTCGCGCCAGGCCGCAAGGCCTGCCAGCAGCGCAAGGCCTGCGGAAAACACCGCGTTCCAGCCAGCCAGCGACAGCCCCGCCAGCCGCCACGCCGCCTCGGTGCAGCTCACCACGCGCGTGGTCTGCAACTGCTTCATGAAATCCTGCATCGAGCCCGCCGCCGGCAGGGCCGCGCCGCCACAGTCGCTGGGGCCCACAAACCAGCCCCACTCAACCCCGGCATGATAGCTGCCCATGGCGGCCGAAATCACGAACAGGCCTGCGAGCAGCCACAGCGCCAGCCGTGATACCTGTTTCCGGTAGGATTCGCCTGCGAAGGCTGCAGCCGCCAGCACGGCCAGCCCCACCGTCAGGGCCGCATAATGTGGCCAGCGCTGTTCGAGACACAGCTTGCAGGGCAGAAGCCCGATCACGAGCTGGAAATACCACGCACCCGCCAGCAAGCTCGCCGAAGCCGCCACCAGCAGCGCCAGCGCCGGCACGGGGCGCAGGGCTCGCAGCAGTTGGTCCGGGATGGTGGTGGGGGCTGATGTCATGCTGTGTCCTATATCAGGTCCAGCCCCGGCTGGAATGACGTTTGCGATATCAGGCCAGGGGCCAGCCCGGAGAATCTGTTTGGCATCGGCAGCCCCAGGGCCTGTCCGGGAGAGGCCGGCGTGTCACTGCCAAAGCAGCCCGAATGTGCACGACATGGTGACAAGCCACTGGACGCGCACGCCGCAACATGGCATCGACCGGGCAGATGGTGACATCGCGGCGGCAAGGCTTTCAGAAGCCCGGTTGCGAGCAGCATGAGGTCCACGCGGGCGTGGCGAAACGGTAGACGCAGCGGACTCAAAATCCGCCGTAGCAATACGTGTCGGTTCGAGTCCGACCGCCCGCACCACCTCTCCCCATCAAGCCGAAAGGGCGAGACTGCCAGCCACCGACAGTGGCCGATGGTCAGGGCCGTCAAAAACCATCATGGGAGCACCCGGGGCAAACTCACAAGGAGCATGCCCCGGCGCATCATTCATCATTCGGCAGCGGGTTCCGCAGCAGGCTCATCGCGCTTCTTGGGCGGACGGCCACGCTTGCGCGGTGCCGGTTCTCCGGCTGCCTCTGGATCCACCGCAGCGGGCTTGGTCACCGGGCGCGCGGCAACCGGCTTGGCGACCACTTCTGTCGCAGGGATGCTGCGGGTCGGAGCAGTCAGGAAAGCCGGCAGGGCTGCGGCATCGCCAGCGTCTGCAACGGGGCGCGGCGCGCGATCATCCCGGTCGCGGCGCGGCCTGTCATCGCGCGGCCGATCATCGCGAGCCCGTGCCTCGACGGGACGCGGCTCGAAAGGACGCTCCTCGCGGGGTTGCTCCTCGCGGGAGCGATCCTCGCGCGGCCGATCATCCCGCGGGCGGTCATCCCTCGGGCGGTCGTCTCTTGGGCGGTCGTCTCTTGGGCGATCATCCCTCGGTCGATCGTCACGCGGCCGGTCGTCGCGATAGCGGTCCTCACGGGGGCGGTCGTAGCGCGGCCGGTCATCCCTCGGACGATCCTCACGCGGACGATCGTCACGGGGACGATCATCGCGGGGACGATCATCTCTTGGGCGATCATCGCGTGCACGGTCTTCTCTTGGCCGGTCGCCCTGCGGACGATCGAAGCGCCTGTCATTGCGGTCACGCTCGGGGCGGCCGTTGCGGTCGAACCGGCGTGGCTGCTGGTTGCGATCCTGCCCGCGATCCGCATCGGGGCGGCGCTCGGTCTCGTCGCCATCCTCCACACCATCGGCGGCTTCGCCTTCGGCGCGCGTGCCGGCGGGGCCGGACGCAGCCTCGTTGCCGTCCTCGTCCTCGTCGCCATCCTCATCCTGCTCGTCCTGCCCGAAGGTGCGGGCCGGCCGGTAGCTGTCTCCGAACTGGAGGCGCATCTGTTCATGCGCTGCCATCACGATGCGCACATAGTGCTCGGCGTGCTGATAGTAGCTCTCCGCGGCAACGGGGTCGCCACTGGTATGCGCATCGCGGGCGAGCTGCATGTATTTCTCGGCGATGGTCTGGGCATTGCCCCTGACCTTCACATCCGGACCATTCGACTCATAGGAGCGGGTCAACGGATTGGGTGTCTTGTTGCTGCCGTTGTTGTTGCCGCCACCGCCACCAGTATTGCGGTTGCGGCCACGCATGCGCCGGTTCTGGCCTGGTCTCATCGACGATATCTCTTGATCGATCTGGCAGCCGGCTGATTGCACGACAGAATGTGGCCCCCGCGGCGGACTGCCTCGCCGGTCGGGGTCGTCAAGAGCTGGACTGGCTGCAAATGCACAGCGGCCTGGCTGATTGAAGACATCACACGCTGATTCCAGTGGAGACCGCTTCAGGTCTCGCACGCCTCACGGTCCGCTTGCGCCAAACCATTCCGGCGATGTTGTGTTGCTTGCGCTGCTCGACCGGCCCTGAAGCTCGCCCCGGAAAGGCCTGCCCCTCGGTCCGGGTCTTGATCGACCAGGCGAAACTGCCTCCAGCTCGCCATGCGCACCGTTCTCTTAGCTGTTTTGCCCGGTCGCGCCAAGTAAAAACAACCACACGGTCAGGACGTCCACAGCCCGATGGCGCGCACGTGTCCGCCAAGGTCGCGCCGCGTGCTGATCCGGGAAAATCCCGCCTCCCGGGCAAGGGTCGAGACATCGCCTTCCTGGCCTGCGCCGATCTCCAGCACAGCTCCTCCACCGGGTGCAATCAGCCCCGCCAGAGCCGGAATGATGGCCCGGTAGGCATCGAGCCCGTCGGGTCCGCCATCGAGCGCCAAACGGGGGTCATGGCTGCGCACTTCGGGGGAAAGTGCCGCGATCTCCCCCGCCGGAATATAGGGCGGATTGGAGATCACCAGATCGAAGCCGGCCCGGCTTTCGGCCTCGCTCACGGCTGTCGTCCATGAGCCGGTGCGAAAGATGCTGCGGCCATCCAGCCCGTTCAGTGCCGCATTGGCCGATGCTGTGCGCACCGCATCGTCGCTCAGGTCAATGCCGAGCCCGCGCGCCATGGGCCACTCGCTGAGCAGCGCCAGCAGCAGGCAGCCGCTGCCGGTGCCGAGATCCAGCACGCGCAAGGCCTCGCCCCGCCGCGTCTCGAACCGCAACAGCGCCTCCTCGATCAGCGCCTCGCTGTCGTGGCGTGGCTCAAGCGTGCCCACTGAGAGCCGGATCGGCAGGCCCCAGAACAGACGCTGTCCCCTGATCCGCCCCACCGGCTCGCCGGCCAGCCGGCGCACCACAAGGCACTCCAGCCGCGCCACAGCTCCTTCATCCAGAGCGTCGCCAGCCCCCGTGATCAGGTCCAGCGGCGCAAGCCCGGTCGCCTCCAGCAGCAGCGCGCGCGCGTCGGCCTCAGGCTCGTCGATGCCCCCCGCCGCCAGCCGGTCTCGCACCTGCCTCAGCATCACGGCGCGGGTTGGCACGGGCTGCATGAATCAGGCCGCACCCTGCTGTTCGGCCAGTTGCTCGGCCTGGCGCGCCGCCGCCAGCGCATCGAGCATCTCGTCGAGCACAAGCCCCTGCATCATTTCGTCAAGCTTGTAGAGCGTGAAGCCGATTCGGTGGTCGGTCACCCGGCCTTGCGGGAAATTGTAGGTCCGGATGCGCTCGGAACGGTCGCCGGAGCCCACCTGCGAGCGCCGGTCCGCAGCCCGGCTCTGGTCGATCCGGATCCGCTCGGCATCGAACAGCCTCGCCTTCAGAAGTGCGATGGCGCGGGCCTTGTTCTTGTGCTGCGAGCGCTCATCCTGCACCAGCACCACGATGCCGCTCGGCAGATGCGTGATCCTGACGGCCGAGTCGGTCTTGTTGACGTGCTGGCCGCCCGCGCCCTGCGAGCGCATCGTGTCGATCTTCAGGTCTGCATCGTTCAGCACCACATCGATATCCTCCGCCAGCGGCAGCACGGCGACAGTGGCCGCCGAGGTGTGGATGCGCCCCTGCGCCTCCGTGTCGGGCACGCGCTGCACGCGGTGCACGCCGCTCTCGAAGCGCAGCCGCCCATAGACGCCGCTGCCGGAAATCTCGGCGACGATTTCCTTGTAGCCACCCATGGTCCCTTCGCTCTCGGACAGGATCTCCACCGTCCAGCGCTGCGCCTGGGCATAGCGCGCATACATCCGGAAGAGGTCGCCGGCGAACAGCGCGGCCTCGTCGCCGCCGGTGCCAGCCCGGATTTCAAGGATCGCGCCACGGGCGTCGGCAGCATCCTTCGGCAAGAGCGCCAGCAGCAGGTCCCGCTCCTGCGTCCCGCGCAATTCGGTCAGGTCTTGGATCTCATCAACGGCCAGCATGCGGTATTCCGGCTCACTGGTCGGGTCATCGAGGATGGCCTGGGCTTCCGCGAGGGCAACCGTGGTGCGTTGCCAGGCCTTGATCACGCCCACAATCGGCTCGAGCTCGGCCATCTCCCTCGAGAGGGCCACCAGCGTCTTCGGGTCCGGATTGGCCGCAAGCACATCCCCGGCGATCTGGTAGCGCGCGAGGATGGCATCGAGCCTGTGCTGGGGAAGATTGTAGGACATGATTTCCGGGTTTGCACGATCAGGGCGGCGAAGGATTGGGCATGGCGGGCCGGCATTCCAGCCGGCCATGAGCCACAGCTAGAGCGGCACGTCGTGTTCGGCAGCAAACGCCTTAAGCGCGGGCCTCAGCGAGGCAATGCCGCTGACATCGGCCAACAGCTTGTCCATCTGGTCGCGCGCTGCGGCCGCATTCAGCTTCAGGGTCATCGCCTTGATCGGCCCGACTGATGAAGGCGTCATCGAGAACGAGCGGAAGCCGAGCGCGATGAGAGCCATCGCCTCGATCGGCCGGCCTCCCATTTCGCCGCACACGGTAACTGGGCAATGAGCCTTGCGTCCCGCATCGGCGATGCATTTCAGCGCCCTGAGCGCCCCCGCAGAGAGCGGATCGAAGCGGTCCGCAACAAAGCGGTTCTCGCGGTCGGCCGCAAACAGGAACTGCATCAGATCGTTGGAGCCGACCGAAAGGAAATCGGCCTCGCGCGCGATCTCATCGATCTCGAACAGCAAGGACGGCACCTCGACCATCACACCCAGCGCCAGCGAGGCGGGCCGCGCCCGGTCGTGGCGGTCCAGATGCGCCAGTTCGCGCTGCACGATCGTACGGGCCCGGATGAACTCGTCGACCGTGGCGATCATCGGGAACATGATCTTGAGATGACGCTTCTCGCCGGCCCTGAGCAGCGCCCGCAATTGCGAGCGCAGCAGCCCTGGCCGGTCAAGACCAATGCGGATCGCCCGCCAGCCCAGCGCCGGGTTCTCCTCCTCGACCCGGCGCATGTAGGGCAGGATCTTGTCTCCGCCGATATCAAGCGTGCGGAAGGTCACGGGCTTGTCGCCGACCGCTTCCAGCGCTGCCAGATAGAGTTGCTGCTGCTCGGCCGTGGTCGGCATCCGCGCCGCCACCATGAATTGCAGTTCGGTGCGGAACAGGCCGATGCCGGCAGCCCCGGTTTCCTCCAGATGCGGCAGATCGACCAGAAGGCCGGCATTGAGCTTGATGTCGATCGCCTCGCCATCGCGCGTGACCGCCGCGACATCGCGCAGCTTGCGATATTGCTCCTGGCGACGCGCCCTCAGCCGCGCCTTTTCCTTGTAGACATTCTCGACATCGGACGGCGGCCTGATCTGCACCTCGCCCGTGGAGCCGTCGACAATCATCGCATCGCCCTGCTCGACCAGCGCTGTGATGTTCTCGATCTCGCTGACAGCAGGTATGCCCAGCGCGCGGGCCACGATGGCCACATGGCTGCTCGGGCCGCCCTCTTCCAGCACCAGACCGCGCAGCCGCGCCCGGTCGTAGTCGAGCAGCGCAGCCGGGCCCATGTTGCGCGCCACGATGATGGCGTTCTCCGGCAACTGGTCGCGCGCGATGGTCAGGTCTGCCCCGACCAGGATGTGCAGCAGCCGGTTGGCGAGATCTTCGAGATCGTGCAGCCGCTCGCGCAGGTAAGGGTCTGTCTGGCGCAGCATGCGCGCCCGCGTGTCGGACTGGACCCGTTCGACGGCTGCCTCGGCGGTGAGGCCCGAGAGCACCGCCTCGCGCATGCGCCTGAGCCAGCCCTGGTCATGGGCGAACATGCGGAAGGTTTCGAGCACCTCCTTGTGCTCGCCGCCATGGGAGACATCGCCCCGCTCGATCAGCTCGTCGATGGTCTTTCGCAGGGCGCTGATCGCCTCTTCGAGCCGCTTGACCTCGGCTTCCGGACTTTCCGCGATCAGGTTCTTGATCACCACGCGCGGCTCATGCAGCACCACGTGCCCGAGGCCCACACCATCGGCCAGCGAGACGCCCGTCTCGTGCATCGGGCGGCGCGGGCCGGCACTCTCGCCATTGGCCGCAAGCGACTGCATGCCGCCCTGGGCGATAAGCTCGGCCAGCACCATGGAGACGGTTTGCAGCGCCTCCATTTCCTCGTCGGTATAGGCGCGCGTCGCGGTGTTCTGCACCACCAGCACGCCCAGCGTCGCCCCGGCCCTGAGAATCGGCACGCCGAGGAAGGAGCGGTAGATCTCCTCGCCCGTCTCGGGCTTGTAGGAGAACGAGGGATGCGATTGCGCATCCGACAGCGCAAGCGCTTCCGCCTCGCGCGCGATCAGGCCGACCAGCCCTTCGCCGGCCTTCATGGTGGTCAGGTGCACGGCCTCGCGCTTCAGCCCTTCGGTGGCGAACAGTTCGAGAGCCTTGTCGTCGCGCTGCACGTAGATCGAACAGACCTCCGCCACCATGTTGGAGGCGATCAGGATGACGATCCGGTCGAGCTTTTCCTGCGGCAGGGTGGGTTGCGCCATCACCTCACGGAGGCGGCGCAGCAGCACGCGCGGTCCTCCAAAGGTTGCTGGCATCGGCAAGGCCTCCCGGGCTGTCGCGGTCGCAAAGCGCCGCCCGCTCCGAACCCCGACTCTGCTGCCTTCTAACTGCCGTTGCCGGCCTTCGGCAAGGGCCAGAGGGCCTGTGGGCCCCGGAACCGGCAAAGCAATGTGTGTCTGGCGCTCCGGGCGCTGCCTAGCCAGCCTTCTCGCCGGCGCTGGCCTCGATGGTGCGGAGCGCATCCGCCAGCCTTGCCTTGGCGCTGCCCGGCTTCAGCGGGCGCTGCTGGCTTTCATGGCGTGCCCAGCCGGACAGCCAGATCATCTCGAAACTGGCCCTGACCTTGCCGTCGGGATCGCTGAAGCGCTCGGCATAGATTGCCAACGCCCGCAGCAGCGTTCCCCGCCGCAGGGGCTGGCGGCGGCGGGCCAGAAGGGCATTGGTCAGGCCCATGGCCCTGAGGTCCTGCAACAGACCCAGCGGATGGGAATAGCGAACCGTAACAGGCTCGACATCGGTCACGGGCAGGGCAAAGCCCGCCCTTTGCAGCAAGGAGCCGGCATCGCGCACATCGGCAAACGGCGAGATGCGCGGCGAAAGACCGCCCTCCAGTTCGCTCTCCGCCGCCGCCAGCGACTGGCGCAGTTCGGTCAGCGTTGCGCCACCGAACAGGCACCCGATGAACAGCCCGTCCGGCTTCAATGCACGCCGAATCTGCACCAATGCGCCGGGCAGGTCATTCACCGATTGGAGCGCCAGCAGCGAGGTCACCAGCGAGAGTGACGCATCGGCGAAGGGCAGGCGCTCCTCGTCGGCGACCAGATCATGCGGGACGGCGGTCATGAAAGGCGCTGCGCGCACCACCAGCGTGGTGCCGGGCCGCTGCGCCAGCAGGCGTGCCACGGCATCCGTCGCCGTGCCGAGATCGACCGCGACCGGAAACTCCCGCGTGATGGCGCCGAGCCGCTCGGCAAGATCATCAGCCGCGCGCCGGATCAGGAAATCGGCAAACCCGATGCGCTCCGCCCGCAGCAGCCGGCGTCGGATCAGATCCCGGTCGAACAGGGCGAGCGGCTCACTCAAGGGAGTTTCCTTTGCGTCTGTCCGCATATGGCCTGCCGCGCGCCGGCGGTCAAAGGCCACACCGTCAAAGGGCAGGCTGCCCCCCGCGACGCCATGGCATCCGCATGCTAGCGTCAACGCCATGCGCACGATCAGGCAGCAGGAGGACGCGACATGGACGCCGCACGGGCAACGGCCCGACGGCGCAGGCCGCCATACTCCGCAAGACAGCCATGATCCCGCCGCCCCAGCCCTGAGCGACGCAGTGGCGGCGCCCGCACCGGGGCGCTTCAGGCGCTGGATTGACGCAGCACGCATCTGGCCGGTCAACTCGGTGCAGGCGGTCGTCGGGCTGCTCTACCCGCCCGTCTGCGCCGCCTGCGGCGCATCGACCGGGCAGGCCCATGGCCTGTGCGGGCGCTGCTGGTCCGGGCTCAGCCTGATCGAGCGGCCCTATTGCGAGCGGCTGGGCACGCCCTTCGCGCTGGATCTGGGCGGAACCCTGATCTCGCCAGCGGCCATGGCCGACCCTCCGGTATTCCAGCGCGCCCGCGCCGTCTGTGGCTATGACGAAACCGCAAGGGCGCTTGTGCACCGGTTGAAATATGGCGACAGGATCGAACTGGCGCTGACCATGGGCCGGATGATGGCACTGTCCGGGCGTGAATTGCTGGCCGAGGCAGACCTGATCGTGCCGGTACCGCTGCATCGCTTCAGGCTCTGGCGACGACGCTTCAACCAGGCCGCAGCCCTCGCCGAGGTGGTGGCCGGAGTTCAGGGCCTCCCTGTCGATCTGACGGTGCTGGCGCGCGTCCGGCGCACCCGCCCGCAGGTCGGGCTGAGCCGCAACGAGCGGGCCGAAAACCTGCAAGGCGCGCTCCGCGTGGCGGCCAATGCCCGACACCGCATCGAGGGTCGCCGCGTGCTGCTGATCGACGATGTCCTGACCACCGGTTCAACCGCCAACGCCTCTGCCCGGGCGCTGCTGCGCGGCGGGGCGAGCGCAGTCGATCTGCTCACCTTCACGCGCGTTATCCCCGGATCGTGAGGCTCGCGCACGGCGGCGCACCTTGAGACAAGCCGTTGCAGGCCTCATATGGTGAAGAACAAGGAGCGTTCCCCCCATGCCTGCCGTGACGATCTACACGAAATCCTGGTGTCCTTACTGCTCGGCTGCGAAGGATTTGCTGGTGCGCAAGAACGTGAGTTTCACCGAGTTCGACATCACCGGGAAGGCCGATCTGCGCGACGAGATGGTGCGCCGTTCGGGTCGCTCGACAGTGCCGCAGATCTTCATCGGTGATGCCCATGTCGGTGGCTGCGATGATCTGTATGCGCTCGACCAGAGCGGTGCCCTCGACCCCATGCTGGCCGGTTGAGAATCGTGGCGGGCCCTTCGCGATGATCAGGTTCGCGCTCGTCTGCGATCACGGCCATGGCTTCGAAAGCTGGTTCCGCGACAATGCCGCCTATGCCGATCAGGCCGGCGCGGGCCTTGTCACCTGCCCGCATTGCGGTTCGGGCAAGGTCGAGAAGTCGATCATGGCACCGCATGTAGCACGGTCGGACAAGGAGAGACCTGCAGGTCCTGTCTCTGTGCCTGCAAGCCCGGCTGCGCCGGCAGACGGTGCCGGAACGGCGATGACCATGCTGGAGCCGGCCGACCTCGCCATGCGCGATCTGCTGCGCCAGTTCCGCCGTCACGTCGAGGCGCATGCCGACAATGTCGGCAGCCGCTTCGCGGAAGAGGCTGTGCTCATGCACCATGGCGAGATCGATCAGCGCCCGATCTATGGCAGCGCCAGCCTTGAGGACGCGCGCATGCTGGTCGAGGAGGGCATCGAGGTGATGCCGCTGCCGACCGCCCCGGAAGACCGCAACTGATCGCAGCCCACTGCGGAGGGGCAGCGGGCCCTGTGCCGACAACAACGAAACAATCAGGCTGACGCGGCGTGGTCCATCGGCGACCCGATGCGGTCCAGCTCAGTGCGAACCATGTCGAGCGTGGCCACGCGGCAGGCCAGAAGCCTGGCTTGTGCAGGCGCAACTGTGTCCTCGTCCCCGAGGCTGAACGCATCTTCCAGCCCGCGCGCCAGCACCGACAACCGGCGGAAGCCGAGCAGCCCGGCCGAAGAGATCAGCGCATGGGCGTCCGCCTTGAGCCTGGCCGGGGCGGGATCGGCGAAGCGCGTGGTCAGGTCATCGCGGAAGCGAGCCAGCAGGTCGCCGCTCTTGTCCGGACCCAGCAGGCGCTGCAGTTCGGCAAAGATGGCATCATCGAACAGCGGGATCTCGTCCGGCACCGTGCAAACGTGCTCACCGGTATCCTGCGCAAGGACAATCGCGGATTGGGCGGAGACGTGCACCTCGGCAGTCCGGCGCGCCACCATGTCGAGCAGCACCGGGCGCTTGAACGGCTTGCCGAGATGGTCGGTCATGCCCGCAGCCTGACACTTGCCGATCTGGTCGGCGAAGACGTTCGCGGTCAAAGCGATGATCGGCACCTGCGCACCGGCCTGGCTCCCCGCCCTGATCCGGCGGGTGGTCTCGATCCCGTCCATGCCGGGCATCTGGACATCCATCAGGATGATGTCGTGTCGGCCGCGTTCGAATGCTTCGATGGCCGCCGGCCCGCTTCCGGCCATGTCAACGGAATGGCCTGCAGTGGTCAGCATCTGGCCGACGATTTCGAGATTGATCGCGACATCATCGACCAGCAACACATGGCGGGGCACGATCGCCACGTCCGGACCAGGCTGCCCGCCGACAGGGGACCAGTCGGCATCGGCCTCGACCAGCGGCAGGCTGAGACGGAAGGTCGAGCCCTCCCCCACCCGGCTTTCGACACTGATCGACCCACCCATCATCTCGGCCAGCCGGCGCGAGATCGACAGACCGAGCCCGCTGCCACCATAGCGCCGGCTGATGATGTCGTCGGACTGGCGAAAGTCCTGGAACAGATGCGGGATCTGGTCAGGAGCGATGCCGATGCCGGTGTCGATCACCGACAGGCTGACGCCGCCCTCATCGCGCGCCAGGGCCACCGTAACGGTGCCTTGCGGCGAGAACTTGGTGGCATTGTTGAGCAGGTTCAGCACGATCTGCCGGATACGCGTGTCGTCCGCGATCAGCCACTCGGGGAAATCCGGGGTGATGGTCATGCCCAGGCTGATGTCCTGCTGCGTGGCCAGCCCGCGGGTCAGCGCAATGCAGTCCTCGACCAGAGCCTCGAGATTGACGCGCCGTTCCTCGATCTCGAACTTTCCGGCCTCGATCCGCGACAGGTCCAGAACATCGTTGACGATGGTCAGCAGCGCCGTGCCGGCCTTCTCGATCAGCCCGATCTGCCGTTGCAGTGCCGCGCTGCCCTCCCCGCCCTGCAGGGCCAGTGACGCCAGACCCAGGATGGCGTTGAGCGGCGTCCTGATCTCGTGGCTCATGGTCGCCAGGAACTGCGACTTGGCCAGGCTGGCGCGCTCTGCCGCATCGCGGGCCTCACTCATCTGTTCGGCATGACGCTTGCGCTCGGTGATGTCGAAGTTGAGCCCGATGATGCCGGTCGGCTTGTCATTGTCGTCGAGCACGACGCGGCCGCAACCCAGAAGCCAGCGATGCTCGCCGTTGTCATCGGGCCGTGCCAGCCGGAACTCGACAGTGTATTCCACGCCGGTTTCCATCGCCGTCCGTGTCCCCGCCCAGACAGCCTCGACGTCGTCGGGGTGAATGCAGGTGCTCCAGTCCTCGCTCAGCACCTCGATGAACTCCCCGTCCGCGCAGGGCCAGCCATGGAGACGTGCGCTTTCGGGCGAGTGCACGGCCGTGCCGGAATCCGCATTCCAGTGCCAGACGCCGGCGCCCGCAGCCTGCTGGGCCAGCGTCAGCAGCGAACTGGTGACCTTGATCTTCTGGAGCCCCGAATAGATGTCGTGGATATCCAGCGACGTGCCGAGCCATTTCTGCACCTTGCCGGTCTCGTCATGCTGGATCGGGATCACCATGATCTGGTGCCAGCGCCAGGCTCCATCCCAGCGGCGCACACGCGCCTCCACCTGAAACGCTGTTCCCTTTGCATGGGACTCCGCACGCACCGCAGCCAGCTTCTGTGCGTCTTCAGGATGGTTTAGCGCAAGGCGGTCGGACTTCGTTGGACCAATAGGGCCATGATAGGCGAACACCTGGCGATTGTAGTAGAGCGCATTGCCATCGGCATCGGCGATCCAGACCTTCTGGGGCAAAGCGTCCGCCAGTTGGCGATACAGCATCTCGCTGTCGCTCAGGCGCTTTTGCGAGATCTCGCGCTCGGTCACATCGGCGAAAGTCCGGACGATGCCGCCATCGGGCAGGTCGACGGTGCGCACTTCCAGGAAGCGGCCGTTGGGGCGCTGGCGGATATAGCTCGCGCCAACGCCGGTCCAGTTTGCCGTCATGCTCTCGCGCATGGATGCGGAAACGTGCGCGAACTCGCCAAGGCTGTCCTGATAGGCCAGCATCTGGCCATTGTCGGGCTTCTGGTCGAGAAATCCGCCCGGCAGGTCCAGCAGTTCGGTGACCTTCGGATTGTGGAAATGCACGCGCTGGTCCGCGCCGACAATCATCAGGCCCTGGTCCAGATGGTTGAGCGTGGCGTGAAGATGCGCCACCGAAGCGTCCCGCTCCCGCATCGTGCGGGCCAGGCTGAACCCGAGGATGCAGAGGATGCACAGGCAAGCAATGCCGAGTGCCGCATCACCGGCTGCCCCTTCGAACCAGCGCGCCAGCACGTCGCGGGATGCCAGTGACACCACGACAACGATCGGCGCGCCATCGAGCTTGCGGTAGCTGAAGAGCCGCTCCACGCCATCGATCACCGAAACGTTGCGATAATCACCATGGCTGTTGCGCGGCAGGTGCTGGCTGAACAGGTCGGAGCGTGACACATCGCTGTTGATGCGGTCGCTGTCATAGGGCCGCCGAAGCAGGATGGTCCCATCCGACCGCATCAGCGAAATCGAACCGTTCGGTCCGACATCGAGGCTTTCATAGCCCTCCTGCAGATGGCGGAGCGAGATCATCACGATGACCTCGATGCGCTTGCCGCTGTCGAGGTGGATCATCCGGCAGACTGGCAGATACCAGCCCCCGCTCGCTTGGCTCCAAACGGCATCACCGATCGTCAGGCCCTCGGCCTCTCCCGGTTTGTGATGAGGCACGGTTGGCAGATCGTTGCGCACGTTCCTGCTGATCGGGGCACGGAATCGAACAGCGCCATCGTCTGGATCGATCACGGTCAGGGATTGCAGGAATGGCATGGACACGCCGATATCGGCCAGAAGCGCGCGCAATCGGTCATCTTCATCATTGCGCCATGGCAGTGGGCCGGCATTTTCCGGCAGCGCATGGCTCGCCATCCTGATCACGACATCGACCGAATCAAAGGTGCGGGTGGCGTGCTTGTCGATGACGTTGACGAGGTTCTGGGTCGCCTTGCTGGCATCAACCAGCGCGCGCTGGGCAGATGTCCAGAGCAGCCAGCCACCCGACAGTATGAACAGGCAGCTCACCACGACGACGAACGACAACACCGAAGACGCCTGCAGGCGTTTTCCGGCTGCACCGGGAGATGTTGTCATCGCACGTGCCGTCCCTATCAGGCCGCCTGCGCCGGCATGGCAGCAGGGCCACGGCGAAAGCCTCGGAAAGCACAGCACGATTATGCTTAACGAAGCCTCAACACACCGCGCCTGCGGCCTTGTTCAGGCGACCCTGTGCGCCGCGTCGCGGGCCAGCCGCGCCCGCAGAACCTCGCGCCGCGCGGCGCCCAGATCAGGCCGAGCGGCCGCATCCGCGTCGCTCATGCTGGCGCAGACACGGGACAGTTCCTGGAAGCCGAACATCGCCGCCGTGGCAGCCATCTCGGCAACGCCTTGCAGCCGCGCCGCATCATCCCGGGCCGCATCATCCTCCGTCAGCCGTTCGATGTCGCCGAGCAGCCGGTCGGTCAGCGACAGGACAGCCGAACGGCCAAGCGCGTTGATCATGGCCGCGTGCGCGCCGGGGTCGATCACGGGAACGTCCGGCACTGCCGTCGCTGTCAGCACGGATTGGGTCTGAACACTGCGGACACCCTCCATCGTCAGTGCAAGCGACTGGGCCACCTGGCTGACATCGCTCAGCGTGTCGGCCACGCGAGATATGAAGGCTTTCAGGGCAGGATCCGTTGCCGATGGCGCCAGCGCCGCGAAGCTGCGGTGGATCTCGCTCACGGGTTCGTGGATGCCGCGCTGGATGATCGTTGCCCAGACGGCAGGATCAGGGGCGGCATCTGCGCCCGACTCTGGCGGTGCCGTGCTGATGACATCGTCAACAGCGGCAGGCATCGCTGCGGACACCGGCGGAGCGCGCACTGAAACAGGAGCCAGGGTTGGCAAAGGCATGGCACGCGCACCGAGCGCTGAGGCCACCATCTGCCATGAGCCAGGCTCCTCGACCTTGAATACCCCGTCCGAGATGGCGGCCAGATCGTCTGAGAGCGCGAAGATCGGCAAGGCCTGTCCCGGCCGGCTCGCCCTCAGAGCCTTGGCCTGATTGATGCCATGCCGCTCGATCAGCAGCACGATCTCGGCCTCGTCAGGCGAAGCCAGCGAAAAGCACAGCTCCAATGCCGCGCACTGCTCGGGCATGGCTGCAGGCAGCACCAGCGCCCGTGGCAGGGCGACGAGCCCCCTCTCCTGCCACAGGGCAAGGGAGGCGCGGCGCGGATCGTTCGGCGTGATGCCGCAGGCCAGCGCCTCGGACACAATGGCAGGGCAGAGCCGGTCGAGTGCCCCGAACAGCGCAGCCGGCGTGATCGGCTTGGTGAGGATGGCATGGAAAACCGCGTCCGACCCCCGGCGGGCTGCAAGGCCATTGCGATCGGCCGTGAGGCCGATCAGCAACGGACCCGAGGGCGCGGTCATCGCGGCCTCCGGTGTCTTCAGGGCCGCGGTCGCGGCCTCATGGCGCAGCAGCCGCCCGATGGCATAACCGTCCATTTCGGGCAGGTGATAGTCGATCAGCAGCACATCGTACTGGCCGGAGCGCGCCGCCTCGAGACCGCTGATGCCGTCGCTGGCCACGTCGACAATGGCGCCGGTGGTCGCCAGCAGCGAACGGATGATGTCCTGCGAGATGGGATCGTCTTCAATCAGCAAGATGCGGCGCATGGTGGCGATGATCCGAACAGGGGTTGAAGCAACGTTGGCGGACAGGATGCCCGAAAGCGGTATCGTTTTGGTTTCGATCCGGCGTGGTCAGCCGCATCATCATGGTCCATCCCGGCATCAGCGGCGGAAGCGCTGGCTGATGAGGGCCGGCCCGCCCCGATCGACGAGACCGGACACGACATCGTGGCCTGTACGCGCCGGATTCTGGCCGGGACCATGGCCCGGCCAGGCATTCCGGATGAGGCTCCTCGCCCACAACGTGCCGGTCGCCGGCGGCTTGTCGGCAGCCCGCATGTCCGAGGCCGTCTGCACGCCGTTCCAGCCGGCCAGCAAGGTGAAGCCCAGCCGCTCATAGGGCATCGTCATGACGCCCGGCACGCGCCGCGCTGCCAATGGTCGCGGCTCGGCCTGCTCGGCGCGCCATGGGTCGCCCGGCACTGGGATTGCGGGGCCGAAGCGCAAGGGATTCTCAGGCGCGACCGCCAGCGGGAACTCGCTGCGCTTGATCGCTGGTGCAGCGCCCTCGGCCGGACGCGCATCGGCACTGGGGATGCGCGCATCTGCCCGCAGCATGCCTGTTTCAGGCCGTGGCGCCCGCCAGGGTCCGTCGATGCGCCGCGCCGGCGCATCGCAAGGACCGGGCAAGGCCTGGCTTCCGTCAGGAACAACCAGCGCCACCACCTTCGGGAACAGCCCGTCATAGCGGTTGACCAGTTCGAGGAACTCGCGCTGGCGCTTGAGCCGTTGCAGGCTGAGCGCCTGCCCGTAGATCGTCGCTTCCTTCGGCAGCCAGGCGCTGGCGCGCTGGAACCAGCCGAGCGCCGTCTCGAACTGGCAGGCATTGTAGGCATACCAGCCGAGCGCCTGCGCGCCTTCGCCGGAACGGCTCTCCAGCGTCACGCGGGCATAGCGCGCCAGCCGCTCGGGCTCGATCATGGCCGGCTGTGGCCGGGTCAGGTCCTCTTCGAGAATGTCGATGAACAGGATCGCGTTGTTGATCAGGGCATCGCGCGCCGCAAAGGCCACGTCCTCGGCCTCGCGACGCTGGCCGAGCCGCAGCAGGGTGTGGGCAAGGCCGTGGGCAATCATGGCGTCGCCGCCCTGTGCCATGGCATGCCGGAACCAGGCGAGCGCATCGCCATGGCGCTCCTGTTTCAGGGCCAGCCAGGCCACCAGCCCCGATTGGTTCGCATCGCTTGCCCCCTTCGCATAGGCTTCGAACAGCGCCATCTCGGCGGGCCCGATCGGCTCCTTGCGCTGGTCATGCAGAATGGCGCTGATCCGGGCACGCGTCACCGCAATGGCAATGCTGGCGAACTCGGACACGCCGGTCTCGTTGTTGCGGCCCAGGGCCAGCAGCATTTCCACCTCCGCGATCGGCAGCAGCGCGATGGCTTTGTGCATCGTGGCGATGCGCTCCTTCGGGTCGCTGCGCTGGGCCAGGATGTCCTTGTAGAGCGCAGTCGCTTCGGCCATCCGGTCGCTGCGGGCCAGCCCTTCGGCCACGGTCCAGATCAGTTCGACATCGTCGCTGCGTCCAAGCTGCGCAAGGTCGGCAGCAAGCTCGGCCACGTCGCTCCAGTGTCCGGACGCCGCGCGCTTGAAAATGGCGGTCCGCGCCTCCTTGTGCCTGATCTTGCCGGCCAGATCATCTGAGGGCTTCCAGCCCGGTTCCGCCTTCTGCCGCGCTGCGATGGCCAGCTTCAGGCGGTCCATGTCATCGGCGGCAAACAGCGCCCACAAGGGTCGCTCGTCGGCTCCGCTCGGGCGCGCGGTCCACAGATCGGCAGGCATGGTCCAACCGGGATTGAGCGCCGCCAGGCGGCGCGCTTCCGCTTCGACGCGCGCCACCTGCCGCTGGGCCGCGTAGTGACGCAGCGCTGTCTCGTCGACCACTTGCGACGACGCTGCGGCGGCAGAGAGTGTCAGGCATGACAAGGACACGGCCAGGATAGCCGCACGCAGCGTCGTGCCGGCGCAGCCAGCCTTCCGCAGACGGATCAGTTCTGAAGGCACGATGGATACCTCATGCGTGCGGCCACGAGTGCCAGCAGATGCAAGGTGGCTGGATAGTAGTTCTCGGTGCCCTGCGGGCTCATCAGATGCCGGGGGAACGGCATGCCGGAACTGGCGCAGGCACTGAGCGCTGGCAGCGCCAGATAGCCGGGCTCGCTGAGCCGCGTCGAGACCGTGCCGCCTGTCAGTTCGACCAACGCAACGACCCGACGGTCGGCGCTGCGCCAGAGATTGAGGTAGTCGACATGGTGGCGCGGCTGGTCGAAGCCGGCCCAGGCCAGATAGAGTGGCACGCGCAGCGCGTTGTAGGAGAATTCGACCGGGAACCCCTGCGCCGGTTGCGGCACGCCATCCTTCAGCGTCACCCAGTCGCTTGGCAGCCGGGCGGTGCTGAAGCGGGCCTTGTCAATCAGCCTGAGACCGGCGCGGGCAAGTTCGGCCCAGTCGAATTCCGGTGCCACCAGCGGCAGGCGCTGGAAGGCAGGGAACACGTAATAGGACAGGTTGAGCACAGGCCCGTCGGGCCGATCATCGGCGGAGAATCCGGCCATGCCGGGCAGCAGCAGCGAGCCATTGATCGTGCCAAGCAGGATCAGCTTGCGGCCGATCTCGACGGAGATGCGCCGTGCCGCGATCCGGTAGCCACCCTCCGGCCAGACTTCGCCGGCCTCGGTCAACGCCCAGGCGATCAGCAGATCACCATCGGTGGCGTTGTTCATGTCGGCCACGGCAGGCCGGCGGTCCGGCTCCCAGCGCCAGGCGGCAAGCTGGTCGTCACGCACCAGAAGGTTGGCGCGCGTCCAGGCCCAGATGCGCTCGAATGCTGCCCGGTCATCGGCGGCAACCGCCAGCAGCATGCCGTAACCCTGGCCCTCGCTGTGGCTGATCCTGTCATTGGCCGTATCGACGACACGACCCTGTTCGGTGATGAAACGGGCCTTGTAGCTGCGCCACGCCGCCTTGTCCGGCAGCATGCCGTGCAGGGCAAGGCCAGCCTTCGCGGTTGTCGGCTTCGGTGCCTGTGCCACGGCGGGCGATGCTGCGACCTGCACAAGCAGGCCCGTCAGGACCACGGCCAGCACACGGCCCCACCATCGGATATTCGATATGCCTGCAACGGAACGCATCATTCCTGCCTCCTGCCGGGTTCCTGGGGTCGGCCCGTGTTCTTCACCAGCCACAGCGTGGCAACGGCCACGATGAGGCCCAGCAAAAGCGACATGGCCATGTAGACAATCGGGTTGAGCGAGAACCAGCCGGCCGCCACCAGACGAAGGTTGCCGACGGCGGGCGGTTGCGTGGAAACGTAGCGGATGGAAGCACCGCCGCGCTGCACCGCGATGGTTTCGTCATGGCGCAGCGCTGCAAGTTGGCCACCGACCGCCGGCCAGTTGCCACCTGTTCCGAGGCACTGCACGCCGAGCGCCAGCGCTGCAGGGCTGGCACCGGTGACGATGGTCACCGTACGGCCGCCCGGCATGAGCCCCTGGGCCAGCAGCAAGACCGCATCGGGTGTGACCAGAGACGGCGCAGCCTCAGCCCTCGGCGACACGAAACGCGGCAGCGCGCCTTCCGGCAGGCTCGCCATCTGCCAGAGCCGCGCCAAAGAGAGGCCCGGCAAGGAGGCCGGAGCGCGCCCTTGCCCTTGCACCGGCAGAGCGCGATCAGCGCCCATCTCAGCGCCCTGCGGCAGGAGACAACCCGCGGACAACTCGTCGTCCGGGTGGCGCTGGCGGCGCGCAAGCGGCTGGTCAGGGCTCGTCTGAGCCTGCCAGGCCTGCCGCACCGCCTCCGGATCAAGTCCGGCCTGCCGCATCATGTCAGGATCGAGCTGTGGAGCCGGTGCAACAATCAGCAGATCGCGCGCGTCCGCTGTGGGGGGTGTCAACATCAGCACATGCGGCACCGGTCGGCCCGCCACCACGGCCATGCGCGTCGTCAGCGTCGCTGCGGCAGCCATCGCCTGCCGGTCGGGCGCTGGAACATGCAGAACCCGCTCGTGGCTGCCTGTCTCGGTGCCAAGGCCACCGTTGAGAGCCAGCGCCAGCTCCGGCATGCGGCCCACGCGGGCGATGCGCGGCAGCACCAGTTCGGAAGCGGCCAGCAACTCCAGCCTCTTCTCCTCCGGGGCAAGGCCCGGCGCGCAGGTCGCATCGCGTCTGGCAGCGGTCTCGGCAGTGATTGTGATCCGGTTATGGCCAGGCCGCAGCAGGCGCAGGGGCAGGAAGATCTCGTTGCGGTCGAGTGCGCTGGCCGTTGACTGGCCAAGCTGTTGGGTCGCGGCCAATGCGCCGTTGACCTCGACAAGGATGCTGGCACCAGCCGCGAGGTCGGCGCTATGCGAACCGGCGAGGTTCAGGATAAGGCGGTCATAGTCGGCTGGCAGGATGTCGGCTGGCATCACCAGATCGAGGCCGACCTTCAACACCCTCCCCGTGAACGCCATGTCCGCAAAGCCCGTCATCGCAAGGCTGATGCGCTCGCCCTCGCCGCTGACGGCAAGGCCGGCCATGCGCCGCGCAGCCACCAGCCCGGCCGCCGTGCCCTGCAGGCTGCGGGCGGCAAGCTGCGCGGACCAGCGATCCAGCGCCTGATCGATCTCCGCCAGATCCCGGCCGCTGGCCGCGTAGACAGGCGCCAGCCCGGCGATCTGACGTGGCACGGGCGCCAGGAAACCATGGCTCCCGCCGGGGACCGCCGGCATTGGGGCCAGATCGGCCAAGGTGGACAGATCGTCCCGGGTGCCAACCACCAGCGTCACGCCGGCGGCATCTGCTTCCGCGTCGCCAAAACTGACCACGGGCTGCAAGGTGCCGCTCGACAGGGCAACAAGCTGGGCTGCCCGCAGAGCGCGCGACATCATCGCAGCCGACAGCTTGCCGTCGAGCCTGATGCGGATCGGCAGCGAGCCATCGGCTGCCGGCACGAGCGAGGCCAGATCGGCAAAGCCGAGCAGGCCCTTGCGGGCTGCCCCGGCAGGCAGCACGAAGCCGGACTGCGCCCCGTCCAGCGAGGTCCAGAGTTCATGTGTCGCGGCGGGCGAGCAATCGACCCGGTGACGATGCTGCGCCATGATCCGCACGGCATTGTAGCCCGGTTGCAGCAGCCCCGGTGGGATCGCAATCTCGCTCGTCACAAGGGCACCGACCTTGTGCAAGGGCTGCTGGTGCACGACCGTGTCATTGACCATCACTGTCAGGTGCGAGGCCTCAGGCAGGGCGGAAATGGCCGTGAAGTGCCCCAGCCGAAAGCGGGTGACGGCCTGCGCCTGCGCCGCGGTCAGATGCACGGCCCATTCCGAGCGGGCCCACTCGCCGGCCAGCCTGAAGCCACCGAGGTTGGCCGGCAGCGGGCGCACGATCTCGGTCGGGTTTGCCGGCTCCCGGCGGGGAACAGGCCGGATTGCGGCCCTGGGGCCAGCTTCATCCGCCAGCACGGGTGCGCCCTGCGGCGGCAGTGCGCCGGTGAATGGCCCTGCGGCAGGCCCGCGCGGCTCGCCCGGCAGGACCAGAGCCCGCAATGGGCCCGCACCGGTGAAGCTCTGCGCCAGCACCGGTGCCGGCATCAGGGCCAGAGCGCAGCCAAGGACGATGCGTTGGATGAGAACCATCTCAGGCCACCTCGGACAGGAGAACGGGGACGGGCGCGGCACGCCATTGGGCTGGCGGGACGCTCTCGTTGCTGCTGAGCCCCGCGATGGCACCAAGCCAGGCATCGCGATCAAGCCCGCTCGCGCCGGAGACGGCGGGAATTGGCCGGGCCGCTGCCAGCCGCGAAAGACCGGAGGCAAACAGCGCCGGATCGAAGGCAGGCGCCAGGGTGGCAACCCCAACAGGCTGCGTAGCCGGTTGCACGGCAGCGGCGGTTTCGGGAGCCTTCAGGAACAGGTAGGCCAGCGCACGGAACGGCTCGCAAACCCCCCAGGTGAAGAACTGAAGCGTGCCGCGCCAGACCCCGATCGGCGTGCGGCGACGCGCGATGAAGCGCCCGATCGCGTCCGCGTCGCCGTACATGAGGTCGGCCACGACGGGATAGGTGGCGGGGCTCAGGCCCGCGAAGGCACAGCCGCATTGCATGCCCGCGCCAGCGCCGTTGACATGCGTCAGCACAATCTCGACGCCCGGCCCGGCCGGCACACCGGGGCTTGGCTCGACGTGAAGCAGCCCACGCGTCGTGCCCGGCTCGGTGGAAAGCCCGGCGGGAAGGATATCGGCCCTGAGTGCGCAGCCACCGGCTGAGACATTGTCGATGGCTACCGCGACGGCATGTCCGCCGATGACCAGCGAGCCCTTGCGCATGATCGCGAGGCGCGGATGACGGTCGACCTGCCGCCGCTCGGCCACCGCTCCCAGCGCTGCGCCGGCGATCATCAGGTTGAAGGCCGTCCACAGGCCGACCACCAGCATCAGCGCCGTCACGCCCGGCTCGAACATGTAGCGCCAGGCGGCCATGCCAACGCCGGCCAGCAGCAGCCCGAACATGGCAAAGAATGGCCAGGCCAGTTCCGACAGGTGGTCGTTGTCGAGCGACAGGCCCTTCGCCGTCACGTTGAAGGTCGGCTTGCGCGGCGACACTGCCACCGAGACGATGGCTTTGGCGAGGAACATGCCCTGCACGTATTCGTAAAGCTCGGACATCCACGGCCAGCGCACATGGCCATAAAGATAGCTCTGCATCATCGTGTTCACGACGACATAAGAGAGCGTGTAGGCGATGGTCTCATCCACGCTGGAGACGAAGATGCGCACATCGAGGAAGATGTAGAGCAGCGGCGCGACCATGAAGATCAGGCGCGGGATCGGGAAGAACCAGAACATCATGCTCGACAGGTAGGCGATGCGCTGGATCGGCTTGAGGCCCCGGCGCAAGGCAGGGTTCTTCAGGATCAGGATCTGGAACATGCCCTGGCACCAGCGCGAGCGCTGGCCGATGAACGAGGCAAAGGTTTCGGGCTGGAGCCCTGCGATCAGCGGCTTCTCGACATAAAGGCTGGTCCAGCCCTGGGCGTGAAGCTCGAACGCGGTCTCGCAATCCTCGGTGATGGTGATGCCGGAAAACCCGCCGGTAGTTTCAAGCGCCTTGCGCCGCAGCAGCGCTGCCGAGCCGCAGAAGAACGAGCCGTTCCATTTGTCGAGCCCGCGCTGGGTCACGCCATAGAACATCTCGTTTTCCGACGGCATCCGCTCGAAGGTCTGGAGGTTCTTCTCGATTGGGTCGGGATTGAGGAAGATGTGCGGCGTCTGCACGAGGAACAGCTTGGGATCGCGCGCGAAGTGACCGACTGTCTCGCGCAGGAACTGCCGGAACGGCGCATGGTCGGCATCGAACACGACAACGATCTCGCCGCTGGAATGCTTCAGCCCGTTGTTGAGATTGCCCGCCTTGGCGTGCTCGTTGCGCGCACGGGTGAGGTAAACCGCGCCAAGATCGCGGCACAGGCGCTGCAAGCTGGTCCGGCGCTGACGGGCGGACGCAGCCTTGGCCGGGTCCTTGTCCTGACACTTCTGGTCGGAGCCGCCATCATCGAGCAGCCAGACGGTCAGCTTTTCGGCGGGATAATCCATGTTCAGCGCCGCTGACACGGTCATCGCCAGGATGTCCTCGTCCTCGTTGTAGCTCGGGATGAAGATGTCCACGCTTGGCAGGCTGGCATCCTCATCCCGCGGCAGGGCCGGACGGCGCAATGGATCGGCATTGATCACGAGGCTGATGGCCAGCACCAGCGCGCAGAACAGCTCGGCCGCCAGCACGATGATGCCAAGGCCAAGACCGACAGGATCGCTGAGCGACGGCAAGGTGCTGGTCAGCCGCCACGCGAGATAGCGAAGGATGACGACACTGCCGAGCGCCACGAAGGCATGGCGCGCCCAGTCCTTGCGACCGGCCAGCATGACAAGCCCCATGGCCGCCACGACGGCGAGGCTGAGCACGCCTTGCGCGCCGACGCTGACCGGCTGCATCAACAGCGCCAGCATCAGCAGGCCAGAGCCAAGCCAGAGCACCCAGCGCATGCGCGCCAGCGACATGGCGCCGGCCAGCATGCGCTTCGCGCCGCCGTCGGTTGCGGCCGGTATGGCAGCGGGCATGGGGGACGATACAGGCGAGGACATGGTCATGCTCAGAACTGCGCCCTGAGGTCGAACGTGCCGTAGGCGCCGCCCTTCTGCTCGCGGTCATGCAGATAACCCGCCGAGATGCCGGCCTGCACCGGCCCCATCTGCATGCCGGTCAGATGAACGCCCAAGCGCCACTGGCTGTAGAAATCATTCCCCATGACGTAGGCCTCGGGCCCCACGAACAGGTTGGAACCGATGCGGTAGCCGGCCTTGAAGCGGGTATAGTAGGCCATGTCATTGCTGCTGAACGAGCCATGCGCCGACACCATCATGTTGTCGGTCGGGCGGGCATAGAAATCGAGCGAGCCCTTGACGCCGACACTGGTGCCGACCACCGGATTGCCCGGATCGGTGATCGACAGCGTGGTGTTGCGCACCGACAGGCCCACAAGCCCGGCCAGCCGCGCCTCACGCCAGATCCATTCATAGCCAATGAGCGCCCCGCCCTCGACCTGCCGGCCATTGACGTGCGTGCCGGCATCATTGGTGTAGCCGTAACTGCCCGCCATGGCTTCGACCCTGACGCGAGCGCCGCTCTGCTGGAGCTTGCCGTTCAGCGCCGCCGTGACGCCGGTGCTGACGAACACCGAGCCGTGGGAGGTCACGCTGGTCGAGCCATCGGTGACGATCCACTCATCGCGTTTTGCGGGGGCAACGCCCTGGTACCATTCGACAGCAAGCGCGGCGGGGGCACCGAAAGCCGGCAGGACCACCACGAGGGCAAGGCGGCCAGCAGCACGCAGACGGCGCGCGGACAGGCGGATTTCCGGCACGCAAGGATGGACGCAACACAGCATTTCTCGTGACTCCACAACGCCCTGCATGGCTCGACAGATCCACGGCAGGCGCGATGACCGTCGCGTTTTCGCGGTAAACAATTCCTTCTCCGGAGACGCTGGCGGCGGCGCCCTGATGGCATAGGCCGGATGGTCGCGCCGCGTTCCGGAACACACCGGCCCCAGCCGCAACGGCACTGCACGCGGCGACCCGTTCGCGCCTGCCTGTGGTAGGCACGGCGCGATCCTTTCCGCCGACCCAGCCAGAGGGCCGGCACGCCCAGTCCTGTCCCTAGACCGGCCGGCCTAGTTCGCCCGGTTGCGCCAGTGGCCGGCAGCGCCAGAAGCGCACAAGTCGCCGGTCATGACGGCGACGCGCTGATCCAGGTTCTCGCCGTTAGCGTTAACCGAACGTGAAAGGCTCGCAGGCTATAACACCGTCAAATCCGCGTCCGTGCGCCAGTTCTGGCCGCGTCATGCCGTTCCGAGTTGGTTCCCGATCATGTCCGATGTCCGCTCCTGCGCCCTGATTGCCGATGACGATGCGTTCTTCAGGATCGCGCTCTCGGCCCTGCTCAGCCGGCAGCTTGGCTTTGAGACCGTGATCGAGGCGGAGACGCTCGATGATGCGCTCGATCTGCTGGGCACCCGCCCGGAGATCACGCTGGCCCTTTTCGACCTGTCGATGCCCGGCATGAAGCATGCGGCCAGTCTCAGCGCGGTGCGCGAGTGCGCGCCTGATGTGACGGTGGCCGTTGTCTCGGCCTCCATCACCCGCGAGGACATCCTCGGCGCGCTCGGTGTCGGCATCCATGGCTACATCCCCAAGGGCAGCGGCCCGGAGCAGCTCTGCCAGGCACTCGACATGATTCTCGCCGGGCAGATCTATGTGCCGCCGATCCTTGCCAACCTGCCCCAGCGCAGTGCCCGCCTGTCCGCCCCCCCCGGCAGCGAGGCGGAACCGGACCTTGCCCTGCGCCTGTCGCCGCGCCAGCGCGAAGTGCTCGGCCTGATCGTGGCCGGCCAGCCCAACAAGGAAATCGCCCGCCGGCTGCGGCTCGGCGAGGGCACGGTGAAGATCCACGTCGCTGCGCTGCTCAGGGCGCTGAAGGTCTCGAACCGCTCCGCCGCCGCAGCCCTCGGCGCGCGCATGGCGCAGGCCGCCGAAGCCTCAGCCGCCCGCTCCACTGTCGACGCCTGAGCCGGCTCCGGCCAAGGCCCCGGCATGCCGGGCTTGTCCAGCCCAGCGCGCGCCATTGACCTTGCGCAACATGCGACGCCGCGCACCATCTAGGCTTGTGATGCCCTGACCATCACCCAAAGCCCGGAGAACTGCCCTTGTCACACACCCCCCATGAACTGGCCGAGGAATTTCCCGAGCACATCGAACAGATGAAGCAGCTCAAGACGACGAACGCCCACTTCGTGCGCCTCGCCGACGCCTATCACGAGATCAACCGGGCGATCCACCGGGCGGAAACCCTCATCGAGCCCGTCGATGGCATGACCGAGGAAACCATGCGCAAGCAGCGCCTGCGCCTGAAGGACGAGATCCACGCCATGCTGACGGCCTGACCCCAAAACGGCCCGACTGGGCAAAGCCGGATTCAGCGAACTGATCGGCATGCTGCTGCGCGCCAGGCTCGTGGACTGCCCGTTGTAGCCCAAGGCTGCATGGCCCCCATGTTGCCTTAACGGATGGTGCCCGCTCCCTTCTTGCCTCATCGTGCCTGATCGGCGGGGCGCGACGGGGCGCGGGGCGAGCGGCGGGAGCGCAGGGGTTGGGCACGGCGGGCGACAAGGACGAACAGACCTCATTCTCCGCCTCAGGACCCGTGCTGCCGGCCTTTCTGCCACAGAGGTTCAGGGCCATGTCGCCAAACCTCGCAGCCTCCGTCCTGATGATCCTGGCCTTCATGGTCTTCACCCTGATGTCGGTGCTGGTCCGCTCTGTGGGCGACCGTGTGCCGGTCGTGCAGGTGGTGCTGGTGCGGCAGCTGGTCGCCTTCGCCCTGTTGGCGCCGTGGTTCTGGAGAGAGCGGGCGCAGATCCGCCGGCCCACCGGGCTGAAGCTGCATCTGGCCCGCGGCGTGCTTGCTGTCGGGTCGATGACCTGCGGGTTGAGCGCCGTCCTGCTCATTCCCCTGGCCGACGTTACTGCCATCCAGATGGCGGAGGTGCTTTTCGTTACGGCGCTTGCCGCATTGGTTCTGGGTGAAAAGGTCGGATGGCGGCGCTGGAGCGCGGCTGCGGTCGGCTTCCTCGGCGTCGCGATCATGGTGCGCCCCTTCGGCCAGGGCGTGGAGACGGCGGCGCTGCTGGCGCTGGCCGGCGCGCTCTTCGGCGCGGGCGGCATGGTGGCGCTGCGTCTCGGCTCCGCCCATGACGGCACGGGCACGGTGCTTTTCTGGCAAGGTGTGGTGGTGGTGGCCCTGATCACACCCGCGGCGCTGTGGTTCTGGGTGACTCCAAGCCTGGCGGATGCGCTGATGATGATCTTCATGGGTGTGGTCTTCACCATCGGGCAATGGCTGTGGACCTACGCGTTGCGCATGGGCGAAGCCGCGGCGCTGGCGCCGCTCAACTACATCAAGCTCCTGATGGCCGGCGTGGTAGGGTGGCTCGCCTATGGCGAGACGCCCACCCTGGAGACAGTGGCCGGTGGCCTGCTGGTGATGGGAGCCGCGACCTACACGATCCACCGCAACGCCAAGCAGGCGGCCAGGGTGCGCCCTGCGACGCTGACCCCAAGCTGAGGCGCGCCCGGGCGATGCGTTCCTGAAGGAGACGCTGTTTGCGACGCTGGCACAGGCACGGGTTGCCCTGTCGACCTGGCATGCGGACGACAACGGTGCCGGCCCACACTCGAAACTGAACCGGAGAAAGCTGGCGGCAATGCCGCAGTGATGACCTCAACTGGATGAGAAAAAGCGATCTCTCGCTTCAATGGCTGGTCCGCGCAGCCCATGCGCCACTCAGGACCAGAATGGTCATTCCGATCCATGTCCACAGGTCCGGGGTTTCGCCGAAGAGGACGACGCCATAACCGGTTGCGAACGCGAGCTGGAGGTAAGCGAGCGGTTGAACAACATTCGCCTCCGCAAGCTGATAAACCTTGATGAGCAATCCGTGGGCCGTGGAACCAAAGACACATAACAGCGCCATCCAGCCCCAATCTTGCGGCGGTAGCGGCTTCCAGAAAAACGGCACCACGAGACTGAGCGCCACAAAGCCTATCAGGGCAACATAGGCCACGCTGGTTTCCGGCCTGTCATGCTTTGAAACAAGGCGCGTCAGTATGGAGTAGATCGCAAAAATCGTTGCGCCAAACAGGACGAGAAGAGCCTCCACCCGGATGACGCCCAGCCCTGGCCGCAACAGGATCAGCACGCCGCAGAAGCCCGCGCCGACAGCCAGCATTCGGACAAGCGGCACCCTCTCATGGAGGATCAGCGCGGACATCAGCACGACAATGAGCGGGTAGACCGAGAAGACGGCGTGCGCCTCGGCGAGCCCCAGCACGGTGAAGGCATACACGAAGATGCTGAGCTGGATGATGAGCGCAAGCCCGCGCAAAATCTGCAGCCCTAGCGCTTTGGTGGCCAGAACCTGGCGGATTCCCCCCTGCCGGGCGGCCGAAACGGCGATGACGACCACGGCAAAAAAGGCGAAACGGATCCAGTTGATCGAGATTGCGTTCGCTTGTGCAGCCAGATGCCGCGACAGGGCATCCTGGGTTGCGAAGATCAGCATCGTCAGCGCCATCAGGACAATGCCGAGTCGAGGATCGCGAGAAGGCATGCTGGGGCATTGTCCGGGTGAGGAAATGAGAAGAAGGCAGAACGGTTATTGAACATAGGCGAGCAACAAGAGGCATGGGAAGCGCGATCGTTCCTGGCAGCTAGGCCGCACAGGATCCATTCTTCAGTGTTCGCTGGCTGTCACCCGCGCAAGCCTTCCCGGTAAAGTGGCCTGATCGGGAATACCGAGAGGCACAATCCCGTCTGAGCGACCAGGAGCAGCGAGCTGTGATCTGGCAGACTGAACTGCCTTTCGGCCGGCCGCGCCTCAGCTTGGGGTCAGCGGCGCAGACCGGGCGCTTCGACGGCGAGCCCCCGTGCGCGATCGGCGAGGAAAAGCTCGAGGGCGAGGTATTCGGCGGAGCCCAGCGGCAACTGGACGGCACGGACGCCGAGCGCACAGGCCCTGAGCCGACGGTGCAGCGAGCCGACACCATTCCATTCCAGACGATAAGCCGGATAGCCCAGCCCAAGCCCGCTGGAGATGACATCGCCGCGCAGTCTGCGCCCTGCGTTGTCGTCATGGCATTGGCTGCATGACAGATTGAGCTGGCCCTGACGCAAGCTGTAGAGCCGTGTGCCCTCCGCGAGATGGGCCGCCGCCGCACCGCTCGTGACCACCGACATAGGCAGGCCTCGCGAGCGGGCCGCGATCGCAGCGGTCAGCGAGAGCAGCGCCTCACTTTCATAGCCGAATGGCGCTTCGCCCTGCCGCTGGCTACGGCACTGCTCGATGCGCAGTTCAAGATTGAGCAGTGTGCCCTCAGACGTCACGGCCGGATAGCGCGCGGCAACACCACGCATGCCTGAAACATCGCCATGGCAGCCGCTACAGGATGGCTTTCCTGATGGCGGCGAAGCCCGCCACAGCGCCTCGCCCTGCTCTACCCAGAGCCAGCCGGGATGTCGGGACGGATCGTCCTGCTGGGTGCGCAACTCCGGCGACAGGAATTCGCGCGAGGGCCGGATATCACTGGCGAAGGCTGGCTTGACCAGCGCAAACGCCAAAACCGCGCATGCCTGGAAGGCGCAACGCCACAGGCTTCCACTTCTGGCAAGGCCGCATGCTCCGATGGGAGAGCCTGCGGATGTTCGTCGAAGAAATGGGCCGCATCCCGCCCGGTCGGCCTGCCGGAGCTGATACCAGGAACGCATCGCGCTCAGCTGACGATCAGTGTCTGGACACGGGTGTGTCTCGCCCCGCCATCCTCCAGCCATTCGAAGAGGAGAACTCCTGTCTCCGTCGCGACTGTGGTGAAGCTCATGTAGGGGTTCGAAGCAATCCCGGTCGACAAGTCCATGCGGAAGACTTCTTCGCCGGCATACGACACGCGGAATGTATGGATTATCTTGCGTGGACTGGGTTTCAAGCCGACAGCGTCGATGGCCCGCTCCATGATGTGGCGAGCCAGAACCTTGATTTCGATGATGTCACCCTTGCTGGCGCTTTGCGGCATGGTGATCCGTGTGGTGAGGTCACTCATCGGCTCAACCTCCTTCCAGGCAGGCACCGAGGATCACGATGACCTCCTGCTCGGCGCGGTGGATCAGGCCGCGTGTCGTCTCCGCCAGCACCACGACCTTCTGCGTTGCTGCCAGTCTGATGCGGGTCGCGACATCAGCCCTGCCGGCCCGATACCCAAGCTGAAACCGCGCCACCACCGGAAACGGGTTCATCTCCGAGAGAATGTGCACCACACGGACATGGTCCTCCCGCGTCCACGGACTGTCGACCTTGATGCCGACATCGACCGAGTTGCCATTCTCCGACAAGGTTGGAATGTCGAGCGTGATACCGGAGTTGATCGCCGTGCGACCCGCCAGCAGGTCGCGCTCGGTCACTTCGAAGTTGCGGTCGGACTGGGAGCGGTTGATGTTGGCATCGATACCTTGAGCCAGTGCAAGCCCAGTCGGCGCCAGCACCAGCACACCCGCCATCGTGCGCCTTGTGATGCCCTGCCCGTTCATGCTCTCACTCCTTCAGCCCTGACAGGTAGCTGACAACGTCTTCGATTTCCTGCGCTCCAAGCACAGGCCGACCAGCATGACGCGGTTCGACATTCACCAGTCCATGCACACGGTGATAGGCCGGCATGATCGCACGGTCGTTCACCTGCGTGGGATCGACCAGCCTCAGCCTGATCTGGCCCGCCGTCAGCCTGAGGCCAACCCCTGCCAAAGGCGGACCAAGTTCGCCCTGAAAGGGCTCACGCCGGTCAGGAATCGTATGGCAAATCAGACAATTGCCTGTTTCGCGGTTCTTTACGACCGCCTCGCCACGCTTTGCGTCACCGATCCTGCCTTCCAGAGCGCCTTCGATGCTGTCGCCGGACACCGTGAACGGCGCGATAGTCTGCGCCGAAACCGCCGCCGGCAGCAATGCCAGAGCCGCGAACCAGAAAGCCCTCACGCGCGCTTCAGATCCTGATCCTTGAGCGGCACTTGCCGGATGCGTTTGCCGGTGGCGGCGAAAATGGCATTCAGCACGGCCGGCGCAGCCACCATGATTGTAGGCTCTCCGACACCACCCCAGAAACCGCCAGACGGCATCACGATGGTCTCGACGGCAGGCATCTCGGCCAGACGCAGGACATCATAGGTGTCGAAGTTGGTTTCGACGATCGCGCCATCCTTCACTGTGCATTCGCCATACAGCAATGCCGACAGCCCATACGAGAAAGAACCCTCGACCTGCATCTCGATCTGCCGTGGATTGACCGCGACGCCGCAATCCGTCGCTGCGACAATGCGGTGGATCTTCAGCTTTCCGGCAGCATCGACCGAGACCTCTGCAGCCGCCGCCACATACGAGCCGAAACCCATCTGCTGGGCGATGCCACGGAAAACGCCCTGTGGCGCAGGCTTGTCCCAGCCAATGCGCTCGGCCACGGCATTAAGCACGGCAAGGTGCTTGGGATGATTGCCCATGAGCTTGCGGCGGAATGCCAGAGGATCCTGACCGGTGGCATGCGCCATCTCGTCCATGAAGCATTCAATGTAGATCGCGTTCTGGTTGTGGTTGACCCCGCGCCAGAAATGCGGCGGCACGTGGGTGTTGCGCATGGCGTGGTCAATCAGCAGGTTCGGAATGGTGTAGCCAAACTGGCCTTCCGCACCGGTTGGATTGAGGCCCTGGAACGTCGCCGCGTCACGTCCATTCTGCAAGGCAGTCGGGAAGACATAGGCCAGGATGGACTGGCCGGAGATGCGCATATGCAAGCCGGTGAGATTGCCGGACGCATCGAGGCCCGCGCTCATCTTGCACATGGTGACCGGGTGATAGCGGCCCTGCACCATATCTTCCTCGCGCGACCACAGCGTCTTGATCGGCACGCCGGGCACCTGCTTGGCAATCAGCACGGCCTGCGTCAGCCAGTCATGGGTGGTTCGACGGCCAAAGCCGCCGCCAAGGTCGACCCGATGAACATCGCAAGCCGTTTGCGGCAGGCCGGCGGCAGCAGCTGTGGCGGCAAGGGCCGCCTCACCATTCTGGGTCGGGCACCAGACATCGCAGCGCGTGGGTGTCCACACCACCGTGGCGTTCATGGGCTCCATCGGTGCATGGTTCTGGAAGGGATAGCCGTAGGTCGCCTCGATCTTGCGCGGAGCCGCCGCAATGGCAGCCTTGGCGTCGCCATTGGTATTGCCGACAAAAGCCTCGCTCGCATTGAGCCCTTCGCGCAGCATGGCTGCGATGGTGTCCGACGAGACGTTGCGGTTTGGCCCGTAGTCCCATTCGACAGGGAGTGCATCAAGTGCGGTCTTGGCTTGCCAGTAGGTGTCTGCGATGACGGCAACGGCGTTGTCACCGGCCTGAACCACGTGCCTGACACCGGCCATGTTCCGCACCTTGGCGGCATCGAATGACTTCACCTTGCCACCAAAGACAGGGCATTGCTGGCTGGCGGCCAGCAGCATGCCCGGCATCTTCAGGTCGGAGCCATAGATCAGCTTGCCAGTCGTCTTGTCGGCCGTGTCGAGCCTGGGCCGCGAGGTGCCGATGACGGTCCAGTCCTTCGGATCCTTCAGGGTGACGGCGGCAGGCGGAGTCTGTCTGGCAGCAGCGGCCGCCAGTTGCCCATAGCGCAGGGTGCGGCCACTCGGCCTGTGTGTCACCACACCGTCCTTCGCCGCACAATGCTCGGGTGTGGCCTGCCACTCGGCGGCCGCAGCATTGATCAGCATGACCCGTGCTGTGGCCCCAGCCCGCCGCACGTAGTCCTGGCTCTGGCGGATACCCTGGCTGCCGGCTGTCTGGAAATTGCCCCAGGCGCGGTTGCGGGCCAGCGACTGGCCGGGCGTGACATACTCCGTGACGATCTTCGACCAGTCGCAGTGCAGTTCCTCGGCAATCATCTGCACGAGACCGGTGCGGGTGCCCTGCCCCATTTCCGAGCGCGCCATGCGGATGACCACGGTATCGTCGGGGCGGATCACCACCCAGGCGTTGATCTCAGGCGTTGCTGCAGCGGTGGTGGTGGCCTGCGCCAATGCTTCGCGGCCCGGCAGATGGAAGCCGACGACAAGACCCGCGGCAGCACTCTTGAGCAGGGTGCGGCGGGAAGGCTGGGTGGTTTCGGTCATGGTCATGTGCCTGTCCTCAGCCCTGACGTGTCTGCGCGGCTTGCTTGATGCCAGCGCGCACGCGGTTGTAGGTGCCACAGCGGCAAATGTTGGTCATTGCAGCGTCGATCTCGGCATCGGTCGGATTGCGCTTCTCGGCCAGCAGCGCGGCTGCCGCCATGATCATGCCGGACTGGCAGTAGCCGCATTGCGGCACATCCAGTTCCCGCCATGCCACCTGCACCGGGTGCATGCCATCGGGCGACAAACCTTCGATGGTGACGATCTTCTGGTTCGCCGTGAAGGCGCTGATCGGCATTGAGCAGGCCCGCACCGGCTGACCATCGACATGCACCGTGCAGGCACCGCATTGCGCGATACCGCAACCATACTTCGTGCCGGTCAGGCCAATCTGTTCGCGCAGGGCCCAAAGCAGTGGCGTATCTGGCGAGGCCGCGACCTCAACCATGCGTCCGTTCACGTTCAATCTCACCATTACCCTGCTCCCGTACCTCTCATGGACGGATGGTGGCATGCTCTTGCTGGCTGGTGCAAGCCCACAACCGATCAACGTTTTCGCAACACGCCACAGGCCACACGGTTGGAAGGGCTGGTGCGATCCCCTGGCCTGCTGCCGGTTTCCTGGACACCGAGATTGGGTGCTTCATCAAGCCGGAGGTGGCATATGCAGCGAAGACGGTTTGGGCGTGAGTTCAAGGTCGAGGCGGTTCGCCTGATCAGGGAACGCGGTGTGAGCATAGCTCAGGCGGCACGCGGATTTCGGAGATGGGGCGGTCCCAAAGCGCAGGGCGGGCCAGTGCCAGAAGCCAGCGGCCCTTCTCAAGGGTCCGTTCCGAGCGCCCGTCGCGTCGCTGCTTTTCGAGATACTCTTCGGCGATGCCTCCAAACGTGGTGGCCATG
>CALRRR020000030.1:0-43498 GCA_943370645.1 Hydrogenophaga intermedia | reverse complement strand
CGATGCCGCCAAGGCGACCAGCCGGCTTGAAACCTTCGCCGACGAGTTCTCCGCCATCCTCCAGCGCCAGATCGATGAGCGCATGGCTCCGCGCGATGCGCGCGAAATGGCAGCCTGAGGGCCGGCGCGATGGGCATGTCGGCAGGCGCGGCAGCGGGTGGAGGTGGCGGGCGACGCCGGCGCGGCCGTGGCCGCAGGCACGCACCGATGAACGAGATCAACATGACGCCGTTCATCGACGTCATGCTGGTGCTGCTGATCATCTTCATGGTGGCGGCTCCGCTGCTGGCGGTCGGCGTGCCGATCGACCTGCCGCAGACGGCGGCCAAGCCGATCAACATCGATCAAAAGCCCGTGACCGTGGCCATCGACGACAAGGGTCGTATCTATGTGCAGGATCAGGAAGTGCCGGAGGGCGAACTGGTGGCGCGGTTGACGGCGGCGGCCAAGGCCGGCGTTGACGAGCGCATCTATGTGCGCGGTCACCGGCAGGTGGATTATGGTCGCGTGGCGCAGGTCATGGGAGCCGTCACTGCGGCGGGCTTCAAGAAGATCGCGCTGGTGACGGATACGGAACAGAAGAGGTAGGGCAGTTGCGTTTCGCAAAGCTGTTCTCGAAGCAGGAGCCGGGCGTTGCCGTTTCGGCGTTCGGGCACGCAGCCGTGGTGGTTGCGGGCCTGGTCGCGTTTGGCAGTTCGCCCCCGCCCTTCAAGGACGCTGACGAGGCGATTGCCGTCGAGGTGGTCGATCCATCCGCACTCAATGAGGTGACGCGCGGCGAGCGCAGCGCCCAGGCCGTTCAGGATACGCCGCGCCCGCGTGCCGAGCGCCAGAGCGAGATCACCGAACAGAAGGACCCCGGCGAGAACAAGCGCGATGCGCCCACGCCGCCGACGCGCCCTGCCGACCTGAAAACCGCCGAGCGTGACGAGGTCGCGCCGCCGCCACCGCCCTCACGCCCGGCCCCCGCGCCGGCCCAGCAGGCCGCTCGGCCCGAGACGCAGGCGCAGGAGGCGAAGCCCGACCCGAAGCCGCGCGAGGCGGCGAAGCCGGAACCCAAGCCGGAGATGCGCCGCGACCAGCTTGCCGCCCTTGCCGAGCAGGCCGAACTCCAGGCGCGCCGCGAGCAGGCCGCCGAGGAAGCCCGCGCAGCCGCAAAGGCCCGCGCCGAGGCTGAAGCTCGCGCCCGTGCCCAGGCGGAAGCTGCTGCGAAAGCCCGCGCCGAGGCGGCTGCCAAGGCCAAGGCCGAGGCCGATGCCAAAGCAGAAGCCCTTGCCGAAGCCAAGGAGAAGGCTGACGCGGAGAACAAGGCCAAGGCCGAGGCGCTGGCAAAAGCCAAGGCTGCTGCCGACGCGAAGGCGAAAGCTGCAGCTGAGGCGAAGGCGCGCCGCGATGCGCAACTGGCGGCGCAGTTCAACCCGAACGACATTTCCAAGCTGCTCAACTCGAAGGAGCAGGCCCAGTCGTCCGGCTCGACGGGGCGCGAGGTCAACCGCGTCGCCTCGCTCGGCACGCAGACCGGCACGGCGCAACGCATGAACCCCAACATGCGCTCACAGCTGATTGGGATCATCAAGGAGCAGCTTGAGCGCTGCTGGGTGGTGCCCGTGGCGCTGCAAAGTTCGCAGCGCCCGCCGGTGCCGTCTGTCAGGGTGGCGCTGAAGCAGGATGGCACGCTGGCCAGCCAGCCCTCGGTGGTCAACACCTCGGCCGACCCGCTGTTCCGCGTGGCAGCCGATTCAGCCCTCACCGCCACGCGGCGCTGCACGCCGCTGCGCATTCCGGCGCAATTTGCGCCTTTCTACAATGACTGGCGCGATGTCGTGGTGAACTTCGACGCGCGCGATGTCCTGTGATCACCGACAAGGTTCGAGCATGATGATGACAACCCTTGAGCTTGCGCCCCCCGGCTTCGGCCACACCCGTCTCGCATCCATCAGCCGCCGCCGGCTGCTGGCCGGATCAGGGGCCCTGATCGCGGCCCAGGCGCTGGGAACCTCCTCCGCCATGGCGCAACTTGTGATCGACCTGCGCAAGGGCACGTTCCAGCCAATGCCCATCGCCATCGCCGATTTTGGCGGCGAAGGCGACATGGGCCCGCGCGTCTCGGGCATCATCACCAACAACCTGCGCCGGTCCGGCTATTTCGTGCCGTTGCCGCGCGAGCGGCATGCCGAGCGGACCCCGCCCTTCGACGGCATCCCCAACTTCGAGCAGTGGAAGCCGACCGGCGTGCAGGGCCTCGTCGTGGGCCGCGTGGTGCGTGACGGCGCGCGCCTGCGCTCCGAGTTTCGCCTGTGGGATGTCACCAGCGGCCAGCAACTCGCCGGCCAGCAGTATTTCACCGATCCCAACAACATGCGCCGGGTGGCGCACATCATCTCCGACGCCGTCTATTCGAAGATTACCGGCGTGGGCGGCTATTTCGACACGCGCGTGGTGTTCGTCGACGAGGCCGGCCCCAAGGAAAACCGCCGCAAGCGGCTCGCTATCATGGATCAGGACGGCGCGAACGTGCGCTTCCTCACCACGGGCGATGTCAGCGTGGTGACGCCGCGTTACTCGCCGGTCTCGCAGGACGTGACCTACATGGCGCAGCGGCAAGGCGAGCAGCCGCGCGTGCATGTCATCAACATCGAGAGCGGCGCGCGGCAGGTGGTCGGCAATTTCCCCGACATGACCTCGAGCCCGCGCTTCTCACCCAATGGGCAGACGATCGCGCTGTCGCTCCAGACCGGTGGCAACTCGAACCTCTACGCCATGAACCTGGGCTCGCGCTCGACCACGCGCCTCACCGACACGGCTGCGATCGACACATCGCCATCCTATTCGCCCGACGGCACCCAGATCGTGTTCGAGAGCGACCGGGGTGGCTCGCAGCAGCTTTACCTGATGGACTCGGGCGGCGGGGCCGCCAAGCGCATCTCCTTCGCGCAGGGATCCTATTCGCAGCCGGTCTGGTCACCAAAAGGTGATCTGATCGCCTTCACCAAGCGAACCGGCGGCGGCTTCGCCATCGGGGTAATGCGACCCGATGGTTCGGGCGAGCGGTTGTTGACGGAAGGCTTCCACAACGAGTCGCCGACCTTCGCGCCGAACGGCCAGTATCTGATGTTTTTCCGTGATCCGGGCGGACAATCGGGCGGAAAACTCTACATGGTCGACATCACAGGGCGGGTCGAGCAGCCGGTTCCGACGCCGGCCTTCGCCTCCGATCCGACATGGTCGCCGCTGCTGACCGAGGTGCGATCCTGAGCCGTCAGGGGCGTGCTGGACGGTGACAAATGGTTAACCATCTGCCCCGATGCCGCCATTTTGACTTGATCTGGCAAGGTCTCGTTTAGGTTGACGCGACATTGATGAGGCATGTGGCGTCTTGATCACAGATGCCTGCCCGTTTTGCCGCTTTCGGAGACATGTCCATGTTGATGTCCTTTCTCGCCAGTGCCCGCGCTGCCAAGCTTGCCTTGATCGTGCTGGGCGGCCTTGCGCTTGGTGCCTGTTCGAGCACGCCGACCACCGATCCCAACGCCGGCTTCGGGGCTGGCGGCGCCGCTACCCCCGGCAGCGCGCAGGATTTCGTCGTCAATGTCGGCGACCGCGTGTTCTTCGAGTCGGATTCGACCGACCTGACCTCGACCGCCACCGCAACGCTCGACAAGCAGGCGACCTGGCTCGGCCGCTATCCGCGCTACACCTTCACCATCGAAGGCCATGCCGATGAGCGCGGCACCCGCGAGTACAACTTCTCGCTCGGTGCCCGCCGCGCCCAGGCCGTGCGCGACTATCTCGCCTCGCGCGGGATTCCGGCCAACCGGATGCGCATCGTCTCCTATGGCAAGGAGCGCCCTGTGGCGGTCTGCAACGACATCTCGTGCTGGTCGCAGAACCGGCGCGCCGTGACCCTGCTGGACACGGCAGGGCTCTGAGGTCATTCGCCGCATCGGCGGCGTTGCACCTGCGTTCATCACAACCGGCGCAAACTGCGCCGGTTGTTGCGTTTGTGGCATGGCGTTTGCCCGTTTGACGCCGTATTCGGGTGAAACGGTTCCGGTCAGGATGGGGCTTGGCAAGATGGTTCGTGGAGCAATGATGCGGTTTGCAGCGGTTCGGACACGGGCGACAGGAGTGGGCCTTGCATCCCTCTTCGGGTTCTGGCTGGCCTTGGCCGGGCTGGCTCACGCCCAGGACGCCGCCGAAGTCAGCGTCCGCGTCAACCGGATGGAGAACCAGATCCGCCAGCTCTCCGGGCAAATCGAGCAACTCCAGTTCGAGAACCGCCGCCTGACGGAGCAGCTCAAGCGCTTTCAGGAAGATGTCGAGTTCCGCCTCAACGAACGTGGCGGCGCCCTTGCTCCCGGCAGCGCGGCTCCCGCTGCCACACCGGGTGCGGCACCTGGCCAGCCGGCACGGCCCCGTCGCAACGATGCCTTCGATCCCGGCGCCCAACCTGGTGCAGCCGGTGCCCCGCGCGCGCTGGGTGGCGGGGCGCTCGATACGGCCGGGCCGGGTTCCGGCCAGCCGCTCGACGTGTCCGGGGCACGTGTGCCTCAAGGGGCGCTGCCGGCCACTCCGAGGCCGACCCAGAGTGCAGCGGCGACGGCCACTGGCACGCCGCGCGCCGTCTACGATGCTGCCTTCGCGGCGATCAATGCTCGCCAGTACGAGGATGCTGAAATGGGCTTCCGGCAGTTCCTGCAATCGAACCCGCGCGACCGGCTGGTGCCCGCCGCGACCTACTGGCTGGGCGAGAGCTATTTCCGTCGCAACCGCCACAAGGATGCCGCCGAACAGTATCTGAAGGTCACCACCGAGCATGGCCGCACCTCTATCGCACCGGACGCCATGCTGAGGCTTGGCATGTCGCTCAACGCGCTCGGTGCGCGCGACCAGGCCTGCGCCACCTATGCGCAACTGTCCGTCAAGTATCCTGAGGCTTCGCAGAACGTGCGGCAGGGCGTCGAGCGCGAACAGAAGCGCGCCCGCTGCGACGGCTGATGGACGAGCGCATGCCGCAGCCGGCCGTGCCGGTTTCACCAAATGAAGCCGATGCAGCCTTCGCCATGCTGGTGGGCCGGATGGTGCTGTTGGGTGTCTCCGGCGGACCTGATTCGGTTGCGCTCATGGGGCTCATCGCGGGCTGGGCGCGGCGGCATGGACAAAAGTTGCCGACAGTCGCCGTGGTCGATCATGGTCTTCGCGCCACTTCCGCCGATGAAGCCGCCTTCGTCGTCGCGAGCGCCGAAGCGCTAGGCCTTGCCGCTGCCATCCTGCCGTGGACGGGGCCGAAACCCTCCAGTGCGCTGCAAGACAGCGCGCGCCGGGCCCGCTACCGGCTACTCGCCGCGCACGCCCGCGCGCTTCGTGCCGACATGCTGGTGACAGCCCATACCGAGGATGACCAGGCGGAAACGCTGATGATGCGGCTGGCCGCCGGCTCGGGCCTGACGGGACTTGCCGGCATGCGGCAACAGACGCGCAGCGCCGGCATCGCCCATTCCCGGCCGGCACTGGGCTGGAACAAGGCGCGGCTGATCGCGACCTGCCGGCAGCACGGCTGGGGCTGGATCAACGACCCTTCCAATGCCGATCAGCGATTCGCACGCGTGCGCTGGCGCGGCATCCTGCCCGTTCTGGCAGCCGAAGGGCTGGATGCGGGCCGTCTCGGCGTGTTGGGACGCCGGCTGGCAGCAGCCGACGAGGCGCTGGACGAGATCGCGCAGCGGGCGCTTCAGGCCTGCCACAGCGCGGCTTCGGGCGCCGGCTGGCAGCTCGATTTCAGGCGGCTCGCAAGCTACCCTTCCGCCATCGTGATGCGGGCGCTTGGCCGCATGCTGTCGCAGCCGGGCGGGCAGGGCGCAGGCAGCGATGAGGTCATGACGGCGCAGGCCGGTCTTCGCCTTCAGCGGCTGGAAGCCTGCACCGAAGCACTGCTGGATGCGCTCCGGTCGGGCAGGGCCGTCAGGCGCACGCTCGGCGGACAGGTTCTTTCGCTTGACCGGGACGGTCTGCTCTGTGGCCAGCCTGAAGGCCTGCGCCGGCGCGGGGCCCATCCTGTGCGCACCGGAAATGGGGCTGGACATGAGCTGGCTGACAGCGGCACGCAACCAGCTCGAAGGCAGCTCCCGCGTTGATGCTTCACGGACGGCAGCCTGCGTCAACCCTGTTCCACGCCGGAGCCTTGGCAAGGGCCATGGCGAGGACTAAGTATGATGTCAACGATGCGGCTCTCCTGTCCCTGACCCGAGCCCGCGCAGAACGGATGCGGATATGAACCCCAACTTTCGCAATTTCGCTGTCTGGCTGGTGATTTTCCTGCTGGTTCTGGCTCTGGTGACATTGTTCCAGAGCCCCAGCTCGCGAACCGCCGACTCGAACATTGCCTACAGCCAGTTGCTCAGCGACGCGGAATCGGGCCGGATCACCACGGTGACGATTGCGGGTCAGGAGATCAGCGGTACCTACACTGATGGTCGCACCTTCACGACCTTCGCGCCGTTCGATCCGGGCCTGGTGACCAAGCTGCAGGCCAAGGGCGTGCAGATCACCGCCCGCCCGCAGAACACCGAAACCAACTGGCTGATGACGCTGCTCATCAACCTTCTGCCGATCGCGCTCCTGATCGGGGCATGGATTTTCCTGTCGCGGCAGATGCAGAGTGGCGCAGGCCGGGCCATGGGCTTTGGCAAGTCTAAGGCCAAGCTGCTGACCGAGGCGCACGGCCGCGTCACCTTCGATGATGTCGCAGGCATCGACGAGGCCAAGGAAGACCTCCAGGAAATCGTCGAATTCCTCAAGGACCCGCAGAAGTTCCAGCGGCTTGGCGGGCGCATCCCGCGCGGCGTGCTGTTGGTCGGTCCTCCCGGTACCGGCAAGACGCTGACGGCGAAGGCTGTGGCCGGTGAAGCCAACGTGCCGTTCTTCACGATCTCGGGTTCGGACTTTGTCGAGATGTTCGTCGGCGTCGGCGCCAGCCGCGTGCGCGACATGTTCGAGCAGGCCAAGAAGAACGCACCCTGCATCATCTTCATCGATGAAATCGACGCTGTCGGTCGCCATCGCGGTGCTGGCCTCGGCGGCGGCAACGATGAGCGCGAGCAGACCCTCAACCAGCTTCTGGTGGAGATGGACGGCTTCGAGCCCAACGAAGGCATCATCATCATCGCCGCGACCAACCGTCCTGACGTGCTTGATCCGGCGCTGCTGCGTCCAGGCCGTTTCGACCGGCAGATCGTGGTCTCCAACCCGGATGTGGTCGGCCGCGAGAAGATCCTGCGCGTGCACGTTCGCAAGGTGCCGCTCGGCCCCGATGTCGATCTCAAGGTGCTCGCCCGCGGCACACCCGGCTTCTCCGGCGCGGACCTGATGAACCTCGTCAACGAAGCCGCCCTGCTGGCTGCGCGCCGCAACAAGCGCATCGTCACGCAGGCCGAGTTCGAGGACGCCAAGGACAAGGTGATGATGGGCGCCGAGCGCAAGACGCTGGTGATGACCGAGGATGAGCGCCGCCTGACCGCCTATCACGAAGCCGGCCATGCCATCGTGGCCTTCAATGTTCCGGCGACGGACCCTGTGCACAAGGCGACGATCATTCCGCGTGGCCGCGCGCTGGGCATGGTGATGCAGCTGCCGGAGCGCGACAAGCTGTCGATGAGCTTCGAGCAGATGACCTCGCGCCTCGCGATCCTGATGGGTGGCCGCATCGCCGAGGAGATGATCTTCGGCAAGGAGAAGGTCACGTCGGGCGCCCAGTCGGACATCGATCAGGCCACGCGCCTTGCCAAGATGATGGTGACGCGCTGGGGCTTCTCGCCCGAGCTCGGCACGGTCGCCTATGGCGAGAATCAGGACGAGGTCTTCCTCGGCATGTCGATGGGTCGCCAGCAGAGCGTGTCCGAAGCAACCGCCCGCACCATCGATTCCGAAGTGCGCCGTCTTGTCGAAGGCGGGCTTGAGGATGCACGCCGGCTGCTCAAGGAGCGTGCCGACGATCTGGAAACGCTGGCGCAGGGCCTGCTGACCTACGAGACCCTGTCCGGCGACGAGATCAAGGACCTCCTCGACGGCAAGCCTCCGGTGCGCGATGTCGACCCCACGCCTCCGACGCGCGGCTCCGCCGTGCCGACGGCCGGCCGGGGCAAGCGCAAGCCCAATCCGGATGCCGGCATGGAGCCGCAGCCTCAGGTCTGAGGGCACGCGGAACTGCAACACAGATCAAGCCCGGACCGTATCAGGTCCGGGCTTTCTCGTTTTCGGCAAGCGTTGTGCCTTAGGCCCTGTCATGGCCTGTGAACCATGAAACAGGTGCTGCAACAGTCGATTACAATTTTTGAAGAACTCCGGCGCACTGTTCCGGGCTAAACAACAGCCGAACGTTCGGCACTGCCGCGCTGTCCTGCAGCGCCTTTCTGACGGGATGGAATCCATGGCTCGCAAGTATTTCGGCACCGATGGCGTGCGCGGCCGCGCCAACAAGGTGATCACGCCGGAACTGGCCATGAAGGTCGGGCAGGCGGCCGGGCTCGCCTTCCGCCGCGGAGACCACCGCCATCGGGTGGTGATCGGCAAGGACACGCGGCTGTCCTGCTACATGATCGAAACGGCGCTTCAGGCCGGTTTCCTGTCGGTCGGCATCGACGTGCTGCCGCTGGGTCCGATCCCGACACCGGCTGTTGCGATGCTGACGCGTTCGATGCGGGCCGACCTCGGCGTGATGATCTCGGCCTCGCACAACCCGTTCGAGGACAATGGCATCAAGCTCTTCGGGCCTGATGGCTACAAGCTGTCCGACGATGTCGAAATAGAGATCGAGGCGCTGATCGATTCGGATCTGTCGTCGCAGCTGGCCAAGTCCACCTCGATCGGTCGGGCCAAGCGCGTGGAAAGCGTGCACGCGCGCTATATCGAGTTCGCCAAGCGCACCTTGCCGCGCAACATGTCGCTGGAAGGCCTGCGCATCGTCGTCGATTGCGCCAACGGAGCCGGCTACAAGGTGGCGCCGGAAGCCCTGTGGGAGCTGGGTGCAGAGGTCATCGCCATCGGCATTGAGCCTGACGGCTTCAACATCAACCACGATGTCGGCTCGACCGCGCCGGATGCGCTGATCCGCAAGGTGCGGGAACTCAGGGCCGACATCGGCATCGCGCTCGATGGCGATGCGGACCGCGTGCTGATCGTGGACGAGCGCGGGCAGGTCGTGGATGGCGACCAGTTGATGGGCGTGATCGCCACAAGCTGGCACGAAGAGGGCCAGCTGACAGCGCCGGGCATCGTCGCCACGATCATGTCCAACCTCGGGCTTGAGCGCTACCTTGCCGGCATTGGCCTGACGCTGGCGCGCACCGCAGTGGGGGACCGCTACGTGCTGGAGCACATGCGCGAGCATGGCTACAATCTGGGTGGCGAGCAGTCCGGTCATATCATCCTGTCTGACTATTCGACCACCGGCGACGGACTCGTGGCGGCTCTCCAGCTCATGGCGGTCGTGCAGCGCCTCGGCAAGCCGGTCAGCGAGGTCTGCCACTGCTTCGAGCCGCTGCCGCAGATCCTCAAGAACGTGCGCTACAAGTCGGGCCAGCCCTTGCAGGATGGGGTCGTGGTCTCCGCCATCGACGATGCGCGCAAGAAGCTCGGCAATGGTGGGCGTCTGGTGATCCGGCCCTCCGGGACCGAGCCGGTCATCCGGGTCATGGCCGAAGGCGATGACCGCGACCTGGTGGAGCGCGTGGTCGACGAGGTCGTCGATGCCGTCTCCAAGGCTGCGGCCTGAACGCGCCTTTGGCGCTCAACACATGTGAATACGTTGCCGCCTGCATGGGCCGGCCTGCGCTGATCTGGCCGTCTTGCGCGCCAATTGTGCTGCCCGGCTTCGAAACCATGGTTAAGCGTTAGGGTTAAGTGCCCTTTAACCGTTCGCTGCCAAAGTCATCCTCGTTGGCATTCCGCATGCGTGTTCGCACCATGCCAAACCGTTGAGGATGAAATCATGAGCAGCCTGAAAGTTCTCGCTGTCGCAGGCGCCGTGGTTGTCGGCGTCGCAAATGTGGCCCACGCAGGCGATCTGCCTGTCCCGCCGCCGCCCGCGCACTTCGACGCGCCGCTGCGCGGCACGGTTTCAGCCGGCGGCGTTTACCTGCGCGGCGATATCGGTGTCGGGTCCACCAAGATCGGCAAGTACACCTCCGACATCTATGCCAATCCGGCCATCGGCGGGGCGTCGTTCTTCGGCAAGAAGCATCCCACGCCGTCCTTCGTCGGCCTCGGCGTCGGCTACAAGTTCAACAGCTGGTTCCGGGCTGACGTGACCGCCGAACTCCGCGGCGGTGGCCAGATCGGTTACACCGACTTCCTGACGCTTCCCGGTGCGCCGGGCCAGACCCAGACCAACACCTATAACGGCCATCTCTCGTCGCGGGTGTTCATGGCCAATGCCTATGTCGATCTCGGCACCTTCTGCGCGCTTGGCTGCCTGACCCCGTTCCTCGGCGCCGGCGTCGGCGTGTCGCAGAACACGATCAGCGGCTTCACCGACCAGGGCGTGGTGGTGATCGGCGGTGGCGGCGGCGTCACCCCGAGCTTCGCCTATGCGCCTGACCGCACCAAGACCAGCCTCGCCTGGGCGCTGCATGCCGGTGTTGGCTACCAGATCAACCAGAACCTGACGCTGGAAGCCAGCTACCGCTACCTGAACCTCGGCAAGGCTGAATCGGGCGTCCTGGTGAACCCGTTCGTGCCGGGCAACACGCTGGCCTCGGTGAAGGTGAACGACATCGACAGTCATGACTTCCGCCTCGGCATGCGCTGGGCGCTGGGCAGCGGCGATTGCTGCGGCTCGCCCGCTCCCGAGCCGGTCTTCGCGCCCGCTCCGATGATCCGCAAGTTCTGATCCAGCCGCACGGCTGACAGGTTGACGGCGCGCCTGCGAGGGCGCGCCGTTTGGCTTTCGGGCCTTTGTCCAGCGAATGTCCGGCTTGCGGAACAATCCTGATTGACGCGCTCTGGCTTGTCCCCTATCCCCATCAACGGGTCATCTCCCCCCACCGGGAGACACCCATCTGTGAGGATGGAGACATTGATGGCTACGACACCGAACGCCGTGCGCGGCGAACTTGCACGTCCACGCGTGCCGAACTTTTCTTCCGGTCCCTGTGCCAAAAGGCCGGGCTGGTCCCTCAAATCGCTAAGTGACGCGGCGCTTGGGCGCTCGCATCGTGCCAAGATCGGCAAGGCCAAGCTCAAGCAGGCCATCGATCTGACGCGCGAGGTGCTGGAAGTGCCGGCCGATTATCTGATCGGCATCGTGCCTGCGTCCGATACCGGTGCCTACGAGATGGCCATGTGGACCATGCTCGGCGCCCGCCCCGTGACGATGGCCGCCTGGGAAAGCTTCGGCGAAGGCTGGGTGACCGACGCCGTCAAGCAGCTCAAGCTGACCGACATCGAAACGGTGACGGCTCCTTACGGTGCGCTGCCGAACCTCAAGAAGATCGACACCCGCAACCGGGATGTCTGCTTCACCTGGAATGGCACGACCTCTGGCGTGCGTGTTCCGGACGCCGACTGGATCGCCGCCGACCGGCAGGGCCTGACCTTCTGCGATGCCACTTCGTCGGCTTTCGCGCAGCGCATGGACTGGTCCAAGCTCGATGTGACGACCTTCTCCTGGCAGAAGGCGCTTGGCGGGGAAGCGGCCCATGGCATGCTGATCCTCAGCCCGCGCGCCGTGGCACGGCTTGAAAGCTACAAGCCGGCATGGCCGCTGCCGAAGATCTTCCGGCTGACCTCGGGCGGCAAGCTGATCAAGGGCATCTTCGAAGGCGAGACCATCAACACGCCCTCCATGCTCTGCGTCGAGGACTACATCGATGCGCTGACCTGGGCGAAGAAGGTCGGCGGCCTGACAGGGCTGATCAAGCGGGCCGATGCCAATGCCCGCGCGATTGCGACATGGGTCAAGGCCACGCCATGGGTCGATTTCCTCGCGGTCAAGCCGAAGACGCGCTCGAACACCTCGGTCTGCCTCAAGTTTACTGACCCGGTGGTGACGGCCCTTTCAGCCGATGCGCAGGCGAACTTCGCCAAGGGCATCGTCGCTTTCCTCGAAAAGGAAGGTGTTGGCCTCGATCTCGGCCATTACCGCGATGCGCCTCCCGGCCTGCGGATCTGGTGCGGCGCGACCGTCCAGACGCGTGACGTGAAGGCGCTGCTGCCCTGGATCGAACGCGCATTCGCCGCCGAAAAGGCGAAGCTTCAGAAAGCCGCCTGAGCGGCTTTCCTTCCCTTAATCGGCAGAAGGCAGTCGGCAGTCGCAGATGGCGACGCACGGCTGCTGACTGCCCACATCCCACAGCCTCATCACAAGGTGCTCCCATGCCCGCTCCCAAGGTTCTGATTTCAGATGCCCTTTCTCCCGCCGCCGTGAAGATCTTCAAGGATCGCGGCATCGATGTGACCTTCGATCCCGGCCTCGGCAAGGACAAGGACAAGCTCGCCGCCATGATCGGCGACTATGACGGGCTTGCCATCCGCTCGGCCTCCAAGGCCACCGCCAAGCTGCTCGAAAGCGCCACGAAGCTGAAGGTGATCGGCCGGGCCGGCATCGGGGTCGACAATGTCGACATCCCGGCCGCCACCCAGCGCGGCATCATCGTGATGAACACGCCCTTCGGCAATTCGATCACCACTGCCGAACACGCCATCGCGCTGATGTTCGCGCTGGCCCGTCAGATCCCCGCCGCCGACATTTCGACCCAAGCCGGCAAGTGGGAAAAGAATCGCTTCATGGGTGTCGAACTCGAAGCCAAGACGCTTGGCCTGATCGGGGCCGGTAATATCGGCTCGATCGTGGCACGCAAGGCGCTCGGTATCGGCATGAAGGTCGTGGCCTATGACCCTTATCTGACGCCGGAACGGGCGGTCACTCTGGGCGTGGAGAAGGTCGAACTCGATGCGCTGCTTGCCCGCGCCGACGTGATCACGCTGCACGTGCCGATGACCGAGCAGACGAAGAACATCCTGTCGCGCGAGGCGCTGGCCAAGACCAAGAAGGGCGTCCGGATCGTCAACTGCGCACGCGGCGGGCTTGTCGATGAACAGGCGCTGGCGGATGCGATCACGTCCGGCCATGTTGCCGGCGCCGCCTTCGATGTGTTCTCGGAAGAGCCGGCGGAAAGCAACCCGCTGTTCGGGCTGGAGAATGTCATCTGCACGCCGCATCTTGGTGCCTCGACCTCCGAAGCGCAGGAAAACGTGGCGCTTCAGGTGGCCGAGCAGATGAGCGACTACCTGCTCAAGGGCGCGATCACCAATGCCGTCAACTTCCCCTCGATCTCGGCGGAGGAAGCCCCGCGCGTCAAGCCGTTCGTGGCGCTGGCGGAGAAGCTCGGCTCGTTCCTCGGCCAGCTCACCGAAAGCTCGGTGAAGGCCATCCGCATCGTCTATGAGGGCAAGGTGGCGGAACTGAACGTCAAGCCGATGACCTCCGCGGCGATTGCCGGTGTGCTGAGGCCCTTCATGCCTGGCATCAACATGGTCAATGCTGCCGCCATCGCCAAGGACAAGGGCATCACCGTCGATGAGGTCAAGCGCGAGGCGCCCGGCAACCTCGAAAGCTCGATCAAGATCATCGTCGAGGCCGAGGACATGCCGCGCCATGCCGTCGGGACGGTGCTCTCGGATGGTGTGCCGCGGATCGTGGAAATCCGCGACATCAAGGTCGATGCCGCCTTCGCGCCGCACATGATCTACATCCGCAATGCCGACAAGCCCGGCTTCATCGGCGCGTTTGGCTCGCTGCTGGGCGATGCCGGGGTCAATGTGGCCACCTTCAACCTCGGCCGCGACACACCCGGCGGCGACGCAATCTGCTATGTCGCGGTCGACAGCCGAGTGGATGATGCCCTTCTTGCCAGGATCGAGGCCATCCCGCAGGTCAAGCGCGCGCGCCGGCTAGCGTTCTGAGGCAATTGGACACGGTTGTCTCGCAAGGGTGATGGAGCCATGTCCGGTACATGGCTCCATCCTTCCAGACGTCTCCAGTAAACACCGACCCCGCTGCCGCCTGCGCTGTCTACTATGATGGCGGCTGCCCGGTATGTTCGCGCGAGATTGCGCTGTATCAGCGTCTGAGCGATGGGGCTGCCGATCGCCCGGCCTTCGAGAATATCGCCGTGGAGCAAGCTCGCTTGCCCGAAGGCGTCAGCCGCGAGGCGGCGCTGGCACGCTTCCATGTCAGGCTTGGCAGTGGCGAGGTGGTGTCGGGCGCTGCAGCGTTCATCGCCCTGTGGCGGGCGACACCGCGCTTCAGGCTGCTGGGGCGGGTGTGCTCGGTTCCGCCGCTGCCGTGGCTGCTGGAGAGGGCCTACGGATTGTTCCTTAAGGTCCGGCCCCTCTGGCGCTGACGCTCCTGCGCCGAGGGGGTCGTCAGGCGCGGTTCTGCTCGGCCAGCCAGATGCCGCCGAGCACCAGCGCCAGCGCGATAGCGTGATAGAGCGCAAACGGCTCGCCGATCAGCACCACAGCGAGGATGGCCGCCCAGATCGGCACGAGATTGACGAACAGGCCGGCGCGGGCCGGGCCGATCAGTTCGACGCCCCGCATGAACATCAGCTGCGAAATGATCGAGGGACCGAGCGTGACATAGAGCACGAGAAGCCAGCCCTTCCAGTTCGGCCACAGATGCTGGCCGAGCGCGATCTCGATCCCGAACAAACCGGCCGAAAGCACGCAGGCCACCACAGCCATCGCGGTGAAGAACACCAGGCCCGGCAGATCGGGCCGCTTGCGAAGGGCCAGCGTGTAGCCGGCATAGAGCGCGCAGGCGAAGATCATCAGGATGTCGCCGCGCGCAAATGCCAGCTGCGACAGCACAGACAGATCACCGCGCGCCGCCGTCAGCGCCACGCCGAGCATCGTGGTCAGGACGCCCACGACCTGCATCAGGCGCAGGCGGGTGCGGAAGATCATTACCGAGCCGGCCAGCACCATGACAGGGATCGAACCCTGGATGATGCCCATGTTGATGGCAGTGGTGGAATGGCCGGCCACATACATCAGGGCGTTGAAGACGGTGAAACCGAGGCAGCCCATCAGCGCGATCTGCACCCAGGCACCGCGGATGGTGGGCCAGTGCGCCACCAGTTCCTTGCGAAAGACGACCGGGAAGACCAGCGCCACACCGATCCAGCGCAGCGATGTCAGCGCCATCGGCGAGATGTTGTCGATGGCGACGCGGCTGGCAATCGCATTGCCGCCCCAGAGCAGCGTGGTGATGGCCAGCAGCAAATAGGGGTTCGCCCATGCTCGCTGCATGAGCGAGGCGCTCTGCCTGTTGGCCGGGTCGATGCTTGCCATGCCTGTGCCTGACCCTTGCTGTAGCGCGCGTTATGCGGTTGCGGGCTGCGCTGGCCCGCAATTTGGCGTTTCCGCCGCGTTTCGATTTGCTCTAGCGTGTTGTGATCCTTGCGTCATGTCTTGCTGGCGCAGACCCTCCCTGCACATGCCTCACGCCCTGCGATTCCCGCCATGACCACAAGACCCGCCCGCCTGCTCGTCGTTGAAGGCAATGTCCGCGAGGCCCGCGAGGCTTACAGGCAAGGCTGGGGGGTAACGCCGGCGGAGTCCTACGCGCAGTCGATCCGGCAGCTTGATGCAAGCGCCATCTGCGACATTGCCCTGCCGGCGGATGAAGGCGCGAACCTGCCCGATCCGGCAGGACTCGCCAGCTATGACGGCATTTTCCTGACGGGCTCGGCCCTGCACATCTATCAGGTCGCGCCGCCCGTGACGCGGCAGATCGAGCTGATGCGGGCGATCTATCGCAGCGGCACGCCGTGCTTCGGCTCCTGCTGGGGCATTCAGGTCGGCGCAGTTGCGGCTGGCGGCTCGGTGACAGCCAACCCGGCCGGGCGCGAGGTCGGCCTTGCGCGCCGGATCGTGCCGACCGAGGCTGGCCGTTCCCATCCGCTGCTCGCAGGGCGCCCGGCGGCTTTCGATGCGCCTGCGATCCACCTCGACGCCGTGGTGCTGCCACCGGGGGACATCACCGTGCTGGCGTCCAACGCGCTGACGCCGGTGCAGGCCGCCGAGATCCGCCACGAAGGCGGCGTGTTCTGGGGCGTGCAGTATCATCCCGAGTTTTCGCTTGGCGAGGTTGCCGCCATCCTGCGACGGATGGCTGGCCCGCTGGTTGCCGAGGGCTTCCGGCGTGCGCCCGAGGACGTGGCGCGCTATGCCGACGAACTGGCCACGCTGGATGCCGATCCCGGCCGCAGCGACCTGGCCTGGGCCCACGGGCTTGATGCGCAGGTGCTCGATCCGATGATCAGGATGACCGAAATCGGCAACTTCCTGCGCCACCGTGTCCAGCCGATGCGCAGCCAGCGGGGCCGGGCCTGAGAGGCCGTGAAAAATCCGCAATTCTGACGTGAGTAGCGCTGGCATCGTGTCCAGATGCTGCTCCCCGGAGAATAATCGTCATGTCCCGACGTGTCTTGCGCGCCACCTTGTCCCTTGTGGCATCCGTGGCGCTTGCGCCGCTTGCCCTGTCTGCCGAACTGGCTCTGAGCAGTCGGATCGATGCCGTGACCGTGTTCCCTGATGCCGCTGCCATCACGCGCGTCGGTTCGGTGAAGGTGCCGGCCGGCCAGCACGTGCTGCTGCTCCGCGGGCTGCCGGCAGGCCTCGACCCCGCCTCGATCCGGATCGAGGGCAAGACCGATGGCGCCGACAGCGGTGCGCTCAGGATCGGCTCGGTGGATGTGCGCCGGGTGCCGGCCGACACAGCGCCCAGCCAGGATGTGCAGAAGCGCCTGCGTGACCTGCGCACCGAGTTGGCCAAGGTCCGGGGCCGGATCGATGCTCTGGAAGTGCAGAAGAAGGCTGTCGCCGATTTTGCGCGGATGGCCGCCGAGGCTGCCGTGAAGGAGGGCAAGGGTTTTGATCTGGCGCAGGCCCGCGCGGCGTGGGCTGCGGTCGGGGAGGGCACGGCCCAGGCGAACGAGAGCCTTCAGATTGAGCAGCAGCGCGCCGCCGATCTCGATGCCGAGATCAAGGCAGCCGAACTGGCAGGCGGGCGTCCTCGCCAGCCGCCGCTGCCGATGCTCGATCTGGCGATCGCGGTGGAGGCCGACCGGGAGCTGTCCTCACAACTGTCCTTGAGCTACCGCGTTGGTGGAGCGCGCTGGTCTGCGGTCTACGATGCGCAGCTCGACACGCAGGCAAACGGTGCTGCCGCAAAGGTCAACCTCGTGCGCCGCGCCGCGATCATCCAGCGCACGGGCGAGGACTGGAGCGATGTCGCCCTGACCTTGTCGACCGCGCGCGTTGCGGGTGGCGCGACGATGCCTGACGTGACCACACAGGCGCTGGCGCTCAGCGAGCCGGCGGTCGTGTTCGGCGGTGTCCGCTCGCGCAGCCTTGCCATGTCGGCGCTGGAGGAGCGGATGGCTCGGGGCGCTGCGCCTGCCCCCGCCCCGGAACCTGCCAAGGTGGCCGAGCGCGAGGCCAGCGCCGTGACCAGCGCCTTCTCGGCCAGCTTCGTGGTGCCGGGCCGGGTCAGCGTCGGGCGGGACGGCGCAGCGCGGACGCTAAGGCTGTCGAGCCATGTTCTGGATGCGCCCTTGCTGGCCAAGGTCGCGCCTGCGCTGGAGACGCGGGCCTATCTCTCGGCCAATCTGGCATGGGCCGACGATGTGCCGCTGCTGCCGGGCGAGGTTTCCCTGACGCGGGACGGTGCCTTTGTCGGCAAGGCCCAGCTGGGTCTTGTCGCACCCGGCGAGAGTTTCGAACTCGGCTTTGGTGCCGATGACCGGATCAAGGTCGAACGGGTGCCTGTCAGGCGCCGCGACAATGATCCGTCTGGCAGCAATGCCATGCGAAACCAGATCAGCGACCATCGCACCAGCATCACCAACCTGCACCGCAGGCCGATGCGGATCAGCGTCGTCGACCGTATCCCGGTGTCGGAGAACACGGCGATTAGCGTGGAGGCCCTTCCGACCAACACCCCGGCCACCGAACGCAACGTTCAGGACAGGCGCGGCGTGATGGCGTGGAGCCATGACTATGCGGCGGGAGAAAAGCGCGAGATCAGGCTTGGCTGGCGGCTGCGCTGGCCGGCGGACCGGGAGCTTGTGGGCCAGTAGGTCCAGGCCGTGATGGCAGGCGCTGTATGGGCTGTCGGTCGGGTTTTCCTTGACCTTGCGCCTGCGCTGGATCATGAGGGACTGCAAGGATGAACCCAAAGCCCTGGCCTTGCGCCGGGGCTTTTTGTTGACGCCCGGTGTGCCGTTGCGGCGCTTCAGGGCACTCTGAAGGCGGTGCGCGATGGCGAACGTGGTCGTTGTGGGAGCCCAGTGGGGCGACGAGGGCAAGGGCAAGCTGGTTGACTGGCTGTCCAGTCAGGCCGATGTCGTGGTCCGCTTTCAGGGCGGGCACAATGCCGGCCACACGCTGGTCATCGATGGTGTTGTCTACAAGCTGTCGCTGCTGCCCTCCGGCATCGTGCGGCCCGGCAAGCTGTCGGTCATCGGCAACGGCGTCGTGGTCGATCCATGGCATCTGGTCGAGGAGATCGCCAAGCTGCAAGGCCAGGGGGTCGCCATCAGCCGTGACAACCTGCGCATTGCCGACAATGCCACCCTGATCCTGCCGCTGCACCGCGAACTGGACCATTTCCGCGAAACATCGAATTCCGGCCTCAAGATTGGCACCACCAAGCGCGGCATCGGGCCGGCCTATGAGGACAAGGTTGGCCGCAGGGCGATCCGGGTCATCGATCTGGAAGATGATGCGCTGCTCGAAGCCAAGATCGAGCGCCTGCTCGCCCACCACAATGCACTGAGGCGCGGTCTTGGCATCGCGGAAGCGGATGGCCAGGCGCTGCTGGCAGAACTGAAGGCGATCGCGCCGAAGATCCTGCCGTATGCCGATACGGTCTGGTCGCTGCTCGACGGCGAGCGGCGCGCCGGCAAGCGCATCCTCTTCGAAGGGGCGCAGGGCGCGCTGCTCGATGTCGACCACGGAACCTATCCGTTCGTGACCTCGTCCAACATCGTGGCCGGGCAGGCCGCAACCGGATCGGGCCTCGGGCCAGGCGCGGTTGGCTATGTGCTCGGCATTGCCAAGGCCTACACGACCCGCGTTGGTGAGGGGCCATTCCCGACCGAGCTCAACGACGAGATCGGAGAACTGATCGGATCGAAGGGCAAGGAATTCGGCGTCGTCACCGGGCGCAAGCGCCGCTGTGGCTGGTTCGATGCCTGCCTTGTGCGGCAAACCGTCAAGACCTCCGGTATCGACGGCATCGCGCTGACGAAACTCGACATTCTCGACGGCTTTGAGACCATCAAGGTTTGCGTCGCCTATGAGCTTGATGGCCGCCAGATCGAAACCCTGCCGGCCGGGCAGGCGGCGCAGGGGCGGGTCAGGCCCGTTTATGAAACCATCGAAGGCTGGAGCGGCTCGACCGCTGGCGCGCGCACCTGGGGCGAGCTGCCGGCGCAGGCCATCAAGTATGTCCGGCGCATCGAGGAACTGATCGGCGCGCCGGTTGCCGTGCTCTCGACATCGCCCGAGCGCGATGACACCATTCTTGTGCGCAATCCGTTCGAGGGTTGACGCAGAGGCCTGTCTCAGGACAAACCACATCCATGGCGGATTTCTACCCGGTTCTTTCGAGAGCCATCGCGGGCTTGCAGGAGCAGACACCTGAGGCACGTCGTGCGGTCTATGACCGGGCGAAGCAGGTGCTTGTCACGCAGCTGCGCAATGTCGATCCGCCGGTCTCCGAAGCCGACATCATGCGCCAGCGGCTGGCGCTTGACGATGTGATCGCCCGGATCGAGCGCGACTATCAGCCTGCCGATCCGGTGCCTCAGCCGGTGCCCGTTGCGCCTGCACCACCTGCACCTGTTTCGCCGCCGTCCGCTTCTTCTGCACCGACTGCTGCGCCTGTCATGCCCGGGCCCCCTGCGTTCGCGCCGCTGCGCGACGAGATGCCGGCCGAGGCCTTCGGAGCCAACGTCGAAGCCGCTGGAGCGGAGCCGACCCAGCCCTTCAGGCAGGACACGGCACCCCCTGCCGATGCTCTGCCGCCGTCAGACCGGCCGCGTCTCGACATCGCTACAGCGCCGTCGTCCTCGCGTCCGCGCATGCGCCAGCTGATCGTGGGCGGCGGCATCGCGCTTGGCATCGCGGCCATCGCGGCCACGGCCTATTACGTCAATCGTGAGCCTTCGGTGATCGCGCAGGCCCCTCAGGGCGGCCAGCAGACCACCGCGCCTGCAGCCGGCGGGCCCAAGATCAACGAGCGGGCCGGGGCGCCTTCGCAGCAGGTGCCACCGCCTGCGCAAACGGGCCAACCGGGAACTGGCCAGCCGGGTTCAGGCCAACCACCACGCGGCGACATCGCTGTCGCACAACGCGCCGTGCTCTATATTGAACCGCCAGACGCGACACAGCCGCCGCGCGCGCTGGTGGGCCGCGTGGCCTGGCGTGTCGAGGCACAGAACCCCGGCCAGGGACAGCCTCTCGAGACCGTGATCCGCGCCGATATCGAGATCGCCGAGGCCGGGCTCAACCTCGTGTTCACGATCCGGCGCAACACGGATGCGGCCTTTCCTGCTTCCCACATCCTCGGGATGCGGTTCCAGCGTGTCACGGATGATGGCAATGGAGCGGTGCGGGAAGCGGGTGTGCCGCAGTTCAAGACCGAGGAAAACGAGCGCGGCGCGCCGCTATCGGCGATCACCAACGCTCTCGGGGAAAATCTGTTCGTCTCGGCGCTGTCTCGCGTGCCTGTCGAGGTGGAACGCAACCTCGAGCTGATCCGCACCCGCAACTGGATCGACATTCCGGTGCGCTTCGCCTCCGGCCGTCGTGGGATCATCGCGTTCGAGAAAGGCCCCTCAGGCGATCTGCGCATTGCCGAGGGCTTCGACAGCTGGCGCTGATGCCGGCGATCACGGCCCTTAGGCCGTAATCAGAAGGCTCGTGACAAGACTTAGCTCGTGACAAGACGAGCCGCAGCGCGGCCCGCCTCGGCTCAGGCGGCCGTGCGGGCGATCCTTGGCATGGTGGGCAAGGTCTCGCGCTTGACCAACGCGATCTTCACCGCTTCCTGGACCTTCTCGAAGGCCCGCACCTCGATCTGGCGGACGCGCTCGCGCGAGACGCCGAATTCGTCTGACAGGTCCTCAAGGGTGATCGGGTCGTCGGACAGGCGACGTGCCTCGAAGATGCGACGCTCGCGCGGATTGAGCACGCCGAGGGCATCGCGCAGGGCAGCGAGACGGTTGTCGCTTTCCTGGCTTTCGACAAGGCGGACCTCCTGGTCCGACTGTTCGTCGACCAGCCAATCCTGCCATTCGCCTTCGCCTTCCTCGCGCAGCGGCGCGTTGAGCGAGGCATCTCCGCCGAGGCGGCGGTTCATGTCGATCACGTCCTGCGCGGGGACACCGAGCTTGGTGGCGATCTGCTGGACCTGATCGGGGCGCAGGTCGCCCTCGTCCAGCGCGGAGATCTTGCTCTTGGCCTTGCGCAGGTTGAAGAACAGCTTCTTCTGGTTGGCGGTGGTGCCCATCTTCACCAGCGACCACGACCGCAGGATGTATTCCTGGATCGAGGCCTTGATCCACCACATCGCATAAGTGGCAAGGCGGAAGCCTTTTTCGGGCTCGAAACGCTTGACCGCCTGCATCAGGCCGACATTGCCCTCGGACACGACCTCGCCGATCGGCAGGCCATAGCCGCGATAGCCCATGGCGATCTTGGCCACGAGGCGCAGATGCGAGGTGACGAGCTTGTGGGCCGCGTCGCGGTCATCATGCTCGCGCCAGCGCTTGGCGAGCATGTATTCCTCGTCGGGCTTGAGCATCGGAAACTTGCGGATCTCGTCGAGATACCGCGAAAGGCCGCCTTCAGCGGCCATGATCGGCAGAAAACCGGTGGCCATGCCATCCTCCTTGTCAGGCCCCCATCACAGGCGGACCATCAGCGACGTTCACCATCGAACCCTTCGCTGTGGGCGTTATAGTGCGGCAAACCATGGCCGAAAATAGGCAAACGCGCGCAGTGTTATCAAAGTTTTGCGAGGCTATCTTGCAATCTCGCAAAATCCTCTGGCGGGTCGGCGGTGAAACCAAGCGTTTCTCCTGATCCGGGATGGGCAAAGCCGAGCAGCGTCGCATGCAGGGCCTGACGGTCCATGGCCGCCAGCGCCTGCCGCGGAGCCTCCGGAAGCCGGGCTGCCTTGGTGACAAAACCCGATCCATAGACCCTGTCGCCGAGCAGGGGATGGCCGATATGGGCCATGTGAACCCTGATCTGGTGGGTCCGCCCGGTTTCGAGCACGCAGCGGACGAGGCTGGCCACCGGTTCTGTGCTGCCGGTCGGGTAGGTGTCCAGCACCTCATAGTGGGTGATGGCGTGGCGGCCGCGACCCTCGGGCACGACGGCCATCTTCTCGCGGTTTCGGCTGCTGCGGTCGAGCGGCGCATCGATGGTGCCGTGCGGGCGGCGCGGCATGCCCCAGACGATGGCGAGATAGGCCCGTTCGAGCGGTCCTGTCCGGCCATGATCGGCGAATTGCGCGCTCAGTTCCTGATGGGCATGATCGTTCTTGGCCACGACGATCAGCCCACTGGTATCCTTGTCGAGGCGGTGCACGATGCCCGGACGCCGCACCCCGCCAATGCCGGAGAGGCTCTCGCCGCAATGGGCGATCAGGGCGTTGACCAGCGTGCCATCCTCGTGCCCGGCAGCCGGGTGAACCACAAGACCGGCAGGCTTGTTGATCACGATCAGGTCGTCATCCTCATGCACGATCGCCAGAGGTATGTCCTGCGCGACAGGTTCTGCTGCCACGGGCGGCGGCACCACAAGGTCGATGCGCTGGCCCGGCTTCAGCCTGTGGCCGCAATCGCTGACCACAAGGCCGTCAAGCCGGACGTCACCTGCCGCAATCAATCCCTGGAGCCGGCTGCGGCTGAACGCCGGCAGCGACTGGGCCAGCCAGCGGTCCAGCCGAATGCCGGCAGCCTCGGGCGGCACGCTGAGCGTTGACAGAGTGTCGGGGGGCGGGGGCGGCAACATCGGCTCGCAATGCCACGCCTGGCGGGCAGCATGCAACCGTTGCTGCGGCAAATCGTTCCATTGGCGTGCTTGGGAGAGGGAACGTTAACCGCATCGCGCAATCTTGGACCGGTTTCAATGGAATCTGCGCATGCGCCTGACGCACATCGACAAGAATGGCGCACCTTGTGCCGCCGAAGCGCCAAAGGACGGCTTGCATCCTGTGGGCGCTGACGGTGTGTCACCTGCGGTTGCCGAACTGGCAGGGAGCGCAATGCTGGATGCGAACGTGCTCACGGCGGCGGTCGATGCCGTGCCGCATTCGGTCTTCATCGTCGGCTCGGATGGACGCTACGTCTTTCAGAATGCCCATGATCGCGCCCTTTTCGGCGATCTGGTGGACCAGCCGACCCATGCGGTCGAGACTGTGGTCGATGATGTCTGGCGTTCCGCACACACAAAGGCGCTGGCCGGCGAGGATGTGCGCTTTGTTGACGTGCGTCAGCAAGGCGGTGAGGCACGGAGCATCGAGACGTTCATGCGTCCGCTTGCCGTCGGCACGGAGCGCCGTGGCGCCGTGGGAATCTCGATCGACCAGACGGGACTGATCGAAGCCCGAAACCAGCTCGATCAGGAGCGCGAGCGTCTGCAGGATTTTCTCGACAGCTCCTCGGACTGGATGTGGGAGCAGGACGAGAACTTCGTGTTCACGCATTGGCACATGCCCCGGCAGTCCGCCATGCGGGTGCCTGTGGGCTTCACGCGGTGGGCCTTTGCCGGCGGCGAAGTCGAGAAAGACCCGGCGTGGAAAGCGCACAAGTTGTGCATGGAGCGGCACGAGCCGATCACCAACTTCGTCTACCGGACAGCCAACCGCACCGGTGGCGATATCTGGATCGAGGTCAACGGGCGCCCGGTGTTCGACGAGGCAGGCAGCTTCAAGGGCTATCGCGGCACGGCGCGTGATGTCACCCAGCGTGAGGAACTGACCCAGAAACTGCGCGATGCGCTCGCCCATGCCCGCAGCGTGTTGTCGGAACTGGGGGCCTACAAGGCAGCGCTCGACGAGCATTCGATCGTCAGTGTCGTTGATCCTTCCGGCAAGCTACTGTTCGTGAACGACCTGTTCTGCCGGACAACGGGCTATTCCCGCGAAGAAGCCCTTGGTCGCCAAGTTGGCGAGTTGATCGATTCCGACCAGCATCCCCCGGCCTTCTTCCGGCAGATCCGCGAGACGCTGGCTGCGGGTCTGACCGTTCGGCATCGAATCTGCAACCGCACCAAATCCGGCACCTATTTCTGGCTCGACGAGACGGCGGTGCCGCGGCGGAATGATGACGGCGAGATTATCGCCAACGTGTCGATTGCCTTCGACATCACCGACACAGTTGAGGCCGAGCAGAAAACCCGCGAGAGCGAAGCCCGTTTCAGGCTGCTGGCTGACAACAGCAGCGATGTGATCATCCTTGGCCACAATGACGGGCGGCGCAGCTATTTCTCGCCTGCCGTGCTGAAGCTGACCGGCTACACGCCAGATGAGGCCCTTGCCGTTTCGATGCGCGAATGGGTGCATCCCGATGACATCGGGATGCTCTACAAGGCGACATCCCAGCTTACTGCCGCAATGCCGCAAGCGATGATTGTGCATCGGCTGAAGCGCAAGGACGGCAGCTACATCTGGGTCGAGGGCGCGTTCTCGCTGGTGCAGGCTGCCGAGGGCGAGCCGCACATCGTCGCCAACATCCGCGACGTGACCGAGCGCAAAGCGCTGGAAGCCGATTATCGCAAGCTGTTCGACCACAGCATCGTCGGCATCTATCGCAAGACGCTGGACGGACATCTCATCAGGGCCAATCCGGCGCTGGTGGCGATGCGCGGCTATGCAGACGAGAAGGCCCTTCTCGATGCCAACAATGCCGGCGAGGCGAACTGGCGGGTTGATCCGCAACGTCAGAGGGAGCGGCACGATCATCTGTTGCGCGACGGGTTGATCACAGACTTCGTGTCCGAAGTGCGCACCTTGCGCTCGGAGCAGACCATCTGGATTTCCGAGACGGCCTGGCTTGTGCGCGATGACAATGGCGAGCCGAGCTATGTCGAGGGCATGGTGGCGGATGTGACCGAGCGCGTCACCTCGCAGGTGGCACTGGAGCGGCAGGCGCTGTCCGACGTGCTGACGGGCCTGCCGAACCGGCGGGCCTTCTGCGAGATGCTCCAGAAGCTGATGCCGCAGGGCGGCGATGTCACCCACTCGGTGCTCTATGTCGACCTCGACCGCTTCAAGGCTGTCAATGACAGCCATGGCCATGCTGCCGGCGACGAGGTGGTGCGCGAGGTGGCGGCCCGCCTGCGCAGCGTCATCGGCCCCGAGGATGTGCTGGCCCGCCTTGGCGGCGACGAATTCATCATCCTGGCGGCGGAGAGCCCGTCCAGCTCACGCGGCGAACAGCTTGCCGTGCAGATCATTGCGGGCGTCAACCATCCGATCCTGCTATCCAGCGGCCAGATCGCCAATGTCGGCGCCAGTATCGGCGTGGCGGCGGTGGACGCGGGCGAGACCTCGGCCGAGGCGGTGATCCGGCGCGCCGACCTGGCCATGTATCAGGCCAAGCGCGACGGCCGTAATGCCTTCCGGCGCTACAGTCTGGTTCTGGATGAACAGGTCAAGCTCAGGCAGACCATCGACATCGGGCTGCGTTCGGCTGTCGACAACCACGAGTTCGAGCTGCATTTCCAGCCGGTCTATCAGGCCAAGGGGCTGGTGCATTCCGGTTTCGAGGCGCTGATCCGCTGGCGGCATCCGGAGCATGGGCTGATGTCGCCAGCCGACTTCATCCCGATCGCCGAAGAGACCGGCATGATCGTGCCGGTCGGGGCCTGGGTGCTTGATGAGGCGCTGCGTCAGGCCCGGACATGGCCTGTGGCGTGCCGCATTGCGATCAATGCCTCGGTGGTGCAGCTTCGCCACCCGGATTTCGCGGCGCTTGTCAGCGGCGCGCTCAAGCGGCACCAGATCGCGCCGGAACGGCTGGAGATCGAGGTGACGGAGTCTGTCCTGCTCGATGACAACCAGACTGCGCTCACCGTGCTGCACAAGCTCCAGAGCGAGGGCGTGACCGTGGCGCTCGACGATTTCGGCACGGGCTGGTCATCGCTGAGCTATCTCAACCGGCACCGTTTTGATCGCATCAAGATCGATCGTTCGTTCGTGCGCGGGATCGCCGACCGGCGCAACGAAGCCATCATTCGCGCCATCGTCGATATGGGCACGCGGCTCGGCATCCAGATCACGGCCGAGGGTGTGGAAACCCAGAGCCAGCTCGAAGCGCTGACCGGCCTCGGCTGCCACGAACTGCAAGGTTATCTGCTGGGTCGACCCGTTCCTGCGGAAGATGCCATGATGCTGGCGGCCGCGCAGCTGTCGCGTCTCCGGCGCGGGGGCGTGGTCCGGGCGATCCGCTGAACGGTTTCTCGCGGGCGCGGCACGCCCGCCAGCTTACCAGCGCAGCAGCTTCCGGCCGACCACCGCACCAAGCAGCATCATCAGCCCGATGGATGCCAGATACCAGACGCCGAGGAACAGCGGCGAATCGTCCGTGCAGTGCAGTCCGTACAACATCGCGCCAATCGCTCCGGCCAGCAGGCCAGCCGCAGCGCCAGCTTGTCCGGGCCTGACGGCTGCTGCGTCCCGCAAGGCGTAGAGCAGGCCCGCCAACGGTGCCAGCGAGAGCAGCGGGATCAGCATCATGCACTTGGCGGCATTGTCGCCGATCAGTCGCTCCGACCAGTCAGCCGCCCCCTCGATGCGCAGGTCCAGTGCCACGGCGGTCAGCATCGCAAGGCCAGCAGCCAGCGCGCCGAGCAGCGGCATGTTCCGGCCCGGCTGGGCCCGACTGCCGATCAGCTGCCAGCCTGCAACCACGATCAGGCCGACGAGCAGCAGCTTGATCCCGAACCAGCCCTCAGCCAGTGCCGGCAAAAGGTCCTTGCGGATGCCGATCGTGGCCACGAACAGCACAACCGAGACCGGGAGGCTGAGAGCAAGTGCCCTGAGGATCAGGTGTCGCACGGGTGGCAACGCAGGCACCGGATCGCGCGCGAGGGCATTGATCAGATCATCCGTGCGCATCGTCCGCTCCTGTGCCGAAAGTGGCCGCAAGGGTCTTGAGGGCGCGGTGCAGCGCCACGCGGACGGCACCCTCGCTCATGTTCAGCTTCGCTGCGACGTCGTTGGCCCGCTGGCCATCGACGAAGATGGCGTTGACGATGCTGGCCTGCCGCTCCGGCAAAGAGGCCACCATCTTCAGGATGTCGCTGCTGGCGAGGTCGGATCCGGAAGCGGCCATGGGCAGAACCTCGGCCAGTTCATCGACCGACAGATGATCGTGCCCCGTGCGCTTGCGCAGAGCGTCGATCAGCTTGTGGCGGGCCACCCCGTGCAGCCAGGGGCCGACAGGCTGGCTGTCATCCCAGGTGTGCCGCTTGGTGTGGATGGCAATCAGCGTTTCCTGCACGATATCCTCCGCTTCGGCAGGCGAACGGCCCGCGCGCGTCAGACCTCTCTGCGCCCAGCCACGCAGGTATTGCGCAACATCGCCCAGAAACCTGCGATAAGCGGCCTCGTCACCCGAGCGTGCGGCAAGCAGGAGACGTTTCCAGTCTGCCTCGCGATCATGCACCAAGACCTGCTCTTCCTGTTCGTGCGCCCGAAGGCAAATGTTACACGGGGCAAATGTTACACGGCTGACGATGCTTCAGGCGAAGGGCTGTCACAAAGCGGTGAAGCCTGTAACAGTGACGAGCCCGCCCGCGAAAATCCGGCAGCAACCGCTGTGGTGATGGCACGGGCGGTATGCCCCGATCAACAGCCAGCACATCACGGAAACTGCAACCATGGCCTTTCTCACCGACAAACGGCTCTGGGCCGTGCTCGTCCTGGCCGGCGCGGTGGCGGTGCTGCATGCGCTGGGCTTCGGCAGCCTGCTCAGCATCGAGACCTTGCGCACCCACCGCGCCAGCCTGACCGGGCTGGTGGCGGCGCATGGCGTGCTGTCTGCGCTGCTGTTCGTGCTGGCCTACGTGGCCGCCGTGAGCCTGTCCGTTCCCGGTGCCGTCATCCTGACGCTGGCCGGCGGCTTCCTGTTCGGCCCATGGCTCGGCACGGCGCTGAACGTGACCGGGGCGACGATCGGGGCGACACTGGTCTTTCTGTTTGCGCGGACCCTGTTCGGCGGTGATGTTCTGGCGCGGTTCGGGGAAAGGGCCACGCGGCTGGGGGCCAATATCAAGGCCAATGCCTGGTCCTATCTGCTGGTTCTGCGGCTAGCGCCGCTGTTCCCGTTCTTCCTCGTCAATCTGGTGCCGGCCTTTGTCGGTGTCAGGCTGCCGGTCTTCGTGCTCACCACGCTGTTCGGCATCATTCCGGGGACAGCGGTCTTCACCACTGCGGGTGCGGGCCTCGGCAGCGTGCTCGACCGGGGCGGGGAATTCCAGATCGCGTCGATCCTCACGCCCGAGATCCTTGCGGGACTGTTCGGGCTGGCGGCCTTGTCACTGGCTGCCATTCCGCTCAAGAAACGTTTCGGAAGCTGAGGGGCGAAGCGCGATGGTCAGGGCGGTTCTTGGGGTGATGGGTGGCTCGGGAGTCTATGACCTTCCCGGGCTGGAAGTGACGGCGGAACACGAGGTGGCCACGGCTTGGGGCGCGCCGTCGGACAGCTTGCGCGTGGGCCGGCTTGGCGAGACCGATGTGGTGTTCCTCGCCCGCCACGGACGTGGTCATCGCCATTCGCCCTCCGACATCAACTACCGAGCCAACATCGATGCGATGAAGCAACTCGGTGTCACAGACCTTGTGGCGCTATCGGCATGTGGCTCGCTGAAAGCCGAGCTTTATCCGGGGCTGATGGTGTTCGTCGACCAGTTCGTGGACCGGACCCATCGGCGCGAAAGCTCGTTCTTCGGGGCCGGCTGCGTGGCGCATGTCCCGATGGGCCATCCGGTTGGCCCGCTCCTGCAGGCGAGGCTGGTTCAGGCGGCGCTTGATGAAGACGTGGCTGCGGTCAAGGGTGGAACCTATGTCTGCATCGAGGGGCCGCAATTCTCGACGCTGGCGGAATCGCAGACCTACCGGACGCTCGGCTATGACGTGATCGGCATGACCAACATGCCCGAGGCCAAGCTGGCGCGCGAGGCCGAGATCACCTTTGCCACGGTGGCCATGGTCACGGATTTCGACTGCTGGCATCCCGAGCATGACATGGTCGACGTGGCCGCCGTGTTAGCCACCGTGAAGGCCAATGCGGCCCATGCGGCGCGGCTGATCGCGCGGCTGGCCCGCGATTTTCCCAAGGAGCGCGAACCGTGCCCGGTGAAATCGGACCGGGCCCTCGACGGCGCCATCATGACCGCGCCCTCGATGCGCGATCCGGCCCTGCTGACGAAGCTGAAGGTTGTCGCCGGGCGCGTTCTGGGCTCCTGACAAGCACGGTCAGGGTGCCGACCGGGCCAGCCCGACGACCGTCTCCAGCATGACCTTGATGGCGATGCCGGCATCGGCCTCGGTCATCGCCTCAAGGGGCGAATGGCTGATGCCCTTTTCGTTGCGCACGAACAGCATGGCGGCGGGAAACGTCCGCGCCATGGTCATGGCATCGTGGCCGGCACCCGACGGAATCGGTCTGGCTTTCAGGTTGGCACCGGTGCGGGCAATGCCATTTTGCAGCGCTGCCTGGAGCGAAGCTGCCATCGGTGTTGCGGTGAGGCGCGAATACGGCTCGATGGTCAGGCCGACGCCGCGCCGCGTGGCGATGGCCCGAAAGCGGGCATCAACCGCCTCGTCCATGGCCCTGACGGTGGCATCCAGCGGCGCGCGCATGTCGATGGTGAAGGCGCAAGCTCCCGGCACCACATTGGTCGCGCCCGGCTCAGGCCTGAAGACACCGACGGTCCCGACCGCATCGGGCTGGCCTTTTGCGATCTCTTCCAGCGCCAGCGCCATTTCGGCGGCGGCGGCCAGCGCATCCTTGCGCAGTGCCATCGGCACGGTGCCGGCATGGCCAGCCTCGCCGGTGACGTGGACCCTTGCCCGGATCTGGGCATTGATCGCCGTGACAATGCCCACGGGCTCGTCATGGGCTTCCAGCACTGGACCTTGCTCGATGTGCAGTTCGAGATAGCCGGCAACCGATCCGGGCGGGCGCCTGAGTGCAGCAACGCCATCAGGGTTGCCGCCAAACGCAACCAGTGCCTCGCGCACACTGATGCCATCGGCATCGCGCGCATCGAGCCATGCCGGCTCATAGCCCGACGAGAGCGCTGCCGAGGTCGAGAGATTCGTTGGAAACCGCACATTCTCCTCGTCACCGAAGGCGATGACCTCCAGCGCAAACGGCAGGCTCGGCGCGTGCGGCGCCAGAGCCTCGGCGATCAGCAGGCCGGCGACGACGCCGAGATTGCCATCATACGCACCGGCATCCTTCACGGTGTCGATGTGCGAGCCGACGATGAGGGCCGGCAGGCCGGGCTTGCGGCCTTCCATGCGGCCCTGGACAGAGCCGGCCGCATCGAGATGGGCGATGAGGCTGCGCGCGCGCATCAACTCCATGACGTGATCTGCGGCGAGCCTGTGGGCTGGCGACAGATAAAGCCGGGTGAGCTTGCCGGGCTCGTCGCTGAAACGGTTGAGCGCCGCCAGCATGGCAAAGGCGCGGGCACCAAGCTCGCGAGCCGAGGGCAGGGTGGCGGAGAGGGTGTCAAAATCAGGAGCATCGGTCATGACGCGAAACTAGATCAGCTTGTCCCCGGAAGGAAACAGCAGATTGAGGTTTTGCCCGCGCTGTCTGCCCGCGTCGGACACATCTCACGCGCTCATCTCACCGGGCGTTGCTGAACGCCTTCCGGCTGAACACGGTGCGCAACATGATGACGATGTCGAGCCAGACGTTCCAGTTGTCGATGTACCACAGGTCGTAACTGACGCGGCGGGCCATCTTGTCGTCGGTATCGGTCTCGCCGCGGAGGCCGTGGACCTGCGCCCAGCCGGTGATGCCGGGCTTGACGTTGTGGCGGCGGGCATAAAGCCCGATCTTCTGCTCATACTCGCGGTCATGGGCCAGCGCATGCGGGCGTGGCCCGACCAGCGACATGCGCCCCTGGATGACATTCACCAGTTGCGGCAACTCATCGATGTTGTAGCGCCTGAGCCAGGCCCCGACACGGGTGACGCGCGGGTCGTTGCGCGTGGCCTGCACGACATGGTCGCCATCGTCCATGCAGGTCATGGTGCGGAACTTGAGGATGCGGAATGGCTGCTGGTTGAAGCCATAGCGCCGTTGCAGGAAGAACACCGGCCCTTTGCTGTCGCACTTGATCAGCATCGCCACCACCGCAAAGAGCGGCAACAGCAAGACCAGCAGAAGCAGTGCGCCGGTGAAGTCGAACACGCGCTTGGTGATGATCTCCGGCGTCGAGAGCGCTGGTGGGGTCAATTCGAGGCTGGCGATGCTGCCCGTCCGGATGATGCGCGGGTTGTCGAAGCGATCGAGGATGCGCTCGGGCGCGAGGTTGATCGAGACCGGCAGGTTCATGAAGGCATCAACGCAGCGCTCGATGCGCTCGCGCTCGGCCCAGGGCAGGGCAATGAACACGCCATCGGGCCGCGACTGGCGCGCCCGTGCCATGGCCTCGGCCAGATCTGCCGACAGTATCTGCTCGCGTTCGGCGGCACTTGCCCCGTCGGGGGGCTCACGCAGGATGACCAGGTCATTGATCATCAGCCCGGTGTTCCAGGGCTGATGGCGGGTCATGAAGGAGGTGACATCCACCTCGGGCCCGACCAGCAGTACGCGCTGGGCAGCGATGCGTCCGGTCTTGCTGGCAACCGAGATGATCTTGACCACCCACCAGCGGGCCAGCGTGACCAGCGGAATGCCGGTGAGATAGGTCAGCAGCACCACGGCGCGCGAATAATTATCGATCACCTTGGCCAGGAAGCCCACGGCGATGAAGGCGACCATGGTGACGTTCCAGACGTTGAACGCCTCGACCATCTGGCCGCGCGGCGACAGATAGCGTGTCAGTCGATAGCGGCGCTGCAACAGGTTGGTGAACAGGAAGATCGAGCCGATGAACACGGCGAGTTCCGCCGTCAGTTCGAAATCTCCCGGATTCTGGTAGGCCGCGAAGTGGTAGCTGACGCTGGCCGAGGTGACGATGGCGAGCACAGCGATGAAATCCACCAGCGCCGTTCCCAGCCCGACGAGGAGGCGCCAGTGCGAGGCCGGCGTGTCGTTGCCGCCCGCGTGCAGCGGCCGCAAATCCTGGACGCTCTTCATCGGCCACTGCTTTCCATACGCGACGCCGGGCCTTGCAGAACGGCCCGCTCCCCATCGATGACGCAACTCTGTTCCGGGCTGGCGCATCCGATTGTCCGGCGGACCAGCCCTGCCACGAGGTTGCACGGGGCGTGCCGTCCCATTTCGGGACAGCGGTGCATGGATGATGAGAGGTTTCGTTAATGTCTGGCGGTCTTGGCCAGAGCCGTCAGGGCCGGTTGCCGGCCGGCTTGCGGATGACCTGCCAGATCGTGGCGGCGGAGACCGCATAAAGGACAACGAAGATGGCGTTGAGCCATGGGGCCCAGCCTAGTTCGGTGGTCGACAGGCTGATGACGAGGGCCAGCAGCCCTGCTTTCAGCACCGCGATGGTGGCCAGTAGGGCTGCGCGCAGCCCGGTCCGCTCCAGGCCATAAAGCAGCTCTGAATGATACTCGATCAGGTTGCGCAGGGCCGGCACGGCCAGCAGGAGCGGGAACAGGGCTGATGCGGCGCCGATGTTGCGGCCCAGCACGAGCGGGTTCCACCACAGCAGCGCCATGGCCGCCAGCAGCCCGCCAATCGACACGGCGGCGATCGCCAGTTCCACGAGCAGCAGCATCGGGGTCGTTGTGCGGACCTGCCGGTCGGTCATGATCTGCTGCATGATCAACTGGTTGAAGGACCGCACCGGCATCGCGGTCAGGTCGACGATGCGCATGGCGATGGCATAAAGGCCGGCGACGCGCGGGCCAGCCATGACCAGCACCACGGCCTTGTCGAGTTCGGCCTGAAGATAGAAGATGATGTCAGCCGTGGCGGCTGGCAGGGCATCGCGCATCTGCCGCCCATAAAGTGCCGGGCGAAGGCGCAGCCGCAAGGGCGGCAGGAAGACGCCGAAGGCGAGGGCCGCCGCAACAAGGTTTGCGGCAAGATAGGTCCAGGCCCATTCCGTCAGGCTGGAGAAGCCGAACCACCAGAAGCCAAGTGCAGCAAGGGTGCGGATCGCTGATCCCGCCAGGATCAGCACGGTGGCCTTGCCGAAGGCGCGCAGGCCGTTGTTGATGATTGCCACCACTTCCAGCATCCGCCAGCCCAGCACTTCGGCACACAGGATCAGCACCAGTGCTGCCAGCGGCATGTCCCCGAACACGCTGAACCGGAGCCCTGTGGCGAGGACGACCAGCAGCGGAACAGACAGCACCAAGAGGAAGAGATAGCCGGCCAGATAGGTGCCCGTCAGGCGTGGGCGCACGGTGGCAGCGCGGAACAGCGGCGAGATGAAGCCAAAGGCAGCGACCCGCGAGAGCAAGATCCCGGCCCCCGACGCCGTGGCGAACAGGCCAAAATCGGCAAGGCTGAGCACGTTGGCCGCAACCAGGAAATAGGCCAGCGCGATCACAAGCCGGCCAACCGAGCCGCCGGCAAGGGTGAGGTAATCGCGCAGGTGATCGCGCACGGTGCGCGGACTGGTCATGGCAGGCTTTGTCCCCAGGCGCGGTGAGCGGCCAGTCAACCGGTCAAGGCGGCAGATCATGGTTGAGTGTCACGGCATTGGCATGATTGCTCCAAAAAGTCTTGCCACACCGCTAAGACATCATGGTCTGTGCGCCGGACATGGTGTCTTTCGTCTCTTCGCCAGACCTGCCGCAGGAGGCGAAAGACCGCCACGACCGCACCGATGCCCTCCGACGGATGCAAGGCTGAGCCCATTTCTGCCCCGAATTGGGACAGATCGTGCGGCATCAAACCTGCAACCAGCGAGCCAGACGTGCTGCCCGAGCGGGAAGAGGCCCCGCTTTGCACCGCAGCCGTCATGAATTGGAACGGCGGAACGATGTTTGCGATCGACACCAATGGACGAAACGATGCCCAGCCCAAGGTTGCGAGCCAGCGCTCGGCTGCAACTCCGGCGAGGCGCCCGTCAGCGTTGTCCGACTTGCTTCAGGACCCCATCGGCTTCGGCCTTGGCTTCGTGCGCCGCCACCTGATCGCCATCGCGATCTTCGGGCTGCTGGGGCTGGGGCTCGGCATCGGCCTCGCGATGCTGGCCCCGAACCGTTACGGCTCCACGGCACAGCTGCTGATCGACCCTCGCGATCTGCGCGTGCTCCAGAACGAGATCGCGCCGCAGGCGGTGGGCAGCGACGTCACAACTGCCTACCTTGAAAGCCAGGCCCGCGTGATCGCTTCGGACAGCATCAAGCGCCGGGTGATCGACCGTCTCGACCTTGCCATGGACCCTGACTTCGGTGGCCGTCGCCCGGGCCTTGCCGAACGGCTTGGCCTCTCCGCGGGCCCCTCAGGCCCGCAGCGCGACCCCGTGCTGACGGCCCTCGACGTGATGGACAAGCAGGTCATGGTGCGCCGTGGCGAGCGGACCTTTGTCATCGACATCACGGCCATTTCGAGCGAGGGGCCGAAGTCTGCCCGCATCGCCAATGCCATGGCTGAAGCCTATCTCGACGACCAGTCGATCGTGCGGTCGGAATCGGCCACGCGGGCCTCGGCCTCGCTGACCGCACGGCTGAGCGAGTTGCGTGAGCGGGTCCGTCTGGCCGAGGACAAGGTCGAGAAGTATCGCGCCGCCAACAACCTGGTCGGTGCCAGCGGCAAGCTCGTCACCGAAGAACAGCTCGCCGTCAGCAACATGCAGCTGACGCAGGCGCGGGCGCGGCTGGCCGATGCACAGGCCAAGTTCGATCAGGTGCGCATCGTCAGGCCCACCAGCATAGAGGCCGGCGCGACGCCCGAGGCGCTGAGCTCATCCAGCATCGCAGCCTTGCGCGCCCAGCTTGGCAACGCCCTGACGCGCGAGGCCGATGCGCTCGTGCTCTATGGTGCACAGCACCCGCAGCTTTTGTCGGCGCAGGCCCAGGTGCGCGACTCGCGCCGCCAGATCGCCGAGGAACTGGCCCGCACCGTGCAGGCCGCCCGCGCCGAACTCGACCGCGCCCGGGCCTCGGAAGCCTCGCTCAATGCGCAGGTCGAACGGCTGAAGCGCGACACCCTCACCACCGGGCAGGCCGCGGTCCAGCTGCGCGAACTCGAGCGCGAGGCCGATGCCAACCGCCAAGTTTATCAGGCCTTCCTGCTGCGCGCCCGGGAGACCGGCGAGCAGAGCAGCGTCGATTCCACCAATGCCCGCATCATCACCAGTGCCGTGGTGCCGCGCGACAAGCTTGGCCCCAACCGCAAGCTGTTTGTGGCTCTCGGGCTGGTAGCCGGCCTCATCCTCGGTGTCATGGCAGGTCTGCTGCGTGATCTTGTGCCGGCGCGCCGTGGCCCTGTGGCGGCACCCGCTGCCGACGCCGAAGCCAGCGATGCAAAGGCCGGGATCCGGATGGCCGCCATGCCGCACGAGCCAGCAGCCTCCGCCGCCGCACCGGCCAGTGCCGCGCCACAGCCGCGCGGGACAGGCCGCTGGCGGGGCCTTGCCGGGGCCGCGAAAGCCGCACCCGCAGCTGCTGCCACTGACGGCGGTCCGATGATGGTGTCCTTGCCGGCGATCCGCGCCCTGGCGAACTGGCGCAAGCAGCCTGTGCCGGAGCGCTCGGCCTTCCATGGATCAGGTTTCAGCACCGATGCCTGGGACCAGCCGACCTCGCCGCTGGCACAGGCTATCCATGCCGTGCGCGACCGGCTGGCGCTGGAGGAGGTGCCGGGCAGCAACCGCAAGGTGGTGGTTCTCGGCCTCGTGCCCGGCGCCGGCACCTCGCTGGTGGCGCTCAATCTTGCGCTGGCCGCCGCGCGCGAGAAGGCGACGCCGCTGCTGATCGACCTCGCCGGCGGGCCGGCCTCGCTCAGCGCAGCGTTCGCGCCCGATGCCGAGCTGGGCGCTGAAGATGTGATCAGCGGATCGGCAGGCCTGATCCGCGCTGCCTTGCAGGATGACGAGACGGGGGTGTTCTTCCTGTCACGTCCGGCCCGTGTGACGCGGCCTGCGACGCCGTCGATCACCAGCCTCTCAGGCAACCTGCTCGACCAGACCCGTCGCTTCGAGGCGGTGATCATCGATGCAGGCTCGATCGCTGATGGGGCTTTGCCCTACATGCTGGCGGAACTGGCCGATGATCTGGTGGTGGTCGCGCCGGCCTCGATGTCGGGTGAGGCCAGCAACCGGCTGTTGCAGAGGGCGCTCGGCCCGGATGCCGCCAAGGTGCGCTCGGTCGTGCAGAACGTCGAAGCCAGGGCCTGACATCCGCATCGGCGGCGCGACCGGAACCGGCTGCGCCGTAGGCATTCAAGACTGCCGCTTCACCCTGTCGATGGGGCGGGCGTTGCGGCGGCGCTGTTACCGGCAGGCTTGCGTGTCCGTGAGGTTTGCGCAAGGCCGTGGTCGGTCTTGTTCCACTGGCTTGGCGCGCGGGCATATTCGACCATTGCGACCCAGGCTGCCGACGAGATTAGCAGGCAATAGATCGGCAGCAAGGGCAGCCACCAGATCAGGTCGGTCAGCCGCCTGTGCACCGCGCCCAGCACGACCGGGGCCATCATGGCGATCAGCCCGCCGGCGGTCAGCGCGCTCCAGACGCCGATGATAGCCGCTTCCATGAGGTTGGACGGATTGGGCAGGCCAAACAAGCTCAGCGAGACCACGGCATAAACCAGAAAGATCGGATAGCTCATGGCGCTCAGCAGCGTGCCGGCACAGAGCGCCAGCAGGACCAGCGCCTGCCAGCTTTGTCCATAGCCGAACAGGCGGCGCGGGCTTCTTGTGTGCGTCACGATCGTCTGCATGAAGCCTTTCATCCAGCGCACACGCTGGCGGAACCACATCGGCAGCCGGGCCGGGGCTTCTTCCAGCGTATCGGATGGCAGGTCCGCGACGCGGTAGCCGGAGCGCACCAGCCGGAACGCGAGATCGGCATCCTCGGTGACGTTCCACGCGTCCCAGCCGCCGACCTGACGCAGCACTGTGGTGCGAAAATGATTGCTGGTGCCACCGAGCAGCACAGGAAGGCCGGTGCGCATCAGTCCGGCATTCACCACATCGAACAGCGCCGCATACTCCATGGCGAACATGCGGGTCAGCAGGCTGTCATCGGCATTGTCGATCACCAGCCGGCCCTGAAGGCAGGCAATGCTGGCGGGCAGGGCGCGGAACAAGCTGGCTGCCAGACGCAACTGGCCTGGATCTGGGCGATCCTCGGCGTCATAGATGGTCAGCAGCGCGCCGCGCGCCTCGATGAGGCCGATGTTGAGCGCGCGCGGCTTGGTGCGCGGCAGTCCGTCCGGCGCCACCAGCACGTCGATGTGCTCTGGCAGATGGATGCCGGCGAGCGCGGTGCGTGTCGCCAGGTCGTCCTCCTCGATCAGGATCTTGATGTCGAGCCGGTCCGGCGGATAGTCGAGCCTGAGCAGCGCTGTCAGCAACTGCGGAATGATGGCTGGTTCGCGGTAGAGCGGCACCAGCACGCTGTAGATCGGCAGGTCTGCATCGCCCAGCGGCGATATCTGTGGGGGCGACGCCAGCCAGCCATCGATCATCGCGCCAAGCCTGAGCACAATCAGCGCGAAGAACAGCGGCGTGATCAACAGGCTCAGGCCGGCAAGGGCGCTCTGCGGGGACATCCACAGTGCCAGCAGGAAAATCCCGCCGACGATGCCGGCCAGCCAGCCATGCCGCATCGTCATGCCGGTTCTGGCGCTCTCGCCGGGCCGCATGCGCGCCAGATGGTTGCTGGCATGGTCGAGCACCTCATCACGGGCCTGCTCACGCAACATGGTGCGAAAGGCGGCCGGTGGCAGCATCACCACATCGGGGCGCCCCCCGAGATCGTGGCGCGTCAGCGCTGCCAGACCGGCGGGCGAGGGTGACAGCGCGATGCGAAAGCCCGAAGCGGCTTCGTCCAGCCCGGCAATGCCGGCCGCCATCGCCTGCTGGAACGGCACATCGTGTGCCGGCGTCAGCGGCTGGTCGCGCCAGGCAATACCGCAATGCCGGGCCAGTGATCTGTAGCGATCATCGACAGTGAACTTGTCCGGACAAGATTGTAAAGGATCATCGGCGAGACCTGCGACAGTTTCTTCCATGCTGTCTGCCGACATGCGCATGAAAAATCGCCCCCCGAACCTTCAGAACAATGTTCTGCCCGGTCACATTGCGACATAGATGCTTTCCAAGTCCAGATGGGGCGTAGTCTTACGTAATGTCAGTGGGACTCATCTGACATGGCGCGGCTTGGCGTCAGAGATGGCGCAGCAGTTCCCGTGCGGCGTCTTCCGGGCTGCGTTCGGTGTTGAAGCTGCCGATGAACTGGCCCTTGCGGTCCATCAGGTAGACGATGGCGGTGTGGTCCATCGTGTAGTCACCGCTCGAGGTCGGCACGCGTTTGTAGTAGGCGCGATAGGTCTTCACTGCGCGGTCAATTTCCTCTTGCGTGCCGGTGAGGCCGATGATGCGCGGGTCGAAGCTGCCGAGGTAGTTCTTCAGTACTTCGGGCGTGTCGCGCGCCGGATCAACCGTGATGAACAGGGCCCGGACATTGGCTGCCTTGCTGCCGGCGGCGCGGAAGATTTCCGAGACCTCCATGAGCTTGGTCGGGCAGATGTCCGGGCAATGGGTGAAGCCGAAGAAAACCAGCATCGGCGCGCCCTCGAACTGCCGGCTGGTGACGCGCGTTCCCTCCATCGAGGTCAATTCGAACGGTCCACCAACCGAGCTTGTTTGTGTACCCTGCTGGGAGGGCGCGAAGGTCCAGAGCGCAGCCAGGCCCAGCGAGATCAGCCCAAACAGGAAGGCCGATGCAGGGAGGATCAGGGCGCGCAGGTTGGAGCTTGGCGACGACATGGCGGAAACCGATCACGATGGGGATGTGGCGAGCGGGCTCAAAAGCAGCGCGCGATGGCGGCAATGAGGCCGTCTGTGAAGAGCCGCTCGCCCTCGCGGAGCCACAGCAGCAGCCCCGCACCGACGAGGCAACCCGCCGTTCCGGCCAGCAGCCAGCGCGCGCCGGGCGAAGACTGCGCTGAAACTTCGGGATGGTCGCTGACCTCGGACATTCGGCTAGTGTATCCGACCGGAACAGTGCTTCCAAGCGCGGCAAGCAGTCCCAAGCGCGGCGCGCGGTCTCAGTCGCGGCGGGCGGCGAAATGCGTGTCGATCTCGTCTGCCCCGACCGGCGCCGCGCCGGGCGCCAGCAGCTTTCGCCCGCGCATGTGGTCAGCGGGACGGTTGATGCTGTCGATCGCGATCAGGCGGCCAGCTTTCATGTAGAACACCGAAAAGCGGTTCTCGTCGCGGCTGCCGCGCTCGATGACGGCGTCGTGGCCCTGCGACAGGCCGACCATCTGGAGCTTCAGGTCATACTGGTCGCTCCAGAACCACGGCACCGACTGATAGCGGGCAGGCTGGCCGGTGATGCTGGCGGCCACGACCTTGGCCTGATCGACGGCATTCTGCACCGATTCGAGGCGGATCAGGCCGGCACCATGCGGGGCCGGAAAGGCGCAGACATCGCCGAGGGCATGAATGCGTTCGTCACTGGTGCGCTGGGCCTCATCGACAACGATGCCGTTGCTGATGGGCAAGCCGGCAGCTACGGCCAGCGCCGTGTTGGGTGTGACGCCGATGCCGGCGAGCACGATGTCGGCTGGCAGCATGTCGCCTGCCGTCGTGCGCACGGCGATGGTCCTGCCCGCATCGCCAATCACCGCGGCAATTCCCTGACCCAGACGCAGGTCGACGCCATGGCTGCGATGCACATTGGCAAAGTGCTGCGAGACATCCGGGCCGACGGCCCGGGCCATCAGCCTGTCCTGCATTTCCAGCAGGCTCACCGCCACGCCGAGCTTGCGGGCGCTCGCCGCTGCCTCCAGCCCGATGAAGCCGCCGCCGACGACCACGAGATGGCGCGCTGTCGCAAGCCGGGCTTTCAGTGCCGTGGCATCTTCGAGGCTGCGCAGAACCATGACGCCATCGAGGTCATGGCCGGGGCAGGACAGGGGCCTTGCCGCCGCGCCCGTGGCCAGAACGAGATGGTCATAAGGCAGGGTGGAACCGTCAGCCAGAACAACCTGACGCGCGGTGCGGTCAATGCCGGTCGCAGCCAGCCCCGCCATAAAGGTGATGGCCTGCTCGCTATAGAAGGCTTGCCCACGCATCTGGAGCGCATCGAGGCTCTTCTCGCCCGTCAGGTAGGCCTTCGACAGGGGAGGGCGATGATAGGGCTGGGATGCTTCCGCACCGACGAGGGTCACCGCGCCGGCATAACCCGCCTGACGAAGCTCGACAGCCACCTGAAGGCCGGCCTGTCCCGCACCGATGATGATCGTGCGGCCTGCACCGGCCGCAGGCGCAGGTGTCACGGTCAGCCGTTCCCGAACACGGTGTTGAGCTGGCTGCCCACCATGATGAAGGTGGTGCGCTTGGGCACTTCCTTGAGCTTCACTGCGCCGATGTAGGTCATCATCGAGCGCACGCCGCCCATGATTTCCTGCATCGTATCGGCGATCGGGCCGCGATAGGGCACTTCGACGGTCTTGCCTTCCGAGGCGCGATACTTGGCGACACCGCCGGCATACTTCTTCATCGCCGTGTCCGAGGACATGCCATAGAACACCATCTTGACCGGCACCTTCTTGCCGCCCCGCTCCTCGTAGATGATCTCGCCTTCGCACTCGTCATGGCCCGAGAGCATGCCGCCCATCATCACGAAATCCGCGCCGCCGCCGAAGGCCTTGGCAACATCGCCCGGCACGGTCAGTCCGCCATCGCCGCAGACCTGGCCCTTGAGCCCGTGGGCTGCATCCGAGCATTCGATGATGGCCGAAAGCTGCGGGTAGCCGACGCCGGTCATCTTGCGGGTGGTGCAGACCGAGCCCGGCCCGATGCCGACCTTGACGATGTCCGCGCCGGCCAGCAGCAGGGCCTCGGTCATGTCGCCTGTGACGACATTGCCGGCCATGATCACGGCTTCAGGGTTCTCGCGGCGGGTGCGCTCGATGGTCTTGAGAAAAGCCTCGGTGTAGCCGTTGGCGACATCGATGCAGATTTTGCGCAATGGCACGCGGGATTTCACCGCCTTGAACTTGTCATGGTCACTCTCGGCGATGCCGAGCGTGTAGAAGCTGTTGGACGCATCCTCGGTGCCGAAGAACTCGACCAGCGTGTCGACGGGATAGTGCTTGTGCAGCGCCACCATGGCGCCGAAGCGCTTGAGGGCGCGGGCCATGGCGATCGTGCCCGTGACATCCATGTTGGCGGCGATCAGCGGAAAGCCGGTCCAGTCCGTTCCGGTGTGCAGGAAGCGGAAGGTGCGGTTGACATCCACATCACTGCGGCTGCCAAGCGTCGAGCGCTTCGGGCGGATGAGGACATCCTTGAAGTCGAGTTTCGGATCGTTTTCGATGCGCATCGGTCGGGCTCGCGGGGTGAATGCTCAGGCCTGGGTGCTGCGGGCGACGAGGTGCCCATGAAAACGCCCCGCAACCGGATTTCGCGGGGCATGTCGAGCCCTGATATAGCCAGACCTGAGCCAATCTCAAAGCCCCGTGGTGAAAGGCAGGCCTCGCCTGTGTGCGGGCCAGCATTAGGCATGTGCGGCGAAATGGCTTGGTGGAATGGCTGACCATCGGGCAATCTGTCTGCCAACATGATGCGCATTGAGAAGCGGGAGGCTTGCCGATGGGAGAGATCGCAAATCAGCCTGCTCTCGCGCTGAAGGCCGACACATCCGGTCTGCGTCTCGTGCCGTTCCTGCGGGCGCTGAGGCCGCACCACTGGGCCAAGAACACGCTGGTGTTCCTGCCGATTTTGATGGCTCATCAGATCTTCGACGCACAGCTTTTCTGGCATTCGCTGCTGGCTTTCGTGTCGTTCAGCCTGCTCGCGTCCGCGACCTACCTGATCAACGATCTCGTCGACGTCGAGGCGGACAGGAAGCATCCGACCAAGCGCTTCAGGCCGTTGGCTGCCGGCACTCTCAAGGCAGCGCACGCCAAGGCTGCGATCCCGATCCTGCTCGCCGGGTCCGTGGCACTGGCCTTTGCCATGCCGCGTCCGGGCTGGTTCCTGGCCGCATTGGCGACATATCTGGCGCTCGGCCAGCTTTATGTGTTCTATCTCAAGCGCAAGCTTCTGGTCGATGTGCTGGCTCTGGCGGCGCTGCATGTGCTGCGCATCCTGGCCGGCAATGCCGCGACGGGGATTCCGCTGTCATCCTGGCTGCTTGCCTTCGCCATGTTCCTGTTCTTCAGCCTGGCCCTGCTCAAGCGCTATGCGGAACTGCGCGAGGCCGGCGATAGCGTGGGCTTGCGCGGCATGGGGCGCGGCTATCAGGCAGGCGATCTTGAAACACTGTCGCAGATGGGCATGTCGAGCGCGCTGGTTTCGGCACTGATCGTGGCGCTCTATGTCGACACCAAGGTCGTCTCGGGCCTGTATTCGATGCCGCAACTGATCTGGCTGATCTGCCCGATCGTGCTCTATGTGATGGCGCGCCTCTGGGTTCTGGCCCGGCGCGGAGAGATCGCCGATGATCCGCTGGTGTTCATGATGGGCGACTGGCGCAGCCAGTTGATGGGCGCGCTCTCTGTTCTCGTCGTTTTCGCCGCCACGATCCTGTGAGTCCGCTGCCGCAGCGCACTGCATGGCGCTCCTGGGGAGGGCTTGCCGCGAAGGCCAGCACGGGCATCGGTGCGCGCGGCTGGCAAGGTGGCGCTGGCCCGGTTCTCGCCGTTGGCAATGGCCGCAGCTATGGCGACAGCGGCCTGCTGGACAACGGCACCATCATCGATGCTGCCGATCTTGACCGGATCGAGAGCTTTGATGCCTCCACCGGCCTGATCGTCTGCGAAGCCGGGGTGCTGCTGTCGGACATTCTCGCACGCTGCGTGCCGCAGGGCTGGTTCCTGCCGGTGACGCCGGGCACCCGCCTTGTCAGCATCGCCGGCGCGCTGGCCAATGACGTGCATGGCAAGAACCACCATGCCTTGGGCACGTTTGGCCGGCATGTGCCGTGGTTCGATCTGGTCCGCTCGGACGGTCAGGCGCTGCGCTGTTCGCCCACCGCAAACGAGGCGCTGTATCACGCTACCATTGGCGGGTTGGGACTGACCGGTCTGATCACCCGCGTGGCGCTGCAACTGATCCCGATCAGGAGCCCGCTGAT
>CALRRR020000029.1:0-48961 GCA_943370645.1 Hydrogenophaga intermedia | reverse complement strand
CTGCCGTGGGCTTTCACCGGTCCGGGCCAGTCGGGGCTTGCCCTGATGCTGGCCGGGCGCTGGCCCTTGCCCTTGCCGGTTCTGGCGGCTGCACTCGCAGCTGTGCTGGCCTTCGTCTCTCCGCAGCAGGCCACGGCCCGGCTCCTGGTGCTCGGCGCCGGGCTCGCCAGCTTCGTGCTCTACGGCTTCTTCGCCCGCCACATCGATGGAGGGCCGATGCTCTCCTGGGGGCTGGGCGCGGCCATCGTGTTCGCGGCTCTGGTGCTGCTTGGCTCGCGTGCTGCCGCCGTGGCCGGAGCCTTCAAGGCCGACCGCTGGGTTGCGACGACGACCATCGCGATCCTCGCCTCGGTCATCGTGTTCGTTTTCTTCCCCGTCATGCGGGTGCTCGCCAGCGCCTTCGTCGATGGATCCGGCGTGCTCGATCTGGGACTGGCGGCGCGTCGCCTGTTCGCGCCCGACATCTGGACGCTGGCCTGCCTGTATTCCGAGGGCGGCTGCGGCGTGGTCGCCAACACCATCCTGCTCGGCCTCCTGGCAGGGATCGTCTCCACCCTGCTCGGCCTTGCCTTCGCGCTGCTCGCCGTGCGTGGCGGGGCGCGCAACTCCAAGCTGTTCGACGCGATGTCGATCCTGCCGATCATCACGCCGCCTTTCGTCATCGCGCTGGCGCTGGTCATCCTGTTCGGGCGCACCGGCATCGTCACCACCTTCCTCGATGAATGGTTCGACATTCCGCGCTCGCGCTGGATCTATGGTCTGCCCGGCGTGCTGATCAGCCAGGTCCTGTCCCAGACGCCGCTGTCCTATCTCATCCTGCGCGGCGCGCTCCAGGGCATCGCCCCCTCGCTGGAGGAGGCGGCGCAGACCTTGCGGGCCTCGCGCATGCACATCTTCCGCACCGTGACATGGCCGCTGCTCAGGCCGGCCGTGGCTGCTGCCTTCCTGCTCGGCTTTGTCGAGAGCCTGTCCGATTTCGGCAATCCGCTGGTGCTCGGCGGCTCGTTCGAGGTGCTGTCGACCAAGATATTCTTCGCCGTCGCCGGTGCGCAGCATGATCCGGGCCGCGCCGCGATCCTGGCGCTGATCCTGCTGGTGCTGACGCTCTCGGCCTTCTGGCTCCAGATGGTCTGGCTCGGCAAGAAGTCCTATGTCACCGTCACCGGCAAGGGTGACAGCGGTATTCCCGCGCCCCTGCCCACCGGGGTTCGCTTCGCTGCGCTTGGCGTCGTCGTGCCATGGATCATTCTCACCGTGGTGGTCTACGGCATCATCGCGGTCGGCGGCTTCGTGGTCGATATCGGGCGCGGCGACATGACCGCGACATGGAAGCACTTCAGCACCGGCTTCTCGGTCGAACTGGGCCAGAACGGCCTGTTCTTCTCCGGCTCGGCCTGGGATTCGTTCTTCATCACGGTGATGGTCTCGGCCGTGGCAGCGCCGCTCACGGCCATCGTCGGGCTGCTCACCGCCTACGTGCTTTCGCGCCATGACTTCAAGGGCAAGCGCACCTTCGAGTTCCTGACCATGCTGTCCTTCGCCATTCCGGGCACGGTCATCGGCGTGGCCTACATCGTCGCCTTCAACGTGCCGCCGATCGAGATCACCGGAACGGGGCTGATCCTGATCATCTGCTTTGTCTTCCGCAACATGCCGGTCGGCGTGCGCTCCGGCATCGCGGCGCTGAGCCAGATCGACAAATCGCTCGACGAGGCCTCGACCACACTGGGCGCCAAGACCGGAACAACCGTCAGGCGGGTCACTCTGCCGCTGCTGAAACCCGCCATCGTGGCGACGCTGGTGTTCTCCTTCGTCCATGCCATGACGGCGGTGAGCGCCATCGTGTTCCTCGTTACGGCCCGCTACAACATGGCGACCGCCTACATCGTCAACCGCGTCGAAGCCGGCGAGTTCGCCCTCGCCATCGCCTATTCCTCGTTGCTGATCCTGTTCATGCTGGCGGTCGTGTTGCTGATCCAGCTTGTGGTCGGGGAGCGCAAGATCGGCCGCCGCTCTGTGGCCGCCAAGCCCGCTGCCCCTCCCGTCACCAGTGGCATTGGAGCCCGTTGATGTCCTCCACACCCGTGAAAGCCGGCTCGCGCGCGGCCTCGGTCGAGTTCCGCAATGTCTGGAAGCGCTGGGGCCAGGTCGCGGCGGTGCGCAATGTCTCGTTCAAGGTCGAGGCCGGCACGCTGACCACGCTGCTCGGCCCCTCCGGCTGCGGCAAGACCACGACCTTGCGCCTCGTCGCCGGCCTCGAACTGGCCAGTGAAGGCCGCATCTTCATCGGCGATGATGACGTGACGCCGCTCGGCGCTGCCGAACGCGACGTCTCGATGGTGTTCCAGTCCTACGCGCTGTTTCCGCACATGAGCGTCCTGCAAAATGCCATGTATGGCCCGCTGGCCTCTGGCGCCTCGAAGGATGCCGCCGAAAAGATGGCGCGCGAGAAGCTTGGGCTGGTCGGGCTCTCGGGGCTTGAGGCGCGCCTGCCGTCCGAGTTGTCCGGCGGCCAGCAGCAGCGTGTTGCGGTGGCGCGGGCGCTGGTGCTGGAGCCACGCGTGCTGCTCTTCGACGAGCCTCTGTCCAACCTCGATGCCAAGCTGCGCCGCAAGGTGCGTGACGACATCCGCGATCTCCAGCAGCGCCTCGGCCTGACCGTGCTCTATGTCACCCATGATCAGGAGGAGGCTCTGGCCGTCTCCGACAAGGTGATCGTCATGGACAACGCCGTGATCGCGCAGGAAGGCACGCCCGAGGACCTCTACGAGAGGCCGCGCAGCCGCTTCCTGGCCGACTTCATCGGCGAGGCCAACATCGTCGCCGGCAGCTTCTCCGAGCAGGGCGGCGAGACCCTGTTCACCGCTTCCGGCGTGACGCTGAGGCTTGGTCGCGTGCCCGTGCCGGCCGATGCCGCGCTGGTCGCCCTGCGCCCCGACCGCGTCGGGCTGGTCGAATCAGGCCTGGGCCCGCTCGTCATCCGGCGCCGGGCCTATCTCGGCCATGCCTGGGAGTACACCCTCGAAGCCCCGTGGGGCGAGGTGCTGGTGGTGGCCCCGACGCGGGAGGCTGCGCTGCCTCTGGGCGCAAAGGTCGATCTGGTGATCGAGCCGGGTTCCGCCATCCCGCTGCCCGCCAGCACGGCCTGATCGCAGCCCTTCGTGGGCCTTGCCCCTTCATTGCCGGCGGCTCCCGTGCCACAACAGGCCTTGAGGAGATCATCGATGCGCCACCTGATTCTTGCCGCCCTCACGTCTGTTGCCCTCGCGGCCTGTACCGGCAGCGGAGCCCCGCCAGCTCCGTCACCGGCCACTGCGCCGACCGGCGTCACGCCCAACACCTTTGCCTTGCCGACCGGCAGCGGCTGCTCGGGCGAGGTTGCACGCTTCCAGGCGGTGATGGACAACGATCTGGCCACCGGCCACACCACCAAGGGTGTGCATGAGCGCGTGTCGGCCGAGATCGCCACGGCCCGTGCCACCTGCGCCGGCGGCAACGAGGGCGCGGCCATCGCCCAGGTCAACGCCACCAAGTCCCGCTTCGGCTACCGCTGAGAGGGGCCGGGGCAGGGCCCGCCGCCATGCGCCTGCGCATCGGAACCTTCAATGTCGAGAACCTGCTGACGCGCCAGCGCTTCGGCGGCGAAGGCAGGAACGGGGGCAAGGACCGGGGCAAGGACCGGGGCAGGGACGGCGGGAGGAACGAGGGCAAGTCGGGCGATACGGCTGCGGCCATGTCGCTGTTCCACTTTCCGCACGCCGACCAGCGCGAGGCGGTCGAGCAATCCCTTGCCGTGGCGCTGGAAGACGACAAGCGCCAGATGACGGCTCTGGCCATGGCCGAGGGCGCGGCGGACATCTGGTGCCTTCAGGAAGTCGATTCGCTCGCCAGCCTTCAGGCCTTCTTCGCCAACTACGTGCACCGGCTCTCGGATCACCGGTTCGGTCATTTCGCCGTGCTGAACGGCAATGACCGGCGCGGCATCGAGGTTGCCTTCGCCGCACGCCGTGACCTGATCGCCCCGCAGGGCGTGACGGTGACCAGCCATGCCGACGCGACCTTCGGCGATCTCGATGTGCATGACAGGTCGCTGGCCGAGATGGGCATTTCGCCACATGACCGGGTCTTCAACCGCGATTGCCTGATGGTTGAACTCAGCTGGCAACGCCGCGACCTGACCCTGTTCCTGTGCCATCTCAAGTCCATGAACAATGGTTCGGATGACGGCCGCAGCGCGACCTTGCCGGTGCGCCGCGCCGAGGCGCTGGCGATCACGCGGCTGGTCAAGCGCCATTTCGGGCAGGGCTGGCGCGAGGCCAACTGGATCGTGGCCGGCGATCTCAACGGCTTTCGCTACGGGCTCGGCGCCGGGGCGAAGCGCGAGGATGAAGGCCCCAGCGGCATCGAGCCACTGTTCGACCAATTCGCCGTCGATCCGCTGGAAACCTTGCCGGAGCATGAGCGCTGGACGCATTTCCGGCGCTGGTGGAGCGAGAGCGAGGGCCGCCTGCGCGAGCAGCACATGCCGCTCGACCATGTTCTCATGTCGCCGGCTCTGGCGCGGGCCAACCCGAAACCCCGCCTCGACATTATCCGCCGTGGCCAGCCCTACCGCGTGCCGCTCGATCCGCGCGCGGCGGACCGCTCGATCGCGGCGCTCTCATCCACCGCCGACCGCTATCCGCGCGTCGGCTGGGATCGGCCCAAGGCGTCGGACCATTGCCCGGTTGTGGTCGAGATCGACCTGCCGGAGACGAAAAACAGCGAGTCCGGCTGAGGCCTGTTCTCAGGCCGGCTCGGCGTCGCGGGCGGCCATCATCGCCTTGAAGGCAGGGCGGGCATGGCAGGCGGTCAGCCAGGCATCGACATGGGGCGCTGCTGCGAACAGCTCCGGTGCCGGGCGGGCGTAGCGCATCACCTCGGCCACGTTGATGTCGGCGACGGTGAAGCGCCCGCCGACCAGAAAGCCGGTCTTGGCCAGCGCCTTGTCGAGTGCAGCGAACGGGCGCTGAAGCGCTGCGATGGCCGCATCCGCCTTCGCAGCGTCGCGCTCCGCTGGCGGCTTGCCGACGCGGTTGTAGAGAATCTCGATGGTGTGCGGTTCGGCGGAGGTCGCAGCCCAGAAGCTCCACATCGTCATCAGCCCGTCCTCGGCCGCATCCTTCGGGCCGAGCGCGCTGCCATGCTTCTTCGCCAGATAAAGGTTGATGGCCAGCGACTCGGTGAGAACGAGGCCCTCATCATCGATGATCGGGATCTGGCCGGCCGGATTGAGCGCAAGGAAGGCGGGCGACTGGGTCGTCATGCCGGCATGTCCCGCGCCATTGTCCGGCAGGCGATAGGCCTGGATCACCGGCACATGCACGAAGGGCAGGTTCATCTCGTTGCAAAGCCAGATGTTGCGCGAGGCGCGGGAGCGAAAAACGCCGTAGATGGTGACGGTCATGGGGAATGTCCTGAAAGGTGGGAATTCGTTGTCGCGCCTCAGGCGGTCTGGCGCAAGGTCTCCCGCGCAATCACCAGCCGCTGGATTTCGGATGTGCCCTCGTAGATGCGGGTGATGCGGGCATCGCGCGCCAGCCGCTCGACCGGGTAGTCGCGGCAATAGCCGGCCCCGCCATGGATCTGGATGGCGGTGTCGGTGCAGCGATGGGCCGCTTCTGAGGCGAACAGCTTGGCCATCGAGGCTTCCTTGGCGAAGGGTTCACCACGATCCTTGCGGGCTGCTGCATCCATGATCAGCAGGCGCGAGGCGCTGATATCGACCTCGCGGTCGGCGATCATCCATTGCAGCCCTTGGAAATCGACGATGGCCTGGCCGAACTGCCGGCGCTCGCGGGCGTAGCTCTTGGCCGCATCCATGGCCGCCCGCGCGATGCCAAGCGAGAGGGCCGCGACGCCAATGCGCCCGCCCGCCAGTTCGCCGACCGCGATCCTGAAGCCGTCATTCTCGCGGCCCATCAGGGCGGAGGCCGGCACCCGGCACTGGTCGAAATGCACGATGTTGGTCGCCGAACCGTGCTGGCCCATCTTGTGTTCGGCCTTGCCGACGATCAGCCCCGGCGTGCCCGCCGGCACCAGAAACACCGAGATGCCCTTGCCTTTCGGAGCGTCGGGATCGGTCACGGCCCAGACCACGAAGACGCCGGCATACTCGGCGCTGGTGATGTAGATCTTGCTGCCGTCGAGCACGTAGTCCGACCCGTCGCGGCGGGCACGGGCCCGCATGCCGGCCGGGTCTGAGCCCGCCCCGCTCTCGGTCAGGCAGAAGGCCCCGGCAGGGTAGGTGCCATCTGCCAGCTTCGGCAGATGCTCGCGCTTCTGCGCCTCGGTGCCGCAGGCCTGGATGACCTCGCCCACCATGTTGGTCACCGAGACGGTGACGGCGGTGGAGGCGCAGGCATAGCCCAGCTCCTCGATGGCGAGCGCAAACGCCATTGTGCCGGCTTCCGTGCCGCCATGCTCGGCCTTGACGTTCAGCGCCATGAAGCCGTTTTCAGCCAGCAGCTTGAGGTTGGCCAGAAGGTCGGCCCGGCCCTCGCCGCGATCAAGCGTCTCGGCGAACGGCGCCAGCCGGTCCGTCGCCAGCTTGCGCGCCGCATCCCGGATCATCACTTCTTCGTCGCTGAGCGTGAACTGCATGGCAAACCCCGTATCGCGGCATACTCTGGACTGCCGGCCTCGCCGGAGCAATCGTTGCGGAGCCGCAGCCCGATTGCGCAGCCCTGCACGATACCCCACAATGCCGGCATGCCAGCCCGAGAAAGCCCGCCAGCCCGCATTGTCCTGCGCGCACCCCGTCCCGGCGACTATGGCTGGATCATAGCGCGCCATGGCGCGGTCTATGCGGCGGAGTATGGCTGGGACATCGCCTTCGAAGGCCTTGTCGCAGGGCTCGTGGCCGACTTCGTCGCCAGCCATGATCCCGCCCGCGAGCGCTGCTGGATCGCCGACCTCGGTGGCCAGCCGGTCGGCTCGGTCTTCTGTACGCGCAAGGACGACGAAACGGCGAAGCTGCGCATGCTGATCGTCGATGAACAGGCCCGCGGCCATGGGGCAGGGGGGTTGCTGGTCGACACCTGCATGACCTTCGCCCGCGAGGCCGGCTACCGCCGGATGACGCTCTGGACCAACGACATCCTCACCGCTGCCCGCAAGCTCTATGCCGCCCGTGGCTGGCATCTCGCCAGCGCCGAACCGGTGCACCAGTTCGGGCAAGCCATGGTCAGCGAGACCTGGGAGGTCGAACTTTAGCCTTCAGCTCGCCAGCACGCGCTGCGGCGGGAAGGTGATTTCCACCAGCGTGCCCTCGTTCTTGGCGCTGGTGATCAGGATCATGCCCTTGTTGGCTTCCACCAGCGCCTTGGTGATGGGCAGGCCAAGGCCTGTGCCGCCAATGCCGGCGCTGTTGGTGCGCCGGGTCGAGGCCACCTGGCGGAAAGGCTCCATGGCGAGCCCGAGTTCCTTCTCGGTCATGCCGATGCCGGTGTCGCGCACCCTGAGGATCACCTCGCCCCGGTCGCCCAGCGCCGTCGACAGGATGACCTGCCCGCCCGCGTCGGTGAACTTCACCGCATTGGACAGGACGTTGATGACGATCTGCCGCAACGAGCGGTCATCGGCCACCACCGAGGGCAGCTTGGGCTGCAAGCCCGTGCGCAGCACGACGCGCTGGCGGTTGGCCTCCGGCTGGAGCAAAGCGACGGCGCTGCTGGCGATCTCGTTGAGGTTCACGCCGGTGAAGGTCAGGTCCATCTTGCCGGCCTCGATCTTGGCAAGATCGAGCAGGTCGTTGATCAGGCTGATCAGGTAGCCGCCGGACTGGTGGATGTCGCTGAGATATTCCTTGTAGCGCTCGTTGCCGATCGGCCCGAAGCGTTCCTCGGACATGACCTCGGTGAAGCCAAGGATGGCGTTGAGCGGCGTGCGGATCTCGTGGCTGATCTTGGCCAGCACGTCGGATTTCTGGGCGCTGGCCTTCTCGGCGTTGCGCTTGGCATCGACAAGGTCCGCCTCGGCGCGCTTCCAGGCGGTCATGTCGCGCAGGACCGCCGAAAACTTCGGCTCGTCGCCATCGGCCACGCGGCCCAGGGTCATGTAGAGCGGGATGCGCCCACCCTGCCGGACCCGGCCCTGCACCTCGCGCCCATCGTTCAGCAAGGCTGCCACGCCGCCACCCTTCAGCCCTTCGAGATAATCGAGGGCGGTGATGTGGCTCTCGGGAGCCAGCAGCAGCGTGAAGTTTTCGCCCGTGACCTCGCGCTGGTCATAGCCGAACAGCGCCTCCGCCGAGCGGTTCAGCGACAGGATGCGCCCACGCTCGTCCATGGTCGCGACACCGTCGGTGGCCGTGTCCATGATGGCGGTGAGTTCGCGCGCCTGCTCGCGCGCCTTGGCGAGATCGAGCTTCAGCGCCTCGACACGGGCCGCATCGACGGTCTCCAGCGCGCGGCGGAAGGATATCAGCGTTGCCGGCTCGCCTTGCCAGGCGATAGCCGAAAGGCGGGCATCGACGGCTTCATGGCTGCCATCGCGGCGCGTCAGGGCAAACACGCCGCCGCCTTCGCCGGGCATGGCTCCCCTGAACAGCCGGCCCGTCCCGACCGCAGCCAGATCGTCGAGGCTGTCATGGTCGAGCAGGTCAAGCAGCGTCTTGTTCGCATAGATCATGCGCTCGGACCGCAGCACCAGCACGCCGATCGGCAGCTTGTCGAGCAGGGCCGCGAACACACCGTCGCTCGCGGCCTGCGGCGGCACGAGCCGCGCCACCTCGGCCGCTGCCGTCACGGCTTCCAGCGGCAGCTCTGGCGCCGAAACGGTGGGCGGTTCGTCGAGCGGGACAGACGCGGCGGGCTCAGCAACCCCGGCCTGCGTCGCAGCTTCGGCGGCTGGGGGGGCGTGCTGCTCCACTATATCGCGGGGAGTACCGGGGTTTTCGGTGGCCACATTGTCGGGTGCGTTGCCTTCAGCGACATCGCGCGCAGCGGAGCGGTTGCCGGCGGCCTCGCGCGGCGCGGTCAGCGCATGGTCCTCCTCGCCCTCGATGCGGGCACCCAGCGCCTTGGCGATCTCGCGAAAGGCGTTGCGCTCGGAATGGGTCAGCCTCGGCGGCGTTTCTGCCGGCCTGATGTGCACCACGTTGCTGACGGTCTTCGGCGTGGGCGCGGATGGCACGGGCGCTGCTGGCGCGGCTGGGTCAGGCGCTTGCGGTTCGGGCTCCCCAGCGACCTCAGGGGTTGGCAATGGCTCGTCGGCAAGCTCAACCGCCGCGTCAGCTTCGGCCGGTTCCGTGTCGTGAATGGCCAATGCCGGAAAATGCGTGACGGCGCCCGGCAAGGCCACGCCAAAGCCGCGCCAGCCGGTCAATTGGCGGTGCTGGTCGCTGAGCGGTAATCCGGAGAGTGTGACGGGCAAGCCGTCATCGCTGCTGCCGATGCGCCACAGGCTGGTGACGCCGCTCCAGGTCTTGCCGCCGGCCAGTGCTGCGGCCACGGCCCCGTCCCCGTCGTGAACCAGATCGCCTGCCATGTCCTGCCAGCGACGGCCGATCATGGCGGCGGCCCTGCCTGTGCCGAACAGCGCGTCGACCTCGGCGGACAGGCTGCGAAAGCGGCCATCCGGCTCGACCTCCCACAGGAAGCGCACCTTGCCGGCCTGCGGCTGAGGCATGGAAGTGACAGGGGGCATGACGGGCTCAGCCTCGGGCGCAATCACGCTTTCAGCAGCGCTGGTGTGCACACTGCCGGCGGCAGCCACGGCAGGGCCCGCAGGGTGTGTGAGTCCCGGCACGCGCTGGGCAGCCACCAGAAGCACGATGCTGCCATCGGCGAGGCGCAGGCGGCGGCAGGCGCAGGTCACCGGTGTCAGGCCGCCGGCCCCGGCCATGTCGAGCCGTTCGAGCCGGACGCCGCCGAGCGGAGCCAGACCCTCGGCAAGTGCCACGAGGCGCTTGGCGGTGAGCGGGCTGAACCCAGCCTCCGCCATCGCCTGACCTGCGGCGTTGGCATGGACCACCTCGCGGCCATCGCCGGACATCACGATCAGCGCCGCGTGGTCGCCAACAAAGGACGACAATCCCGGATCCCGCCTCAGGGGCGCCAGAATGTCAGTCCAAGAAGTGTCGCGTGTGGCGTCGGTCACGGTGTCAATGCGTCCCGCGCGAGCGGGCCCCATGTGCTTAATGAACTCTTAATATAGCCGCGAGGCGACCTAAATCCATCGCGAAGTGTGCGGTCGCTGTTCTGCTTCCCAGGAGGGTTAACCCGCCACACGGAAGCCTGTTCCCGGCAAGGCGCGGAAGCACATCACGCGGGCCGATGACCAGGGCCAGTTGCTGAGGCAGGTCATCGGGCTATGGACCGGAACGGCGCCCTGCGGCAGTGCTTGATTTGTGCATTGCAGCATGATATTGCACTGCACCATAAGCGGCGTGATGTGGCAGGCACCCGGCCTTCCGGCAGGCACCGCAAACCAGAACCCAAGGCAAGGACCCATCCGATGGCCGCTCCCAAGCTCCCCTACGACGTTCCACCCGAAATGCGTGATTTTGCCGAGAAGAGCGTCGAGCAGGCCAAGAAGGCTTTCGACGGCTTCATGGGCGCAGCCCAGAAGGCTGTCGAGACCGCTCAGGGCTCCACCGAATCCGCCCGCGCCAACGCCGAGCAGAGCACGAAGAAGGCCATGGCCTATGCCGAGCAGAATGTTGCTGCCGCCTTCGATCTCGCCCAGAAGCTGGTGCGCGCCAAGGACCCGGCTGAAATTCTCCAGCACCAGGGCGAGTTCATGAAGGCCCAGATGGCCTCGTTCCAGGCCCAGATGACCGAGTTCGGCGCAGCCGTGCAGAAGGCTGCAACGAGCGCCACCAAGGGCAAGTGAAGCCTGACCGATATCGCGGCGAGAGGTTTCCTCTCGCCGCATCCGAACAGTAAGCCTCAGGCCTATCGCCTTCCGACGGCGGGCAGCCGGGGCTCCTGAACACCGCCCGCAACCGACCGGATGACAACGCCCATGTCCAAGCCCGCCAAGCCCGTCTCTCTCGCGCCCGTCAAGGCCTTGTCCGCAGTGGACACCGGCAAGCCGGCTGTTGTCGCGCCTGCTGTCATGCCCGCCGCCGCTGCACCTGTGGTCGTCGCGCCTGCTGCTGTCTCCGCGCCGGTTCCAGCATCTGCACCCAAGGCCGTGGCCGTGACGCCCGCTGTCGCCGCGCCCAAGGCGGTGGCACCAAAGACACTGGCTCCTGCGGCATCTGCTCCCAAGGCCGCCGCTCCCAAGGCTGCCGCTCCCCAGGCTGCTGCTCCTGCGGTTGCCGCGCCCAAGGCCGCGCCATCGCCAGCCGTGAAGGCGGCTGCCAAGGCTGTGGCCAAGCCGGCTGCCAAGGTTGCCTCTCCGAAGGTGGCCACCCCGAAGGCCTCCGCGCCCAAGGTCGCTGCCCCCAAGATTGTCGCTCCAAAGGTCGCTGCCGCTCCCGTCGCCGCAAGCAAGCCTGCCGCAGCGCCCAAGCCCGCTGCCACTGCTGCGAAGCCTGCCGCATCCCGGCCTGCTGCCGGCGACCAGTTCGCGCCGATGTTCGACATGCAGAAGCTCATGCCTGCGTTTGGCAGCTTCCAGATGCCCGGCTTCACCGCTGCCGATTTCAAGTCCCCGGTTCTGGGCGGCGACATGCTGGCCGCCATGACCGGTCAGATGCTGGCGGCAACCCGCGCCATGGGCGACATCCAGGCGGCGCTGCTCGATCACGGCTGCGCCGAACTCAAGGCCGGCCTGAGCGAACTGGAAGCCTGCACCCGTTCGACCTCGCCATCCGAAGTCGTGACGATCCAGGCCCGCGCGGTCCGCCGCAGCGCCGACGCGCTCACCGACACCATCAAGGTCGTGTCCGAAACGGCCCGCAAGAGCCTGACCCGCCGCTGAACTGCCAGTCCGGGCCACCTCGCGTGGCCCGTGTCCAACAGGCCCGGTGCGGTGCCGGCCTCAAGGGCCGCTGTCGGCAGGTGCGCATCCCTCTTGCGCATCTTGCAATTGCCGGCGGTTGCGCCTAGACGTTCGCGCCGCGAGGGCTTTGCCGATTGGGCATGCGCTCTCCCCGTGCCGCCATAGCTCAGTTGGTTAGAGCGCTAGATTGTGGATCTAGAGGTCCCCCGTTCAAGCCGGGGTGGCGGTACCATTCTCCCTTCAGGCGACCTTCAGGCGTCTTGCCAATTTTCCGCACCATCGGTTGCGAAGCGTTCACCACATCGCTCAAGACGCCTTTAAACGGCATTATGCTAGCGCGTGGTTCATGGTCCTGATCCACATTCCCCCGCCCGGGTTGCCGCCATGTCGCTGATGCTTGCCCCGGCATCGGGTGGCCGTGTGCGTGCCGGCCTTGCCGCGCTGAAAGGCGCGCTGCTGGCTGACAGCATCGAAGCGCGGACCCGCCGCGCGGCTGGCTTGAGTGTACTGGCACGCATCGCCAATGCGGCCATCACGCTGACCACCCATGTAATGCTGGCGCGCCTGCTCGGCGCTGCCGGCTTCGGGCTGTTTTCCATGGCCGTGACCTGGGTTCTGGTGCTGCTCGGGCTGGCCACGGCTGGCCTTGCCATGGCCCCGCAGCGCTTCCAGCCGGAATACGAGGCGCGCGACGCCCATGGGCTGCTGGCTGGCCTGTATCGCTGGAGCCATCTGGTGCCGCTGCTGGCAGGCGCGATGATTGTGCTGGTGGGCCTTGGCGTGCTGCATCTAATGCCGCTCGGCATCTCGCCCGAGGCGCGGCTTGTGCTGTCGCTGGCGCTGCTGGCCTTGCCGGCGCTGGCGCTGATCGATGTCGTCGAGGGTTTCGCGCTCGCCAATGAATGGACCGATCTCGCGCAGGGCGTGACCTTCCTGCTCAAGCCGCTGCTGCTGCCGCTGCTGTTCTTGGCCGGGTGGCTGGCCGGCTCCGACCTGCTGATGGTGTCGCTTGGGGCCTATGTCGCCTCGGCCTGGCTGGCGGCGCTGGTTCTTGTTGTGCTGCTTCGGAGGCGCATGGCCCCGAAGCTGGCGGGTGCAGTCGCCTGTGCCGAGCCACGGCGCTGGGCTGCGCTGGCGTTGCCGGCCATGCTGGCCGATGCCGCGTTCCTGATGATGGCCTATGCCGACGTGCTGGTGCTGTCGGCCTTTGCCAGCCCGGCTGAGACGGGCGTCTATGTGGCGGCGACCCGCATCGTCGGCGTTGTGGCCTTTGTCCATTTCGGCCTCTCCTATGCGGCGGCCCACCACTTCTCCGCGCTGAACGCCGAGGGGCGGCTGGACGAACTGGTCTGCTATGCCCGCAAGGCTGCTTTGTGGACCTTCTGGCCATCGCTTCTGTTCGGGGCTCTGGTGGCGTTGGCAGCCCCGCTTCTGCTGCCGGTGTTCGGGCCCGGCTTTGGCGCAGGTTCCGGTGTCGTGCCGGTGCTGGTGCTGGCGCTGCTGGTCCGCGCCGCGATCGGCCCATCCGAACAGTTGCTGATGATGACAAACCGCCAGACTGTCATCACAGGCATCTTCGCGCTGGCAGCGTCGGTCAACCTCGTGGTGTCAATGCTGCTCGCTCCGCATCTGGGAGCCATGGGGGTTGCGCTGGCCATGCTGGCCGCGAGCGTGGTGGCCGCCGCAGGCTCTGCCATCGCGGTGCGCCGCGCATTCGGCAGCTTCGTGCATGCCTTCCACAGGCTCTCGTATCGCAGTCCGGCATCCTCACGGCCGGCGTCCATCAGCCCGGATCCTGTGCCATGAGCCTTGCCGATCCCGCCCCGCCCATCCTTGCATCTGCCCGGCCAAGGGCCTCCGTCCCTGTGGCGGCGGATGGCGGGGCCATGATGGTCTCGCGCATCGCTGCGGCGGACTATGTCACATGGACCGCGCCTTTCGAGGCGCTGAGCGCGACGTCCGCCGCCCCCAATCCATTCCTGTCGCCTGCCGTCGTGGCGGCGGTGCGGGCCTTCGTGCCGGACGACGACATCATCATCCTGGCGGCCCATGCGCCTCAGGAGGGCGAGCTGCGCTGTGTCGGGCTGTGGTGCCTGCGCCGCATCCGCGAGATCTGGACATTGGGGCTTCCGGTCCTGCAGGCGCCGCTGAAGCCGGATTTCGAGCCCTTGTCGCACCCGCTGCTGGCCACAGGATACGAGCGCATGGTGCTCGCAGCCCTCCTCGGCTTCATCGAGCGCGAGCCATCCCTGCCCGGTGTTGTCCGGGTCCATTCCTTGCCCGCCGCGATGATTCCGCTGTTGCCGGCGCATGTCACCCTGAGCTTTGCCGAGCGTTGGCAGCGCGCGGTGCTGTCCGGCGCTGGCGGCCCACAGGACAGTGCCGAGCAAGCCCTCAAGGCGGCCATGGGCTCGTCCTACAAGAAGCGTCAGGCGCAGGAGCGTGCTTTGGCCCGCCTCGGCGCGGTGAGCCATGCGACGCTGCGCGGGCGGGAGGCCGTGGCCGCTGTCGAGTCCTTCATCGCGCTTGAGGCGAGCGGCTGGAAAGGCCGCAAGGGCAGCGCCCTGGCCAACCATCCGCATGATGCCGCCTATGTGCGCGGTGTGGTGAGCGGGCTGGCGCAGGACGACAGGATCGCGGTCGACATGATCTGCCTCGATGGCGAGCCGGTCGCCATCGGCCTTCTGCCGGAAGCGGCAGGCCTCACCGTATTCTGGAAAACCGCGTTCGACGAACGCCATAGCCGCCATTCGCCGGGCGTGCTGCTCGACATGGCCGTGACCCGGCGGCTGCTGGCCGAGGGCCGGCCTGCGCTTGACAGCGGCATGATGGAGTTCACCGATCCCGATGGCCAGATCTGGCCGGGGCGGCTCGATCTGTGCCGCGCGGCGCTCGACATCCGCCATGGCCTTGATGGCCGCGCGCTGCGGGCCGGCAAGCAGGTCCGCTTCGCGCTGCGGCGGCTGAAGGCCCGTTTCGCCCGCTGACAAGGCGGCGAGGAGTGTGCCGGCACGGTTGGGCGTGCCTCAATGTCGCTCCCCTTGCCGCTGCTGCCGGCCACCCCCATATCGGGATCGTGGCGGCGTGCTGTCACCCCATGTGCCGCATGAGGCGGGCGTGGCGTAGGTTCAACGAAGTGCCTGATGGGGCTTCGCAGATGACACGACATCCTTCGCTGTCGCACCCTTTTCTGCTCGGGTTCGATGAGATCGAGCGGGCGCTTGACCGCGTCGCCAAGGCCACCAACGACGGCTATCCGCCCTACAACATCGAGCGGCTTAACCGCACCGATGACGAACCGGAGCGGCTGCGCATCACGCTGGCTGTGGCCGGGTTCACGCGCGAACAACTCGACATCACGCTGGAAGAGAACCAGCTCAACATCCGCGGCCGGCAATTCGACGACAAGTCGCGCGCCTACATCCATCGGGGCATCGCGGCGCGGCAATTCCAGCGTACCTTCCTGCTGGCTGACGGCATGGAGGTGCTTGGCGCGGATCTTGCCAATGGTCTCCTGTCGGTGGATCTGGCCCGCCCGGAACCGGAGCGGATCGTCCGCAAGATCGATATCCTTTCGCGCGACTGATGCGCGCCCAAGGCAAGTGTGCAACGCCCGAGGAGGACGTGATGAAGACCACGACACCTGATCGCAACACGGATTTCACGCTCGCGGACCTGGCCGCCCTCGGCATGGGGCATCTGGCCTATGTGCGCCCGATGCGCGCCGACGAGGTGCGCAAGCTGGTGCCGCAAGCCCAGGACCTGCCGGCCGACATTGATCTGTTCGCGCTGCTCGGCGCCGACGGCACACCGATCATGATTGCCGATTCCCGCGCCGAATTGACCGCCAATGCCTGGGAGAACCAGCTGGTCACGGTCAGCGTGCACTGAAGCAAACCCTGCCGGCTTGAGCCGCCGGCAGGCGGTTCGCTCAGCGCCCTGCCATCGCCGCCACTGCCGCAATCAGCAGGGCGATGTCCTGCGGTCTGGACAGCCGGTGATCGCCATCCCGGACCAGCGTCAGCGTCACGTCGTCAGCAGGCAGATGTTCCACCAGCGTCATCGCGTGCTGCCAGGGCACATCCTCGTCCTGCATGCCTTGCAGGATGGTGACGGGGCATCCCGGCTCGATCGGCGCGCCGAACAGCAGATTCCGCCGGCCATCCTCGATCAGTGCCCGCGTGATCGGATAGGGCTCCGGCGCATAGGCCGATGGCCGCAGCCATTGGCCGGTGCGCTCGATCTCGTCGCGGATATCCTGCGGGAATTGCGCCCACATCAGCGCCTCGGTGAAATCCACCGCAGGCGCGATCAGCACCAGCCCCGACAAGGTGCGGCCTTCAGCCTTCAGGGCCCGCGCCGCCAGCAGGGCCAGCCAGCCCCCCATCGACGAGCCGACCAGAATGGGAGCCGGCCCGCCTTGCGCTTCGATCATGGCCAGCACATCGGCCAGCCAGACCGAGATGGTCGCGTCCTCGAAGCGGCCTTCGCTCTCGCCATGTCCGGTGTAGTCGAAGCGCAGGAAGGCCCGGCCCTCGGAGCGAGCCCAGCCTGCCAGCGCCTCGGCCTTGGTGGCGCGCATGTCCGAGCGGAAGCCGCCAAGCCAGATGATGCGCGGCGCGCCGCCGCTGCCAGGCTCGGCCAGCCAGGCCAGACGGCGAATCGCCGGTGGATCATGGCGTGTCAGAAATTGCGGCGCTGGCTGCTTCAACCTATGTCTCCTCGCATCGTCCTGATGACGGGCGGCATGATTCGTGCCTGATGGCATGGCGAAAGGGTGTGGTCCAGAGCGTGCGTGCAGACGAGACAGCCCCTTTTGCCGATCGTGGCACCCATCCGCTGGCCGGCCGGACGATCCTCCAGATCATCCCCGAATTGCAGGCCGGCGGGGCCGAGCGCACCACGGTCGACATTGCTGCCGCCCTGTCTGCTGCCGGTGCCCGTGCGCTGGTAGCCAGTGAGGGCGGGCGGCTCGTCGCCGAGTTGCAGGCCAAGGGCGGAGTCTGGCTGCCTTTCCCGGCGGCGGCCAAGAACCCGCTGAAGATGGTGGGCAATATCCGGAAACTGTCGCGCCTGTGTGCTGCCGAGAAGGTCGATCTGGTCCATGCCCGGTCGCGCGCTCCAGCCTGGGTGGCGCTGGCGGCGGCGCGCGCCATGAGGCTGCCGTTCGTCACCACCTATCACGGCTCCTATGCCGGCGCGTCGGCAGTGAAGGTGCTCTACAATTCGGTGATGGCGCGCGGCGATGTGGTGATCGCCAACTCGGCCTACACGGCCGATCTGATCGCCCGCATGCATCCGTTCGCGCGCAGCCGGACCCGCGTCATCCATCGCGGCACGGATTTCTCCGCTTATCTGCCCTCCGCCGTCGATCCGGAGCGCATCGGCGCGCTGCGGCAGGCATGGGGCGTCGAGCCGGAGCAGCGCATCGTGCTGCTCGCCGGACGGCTCACCGGCTGGAAGGGCCAGCGCGTGCTGATCGAGGCGGCCCGCCTGCTGAAGGAGCAGGGCCGACTGTCGGATGCCGTCTGCATTCTGGCCGGCGATGCCCAGGGCCGCGATGACTATGTGCGCGAGCTCGATGGGCTGATCGCGGCCGGCGGGCTTGAAGGCCGTGTGCGCCGCGTCGGCCACTGCACCGACATGCCGGCGGCCTTCCTGGCTGCGGCGGTGGTGGTCGTGCCGTCGACAGAGCCGGAGGCCTTCGGTCGCGTGGCGGTGGAAGCGCAGGCCATGGGCACGCCGGTGATCGTCTCTGACCTCGGCGCCGTGCCCGAGACCGTGATCGGCCCGCCGCAATGCCTGCCGCAGGAGCGCACGGGCTGGCATGTGCCACCGGGGGATGCCGCAGCGCTGGCCGATGCGATTGCCGAGGTGCTGGTTTTGCGTCCGAGCCAGCGCGACGCGCTCGCCCGCCGTGCCCGCCAGCATGTCGAGGCCCGCTTTTCGCTGGAGCACATGGTCGGCGAGACGCTGGACGTCTATACCGCGCTGCTCGGTCGCTGAGCATTCCGGCGGCTACGCAGGCCGAAAATCGGGCAGTGCGGGCAGCGAGACGTTGACTTCCGCACCGGTTGTGCAATTTGTGCCAGCACAGCGCTTCGCAGCGTGATCACGTAGGAGAGACTCCCATTCGCAGACCGTTTCGTGCCCTTCCCGTGCCCCAGAAAGATGGCCCCCGCATCAACCGCGACATTCGCGTTCGCGAGGTGCAACTGATCGATCAGAATGGCGAGAACAAGGGCGTCGTGCAGACCCCTGACGCCCTGAAGATGGCCGAGGATGCAGGTCTCGATCTGGTGGAGATCTCGCCCAATTCGACCCCGCCCGTCTGCAAGATCCTCGATTATGGCCGCTTCCGCTTTGCCGAGCAGAAGAAGGCAGCCGAAGCGCGCAAGAACCAGAAGATCATCGAGATCAAGGAGCTGAAGCTCCGTCCCGGCATCGACAAGCACGATTATGAAGTGAAGATGCGCTCGCTCAAGAGCTTCATCGAGGAAGGCGACAAGGTGAAGATCACCCTGCGCTTCCGCGGCCGCGAAATGGCCCACCAGCATCTGGGCATGGAAGTGCTGAACCGCGTCAAGGCCGAGACCGCGACCTTTGTGAAGGTCGAGTCCGAGCCCAGCTTCGAAGGCCGTCAGGTCGTCATGGTGCTGGCGCCGAAGTAAGTTCGGGCGCCACTGCGGGAATCAACTCTCGCATGGCCTCGCCAGTCTTCCTGAAGCCCGCCTCACCGGCGGGCTTTTTCATGTGCATCGCTCCCGCGGCGTTGTGCCCCCGTGGCCAATGCAGTGCCGGATTTGCCCCGCCGACGGCACGCCTTTAGCATGCAACTCATGTGCGGCCCGGCAGCAGGCCGCAAAGCCACCACAACCTTTCGGGGCCAAGATGACCTACATCGCCAGACCGATGCCGCCGATGGACCCGTCCATCGATGTCACCAACAATCACTACTGGACCTATCACAACCTGCCGGTGCTGCTGGCCTGCAAGAAGCCCGTGACGGCCTCGGTCGACGAGGACCTGTTCATCGCAGTGCACCAGGTCTGCGAGCTGTCCTTCCACCAGATGATCATCGACCTCGACCGCACGTTGGCGATGGCCCGCGCCGCCATCAATGCCGATGCCGGCACGATCGGCGATCTGTCGGAAGCAGCCTATTTCCTCAAGCGCGTCCTCCAGTTCTGGCGCACGGTCAACGCCACGATGCCGATCCTGTCGGGCATGCGCGGCTTCGCCGAGTTCCGCACGGCGCTGGGTCCGACCAGCGGTTTCCAGTCCTGGCAGTTCCGCCGCATCGAGATCATGAGCGGCATCACCGACCGCTACTGGCAGGGCGGCACGGCGGATGCGGCAGGCAAGGTCCATGTCGCGGAGAGCGAGTTCGAGCGCCACTATGGCAACGAGGTGCGGGGCTGGATCGCTGCCTATCGCCAGCACAGCCTGAAGCACTATGCCGACCAGCTGGTCGCGTTGGCGCGCCGCCATGGCGCAGCCGATCCCGCCGCCTGGCTCGACGCCCATCCCGAGGCAGGCCCGCTGACCCGCCTGATGGCAGCCTATGACAGGGCGCAGCTGGCTTTCCACCGCGCCCACCTGCAACTCGCCGAGGTGCAGCTCACCCGCGTCGGCGTCGAGATCGGCACGGGCGGCACCTCCTACAAGGACTATCTCGCCAAGTACGAGGCCCTGCTCGCCCCGCTGTTCCCCATGCTGGCTGGCAGCACTGGCGAGGGCGCCACAGAGGCATGATGCGCGCCGCGCCAGCGCCGGCTGCCAGAGCCTGACCCTCCACAACGTGAACGATCGCGGGCCGCCGCGTCGGCAAAGAAGTGTTCACAACCGGCCCGTTCCGGTGTGTAACGGAAGCCGAAGCAGATTCCGGACGGATTCCCCATGAACATTCTTGTCTTGCTGTCGGGCCTCGCCTCCGCTGCTGGTCTTGTCGGCGCTCTGGCCGGGGGCTGGTTCGATGGCATCCCGCTCTATGTGGCGATTGCCGGCGTGCTGATGACGGCGGCACTTGTGATGAGCCGCAACATCGGTCCGTTCCTGCGCTTCTTCATCGTGTTCTATGCCATGGGCTATGTCGGGCTGATCGCGCTGATCGCGGCCAAGGGCCTGCTGCCCGCCGGCTGGTCCGGCGTGGTGCCTCCGCCGCTGACCGCCTTCACCGCTGCCGCTTTCGCGCTCCTCGCCTTCGGCATGTCGCGCGTGCCGGTGATGCGCCAGATCACCGAGATCACCGACAAGTATTTCTCCACCAATGAGACCGCGACCTACAATCTCGGCTTCGGCCCTGACCGCACCTTGCCGGTGCGCTGGGTGGCGATGGCGCTGCTGGCCATCATCATCCTGATCAACCTGGGGCAGGTCTGGGTCTCGGTCAGCCTGTCGTTCTTCAACCGTGACTGGTTCGATGCCATCCAGGCCAAGAACGCGACCGAGTTCTGGCGTCTTTTGTGGAAGGTCTGGCTGCCTCTGGTTGGCGTGCTGATCGCCTCGAACTTCATCGAGTTCCTGATCGTCTCGGCCTTCAAGATCCGCTGGCGTTCGTGGCTGACGCAGAAGCTGTTCGGCCGCTGGCTGGAGGACGGCACGCACTACCGCCTGCAATTCGGCGATGCCCGCGTCGACAACCCCGACCAGCGCATCTCCGAGGATATCCGCAAATACATCGACACCACCTATTCGCTGACCATTTCGATGATCCAGCAGATTTCCGGGCTGGTCTCGTTTTCGGTCATCCTCTGGGGCCTGTCGGCCAACCTCACCTTGCCCGGCCTCGACACCAAGGTGCCCGGCCTGCTGTTCTGGATCGCGCTGGCCTATGCCGCGATCGGCACGCTGGTCACGCACTTGATCGGCAAGCGGCTGATCCGGCTTAACTTCCAGCAGGAGGTTTACGAGGCCGATTTCCGCTTCGGGCTCGCCCGCCTGCGCGAGTATGGCGAGCCGGTGGCGCTGCTTGCCGGCGAGAAGGCCGAGACCAAGCGTCTTGGCCAGCAGTTCGGCGAGGTCATCCGCAACTTCTTCGACATCGTCCGGGTGCAGAAGTGGCTGTCTGCCTTCATCCAGCTCTATGGCTCGTCGAACAGCATCGTGCCCATCGTCATCACGGCCCCGTTCTTCTTCGCCGGCCAGATCACGCTTGGTGTGCTGACCCAGACCAGCCAGGCTTTTGCCCGCGTCGATGCGGCCTTGTCCTTCTTCATCGATCGCTATTCGATGCTGGCTGACTTCAAGGCCGTGGTCGACCGCCTGTCGACCTTCGATGCCTCGCTGCTGCGCGCCGAGACGATCAAGGCCGAAAGCCGCATCAACCTCGCGACCACGCCGGATGATCATCTGAGGCTGTCGGACCTGACGCTGACCCTGCCCGGGGGGCAGCCCATCGTGCAGGTGGCCGCACTGTCCATGAAGCAGGGCGAGCGCACCTTGCTGGTCGGCCCGTCGGGCTCCGGCAAGTCCACCCTGTTCCGCGCCATTGCCGGCATCTGGCCCTTCGGCGACGGCACCATCGCCGCGCCCGCCGGCAAGAGCGTGATGCTGCTGCCGCAGCGCCCCTATCTGCCGCTCGGCACCTTGCGCGATGCGGTCAGCTATCCGGGCGTGGCCGGCACCTACCCGGACGAAGCCATCATCGCTGCGCTCAGGGCAGCAAGCCTGCCCCATCTGACAGGCCGGCTCGATGAGGAAGCGTTCTGGGTGCAGGTTCTGTCACTCGGCGAGCAGCAGCGCGTGGCGGTCGCCCGTGTTCTGCTGGCGCGGCCCGACTGGCTCTTCCTCGACGAGGCCACGGCTGCCCTGGACGAGCCGCTGGAAGAGGCGATCTATCAGGCGCTGCGCACCGCGCTGCCGCTGACCACCATCGTCTCGATCGGTCACCGCTCGACGCTGAAGGCCATGCATGACCGCATCATCGCGATGAAGCCTGTGGGTGAGGGCGGCCGGCTGTTTACACCCGGCTGAGGCTGCGAACCGGCTGGCACGGCGAGGCGAGTTCAGCCAAGCCGGCGTCGTCCCCGAGGAACGGCTTACAGCGCGCGCACGAAGCGCAGTTCCGCTGCGCCTTGCAGGACGAGCTGGCCGTTGACCACGTCCCACTTGCGGGCATTGCGCAGCGCCACCAGGAACGCGCGCTCGTTGCCCATCACGCCGGTCTCGCAGGCACGGCGCGTCACCGCCACCGGCCCCACGGCAAAGCCCTGCTCGCGCAGCGGATACATCGTGGCCGAGAAGGTATTGCAGCCGCCAAAACCCTTGCCCCGCAACTGATCGTCAACGGTCAGCGAAGGGCGCTCGCCGGAGACAACCTTGCCGCCGATGCTCTGGAGCGACCAGGCGGTCCCCACCGGAAACTGCTTGTCCTGCCGGGGCTGCGGAATGTTCGGGTCGAAGTTCGGGTTCCTCTGCCCGCCGGATTGCTGCGCCATGGCCGGCAAGACAACCAGCGACGTCGCGGCGATGAGGTTGAGGGCAAGGGCAAACGAACGGGAACGGCGCGCCATCGGGATATCCGGTTGCTGACGAGGGAGGCGGGACCATAGAAACATGCGCCGCGTTGTTCAACTGGCGAGTTGGCTTTTCCGCAGGAGGTCGGGGCTGCACCCCTCAGCCCGTCGTGCGCTGGCACCCGCATGTCTGATCACGCAACGGAGCCTGCAAAAATTCTGGACGGCCCGTGATCTGCCCTCCGTAAAGCTACGTAATTACCGATGAAGTCTTCTGGACTTCCTTCCCCAATGACAGCCCCCTCCTCCCCCGGATGGGCTGTTTCCTGTGAGGCCACCTCCTCCCCCGGGGTGGCCTCTTTTTTTGGGCTCGGCTGAGATCAGATTCGCTTGAGGAGCTTTTCCAGCAGCGGGTTGTCCTGCCGGAACACATAATCCAGAGAGCGCACGGTGACATCGGTCGCTCCGGCAGCCGTCAGGTCGTCGACCAGATCGAACACCGCCTTTCGCGGGCAGTGGATGGTCACGATCCCGCCCGGTGCCTGAATGCCGAAGGGCAGGCGGGCTTCATGCCGTGCCTGCAAGGTGTCGGCGAAGGCCTGATCGACCGTGGCGATGCAGGCCCTGACCTCCCTGAGCTTGCGCCCTTCTTCCTCGGCGGCGATCCGCATCAGGATCGCGCGGGCCGCCTTGCGGGCGCGGGCACCCCATGGCGCCTTCAGAGAAGCCACAAGATTGGCCTCCGAGGTCAGCATCACGCCGTCATCCAGCACCTTCAGCGCGTTGGCGGCCAGCGTCGAGCCGGTGGTGGTGATGTCCACCACGATCTCCGCCGTGCCGGCAGCCGGCGCGCCTTCCGTGGCCCCGAGGCTTTCGACGATGCGGTAGTCGGTCACGCCATGCGTGGCGAAGAAGCGGCGGGTCAGGTTGATGTACTTCGTGGCCACGCGCAGCTTGCGCCCTTGCCGGACGCGCAGATCCTCGGCGATGTCGTCGAGATCGTCCATCGTGGCGACATCGATCCACGCCTGCGGCACGGCCACGACCACGCTGGCATGGCCGAAGCCGAGCGGCGTCAGCAGTTCCATCGTGCCGTCGACATCGGCCACCTGTTCGCGCACCAGATCTTCGCCGGTGATGCCCATGTGGGCCGCGCCGCTGGCCAGTTGCGCCACGATCTCGGAGGCCGAGAGGAACGCCACCTCGACATCGGCAAGGCCCTGGATGGTGCCGCGATAGTTCCGCTCGCCGCGCTGCTGGGCAAAGCCGAGCCCGGCGCGCGCAAAGAAGGCCGAAGCGTTCTCCTGAAGCCGGCCCTTGGACGGCACGGCCAGGACGAGGGCCGGATTGCTGGTCTCGCTCATGCCGGCCTCCGGTTCAGCCGGTCAAGCCAGATCGAGGCCCCGACCGCAGGGATGGGGCTTTCGGCCCCGAGCTTGCCGAGCAGCGTGTCATAGCGCCCACCGCCAGCAACGGGCTTGGGCGAGCCGGGCGCAGGGTCGTGAAGCTCGAACATGAAGCTTGTGTAGTAGTCGAGATTGCGGGCAAACCCGGCGCTGAACTGCATTGCCGCCACATCAAGCCCGCGCGCTGCCATGAAGCCGGTGCGGGCTTCCAGCGCGTCGAGCTCGCCGGCAAGGTCAAGCCCTGCATCCTTCGCCAGCGCCCTCAGGGCTGTTGCGGCGTCGTCCGGGTCGCCTTCCACCGCCAGCACGCCGGCCATGATCTGGCGGGCTTCCGGCGCAATGGTCTGCTCGCGCTCGCTGGCACGCGCCAGGAAGCGGCTGGCTATGTCGCCGGCCGAGCGCCCGCCGACGCTGGCAATGCCGGCGATCGACAGCACATCCTCGACAAAGCGTTTGGCCGCACCTGGGTCCTGGCCCTGAAGCGCGGCGAACAGCCCGGCATGGGTGTCCTGTCCGGGTGCCTCGGCTGTGTCCAGCGCCGCCAGCGCACGCTCGCCCTCGCCGGCGCTGACCGCGCGCATCAGCTTGCGCTGCGCCGCTGCCGGCAGGTTCAGTCCGCGCAGCACGGCCCTGAGGATCGCCACGTCACCAAGCCTGATCCGGGGTGCGGCAAGTCCGGCCATGGCCACCGCCTCGCAGGTGATCGCCAGAACCTCGGCATCGGCTGCTTCCGCATCCGTCCGCCCGATCAGTTCGAGACCAGCCTGAAGGAACTCGCCCGGCTCGCCGCTGCGCATCCGGAACACCGGACCGAGATAGGCGTAGCCCCGCGCCTCGCCGGCATGGCGGCTGGCGAGGTGATCACGGCAGACGGGGATGGTGTATTCCGGCCTGAGGCACCATTCCTGCCCGTCGCCATCCTGCGTCATGAACATGCGCTTGCGCATGTCCTCGCCCGATACATCGAGAAAAATCCCGGCCGGTTGCAGGATGCCGGGCTCGGCGCGCCCATAGCCCTCGCGCTGGAACAGCGCCAGCAAACCTTCCGCCAGAGCCTGATCCGTTGCAGCCATGCCTGTTGCCCAAAACCTTGCAGGAGAGACCGGGCACCTGAGCCCCGGACCCTGTCATCGTGGCCTCATCTAGCAGCGCCGCCTGCCGGAGGCGATGGTTTTTGCTGCGAAGGGTGAACAGGTCCCGTGAACAGCTCCGGCGAACCTGACCTCCCGGTTTGCCTGTTGCCGGCCGGCGCAGTATCGCTGCTGGTCAGAGTGCCGGAAGATCAGCCATGACCGACATCACCCTTCGCAGCGCCACAGCCCAGCTTGCCTTGCTGGAGCAAGGCCGCATCTCTGCTGTCGAATTGCTTGAGCTTCATCTGTCCCGCATCGAGCAGCTCAACCCCGCGCTCAATGCGGTCGTGGCGCTCGATGCGGCGAAGGCGCGCGCTGCGGCGCTCGCCTCCGATGCCCGCCGCAGGGCCGGGCAGGCCGGTGCACTCGAAGGCCTGCCGATCACCATCAAGGATGCCTTCGATGTGGCCGGCCACATCTCGACGGCAGGTGCCAATGCCTTTCGCGAGCGCGTGGCCGAGGAGGATGCCGCCGCCGTGGCCCGCCTTAGGGCAGCGGGCGCGATCATCATGGCCAAGAGCAACGTGCCGGTGTTTTCCGGCGATTTCCAGACCTATAACCCGGTCTACGGCACCACCAATAACCCATGGGACATGGCGCTCAGCCCGGGCGGCTCTTCGGGCGGAGCGTGCGTCGCGGTTGCGACCGGCATGAGCGCCTTCGAGCTTGGCTCCGATCTGGGCAGCTCGATCCGCTGGCCGGCAGCCGCCACCGGCGTGTTCGGCCTCAAGACCACGTGGAACCTGATCTCGACCTGGGGCATGGTGCCGCCGCCGCCGGAGCGGCGCTCGCCCCGCAATGCCGATCTTGTCGTGGCTGGCCCGATTGCCCGCACGGCAGATGACATTGCCCTGATCCTGTCCGTGCTGGCTGGCGGGCGCGAGCCTGGCTCACCATCGCCGGTCGCGCTCACGCAGCCGGCACGGCTGGATGCGCGGGGGCTTAGAGTCTGCGTCTGGCGCGATGACCCGTTCGCCAAGGCCGATGCGCTTGTCCATGAGGGTGTCGACCGGGCAGCGAGGCTGCTCGAGGCCGAAGGGGCGATCATCGACGAAAGCGCCCGGCCGGGCTTCAGTTTCGAGGAGGCCTTCGAGGTCTTCGCCCTGCTCAACCACGCCATCGTCGCCCACGGCTTGCCGCCCAAGGTGCGGGCGAAGATCCAGGCCATGGCTGCCGGCTTTTCACCGAATGACCTGTCCCACCGCTCCTTGCAGGCGCGCGGGGCGCGGATGACGCCGGGGCTCTACCAGCAACTCAGCCAGCGAAGGCTGGCGATCAAGCGGCAATGGGCTCGCCTGTTCACACGTTTTGACGTGGTGCTGGCCCCGCCCGCGCCGGTGGCCTTCCTTGCGCATGACCATGGGCCGGACCTGCATGCCCGCACGCTGCCCGTGAATGGCGAGGCCCGTCCCTACCTTGATTTTCTGGTCTGGGCAGCTTTGGCCTCGGGCGGCGACCTGCCGGCCCTGTCTGCGCCGGTGATGCGCTCGGCCGGCGGCCTGCCGCTCGGTGTCCAGATCATCGGGCCAGCCGGCGGCGACCATCAGGTCATCGCCGTTGGCCGCATGCTGGAGCAGATCACCGGCGGTTTTGTTGCCCCGCCCATGGCGCTCTGAGGCGGCGGGCAGGCGACGATCTCGCCTTGCTGCGGCAAGAAAGCTTGAGAATTCCTGCCAAGCCAAGTATCGCTTCAGGCGAAGGAACATCGGTCTGGGCGGTGTCGTCCGGCAGCCCGACAGGAGACGTGATGGCTGACCATCCGGCCAACAATCCGCCGGCCAAGGGCACCCGGGCGCAGGACCAGCAGGCCCGCCGTCTGGCGGCGGCCCTGAGGGAGAACCTCAAGCGCCGCAAGCAGCAGGCAAGGGGCAGGGCCGCCGAACCAGACGACGTGGCGCAGGGCTCGGCCAGGCCGGACGCTTCGCCAAATGACACTGCGCGGCAGGACGACACTGCCGCCCGTTAGACACCAGCTTCAATGAACCGCCCGATCCCATGAACGGTCCGGCCTGACACAACCTCCATCCAGCGGCACCCTGCCTCGTGACTGACCCGGGGAATCGCCGCCCAGCAGATGAAAGACTGACATGGACCGCATCCGCATTGTCGGCGGCAACCGACTGAACGGCACCATCCCGATCTCGGGCGCCAAGAACGCGGCCTTGCCGCTGATGATCGCCAGCCTGCTCACCGATGACACGCTGACGCTCGAGAACGTGCCGCGCCTGTCGGATGTCTCCAATCTGGCGCGCATCCTCTCCAACCACGGGGTTGACCGCAATGTGCCGGGCAAGCGCCTCGGCCAGACCGTGGAGACGGGGCAGACCCTGTCGCTCTGCGCCCGCACCATCGTCGACACCTGCGCGCCCTATGATCTGGTCTCGACCATGCGCGCCTCGTTCTGGGTGATCGCGCCGCTGCTGGCCCGGATGGGCGAGGCCAAGGTGTCCCTGCCCGGCGGCTGCGCCATCGGCACCCGGCCGGTCGATTTCCTGCTGATGGCGCTGGAAAAGCTCGGGGCCGTCATCACCATCGAGGCCGGCTATGCGATCGTCACCGCGCCGAAGGGCCTTCAGGGCGGCCGCATCGTGTTTCCCAAGGTCACCGTCGGCGGCACCCACACCGCGCTGATGGCGGCGGTTCTGGCCCATGGCAGCACCGTGATCGAGAACGCCGCGCGCGAGCCCGAGGTTGTCGATCTGGCCCATTGCCTCGTCAAAATGGGGGCCCGGATCGAAGGTATCGGCACGTCGACATTGCATGTCGAGGGTGTGACCCGCCTGAACGGCGCGCGTCATGCCGTGGTTCCAGACCGGATCGAGACCGGCACCTATGCCATGGCGGTGGCCATGACCGGCGGTGATGTCCTGCTGGAAGGGGCCCGCGCTTCCGATCTGCAGGCGGCGCTCACGGTGCTGGAACAGGCCGGCGTCAGCGTCACCACGGAAGCGGGCGGCGTCCGCATCCGCCGTGACAGCCAGCCCCTGATGCCGGTCGATGTCACCACCGAGCCGTTCCCCGGCTTCCCCACCGACTTGCAGGCCCAGTTGATGGGCCTGATGAGCATGGCAAAGGGCACCTCCCGCATCCGCGAGACCATCTTCGAGAACCGCTTCATGCACGTGCAGGAACTGGCACGCCTCGGCGCGAAGGTCCGGCTCGATGGCGACACCGCCTATGTCGATGGCGTCGACAAGCTCACCGGCGCACCGGTGATGGCCACTGACCTGCGCGCCTCTGTCTCGCTGGTGATCGGCGCGCTCGCCGCCGAGGGCCAGACCACGATCAGCCGCGTCTATCATCTCGATCGCGGCTTTGAAGCGCTGGAAACCAAGCTGTCCCGCTGCGGCGCCCAGATCGAGCGGGTCAGCGGCTGAGCGCAGGGGCTGGGCGGCGCCACGCCGGCAACCTGGAGCTCGTCCAGACTCCGGTGTGCGGCCCCGCCCGCACTGCCGTGGCCTCGCATCGCCGTCTTGCAGCCTTCGCATGCGGCATGTAGCGTTCGAAGTCGCTGGAGGGCGCGACATGGGCAGGTTTTTCGTTGGACTGACGGGGTTCTTGCTCGCCGCTGCGCTCGGGTTTGCTGGCACCGCCAGTGCCGATGCCACCATCCCGACGCGCGATATCGCGGGTGCCAAGGACAGCCCGGTGCTCAAGCGCTATGAGGGCGCGTTCATCGTCAGCTATGACCGTGTCAGCTTCACCGACGTGACTTTGCCGCTTGGCGCGCTCGAACCAGTCGCGGACGAAGCGCGCCGTGATGTGTCCAACAACCGGGTCTTTGCGCCGAAGCAGCAGAAGGAGATCGAAGGGGCCCGGACACGCCTCGTCTATCTGCTCCCGGCCGAGCGTTCGCCGCTCGAAGTCCTGCGCAATTATCAGGATGATGTGGAGGCCGCCGGAGGTTCCGTCCTGTTCTCATGCAGGGGGGAGGCTTGCGGCGGCGATGCATCACGCTCCAGCGCTGGCGGCGGCGGCGAGATGAGCCTGATGATGCTGTTCGTGCGCGAGGGCGAGATCAAGGATGCAGCCTTCTCCAATGGAGCCTGCGCCCTGACCTCGCGGATCAGCGATCAGCGTTTTTTCGTGGCGCGCATGCCGCATGCAGACGGAGAGGCCCATGTTGCCGTTCACACCTATCAGCTCAAGGATGATCTCTACTGCAAGGCTTTCAACAACCGGACCATTTCGGTTGTCCATCTGGTCGAGCCGCGTCCACGTGACCGCAGGATGGTGACGGTGAAGGCCGCCGAGATGGCGCGAAGCATCGATACCACGGGCCGCATTGCGCTCTACGGCGTCTTCTTCGATACCGACAAGGCCGAGATAAAGCCTGAATCGACCCCGGCGATCAGCGAGATCGCGACACTGCTAAAGGGCGATCCGAAGCTATCGGTGATGATCGTCGGACACACCGACAATCAGGGTGCCTTCGACTACAACGTCGAGCTGTCCCGCCGCCGTGCCGATGCGGTCGTCAGGGCGCTGGTCGCCACGCACCGGATCGAGGTCCGGCGCATGCGCGCTGCCGGCGCGGGCATGATCGCACCCGCTGCTGCCAACGATGCCGAAGAGGGCCGCGCCCGCAATCGCCGTGTCGAAATCGTCAAGCTGAACTGAGCGCCCTCAGCCCTTCATCAGCTCGGCCACATGGGCGGCCACCGAGCCTCCGAGGCCGGCGAGGTCGTAGCCGCCTTCCAGCACCGAGACGATGCGCCCGCCGGCGTGCCGGTCGGCGATGTCCATCACCTCGCGCGTGGCCTGGGCAAAGTCCTGTTCGGTCAGGTTGAGGTTGGCGAGCGGGTCGCGCCAGTGGGCATCGAAGCCGGCCGAGATGATCACCAGTTCCGGCTTGAAGGCATTGAGCCGCGGCAGGATCAGCGCCGACATCGCTTCCTCGAAGGCCTCCCCGCCATCGCCCGCCGCGAGTGTCACGTTCAGGATCGTGTCATGCTCGCCGCGCTCCGATGGCGAGCCTGTGCCCGGATAGAGCGGGGCCTCATGGCTCGAAATGTAGAGCACGTCAGGATCGGCCCAGAAGATATCCTGAGTGCCGTTGCCGTGATGCACATCCCAGTCGAAAATGGCGACTCGCCCCAGCCCATGGACCTTTCGGGCATGGCGCGCGGCAATGGCGGCATTGTTGAAGAAGCAGAAGCCCATCGCGGTCGCATGCTCGGCATGATGCCCCGGCGGCCGTGTCGCCACGAAGGCGTTGCGCACCCGCCCGCCCAGCACCGCATCCACCGCCGCCGTGGCCCCGCCGACAGCGCGAAAGGCCGCTTCCAGCGTGCCGGGGGACATCACCGTGTCGGCATCCACATGCGCGATGCCCTCGCTGGGGGCGAGTTTGCGCAGCGCCGCCAGATGCCGCTCCGGATGGCACAGCACGATGGCGGCCTCCTCGCCGCGCGGGGCCTCCTCCCGCACCAGCGCAGCAAAGGCCTCCCCCGACAGGGCCTTCTCGATGGCCCTGATCCTGTCCGCCCGCTCGGGGTGGCCAAGCTGCGTGGCATGGTCGAGGCAGGCGGAGTGGCTCAACAGAAGGGTGCTCAAGATCATGCTCTCCAGCGTTGCCAAAATGCAACGGACCCGATCAGAAGCTTGCGGCGTCCGCGATTGCGCTTCTGATGGACGCAAAGGTTTGGTTAACCATGACCAATGCACTTTCCCATCATGTCATATCGGTCTCCGATTCGCAGCGCTGTTGCGCTCCTTGCCCTTGCCGCCGCCCTTGGCGCCTGCAGTTATCGCGGCGTGCCCGAGCCGAGCCTGAGTGCGCGTGATGCGCAGTACATGGCGCTCGTGCCAAACCATGAACTGGAAATGCAGTTCCAGCGCTTCGAGGTCGATTACCGGACCGACGAGAAGCCCGGCACGATCGTGGTCTATACAGCCGACAAGCTGCTCTATTTCGTGCTGCCCGGTGGCAAGGCCATCCGCTACGGCGTCGGCGTTGGCAACGAAGCGTTCGGCTGGACCGGCAATGCTGACATCGCGCGCAAGGCGGAATGGCCAAGCTGGACGCCACCCGCCGAAATGCTGGAGCGCTGGCCGCACCTGCGCAACCGCGCTGGCGGCATGGCCGGTGGCCCGGCCAACCCGCTCGGGGCCCGCGCTCTGTATCTGTACCAGAACGGCCGCGACACGCTTTACCGGATCCACGGCACCAACGAGCCCGAGTCGATCGGGCGTGCCTCGTCCTCGGGCTGCATCCGCATGCGCAACGTCGATGTCATCGACCTGTTCAACCGCATCAAGGTCGGCGCCAAGGTTGTGGTCCGGTAAGACCCGGCCGAGGCCTCGTTAGCCGAGGTCGACCAGCACGATTTCCGGCGGAATGCCGAAGCGCACGGGCGGGCCACTGGTGCCAAGCCCGGCCGAGACGATGATCGAACGATTGTCCTCGACCACGCGGCCATAGGCATAGCGGCTGCCGAACTCCGACGGGATGTGGGGCGACCAGCCGAACAGCCGCACCTGTCCGCCATGGGTGTGGCCGGCCAGTGTCAGCGCGACCTGGGCCTTGCCCGGCGTGTCAGGCAGGCCGGCGAAGATGTCGGGCTCGTGGGCCAGCAGAATCACCGGCGCGCCATCGCTGGCTTGAGCCAACGTGCCGGGCAGGTCATCAAGGCCCTGGAACATCATGCCATGGCCCTCGCGGTAGCCCAGCTTGTAGGCGATCTGGTCGGCCAGCCCGGCGACCCAGAACGGCTGGCCATCCTTGCTCAGCCTGAGCGCGCTGTTTTCCAGAACCGGCACGCCGGCATCGAGCAGTGCCAGTTTGGCGAAAGGGTCGCCGCTCCGTGCCCGCTGCACCACAGGGTCATCCCAGTATTCGTGGTTGCCGAGAATGGCATGGACGCCGAGTGGAGCCTTCAGCCGGCCGAGCGCCCTCGACCATTGCTGCGGCTTCAGGCCATGCAGGTTGCGGCTCTCGCGGGTGATGTAGTCGCCCAGCAGCACGATCAGGTCGGGCTGCAGCGCGTGCGTCCGCTCGACGATTTCGTCGATCCGGGCCAGCGGCATGTGGGCGCTGCCGCAATGCAGGTCGGCGAGGGCAGCGATGCGCAGCGAAAGCCCGCGCGTCCAGCCGGGCGGCGTCAGCGCGTAATGCGTGACAGCGACCGTGCCGCCCGGTTCCAGATAGCGGGCATAGGCAGCCCCGCTGGCGCCGGCCAATAAAAAACCGGCGCCGACCTTGAGGATCGAGCGCCGGGTGACAGTCATGGGTCTCGAATCCAGTGTGCTGTCAAAACATCATTCGGCTTCAGGGCCAAACCGCAGGATGGCGGGAATGTCGCGGGCCGACGGGGTGGCCCGGAGGGCCTTGCGCTGGCTGGCACCGGCCGCCACTGCTGCAATGCCGATCGCGCGATAATGGCGGGCATACAGGTCGCTGGCCGACTTGTCGTGAAAGTTTGCGCTGATGCGCGGTTCGCGGCGCTGGACGTCGCTTGACATGGGAAACCCTGATCCTCTGAAACCTGCACCGGGGGTGATGCAGCCCTCTTCTGACCGGAAATCCTGACGTTCGCGCGGCGCGATCTTGACCGTATCGTGGCAGGATCAGCCCGTCGCGGGCCGTCAGGCACCGGTGAGCCCATCATGCACACCGGGCCTCAAGGCTTGGTTAATGCCGCGACGATTCTGGCGTTAACCATCACCCGGCTGTGGGCCGTCATAGCCATCGATGATGACCATGTCCGTGGTGCCCGCCGTGCCCAGCACGGCCAGCGCCGCCTGATACTCGGGCGAGGCGAAGCAGGCGCGGGCAATCTCGCCCGATGCGAACTCGATCACCACGTTGTGCTGCCGGCCCTGACCCTTGACCAGGTCGTAGGGTCCGCCGCGCACGATGAAGCGCCCGCCGAACTTGGCGAAGGCCACGCCGTTCAGCGCCCGGTAGCGGGCATAGGCGTCCTGATCGGTGATATCGAGCCGCGCAATCCAGTAGCCCTTGGCCATGGCGTGTCCTTTCCGGCTCAGGCGCCTTCGACGCAGACGATGTCGATATGGCCGGCACCCTCGCGCAGCTTGCGGGCAGCGGCATACTCGGGCGAGTAGGCATAGGCCTTGGCCGCATCAAGGCTCTCGAACTCGATCACCACGTTGCGGGCGCGGCCCTCGCCTTCGGCGACACTCATCTGGCCGCCGCGCACCAGCGGCTTGCCGCCATACTGCTGGATGGCCTTGGTGGCCTCGGCCGCATAAACGGCCCACTGGCTGGCATTGGTGACGACGGCGCGCGCGATAACGTAACCCTTGGGCATGCTGTTCTCCCTGAACGATGGCGCCTGCTGTGGCTGAGACGAAGGGCCCGGCGCTCCGGCAACGGTCTTACGCAACCGATGCGATTTCGTCCATGATCGCGCTCGCCGCTCCGCGCGGGTCCGCTGCGCGGATGATGGGACGGCCGATGACCATGTGGTCGACCCCGGCCCTGATAGCCTCGCCCGGCGTGAGCGTGCGCTTCTGGTCACCGCTGGCGCTTCCTGCGGGCCTGATTCCGGGGGTCACGATGACCATGCCGCTGCCGATGGCCTTGCGCACGATCCCGGCTTCCGCCGCAGAGCAGACGATTCCATCGATGCCGGCGAGCCGCGCCTGCTGCGCCCGCAGCGCCACGAGGTCAGCTACCGCCAGCCGATAGCCGGCGTCGTGCAGGTCCGCGTCATCGTAGGAGGTCAGCGCCGTCACCGCGAGCAGCCCCATCGGGTGCTGGCCGCGCCCTTCCACCGCGCCGCGCATGGTCTGCGGGTAGGCGTGGACGGTGAGGAAGGTCAGGTTCATCCGGGTCAGCGACTGCACGCCTTCCTCGACCGTGTTGCCGATGTCATGCAGCTTGAGATCGAGGAACACCTTCTTGCCCTCGCGCAGCAATTCCTCCGCCAGAGTCAGCCCGCCGGCAAAGGCCAGCCTGTAGCCGATCTTGTAGAAGCTTGCCGCATCACCAAGCTCGGTGATCAGGTGATAGGCCTCCCGCACCGTTGGCACATCCAGTGCCACGATCATCCGGTCGCGCAGATCGTTGATTTTCGGCATGGTCACGGCGCTCCTGCACGGTCAGGCGCTGGCGAACGCCTCGATGCTTTGCCACCTGTGCTGCACGATTCGGCTGTCGCGGTCGAATGTGAAGATGCAGCCCCCACCGGGCATTTGGTCATGGCTGCGGGAAATCGACAGGCCAGCAAGGGCCGAGAGCAGCAGCGTGCCGACCCCGCCATGTCCGACCAGCAGCACATCACCGGAGGGCGCATGAGGCAGCGCCTCGTCTGTCTCGGCCACGATGCGGGCCTGTGCGTCGATAGCGCGCTCCCAGCCGCGAAAACTCTCCGACGGATGGCTGAAAAACCAGTTGGCCGCCTCCTCGAACGCATCAGGCGGCAGAAAGCCGGTGGCCGACCGGTCGTTCTCGTGCATGCGCTCGCGCACCAGGACCGGCGCCTTGAGTACCGGTGCAAGGATGGCTGCGGTTTCCGTGGCCTTCGTCTCGGCGGACGATATGATCAGCACCGTTCCGGCCAGTTTTCCGGAGCGGGCGAGCACCTCGGTGCGCGCCCGCCCAATGTCGCTCAGTCCCCAGTCGGGGACCGGAATCAGGGGATCGATCCGGACCTGCGGGTGGGTCAGGTAGCGGACGAGTGCCATGCCGTCAGGCCTTGGCCGCTTCCTTGATCAGGCGGGCAAGGGTGACATCGAGGAACTCCGCGGTGCGGGCATCGGTCAGCTCGCCCTTGTCGGAGAAGGCCGTGCCGGCATTGCCGACCGCAGCCATCTCGGGGATGACCAGTGCGCCGAGGCCCAGTTCAAGCACGGTGCGCAGCTGGGTCAGGGCGCGATAGCCGCCCATGGGGCCGGGGGAGGCGGCACCGAGCGCCACAACCTTGCCGGCAAGGCCGGTGGCCGGCGCGCCAGGCTTGGCGACCGTGCTCCAGTCGAGCGCATTCTTGAGGGCAGGGGCATAGCCGGCATTGTATTCCGGCGAGGCCAGGAACAGGCCCTTGTGATCGTCGATCAGGGCACGCAGCTTGTGGGCGGCCTCTGGGGCATTGCCAAAACCGGTGGCGTCGACCAGCGGCAGCGGGAAATCGGCCAGCGAGATCAGTGTTGCCGATGCGCCCGCGGCGTTGATCTTGCGGGCGGCAAGCTCGGCCAGCATGTGGTTGACGGAGCCGGCGCGGGATGAGCCCGAGAAAACGAGGATCTTGGTCATGCGTGTGTCTGTCCGGTCTGGCCGCAACGTTTGCGGCAGGGTTGATGGTGAGGTTCGGGAATGGGCAGGCCACCCGGCCCGGCAGCCCGATGCCTTCGATTCTCATATAGGGCGCGGATGGGCTGCTTGCATCGCCACATGGCGGCAAGGTGCACTTGCATGTTTGCAAGATGGAAGATGGTCGATCTCGGATTGGAGGCGAATAGCCATCCCTGCCTGCGATGCCAGCAGGCAAGCCGTCAGATCTTGCGGTAGACCCAGACCCGCGCCGGCGGGATGTTGAGCAGGATCCAGTTCGAGGCTGTCGAGGTATAGCCTGTGCCCCGCTCCGGGATCGGCGGCACCACCGCGTAGGTGAACTGGATGAAGGGCGCCTTGCGGCTCATCAGCGTGAAAGCCTGATCGAGAAAGTCGCGGCGCTGCTGCGGCGGCTTGGTGAACAGCGGCAGGCTCGACACCACGGCGGCGGCGGGCTCGGCCAGCTTGTCCTTCAGCAACTCGGCGATCCGGTAGGCATCGCCCTGGATCACGCGGGCCAGCGGAAAGCGCTTGCGCAGCAACTCGATGAAGTCGGGATTGAACTCGACGAGGACGAGCCGTTCCTGCGGAATGCCGCGCGCAATCAGCGCCTCGGTGACAGGGCCGGTGCCCGGACCGATCTCGACGATCGGGCCCGGCTCGCGCGGATCGACCTGCGCGGCCATGGCTTTTGCGAGGAATTTTCCGGACGGCATCACGGCCCCGGTCAGCAGGGGGCGCTCGATCCAGGACTTGAGGAAACGCGTCTCATCATCCGCAACGCGCTTCTTGCGCGGATGGCGACGGCCAGGGTCGTGACGGGTAGGTTCAAACACGTAGTTGACGCCGCAAATCTTGTAAGCTTTGACGGCTAGCCTTACTCTCTCTGGCGCTTGCGTCAAGCTTGACGGGCAACCGGCGAAGGGAATTGCGGATCAGCCTGATCATCCGCTTTTGGCGCCGGTTCCGCCGAAACCATCGAAGAAACCCTTCATCCGGTCGAAGAAACCTGCGGTTTCGGGGTGCGTCTCCCCGGACGATTCCTTTTCGAATTCGGCCAGCAATTCGCGCTGCCGCCGTGTCAGGTTCTGCGGCGTCTCCACCTGGACCTGGATGTAGAGATCGCCGACATCGCTGGAGCGCAGCACCGGCATGCCCTTGCGGCGCAGGCGGAACTGCTTGGCGGACTGGGTGCCCTCGGGAATCTTGACGATGGCCTTGGCCCCGTCCAGCGTCACGACCTCGACTTCTCCGCCGAGTGCGGCCTTGGTCATCGAGATCGGCACGCGGCAGAACAGGTCCGAGCCGTCGCGCTGGAAGATCTGGTGCGGCTTGACCGACAGGAAGATGTAAAGATCGCCGGCCGGTCCGCCCTTGGCCCCGCCTTCGCCTTCACCGGCCAGCCTGATCCGTGTGCCGTCTTCGACGCCAGCCGGCACATTCACCGACAAGGTGCGGTCCCGCATCACCCGGCCTGCTCCGTTGCAGGACTTGCAGGGGTCTTCGATGATCTCGCCTCGGCCGTTGCAGGTCGGGCAGGTGCGCTCGATCGAGAAGAAGCCCTGGCTGGCCCGGACCCGGCCATAGCCGCCGCAGGTCGAACATTGCTTCGGCTTGGTGCCGGGCTTGGCGCCCGTGCCGGTGCAGGCGTCGCAAGTGACCGCCGTGGGCACGCGGATGGATGCTGCCTTGCCCTGAAAGGCCTCTTCGAGCGTGATTTCAAGGTTGAAGCGCATATCGGCGCCGCGCTCGCGCCCGCCCTGAGCCCGCTGCCGGCCGCCGCCGCCCTGACCGAAGAACTGGTCGAAGATGTCCGACATGAAGTCGCCGAACTCGGGGCCCTGGCCGCTGCCGCCGCTGCCATTCTCGAAGGCGCGATGGCCATACTGGTTGTAGGCCGCCCGCTTGTTGGGGTCGGACAGCACCTGATAGGCCTCGTTCAATTCCTTGAACTTGGCCTCGGCTTCCTTGTTGCCGGGGTTCTTGTCCGGATGATGCTGCATCGCCAGCTTGCGGAAGGCCGACTTCAGCGCCGCGTCATCGGCATTCTTCTCGACGCCGAGGACGTCGTAATAGTCACGTTTGGACATGGGTCAGCTTTGACGATTGGTGCTTGGACTAGATTTTGCGACAGACAAAGACAGGAGAAACGCGAAAAACACTAGCCCTGCAACACCAAATCCATAAACGTAACTTGCGAACTTGATGTTGGAGTCAAAGGACACGGGCTCTAAAGCAAACTCCGTGTTCTCCGGTGCATAGATGGAAACTTTTCCTACTTCGACTAAATACGGTGTTTGCGGATCAGAAATCACGATCTTTTCTGAACGCGCTCGCCCATGTGCGGTAAATTCGATGTTATATCTGATGCCCGAAGCAGTCCTCTTTCTAAGGTCAAGCGGTACTAATTCAATTTTGTCACATTCAGTGACGTACCATCGCGCGCGTGACCCTTGACTATAAAGGCAGATAGATTCTTGATTAGTAATCGACGCCTCAATCCGATTGAGATACTTGTAGACATCAAACGAAAAAAATGCGGCTAAAAATATTAATCCAAATACAAACGCTCCCATTATGGAGTTTCTAAAGAAACGATTCTGCTGAGCGCTCGAGCCGTCCACGTCCTTGGGCACATCCAAGACTTTGTTGTCACCAAGTTTGGACATCTGGAAATGCCGGCCCCTTTTCCAGTGTCATGACCGGCCTTGTGCCGGTCATCTCATTGCGGAGAGTGCACTCTCCGGAACGAGATCACCGCCACGAGGGCGGTGATGACAGTGTTGCCATTGTGAAGATGCTCAGGCGCTCTTCTTCTTGTCGCCCTTGTCGTCGGTGACGTCCTTGAAGTCGGCGTCGATCACGTCTTCCTTGGCCTTGGCATCGCCGTCGCCCGCGCCGGGTTCGGCGTCTGCGGCGGCCTGCGCGGCATACATGGCTTCGCCCAGCTTCATCGAAGCCTGCATCAGGTCCGTGGTGCGGCTCTTGATGACCTCAAGATCCTCGCCGGCCAGTGCCGCCTTGACGGCATCCAGCGCCGTCTCGATGCCGGTCTTGTCGGCTGCCGAGACCTTGTCGCCATAATCCTTCAGCGACTTCTCGGTGGAGTGGACCAGCGCCTCGCCCTGGTTCTTGGCTTCCACCAGTTCGCGACGGGTCTTGTCAGCGGCCGCGTTCTCCTCCGCTTCCTTGACCATGCGCTGGATGTCGGCATCCGACAGCCCACCAGAGGCCTGGATACGGATCTGGTGTTCCTTCGACGTGGCCTTGTCCTTGGCCGTGACGCTGACGATGCCGTTGGCGTCGATGTCGAAGGTGACCTCGACCTGCGGCACGCCGCGCGGAGCCGGCGGAATGCCGACCAGATCGAACTGGCCAAGCAGCTTGTTGTCAGCCGCCATCTCGCGCTCGCCCTGGAAGACGCGGATGGTGACCGCGTTCTGGTTGTCCTCGGCGGTCGAGAACACCTGGCTCTTCTTGGTCGGGATCGTGGTGTTGCGGTCGATCAGGCGGGTGAACACGCCACCCAGCGTCTCGATGCCGAGCGACAGCGGGGTGACATCAAGCAGCAGCACGTCCTTGACGTCGCCCTGCAGCACGCCGGCCTGCACGGCCGCACCGATCGCCACCACCTCATCGGGGTTGACGCCCTTGTGCGGCTCCTTGCCGAAGAAGGTTTTCACGATCTCCTGCACCTTCGGCATGCGGGTCATGCCGCCGACGAGCACGACCTCGTCGATGTCGCCAGCCGAAAGGCCCGCGTCCTTGAGCGCCTTCTTGCAGGGCTCGACGGTGCGCTGGATCAGGTCATCGACCAGGCTCTCGAACTTGGCGCGGCTCAGCTTGAGCGCCATGTGCTTCGGGCCGGATGCGTCGGCGGTGATGTAGGGCAGGTTGATTTCGGTCTGCGCGGTCGAGGACAGCTCGATCTTGGCCTTTTCGGCGGCCTCCTTGAGACGCTGGAGGGCGAGCTTGTCCTTCTTCAGGTCAATGCCCTGCTCCTTCTTGAACTCGTCGACCAGATACTCGACGAGGCGCATGTCGAAGTCTTCGCCGCCGAGGAAGGTATCGCCATTGGTCGACTTCACCTCGAACACGCCATCGCCGATCTCGAGGATCGAGACGTCGAAGGTGCCGCCGCCAAGGTCGTAGACGGCGATCGTGCCGCTCGACTTCTTGTCGAGGCCGTAGGCGAGGGCTGCCGCCGTCGGCTCGTTGATGATGCGCAGCACTTCGAGACCGGCGATCTTGCCGGCATCCTTGGTGGCCTGGCGCTGGGCGTCATTGAAGTAGGCCGGAACGGTGATCACGGCCTGCGTCACGGCCTGGCCGAGATAGGCCTCCGCGGTTTCCTTCATCTTGATCAGCGTGAAGGCGGAGATCTGCGAGGGCGAATAGTCGGTGTTGTCGGCCTGCACCCAGGCGTCGCCATTGGGGGCCTTCTTGATCTTGTAGGGGACGAGCTTCAGATCCTTCTGCGTCATCGGATCATCGAAGGTGCGGCCGATGAGGCGCTTGATCGCGAAGAAGGTGCGCTCGGGGTTGGTCACGCCCTGCCGCTTGGCAGGCTGGCCAACGAGGCGCTCGCCATCGTCGGTGAAGGCGACGATCGAGGGCGTGGTGCGTGCACCTTCCGCGTTCTCGATCACCTTCGGCGTCGTGCCTTCCATGACGGCGACGCAGGAATTGGTAGTGCCAAGGTCGATACCGATAACTTTTGCCATGGGATGATCCCTTTCGAAGCATGATCCCGGCCGGACCCGAAGCATCCGGCCTTTGGTGTTGCGATCTTGCGGCGGGAGACAACCTGAGGGATCAGCCAACCCGGACGGATTGCAAACCGGTTCGTCGAAGCGCCCCTGCGCGCGGTGACCGGGATATGGGGACAAGCCATTTGCAACGCAAGACAATCGGCAAACAAAGCCACCACGAAAATGCACTGCCATGCGCGGGCCGTTCCGTCCTTGCCAGCATGGTCGGCACCGGAGGCACGCAAAAGTCCGGCAGGAGGCTGGCGAGATGCCAAGCCGCATAGTCTGTGGATTGCGAATTGACGTGGAGAACAAAACCCGGCTTTCAATGATGTCGGAAGTTCCTGCAAGCAAATGATCGTGGACCCACGTGATCCAGATGCCTCGACCAAGCCGGTCTCCGGCCCAAAGCCAGACACGTCGCAGCAAGCGCACGGGCGCTTGCCTCGCGTTTGGGCTCGGGCTTCTGGCCAGCGCCGGCAGCGCACTGGCCCAGCCGATGCAGCTTCCGGGCGCGGTCGGCTCCGCGCCGGTGGGCGTTCCGGCGGCCCCTCCGGCGGCCCCGACGGGTGCTGCGCCTCCGGCTGGATTTCCGGGTGGCCGGCCCGCTGCCGCACCGGTCAAGCAGGTTGCGGATGATGCCATCGTCGGTCAGGCGCTGCTCCATCAGGGCCGCTCGGGCCGCTTCGTGATGGAGCGCCTGCGCGGTGGCTACGGGCTCAAGGCCTCGTTCGAGGGCTTCCAGACCACCAACCTTCTGGAGCCTTGCGGCGTCTCGTTCGGTGACGAGGCCGTGCCGCTGGAAAGCCTCGGTCGCCCCGCCGGCCTGCCGCGTTTCCGCCTCCAGGCCAGCGCCTGCCCCGTGGTCTTCGACGTGCTGAGCAATGCGCTTCTGGTCGTCGAGCCGCAGGCGCCCTGTGTGATCGAGGCCGCCCAGTGCCGCATCGACCCGCGCGGCCTGTGGGCACCGGACGGGCGCGGCCTCGTGGCGCTCGCCCGGGACATCGAGAAGGACCGCGCAAGGGCCGAAGTGCAGGTGCGAGAAGGCTTCCGTGTGCTCGGCGAGCGCAGTTCGCCGGATGACAAGCGCATGGTGGCGCGTGAGCAGGCGAGCTTCTCCTCCGAACGCGAGCAGACCTGCCGCGACTTCAACCGCGAGGGCAACCACGGCTTCTGCGCCGCCAAGTTCACCGAGGCCCGCGCCTCATCCTTGCGTGCCCGCACCGCCGCTGCCGAGGCAGCTGCCAAACCTCGCCGCTGATGCGGGCCGGTATGGCTGGTCAGGCCCCTGCGAGGCCTGTCTCCCAGCCCAGGATGGCGCGCTTGCGCGTCAGGCCCCAATGATAGCCGGTTAGCGCGCCGGTCGAGCCCAGCACACGGTGGCATGGCACCACGAAGGATAGCGGGTTGCGCCCCACGGCCGCCCCGACGGGCCGCGCCGCCTTGGGCTGGCCGATCTGGCCGGCAATGGCACCGTAGGTCGTGGCGCGGCCCACCGGAATGTGCAGCAACTGCTCCCAGACCCTGATCTCGAAATCCGAGCCGATCATAACCACGCGCAGCGGCTGATCCTGTTGCCAGAGCGCCGGATCGAACACCCGCGCCGCCAGCGCTGCCGTCGCTTGCATGTCTTCCACAAAGGTGGCGTTCGGCCAGCGCCGCACCATGTCGGCCAGTGCGCCGGCGCGCCCGCCCGCCGGCTTGCCGTCACCATCGGCGCGTCCGGGGCCGGCCTTGTCATCGACCCAGCCCAGTCCGGCCAGCCCGCGCGGTGTGGCCACGATCAGCGCCTCGCCGAACGGGGAGGGGTGATAGCCATAGCTCAGCACAAGGCCCTTGCCGCCGGTCTTCCATTCGCCGGGGCTCATCGCTTCGTGGGTGACGAACAGGTCATGCAGACGGCCCGGCCCTGACAGGCCCAGATCGAGCGCGGCATCAAGCAGGTTGGCGTCCTGCCTCAGCAGGCGCTTGGCCTGATCGAGCGTCACAGCCTGCAGGAACGCCTTGGGCGTCAACCCGCACCAGCGCCGGAACACCAGATGCGTCTCGTCGCTACTGAGCCCGACATGGTCGGCGATCGTCTCGACCGAGGGCTGATCGCGCCAGCCTTGCGTGATCTTGGCGAGAATGCGCCGCACGATCTCGTAGTCGTCCTGCGAGGTGGTGAGGCCCGAAGCCGGCTGCGGCGTTGAAAAGCTGGCTGAGAAAGCGTTCTGGGCGGTCATGGGCGTGATCCCTTGCGGCAAGGATCATGGTCTATGACAACGCGGCGCGATGCGACACCCGATTTCCGGGAAAGCACGGCGCGCGGCTCAACGATCCTTGGCGCTGCGCAGCGCCCCGGCCAGCGCCTCGTGGAATGTCTCCCTCTCGCCCGGCGACAGGGCCTGCGCGATGGGCACGGATTGCCCGCGCGAGACGACATCAAGCCGCATCAGGCCGTAGTCCTTGTCGTCCTGTCGCTCCAGCTTGGTGAACAGCGTATCGAAGCGCCACTCGGCGCGCTCGCCCTTTGGCGTCACCTTGGCCAGTTGCACCTTCAGCGGCGACACGGCCACTTCCTCGAAGCCGGCGGCATCGCGGAAGTTGATGCGGAAGGCAATGTAGAGCGCCACCACATCGAGCCCGAAAAAGAACGTCACCGGCCACGCGCCCGCCACCATGAACGGGATCGACGAGACCACGCTGGCGAGGCACACGAGCGTCATCACCAGCCTGAACCCGTCCTGCCCGAGCGAGCGATGCGGCGTGATCCTGGCAGCGAAGATCGGCGCGTCCGGCCCGTCCTCTTGGCGGAGGCTGTCTGAAGCGGATTTCGGGTGGCGCGGTTCCATGCCTGCGCACTATAACCCAGCCATGCCGACACGCCAGCCACCCAAGCCCCGCCCCGATGCCGCAGCCGGCAAGCCCGCCGGATCCAAGGCTGCCAAAGCGGTGCCCGCGAAAAAACGTTCGGTGAAAGCCCGCAATGCTGCCGAAATCCGCGCCCTGTTCGAGCGCTTCCGCATCCACAATCCCGAGCCGAAGGGTGAGCTCGAATCAGTGAACGCCTATACGCTGCTGGTCGCAGTCGTGCTGTCAGCGCAGGCCACGGACGTCGGCGTCAACAAGGCCACACGCCCGCTGTTCGCCATCGCCGACACGCCGCAGAAGATGGTGGCGCTCGGCGAGGATGTGGTGCGGGATTACGTCAAGTCCATCGGCCTGTTTCGCACCAAGGCGAAGAACGTCATCGCGTTGTCCGAGCAGCTCATCGCCGAACATGGCGGCGAGGTTCCTGCCGAGCGCGAGGCGCTGGAGAAGCTGCCCGGCGTGGGCCGCAAGACCGCCAACGTGGTCCTCAACATGGCTTTCGGGCAGATCACCCACGCGGTCGACACCCACGTCTTCCGCATTGCCAACCGGCTGCGCATCGCGCCGGGCAGGAATCCTCTTCAGGTCGAGCTTGGGCTGGAGAAGGCTGTGCCGGAGGAGTTCGGCCACCATGCGCACCATTGGCTGATCCTGCACGGGCGCTACACCTGCAAGGCGGTCAAACCCTTGTGCGACGGCTGCGTCGTGGCCGACCTTTGCGACAGTGCCGACAAGCGACCCGTTTGAGGCGCGGCGGGCTCAGCCCACCGCGATCACCAGCGCCAGCCCGATCGAGCCGATGATGATGCGCCAGTAGGCGAAGGGCTTGAAGCCGTAGTTCGAGACGATGTCGAGCAGCTTCTTGACCACCACGAGGCCGGCAAGAAAAGCTGCGACGAAGCCGATGGCGATCAGCACGATGTTGTCGACGCTGAGCTGCTTGTAGTTTTTCAGCAGGTCGAAGGCGAAGGCCCCGGCCATGGTTGGCATCGCCAGGAAGAACGAGAACTCCGCCGCCGCCCGCTTCGATGCGCCCAGCAGCATCGCACCGACGATCGACGAGCCGGAGCGCGACACGCCGGGCACCATGGCAAGGCACTGGATCAGGCCGATCTTGAGATACATCGGCAGCGGAAAGGCCATCGCGTCGTCGTGCTTCGTCTCCAGCGAAAGATCATCGACCACCAAGAGGATCAGCCCACCGGCGATCAGCGTGCAGCAGACCACGACCGGGTTGAACAACACGCCCTTAATGAAGCCATGCAGGATGGCACCAAAAAGCGCTGCGGGCAGGAAGGCGATCAGCACACCGATCACGAAGCGGCGCGATTGCGCGCTGGAGCCGAGCGTCGTCGCCACCTTCCAGAGCTTGCCGAAATACACCGACAGGATGGCGAGGATGGCGCCGAGCTGGATCAGAACCGCGAAGGTCTTGCCGAAATCATCGTCGCCGATGCCGAGGAAATGGTCGATCAGCAGCAAGTGTCCGGTGGATGAGACCGGAATGAACTCGGTCAGGCCCTCGACGATGCCCAGCAGCAGCGCTTTCAGATAGTCCATTATGCCTCCGGCCCTGCATCCCGACGGCCCGGTCGGCCATGCCTTGGCCGTAACGGCATGCGATGCCGGTGGCTGCGGGCGGTCGGGCACAGCGCGCGACAAGCCCGCGAATCGGGTTGTCGTCGCCCTGCTGGGGTTCTATACGCCGGTGCCGGTTCGTGCCAACCGGACCTGCGTTCGTGTGCCGGTCCGTGCCGCCAAAGCCTCGTCGCTCCCCGCCTGCACCATCTGGTGCCGGCCCGAAACCCTCCGGAAGCCCGCCCGCCGATGCCTCGCCTGACCCACTCCGCCTTCTGCCCGCATTCGCGTTTCGTCCGGCTGGTCGCGGCCGAGATGGGCATGGAGCTGGAGCTCAGCGAGGAGCGCACCTGGGAGCGCCGGCCCGAGTTCCTGGCCATGAACCCCGCCGGCACGACCCCCGTGCTGGTCGAGGAGGGCACGCTGGTCGTGCCCATCGCCGATGTCATCGCCGAGTATCTCGACGAGACGCGTGGTCTGGCCATGGCCGAGCGCCGCCTCCTGCCCGACCCGCCGGCGGAGCGGATCGAGGTGCGACGGCTGACGCACTGGTTCAATCACACCTTCTTCGAGGAGGTTTCCGGCCCGCTGACGCGCGAGAAGATTTCCAAGCGTTTCATGCGCCAGGAGGAGGGCGGTGGGCCGCCCGACACCGTGGTCATCCGTGCGGCCCGCGCCAATGTGCGCTATCATCTGCAATACATCGGCTGGCTGATGGGCCGCCGCAACTGGCTGGCCGGCGACCGGCTATCCTATGCCGATCTGGCGGCGGCGGCGCATCTGTCCTGTGCCGACTACCTTGGCGATGTGGCCTGGGACGAGAGCGAGGGTGCGCGGGCGTGGTATGCGAAGATGAAATCCCGTCCGAGCTTCCGCGCGCTGCTGGCCGAACGCGTGCCCGGCATGGCACCGGCAGCGAGCTACGAGAACCTCGATTTTTGACCGCTGCCCGGCCTGACCCTGCGGCGCTGAAGGCCAGCCTGCTGGCAAGGGCCGCCGCCGAGGGCTTCGACGCCGTCCGCATCACCACCCCGTCCGCTATCCCTCAGGCGGCATCGCGGCTGGCACGATGGCTGGAGGCTGGCCACCACGGCTCGATGGGCTGGATGCAGGACCGGGCGGACTGGCGCGGCGATCCGCGTGCCCTCTGGCCCGAGGCGCGCTCCGTCATCATGCTCGGCCTGTCCTATGCCCCGCCGCATGATCCGCTGCTGGCGCTGGAGGATGCCCGGCGCGCAGTGATTTCGGTCTACGGTGCCCGGCGCGACTATCACGACGTGATCAAGGGCAAGCTCAAGACCGTGGCAGCGGTGCTCGGCTCGGCCCATGCCGGCGTCAAGGTCTTCGTCGATACCGCGCCGGTGATGGAAAAGGCGCTGGCTGAGGCCGCGGGTCTTGGCTGGCAAGGCAAGCACACCGTGCTCGTCTCGCGGCAGCATGGATCGTGGCTCTTTCTTGGGGCCATCTTCACCACGGCGGAACTGCCGGTCGATGCGCCCGAAACCGACCATTGCGGCTCATGCCGCCGCTGTCTCGATGTCTGCCCCACCAATGCGTTTCCCGAACCCTATGTGCTGGATGCGCGCCGCTGCATCGCCTATCTCACCATCGAGCATGCAGGCCATGTCGACCGCGCCCTGCGCAGCGGCATCGGCAACCGCGTGTTCGGCTGCGACGATTGTCTGGCCGTCTGCCCGTGGAACAAGTTCGCCGGCGAAGCCCGCGAGACGCGGCTGGCCCTGCGCGAGGATCTGCTGGCGCTGCCACTCGCCAGCCTTGCGGATCTTGATGACGCTTCCTTTCGCGCGCTCTTCGCCGGCACGCCGGTCAAGCGCACCGGGCGTGACCGCTTTGTGCGCAATGTGCTGATCGCGCTGGGCAACAGTGCCGATCGCGGCCTCGCGCCTGTCGCCGAGGCGCGGTTGGCTGATGCCTCGCCGCTGGTCAGGGCCATGGCCGTGTGGGCGCTGGGCCGGCTGGCCCCGGCGCGGCTTTCTGCACTGGCCGGCGATCACCTTCCTGGAGAGCGCGACGAGGCCGTGCGCGGCGAATGGCAGGCGAGCCTCGACGAGGCACGAGCATGAGGAGCGCATCATGGCAGGCCCAATGAAACTTGTTGTTCTCGGCCTCGGCTACTCTGCCAGTGCCTTCGTTGCCGCCGGAGCCGGGCGGTTCTCATCGGTGGTCGCAACCGTGCGCAGCGCTGCCAGCGCTGCGCGTGCCGGGGCCACGGGTGCCGAGGTGCTGGCGCTGGACGATCCCGCCACGGGCCCGCGCCTGCTGGCCGCCATCGCCGGGGCCGACGCCATGCTGGTCTCCGTGCCGGCCGAGGCGGGCGGCGATCCGCTGCTGCCCGGCCTTGGGGCGGCCATTTCGGCCGCCTCCAATCTCCGCTGGATCGGCTATCTCTCCACCGTCGGTGTCTACGGCGATCATGAGGGCGCCTGGGTTGACGAGCGCTCTGCCCTCAACGCCATCAGCCAGCGCGGCCTTGCCCGCATCGCCGCCGAACGCGTCTGGCTCGATCTGGGTGCTGCGTCGGGCAAGGCGGTGCAGGTCTTCCGGCTGGCCGGCATCTACGGGCCGGGCCGCAACCAGCTCCAGTCCGTCGCCGATGGCACTGCCCGCCGCATCATCAAGCCCGGCCAGGTCTTCAGCCGCATCCATGTCGATGACATCGCGGGGGCGTGCCTGGCCTCGCTGGACAGGCCCGCGCCGGGCACGGTCTACAATGTCGCCGATCACGAGCCAGCCCCGCCGCAGGATGTCATCGCCTTCGCAGCCAACCTGCTCGGCCTGCCCGTGCCACCGGAAGAGCCTTTCGAGACGGCGGTTCTCTCGCCCATGGCGCGCTCGTTCTACATGGACCAGCGCCGCGTCTCGAATGCGCGCCTCACCACGGAGCTGGGCTATGTCTTCCGCCATCCGACCTATCGCGAAGGTCTCGGCGCGCTGTTCGCTGAAGGCGAGGGCCGGCGTGACGGGCGCTGATCAGGCAGCGTAGCGCTCGCCTTCGGCACCATAGTAATCGACATAGCGCGGGTCGATCGCAGCCACCGGCAGCACCACGAGCACATCGGTCGTGCCGAACTGATGATCGACCACCGCGCCATCGCCGAAGCGCGCGCCGATCCTGAGATAGCCCTTGAGCAAAGGCGGCAAGGCCTTGAGCGCGGCCTTGGCATCGATCTGGTCCGCCGCGATCAGGTCCATCGGCACGCGGCGCGCCGCGTGGGCCTTTGCGCTCCACTCGCCTGTTGCCCGCGCGTGATGGTGCAGAAAGCCCAGCCGCGTCGCCAGCGCCGCCGGTTCCGTGCCCTCCAGCGAGGCGCAGCCGATCATCACGTCGATGCGGTGATGGCGGACATAGGCCCAGATGCCGTGCCAGAGCAGTTCCACCGTCTTCTTGGTGCGATAGTCCGGCTGCACGCAGGAACGGCCAAGCTCAAGGAAGCGCTTGCCCGGATGGCGGGCCAGCAAGGGCGCGATGTCGAACTCGCCCTGGCTGTAGAAGCCGAGCTGCCCTGCCTGCTCCTGCCGCAGCAGCCTGTAGGTGCCGACCACCATCGGGCGCGGCTTGCGGCCAGGGCGCGCATCCATGCGCGAGGTATCGACCACCAGAAGGTGATCGCAGATCGCATCATAGGCATCGATGTCGCGGCGCAGGAAGCGGCAGCGCGCATTCGGGATCGCCGCCATCTCCTCGTGGAAGACCTGATAGCGCAGGCGCTGCGCCCGGCGTACGTCGCGGCTGCTGCGCGCCAGCCTGATCTGAAGGTTGCCGCTGCGGCCCAGCACCTTCGGCAGTCCGAGATTGCCCAGCTGCCGCGCCGGAAAGGGCACGATCTGCGGCGGCAGGCTGGACAGGAACGCCATGGCCGGCTCTGGCACGCGGAAACTGGCGAAATCGAAACGGGAAAGCTCGGACGAAGTGCCGTTCAACATGGGTCAGTCGATCCATCTGGCCGCATCATCGGGGCTCACGGGTGATTCCCCGTGAGGGCTGCGGTGCATTCCGAGCGCTATATAGGGGCTTGAACACCGCTGTGACAGGTGGATGACGGTTCGATGACGACGGCGGGAGCCGCAAGACGCTGCGGCGGATTGGCGCTCGTCAGGCTGCGTGTTCCTTCGTCGGTGTTCCGGCTGCCGGGCCAGCCTGCGCCGGGTCCAGCGCCAGCTTCAGCCAAAGCGCCAGCTGGTCGCGCACCAACGGCTTGGGCAGGCAATCATCGAAGCCGGCTGCCATGGCCGCCTGCCGGTCCTCCGCCGAGACATTGGCCGTGACCGCGATCAGCGGCAGGCGGTGCATTACCGCCATGGCGACTTCCTCGTCCCGGATCATCCTTGCTGCCTTGAGCCCGTCCATGATCGGCATGCGCACATCGAACACGCCGAGCGCGAAGGGGGCCGTCTCGCCAGAGAGCGCAGCCATCATCAGGTCCACCGCCTCCTGGCCGTTGCGTGCCCAGACCGGGTCCGCGCCGAGCTTCTCCAGCGTCCGCCGCGCCAGCAGGGCATTGATCTCGTTGTCCTCGGCCAGCAGCACGCGCGGCCGCTCGACCAGCTTTCCGACGTTATCCTGCGCAAGGCTGGCTGCCTCAGCGCCGGCAGGCTG
>CALRRR020000028.1:0-53855 GCA_943370645.1 Hydrogenophaga intermedia | reverse complement strand
CATGGCCACCACGTTTGGAGGCATCGCCGAAGAGTATCTCGAAAAGCAGCGACGCGACGGGCGCTCGGAACGGACCCTTGAGAAGGGCCGCTGGCTTCTGGCACTGGCCCGCCCTGCGCTTTGGGACCGCCCCATCTCCGAAATCCGCGCGCCGGAGATCCTTGCCGTTTTGAAGAAGCTGGAGGCCAAAGGGCATCTGGAGAGCGCCAAGCGCGTTCGCGGCATCTGCGGCAGTGTCATCCGTTACGCCATCGTCACAGCGCGGGCTGAGAACGATCCGACTCAAGGGCTTCGTGGCGCGATCAGCATCCCAAAGCCAGAGCATCGCGCTGCCATCCTCGATCCGGTGGCTCTTGGCGGCTTCCTGCGCGCGCTCGATGGTTTTGATGGACAGCCGGTGACAAGAGCAGCGCTGCAGCTCTTGCCGCTCGTCTTTACGCGCCCCGGCGAACTGCGCTTGGCCGAATGGCAGGAATTTGATCTGAAGGCTGCGATCTGGACCATTCCAGCGTCGCGAACCAAGATGAGGCGCGAGCATAGAGTGCCACTTGCGCCTCAGGCGATGCTCATTCTGCGCAATCTTCACGCCCTGACAGGTGGAGGCCGGCTGGTCTTTCCGTCATTGCGCTCGCAGCAGAGACCCTTGTCCGAAAATACGCTCAACGCCTGCTACCGACGGCTTGGCTATGGAAAGGACGAAGTGACCGCGCACGGGTTTCGCGCGACAGCCTCGACACTGCTGAACGAGAGCGGACGCTTCTCCGCCGACGCGATCGAACGGGCGCTGGCGCATCAGGATCCGGACCCCGTGCGACGCGCCTACCATCGCGGCGCATACTGGACCGAGCGCGTCGAAATGGCGGTTTGGTGGGCGGACTTCCTCGATAAACTCAGGACCGGCGCCGACGTCTTACAGTTCAGGGCCAGCCAAACTGCTGTTTGACGGTGAAAAGAAGCGCCGTCCACCGTTCGAGCCTTTTCTTCGCGGGTCACATAAAGCAGGATCGTACTCTCACCTACAAGGCATGGGCATGGTCGTGATTCCCGATCGTTCGAGAAACGATGCTCTAGAGTATCTTGTTCAAATCCAGTTTCCGCTGGAGCGCCGTTACAGGATGCTTGTTCCCAGTCTGAGCAATCCCAACCCCTCGAGCCGCGACGAAGAATATCTAGAGCAGGCTTCGGCTTACCGGGAGGCGTTAAATGAGCTCCCGGATGCGGAAATATTCGATCGTGCCAAGGCAGCGGGAAAGGCTGAAGCAGACAAGGCGATCGCCAAACGGAATGCGGAAGAAGCGCGGCAATCCTTCAACCTGCCGAATGCTCAGGCGAATATCTCTCATTGGTCACGCATGTCGGTCTGGACCATCGATCAGGCCGTGGCGCTTTCCCTCGGAAGAGAACCTCGACTGGTTAACTGGGACAGCATCCAAAACTACGTAGAAGTGTCAGCGTTCGCTGCCGCATATCAAGCACGACGCGATATCATCCTAAGCGCGAAGTTGGCGGGTCAACTCTACGAGACGAATATCCCAGGCTTCTTCATCGCATGGGCCGCGCGCATGAACATCGATCTGCCAGCGCCGCTTGTCGATGCCGTCAATGGCTTGGGCATCCAGATTGCGGACTGGAAAACGGCCTATGACCGGCAGAAACAAGTGGCCGAAGCCGCTGAAGCCAAAGCGCTCGCCGCGCAGGAGGAAAACATCAAGCTGCTGGCCGATCAAACGGCCTACATCAAGGAAATGCGCGCCGACTTTGGCCGTCTCCTCAATGCACAGCAGTTGAGAATAGCCCATCTGGAGCAAGCCCTCGAGCAAAGTATGGAAACTGCCAAGCAACCCTTAGCAGTAGAGACTCGCCCGGTTGAGAAACAATTCGGATCCCGAGAGCGCGAAAGCCTCTTGAAACTCGTGATCGGCATGGCATTGAAAGGATATGGCTATAATCCGAAGACATCAAAGAGCACAGTCGCCAGTGAAATCGTAAGCGACCTCCAGCTTGCGGGCGTAGCGCTTGATGCCGATACGGTCCGAAAGTATCTGCACGAAGCACGTGAACTGCTGCCTCCTACCGAAACCGAATAGGCCGAACAAAACCGAATTCGGTTTGGCGCAAACCGAATTCGGCCACGAGCCCGCATGGACAACCTAGCTCTGCCCCGGTCTCAACCGAACGGAGCAGGCCCATGCCGCAACACGCTGGACATTTACCGCAGCCCTTCCGCGCCGAAGGATTCGTGCGCATCCATGAGATCATCGCGCCGAAGGGGCCCATCCCTGTCGGACGCTCGACCTGGTGGGCGGGCGTGAAGGATGGCCGTTTCCCCAAGCCCGTGAAGCTCGGCCCGCGCATCACTGTCTGGCGGGCGGATGACATCCGTGCGCTGATCGCGAACGGGACTGCTGCCAGTGCCTAAGCGTCCGGGATGGCGAAACGTCAAAATCCACCGGAGCTACACGATCGAAGAGGCGGCGCAAAAGACCGGTGTCGCCAAGGGAACTGTCGCGCGATGGCTTACAAGCGGGAAGCTCCCCGCCATCACGGATCGACGCCCTTACCTTATCCAGGGGCAGGACCTGATCGCTTTCCTGAAGGCAGGCAGGTCGCCGAAGCGAAAGTGCCGGCTGCATGAAGCGTACTGCTTTTCATGCCGGGAGGTACGGGAGCCGGCCGGAAACATGGCCGATCTGGTGCAGGTCTCGGCGACGACCGGCGACCTGCAATCGCTCTGCTGCCATTGCGGCGGGATGATGCACAAGCGCGTGTCCATGAGCCAGAAAGCGGCCCTGAAGGCGGCTTTGGACCTCACCGTCAGACAGGCTTCTCCACGCATAAAGAAGTGACGCAACCCCAGTCTGAATGATGGTTTCAAGGAGAAGGCAACACCATGCGAAAGCTCAACGCCGAGAACGAACGCATCAAGCGCGATTACCTTGCCTATCTCACCGAGGCGAAGCGCCAGTCCGAGAAGACTGTCGATCAGGTTGCGGCGGCGATCTCAGCCTTCGAAGCCTCGACCGGGCGGAAGGATTTCAAGCGCTTCCACATCGAGCAGGCCAAGGCCTTCAAGCGGCATCTCTCCAGCCATGTGAACGCAGAAACCGGCAAGCCTCTTGCCGTCGCAACGATCCACTCCCGCCTGATGGCGCTGAAGGCCTTCTTCCAGTGGTTGGCTGGAAGACCGGGCTTCCGGAAGATCGGCTACTCGGACGCGGACTACTTCAATCCGTCCGCCAATGACGGGCGCATCGCCAGCGCCTCACGCGAGAAGGCCGCGCCAAGCATTGAGCAGGTCCGGCATGTGCTGGCAACGATGGCGCATGGCACTGACATCGAGAAGCGGAACCGGGCGCTGATCGCCTTCACGCTGCTGAGCGGCGCGCGTGACGACGCCATTGCCTCGATGTCGGTTCGCCATGTCGATCTGGTCGGGCGCGTCGTGATGCAGGATGCACGGACCGTGCGCACCAAAAGGCGAAAGACCTTCAGCACCTATTTCTTTCCGGTCGGCGATGGCGTGGAGAGCATCGTCGTCGAATGGATCGCGCATCTCAAGACGGTCCTGCTGTTCGGGCCGGATGATCCGTTGTTCCCGAAGACGCGTGTCGCCAGCATCGAGGGAGCCGGCTTCGCGGCTGTCGGCCTTGAGCGGGCGCACTGGACCAACGCGCAGGCTATCCGGTCGATCTTCAGGGAGGCCTTTACGGCGGCCGGCCTGCCCTACTTCATCCCGCATTCATTCCGCACCACGCTGGTCCGGCTGGGCGAGACCAGATGCCACAACGCGGAAGACTTCAAGGCTTGGAGCCAGAACCTCGGCCATGAAGGCGTGCTGACGACGTTCACGAGCTATGGCGCCGTCGCAAACCATCGGCAGGCAGAAATCTTTGCTGGGATGCGAGACAAACCGGCAGACGGGATTGTGCCGCTCGGCATTCCCGATCAGGCCACCTTGCTGCGGATGCTGGCGCAGCTTGCAGACAAGAGATCATGATGCTCGACATAACTGAATCGGCACGTAAAATTTCAACGCTATCCAATCTTGCTGCAGCAGATAATATATTTTTTGTAATTAAATATGAATTCTCCAATTTTATTTGATCAATCTGAAACAATTATATTTATATTGAAATAAAATAATATGTTAATATAAATATATTGCTTTGCGATTTTGTATTTTAATTAAGAATTTCTAGTATATCCTCATCAGAAGCTTGGATTATTACCACAAGGGGACTAATCCGCCAGCCAACGTGAGCCGAAGCGCTGGCCAACCTTGTAGGCACGCATGCGACCGGCAGGATCTTCGCACGTGCTGCTGACCGGCTCACGCTGCATGGCAAACTCTTTGTCTTCAATAAACCCAGTTATGAAGCACGCGTCGCGGTACTCTCCAAGCAGCCGATTGCGCAATCGAATGCGAGTAGTAGCGAAACCTGCTTCTAAAGACCGGCCTCGAAACTCGACGGCTCCGTAGTCGGCCAGTTCCGTAGTGAGTGTCATCACCTGCCACTGGTCAGAGAGCTGACGTACGTACCAGTTGCGGATCTCTGGATACTTGTCGCCGAAGCGGATTACTCCTTCGTTCTGCAAGAGGCCGGAATCAGCAGATACTCCTTCAAGGAATACCTTCATCTCGGCAGCGAGCGCCACGGCGAACGCGGCGGCAGGCGCACGATTGTCGCGTTGTAGGTCGGCCTGCCGTCGTGCCCTTACCTCTGACATAGTGCTCGCGCGGGCAGCGGCCAACCTCTCCTCGTCCGCACGCTGGCGAGCGCGGTCAGCCTCTGCGCGGGCAGCCTCCTTTTGAGCCTCGGACAGGGCCGTATTTGCCAGCTCGACCTGATCTTGTGTGAGCCACAAAGGAAGGTAGCGGAAACCTAACCCTTCTCTCCGCAAGGCGCCGGCTAACTCGCGCAAGCTATCGGAAGAGGCGTAGATTGCTCCGCATTGCCCTCGACGTACGGAGATAAAGGCGCCATCGGCTGATGTGGCGATGTACACAGGAGAACCCCGCATCTCCTCAGCGATCTGTGCCTCAAGCGGCTGGAGCGCTTGATCATGCGCAGCCTTGTCTTCGGCCACGGCTTTGCATACGACCTTAGACGCTACTTCAACGACGATCATGCCAAAGCCCTTCCGCCGCGCGGCCTCGACGTCAGCCTCGATCTCGCTGGATCGCGCGGCATCGGCCTGCCGACGAGTTCGGACATCCTCTGCTGACAGGCTGGTGAGCTTTGTGAATACGCCCGCGTCAATCGCACTCAGAAGAACCGCCACCTGCGCTGCTGGTTCTCGGAGAAGCCCTTCGCGATTAACAAAAACCAAGTCCATCACGCCAATCTGACGGGAATCGCAAGTGGATGCCGGAAGGCGTATGGGTCGTGGCAAACGCGGGTGCTCGCGAGCCACTGCCTCGTTGACAAAGCGGTTAAGCGCACGATCCTCAAAAGCGCGGCTTGCAACGCAAGAAGCAGGCTCGCGTCTAGCTGGGTCGGAAGGCTGGAAGTCCCATTCACCCCGCAGATTGCGGACCAGGCTTGGAGCTCGAGGTGTCTGGTTGACGAGGACAAACACTTCGTCGTCGTCGCCTTGAAGGAGAAAGGCGTTGCGAGGTGTTGTCGCGCGCGAGACCGTGAGGGTGCCTTGGAAGCCTGCTCGCGCTTGGTCGGCAGCAATAAAAGTTCGTTCAAGCATATCTGGCGCGGGTGTCGAACCGAGCGCGTCCACTTCAGCGATGAAGCGTTGCGCGGCCTCTAAGATGCGTGGAGGTGCATTTAGTTTGGCAATCTCTCGCGCCAGTTCCGCAACTTCTTGAATCAAAGCTTGTTGCTGATCCAATCGACGACGCTCCGCAGCGGCAGCGGATGCTTGAGCGAGAAGTTGGGCGTAACGTTGCTCTAACAGGGCAATACGGGCGCGCAAAGCCTCGTCTGCGCCAGATGCCATATACACTGGAGTAGGCTGTGCAGTTGCCTCAAGGCGCGCCAGCGTTTCTGCGGACATAACCCCATCGGGCAGAAGTCCCTCGCGGGTCTGAAATGCTGTGATGGCTGCACGTGTTACTACGCCATAAACCCCATCCACTGTCGCGTCCGACGGCAAAAGACTGGCTCGAGCCAACAGTGACTGAACGCGTATGTGTTCCTGCAGCGAACGTGAAAGTTCTTCGGAGCTCGATCGACCAAGCGCAGCGGCGCGCACGCGCCAGCGACGCGTCTGTTCTTGATAGGTGCGGGCTATACAAGCCGTCGCCTCGGCACGGCGCGCGCGAGCAATTTCTCCGGTCGCCGGAAGGCGACATGTTCGGGCTACTCCCTCTGAGTGTTCAACCGCTTCCTCTCTTAGGCGGGCGCGCTCTTCGGGCAACAAGTGGCGTAGCAGCTGAAATGCCTGCACCATCGCGAGGTCGATTTGCCTCAGCCCATCGTCTTCGCAGATAATCTGCGGGAGCGCCGTGCGCGCGCGCCCGCAGTCAAAGCTGGGCCCTGCCCTCGATGGTAGATCGGAGCTTCCTGGAGCACGTGGAGCCAATGGGGCGGGAGGGCGCACTACGGCAGTCCATTCGCGTTCTAGCGCCGCCCGCTCCTCCTGAACACTCTGTGGCCAGAATGGGGTAGTACCTTCTAACGCCGTAAGTTGTGCTCGGACCCGCTCGACCGGTGCTAATGCTCGCACCCGAGCTTCCTCGAAAGCAGCGAACGATGCCAGTTCCGCCGTCTCGCGCTGCAACTCGGAGCGACGGGCTACAGTTGCACCAGCGCTGGGCAAGGAAGCGGCCGTAATACGCCCAAGGAGCTCACGCGCTCTACCTTGTACAATTGGAAGTGGGTGCGAGACGAACCGCTGGGCTTGCGGGGCAAGACGGGATATCTCGTCAGCGATCTGCCGATTCTCGGCTTGTTGAACACGTGCAAGCCTCCCCGCTTCGGTCTCAAACTCCCCGATATCGACACGTCCGCCGGCGAAGAACACGCCCATTGCCGCCCGCGTATCGAGGCGCTGATTGGGCGCGCGCATGAAACTTTGTGTGCACAAAGTTTGAACAAGCTCGCCGCGATCGCTGGTCACCGTACAGCGGTAGTCGGTGCGAAAGTTCTGTTGCTCAAGGCGACGGCAATCCTGCACTATACTACTAAGGCGCGGATCTTCCGGCATCATGCCCGCGCGAACCAGTTGCGCCAAACTGGAACTGCGCTGCACCAAAGCCTGTTCAAAGCAGTACCGTCGTAATTCCGGCTGCCGGCTCCAAGCTTCAGCGGCCGCCTGTGCTTGGGCTGCTTGAAGCATGCCACCTACAAGATCCCCGAAGCCTTGGGCAGATGCGTTCCCTGGCAGACCTGAGAACAAGCTCGCCAAAGCAAACAAAGCAGCCTTGCAACCACGCATCACAATCAGGCCTCGGGAGTTGGTATTTTTGCCTATTCAATCAACGCGATCTTGCCAGGAGTTGCAAGAGCTGCAGTTGTCTCAGCTGCGCCTGCGCCGGCGTCTATCGCCACGATGCGATGCCGTGGTGCGGCCTGTTCATAGCGATCGTCGCCGACCGCGCCGACATCGAACGCCGCCCCGAGCGCAATCCGCCGCGCCTCTATCTCTCAGCGCTCGAATGGACGATGCTGGATTATGCGCGGCTGCGCGATCAGGCGCGGGCCTGTGTCGTTCAAACTAGATAGAAACAACCGAACGAACGACACCGATCAGACGCCGAAATCCCTCGTCACTACCACTGCCCTTCCACCGGTTCGCGAAACGACAAACCACTTGCAGGTTTCCAGCCTCGTAGTGCCCTTCACTGTCAATCCTGTCGAGGGAGCAGAGCATCTCGGCATCTTCGTGTTCCCCATCGTATTGAAGCGTAAGGCCGGTGATTGCACAGAGGCCCTCCTGTAAATCAAGGAGATCGATCAGATATTGTTCGAGCTCTTGCGGCGATGCGAATTTCAATTCCTTGTTCTTCAATGTTCGGAGAACTTGCTGCCCGTTTGCACCGGCAACAGTATCACGCGCCGTCAATGCCATACGGGTGGCCGCTCGCTGCTTCGCATTGAAGATCGTCACGACGCTACGCTTCTCGCGCGCCTTCTCCGCCTTTGCCTTCCAAGCAGGCAGAGAATGCCAGGGCGATAGGTCCGCTCCCTCGATTAAGGCGATGGCATACTCAGCGTTGTCGTCGCCCAGCTGTTGAAGAGTTCCCTCGGTGAACAGGAACTCACGCGCCTTTGGATGCAAGCCGTTCCAATCGAGCCGATTGCCCTTTCGGTTCTTGTCAGACCACGGATTGCAAGGTTTGTGGCAGACAATGACGTTTCGCTTGTCGCCGACCGGCTCAACCTTGGGCTCGAACATTGGTGGCTCGGCACTTGAAGTGGTCCACCAGAACTGGTCCTTCTCCCGGTGAATCCAGATGTCTCCGCTGGATTGAGCAATGATGCTCATCAGATTGAACCAACGCGAAGCGACCGGCTTCGTCGGCGTTATACCAGCTGCCGTCTTCCCCTTCATACGCGATAGAATGTAGCCCTCGCGGTCGCCGGCCTCCCAGTAGGCTTGGGCAGAAACCTCATTCATGGTCGCGATGGTGCCGCGCGTTTGGCAGGCCGGCCATTCATAGTTCTCGCGGCCAAAATTGGCGATAAACACCTTCATTTTCGATCAAATCTTTCTGGCCCGCGCGACGAAGTAGTCAGCTGTCATTAGCGCAATGGCATAGCGAAACACGGCGGAATCGCCGTCGCTTGCGCCAGTATGCGCGCCTTCAGAGCCTAGAAGTTCGGCAAGTGCTTGCACGAACTTTCCTTCATGGGATTTCTTCGGGTCCCGAGCATCCGCCTTGAAGAAGCCAACCTCCTGCAACCGGGCTCTTGCAGCACCCTCTTTCAAGCCAAGGTCGCGCGTCTGTGGATGGCGTTCAGCAATCGTGTCGAATACCCGCCCGATCTTCAGGACGCTGCGGTGCAAACCGTTCTTCGGCAAGCGGAAGCCCTCTCAGCGAACTGGTCTCAGTGAGATGCGGCGGCCGGTTTGTGTTTCTGAATGGCCCCAAAAACGGACACAGTGCGGACACAAGCGAAAGCCCCGCTGGCGAGAGGCAAGCGAGACATTGCATAAGATATTGTATTAGCTTGTATATTTTGGTTGCGGGGACCAGATTTGAACTGATGACCTTCAGGTTGTGAGCCTGATGAGCTGCTCCACCCCGCGTCAAGGTGTGATCAGCTTGTATGCGCCGCAGTGGTAGGATTCCGTTCCAGCCCAAGCTAAAGCGGGTAACATTGCGGGTATCTTAGAACAAAAAATTTAATTTGCCTATATTTATCAATAATTTATGTATATATTTCGAATCCCTTCCGGACACCATCTTTCGCTTCGCAGTCGTCCAGGATTGTCCGTGAGCGTCTGAAACATCATCGAAAATCAAAACATGGTTGTCCGAGGTTGTTCGCCTGCGGGTATCGGCGTGCGTTTGGAGCCAGCGAAACTGCGGGCATTCTTGCGGGTATCTGGTCGGTACCCGCAATGCCACACACTGACACGCACATCCGCGGTGCCAAGCCGGCCGAAAGGCAATTCAAGCTCTCCGATGGCGGCTGGCTGTTCCTTGTCGTTATGCCATCCGGCTCGAAGCTCTGGCGCATGGCTTACCGGTTCAATGGGATCGAGAAGACGTTTGTCGTTTGGCGGGCGCACGTCAGGCGACTTGCAAGCGCAAACTCGCACTCAAGCTCGCAATAACTCTCTTTGGAAGGCTGTTCGAGCGCATGCGGGCTTGAAGCGGCCGCGATACTCTGGGTATAAATCGAGTTAAGCTGGGAGCCATGTGAGACTCCCCGGCAAAAGGGAGACGCGACCCATGAATATGACCCGCCGAACGGGCCTTAAGGCCTTGGCGTTCAGCGCCACACTGGCGCTAAGTGCAGCCCCGGCATTGGCCCAGACTCAGGTTACCTTCCAGCATCCGATCGGGATCAACAGCCATTACGGCGCCGGTACAACCGCCTTCAAGGAAACCTTCGAGCGGCTGACCAACAACCGCTTCAGCGTGATCTATCAGCGCAACGACAATGAGCGCGAGACGATCGAGGCTGTGCAGATCGGCACCATCGAGTGCACCATCACCTCGACTGGCCCGGTCGGCAATTTCGTGCCAGAGACCCGCAATCTCGACGTGCCCTTTCTGTTCCGTGACACCGCCCATGCCCGCGGCGTGCTGGACAGCCCCATCGGCCAGGAACTGCTGCAGCGCTTCCCTGCGCGCGGCATCCTCGCGGTGGCCTGGCTCGAGAATGGCTTCCGCCACATGACGAACAGCCGGCGCGAGGTGAACACTCCCGCCGATGTGCGTGGCCTGAAGGTGCGAACCATGGAAAACCCGGTGCACATGCGTGCCTTCCAGACACTCGGCGCGCTGCCTACCCCGATGGCGTTCAGCGAACTGGTGCCGGCGCTGCAGCAGGGTACGGTGGACGGGCAGGAAAACCCGATCCCGGTCATCCTGAACAACAACCTGAACCAGGTGCAACGCCACCTGACGCTGACCGGCCACGTCTATTCGCCGGCGATGCTGCTCTGCAACCCGGCTTTCGTGAACCGGCTGAACGCGCAGGATCGCGCGGCGCTCGTGCAGGCCGGCCGCGATGCGGCAGTGGCGAACCGCGCACGCGTCACCTCTGACGAGCAGACCGGCGTCGACGAACTGCGCCGCCGTGGCATGACCGTGGTGACGAAGGTGGACAGCTCCGCTTTCCAGGCCGCGCTCGCCTCTGGTTCCGCGCAGATCGAGCAGGGTCTCGACAGCGCTCTGCTCAGCCGCATCCGCGAGTGGCGCCCCGGTTCTTGAGCCTGGCTGAATTGGCCTGACCGGGGGCGCAGGGCTCGAAAACCCTGCGCCCCTTTCTTTGCCGTGCTGGAGAACCGATGAACGCGATCAACGTCATGCCCCTGCAGGTGACAGCCGTCGCGACGGTCGCTGCCGTGAGCTTCGCTTTATGGGCGGGACACCAAGGCAGCCAGCCCAGCGGCGCGCGCGCCGTGGCGCGCCGCGCCGTTCTGACCCTCGATCGCTTCACGACCGAGGTCGCGGCGATGATCGCCTGCCTTGCGCTGACAATCGCCGTGGCTGCTGGGGCCTGGCAGGTGGTCGCCCGCTTCGCGACCGAGACACCCTCCGCCTGGTCGGAAGCCCTGGTGCGGGTCGCTCTGATCTGGATGGCTTATCTAGGCGTGGCGGTTGCGCTGCGCGCCGGAGCGCTTGTCTCGATCGATGTCGCGCATCGCCTAACGAGCGGCACCTTGCAGCGGACGATTGAAGCGATGAGTCTGGGCTGCGTGCTCTCCTTGCTGGGCGTGATGTTCTGGTTCGGCTGGGCCATGGTCGAACGCGTACAGTTCCAAACCATCGCCGGTCTCGAGTTCTCGATGGCCTATGCCTATGCCGCAATCCCGCTGGGAGCGCTGCTGGCCATGGTGGGGGCGATGGCGCATTTCCTCGACCGCCGGTCGGAAGAACTGGAGAACGCGCAATGAGCGGCATGATGCTCACCGTGATGCTGGTGCTGTTTGCAGTCAGCGTCCCGGTTGCGGTGGCGATTGGCCTGGCCGCCGTGGTCGGGCTCGCCGGCTTCACCAATTTCCCGCTGGTCGTCGCGGCGCAGCAGCTTTTCATCGGGCTCGACCGCTTTCCCCTGGCGGCGATCCCTTTCTTCATCCTGGCCGGCAACCTGATGGATGTCGGCGGCATCTCCCGCCGGCTGGTGGATTTCGCGAAGTCTATCGTGGGCGGCATCCAGGGGGGGCTGCCTGCGACCTGCGTTCTGACCTGCATGATCTTCGCCGCGATCAGCGGTTCTTCAGTCGCGACCACCTTCGCAGTCGGCGCGGTCATGATCCCGGCATTGGTGCGCGCGGGATATCCCGTGGCCTTCGCCGCAGCCCTGCAGGCGACCTCCGCCGAGCTCGGCGTGATCATCCCGCCTTCCATCCCGATGATCCTCTACGGTGTCAGCACGCAGACGAGCATCCCGGAACTGTTCATCGCGGGCTTCGGGCCGGGCATCCTCATCTCCGGCTCGCTGGTCGCGACGGTGCTGATCTGGTGCCGCATCAAGGGCTGGGGCAAGAACGATGGTGAAGGCCGCCTGCCCTTCCTGGTGGCAACGAAGCAGGCCGGCTGGGCGCTGTTGATGCCGGTGGTGGTGTTGGGCGGCATCTACGGCGGGGTCACCACACCGACCGAAGCCTCCGTGGTCGCGGTGGTCTATGCGATCATCGTTGGCGTCTTCATTCATCGTGAAATCCGGCTGCCCCAACTCTACCCGATCTTCAAAAAGTCGGTGATCAGTTCCGCGGTCATCATGTTCATCATCGCCGCCGCGACACTGTTCTCTTGGCTGCTTAACCGCCAGGGCGTGCCGGACATGGCCGCCGAATGGCTGGTGAAGACCTTCGACGATTCGCAATCGTACCTGCTGGCCGTGAACCTGTTCCTGTTCGTGGTCGGCATGTTTGTCGAGACATCGGCCTCCATTATCGTGCTGGCGCCGATCCTGGCGGAGGCGGCGCAGCGGCTGGGCATCGACGGCGTCCATTTCGGGACGATCATGGTGGTCAACCTGGCGATGGGGATGATCACGCCGCCCTTCGGTGTGAACCTCTTCGCTGCCGCACAGGTGGCGGGCACCAGCATCGACAAGATGATGCGGTATCTGCCCATCTTCATCGGCGTGATCTTTGCCTGCCTGATGGTGTTGTCCTATGTGCCCTGGATCACGCTGGCGCTGCCGACGCTGGTCTTCCGGTGACAGGTGAGATCGGGTCACGGGGTGTCGTCGGCATATAATCTGAGACAGTTCAGGCAGTTTTCGAAGGGAGGCCTTGGCTCATCTGGGTCAGGGTCTGGGCGGCTTGCAGATGATGCCGCAAGCCTTTGTGTTTGAGAGGTTCGCGCTTGATGAGCTGGCGCTCGGCGGCGATCATCCCGGCCCTCCCGAAGGAGACATCGGCTGGGGTGAGCAAGTGCTTGCCAGCACATGGGTAGGGTCGGCCTTCGGAGCCGATTGGGGCGCGAATGGCGCGCCGGTTCACACCATGCCGCGGCAGAAAATGCAGGGCCCGCGGTGAAGGCGCATCCTCGCGCCCGTTGCGCCTATCCTCAGGCTGGCACGGCTGGCGGGTCACTGACGCCAGATAGCCACCCGCGTCGTCAGCGGCCTTGAGCGGCGATCTTGCGCAACTGGCCTAGCAGAGTGCTTTGGTCGAAAAGCGCGACAGCCTCCTGGTCCGTCGCAAACGCGAGGGCTTCGGAAGCGAGGGCTGGTCGGGCGTAGACGAACCCTTGAACGCGGTCACAGCCGAACTCTCTGAGGATGTCCACCTCGGCCTCCATTTCGGCGCCCTCGGCGATGACTGTCATGCCGAGGCCACGCCCCAGCGCGATGATGCCCTCAAGCAGCTTGCGCTTGCGCAGCGAGGTCACGATGCCGTCGACGAAGACCCGGTCGATCTTGAGCTTGTCAAAGGGAAGCTGTGTCAAATATCCAAGCGACGAATAGCCGGTCCCGAAATCATCAAGCGCCAACGTGACGCCCAATCCCTTGAGTGCTGTCAGTGCACGCCTGACGCGACCTTCCGAATGATCGGCAAACAGGCTCTCGGTCAGTTCGAGGCAAAGCAAATGCGGCGGCAGGCCTGTCTCATCAAGGATTCGAGCAACATCGTCTTCCAACTCCGTCTGCCAGATTTGCGCAGCTGAAACGTTGACGGAAACTTCGCGGGGTGGGTGACCCAGATCCAGCCACAGCTTCGCCTGCGCTGCGCTTTCGCGCATGATCCATAGCCCGATGTCACTGATCAGGCTGGAGCTTTCGGCGATTGGAATGAATTCGGTCGGAGAAATGTAGCCGCGCGTCGGATGGTTCCAGCGCATCAGCGTTTCAAAGCCGACGACCCGGTTGGATGCCAATTCGACCTGCGGCTGATAGCGCGTCTCAAGGCCGAAACCGCCGGCAGCGGCATGACGCAGATCACGTGCAAGCGCGGTCTTCTGCTGCACGAGGTCGTTCATGTCGCTGTTGAAGCATGCGAAGCGCCCGCGCCCTTCTTCCTTGGCACGATAGAGCGCAAGATCGGCGTGACGCAGCAATTCCTCTGAATCCCTCCCGTCACTTGGGATCCGGACAATGCCAATGGACGTGCCGATATGCACCTCGCCGCGATCAAGTTCGACTGGTTTGGAAACAACGGCAATGATGTCCTGGGCAATCCGTTCTGTCAGTCCGCTTTCGGTGCAGTCGGGGATGATCACCGCGAACTCGTCTCCACCCAGCCTCGCCAGGAAGCAATCGCGCCCGATCACGCGCCCGAGGAGGTGGGCCACCTTGGCCAGCAATTCGTCGCCGGCAGCGTGGCCCAGCGAATCGTTGACCTCCTTGAAGCGATCAAGATCAAGCAGCAGCAGGGCTGCCGAGACGCCGGAACGATGGGTTCGCTCTAGAACATCATCAATCTGCCGACGGAACAGGGCGCGATTGGCAAGTCCGGTCAAAGGATCGTAATAGGCCAGCTGCTCGAGCTGCTCCTCTGCCTGCTTGCGCTCGGTAATGTCCTGGATCGTGCCGGAAAAGCCTTCGAGCTTGCCGTTTCTATCGAGGATGGCCTTGCTGGTCACGGCAAAGTCACCGATTGATCCGTCACCGCGGCGGATCTTGACGTCGACACTGCGCACATCAAGCTCCCGGGCGACGATCGCCTGGGATTGCAAGACGCGATCCACACCATCGCCGACATAAAGCTTCAGGACTGCCTGTCGCGTCGGGTAGAAGCTCGCCGGATCCAACCCAAGCAGATGAAAAATCTGCGGCGACCACCACAGCGTCTCATCGCCGATCCGCCAGCTCCAGTCGCCCGTCCTTCCAAGCTTCTGTGCTTCGGTCAACTGCTCTGTACGTTGCTGAAGCTGCAGTTCGCTCAGCTTGCGGTCCGTCACGTCCTGGATGATGCCGAAGGTTCCGATGAACTCGCCAACCGGCGTATGTTCGAGGTCCACCCGGAGCTGGAAATAGCGCAATTCGCCGTCGCTCGGGCGCACGTGGCGGTACTCCCGATCCATGATGATGCGGCCAATTTCCAGATCCTTCATCGCGGCGACGAACGACGCGCGATCATCAGGATGCACCTTCGCGGCCAGTCTGCGCAGGTCAGGTGTCCGCTCGCCGGGCGCAAAATCGAGAATGTCGTAGACTGACTCAGACCAGACCGACTCGCCGGTTATCGCGTTCCAGCTCCAGTGACCGAGTTTGGCGACCTCCTCCGCACGTTCCATGAAAAGGCGCTGTCGGGACAACTGCTCGCGCTTTGCCATGTCGTCGGTCACGTCCGAGGCACTGCCGCGGTAGCCCATGAACTGGCCGGCTATGTCGAAAACAGGCTTTCCGCTGGCCCTGATCCAGAGCCATGGGACATCGACACCACGGATCCGGTAAAGCAGATTTTTGAACGGGCGGCGTGCAGCAAGATCGGCCATATGTGCATCGATGGCCGGCCGGTCGTCGGGGTGCAGATCAAAGTCCAGCCTGGTCTTGCCAGTGTGGACCAGCTTGTTGGCACCTGCGACGAGCGTGAAGGCATCGCTGAAGCTCTTGAACCTGTGCTCGACATCGGTTTCCCAGAACCAGTCCGAGGCTGCCTCGGCAAAGTCGCGGAAGCTTGCGAGCGCCTCTTGAAGAGTGTGCTTCTGGTTCTCCTCGCGCGACACGTCCCGTGCAATGCCGCGATAGCCGATGAACACGCCGTCGCCATCATGGATCGGCTTCCCGCTGGCCCTGATCCAGGCAGTGCTCCCGTCCTCATTCGGTACGCGGTAGAGCATGTTCTGGAACGGTTGCCGCGCCGCCAGGACTGCCATGTGCCGCTCGAGCACAGGCCGGTCGTCAGGCTCGACGGGCAGGTCGATCCGGCGCTTTCCGATATAGTTCGATGCGCCGAAAGTTGCGGGGCGGCCCATGAAGCTCGCCGGATCGATGAAACGGTGCTCGGCGTCTGTTTCCCAGCACCAGTCTGCTGATGTCGCCAGGAAATCGCTGACGCGTCGCTCGTTTTCCTTCAGTCGCTGCTCGGCCAGCCGTTCACTGGTGACGTCCTTGTGCAGCGCGATCCAGCCACCACCCTTGAGCCCGTTGAACGTGATGTGGACTACACTGCCATCGGCCAGATGACGAACCCGCTCGCAGTGCCCTTCCGCCGCAATTTCGGCGAGCGCTGCCGTGGCATCGGCGACAACGGCCTCCTCAGCATAGATTCCGCGAAGCACGGAATTGGACACGACATCGAGCAGGTGTACGCCCGGCGCAACAAAGCCAGGGTCGAGCCCATAAAGCTCGGCGTATCGTCGATTGGCCATGACCAGCCGGTTGTCGGCGTCATAAAGACACAAACCCTGCGACAGGCTTTCGATGGCTCCGACGAAGCGGTCGTTCTGGAGTTTGAGCGCCAGGGCCCTGGCCTCGATCTCTCCGGTCAGCGCTTCATTTTCCTCGATCATCAGGGCGATCGAGCGGTCAGTCATCCGGCGGTCACGGTCGAGGTCCTCATAGCTTTCGCACACGCGCGCAATCAGGCTGTCTGCATCAAGCAAACCGCTATCGGATGTTGCAGCAGCAATCTGGCGGGCGAGGAGGCGATGCACGTTTGCGTGTCTCGTGACTGCAAGGCGGGTGAAGACAATGTCCATCCGAAGACAGGTGCATTGACATTCACCGATAGTGATCACCTAAAATTGTGAAAAATCTGTCATTGCAAGCACTGGAAAAAGATAACGCGCTTGAATTCGTCGCAAAATAATTTTAGATTCAACGATTACGTAGATCAATTAAGGTGAATAAAATTTTAATCTAAATTCGTCAACCGATCTGGAAGGTAATATAGTTAATTACTGAAGGAAAAGCATTTGCTTCCGGTCGCAAGCAGAGGTGGCTCGGCAATTCTGGATGCCGGGATAAGTGAAATTTCTGCCTGAGAGCGGCATGGGATGCGCTGCGAGCAGGAGCCGACGCGGCAAGACGAACACGCCGGAACCACACCCCGGCTTTCAAGGAGAAAGCGGCGCTGGCTGCAACCAAGAGCGAGAAGACGATGTCTGAACTGGCGCAGCAGTTCGACCTCCATGCCAACCAGATCAGGCAGTGGCGGGACCAGCTTCCGGCAAGGGCGATCCGGGTGTTCGGCTCCGAGGCGCAGGCCAAACCACAGGCACCGGCCATCGCCGTGAAGACCCTCCCTGCCAAGATTGGAGAGCTGACGTTGGTCAACTGTTTTTTGGAAGGCGCAGTCGGCAAGGCGGGCCTTCTGAGCGCAAGGCGATGATCGACCATCAGCATGACCTGCCAGTGAGCCGGCAGGCGAAGGAGCTCGGCATCAGCCGGGGGAGCAGCTGCTTGCCGCGTGCGACCAGCACCACCGATCTGGCCCCGTTGGAGTGGATCGATGAGTTGCATCTCGACGATCCGTTCGCAGGCAGCCGAACGCTGTGACGGCTTCTGCATGTGGATAGGCTTCGCAGATTCCCCCTTTAGGCGGCCAGCAATGGCCCCGTTGGTTCCGCAGTTTGTTGGACTGCTCTGATCCACCCCCTATCGCTGTGCCTTCAGTACGGCATAGCTTATGCTCCCAGCGGTTCACGCGCCGGCGGCGCCGCGGGAGTGAGGGAGTATCCATGACGTTCCGCCAGAGCATCGGCCAGCGGACCCATCTCTTCCGCGACCTCAAGGATCTGATGGCGAAGGCGACGCCGCTGCGCTCCGGCGACCAGTTCGCCGGCATCGCCGCCACCAGCGCCGAGGAGGGCATCGCGGCACGCATGGCACTGGCCGACCAGCCGCTGACCCTGTTCCTCAACGAGGCGCTGGTGCCCTACGAGGCAGATGACGTGACGCAGCTGATCATCGACCGACACGATGCCGCAGCCTTCGCGCCGGTGCGGCACCTGACGGTGGGTGGCTTTCGCGACTTTCTCCTGTCGGACGCAGCGACGACCGGTGTTCTCGCTGGTCTCGCGCCGGGCATCACGCCGGAAATGGCGGCCGCCGTCTGCAAGCTCATGCGCAATCAGGACCTGATCGCCGTGGCGCGCAAATGCTCGGTGGTGACGCGCTTCCGCAACACGATCGGCCTGCCAGGCACGATGGCGGTGCGACTGCAGCCGAACCACCCGACGGACGACGCCCGCGGCATCGCCGCCGCCATCGCCGACGGGCTGCTGCACGGCACGGGAGACGCCACGATCGGCATCAACCCCGCCTCCGACAACCTGTCGACACTGGCGGACCTGCTGAAGCTCCTCGACGAGGTCATCACCCGTTTCGCCATCCCGACCCAGGGCTGCGTGCTGACCCACATCACCTCGTCGATCGAGCTGATCAGGCGGGGGGCGCCGGTCGATCTCGTCTTCCAGTCGGTGGCGGGCACACAGGCTGCCAATCAGGGCTTCGGCATAACCCTGTCGATCCTGCAGGAGGGGCTGGAGGCCGGGCGCTCGCTGAAGCGCGGCACGGTGGGCGACAACGTCATGTATTTCGAGACCGGCCAGGGGTCGGCACTCTCGGCCGGCGCCCATCACGGTGTCGACCAGCAGACGCTGGAGGCCCGGGCCTATGCGGTGGCGCGCGCCTATGAGCCGCTGCTCGTCAACACGGTCGTCGGCTTCATCGGGCCGGAATATCTCTATGACGGCAAGCAGATCATCCGGGCGGGCCTGGAGGACCATTTCTGCGGCAAGCTGATGGGCGTGCCACTCGGTTGCGACATCTGCTACACGAACCATGCAGAGGCCGACCAGGACGACATGGACACGCTGCTGACGCTGCTCGGGGTGGCAGGCGTCAGCTATATCATGGGCGTGCCGGGTGCCGACGACGTGATGCTGAACTACCAGTCGACCTCGTTTCATGATCAGCTCTACATCCGCGACGTGCTCGGCCTGAAGCGGGCGCCGGAATTCGCGATCTGGCTGCAGGCGAAGGGCATTACCGGCGCCGACGGCCGCCTGTCGCCGCGGGCCGCCGACTTGCCGCTGCTCGCCGCCCTGACGGGGCTCGCGGCATGAGCGCGGCGATCTGGCGCGAACTCGCGGCGCTGACCCCGGCCCGCATCGGGCTCGAACGGGCGGGTTCGGCGCTGACGACGGCGGAGACGCTGCGCTTCGCCCTGGCTCACGCGCGTGCCCGCGATGCAGTGCATGCCCCCTTCGCCGCCGAAACCGTGGCACAGGAGATTTCAGGGCTGGGTTTGCCGGTGATCGAGGTGGCGAGCGCGGCGCCATCGCGGCAGGCCTACCTGCTGCGTCCGGATCTCGGTCGCAGGCTGGATCCAGCAAGCGAGAGGCTTCTCGCAGCCAGCGCCGGTGACCCGGTCGACGTCGCGGTTGTCATTGGCGACGGCCTGTCGTCGAGCGCCGTCCATGCCCATGGCGCGGCGATGGTGGCCGCCCTGCAGCCGCATTTCGCCCGGGAACGCTGGACGCTCGCCCCTGTGGTCATCGCACGCCAGGCCCGTGTGGCGCTGGGTGACGCGATCGGCGACATGCTCAGGGCGCGGCTGGTGGTGATGCTGATCGGCGAGCGTCCCGGCCTGTCATCGCCCGACAGCCTCGGTCTTTATCTGACCTATGCTCCCTGCCCCACCCGCAACGATGGCGAGCGCAACTGCATATCGAACATTCATGGCGGTGGCCTGTCCACAGGCGAGGCGGCGTTCAAGGCGGCGTGGCTGATGCGCGAGGCGCTGGCGCGCCGGCTGACCGGCGTCGCGCTGAAGGAAGAGAGTGGCAACTGGCTCGCGCGCGATGCAATGATGCAGGAGACGATCGCCCGGGATGACGCAGGCTGACGCAACGTCGGTGTGTTCAACACGCGACCGCTCCCCGGTGCGGCAGCGGCATCTGCACAGCAAAATGCCCCGCCGGAGTGAACCGTACGGGGCTTTGGTTTTGGCTGCGGGGCCAGATTTGGACTGACGACCTTCAAGTCATGAGCCTGACGAACGGCTCCACCCCGCGTCAAGTTGTGGTCAGCTTGTCGGCGCCGCGGTGGGAGGATTCTGTTCCAGCACAAGCTCAACCGGGCAACATTGCGGGTATCTTCCGGCACCACTTCCCGTTTCGCCCGCTGCGCCGTGGCTCAGTGCGAACGTGGCCCGCCGGCCTCCAGCGAACGGCTCCAGCGCGACAGCGCAAAGCAGATCAGCCAGTAGATCGTGCCGGAAAACAGGTAGGCTTCCATGTTCATGCCCACCCAGGCAGGATCGGCCAGCGAGCCTTGCGCAATGCCGAGCAGATCGAGGATCGACACCACCAGAACCAGCGTGGTGTTCTTGATCAGCGCGATGAACTCGTTGGTCATAGCCGGCAAGGAGATGCGCAGAGCCTGCGGCAAGGTGATCAGGCCCGTGGTTTGCCAGTAGCCGAGACCGAGCGCCGCCGCTGCCTCGGTCTGCCCCTTGGGCAGCGCCTGCAGGCCGCCACGCACGGCCTCCGCCATGTAGGCGGCGATGACGAGGCCAAGCCCGATCACCGCACGCGCCAGGCGATCGACCCCGACACCGGCAGGCATGATCAGCGGCAGCAGCAAGGACGCGAGAAAGATCACCGCGATGATCGGCACGCCGCGCCAGAACTCGATGAAGACCACCGACAAGGTGCGCACCAGCGGCAGCCGCGACTGCCGGCCAAGCGCGAGCAGGATGCCGAGCGGAACCGCGATCAGGCCAGCATAGACGGCAATGAACAGGGTCAGCATCAGGCCGCCCCAGTCGCGCGTCTCGACGGCCCTCAGGCCGAGGCCGCCGCCCAGCAGCCAGACCCCGAGCACCGGCAGCGTCAGCAGCGTCGCCAAGCCGAGCCAGAGCCGAGCACGGCCTTGCAGCCAGAACAGCGGCACGATGCTGGCAACGGCCAGACCAAGGAACAGGTTGGGCCGCCAGCGTTCGGCGGCAGGATAAAACCCGTACATGAACTGGCCAAACCGGGCCTTGATGAACACCCAGCAAGCCCCGCCTGGCGCGCAATCGGCCCGGGTTTCCCCGACCCAGGTGGCGTTGATCAGCGCCCAGCGCACCAGCGGCGCAAAGGCCCAGATGAGGCCAGCCAGCACCAGAAGGTTGATGGCGCTGTCCAGCGGGGTGCTGAACAGCCGGGCTCGCCACAGCGCGAGAGAAGACAACCGGACCTGGGGGTTCATCGGGTCACCAGCGCGATCCGGGCATTGTACCAGTTCATGAACGCCGACACGATCAGCCCGAAGAACAGATAGACAGCCAGCGTCATGGCAATGATCTCGATGGCCTGCCCGGTGTTGTTGAGCGCCGATCCCATGAACAGGCTGACCACGTCGGGATAGGCGATGGCAGCGCCAAACGACGAGTTCTTCAGCACGTTGAGATATTGGCTGGTCATCGGCGGGATCATCACGCGCAGCGCCTGCGGCACCACCACGAAGCGCAAGATCTGGCCGGGCCGAAGCCCCAGCGAGGCGGCGGCCTCGCGCTGGCCCTTGACCACCGCCGCGATGCCGCCGCGCACGATCTCGGCCACGAAGCCGGCGGTGTAGGTCACCAGGGCGGCCAGCAGCGCCACGAACTCCGGGATAATGACGAAGCCGCCCCTGAGGTTGAAGCGCCCGGGCTGCGGCATGTCCCAGCCCGTGGCGCGGGCCGCGATCACCAGCGCCAGAACCGGCACGACGAGGCACAGCAGCAGCCCTGCTGCAATCACCGGCGCGTCCTGCCCGGTGCGGGCCTTGCGGGCGGCGGCCCAGCGCGCGACCAGCCACTGCGTGGCTAAGGCCAGCAGGATGGCCAGCAAGGCCCAGCGGAAGACGCTGCCATCCATCGGCGACGGCACCGTCAGCCCACGGTTGTTGAGGAAGATGGCGGAGAAGAAGCCGAGGCTGTCGCGCGGCTGCGGCAAGGCCGCGATCACGCCGAAATACCAGAATAGCACGAAGAACAGCAGCGGGATGTTGCGCACGAACTCGACATAGGCACCGGCGGCGGTCGACAGCAGCCAATGCGAGGACAGCCGTGCCAGCCCGATCAGGAAGCCCAGGATCGTGGCCAGGATCATGGCGAGGAAGGACACGAACAGTGTGTTGGCCACGCCGGCCCAGAACAGCGCCCAGATGTTGTCGGACGCGGTGTAGGAGGTCAGCACGAAGGGCACGTCGATGCCCGACGAGCGCCAGAGGAAATCGAACCCGGACGCGATGCCGGCGTTGACCATGTTCTGGGAGGCGTTGCGCACGAAGAAGATCGTCAGCGCCACCAGCCCCACGCTGATCGCGATCTGCCAGAACAGATCGCGCACCCTGGCGTCATAGTAGAGGCGGCGAAGCATGGTGCGATCTGTCCGGCGGTCGGGAAGGTCTGGCAGGGATGCGTGCCCTCACCGCAAGGCGGCAAGGGCACGAGACATCCCGAATGGGCGGCGCAAGCCGCCGGGTCTCAGTAGAGATGCGGGATTAGCCGCAGGCTTTCACTGGAAAGGCGGGGTGAATAGCAGCCCGCCCTTGGTCCAAAGCGCGTTCTGGCCACGCTCGAGCTTCAGGGTCGAGCCGCTGCCGACCGTGCGCTCGAAGCTCTCGCCGTAGTTGCCGACGGCCTTGATCGCGTTGAACATCCAGTCGTTCGACAGGCCGAGCATGGCCCCGAAATTGCCCTCGGCACCCAGAAGGCGGCGCACTTCCGAGTTCTTGGAGTTGGCACGCATGTCATCGACGTTCTTCGAGGTCACGCCGAGCGCCTCCGCAGCGATCATGCCATTGAGCACCCAGCGCACCACGGCCTGCCAGCGCTCGTCGCCGTAGCGCGTCACCGGACCTTGCGGATCGTTGGAGATCGGCTCTGCCATGATGATGTGCTCGTCCGGAGTCTTGAGCTTGGCACGCTGGCCCGCGAGAGCGCCGACGCCGGCGGTGTAGGCATCGCAGCGGCCCGCGTCATAGGCCGCGATCGCATCGTCGTTCTTCTGGAAGTTCGTGATAGTGACCTTGAGGTTGCGCTCGCGGAACCAGTCGGCGGCGTTCTTCTCCTCGGTGGAGCCGGCCGCGACACAGACCGAGGCACCGTCGAGATCCTTGGCGGCCGTGGCCTTCGAGGCCTTGCGGACGATGAACGTCTGGCCCTCATAGAAGTTGATGCCCTGGAAGTTCACACCCAGCGAGGCATTGCGCGAAAAGGTGATGGTGGTGTTGCGCGACAGCAGGTCGACCTGCCCCGACTGGAGCACCGGCCAGCGCTGCTGAACGGTCGTCGGCGTGAACTTGACCTTGCTGGCATCGCCCAGCACGGCGGCGGCGAGCGCCCGGCAATAATCCACGTCGAGCCCGCTCCACTCGCCCTTGTCATTTGGGAAGGAGAAGCCCGGCACGCCGACATGGACGCCGCACTCAAGGCTGCCGCGCGTCCGGATGGCATCGAGCGTGGGGCTTGGTACGAGGGTCTGCGCGGTGGCTGCCCCTGCTCCCAGCATGGCGAAGGCCGCCAGTGCCGATGTTGAAATCCTGTTGATCATGGATCGTCTCTCCCCTTGTGTCACGGTTGAACCCGCGCGGCGACATTGCCGCATGACAGGCCGTCTGCATTCGGAAAAAGGCATGGTTCGGCACCTGCCTCTGCCGCTTTCCCAGCCCCAGTTTTCCTACCCCCAGAGTTCAGGACCGTAACTGTGGACGGTGCTGCCCTCGAAACGCAAGCCCGGATCGCGATCTTTCGCCAGCAGCAGCGGCCCATCGAGGTCCACGAACGCCGCTCCAGCCGCGATCAGCATGGCCGGCGCCATGGCCAGCGAGGTGCCGAGCATGCAGCCGACCATCACCGGCATCTCGTTGGCCCGTGCCGCTGCCGCAACGGCAAGGGCGGCGGTCAGACCGCCAGTCTTGTCCAGCTTGATGTTGATGGCGTCGTAGCGCTCCATGATCAGCGCGAGCGAATCCAGCCCGTGAAAGCTCTCGTCGGCACAGATCGGAATCGGGCTGTTCAGATGCGCCAGCGCCGCGTCGTTGGCGGCTGGCAAAGGCTGCTCGATGAGGGCGACGCCGGCCGCAAGACATGCCGCCACATGGCGGTCGAAACTCGCCTCGGACCAGGCCTCGTTGGCGTCGACAACGATCCGCGAAGCGGGCGCGCCCCTGCGCACGGCAGCGATGCGGGCCTCGTCGCCCTCGCCGCCGAGCTTCACCTTGAGCAGCGGCCTGGCGCTGGCCGCCCTTGCCGCCGCTTCCATGCTGGCCGGATCGCCGAGCGAGAGCGTGTAGCAGGTGGTCAGGGGCTTGGGTTCCCCCGTCCCGGTCAGATCCCAGACGCGCACGCCGGCGCGCTTGGCGGCCAGATCCCACAAGGCGCAGTCAAGCGCGTTGCGGGCGGCGCCGGCTTTCAGCCCGCCCGTCAATGTCGCCTGATCTCCGCCCTGACGCAGGCGCTCCGATTGCTCGGCAAGATCGCCGGCGACACCATCCACGGTCTCGCCATAGCGCGTGTAGGGCACGCATTCGCCGCGCCCTTCATGGGTGCCGTCGCTCACCGTGGCCGTGACCACCACCGCCTCGGTGCGGCTGCCGCGCGAGATCGTGAAAGCCCCGGCGATCGGAAAGCGCTCGATGGCGACACGCAGATCGAGCGCGCCGAACGTGTTTGTCGTCAGCCCATTCATGGCCGCCTCAACACTTCGGCTTGCGGGTTGATTGCGGATAAAGCGCCGCCAGTCTGTCCACCAGCGCGCCCACACCAAAACGCACCGGGTCTGTGGCGGGCAGGCCATGCTCGTTGGCAAGCCGATCCAGATAGGCTCGCGCTTCCGCTTCGCCCAATGCCTGCGTGTTGATCGAGATGCCGGTGCAGGTGATGGCCGGGTTTGTCAGCCGGCCGCAGCGGATCGTCAAATCGATGACATCGGTGATGGACGGCAACGGGTGCTTCACGCCCCGCATCGTCGTGCGCGTCGGTTCATGGCAGACCACGAAGGCATCGGGCTGTGCCCCGTGCAGCAGACCCATTGTCACGCCGGCAAAGGACGGGTGAAACAGCGAACCCTGCCCCTCGACCAGATCCCAGTGGCCAGGGTCAGCTGCTGGAGCGATCCATTCGACAGCGCCGGAAATGAAATCCGCCACCACTGCATCGATGGCCACGCCGCGTCCTGAGATGAACACCCCGGTCTGGCCTGTGGCGCGGAAATCAGCATCGAAGCCGCGGGCGCGCATCTCCCGTTCAAGCGCCAGCGCCGTGTACTTCTTGCCCGCCGAGCAGTCCGTGCCGACCGTCAAGAGACGTAAACCCGTCCGCTTGGTGCCCTTGCCGGTGTCGAAGCGCTGGTTCGAGTGGCGCACGTCGAACAGCGCCCGGCCATGTTGCCGCGCAGCCTCTGCAATGGCGGGGTTGTCGCCCAGGCGCATGTGCAGGCCGCTGGCCACATCCATGCCCGCGGCAATCGCCGCGACGATGGACTGGCTCCAGTGGGCTGGCAGCACGCCGCCAGCATTGGCGACACCGACCACCAGCGTCTTGGCGCCCTTGGCGACAGCCTCGGCGATGCTCATGTCGGCGAGATGCAGATCGGCCCCGCAGCCGGGCAGTCGCATCTGCCCGAGGCACCACTCGGGCCGCCAGTCGACGATGCCGTGCGCGGTCTTGGCCGCAAGCTGGTCCGGCACATCGCCCAGGAACATCAGATAGGGCGGGGTGATCTGCATGGGAGGCTCCTTGATCAACTGCAATATGCGACGGGACATTGCACCGCTTCAGACTGCCCGCAAAACAGGGCCAGGGCCAATGCAAAGCCCGCAATGGTCGCGACACCAGCACCATTCAGGCCCACGATCACGCAACAAAGCGATGCAAAAAATGCATCAACTCGCGCTCGTCGCTTGGTGATGGCACACTGCTGCCCTTAACGTGCACACCAGAAGCGACGATCCGCTGGCCGTGTCCGGCAGCCAGATCGGCACATTTGAAAGGAAGACGCGCCCGTGGATACACGCTGGCTTCAGGACTTTCTGGCCTTGGCCGAGACGCGCAACTTCACCCGGGCGGCGGCAAGGCGCAACACCTCGCAGGCCGCCTTCAGCCGACGGATCCAGTCGCTGGAGGCCTGGGCCGGCGCGGCGTTGATCGACCGGGGCAGTTTTCCGCCAGCCTTGACGCAGGCCGGGGAGCAATTCCGCCTGCATGCCGGCGAACTGCTCGGCCGTCTGGCCGAAGCGCGCAGCGAGATCGAAGGCAAGCCCGTGTTCGGGCGTGACCACGTCCGCGTCGCCCTGCCCTATGTGATTGCCACCTCCCTGTTCAGCGACTGGTGGCGCGAGTGGACGGCGCAGAGCCACGCCACCTGCGCACTGGTGCATGGCAATGTCATCGATCTGGTCGGCTCGCTCGTCGCGGGCAGCGCCGACATCATGATTGCCCACGAGACAGCCCAGCAACCGATCCACCTCGACCCGGAACGCTTCGAGCGTCTGGTGATTGCGCGGGACGTGCTCAAGCCGTGGCTCAGCCGTGCGGCTCTGGCACGAAGCTGGAGTCTGCCAGGCTCTGAGCAGAAGCCGGTGCCGCTGCTGATGTATTCGCCGGGCATCTATTTCTCGCGTCTGGTCGACCTCATCGTAGAAGCCGCGCCAACACCGCTGACAGGCATCCGCGTGGCGGAAAGCGATATGTCGGATGTGTTGGCCGGCATGGCCTCGGCCGGGCTCGGCGTGGCCTGGCTCACAGCCTCCACAAGGTCCCGCTTTGCACCAGATCTTGTCGAGGCAGCACCGGCGGGCTGGTCGTTGCCCCTGTCTGTCGTCGCTTTCAAGGCTCGGCATCAGCGCAAGCGCAGCGTCAACGATACATGGCACCGGATCGCAGCCATGACGGAGCTGTCGCTGATCGATCCGGCGCGGTCGGAACGGACACGCGGAGCAAAATCGGCTCGTGACGCGGCCGATTGATGCTCGCCGTTCCATTGCCGGATCGCGAGCATTGGCCTTGCCTTTGCCCCACTCCCGTGGCGAGGCTCGGATGACCTCGAATCATGGCGAAGGGTGGCAGATCTGATGGCAAGACCAACCCTGTTCAACGTCGGCCAGCGGATTGCCCCGGCAAAGCGGCGCAGCATGCTGGCGCTGGCTGCCTTCGCCCTTGGCATCGTGATCCTCGCCGCCGCCCCGATGATCGGCGGCGATGCACGCGCCCAGACGCCGTCACAAACGCCCCCCGCAGCAACCCCAGCCCAGGCCCAGCCACGCGTCCCGGTTTCGGCAGAGCAACAGGCGGCGCGTCAGCGTATCGACGCCATCCGCCTTGATGTGCAGCAGATCGAGACGACGCTGGCATCACGAGAGCTCAAGGACACAGACCTCCAGAGGCTCAGGCAGCGCGCCGAGCCCCTGCTCAATGACCTGCGCAAGTTCGCCGAGGAATTCGGCCTTCGCGCCGATCAGGCCAAATCCCTTGTCGACCAGCTTGGTCCCAAGCCTGACGAAAAAGCGACCCCGGAAAGCGCCGACATCGCCTCCGAGCGCGCCGCGCGGGAAAGGGTGCTCGCCGAGGCAAATGAAGGCGCAAGACTGGCCCGCGCGCTGCTGCTTCAGGCCGAACAGATCAGCAGCACGGTGGCGGACAAGCGCCGGGCCCTGTTCTCGCGGACCCTGTTCGAGCATGGCCCCAGCCTTCTCACCCCTTCGCTGTGGGGCTCCTTGCTGTCCTCGCTGCCGCAGGATGTCCGTGCCATGCGCCTGCTCGTGGCGGACTGGCTATCGAGCAGCGCGGCAAGGGTCGCAGAGGGCAGCTTCATTCTGGTGGTGATTGCCCTGTTGGCTGCCATCGGGCTCTATGCTGCGCGCCGGCGTTTCATGCCGGCCGTGATGACCCATCTGGGGGCTGACAGCGAAGCGACCCGCGCCAAGCGCCTGGTTGCAGCCGTCGTGCGGCTCGTGGCCGGTGCCTTGCCCGCCGCTCTTGGCAGCTGGCTGGTCTACACGGCGCTGATCAACGGTGGGCTGGTGCCCCGCCGCCTCGAAGCCTTCGCCTGGGCCATTATGGGCGGACTGGCCTTCCTCGCTTTCATCGGTTCGCTGGCGGACGCGACGCTGGCCCCGAAATGGCCGCAGCGCCGGATATTCGGCGTGGCGGACCGCAATGCCCGCGTGCTCAAGCAGCTGGTCGGCTCCGCCGCGCTGGTGCTGGTGATCTCCAAAGCGGTGGAGGGCCTTCTGCAGGCCATCGCCGCAGGGCTGTCACTGTCCATTGCCGTCCGCGCAGCTTTTGCACTGCTGTTCGCCGGCGTCCTTGCCTTCTGGCTCAACAAGCTGCGCGACACCGAGAGCGACGATGCCGAGGCCGAGCTTGGCCCCTATGTTCCGGTGGATGGCGCAAGGCTGGCCCCGCTCAGGCTGGTGGGCTGGACCCTTGTCGTCGTGATCGGGACTTCGACGCTCTTCGGCTATGTGGCCTTTGCCTCGTTCCTGGTCGATCAGGCGGCCTGGCTCATCATCATCGCGACGCTGATGACCCTGGCCCTCATGCTCACGGAAGAGGCCATGCAGGGTCTTCTGGCCGGCGATGGACAGGTGGCGAGGGCGCTCCAGACCAATGTCGGCCTGCGCAAGCGTTCGCTGGAACAGGCAGCGGTCCTTGGCTCGGGCCTGATCAAGCTCGTCCTCGTCATTGTCAGCATCATGCTGATCCTGGCCCCGTGGGGCATCGAGTCCGGCGACCTGACCGGATCGCTGAAGGCGGCCTTCTTCGGCTTCAAGGTCGGCGATGTCACCATCTCGCTGTCAGCCATCATCATTGCCGGCCTGCTCTTCGCCCTCGGCGTCACCGCCACGAAGGCCCTGACCCGCTGGCTCGACGAGAGCTTCCTGCCGGCCACCGATCTGGACACCGGCCTGCGCAACTCGCTGCGCACCATGACCGGCTACATCGGCTATGTGGCCGCGCTCGCGCTGTCGATCTCGTCGCTCGGCCTGAGCCTCGAACGCCTGACCATCGTCGCCGGGGCCCTTTCGGTCGGCATCGGCTTCGGGCTGCAGTCGATCGTGTCGAATTTCGTCTCGGGCCTGATCCTGCTCTGGGAGCGTCCGATCCGTGTCGGTGACCTGATCGTCGTGGGGGATGGCGAGGGCGTGGTGCGCCGCATCAATGTCCGCTCCACCGAAATCGAGACCTTCGACCGCTCCACGGTGATCATGCCGAACTCGAACCTGATCTCCGGCGTGGTCAAGAACCGCGTGCGCTCGGACCGCACAGGCCGCGTTGTGGTCAGCCTGGCCGTGCCGCGCTCCGCCGATCCGGAGCGGGTGCGCTCTGTCATGGTCGGCGCCGCCGAGCGGCACCCTCAGGTGCTGAAGGAGCCAAAACCGCGGGTGCTGTTCAAGAAGATCAGCGAAGGCGCGCTTGATTTCGATTTGATCTGCATCGTGCCGGAGGTCGATTTCGTCGGCATCGTTTCCAGCGACCTGCACTTCTCCATCTTCGCTGATCTAGCCAGCGAAGGCATCGGCCATCCCGAGCGGGAAGTCGCCGTGAAGGGGCTGGACCGCATCGAGGACACGCTCGAAGAACTGGTCGACACCCTCGAAGAGGCGCAGGAAGCGCAGGCCGCCGCCTATCAGGCCCGGCGCAAGCCTGCTGCCGGAACGCCGACAGATGGCACCGGGCCAGCCGCGCCCTCCGCTCCCGCCCCCGTTGCCTCCGCGGCGACTGGTAAGGCAGCGGCGAAAGCGCCGCGCAAACCATGAGAAAGGGCAGCACCATGGCCTGCACTGCCGCCCTTGCGGGCCTCGCCGCGCTTCTCGGATTGTCAGGCTGCACCGAGACGGGGCGCCCCGCATCGCAGCCAAGTTTCTACGCCGATCTGGGGCAGCCCGGCGCGCGGCTCGACACAGGGCAGGCCCGGGCGATGATCTCCGCCTACCGGCTCAATGCCGGCATGGGTCAGCTGGTCCTTGACCCGGTGCTCCAGGCTGCAGCCGAGCGCGAGGCCGGTCGGATGGCGGCGGCGGACAGGCCCGGCTCGGCCGACGCCGTCAAGCAGCGGCTGGCCAGCGACGGGATCAGGTCTGCAGATGCCAACCTGTCGGCCGGCTACCGGACGCTGGCGGAAGCCTTCTCCGGCTGGCGCGATTCCGCCCAGCATGACCAGGTGCTGAAGAGCAGGGCTGCCACCCGGATGGGCATCGCCACTGCCTATGCGCCGACATCGAAATACAAGGTCTACTGGGCGCTGCTGGTCGCGCCCTGACGGCACGGACGTGAGGATGCCCTCCGCGCCTGAGGCCGGCAGGGATGGTCCGAGCCCCGGTCAGGATCATGAACGCGGAGCGGCTGGTAGCCACCAGGATCGATCGCTCGCTTCATGCTGTTCGTCGTCAGCAGCGCCGAACGCATGCCGCTGCGCCGACCGGTGTCGACGCAAGCATTGAAGGAACGTTAACTGTGATGCCCCTACACGCAGGAAGCGTGACTGAACCGGTTCCGGCTGATTCGCGAGGGGAAACTCGATGGACATTGCAACCGGCCTGGGTCTGATCGCCGGCATGGCGACCATCTGCGCGATCATCCTCATCGATGGCGGCAATTTCGGTGCGTTCTTCGACAAGCACGCGGTGATCATCATTTTCGGCGGCGTTATCGCATCCACCATGGTGCGCTATCCCTTCTCGGTGATCGTGAACGGCCTGCCGATGGGCATGAAGTTCGCCTTCCAGATGCGCGCCTTCCATCCGCGCGATCTGATCGCCGAGATTACCCGACTGGCAGAAATGGTGCGCAGGCAGGGGCCTGTTGCTCTGGAGAAAGCGGTCATTTCCGACCCGTTCCTGGCCCAGGGTGCGCGCTATGTGGCGGACGGCTACGACAAGGACTTCATCCGCAACACCCTGGAATGCGACCGCGACAATTTCCTGCAGCGCCTTGATGAGGGCTCGAAGGTCTATCGTGCCATCGGCGATTGTGCGCCGGCCTGGGGCATGATCGGCACGATCCTTGGCATGGTCACCATGTTCGCCAACATGTCCGATCCATCCAAGCTTGGCCCTGCGATGGCGACCGCGCTGCTCGCCACGCTGTATGGAGCGGTCATTGCCAATGCCATCGCCACGCCGATCGCCGACAAGCTGCACGTCAAGATCGAGGAAGAGGAAATCTCGCGCACGCTGATCATCGACGGCATCCTGCAGATCCGTGACGCCAAGAGCCCGACCCTGATCCGGGAAATGTTGCTGGCCTATCTGCCCGATCATCATCGGGCGGAATTCGCCGAAGCCTGACGCAGGCGCGCAGTGCTGACGGGAAAGAACATGTTGATGGCAAGGAGAAGGCGTGGTGGACACGGCGGCCACGGCTGGTTCGTGACCTTTGCCGACCTGATGGCCCTGCTGATGAGCTTTTTCGTGATGGTTGCGGCCTATTCCTCACAGAACAAGGAAAAGATGGCGGTTGTTGCCGGCTCATTCCGTGAAGCGTTCGGCACCAACAAGGAGAACCGCTTCAACGGCATTGTTGAACTCAATGGTATCCCGACCAAGCCCCAACTGCAGAATGCACGCATGCGCCCGGTCGAGGAGGCAGCGGATTTCACCGCCCCCAATGACACGAAACGCAGGAGCGAAGGCCTCGATGTCGTCACCTTCGATCGTGGGCTCGGCCTGGCCGGAACAACCCTCCGGCAGGCCTTGAACGCGATGCCTGACATCGCGGAGCTATCGAAGAACATCGTGATCGAGGAAACCAAAGAGGGTCTCAACATCTCGCTGGTCGACCAGGACGGCCGGTCGATGTTTGCCGATGGCTCGACCTTTCCCTATGAACGGACCCGCAAGGTGCTCGAAGCCATCGTTCCGACGTTGCGCAGGATGCCGAACCCGATCGCAGTGGCCGGGCACACCTCGGCAACCATGTCCGGCCGCGCCCAGACCTGGTCGCCATGGGACGTGTCAGTCGGCCGCGCCTCCGCCGTTCGCGAGATCCTCACCGCAGCCGGCGTGCCGGACAACCGCTTTTCCATCGTCTCCGGCAAAGGCGCGACCAGTCCGCTGTTCCCGGAAAATCCGTATCTGGCAGCGAACAGGCGCGTGACCATCACCTTGATCTCGGAAGCGGGCCCGATCCCCCCCGGCCTCAAACCCTGACCCGCGCTGGCCAGATGCTCCACACGGCGAGGGACCGCAGCGATGCCAGACCATGATGTCAGGCGACACCATCCGACCCTGACGTTCACGTGCAATTCAGTTCCATGGTTGCTTGTGGGCAGCAATCAGCCGCGCTACGTCCGGAAGCCTGCCGGGGCAACGCGAAAAGAGGCCCGGCACCACCCCGGGCCTGACCTTTCCGGATATCCGAGGCTCGTCTAAAGAGACCGCCATGGCAATGCTCAGCATCTATCTCCGCGTCCTCGGACAACTCGGCCCCGAGAAGCGGCTCGGCGTCTATCTGGCGCTGGCCAACCTGTTTCTGGCGGTCGCAGCCTTTGCGGAACCGGTCCTGTTCGGCAAGATCATCGATGTGCTGACCAAGTCGGCCGGCACCGGAGCCAAGCCGACTTGGCCCGAACTGATGCCGCTCATGCTTGGTTGGGTGGGCTTCGGCATCTTCACCATCCTGGCCGGGGTCTATGTCGCCCTCCACGCCGACCGGCTCGCCCATCGCCGGCGCCTCGCCGTGATGGCCAACTATTTCGAGCATGCGCTGACCTTGCCGATAGCCTTCCACACCGCGACCCATTCGGGCCGCGTGCTCAAGGTCATGCTCGATGGCACCAGCGGCATGTGGGGCCTGTGGCTGTCCTTCTTCCGCGAGCACTGCGCCTCGATCGTGGCGCTGGTCGTGCTCCTGCCCTTCACCATGTGGCTCAACTGGCAGATGGGCCTTCTGCTGGTCGTGCTTGTCATCTTCTTCGGCGCGCTCACGGCTTTCGTGCTGCGCAAGACCGAGAAGCTTCAGGGCAGCGTCGAGCGCTATCATTCCGACCTTGCCGAACGCGCCTCCGATGCGCTCGGCAACGTGCCGGTGATCCAGAGCTTCACGCGCATCGAAACCGAGGTGCGCGGCCTGCACACCACCATCAAGAGCCTGCTGGATGCCCAGATCCCGGTCCTGTCATGGTGGGCGCTGGCCACCATCGCCACGCGGGCCTCGGCCACGCTGACCGTGCTGTCGATCTTCTCGCTCGGAACCTGGCTCTACATGCAGGGCCAGACCACGGTGGGCGAGATCGTCACCTTCACCAGCTTCGCCACCATGCTGATCGGCAGGCTCGAGCAGGTGGTCGGCTTCGTCAATTTCATCTTCATGCAAGCCCCGAAGATGCGCGAGTTCTTCGAGGTCATGGACACGCTCCCACAGGTTCGCGACAAGCCCTCGGCGACGGAGGCGACGCGACTGACCGGCCAGATCAGCTTCCGCGACGTCTCGTTCTCATATGATGGCAAGCGCTCCGCCGTGCTCGATGTCTCATTCGATGTGCAGCCCGGCGAAACCATCGCCATCGTCGGCTCCACAGGTTCGGGCAAGTCGACCACGCTCGGGCTGCTGCACCGGGCCTTCGACCCACAGTCGGGCGGGATCAGCGCCGATGGCATCGACCTGCGCGACTATACGCTCGGCTCGCTGCGCCGGAACATTGGCGTGGTCTTTCAGGAACCCATGCTCTTTGCCCGCACCATCCGCGAGAACCTTCTGGTCGGCAAACCCGATGCCAGCGAAGAGGAGATGCGTGCCGCACTCGACCGGGCCCAGGCCACCGAGATCATGGCGCGCCAGAGCGACGGGCTCGACACCATGGTGGGCGAACGCGGTCGCACCCTGTCGGGCGGCGAGCGCCAGCGCCTCTCGATTGCCCGCGCCCTGCTGAAGAACCCGCCGATCCTGATTCTTGATGAAGCCACCTCGGCTCTCGACGCCACCACGGAAGCCAAGCTTCAGAAGGCGCTCGACGAGGTGATGAAGGGCCGCACCACCTTCGTCATCGCCCACCGCCTCGCCACCATCCGCAATGCCACCCGCATTCTGGTGTTCGAGCAGGGCAAGGTCGTCGAAAGCGGCTCATTCGAAGAGCTGGTCGCGAAAGGCGGGCGCTTCGCCGCGTTGGCCAAGGCCCAGTATCTGGCCGGGCCCGACAAGCAGACCGGCACCGAGCCTGCTGAGCCACCGCCAAAGCAGCCGCGCACCCGGAAGGCGGCCGCCACCAAAAGCTGACGGAAGGTCGCTGGCCCTGTTCGCTTGTGCCGCATCGGCACTCGCAATTGTGCGGCTCGAATCCGGGACCATGATGGTCTAAGGCTGTGGCGACACGGGATGACGCCATGACCATGATCCGGCAGCTTGACGGCGAGTTCGACCACATCGTCGTGGGTGCCGGCTCCGCTGGATGCGTTGTCGCAAACCGGCTGTCGGCCGCTCCGGGCAGCAAGGTGCTGCTGCTCGAAGCCGGTGGCCGCGACAACTGGATCTGGTTCCACATCCCGGTCGGCTATCTCTTTGCCATCGGCAACCCGCGCTCGGACTGGATGTTCGAGACAGAAGCCGAACCCGGCCTCAACGGCCGCACGCTGAAGTATCCGCGCGGCAAGGTGATCGGCGGCTCGTCCGCCATCAATGCCATGATCTCGATGCGCGGCCAGGCGGCGGACTATGACCACTGGCGACAGCTTGGTCTCGCCGGATGGGGCTGGGACGATGTCAGGACGGTATTCCGCCGCCTTGATGATCACTTCCTCGGCGACACCGAGCATCATGGCGCTGGCGGCGAGTGGCGGGTGGAGGAACCGCGCCTGCGCTGGGACGTGCTCGACGCCGTGCGCGATGCCGCCACAGAGATGGGCGTTCCCGTGACCCGCGATTTCAACACCGGAGACAACACCGGCGTTGGCTATTTCCACGTCAACCAGAAGCGCGGCATCCGCTGGTCCGCAGCCCGGGGCTTTCTCAAGCCGGTTCTGGGCCGGCCCAATCTTCGGCTGGAGACCGGTGTCCTCGTCGAACGCGTGCTGATCGAGAATGGCCGCGCGGTCGGCGTGCGCTTCCGCCAGAACGGCGAGCTCGTCGAGGCACGGGCGCGCGGCGAGGTTGTGCTCAGTGCAGGGGCCATCGGCTCCGTGCAGATCCTGCACCTGTCCGGCATCGGACCTGGAGAGCAGCTTTCCCGGCATGGCATTGCGCCCGTGCTCGACCGGCCCGGCGTCGGGCGCAACCTGCAGGATCATCTCCAGCAGCGCGCCATCTACAAGGTCCAAGACGTCCGGACCCTGAACGAGACCTATCATTCCTTGCCCCGACGGGCGCTGATGGGCCTCGAATACGCGCTGTTCCAGACCGGACCTCTGACCATGGCGCCGTCGCAGCTCGGCATCTTCACCCGATCCTCGCCAGAGCATGAGCGGCCCAACATCCAGTTCCACATCCAGCCGCTCAGCCTCGACCGGTTCGGCGATCCTTTGCACCGCTTTCCCGCGATCACCGTTTCCGCCTGCAACCTGCGTCCGACCTCGCGGGGCGAAATCCGGCTGCGCTCGCCCGATCCGGCCGACAAACCGGTGATCGCGCCGGGGTATCTTTCGACCGAGGCCGACCGGACCGTTGCAGCTGATGCGATCCGTGTCACGCGGCAGCTGATGCGCCAGCCCGCCGTTGCCCGCTACCGGCCCGAGGAGCATCTTCCCGGTCCGTCCGTGGGCGATGATGTCGAGGCTCTGGCAAAGGCGGCCGGCGACATCGGCACCACGATCTTCCATCCGGTCGGAACCGCAAAGATGGGCCTGCCTTCTGATCCGATGGCCGTTGTTGACGAAAGACTGCGGCTGATCGGCCTACAGGGCCTGAGGGTCATCGACGCCTCGGTGATGCCGACGATCACATCGGGCAACACCAACACGCCGACGATCATGATCGCCGACAAGGGTGCCGCGATGATCCTTGCAGACCAGCGACGCTGAGCCACTTCATGGCCTGATCCGGCCAACCACGGCAACCTCGCCGCCCGTCACGCGAACCACGATGCCCTCGCCAGATGCTGGCACGATGCCAGTCAGGCCGGTGATGTTGACCTGATGCGTGCTGACCACCAGCGCGCCCGGCCCGGTCCAGCGCGATAGCAGCGCCCTCGCGTCGCGGGTCTGCGCCGGGCCCTTGCCACGATCATCAAAGAAGGAGTTGAAGATCGGCTCAGGCCGCGCCATCCCGGGAAAGGCGAGGTCCGCCGTCTCGGTGGTGCGGCACCACTGCGAGGTCAGCACCGAGCCCACCGCAATGCCCCGCAGGCGAAAGACCTCGCCGATGCGCCGGGCCTGCTGCCGGCCAGCCGCATCCAGATTGCGCTGTGTCGCACACTCCCCCAGCCGCATGCCGGCAGGATCGCCACCGCCGGGCGCGTTGGCATGGCGGAACAGTGCGATGGCACCACTGCGCAGCGCCCCCCATGCTGCCGCTTCCCGCGCTTCATCGGCAGCCGCCACACCGCTGCCCAGCCCGAGGGCAAGGCCGGCCAGCGCAACAAGCAGGAGGTGGCTGAGGTGCGACAGCCGGTTGCCCTTCACTGGGCTGATCCGCATGATGTCAGTATGTCCATGGCATCGACCTTTTCTGCTATCCGGCATCGGCGCGGAATCGCCCTTCGCCCAGGGCGAGTCACCCTTGCACCGGCCACCCAGTCTCGTCACCGGCACGAAACATCGCAGCCATGCATTTGCGGAGACCGGCCTTGAGCAACGCCCCGATGCGCGGCGCAGCATAACCGGCTAACTTGCGATGATCGCGCGGCGCTGCGCGAGACCTCCTGCCTGAACCGGTTGATGCCCGCCATGACTGTTGCCAGCCCGACCACGCCAAGCCACCGCGCCGCCATGCCGGTTCTCGTGGCGCTGAGTGCCACGCACCTGCTCAACGACATGATGCAGTCGCTGATCCCGGCGATCTATCCGATCATCAAGGCGGCCCATGGTCTCGATTTCGGGCAGATCGGCCTGATCACGCTGACATTCCAGGTCACGGCCTCACTATTCCAGCCGCTGATCGGGCATTACACCGACCGCAACCCGATGCCCTACTCGATGGTCGTCGGCATGGGTTTCACCTTCGCGGGCCTGATCGGACTCGCCTTTGCCGCAAGTTATCCACTGCTGCTGGCCGGTGCGGCATGTGTCGGGCTTGGATCGTCGATCTTTCATCCAGAAGCCACCCGCATCGCGCGGCAGGCCTCCGGCGGTCGGCAGGGCTTTGCGCAGGGTGTGTTTCAGGTCGGTGGACAGGCAGGCGGGGCACTCGGGCCCTTGCTCGCGGCCTTCATCATTGTGCCGCGCGGCCAGACCAGCCTTGCCTGGTTCTCGGCAGCAGCCCTTCTGGCGATGATGCTGATGGTCTGGACCGTGCGTCGCCATGCCGAGGCGCGCCAGCAAATGCTGGCCAAGGCGAAGGCAGGCGTACAGGGGCCGGCGGCCTCACCCTATGCCCGCTCGCAGATCATCGTCGCCATGACGATCCTGATCGTGCTTTTGTTCTCGAAGAACGCCTACAGCTCCAGCTTCAGCTCATACTACACCTTCTACCTGATCGACCGCTTCGGGGTGACGGTGCAGACCTCGCAGGTGATGCTGTTCCTGTTTCTCGCTTCGGCTGCGGTTGGCGCACTTGCGGGCGGCATGATCGGCGACCGGATCGGCCGCAACCGCGTCATCTGGTTCTCGATCCTCGGCGCACTGCCCTTCACGCTGATCCTGCCGCATGTGGACCTGTTCTGGACCGGCGTCCTCACCATGGTGATCAACCTGATCATGTCGAGCGCCTTCGCCAGCATCATGATCTATGCGATCGAGCTGGTTCCGGGCCGGGTCGGCATGATCGGCGGGCTGTTCTATGGCCTGTCATTCGGGCTTGGCGGCATCGCAGCGGCAATCCTGGGAGAGGTCGCAGACCGCACCAGCATCCATGCCGTCTACCAGATGTGCGCCTTCCTGCCGGCCATGGGCCTGCTGGCGTGGTTCCTGCCGCGTGTCGGCGGCACCAGACCGCGCAACTAAACGTCAGGTGTCAGCTGAAACGGCGTTTGAGCGCACGAGCATGTAGCGAGCAGTCATAGCTCTGGACCCCTGTCACGCCCTGCCGGAAAGTTGGCCTTCCGGTTCTCGCCAGCCCTCTCAACAGTCAACGCAACACGACGCGCCCGCGTTTGCGGCGTCCGGGCAATCGTAATCCATTCGAGGATCGCCCGTCGCGAGGAAGCCGGAAATCGAGCGAAGAACCCGGCCGCAACGGCGTTGCCCGCCAAGGCATCTGCAAGGTCCCGTGGCAATGTCAAATCATCGACAGCTTCGAGGAGACTCCAGCTGCCATCTTCGACAGCTTGTTCGACGACTGCAGATCCGCGGGCATTCATCAGGTTCGCCTCCTGAAGGCGCGCGATGCGGACGCGATTGACACGCGACCATGAACTTCCGCGTTTACGGGGCGAAAACAGCAGCATCGTGCGCTCAAGATCGAGTGCCCTTGGAAGGCTGTCGATCCAGCCAAAGCACAGCGCTTCCTCGACAAGTGCGTCATAGCCAACGAACGGCAAGCCACGCTTCCCGGCGGCGGCCTTCTTCCATGTCACCAGCCAGATGCTGCCAGACTGTGCAGCATTGGCCTCAAGCCATGCGCGCCACTCGGCGCGGCTGTCGACCGCAATCTGTGGGACTTCGTCCAACCGCGACATGCGAACGATAGAACGCGACGCGTCTACAGCCCCAGCTTGCGCTTGCGCTGGCCGAGCGTGCGCAGACGCAGGGCATTGAGCTTGATGAAGCCGGCGGCATCGCGGTGATCGTAGGCGACGGCCCCTTCCTCGAAGGTGACCAGGTCCTGATCGTAGAGCGAATACGGGCTCTCGCGGCCGATCACGATGGTGTTGCCCTTGTAGAGCTTGAGGCGGACCGTGCCGGTCACGAACTCCTGGCTCTTGTCGATCAGGGCCTGCAGCATCTCGCGCTCGGGAGCGAACCAGAAGCCGTTGTAGATCAGCTCGGCATATTTCGGCATCAGCTCTTCCTTGAGGTGAGCCGCACCGCGATCGAGCGTGATGCTCTCGATGGCCCGGTGCGCCACATGCAGAATGGTGCCGCCCGGTGTCTCGTACATGCCGCGTGATTTCATGCCGACAAAACGGTTCTCCACCAGATCGAGCCGGCCGATGCCGTTGATCTTGCCGAGGCGGTTGAGTTCCGCCAGAAGCGTGGCCGGGCTCAGCGCCTTGCCGTTGATGCCAACCGCATCGCCACCCTTGAAGTCGATGGTAATCACGGTGGCTTTGTCGGGCGCAAATTCCGGCCCGTCCGTGCGCGAGTAGACATAATCCGGCACTTCCTGCGCCGGGTCTTCCAGCACCTTGCCCTCGGACGATGCGTGCAGCAGGTTCGCATCCACCGAGAACGGCGCCTCGCCGCGCTTGTCCTTGGCGATGGGAATCTGGTGGGCCTCGGCAAAGGCAATCAGCTGCTCGCGCGAGCGCAGATCCCACTCGCGCCACGGCGCGATGATGGTGATGTCCGGCTTGAGCGCATAGTAGCCCAGTTCAAAACGGACCTGGTCGTTACCCTTGCCAGTCGCGCCGTGCGACACCGCATCGGCTCCGACCTGTTCTGCAATCTCGATCTGCCGCTTGGCAATCAGCGGGCGGGCGATCGAGGTGCCGAGCAGATAGACGCCTTCATACAGCGCATTCGCCCGGAACATCGGGAAGACATAGTCCTTCACGAAGGTCTCGCGCAGGTCGTCCATGAAGATGTTCTCGGGCTTGATGCCCAGCAGCAGGGCCTTGTCCCGTGCCGGCCCGAGTTCCTCGCCCTGGCCAAGATCGGCCGTGAACGTCACCACCTCGCAGCCATAGGTGGTCTGGAGCCACTTCAGGATGATCGATGTGTCGAGGCCGCCCGAATAGGCGAGGACGACTTTCTTGACGCTTCTGGTATCGCTGGCCATGGCTCTGATGTCTTCCGGAACAGCCCTCGGTCGGACGCCGCGGGCGCGTGCTGTGCTGGCACGTCCGGTAGACGATCAGCGCCCTGGGCGCAACATCATGGCATCCGGACAACCGGCGCAAATGGCCGCCAACCTGATCCACATCAAACCGCAGCACGCGCCGGGCCCGGGCCTCGGCGGCACGCATCTCGCCGGGCCGCTCCATGTGGGTCCGGAGCAAGCATTGCTACAAGACAAGCCTGTCAACAAGACTGGCGATCATTCTTGCATTTCCATCCGGTTGCATCGTGATCTACAGTTGTTTCGAATCGTGTGAGGTTTCGATGCCGAAGCGCCCGTCTTTGGACTTCTGGTACGATTTCGCCTCGACCTACTCCTATCTGTCGGCGATGCGGATTGAACAGGTGTGCGCCGACGCAGGCGTGACCATCCGCTGGCGGCCCTTCCTGCTTGGCCCGATCTTCGCGGCGCAAGGCTGGAACAATTCGCCGTTCAACCTGTTTCCCGCCAAAGGCAAATACATGTGGCGGGACATGGAGCGGCGCTGCCGGAAGTATGGGCTGCCCCTGAAGCGGCCCTCCCCCTTTCCCCAGAACTCGCTGAGTTCGGCGCGGGTTGCGCTCGCGGGCCGCGAGGCGGGCTGGACACCCTCCTTCACAAGGGCCTGTTTTCATCTTGCCTTCGCAGAGGGCCGCTCGATCCAGGATGAACCGGTGATCGTGGAAGCCCTGCGCGCTGCGGGCGTGGACGCCCAGGGCGCACTGGTTCTCTCCCGCAGCGAAGAGGTCAAGGGTCGTCTGAAGGCCGAGACCGAACTGGCCAAGTCCATCGGCATTTTCGGCGCACCGGCCTTCGTCACGCCGGATGGCGAGATCTTCTGGGGCGACGACCGGCTGGAGGACGCGGTCGAATGGATCCGCGACCAGACCTGAACACACCGGTTCAAGGTGGGCCGGCGTCGATCTCGCTGGGCTGGAACCGGTAGACTTGCGAACAGAACTCGCAGGTGACCTGGACGGCACCGTCATCGGCCACCATCTCGCGGCGGTCCTCAGCCGTGAAGCGGCGTAGCATAGCCAGAATGCTATCCGCCGAACAGCGGCACTGCTCGCGCACGGCCTGAGGCTCGAACACACGGGCTCCGCGCTCATGGAACAGCCGATAGATCAGCCGCTCGCTTTCCAGCATCGGGTCGACAAGTTCATGGTCAGCGACGGTCTCGACCAGCGCGCGTGCCTCGGCCCAGGCATCGTCATTGACGCCGTCCGCGTCACGCTCCGGTGCAGGCGTGCCGTTCGGGTCATCGCCCGGATGGAGATCCTGTTGCTTTTGCCGGTCCGGTGATGTCGGCAGGAACTGCACCATGATGCCGCCGGCGCGCCAGCTTTCGCCGTGACTGCCGATGACGCGGGCCGTCGCCAACCTGAGGCGCGTGGGGATCTGCTCCGACTGCCGGAAGTAGCGGTGGCCCGCTTCCTCAAGGCCGTCCGTTCCGTCAAGTTCGACCACGCCCTGATAGCGCGAGGCATGGCTGCCCTGATCCACCGTCATGCCGAGATAGCCTGAGCCGAGCAGCACGGCCGTGCTCGTCAGGTTGGCAGCAACGGCGTTGGCAATCTGTGCCGCATCATAGCGCGCCATGGCCCTGATCCGGTCCGGCGCATCGAAATCCACCACCAGCATTTCGATGGCGCCATCTGTCTTGGTCTGGAGCTGGAAGCGCCCGTCGAACTTGAGCGCCGTGCCGAGCAGCGCGGTCAGCGCCACGGCTTCGCCCAGCACCCGTGCCACCGGCTCGGGATAGGCATGACGGTGCAGGATCGCATCAAGCGAGGGGCCTATCCGTGCGATCCGGCCGCGCACGTCAAGCGCCTCGACAGTGAAGGGAAGCACGCGATCGTCGGGCGTGGCGGCAAGAGCCTGCCCGATGAGATCGGCAGGATTGGGACTGATCGCCCCTTCAAATCCGGTCTGGCTGGTTGTCATCGGCGCGCGTCAGGCCTGCACATGGCCGAAGCACCAGGCCAGAATGGCCTTCTGCGCATGGAGCCGGTTCTCGGCCTCGTCATAGACCACCGATTGCGGGCCATCCATCACCTCATCGGTGACCTCCTCGCCGCGCGTGGCAGGCAGGCAGTGCATGAAGACCGCCTTCTTGTCAGCGCGCCGGAGCAGGCCTTCGTTGACCTGATAGGGCCGGAGCAGGTTGTGGCGATTGCCTTCGGTATCGCCCATCGACACCCAGCAATCGGTGATGACGCAATCAGCGCCCTCGACAGCCTCCTCCGGGCGCGTCGTCAAGGTCAGCTTCGCACCGTTCTCCCTCGCCCAGTTGGTCAGGGCAACCGGGGGGGCAAGCTCAGCCGGGGTGGCGATGTGCAAGTCGAAGTCGAAGCGCCCGGCCGCATGGATCCACGAGGCGAGAACGTTGTTGGTGTCCCCCGTCCAGGCGATCTTGCGCTTGTGAAGCGGGCCGCGATGCTCCTCGAAGGTCATGATGTCGGCCATGACCTGACAAGGGTGCGAGGACTTCGTGAGCCCGTTGATCACCGGCACGGTGGCATACTCAGCCAGCTCGAGCAGGTGGGCGTGATCGAGGATGCGGATCATGATGGCATCGACGTAGCGCGAGAACACGCGCGCCGTATCCGCCACGGTTTCGCGCTCGCCCAATTCGATCTCCTTGCCGGTCACCATCATCGGCGAACCACCCAGTTCGGTGATGCCGACCTCGAACGAGGCGCGCGTACGCAGCGAGGGCTGGTCGAAGATCATGGCGACAACCTTGCCGTCGAGAGGCTTGTCGGCCTTGGATTCCGCCGTGCGACGGCGGGCCTTGATCGCCCGGCCGGCATCGAGAATGGCGCGCAACTGGCTTGTCGAGAAATCCGAGATATCGAGAAAATGACGCACCATGACGGCACTCCGGAACGATGGATCAGGCCGTATCCGCCAGAGGCAGGCGGATGCGGGGCTCTTCAGGACAGAGGCGGCAGGCACCGCCGTTGACGAGGGTTACTCGGCGGCAGCCCGGGACAGCTCCGCCTCGATCGACTGGGCCGCACGCTCCAGCCGGACCATCGCTTCACTGAGGTCGGCTTCGGTGATGGTCAGCGGCGGGATCAGCCGGACCACGTTGTCGCCAGCCCCCACGCTGAGCAGGCCGGCGGCACGGGCTGCTGCCTGGAATTCGGTGTTCGGCACACGGGTCTTGATCCCGGTGAGCAGGCCCTCGCCGCGCACGCCCTCGATGACGCGCGGATGGCTGTCGGCAAAGGCGGCCAGCTTCTGCTTGAACGAGATCGAGAGCGCATTGACGTGGTCGAGAAAGCCATCGGCCAGCACCACATCAAGCACAGCGTTGCCCACAGCCATCGCCAGCGGGTTGCCGCCGAAAGTCGTGCCGTGCGTGCCGGCGGTCATGCCCACCGCAGCCGCTTCGGTCGCAAGGCATGCCCCCATGGGAAAGCCCCCGCCAATGCCCTTGGCGATCGACATGATGTCCGGCGTGATGCCCGACCATTCATGGGCGAACAGCTTGCCAGTGCGGCCCACCCCGGTCTGCACCTCGTCCATGATCAGCAGGAGACCATGCTCGTCGCACAGGGCCCGGAGACCGCGCAGGCACTGGGCCGGCACCGGCCTGAGGCCGCCCTCGCCCTGGATGGGCTCGATCATGATCGCGGCAGTCTCGGGCGTGATGGCGGCCTTCAGCGCATCGTGGTCGCCAAACGGGACCTGGTCGAAACCGTCGACCTTGGGACCGAAGCCTTCAAGATACTTCTTCTGGCCACCGGCCGCGATCGTCGCCAGCGTGCGGCCATGGAAGGCCCCTTCGAAAGTGATGATGCGGAACCGCTCGGGATGGCCATGGCTGGCATGGAACTTCCGCGCCATCTTGATGGCGGCCTCGTTGGCCTCAGCCCCTGAATTGCAGAAGAACACCGTGTCGGCGAAGGTCGCTGCAATCAGGCGCTCGGCCAGCCGCCGGCCTTCAGGCATCTGGTAAAGGTTCGAGGTGTGCCAGAGCTTCGCCGCCTGCTCCTGCAGGGTCTTGACCAGATGCGGATGCGAGTGGCCCAGCGAATTGACGGCGATGCCGGACCCGAAATCGAGATAGCGCTCGCCGGTCGTGGCAATCAGCCAGGGCCCTTCGCCCCGTTCGAAGGCGACATCAGCACGGGAATAGGTCGGAAGAATGGGAGTGATCACGGAGGACATCCTTGGGGCACGGAGACCGGCATGGGCTCAGCCATGGCAGCGGCGATGAACAGGAAACGAACGATGTGAAAGGCGCGTGACGCCAGTGCGGGCGAAGCTGTGCGCCCAGTCCGGGTTTCCCCGGCCAGGGATCATCGTCGTTCCCGCCACCCCGCTCTCACTGCGCGCATCCGACCCGTTGCCTCACTGGTCCGGCAGGCAGCCCGTTCCCGGAACCTGCTTCACAAAATCAAATGCCGCCAGAAGGACCCGGCGGCTGTCCAGAATATGCGGATTCAGCGTGCCTGTGTCAATCCGATGTCCGAATTCAGCTCATGGGAGAGTGGGCGCCGTGGTGCGCTCCCGTGCCGGGATCATTGGCCTTCGGGTTTCGGCACAAAGAGCCTCGCGGATTGAGGTGATTGCCGGCAAGCCGGAGACAGACGCCAAGCGTGCTGAAAGGCGGGAACGACATGAGGAGCGCGGAAGTGCAGCTTGCATTCTTGACGTCTCGCAAAATTCTTTTTCTGGTGATGTCGAAATCCGGGTTTGCGTTCCGTCCTTGGGTTGTCAATTGCAGACCCAAGGAGAAACCCAACATGACTGTTTCGATCACCACAACCTATGCCCTGCTGCTCATTCCTGTCTGGTTCGCGCTCTGGATCGGGGTCACTTCCACAAGATCAGCGCTGGCCGCATCGATCGGCGATGCCGGCAATCCCGGTTTGCTTCAGAAAATCCGCCGCCATGGCAATTTCATCGAGTGGGTACCATTCGCGCTCGTGCTGATGATCCTCGCGGAGCTTCAGGGCGCAGGATCGCTCTGGCTTCACGCGGCCGGCGCGCTGCTTGTCATCGGGCGGCTCGCACACCCGTTCGGTCTGAAGATCGACAATGCCGGCCATCCGCTGCGCTATATCGGCAACGGCACCAACATCCTTGCGGTGGCAATCCTCGCCATAGCACTCATCCGCATCAAGTTCGGCTTCTGACAGGACAGACGAGAGGGGCACCAGCCATGAAGTACATGCTTTTGATCTACAATGATCCGGCGCGCCAGCCGGCGTTTGGTACGCCGGAGTTCCAGACGATGATGGGCGGCTACTTTGCACTCAATCAGCGCATGACCAGCGACGGCGTGATGCGCGGCGGGGAAGGGCTCAAGGGAGTCGAAACCGCGACATCGCTCAGGGTCAAGGCCGGCAAGGTCGAAACCATGGACGGGCCGTTCGCCGAGACCAAGGAGCAACTGGGCGGCTACTACATCATCGAGGTTGCCGATCTTGATGCCGCGCTGACCTATGCGGCAATGATCCCGTCTGCGGCACATGGCACGATCGAGGTGCGGCCGCTGATGGACTACAACCCCGCCGGCTGAGCGGTTACGCCAGGATGACAGCCGCCGCCTCCGGTGCACTCGCCGCAGCCAGGGCTCTTGACAGCCTTGCGCGCGAAGACCGGGGGCGGCTTTTGTCTGCCCTGATCGCCAGGTTGCGCGACTTCGAACTGGCCGAAGAGGCCTTGCAGGATGCCATGATCTCGGCGGTTTCCCATTGGGGCCGGTCCGGCGTCCCCGCTTCGCCCAGGGGTTGGCTTCTTCAGGTCGCCTACCGCAAGGCCATCGATCGTATCCGCCAGCGCACATCTGATGCGAAGGTGGCGAATGGCATGTCGCTTCTGACCGAGAACGAAACCTTCACGGACGATCAGGAAATGATCCCCGACGAACGGCTGCGGCTGATCTTCACCTGCTGCCACCCGGCCATCGAGCCGAAATCGCAGGTGGCGCTGACTCTGCGCACGTTGGGCGGGCTGTCCACGCCGGAGATCGCGCGTGCCTTCCTCGATCAGGACAGCACGATGGGCCAGCGGCTCTCGCGCGCCAAGGCCAAGATTGCCGATGCCGGCATCCCCTTTGCTGTGCCGGAGCCGGATGCATGGCCGGCACGGCTGACGTCGGTCCTGACCGTGATCTACCTGATCTTCAACGCGGGCTACACGGCAGGGCCGAGCGTGGGTCGCGATCTCGCGGAAGAGGCAATCTGGCTGTGCCGCATGCTGGACCGCCTTCGTCCCGCCGATCCCGAGATCGAGGGCTGCCTGGCGCTGCTGCTGTTGACACAGGCGCGCCGCGAAGCGCGGACCGATGCAAATGGCGTCACTGTGCCTCTCGCCGCACAGGACCGCAGCCGATGGGACCGCGCGGCCATCGCGGAAGGCGTGGCAACCGTCGAGCGCGCACTGGGTCGGTGCAGCCCCGGCCCCTTCCAGATCAAGGCTGCGATCGCGGCCTGCCACTGCGAGGGGGAGCAATCAGACTGGCCGCAGATCGTTGCCCTCTACAACGTCCTGCTGGCCCTTGAACCCACCCCTGTTGTGCGGCTCAACCGTGCCGTGGCCCTGGCCGAGGACGGCGGACTGGAGACAGCCATGGGCGAACTGGGCCTTCTGTCCGAAGACCTTTCGGACTATCAGCCCTATCACGCCGCGCGAGCCGAACTGCTTGTGCGCCTCAACGATGTGACGGGCGCGCAGGCGGCCTACACGAAGGCGATCGCTCTCGCGCCATCCGGCGCCGATGCTGCCTTCCTGAGGGCGAAGCTGAACGCGTTGGGACCATAGCGTCGCCGGTTCAATGCGCCAGTTCGGCAGCAAGCTGCTCGATCTGCCGGGCATCAGGCAGGCTTGGCTGGGCTCCGGCGCGGGTGCAGGCCAGCGACCCGGCGGCAATGCCGCGCCTCAGCGCTCCCGAGAATCCGAAGCCCTGATGCAGGGCTGCGGCAAAAGCACCGACGAAGGCATCGCCAGCGGCAACCGTGTCAACCACCCTGACGGACGGCGCGGCCACCGAGCGCCGTACCCCGCCGGACCAGCCGATGCAGCCTTCTTCCCCAAGCGTGGCCACACAGGCAATGCCAAGCTCGCGGTCGACACGGGCCGCGATCAGGTCAGGGTCACGCTCTTCCCAGTCGAGCGAGACGGAGAACACCACTGCTTCATGTTCGTTGACGATCAGAAGATCGAGCAGCGCGATCAGATCGGGGCTGACGGGGCCGGCCGGCGCTGCATTGAGGATCACGCGGGCACCGGCCGCCTTGGCGAGGCTGGCCACCGCAATGCGCTCGACCTCGGGTGTCTCGCTTTGCAGCAGCAGGATGTCCCCCTTGCTCCAGACATGATGGGCAAGGCTCTGCGCACGCGCCTTCAGGTTGGCGCCGGCTGTCACGATGATCTGGTTCTGGCCGCGCGCATCGACGCCGATGAAGGCGGCACCCGTGGGCAGGTCCACGCTTTCGACGCCTGCCAGGTCAATGCCGCCTTCGCGCAGCAGCGACAACGCGGCATCGGCGGCCGCATCCGTGCCAACCGCACCGCCGACCCGCACGGACGCGCCGGCACGCGCCGCAGCCAGCGCCTGGTTGGCCCCCTTGCCGCCGGGAAAGACCTGATAGGACGGGCCGATCACCGTTTCGCCGGGGCGCGGCAGCCGCTCGACCGCTGCCACATGGTCAAGGATAATAGACGCAAACACGACGATCATGACGGCATCAGCCCCGTTCGCTCAGGCATGGTCGCCATCACATCGTCGCGCCGAGTTGCCAGGGCACGAACTCGGCATCGCCATAGCCCAGTTGCTCGGATTTGGAGCGTTCGCCGGACGCGACCCTGAGCAGGCACTCGAAGATCTCATCGCCCTTCGCTTCAAGCGACACGCCATCGAGCACATCGCCGCAATTGATGTCCATGTCGTCGATCATGCGCCGATAGATGTCCGAATTGGTCGCCAGCTTCACCGATGGTGTTGGCTTGCAGCCATAGGCGGACCCGCGCCCTGTGGTGAAGGCCAGCAGGTTTGCCCCACCCGCGACCTGACCGGTAGCCGACACCGGATCGTAGCCTGGCGTGTCCATGAACACGAAGCCCTTGCCGGTGACAGGCTCGGCATAGCCGTAGACGCCGGTCAGCGCCGTCGATCCGCCTTTGGCGGCGGCGCCGAGCGACTTCTCGAGGATCGTGGTCAGGCCGCCGGCCTTGTTGCCGGGCGACGGATTGTTGTCCATCGACTGGTTGGCACGGGCCGTATACTCCTCCCACCAGCGGATGATGCCGATCAACTTCTCGCCGACCTCGCGGCTGACCGCCCTGCGGGTCAACAGATGCTCTGCTCCGTAGATCTCCGGTGTTTCGGAGAGGATGGCCGTGCCGCCATGGGCCACCAGCCGGTCGACCGCATGCCCAAGCGCCGGATTGGCGGTGATGCCCGAATAGCCATCAGAGCCCCCGCATTGCAGCGCCAGCATCAGTTCGGACGCGGGCGCGGTCTCGCGGGTCTTCGTGTTGGCGATCGCGAGCATGCTGCGCACCGCATCCACGCCGGCCGCCACCGTCTTGCGGGTGCCGCCCACATCCTGGATCGTCATGGTGCGGAACACGTCGCTTTCCGACAGTCCATAGGCTTCCTTCATCTTGGCGATCTGGAAACCCTCGCAGCCGAGGCCGACGACAAGCACCGCCGCCATGTTGGGATTGCAGGCATAGCCCCACGTCGTGCGCTTCAGCACCTCGAAGGCAGGGCCGGCATAATCGATGCCGCAGCCCGTGCCATGGGTCAGCGCAATCACGCCATCCACATTGGGATAATCGGCCAGGATGCCGGAACGCCGCACCTCCTCGGCCATGAACTTGGCCACCGAGGCCGAGCAGTTCACCGAGGTCAGGATGCCGACATAGTTGCGCGTGCCGAACTTGCCGTTGTCACGACGGAAGCCCTCGAATGTGGCGCGCGCCTCTGGCGCAACGAAGGCCGTGTCCGGTGCTGCGCTGGCATGCGCATAATCGAGCGCAACCGAGGCGAACAGGCAGTTGTGGGTGTGGATATGCTGGCCGGGCTCGATATCGCCGCCGGCATAGCCAATCACCTGGCCATACTTGCGCACCGGCTCGCCGGACGCGATCCGCGTGATCGCCATCTTGTGGCCACGCGGGATCCGGGCCTGTGCCGCCACACCGGCCACGACCATGGCCGGATCGACCGGATCGACGGCCACCACCACGTTGTCGGACGGGCTGAGCTTCAGCACCCGCGGCGGTCCGGCCGGCTGCCCGGCCGGTGGCCTCGTGATCAGGTTCATGGCCTAGCCTCCCTTTTGCCCCGCTGTTCTGGCGAGCGTGGTCAATCAATGGTCGCCGCATCAAACCAACCGCCGGACGATAGCGCAAGCCGCTGCCGGTCAGGCCGCGGCCCGATCCATGCATGGCGAGGGTGATGATTCCGCTTGCCATCGCAGCGCAACCAGACAATCAAGCGGTTTGGCTGCAACTTTACGTGCTTCCTCCTGGCTTCCCTTGCCGCACCAACCCATCTGGCTGACATGACGATCCATCTCCATCAGGGCGATCTGCCCGAAGGCTTCGATCCGGGCCCGTCGCTGGCCATCGACACTGAAACGCTCGGCCTGAACCCGCATCGGGACCGGCTATGCGTGATCCAGCTGTCCCGCGGCGATGGCACGGCGGATGTGGTGCAGATTGCCAAAGGCAGCGCGCCGCCTCCTGTCCTGTGCCGCATCCTTGCCGATCCGGCAGTGCTCAAGATCTTCCACTATGCGCGCTTCGACGTGGCCGTGCTCCTGCACAGCTTCGGCGTCGTCACCAGCCCGATCTACTGCACCAAGATCGCCTCACGCCTGGTGCGCACCTACACCGACCGCCATGGCCTGAAGGACCTGTCGCGAGAATTGCTCGGCGTCGACTTGTCGAAACAGCAGCAAAGCTCGGACTGGGGCGCGGCGGAACTCACCCGCGAGCAGCTGGCCTATGCCGCCTCCGATGTGCTGCACCTGCACCAGCTCAAGGCGAAGCTCGATACGCTGCTGCTGCGCGAAAGCCGCATGGCGATGGCAGAAGCCTGTTTCCGGTTCCTGCCGACGCGTGCGGCCCTTGATCTTCAGGGCTGGCCGGAGATCGACATTTTCGCCCATAGCTGAGAGCAGGCCGCCCGGCGACATTCAGGCCACAGATTCGCCCAGAGCGCACCGTAAGGCATCAGGGTCTTCCAGCTCATCGAGGGCCGGTTGCGAAATTCGAGCGATTGCAACAAGGTGGAGCCTCTCGTCATGAGCCGGCCTCACGGGCCGGCAGACGCGATATCCTGGAACCCCACAGCCGTGACACTGGCGACGAACCTCGACGACATCTCGCCTGCGCAGCAGCGTGGGCCGGGCCTTGCCGATGGGCAAAGGGCGGAGGCAGCGCGTCTCAGGGCCGCACAATCCTCGGCAGCCTATGCGGACGCCAGGCGCCATAGCCGGCTGGTTGGCCTGCTGCGTGTCGGCATTCCGATCGGGGCGCTGGCCAGCTTCGTTGCCTTCATCGTTTTTCCGTTCATCAACCCGTTCCGCGATGCCGGCGTCAGCGTCGGCGCGATCCGCATGGATGGCACGCGCGTGACGATGGAAAACCCCAAGCTGGCCGGCCACCGGAAGGACAACAAGCCCTATGAGGTCACGGCGGACAGCGCCATCCAAGACATCCGCATTCCGAATGTAATCGAGTTGGCAGGGATCAAGGCCCGACTCGTCAATGCCGACAACTCGGTGCTCAATCTCACGGCCAATAACGCCGTCTTTGATACGCAGAAGGAGCAGTTGCAGCTCAAGGGTGATGTCCGTCTGCGCATGGGGGAAGGACAGGAGGCACAGCTGAAGTCCGCCGATGTCGATTTCAAGGCTGGAACCGTCCGCTCCCGCGAAGCGGTCACCGTGCGCCTCCCCGACATGAGCGTCGCGGCCGACAGCCTCGATGTCGTCGATAATGGCGCAAGCGTCGCCTTCATCGGCAGGGTTTCAGCCCACATCGATGATCGCGACAGCAAGGCGGCTGCCGCCTCGCGGCGTCCGGCAGCACCAGCCACAAATCCCGTCCGGCCGGCGTTGCCGGAGCCATCCGCCTTTGCCCCGCCCGCCGCCCGGACACAGGCGGATGGCTCCGGCGGCGCGGTCATGCCCGATGCGCTGCCGCGCGCAATGACCACACCGGCCGAGGGCGCAACGCCCCTTTCCCCGACCCCCACGGGCCGGAACGTAACCGTGATTGACCCGGCAACCGGGCGCGCCTTGCCGCGGAGCGTTCCATGAGCGAGAAGACCTTGATGATGCGAGACCCAGAAAAGCCATTTCAGGCAGCAGCAGCCCTTGCTGCGGCAGCGCTGACCGTCACGCTTGCTTTTGCCGGGCAAGCCGAAGCGCAGCAGCCAAGGGCCGGAGCCACCAACTCCCCGCTGACCAGCCTTGGCGAAAACTCCAAGGATCCGATCAAGATCGATGCTGACCGGCTCGATGTGCTCGACAAGGAAAGCAAGGCCATCTTTGCCGGCAATGTCGTGGCAGTGCAGGGCAAGACCACGATCCGCTGCTCGAAAATGACGATTGTCTACGACAACCGGGGCCAGAGCCTTTCCGGGCAAGGCGGCCGGCCGGCCACGACTGCACCGGCTCCCGCGCCGGCCAGCGTCGGTGGCGATGGCGGCATCAAGCGGCTTGAATGCGATGGCCCGGTCACCGTCACATCCGACGATCAGGTCGCGACCGGCAAGAAGGCCGTGTTCGACCGCGAAAAGGATCAGGTCATCATGAGCGGCGATGTCGCCCTCGCCAAAGGCCAGAACGTCACGCGCGGCGAACGGCTGGTCTACAACACCAAGACCGGCATCGCGAACTTCGATGGAGGCCGGGTGCGCGGCTTCTTCGTGCCGGGATCGGTGGAAAGCACGCCGGCCACGCCGGCCAACCGTCCAAGACCTGCAGGCGCGACCAACTGATGCGGCTGGGCCTGTGAAATTCCCTTTCTCCTTCCGCAAGTCAGGCCAGAAGGCCGGTGCCTTGCCGCCGCTTCCGCAACGCATCGAGCCGATGCACGAGCATGCGGCAGGGGAGCCCGACGCGATGGCCGCGGCCATGCCATCAGGGCTGGGAATCCTGTCGGTCTCCGGGCTCAGGAAGAGCTATCGCGGGCGCACTGTCGTCAACGATGCGGCGCTGAATGTGCGCAATGGCGAGGCGGTCGGGCTGCTGGGGCCGAACGGCGCCGGCAAGACCACGATCTTTTACATGATCACCGGGCTTGTCGCCGCCGCTCAGGGGCGGATCACGCTCGACGGCAACGACATCACCCGTTTGCCGATGTATCGGCGGGCCAGGCTGGGCATCGGCTATCTGCCGCAGGAACAATCGATCTTTCGCGGCCTGAGTGTCGAGGACAACATCAGGGCTGTGCTTGAGGTGGTGGAGCCCGACAAGAACAAGCGCGAGCAGGAACTCGATGCCCTGCTCGACGAGTTCCGCATCACCCGGCTGCGCAAGTCGCCGTCGATCGCGCTGTCCGGCGGGGAGCGGAGGCGCTGCGAGATTGCCCGCTCGCTGGCCGCCAGGCCGTCCTTCGTGCTGCTCGACGAGCCCTTTGCCGGTATCGATCCGATTGCGGTGGGCGACATCCAGGCGCTGGTGCGGCAGCTGACCGATCGCGGCATCGGCGTGCTCATCACCGATCACAATGTGCGCGAGACGCTTGGGCTGGTCGACCGCGCCTATATCATCCACTCGGGCCGCGTCCTCACCGAAGGCAGCCCCGACGAGATCATTGCCAACCCGGATGTGCGGCGGGTCTATCTCGGCGAGGACTTCCGGCTCTAGCCAGATTTTCGCCTGTGGCCAGGGAGCGGCACGGCCCGCGTGCGATGGCTCGGCACATACCGCCAAGCGACCATTATCGCTGCCATCACGGAAATCGGCCGCTTGACTTTGACCTTATGCGTCGGGCGTCATAGGTTCTTAAGGCAAGGCAAGTTTCATGCCGAAACGATCCCGCAGGATCGTGTATCTTGGGAATGGGTCGAACCGGCGAAATGAGCATTTCAGCCAAACTGGAGATGAGGCAGGGGCAATCCCTTGTCATGACGCCGCAGCTTCTGCAGGCGATCAAGCTGCTCCAGCTCTCCCATCTCGATCTGCAGAACTTCGTCGACGCCGAGGTCGAGCGCAATCCGCTGCTCGAACGGACGGAGGCTGAAGACCATATCGACCAGCGCGAGGCGGTGAGCGAGCCTTCGCAGGACGGCGAGCGCAGTGAGTTCGATGGTGCCAACACCAGCGACGGCTTCGACGAGCCCACCCCGCCGGACTGGTATGGCGAGGAACTGGCCACAGGTCGGCAAGGCCTCGAGGAGACCCTCGGCACCCGCCTCGACAATGTCTTTCCCGATGAAGCCCCCCAGGTGGCGCGGCTGGAGCAGAGCTCGGAGGCAATGCTGCCCGTGATGGGCGGCGGCGCGGTCGGCAACGGCGGATCAGCGAGCTTCGATGAGGACCTGCCCGGCCTTGAGGAGACCTTGTCGGTTGAACAGAGCCTGCACGAAGTGCTGTGCGAACAGCTCGACGTGGCAGTCACCGACCCAGTCTCCCGGTTGATCGGGCGGCATCTGATCGATGCCATCGACGATGCCGGCTATCTGGCCGAGCCGCTGCCGGAGATCGCGGAGCGGCTTGGCGTTGACGTCGCCCGGCTTGAAGCCATCCTTGCGATCATCCACACCTTCGAGCCATCGGGCATCGGTGCACGCGACCTGACCGAGTGCCTGACGATCCAGCTGAAGGACAAGAACCGTCACGACCCGGCCATGGCAA
>CALRRR020000027.1:0-54511 GCA_943370645.1 Hydrogenophaga intermedia | reverse complement strand
CGCTCGCGCAGCAGAGCCTCGCGCACCATCAGGCCATCGAACGGCGCAACGAACGTGCGAACCGCCAACCGGTCCACCGGCGGCGTCGCGATGATCGACAGGTCGCGAACCCCGGTCATCGCCAGTTGCAGCGTGCGAGGGATCGGTGTTGCCGACAGGGTCAGCACATGCACCTCGGCACGCAGTTCCTTCAGCCGCTCCTTGTGGGCGACGCCGAAATGCTGCTCCTCGTCGACAATCACGAGGCCGAGATCCTTGAAAGCGATGGCCTTGCCCAGGATGGCGTGCGTTCCGACGACGATATCCATCGTGCCGTCCGCCATGCCTTCCTTCACCGCCTTCAGATCCTGCGCGCCAACAAAGCGCGAGGCCTGACCGACCTTGATCGGCAGGCCCTTGAAGCGCTCGGCGAAGGTCTTGTGATGCTGCCGCGCCAGCAAGGTCGTGGGCACGACGACCGCCACCTGCTTGCCAGCCATGGCAACCGCGAAGGCCGCCCGCAGGGCCACCTCGGTCTTGCCGAAGCCGACATCGCCGCAGACCAGCCGGTCCATGGGCCGGCCCAGGCCAAGATCATCGATCACCGCATCGATGGCGTTGAGCTGGTCGTCGGTTTCGTCATAGGGGAAGCGGGCCGCGAACTCGTCGTAAAGCCCCTCCGGCAAGGTGATGCGCGGTGCATCCTTCAGCAAACGTGCCGCAGCGATCTGGATCAGCTTGCCCGCGATCTCGCGGATGCGCTGCTTCATCTTCGCCTTGCGCGCCTGCCAGCCCGGCCCGCCGAGACGGTCAAGCTGAACTTCCGTGTCTTCCGAGCCGTAGCGCGACAGAAGCTCGATGTTCTCGACCGGCAGGAACAGCTTGTCGCCGCCCTGGTAATGCAGCTCTAGGCAGTCATGCGGCGCGTCCGCGACGGTGATCGTCTGCAGCCCGATGAAGCGCCCGATGCCGTGATCGACATGGACCACGAGATCACCGGGGGTGAGCGAGGCCGCCTCGGTGATAAAATCACTGGCCTTTTTCGAGCTGCGCTTCTGCCGGACCAGACGGTCGCCGAGAATGTCCTGCTCTCCGATCACGGCGAGCTTGCCGGTCTCGAAGCCCTGCTCCAGGCCCCAGACCACCAGCCCGACGCCATCAGCGGGCAACTGGCGCGCCGCCCCGAGAGAGCCGGCCATCTGCGCTGTGGTCAGCCCATGATCGGCCAGCACATGCGACAAGCGCTCGCGCGAACCCTCGGACCAGCCCGCAACCAGAACGCGCTTGCCCTTCTTCTGAAGCGCGGCGATGTGGGCGACGACGGCATCGAACACATTGCCGCTGTCGACCGCCCGCTCGGCTGCGAAGCTGCGGCCCTGTCGCGCGCCGCAGTCGATCACAAGCCGGCCTTCGCTGTCGGGCATGGCGAACGGCGTCACCCGCGCGTGTCCGACGTCGTTCAGCCGCTCCTGCCACTCTTCGGCGGTCAGATAGAGCGCCGAGGGCGGCAAGGGATTGTAGGGCGTGCCCGAGGCGTTCTGCTCGATCGCGTCTTTGCGCGCCGCGTAATACTCACCGATCTGCGACAGGCGCTCGGCCTGAACCTCGGCCAATTGCGGATCGAGAAACCAGCTCGCGCCCTCGCAATAGTCGAACAGCGTGTCCATGCGTTCGTGGAATAGCGGCAGCCAATGCTCCATGCCGGCAAAGCGGCGCCCCTCGGAGACCGTCTCATACAGAGTGTCATTCCGCCCTGGGGTGCCGAAGGCGGCGAGATAGCCTTGCCGGAAGCGGCGGATGGTGTCGGAGGTGAGCTGGGTTTCCGACACCGGCACCAGATCGAGCGAGCGCATCGTGGCCAGCGAGCGCTGGGTCTCGGGATCGAAGGTGCGGATCGATTCCAGCGTATCGCCGAAGAAATCGAGCCGGATCGGGCTGGGCATGCCGGGCGGATAGAGATCGACGATGCCGCCACGCACCGCATATTCCCCGGTTTCCCGCACGGTCGAGGCCCGCATGTAGCCGCCCATGTCGAGCCAGGCCGAGAGAGCCCGCGTGTCGACCAGATTGCCGGGCGCCGCGGCGAAGCTCTGTGCTGCCACCTGCGCCCGCGCAGGCAGGCGCTGGAGCGCTGCATTGAGGGTGGTCAGCACCAGCCGGGGTCGCGTCTCGCCCGAGCGCGTGCGCGCCAAACGGGCCAGCGTGGTCATCCGCCGCGCCACGATCGCGCCGTTCGGAGAGGCCCGGTCATAGGGCTGGCAATCCCAGGCCGGCAGCGGCAGGATTTCAATGTCCGGTGCGGTGAAGCGCAGGGCGTTTTCCAGCCGCTGCATGCGCTGGCCATCGCGCGACACGAAAACGCCGACGGCCGGAGCTTCGACCTTGCCGGCCAGCTTGCGTGCAATGGAGGCGACGGCCAGCGCATCGAAGCCCTCGGGCGTGCCGGCCAGCGTCGGGTGATCCTTGCGCAGCAGGGCCTCGGCGGCCCGCTCGAGTGCGGTGAGTTTGGTGGCTGGCGTGTTCAATGCGCGCGTCCAGATCGGTCGTTGTCGATATCAGGCCGTTGTTGCCGGGGTCGCGCCAGCCCGGATCGGCCCGGATCAGACATGGATCGGTGCAGTATGGGTGTGGAACACCTTCAGGCGGCGAAACAGCGGCGTATCGTAGTTCTCCGGTGTCTCGGATTTGCCGGTGATCCAGGCATAGATGTCGCGGTCGGGCGCCTCGATCAGCAGTTCGAACACGGCCAGATCGTCTTCGCTCATGGTGCGGATTTCCGCATCGGTGAACGAGCCCATCAGCAGGTCCATCTCGCGCGTGCCACGATGCCAGGCCCGGAACAGGATGCGCCGACGCCGTGGCTCAAGCTCTGAACTGCTCACGGAAGTGCCTGTCATCGAATGCTCCACCGGAAAAGGTCATCGCCGCGGAGCGCATCTCGCCCCTCGGTCCGGGTGCCGGTATAGCGAGGCTGCCACAGCTTGTCAGCGCGAAATCTGGCCCGGCCAGGTGTCCATCTGCCACAGGCGCATGCTTCGGCAGCGATCAGCGGATGTGCAGCGTCCAAGGACTTGCTATCACACAGCGATGCGCCCCTCGCTTCTCGATCCGCTGTTCGCGCCTGTCACCGCCCTGCCCGGCGTGGGGCCGAAGCTTGCGCCGCTTTATGACAAGCTGCTTGGCACAGCGGAGCAGCCGGCACGGGTGCTCGACTTGCTGTTCCATCTGCCGCAGGCGGGCATTGACCGCCGCACGTCCGGCGCGATCATCGATGCGCCGATTGGCGAGGTCGCGACCTTCGCCGCCCGCGTTGTCGAGCACAGGCCAGCCCCTCCCGGCAAAGGCCGCGCGCCGTACCGCGTGGTCGTCGAAGACGAGAGCGGCGATGTCACACTGGTGTTCTTCAAGGCCGATGCGGGCCGGATGCGCCAGATGCTGCCGGTCGGCGAGATACGCTACATCTCGGGCCGGATCGAGTTGTGGGAAGGCCGCCGCCAGATGGTTCATCCCGACCGCGTCATGGACCAGCGCGCCTTCCAGACCATGCCGGCCATCGAGGCGGTCTATGGCATGACCGAGGGTCTGACCTCGCGCATGCTGGCCCGCACTACCCAAGCCGCACTGGCGCGCCTGCCAGCCATACCCGAGTGGCAGGATGCGGCCTGGCGCGAGCGCAATCACCTGCCGGCTTTCGGCGAAGCGCTGGCGGCCCTCCATGGCCCTGCCGATGTCGAGGCCCTTTCGCCGGAGGCCGCGGCACGGCGCAGGCTGGCCTATGACGAATTGCTGGCCAGCCAACTGGCCCTGTCGCTGGTCAGGTCAGTCCGGAAGCGCGCCCGCGGCCGCGCCAACAGCGGCGATGGGGCGCTGATCAAGTCATTGGCCGCAGCCCTGCCCTACACGCTGACCCGCAGCCAGTCCGAGGCAGTCGACCAGATCAGGGCCGACATGGCCAAGCCTGAACGCATGCTGCGCCTGCTGCAAGGCGATGTCGGCTCCGGCAAGACCGCCGTGGCGATGATGGCGATGACCAGCGCTGCTGAAGCACGTCGGCAGTCGGCCCTGATGGCACCGACCGAAATCCTCGCGCGCCAGCATGCCGAACGGCTGCACGAACAGGCCAATGCCATCGGACTGACACTGGGATTGCTGACGGCCCGCGAGAAGGGCCCCGAGCGCGCGCGGGTGCTGGCGGGTCTCGCCGATGGCTCGATTGACATCGTGGTCGGAACCCATGCCCTCTTTCAGGACAATGTGCAGTTCCACGATCTCGGCCTCGCGGTGGTCGATGAGCAGCACCGCTTCGGCGTTCATCAACGCCTCGCCATCGGCGCGAAGGGCGAAGCGGTCGATGTGCTGGTAATGACGGCAACGCCGATCCCGCGCACGCTGGCGCTGACCTGGTTCGGAGACATGGATGTCTCGGTCCTGTCGGAGAAGCCGGCAGGCCGCAAGCCGATCACGACACGCGCGGTCTCGCTCGACCGCCTTGACGAGGTTGTCGGGGCTGTCGGGCGGGCCGTTGCGGCGGGCGCTCAGGTCTACTGGGTCTGCCCGCTGGTGCAGGAGAGCGAAACCCTCGACGTCTCTGCCGCGACCGAGCGTTTCGAGGCGCTGAAGGAGGCCTTCGGGGCGCGCGTCGACCTGCTGCACGGCCAGATGCCGGGCCGCGACAAGGACGCGGCCATGGCCCGCTTTGCGCGCGGCGAGAGCGATATCCTTGTTGCGACCACGGTGATCGAGGTTGGCGTCGATGTTCCCAACGCAACCGTGATGGTGATCGAACACGCCGAGCGGTTCGGCCTTGCGCAACTGCACCAGTTGCGCGGGCGGATCGGGCGCGGATCGGCTGCGTCCACCTGCATCCTGCTCTACAAGGGCCCGCTTGGACCGGTGGCCGAGGCACGGATCACCACCATGCGCGAAACCGAGGACGGTTTCGTGATTGCCGAGCAGGATCTCAAGCTGCGCGGCGAAGGCGAGGTGCTCGGAACCCGCCAGTCCGGCATGCCCGGCTTCAGGATCGCCCGCCCGGAGATCGACGGCGATCTGCTGCTGGCCGCCCGTGACGATGCACGGCTGATTGTCGAGCGCGACCCCGGTCTTGTGAGCCCACGCGGCGAGGCACTGCGCCTCTTGCTCTACCTGTTCGAGCGTGATGCTGCCGTGAAGCTGATCGGAGCGGGTTGACGCTATGTCTCCGGCAGGTGGCCGTGCGGCAAACGCAATTGCCTTTGCCTGACAAACCGACAACAACTCCACGATAGCCGGCTTGGACTGCCGACTGATCATTGAACCTGTCAGGACCTTCCATGAGCGTGACCTCCTCCCCCGTTGCAAGCTTGCCACTCGATGCCGGGATCGTCGCGACGCTGTCGGGCGTCACGACCGCCACCATCACCACGATCCTGCTCAAAAAGGGCCTGCGCAATATCTGGATGCGCGGCTCAAAGCCGATCCGGACCGGCCAGAAGCGGCTTGTTGGACGGGCCTTCACGCTGCGCTTCGTGCCGGCGCGCGAGGATCTGGCGACCCCCGAATCGTGGTCATCACCGATCTCGACCCGCGCCGCCATCGAAGCCATGCCGGAAGGCTGCATTGCAGTGGCCGGTGCCTTGGGCGTGACCGATGCCGGCATCTTCGGCGATATCCTCTGCGCTCGCATGGCGAAAAAGGGTGTTGGCGGCCTCGTCACCGACGGCGTGGTGCGCGATCTGGCCGGCGTGCTCGGAACCGGCCTGCCGGTGTGGTGCCAGGGGGCTGCAGCACCGGCATCGGTCGCCGGCCTCACCTTCGTCAACTGGCAGGAGCCGATCGGCTGCGGCGGCGTTGCCGTGTTCCCCAATGACGTGGTCGTGGTCGATGATGATGGCGCGGTGTTGATCCCGCAGGCCATGCTGGATGATGTCGTGAAACTTGCGCCCGAGCAGGAGCGCATGGAAGCCTGGATCATGGACGAGATCGGACGCGGCGCGGCCCTGCCTGGCCTGTATCCGATGAACGCCGAAACCCGCAGCCGCTACGAATCCGGAAAGGGCTGAACCCATGGAACACTATGTCTTTGCCCCTCCGGCCGTGAGTGCCGTGCCTGTGAGCGGCGGCGGCCTGTTTCCTGTGCGGCGGATTTTCTGCGTTGGCCGCAACTACGCAGAGCATGTGCGCGAAATGGGCGGCGATCCCAGCCGGGAAGAGCCGTTCTTCTTCACCAAGCCCGCCGATGCCCTCGTCACGGAAGGCGGCGCGACGCCCTACCCGCCGGCCACGTCCGACCTGCATCACGAGATGGAACTGGTCGTGGCAATCGGCACGGGCGGAACCGACATCGACGAGGCGCATGCCCTCGATCACGTCTTCGGCTATGCCGCCGGCCTCGACATGACCCGCCGCGACTTGCAGGCCTCCGCCAAGAAGGCCGGTCGACCTTGGGACATGTCAAAAGGCTTCGACCATTCCGCACCGATCGGCGATATCTTGCCGGCTGCTACCATCGGCCATCCGGCCTCCGGCCTGATCGAGTTGAAGGTCAACGGCAAGGTGCGCCAGTCCTCCGACCTTTCGAAGATGATCTGGAGCGTGCCTGAAACCATCGCTTACCTGTCGCGGCAGGTGAGGCTCGGCGCTGGTGACCTGATCATGACTGGAACCCCCGAAGGCGTCGCAGCCGTGGTGCGCGGCGATGTGCTCGAAGGCATGATTGCCGGCGTGGGCAGCGTGCGCACCAAGATCATCTGATCGCAGGGCCGCAGGTCAGAAGGCGGCGCGGGCATCGCTCCGTGCCAGCCTTGCCAGCAGATAGTCGACCTCGCTGCGGGCGAGTGCACTGAGACCGGCGGCCGGCTTGCGTTGCGCGTCGTGGGCAATCAGCCCGCGCCGCATCAGCACATACTTGCGCACGGCAAGGCCAACGCCGGGCTGCTGCTCATAGCGCAGAAGCGGCAAATGCGCGTCGAACGCATCCTGGGCGGCATCACGCTGGCCGGCTTTCGACAGCCTCACCACATCGATCAGCAGTTCGGGGAAGGCATAGCCGGTGTTCGAGCCATCGGCCCCGCGCGCCATCTCGAAATCGAGGAACAGGCCGCCATTGGCCACCATGATCGACAGCGGCCGGAGCGACCCGTCCTTCTGGAACCCGCGCAAGGCGCTGATCTTTTCCAGACCCGGCCAATCCTCGGCCTTCAGCATCACGCAGGACGAATGCGCCATGACGATGCGGCGGATCACGCCCGCTGTCATCACCACGGAGGTCATCAGCGGAAAATCCTGGATGACCCACGGCACATCCGGCCCGATGGCGTCAACAGCCTGGGCATAGTAGCCGGTGATCTGGTCATCGGTGCGCAGCGTGTTCGGCGGAGCGATCATCACGCCCGCCGCGCCAGCCTCCATCGCTTCGCGCGCCAGAGAGCGCATGGCGGCAAGTCCAGGTGCCGAGACACCGACAATCACGGGCTTGCCGCCCATGATGCCGACCGCACGCCGGACCAGCGCCAGCGACTCGGCAGGTTCGAGCTTGGGGGCCTCGCCCATCATGCCCAGCACGGTCAGGCCGTCAGAGCCGATGGACTGGTAGTGACCATACAGCGTGTCGACGCTGTGCCAGTCGATCTCGCCAGCCGGCAGGAAGGGGGTCGGCGCAATGGGGAAAACCCCGCCGGATGTCGCAGTCAGGGTCATGGCCTCAATCCTTCAGAACAACAGCACGCCAACGGTGCCCTCAAAGCCGAATGCATGGCAAGAGTGCTTTCGGCATGCCGCGCCTGCCCATCAGGCGGCAGCGGCAATCACCCGGTTGCGGCCATCGCCCTTGGCCCGGTAAAGCGCCTCGTCGGCCCGCTTCATCATCTGCGCCGGAGACTGGTCGCCGGCCCGGCGGCTCGCCACCCCGATCGATACCGTCACGCTGATCTGGCTGGTGCCGCTGTAGATCGCGAAAGGCTGGGCCTGGATGTGCGAACGGATGCGCTCCGCGACGGCTGCTGCCGCGTGCAGGCCGGTCTCGGGCAGGACAACGACGATTTCCTCGCCGCCGAGACGCGCCACCACATCGACAATGCGCGTGGCATCCTTGACGCGATTGGCAAACTCCCTGAGCACTTCGTCGCCGGCATCGTGGCCGTAAGTGTCGTTGACGGATTTGAACTTGTCGATGTCGAGCATCAAGACGGACAGATCGCGAGCGCGCATCGCCGATTCGTCGAACAATCCGCTGAAATGGGTTTCGAGGTAGCGGCGGTTGTGCAGGCCGGTGAGCTGGTCCGTGACGGCCATTTCGATCGAAGTCTGGACACCATCCCGCAGCCGGTCAGCATAGCGCTTGCGCTTGACCTGCGTCTTGACGCGGGCCAGCAGCTCATTGCGGTCAACTGGCCTGACCAGGAAATCATGCACACCGAGCTCGAGCCCGCGCAGGATACGCATCCGGTCCTCGGCCTCGCCCACCATCAGCACCGCTGCATTGCGGGTCCGCTCCAGCGAACGCAACTGGGTGCAGAGCCTGAGGCCATCGAAGCCTTGCAGATCGAGCGAGACGATCACCAGTTCGAACGCCGATTCGGCGGCGCGCACCAATGCCTTATGCGGATCAGGCTCGACCTCGACCCGATGCACCTTGTCGAGCGCGCCCTTGATCCGCTCCGAAGAACTTGGCCGGTCATCGACGATGAGCACGCTGGCATTGTCGCCGAGATCGCTGGCAGCTGCCGCGATCGGGTCGGAAATGCCGAGCTGGCGCGAGGCCATGGCGCGGTTCCGCAATTCGTCGGTCATGGCCTTCAGGCGGGCGAGGCTGCGCACGCGGGCAAACAGCGCCGCGTCATCAAGCGGTTTGGTCAGGAAATCGTCCGCACCGGCGTCGAGACCCTTCAGCCGGTCGCTGGGCTGATCAAGTGCTGTCACCATAACGACTGGAATGTGCGCGGTCTGGGCCGAAGCCTTGAGCCGGCGACAAACCTCGAAGCCGTCCATGCCGGGCATCATCACATCCAGCAGGACAATGTCCGCCGCACCACTGGCACAGATGCGCAAGGCATCCGGGCCATTGGTGGCCGTGACGACATCAAAATACTCTGCCGAGAGCTTTGCCTCCAGCAACTTCACATTCGGGGCAATGTCGTCGACAACAAGAACGCGTGCACTCATGACATCAAACCCCGCTCACGCCGGCCCGAGATAGGCGCGAACTGTTTCAAGAAACTTGGCAACGGAAATCGGCTTGGACAGGTAGGCCTCGCAGCCACCCCTGAGCATGCGCTCCTCGTCGCCCTTCATGGCAAAAGCCGTCACCGCAATGATCGGGATGTGGCTGATATTGTCGTCTTCCTTGATCCAGCGCGTCACATCGAGGCCGGACACTTCGGGAAGCTGGATATCCATCAGGACAAGGTCCGGCTTGTGCTGGCGAGTCAATTCAAGAGCCTCGATCCCGTCGGAGGTCTTCAACGTCGCATAGCCATGGGCTTCCAACAGATCGTTGAAGAGCTTCATGTTCAGCGCATTGTCCTCGACGATGAGAACTGTCTTCGGCATTCAACCCACCTTGCCGCTTGCGGCTTGTAACCGCCCTGTCCAACGGCGTAACTTCGACAGCGATACCCGAAACACCTTTAAGAAACGCAAACCGTTTCCAGAAAGCGCCGGCCCCTCCATGGCACACCGCCCTGACCGCCTCGATGCCGAGGATATCGCGATTCGGGCGCTTGGCTTCCTCGCCTCCGATCCCGAGCGGCTCGACCGGTTCCTGTCGTTCACCGGGCTCGGGCCGGAGAACCTGCGCGCCGCAGCCCAGACTCCCGGCTTCCTTGCCAGCGTGCTGGACCATGTCGCTTCCGACGAGAGCCTGCTGATGGCGCTGGCCGGCAACCTTGGCCTGTCGCCTGATGCTGTTGCCCGCGCCCATCGCACTATGGCAGCCCCTGCCGGTTTCGAGGATTGAGCGATGGCGCTGCGGACCTTGTGCCGCGATTGCCTGCATGATGCCGAAGGGCCGGCGCGGCGCTGCGCCGCCTGCGGCAGCCCGCGCCTTGTCAGCCACCCCGAGCGTGACACCCTGTCGATCGCCCATGTCGACTGCGATGCGTTCTACGCTTCGGTCGAGAAACGCGACAACCCTTCCCTGACGGACAAACCGGTCATCATTGGCGGCGGCCGGCGCGGCGTCGTCGCCACCTGCTGCTATGTGGCGCGCACCTATGGCGTGCGTTCGGCCATGCCGATGTTCAAGGCGCTCGAAGCCTGCCCCGATGCCGTCGTGATCAAGCCCGACATGGAAAAGTATGTCGCCGTTGGACGCCAGGTGCGCGGCCTCATGCTGGCGCTGACTCCGCAGGTTGAACCGATCTCGATCGATGAAGCCTTTCTCGATTTGGGCGGCACCGAGCGTCTGCACCGCTCCAGCCCGGCCGTGACGCTGGCCGCCTTCGCACGGCGCGTCGAGACCGAGATTGGCATCACCATTTCCGTGGGCCTGTCCTATGCCAAGTTCCTCGCCAAGATCGCCTCCGACATGGACAAGCCACGCGGCTTCTCGGTGCTTGGGCGCGCAGAGGCCGTGGCGTTTCTGGCAGGCAAACCCGTGACCATGCTGCCCGGTGTCGGCAAGGCGGCGGCAGAGCGGCTGGCCCAGGCCGGCATCCGACAGATCGGCGATCTTGCGGGTGCCGCGACCGAAACCCTGTTCGCCACGCTCGGCAAGGACGGGCCGCGCCTGCAGCGCCTGAGCCGCGGCATCGATGAGCGCACGATCAGCCCGGACCATGAGACCCGCAGCGTTTCATCCGAAACGACCTTCGATACCGATATCGCAGACCATGATGCGCTCGAGCCGATCTTGTGGCGCATGGCAGAGCGCACCGCGGCGCGCCTGCGCAAGGCCGATCTGGCTGGCCGCACGGTGATCCTCAAGCTCAAGGGGGCAGACTTCCGCCTGATCACGCGCTCGCGCCAGCTTCATGAGCCGACGCAACTGGCCAAGCGCCTCTATGACGAAGCCCGCGCCCTGCTGCTCGCCGAGCCGGTGGGCACCCGCTATCGCCTGATTGGTGTTGGTGTGTCCGATCTCGGAGATGGGTCAGGCGCGGACCACGGCGATCTCGCTGACACCGAAACCCCGCGCGTCGCCGCCGTCGAGCGCGCCATTGAGAAGCTGCGTGACCGGTTCGGCAACGGCGCGGTGATCAAGGGCGTGGGGCTCGGGCGCGAACCGGCTGCCGGCCCGGCTGGCCAGACTCCTACTTCGCGCAGGCGCTAGGCTTCATCATGTCGAGCTTGACCAGTTCGCCCGTCATCCGGAAATCCCGGTAGTCGAGCACCAGCGCCCGCGTGATGCCGTTCTCGAACAGATCGAAGTTGATCGCATAGGAAGCGCTGACATCGCCGGAGCCGGCCTTGAAGTAGCTGATCGACACGGGCCAACGCGCCGCCTGCTGCATTTCGGGCTTCCGCACGGCCTCTTCGAGCCCTTCCAGCGGACCGGGCTCTATCTTGCGGCCGATCACCGCGAAGGTGTCATAGATCTGCTTGCCATCATCGGAGCCGTCATAGACCTGCACATTGTAGGTGCTCTGCCCGGCGCGCGCGGCCTGGATGACCCGCTTGAGATGCTCGCTGGGAAAGATCACATCGCCGCCAAAGCTGAAGCGATCCGGCTTGGGCTGGCGGATTTGCACGCGGTAGCCGGGACCATTCCGCTCGGCCACCCCGTCAGCCCGGTCATCCAGACGCCCGCCCAACGCGCTCTGGGTTTTGAAGCGGAACAGCTTGCCGTCGCCATCCTCGAAATTCGTGGTGCGCACATCGATGTTGCGTGGGCCGGTTTCCGAGCCTTCGATCACGGTGACCTGCCGGAATGACAACGCATAGCCTTCGCAGGCATCCCCGGTAAAGTCGAAAGCGATCCGCCCGCGTGCGCCATCGACGCTGCGGGATGGCTTGCTGGTATCGAGCTTGAGATCATACACGGCCCGGTGCGGCAGCAGCACGACGCGCTCCTTGGCAGGCTGGGCTTGAGGCTGGGGCTGTGCCGACACGCCCGTAGCCGAGAGCATCACCAGGGCCAGCGCCAGGCTGCTACCAACCGGCCCCGAACGAACCGGACCGGAACGAACCGGGCGAGCCAAAAACCGCGATGTCATACCATCTCTCTCCCTGCACATCAGCGCTTAACCTAGGCATGCGCGCGCAGCCTAGCAATGCGTCACGGACGCGTTCGTTGTTTCCGCACAGCGACCATTCCGCATCGTGATTGGAACCAGAAGGAACGCGGGCCGGACGTCGCTCGCTGTCCAGCACATGCGGACCTGGTCTGCCGTGCAGCTTTGTCACTTGCGAAGCGCGCCATCAGCGGGCAACGTCGAGGTTCGAACCAACCCCGCACCACCTCAGCAATCCGATCCGGAGTGATTCCATGAGCGCCGTCGAACAACGCCTTGCCAGCCTTGGCATCACCTTGCCCTCGCCCGCGGCACCGGTGGCGAATTACGTTCCGTTCGTGCGCAGCGGCAGCCTGCTGGTGATCTCGGGCCAGCTCTGCTACGGGCCGGATGGCAAGCTCGCCGCGGCCCACAAGGGCAAGGTTGGCGGCACCGTTTCGATGGATGATGCCAAGGCTGCGGCGCGGCTGTGCGCCATCAATGTTCTGGCACAGGTCAAACTTGCGATCGGCGATCTCGACAAGATCGCGCGCTGCATCCGCCTTGGCGGCTTCATCAATGCCATGCCGGACTACGAGCCGCTGGCCCAGGTGATGAATGGCGCATCAGATCTGATGGTCGAGGCGCTTGGCGACAAGGGCCGGCACGCCCGCAGCACGGTCGGCGTGATTGTGCCGATGGCCGCTGCCGTCGAGGTCGAAGGCATGTTCGAGATCGCCGGATGACAGCTCCCGGATGGATGACAGCGCGCCCGATTGCCCATCGCGGCCTGCACGATGCGGCGCGCGGGGTGATCGAGAACAGCCCTTCGGCAGCACGCGCCGCGGTCGCTGGTGATTTCGGCATCGAATGCGATGTGCAGCTCACGGCTGATGGCGAAGCGGTGGTGTTCCACGACTTCGTCCTCGATCGGCTGACTATGACCTCCGGCCGTGTCGATGAGCTCAGCGCGGCGGCGCTCGGCGCCGTTGCGATGCGCGGCAGCGATGACCGCATCCTGGCGCTGCCAGCCTTTCTCGATGTCATCGCCGGCAAGGTGCCGCTGGTTCTGGAAATCAAGAGCCGGTTCGATGGCGACATGCGCCTCACCCGACGCGTTGCCGAGGTGGTCAAGGCGAGCCCCTTCCCCATCGTGCTCAAATCCTTCGATCCCCGCATCGTGACAGCGCTCAAGACCCTGACGCCGCACCACGCCCGCGGAATCGTCGCGATGAACGACTACAGCTATCCGGACTACGAGACCTGCAGCGCCATTGAGAAGCACGCCATGGCGAACCTGCTGCATTTCGGCGAATCACAACCCGACTTCGTGTCCTGGCGGGTGCGCGACCTGCCATCCGCTGCGCCATTCCTGTGCCGCCGGGCTCTCGGGCTGCCGCTGATGACATGGACCGTGCGTAGTGCCGAGGATCGTGCATTGGCCGGGGTTCATGCCGACCAGATGGTGTTCGAGGGCTTCGTTCCATGAGAGGGACGCCGTCCCGATCTGCCGTTCTGCCCGCACCGGTTCCGGCATGAACGTGGACAAGACGGCGATCCGTCTGAAGACCGTGCTGTCACTGGCTGACATCCCGGCCGATGACTGGGACAGGTGCAGCCAGTGGACAGGACCGAAAGGCAGCGATGGGCCTGATTCAAAATCTCAGGTCGATGCCGCCAACCCGTTCATCTCATACGCTTATCTCAGTGCCCTGGAGGATTCCGGCTGTGTCGGTGCCCGCACCGGATGGACCAGCGCCCATCTCGTTGCAGAAGGGGCAGATGGCAGCATCCTCGGAGTTGCTCCGACCTATCTGAAGTCCCACAGCCAGGGTGAATATGTTTTCGACCATAGCTGGGCCGATGCCTTGCAACGCGCCGGCGGGCGCTATTACCCCAAGCTCCAGACAACCTCGCCCTTCACACCGGCCACTGGTCGCCGGCTTCTCGCCGCACCGGGGCCGGATGCTCTCGCGGTGGAAGAGGCGCTCGCTGACGGCCTGCTGGCCCTGCGCGATCAGATGAACGCCTCGTCCGCGCACATCACTTTCCTGACGGAAGGCGAGTGGCGCAGACTGGGCTCGGCGCATTGGCTCCAGCGGCTCGATGTCCAGTATCACTGGTTCAACCGCGGCTACGGGGCCTATGACGATTTTCTCGGGATTCTGGCCTCACGCAAGCGCAAGGCGTTGAAGCGCGAACGGCGCGATGCGCTGGGCGAGGAGATCAGCATCGAACGGCTCACCGGCAGCGATCTGACCGAAGCCATATGGGACGATTTCTTTGCCTTCTACATGGACACAGGCTCCCGCAAATGGGGCCGCCCCTATCTCAACCGTATGTTCTTTTCGCTGATCGGCGAGCGCATGGCAGATCGGATCGTGCTGGTCATGGCGCGGCGGGCGGGGCGCTATGTTGCCGGCGCGATCAGCTTTGTCGGGGCTGACACGCTCTATGGCCGCCATTGGGGCTGCCGCGAGGATCACCCGTTCCTGCATTTCGAGGTCTGCTACCATCAGGCCATCGACCATGCGATCGCGCTCGGGCTTGACCGGGTCGAGGCCGGCGCGCAGGGCGACCACAAGATCGCACGCGGCTATGAACCGGCGCTGATACGATCCAGTCACGCCATCGCCCAGCCCGGTTTCCGCCGGGCGGTGGCGGATTTCCTCAGTCACGAGCGCCTCCAGATCGAGCAGCTCGTGCAGGCGATGCGGGTCGATCTACCTTTTGCCCAGACGTCCGCATCCGGGATGGCCGAAGGCGACGGTGGCCAAGCTTGATCCAAACCTTGCATGAACCGACAGGTCGGGGGATGGGGAAAGAACCCCGCCAAGGCCAGCAATGACCAGGAAAGCAGAGCGATGACAGCCTACGACCCGAACAACATCTTCGCCCGCATCCTGCGCGGTGAACTGCCGTCCCATCGCGTCTTCGAAAACGAGCACTGCCTGGCCTTCATGGACATCATGCCGCGCTCGCCAGGCCACACACTCGTCATTCCCAGAAGCCCTGCCCGCACGATCCTCGATATCGAGCCAGCCGCCCTGTCTGCGCTGGCGATGACGGTCCAGACCGTCGCGCGGGCGGTCAAGACAGCGATGGTCGCGGACGGCCTCACGATCCAGCAGTTCAATGAAAGCGCTGGCGGGCAGGTCGTGTTCCACCTGCATTTTCACATTATCCCGCGCTGGGAAGGCACGATGATGGCCCCGCACGGCGCGGGGATGGCGCCAGCCGAGCAGTTGATGCTGCATGCCGAACGGATCAAGGCGGTGCTCGCCGGCTAGTGCATCATCCCGCCAAATGGACTCCGGTTGGAGGATCAAGATGATACTGAAACAATGGGATCGAGCGGACGACCTGATACAGACAGGGCGTCCGCTCTAGACTTGGCTGCCCCAGAGGCCGACGCCGATCACGACCATCTCGCCCACGAAAAGCCCGGCCAGAACCGAGCGCCGCGCCACAAAGTAGACAGCGACGCCGGCAGCCAGCGCACCCAGCCGGCCCCAGAGCGGCACGACGGCGAGGGCTCCGGACGGTGACATCAGCAACTTGGCCACGACACCCGCCACCAGCGCCGTCGCCACCATGCGCACCCAGACCATCACCTGCGAATTCTCGTCGAGATTGCGCCCGGCCAGCACGCCGGCCACACGCCAGACCTCCGTCGGCAGGAACCCGATGACGATCACCACGAGATATGGCCAGAGCCCGCCGGTGGCCTGTTCCAGCTCAGCCAGCATCAGCGCCCTCCCCGCATGCGGTGGATGGCGTAAGCCAGCGTCCCGCCCACAAGTCCGACCACGAGCAGATCGAAATCCTGCCCGACCAGCGCCGTTGCGAGAGGCGCGAGGGCGAAGCCGAGGCCGAGCGCGGCCCAGTCGGCCAGCGTGCGCGAGCCCGCCACGAGCGATAGGGTAAAGAACATCGGCGTGGTGAACAGCAGGGCCGCAGCGAAGGCAGCCGGCAGAGCGGCGATCAGGAAATAGCCGGCCCCCGTCGCAAATGTCGCTGCGGCCATGATCACGATCGAAAAGCCGATGAAGAACGGATAGCGCTGCTCCACCGGCAGGCCAGGCAGCAGGCGGCGACCCTCGGTCCAAGCCGTCACCGCTACAAAATGGGCCGCGATCAGCAGTTTTCCCGTGCCGACCGCCGGGCCCCGCAGCAGCGGAAGAAGCGAGACGACCATAGGAAAGAAGCGGATCGACGAAAGCGACACTGCAACAGCGATGGCTGGCAGCGAGGCACCTGCAGCGAGTGAGCCGAACAGCAGCACCTGCGCCGGCCCGGCCCAGAGCAGCATGGTCGACAGCACACCAGCCCACATCGGGTAGCCGATATCGCGTGTCAGGCCGCCGACACCAATCAGGGATGCCATCAGCACGAGCGACGGCAAACCAGCGGCTTGCCGGACACCCGCACGAAACGGAGACCAGAACGTGGCGCCATTGCCATCCGGCTGGCCAGCCAGCGGCATCACTGCGTGGAACTCGCCGGCATGATGCTCAGAGCCGTCCACCTGTCACAGTGTTGAAAACCTCGACGGCAAAGTCCTGCAATTCCTTCGGGATGCCGCCAACGGCCTGAAAGATCAGGTAAGCGATGTAGAACAACGCAGGCACCAGAATCCAGCCCAGCACTTCCTCGAAAACCTTGCGGCGGCGGCGGCGGCGATCCCGCTTCTCGCCCCAGCTCAGCTTCTGTTTGGCAGGCGCAGGTGTCTGCGGCTGGTTGGCCAAGTTCTGATTGGCCATATCCTGGCTCACGCAAGCCCCCTATTGCACAGTGAGGGCTCAGCCCTTGTTCAACGGCACCTTCGGCACGGTCCGGACAGTACCGCCGCGTGGTGTGTCAGGGTTTTCCGGACCTGGCAAGAACTTCGACATGTCCGATGCCGGGGATTTCTTGCCCGAGGGCCCGGACTTGCCGGAAGGCTTGTCCGGCGACGATCCGGACGATCGGCCCGATCGCTTAGCCCGTGCAGTCGCAGTCTTGGCAGTTCGCGCCTTGCCGGTGCGGGTCCGCGACTTGGCGGCATCGCGCACGTCCTTCTCCGGCTTTGGCGTGATCGGACCTTGCGGGAACTCAAAGCCAAGCACCTTGAGACCTGTCGTTTCGGACGCCACGACCACGACACGCACGGCACCGCCATGCTTGAGGCGACCGAACAGGACTTCGTCCGCCAGCGGCGTTTTGATCGTCTGCTGGATCAGCCGGCCCATCGGCCGCGCGCCCATCGCCTCGTCATAACCGTTGTCGGCCAGCCACTCGCGCGCCTCGTCGGTCAACTCGATGGTGACAGCCCGGTCGGCGAGTTGTGCCTCAAGCTGCGCGATGAACTTGTCGACAACCTGACGGATGACGGCACGCGGCAGATGGCCGAACGAGATCACCGCATCCAGCCGGTTGCGGAACTCGGGTGCAAACATGCGGCTGATTGCCTCCATGTCATCACCCTCGCGCTTGGAGCGTGTGAAACCATAGGCGGGGCGCGCCATGTCGGCAGCCCCGGCATTGGAGGTCATGATCAGGATCACGTTCCGGAAATCGACCTGCTTGCCGTTATGGTCGGTCAGTTTGCCGTGATCCATGATCTGCAACAGGATGTTGAACAGGTCGGGATGCGCCTTCTCGATTTCGTCGAGCAGCAGCACACAATACGGATTCTGGTCGATCCCGTCGGTGAGCAGGCCGCCCTGATCGAACCCGACATAGCCCGGAGGCGCGCCGATCAGCCGGCTGATCGTATGCCGCTCCATGTATTCCGACATGTCAAAGCGCAGCATCTCGACGCCAAGCACCTTGGCGAGCTGCTTTGCAACCTCGGTCTTGCCCACGCCAGTCGGCCCGGCGAACAGATAGCATCCGATCGGCTTTTCAGGCTCGCGCAGGCCAGCCCGCGCCAGCTTGATCGAAGCCGACAGCGACGAAATCGCCGCCTCCTGGCCATAGACCACCCGCCGCAGCGTGGTCTCCATGTGCTCCAGAACTTCGGCATCGTTCTTGGACACGGTCTTGGGCGGAATCCGCGCCATGGTCGAGATCGTCGTCTCGATTTCCTTGACGCCGATGGTCTTCTTGCGGCGGCTTTCCGGCAGCAGCATCTGCGATGCGCCGGTCTCGTCGATCACGTCGATGGCCTTGTCCGGCAGCTTGCGGTCATTGATGTAGCGCGCCGACAATTCCACCGCAGCCTTGATCGCATCGGCGGTGTAACGCAGCTTGTGAAACTCCTCGAAATAGGGCTTGAGCCCCTTCAGGATCTCGATGGCGTCTGGCACCGACGGCTCGTTGACGTCGATCTTCTGGAAACGTCGCACAAGCGCCCGGTCCTTCTCGAAATACTGCCGGTATTCCTTGTAGGTGGTCGAGCCGATGCAGCGCAGTGTCCCGCCCGAGAGCGCAGGCTTGAGCAGGTTCGATGCGTCCATGGCACCGCCCGAGGTCGCGCCCGCGCCGATGACCGTGTGGATTTCGTCGATGAACATGATGGCCTTGGGATGGGCCTCGATCTCCTTGATGACCTGCTTCAGCCGCTCCTCGAAATCGCCGCGATAACGCGTGCCGGCCAGCAAGGTGCCCATGTCGAGCGAGAACACGGTGGCATCGGCCAGGACCTCGGGCACCTCGCCCATGATGATCTTGCGGGCCAGACCTTCGGCAATCGCCGTCTTGCCGACGCCCGGATCACCGACCAGGAGCGGATTGTTCTTCTGGCGGCGGCAGAGAATCTGGATGGTGCGCTGCACCTCCTGCTCGCGACCGATCAGCGGATCGATCCGTCCGTCCCTCGCCTTGATGTTGAGGTTGACGCAGTAACTCTCGAGTGCGCCTTCCTTTTTCTTCTTTTTCTCTTCGCCGTTGTCATGGCCGGGTTCGTCGCGCTTGTCGCGGCTTTCATTCTCTTCGTCGACCCCGCGCACAGGGCGCGGCTCCGAAGAACCCGGACGCTTGGCAATGCCGTGGCTGATGTAATTGACCGCATCATAGCGGGTCATGTCCTGCTCCTGCAGGAAGTAGGCGGCATGGCTTTCGCGCTCGGCGAAGATCGCGACCAGCACATTCGCCCCGGTCACTTCCTCCCGGCCTGAAGACTGGACATGGATCACGGCACGCTGGATGACGCGCTGGAACCCGGCTGTCGGCTTGGCATCATCGCGCCCGTCATGCACGAGGTTGTTCAACTCGTTCTCGACATACTCGACGAGATTGCGCTTCAGCAGTTCGAGATCAACGCTGCAGGCCCGCATTACGGCAGCGGCATCCTGATCATCGACCAGCGCCAGCAGCAGATGCTCCAGCGTGGCGTATTCGTGGCGTCGTTCGTTGGCCAGCGCCAGCGCCCGGTGCAGCGCCTGTTCAAGACTGCGCGAAAAGCTCGGCATCAGACGCTCCTAGTTCTTTTCCATGACGCATTGCAGCGGATGAGAGTGCTTGCGGGCGAAATCCATCACGTTGGTGACCTTGGTCTCGGCCACCTCGTAGGTAAACACGCCGCACTCGCCCACGCCGTTGTGGTGGACATGCAACATGATTTGCGTCGCCTCGTCACGCGTCTTGTTGAAGAAGCGTTCGAGCACGTGAATCACGAATTCCATGGGCGTGTAGTCGTCGTTCAGCAGCAGCACCCGGTAGAGATTGGGCTTCTTGGTCTGCGTCTTGGTGCGCGTGATGACCGCCGTTCCGGAGTTGCCGCCACCTTCCTTGCCGTCACGCGGCGCACGCGCCAGCCGAAGACCGCTGGCGACCGCCTCGCGGTCACCGGCCTTTCGCTCTCCAGCCTTGTCGGCGTCATCCATCATCAGTTCGCTGCGGCCATCCATGCGAGGATCAATCTGCTTCATGGCGAATGTATAGTCGCCATGCCTGCTTCGCCAGTGCGGGGAATAGCGTAACCCATCACTTTCGCCGTGAGGATGACGGATGCCTGCTCGGACCGGAGACCAGAGGACGCGCCCCTGCCCTGCATGTCGAGGACCAGACGCCAACCGCAGCGCAACCTGAAAAAGCAGAAACCCGGCCACAAGGACCGGGTTCCCACGAACGATAGGACCGAACAACCAGTGCCCGGATGAGGCGCGGCCCGTAACGGACCGCACAGCCTCACTTGGAGGCAGGCGTTGCCTTGGCGATGACGGCTTCGAACGGCTTGAATGCGTCCTTGGCCATGGCGGTGTAGAGTTCGCCCATCTTGGTGGCCTGGGCCACGAGACCTTCGTAGGCCGTCTTGGCGTAGTCGGCCTGGATTTCGAAGGCCTTGTCGATGGTCTTGACGGCGACGAGCTTCTCGACGACGGCGGTGCCCTGTTCGAAGGACTTCTTGGTGAAGTCGGACGATTCGACGGCAATGGTCTGCAGGCCCTTCGAGGCAACGCCGAACGACTTGAGAGCGGCGTCGACGTTTTCCTTGCCGACCTTCTGGAATGCTTCAAACTGCTGCATCATGACAATCCCCACGGCCTGAAGCCGCCTCTTGCTCTGGGGCGCAGGCCCCGGTTTCATCTGTCCAGATCGCAATGCTGCACCGCAACCTGATGGCCCTCATATTGTGCATCGCACCATTCTTGTCAAGCGGATTGTTGCGCTGCACCATTCGCCTTTCGGCCGCCCCTTAACCGCCAAGTAACCTCATCCGACTAACGTCAACTTGTGTGTTCGAATTGCCACGTTGGCCCGGACACGCAGCGTGGTTCGCGTTCGGGTGGGTTGTTTTATGGCGTTGTTGAGCGTTGTCAGGCGTTTCGGGCGGTTTCGCGCCGCAATCGGGACCATTGCAGGCCTTGCGCTGGCTCTCACGGCCAGCATTGCTCCGGCAGAAGCGGCCCGCAAAAAGCGTGGCGGCGGCTACAATCCCCCTTATGCGGCGATGGTCATCGACGCCAAGACGGGGCGCATGCTGCACGGCGTCAACGAAAACGCCCTGCGTCATCCAGCATCCATCACCAAGGTCATGACGCTCTATATGCTGTTCGAGCAGATGGAGCGCGGTCGTTTCCGGATGGATTCGCCGCTTCGTGTCTCGTCCTATGCCGCCTCGCGTCCGCCGTCGAAGATCGGCGTTGATGCGGGTGAAACCATCGAGGTCGAGGATGCCATCAAGGCGCTGATCACCAAGTCCGCCAACGATGTTGCCGTGGTCGTCGCCGAAAACATTGCCGGCGATGAAGATATCTTCGCCGAACAGATGACCCGCCGCGCTCGTTCGCTCGGCATGACCCGCACGGTCTTCAAGAATGCCTCCGGCCTGCCCGATGTCGAGCAGGTCACGACAGCACGCGACCTGACCATTCTGGCGCGCGCCATCCAGGAGCGTTTCCCCCGCCACTATCAGATGTTCCAGACCCGGAACTTCGCCTATGCGGGCCGCAACTACCGCAACCACAACAAGCTTCTCGGTCGCGTCGAAGGCGTTGACGGCATAAAGACCGGCTACACCCGGATGTCCGGCTTCAACCTCATGACCTCTGCCAAGGCGGATGGCCGGCATATCGTCTCGATCGTGCTGGGTGGTCGCTCGGGCCGCGTGCGCGACAACATCATGGCCGGACTGGTCGTGGCCCACCTGCCCCGCGCCTCGGCTGGCCCGCGCACCTCACTGGTCGCACAGCTTCCGGAGACCGAGCGCCAGCCCGACGTGCAGCGCACCGTCGAGCGGACGCCGGAGCGCGCTCCAGAGCGCGTCCGCGTTGCTGTTGCCGAACCCGTCCGCGCAGCTGAGCCCGTTGCCGCCGCTGCCCCGCAGCCCGTCGCGGTGGCTCGCCCCGTCGCCCGTCCGATCGATCTGGCATCGGCGCGCCCGATCTCGGCCTCGGCTGCTGCCAACGCTTTTGCTGCGCCGACGCCGACATCCACTTCGGCGCAGGCCATGCGCTGGGCCACTGGCGCTCCTCCGGCTGGAGCCCGCGAGATTCGCCCTCCTGCGGGCGTTGCGCAGGCTGAGGCCCGTGTTGCCCCACAGCCGCCCGTGCGCCCGGCCGCACCCGCATCGTCCCAGCCAGCACCCGCACCGCGCCCGTCAGTCGTGGTGTCTGAAGCTCCTGCAGTCATGCCGGAGCGCATCCAGCCCCAGCCCGTGCAGCCGACTTCCGCGTCCCGCACCGGCCAGATTCGCCCGCCGGCCAATGTCCAGTTCACCTCGTCCGTCGCCAAGCAGTCCGAAAAGCCTGAAGCGCGCGCCGAGTCGCCGGCTCCAAAGGCCACGCTGGCCAGCGGCTGGATGATCCAGCTCGGCGCCACCGATGATGAGGGCAAGGCCAAGGGCATCATCAGCGATGCCCGCGCCAAATCCCGCGCGCTGGCCGAGGCCAAGGGCTTTACCCAGCCGGTGGAACGCGGCGGCTCGACCCTGTTCCGCGCCCGCTTCGCCGGGTTCGACGACCAGGCGGAAGCCAACAACGCCTGCCGCGACCTCAAGCGCAGCGGCTTCTCCTGCTTTGCCACCCGTAGCTGACCAGTTCCCGCGTATCCAAGGACTTGCCCCGATGTCACTTCAAGAGAACGTCCTTGGCTTCGTTGACACGGGCCGCGAGAGCACTGGTTCCGCCGGCATCCGGGTGCAGCCGCTTGATCAGCGCCCTGTGGGCCTGGCGGATCGCCTCCTCGCCCGCCCCAAGCTGAAGCCCAAGGATGTCGTAGGCCTCCTGTTTGGACATCGCGCCCGGCTTGCCCGCGCGATTCAGCCCCGCGTCACCATCCGCCTGAGCGTGCTCACGCCCTCCGGGAAACCGGCGGTCCAGATAAGCCTCTAGCAGCCGCGCAGCGTCCGGGTCCGAGGCCTGCACCTCGGCAGCGAGCGCCTGCAACTCTGCCGGCGCCAGGCTGTCGAGCGCCCGACCGGCGAAAGCGCCCTGCAGGACCGTTCCGGTCATCGTGCCACTGTCATGATCCAGCTGCATCTCGATGCTGCGGGATGACACCTTCGATATCTTGCCCTCGGAGGTTTTCCAGCTTTTCGTCCATTGGGCGAAGGGATGGCTGTAGGCCCAGCCCAGCAGCCAGGCACCAAAGCCGCCGATCAGCATGGCCATGTCGATGCGTCCACGCATGAAGAAGAAGGCGGCCAGCGCCATCGCCGCCCCTCCGCCAAGCTTTTTCAGCCAGGCAGCGAGCAACGCCGGATTGGAGCCCGCGAACAGCTTTGCCACCCACCAGATGGCAACCAGCGCGGCAAGACCGTAAAGCAGACCCATCAGCCCTTGTTCCCCATCTGAGTCAGCAATCCTCTTGCGCCAGCCTCGCGTTCGGCGAGCCTCACAAGGGCCGTGCGCCCTCCGGCCGCATAGCTGGCGGCAGCCTTGAGCAAATCAAGCAGTTGCGCCGCCGAGCCTGCGTCGAAGCGTGCATAGGCCCCGCCGGTGAGGCGCGCAATCTCGCGGAACACCGCAGCCGCCGCATGGTCATGCCCTTCCTGGAACAGAAAGCCCTTGATGCCGAGCAGGCCGAGTTCGCCTGCGAGCGCGCACAGATCGTCGGCCTGCTCCTCCATGGCGTCGCCGACGAAAACAAAGGCGCGGACAGGCTGGCGCTTGGCCTCATCACGCACGTGGGCCAGGACACGTCCGATCTGGGTGTGCCCGCCGCGGCAATCGATCCGGCCCATGAGTTCTGTCAGGCGGCGGGGATCGCCGACCCAGCCCGACGCGCGGCATTCATTGAAGCCGCGAAAATAGATCAGTTGCACGCCGAGCCCGCCAAGATCGGCGCAAGCCTCGAACATGCGGCCCTGCAGGCTGCACGCCATGTCCCAGGTCGGCTGGCGGCTCATGGTTGCATCCATGCCAAAGACGAGCCGGCCTGCACCGGGCTGGGGCGCCGTCGATGCGACGGCCTTCGCGGTCTTGAGGAAGCTTTCAATCTCGGCCTTGCCCGAGGGCGCACCGCTGCCGGCGGCGATCTGTGTCTTGTCCGGAGTTTTCGGCAGTTCGGCCATGATGAACTCCACAATCGGCTGCATCAGCCGGAAGGGCAACCTCGCCCTTGCCTGATATTGGCGCAGGCCAGCGGATTTGCTACGCCCCGGAGCGATCAACGGAGACAAGCTTCATGCCACAGGTGCCGGTCGTCCGCACCGTCAAGGCGCTGCGCGCCCACGTCAGCCGCTGGCAGGCCGCCGGCGAGCGCGTGGCGCTGGTGCCAACCATGGGTGCGCTGCATGCTGGCCACGTCGCGCTGGTGACGGCTGGACGCAGGCATGCGCAGCGCATTGTTGTCTCGATCTTCGTCAATCCGACCCAGTTCGCACCATCCGAAGATCTGTCGCGCTATCCCCGCACCTTTGCCGCTGACCGTGCGAAGCTGACCGATGCAAGGGCGGATCTGATCTTCGCGCCTACCGTGCCAGAGATGTATCCGGACGGCTTCGCCACCACCGTCTCACTGGCCGGACCGGCTGCGGCGGGTCTTGAAGACGCATTCCGGCCCACGCATTTTCCGGGCGTCGCCACCGTGGTCTGCAAGCTGTTCACCCAATGCCGACCCGACTTCGCGATCTTCGGCGAGAAGGACTACCAGCAATTGCAGGTCGTGAAGCACATGGCACGCGATCTCGATCTGGGGGTGAAGGTCATGGGCGCGCCGACCGTCAGGGAGCCCGATGGCCTGGCTATGTCGTCGCGCAACCGGTTCCTGACGCCAGCCGAGCGCAAGACCGCACTGGTGCTGCACACGCAGATGCAGGCCGCTGCCGCCGCGATCCGCGCTGGCAGCAGCCCCGAAGCGGCGCTGGCCGCGGCACGCTCGGCGATTGCCGAGGCCGGCTTTGCCCTCGACTATCTCGAACTGCGCGATGCGGGCACATTGGCACCTGTTGATACAGGAACGGGTTTTGCGAGCCTTGCGACGAGGCCATTGCGCCTGCTGGTTGCGGCAAGCATCGGCACGACGCGGCTCATCGACAACATCGGGGTTTGATCCGTTCCGGGCGCTGCGCGCCGCCCGGGCGAGGCAACGTCATGAGGTTGCCCAAAACCACTTGACTTCGACGCCTGTCACCGTCAAACAGCACCGAGATTTCGGCCGGGCGCAACCCGGCGTTTTTTGTTGTGCGTCCGGAGCAGGCCGCACCACCAGACAAGCAGGTGCCCCATGGCCAAGGCCGTTACGATCAAGATCAGGCTCGTTTCGACAGCCGACACCGGTTATTTCTACGTGACGAAGAAGAACTCGCGCACGATGACCGAAAAGATGACAAAAAAGAAGTACGACCCGGTCGCGCGCAAGCACGTCGAGTTCAAGGAATCGAAGATCAAGTGATGGTTCAGCCTGGCGCTGCAAGCGCCTCGCCTATCACGACAAAAGGCGCTCTTCGGAGCGCCTTTTTCGTTTGCGGTCCATGAGGCTCGCAAGGATCGATTCGGAAAGATCGGGGAATGCCGCGCCGGATGGGAAGTGGCCGGCTGGCTGCGGATCTGAGGAGGCCAGAAACTCCCGCAACCAACCGGCCGAGCCCTCGAAGTCCCAGGAGATGCGGCGGACCTGAGCATCCGGGGGCGGCTCTGCGGCGCGTCTTCGTGCGCCGTCGTTGGATGGACCCTAGGGCGAGTCCGCCACGCGAAGCAACGCAAACCAGCAGCCCGGCCCCGTTCATCGTTTGTAAACCTTACCGCGAAAGCACGCCCGTTAAGGCAGCGGCGCAATCACTTCAGATGCATTCCTGCACATGGCATTTCAGGGCTTGCGGCAATGCCAAGGCTGACAAAGCGTCGGCACCTGCTAGAAATGGCGCAACGACTCCGAGGAGACCGGCCATGCTCGCCAATGCCCCCCGCCCCTTCAATTTCGATCTTGGCGAGACGGCGGACGCCATTCGCGAAACCGTGCGCGATTTCTCCCAGGAGAAGATCGCGCCGCTGGCCGCAAAGATCGACAAGGAAGACTGGTTCCCGCGCCATCTGTGGCCGGAGATGGGCGCGCTGGGGCTGCATGGCATCACCGTCGAAGAGGAATGGGGCGGTGCCGGCCTCGGCTATCTCGAACACTGCATCGCCATGGAAGAGGTATCCCGCGCCTCGGCCTCGGTTGGTCTCAGCTACGGCGCGCACTCCAACCTGTGCGTCAACCAGTTGCGCCGCTGGGGCACGCCCGAGCAGAAGCAGCGCTATCTCTCAAAGCTGGTCAGCGGCGAGCATCTCGGCGCCCTCGCCATGTCTGAACCCGGTGCCGGCTCCGATGTGGTCTCGATGCGCTTGCGCGCCGACAAGAAGGGCGATCGCTACATCCTCAACGGCTCGAAGATGTGGATCACCAATGGTCCAACCGCCGAGACGCTGATCATCTATGCCAAGACCGACATGGACGCCGGCTCGCGCGGCATCACTGCGTTTCTGGTCGAGAAAGGCTTCAAGGGCTTCTCGATTGCCCAGAAGCTCGACAAGCTCGGCATGCGCGGCTCCGAGACCGGGGAACTCGTCTTCGAAGACTGCGAGGTGCCCGAGGAGAACATCATGGGCGGGCTTGGCAAGGGCGTGAATGTGCTGATGAGCGGGCTTGACTATGAGCGCGCTGTGCTCGCCGCAGGCTCGCTGGGCATCATGCAGGCCTGCATGGATGTGGTCATGCCCTACATCCACGAGCGCAAGCAGTTCGGCAAGGCGATCGGCGAGTTCCAGCTCGTTCAGGGCAAGGTCGCCGATATGTATGTCACGATGAACAGCTGCAAGGCCTATGTCTATGCCGTGGCCAAGGCCTGCGACCGCGGCGAAACCACCCGCGAGGATGCCGCCGGCGCGATCCTGATCGCGGCGGAAAAGGCCACGTTGATGGCACTCGATGCGATCCAGCTGCTGGGCGGCAATGGCTACATCAACGACTATCCCACAGGCCGGCTGCTGCGCGACGCCAAGCTCTATGAGATCGGGGCCGGCACCAGCGAGATCCGCCGCATGCTGATCGGCCGCGAGCTGTTCGAGAAGACGAAGTGAGTCGCGCATCCGGGCTGGCAGCGGCCTCGCAGGACCGCACACAGCCAGGCCAGTCTGTCGCATGATCGAGGCCATCCTCATCCTTCTGGTCTGCCAGCTTTTCGGCGAAGCGCTGGCGCGGGGCCTCGGGCTGCCGGTGCCCGGCCCGGTGCTTGGCATGGCGCTTTTGTTCACAGCCCTGCAGGTGCGCGCCCGACTCAGGCCCGATGCGCCGGGCGTCGAGACCCTGCCGCTGGGCGCGGTCGCGGCCTTCCTGCTGGCCAACCTGTCGCTGTTGTTCGTGCCCGCCGGGGCCGGCATCATGAGCCACGCGGCCACGCTGGCTGAGCATGGCGCAGGGTTGATGGTGGCGCTTGTGCTGTCCACGGCTGTCACGCTCGCCGTCACGGCGCTGGTCTTCGTCAAGGTCGCTGGCCTTAGCCGTCGCGGGGACGCGCCATGAGCGACGCCAGCCGGCTCTGGGTCTATCTTGCCGCCAGCCCGCTGCTCTGGCTGGCCATGACGCTGCTGGCCTATGCCATCGCCGACCGGCTGTCGCTGGCCGCCAAACGGCATCCGCTGGTCAATCCTGTGCTGATCGCAGTCGCGGCCTTGTCGGCGATGCTCTGGGCGAGCGGAACGCCCTATGCGGTCTATTTTGAGGGTGCGCAGTTCGTCCACTTCCTGCTCGGGCCGGCGACAGTGGCGCTGGCGATTCCGCTGCATCGCAACTGGCCTGTGGTGCGCAAAGCCATCGTGCCGATCCTCGCGGCTCTCGGAGCCGGTTCGCTGACAGCCGTGATCTCGGCCGTCGGCATAGCCTGGGCATTCGGTGCGCCTTACGAGCTGCTCGCCTCGCTGGCACCGAAGTCGGTCACGGCGGCAATTGCCATGGGCATTTCCGAAGGCCTTGGCGGAAATCCCTCCCTCACGGCTGCGCTGGTCATCACCACCGGCGTGCTCGGCGCGATCATGGTGACCCCGATGATGAATGCCATGGGCCTGACCGACTACCGCGCGCGCGGCTTTGCCGCCGGCGTTGCTTCCCACGGCATCGGCACCGCCCGCGCCTTTCAGGTCGATCCGGTGGCCGGCACTTTCGCCGGCATCGCGCTGGGACTCAACGGGCTGATCACCGCCCTGATCGTGCCCGCATTGATGGCGTGGCTACGGTAGGCCCTTGGCAATGTGAGCATGCCTTTGCCGAAAAACTGTGCGCGCCTGTCGTTCCGGGTTGATGAGGCAATCCCGACTTTGCCTTAGCACGCCCCGGCGCTAGGAGTAGTTGGCGGCGGGCACGCGCCGACAGAACCCTGACGTGAGAACCGCGCCGTGAGAATCACCACCTGGAACGTCAACTCGGTCCGCCAGCGGCTCGAACATCTGCTGGCCTTCCTGAAGGAAGCCGAGCCCGATGTGCTCTGCCTTCAGGAGATCAAGACACAGGATGACAGCTTCCCCCGGCTGGAGATCGAGGCGGCGGGCTACCACGTGGTGACCCACGGCCAGAAGACCTTCAACGGCGTGGCCATACTGTCGAAGGCCCGGCTGGAGGACGTCCGGACCGGCCTGCCCGGCGATCCTTCTGACGAACAGGCCCGCTATCTTGAAGGCGTGGTGCCGCTTGGCGCTGGCGTGGTGCGCGTCGGGTGCATCTACCTGCCCAATGGCAACCCGGTCGGAACCGAGAAGTATCCGTACAAGCTCGGCTGGATGGACCGCCTTGCTGCCCACGCAGGAGAACTGCTGAAACTGGAAGAGCCGCTCGTGCTGGCAGGTGACTACAATGTCATTCCCGAGCCGGGCGACTGCCATGATCCGGTCTTGTGGGCGCAGGATGCGCTGTTCTTGCCGCAGACGCGCGCGAAGTTTCGCGAATTGCTGAACCTCGGCCTGACCGATGCCGTGCGGGCCACGACATTTGCCGACAAGCTCTACACGTTCTGGGATTATCAGGCCGGTGCCTGGCAGAAGAACAACGGCATCCGCATCGACCACCTGCTAATGTCAGCCCAAGCGACCGATCGGCTGATTGGCACAACCATCCACAAGCATGTGCGCGGCTGGGAAAAGCCTTCGGACCATGTGCCGGTGAGCGTCGATCTGCGCCCCGAACCGGTCCGCTAAGATCAACGGCGGTTGTTGACCTGCCGCTGAAGGTAGACGACCGCTGCCTCGCGGTCCTGCGCGGACGCCGCTTCGAAAGCCTTGCGATGCGCCTCGATGATCTCGACATGGCGCTCTGGGTCGGCCGCGTCACGTGCCAGCGTCAGCCACATCAGCCCGCGAGCCGCCTGGCGCGGCATGCCGGCGACCCCTGCAAGCATCAACTGGCCGAGCAGCGCCTGCGATTCGACATGGCCCTTCTCGGCGGAGAGGTTCAGCCAGCGCGCGGCCTGCCGCGGATCCTTGGCGACGCCGCGACCTTCGAGATGCAGTCTGCCAAGATGATACTGCGCTGCCGGATCACCATAGTAGCTTGCGGCATACTGGAACAGTTCCGCAGCCCTCGGCGCATTGGCCTTCACATACGAGCCCTTGATGCCATCCCGCATGTAGATCCCGAGTTGCGTGAAGGCAGACGACACCACCTTCGCATGCTGGGTTCCGGGTATTTCATCGGAAAAATCGTCGGCGATCTTCGAAAAATACTCGAATGCCTTCAGGTCGTCATGAGGCACGCCATCGCCGATTGAATACATCGTGCCGAGTTTCCAGAGCGCGAGCGCATCTCCCTGCCCGGCGGCGAACTCGAGCGCGCGGGCGGCGTCCGCCTTGTTGCCCGCGTTGTAATCCTTCACCCCTGCCCTGATCGCATCACGCGCCGACGAGAACGGCGCGAGCGGCACTGGCTGCGCTGCGCCCGGCGACGGTGCCAGCACGGCCCGCGGTGGCATTTGAACCGTGCCGCGCGCGCCATCCTGCGCCAGCGCCGGTCCGGCGCTGGCAACCATCAGAACAACAAGGGTGATGTCAGATATCCGCATAGCAGTGCTTTTCCGCCGCCCCGCCCGGGTGTGTGACAGCGCCTCCGAGAGCCGATCCAACCTGATCGGCATACTTCCAGAGGGCGCCAGAGGTGTAGTCCGTGCCGCGAGGCTTCCAGAGCTTCTTACGCGCCCGCAATTCGGCGCTGGTAAGGCGAACTTTGAGCGTTCCCTTGATCGCATCAAGATCAATGATGTCGCCGTCCTGAATCAGTCCGATAGGCCCGCCGACAGCGGCTTCCGGCCCGACATGGCCGACGCAGAAACCGCGAGTCGCGCCAGAGAAGCGCCCGTCGGTGATCAGCGCCACCTTGTCGCCCATGCCCTGCCCGTAGAGCGCGGCAGTGGTCGACAGCATCTCGCGCATGCCGGGGCCGCCCTTGGGCCCCTCGTAGCGGATGACCAGAACGTCGCCTTCCTTGTACTGCTTGTTCTTGACGGCCTCGAAGCAGGCTTCCTCGTTGTCGAAGCAGCGCGCCGGTCCGGAGAACTTCTGCTTGGAACGCGGCATGCCGGCGACCTTCACGATCGCGCCTTCCGGAGCCAGATTGCCACGCAGGCCGACAACGCCACCGGTCTTGGTCAGGGGCTTGTTGGCCGGATAGACCACATCCTGATCCGGGTTCCAGGTCACCTTCGCCATGTTCTCGGCAATGGTGCGGCCGGTGACGGTCATGCAGTCGCCGTGCAGGAAGCCATGGTCGAGCAGGGTCTTCATCAGCAGAGGGATACCGCCGACCTCGAACATGTCCTTGGCGACATACTTGCCGCCCGGCTTCAGGTCCGCGATGTAAGGCGTCTTCTTGAAGATCTCGGCGACATCGAACAGGTCGAACTTGATGCCGCATTCATGGGCGATGGCCGGCAGGTGCAGCGCCGCATTGGTCGAGCCACCAGACGCGGCCACAACGGTGGCGGCATTCTGAAGGGCCTTGAGCGTGACGATGTCGCGCGGCCTGATGTTGCGGGCCACAAGCTCCATCACCATCTCGCCGGCGGTGTAGCAGAATTGGTCGCGGATATCGTAGGGAGCCGGAGCGCCGCACGAATACGGCAAGGCAAGCCCGATGGCCTCGGCCACGGTTGCCATCGTGTTGGCGGTGAACTGTGCGCCACACGAGCCCGACGATGGCGCCGCAACCTGCTCGATTTCCATCAGATCTTCATCGGACATTGCGCCGACCGAGTGCTTGCCCACGGCCTCAAACACGTCCTGCACGGTGATCGGCTTGCCCTTGTAGTTGCCCGGAAGGATCGAGCCGCCATACAGGAACACCGACGGAACGTTCAGGCGCACCATCGCCATCATCATCCCCGGCAGGGATTTGTCGCAGCCTGCGAGGCCGACCAGCGCGTCATAGCAGTGGCCGCGCATCGTCAGCTCGACGGAGTCGGCGATGACCTCGCGTGAAGCCAGCGAGGACTTCATGCCCTGATGGCCCATGGCGATGCCGTCAGTCACGGAGATGGTGCAGAACTCCCTGGGGGTGCCGCCTGCGGACGTGACGCCCTTCTTGACGGCCTGCGCCTGACGCATCAGGGCGATATTGCAGGGGGCAGCCTCGTTCCAGCAGCTGGCGACGCCGATGAACGGCTGCTCGATCTGACGGGTCGTCATCCCCATCGCGTAATAGTAGGAACGGTGTGGCGCGCGCGACGGACCAACCGAGACATGCCGGCTCGGCAGCTTTGACTTGTCGAAAACCTTCGCGTCCATCGCAATCTCCTCCAGACCAATTGTCGTCCTGCCGTTTATCCGGGCAGTTGAAGCTTCCATTGGCTGCCATCGCAGCCGTCGCATCTGTGCCACGCACCACGCCTGCACGGCAACGCGCCAGATGGCGCGGCCTGTCTGCGTCAGATGCGGGTATCACACATGGAAGAACCGACAAAGTGGCTGGATATCAGTGAGTTAACGCCGCAACGAAGGCCCCAGCTTTGTGGCGCAATCGCGGCATGCATCGGCAAGGAATGCCGGCTCATCTGAATCATTCGAGGCTGTGGCGGAAATGCCACGCCCTTTAATCGATCAAATGATCGCGGGGAGCAGGAAGCCGCCGATGATGAAGAACAGCAGGATGCCGGTGGCGAGCGGCAGGTGCTTTTCCATGAACAGCCGGATGTTCTCGCCATAGAAGCGCAGGGCCAGCGCAAACATCATGAAGAAGGTGATGCGCGAGACGAAGGCGCCGATCGTGAACAGCGTCAGGTCGAAATGGATGAACCCGGACATGATCGTGACGATCTTGAACGGGATTGGCGTCAAACCCTTGGTCAGCAGCACCCAGAACCAGACATGCTTGGAATTCTCGACCATGCTGCTCGCCTGGTCAGCAAGGCCATAGAGCGTGATCAGCCACAGCCCGACCGTGTCATAGAGCAACCAGCCGATGGCGTACCCCATATAGCCGCCCAGCAGTGCGCCCATGGAACAGACAAAGGCGTAATACCAGGACCGCTCTGGACGGGCGAGACACATCGGAATCAGCAGGGGCAGCGGCGGGATCGGGCTGATCGAGCTTTCGAGGAACGTGACGGCAAACAGGACCCACACGGCGCGCGGATGGCTCGCGTAGGACACAACCCAGTCATAGGCACGCTTCAGCATGTTGGGTGGAATCCGGGACTGGCGTTGGAGATCAAGGCCAGCAGAACACCGGCGCGGCAGCTTTAGCTGAACTCCGGCCGTGTTTCCAGCGGCGTCGGGTTGATAAGCCAAAAATTGCCGTCGGCCGTCACTTGAGGGATGACCTCCGGCCATCTTGTCACCATATGGCACTCAGGCGTCGTCACACGGCGCAGTTCGCAAGGAGAAACGACAAATGCATGGCACTTCGACTGGGAATGGTGGTTGTCCGGTTGCGCATGGCGCGACGACGCATGCCATGAGGAGCAACCGCGATTGGTGGCCGAACCAACTCAATCTCAGGATGCTGCACCAGAACACGGCGCTGTCGAGCCCGATGTCACCTGCATTCAATTACGCCGCTGCCTTCGGCGGCATCGACTACCAGGCATTGAAGCAGGATCTCTTCGCCCTGATGACCGACTCGCAGGAGTGGTGGCCGGCGGATTATGGCCACTATGGCCCCCTGTTCATCCGCATGGCCTGGCACAGCGCGGGCACCTACCGCACGGGCGATGGCCGCGGTGGCGCGTCCTCAGGCACGCAGCGCTTCGCGCCGCTCAACAGCTGGCCTGACAACGGCAACCTCGACAAGGCACGCCGCCTGCTCTGGCCGATCAAGGCCAAGTATGGCAACGCCATTTCGTGGGCGGACCTGATGATCCTCGCCGGCAACGCGGCGCTGGAATCCATGGGCTTCCGGACCTTCGGCTTCGGCGGTGGACGCGCCGATGTCTGGGAACCGGAGGAAGACATCTACTGGGGCAAGGAAGCCGACTGGCTCGGTGACAAGCGCTACAGCGGCGACCGCGCCCTCGAGAACCCGCTGGCCGCGGTCCAAATGGGCCTGATCTACGTCAATCCGGAAGGCCCGAACGGCAAGCCTGATCCACTCGCCTCGGCCCGCGACATCCGCGAGACCTTTGCCCGCATGGCGATGGACGACGCCGAAACCGTTGCGCTGGTGGCCGGCGGCCACACCTTCGGCAAGACTCACGGTGCTGGCGACACGGCCCATGTCGGCCCCGAGCCGGAAGGCGCCGACATCGCCGCGCAGGGACTGGGCTGGCTGAACAGCTTCGGCACCGGACATGGCGCCCACACCATCACCAGCGGGCTTGAAGGCCCTTGGACGCCGAACCCGGTCCGTTGGGACATGGCCTATTTCGATGTGCTCTTCGGCTATGAATGGGAGCTGGGCAAGAGCCCGGCCGGTGCATGGCAATGGGCGGCGAAGGGCCTTGCGCCGCACGATCACGCACCGGATGCGCATGATCCGGCCAAGCGGGTCCCACTGATGATGTCGACCGCCGACATGGCCATGCGGATGGACCCTGCCTATGAAGCGATCTCCCGCCGCTTCCACAAGAACCCCGCCGAGTTCGCCGATGCCTTTGCCCGCGCCTGGTTCAAGCTGACCCACCGCGACATGGGCCCGAAGGTCCGCTATCTCGGCCCGGAAGTTCCGGCCGAAGAGCTGATCTGGCAGGATCCGGTTCCAGCCCTCGATCATCCGGTCGTCACAGAACCCGAAATCGCGGCGCTGAAGACAATGATCGCGCAAAGCGGCCTCGGCATCAGCCAGCTCGTGCAGACGGCGTGGGCCTCTGCCTCGACCTTCCGCGGCTCGGACAAGCGGGGCGGTGCCAATGGCGCCCGCATCCGCCTCGCGCCGATGAAAGACTGGGTGGTCAACCAGCCAGCCCAACTCGCTGCAGTTCTGGGCAAACTCGAAAGCATCCGGGCGACGTTCAACGCAGGCGCGACCAATGGCCGGAAGATCTCGCTGGCCGACCTGATCGTGCTGGGTGGTGCATATGGCGTCGAACTGGCAGCGAAAGCGGCAGGCTTCACGGTCAAGGTTCCGTTCACGCCGGGCCGCACCGATGCCACAGCTGAACAGACCGACGTGGAATCCTTCTCTGTTCTGGAGCCGTTTGCCGATGGCTTCCGCAACTACCAGAAGGGGCCGTCCGACGTCTCGGCAGAGGAACTGCTTGTCGACAAGGCACAGCTTCTGACCCTGACCGCGCCAGAAATGACGGTTCTTGTCGGCGGCATGCGCGTGCTTGGTGCCAACCATGATGGCGCCCGCCACGGCGTCTTCACCGACCGCATCGGGCAGCTCACGACGGATTTCTTCGTCAACCTGCTCGACATGCGCACGGTCTGGACTGCCACCTCGGAAGCGCAGGACCTGTTCGAAGGCCGCGACCGCTCGTCAGGCCAGATGAAGTGGACAGCAACCCGGGCAGACCTCATCTTCGGGTCGAACTCGCAATTGCGGGCCCTGGCAGAGGTCTATGCGCAGAGCGACTCGAAGGAGAAGTTCGTCCACGATTTCATCGCGGCATGGACCAAGGTGATGAACGCCGATCGCTTCGACCTCGCCTGAACAACAGGCCATCGCAAGGCGACACCCCGGGGCCTGTGGCTCCGGGGTTTTTTGTGGGTGGGCAACTCAGCCCAGTCTGGTCAGGGCATCGCGGATCTTGGCCTGCCGAGCACGGGCCTCGGCAATCCGCTCGCGGTTTTCCTCGATCACCTCTTCAGGTGCCTTGGCGATGAATTCGGCATTGGCGAGCTTGCGCTCAACGCCGCCGATCTCGCCATCAAGCTTGGCCAGTTCCTTGTTCAGCCGCGACGTCTCGGCGCCAAGATCGATCAGCCCCGCCAGCGGCATGGCGATGGTTTCACCGCGCACCACGATCTGAGCCGACTGGGGCGGAGCGTTCTCCGCAAAGCCGATCGAGGATGCCCTCGCCTGCCGCGCGATCATCGCCTCCCAGCGGCCGACGATGGCACGCGTGCTTGCGGATGCGCCAACCAGCACCAGTTCCACCTGCGCACCGCCGGCCACATTGATCTCGGTTCGGACGGACCGGATCTCGGAAATCAGATCGACCACAAACCCGATCTCGGCTTCCGCCGCAGGGTTGTCGAGGCCCGTCAGTTCCGGCCAATCGGCGTGGCAAAGCAGATCGGTCCGCGCCGGGCCCGCCTCGCCCTTCACGGCCCAGAGTTCCTCGGTCATGAACGGCATGAACGGATGCAGCAGGCTGGCGATGACATCGATCACGAAAGCCACCGTCGCGCGCGTCTCTTCCTTGGCCGCACTGTCGCTTTCGGCTTGCAGCACCGGCTTGGACAGTTCGACATACCAGTCGCAGAACGTGCCCCAGACGAAGCGGTAGGCCGCATCGGCGGCATCGTTGAAGCGGTAAGCCTCGATGCCGGCAGCCACCTCGCGCGCCGCACGCGCAGCCTCGCCAAGCACCCATTGGTTGAGCGTCTCGCGGACATTGTGCGGGTCAAACCCGGCCACGCGCACGCAGCCATTCATTTCGGCAAAGCGCGCCGCGTTCCAGATCTTGGTCGCGAAGTTGCGGTAGCCTTCGACTCGCGCCATCGACAGCTTGATGTCGCGGCCGGAACTGGCCATCGCCGCCAGCGTGAAGCGCATCGCGTCCGCGCCATACTGGTCGATGACAGTGAGCGGATCGATGACATTGCCGGTCGTCTTGGACATTTTCTTGCCCTTCTCGTCCCGGACGATCCCGTGCAGGATCACGTCGGCGAAAGGCGTCTGGCCCATGAACTCGGTGCCCATCATCATCATCCGCGCCACCCAGAAGAACAGGATGTCGGCGGCGGTGACGAGGGTCGAGGTCGGGTAGAACTTGGCAAGTTCGGGCGTATCCTGAGGCCAGCCGAGCGTCGAGAACGGCCACAGCGCCGATGAAAACCAGGTGTCGAGCACGTCGGGATCGCGCTCCAGCAGCACTGGCTTGCCATAATGGGCGGTCGCATCGACCTGTGCAGCCACCTCGTCGAGCGCCACGAATGGCGTTCCATCTGGCCCATACCAGGCCGGGATCTGATGGCCCCACCAGAGCTGGCGCGAAACACACCATGGCTCGATGTTTTCCATCCACTGGAAGAATATCTTCTCGCGCTCGGGTGGATGCAGCCTTGTGCGTCCGTCGCGCACGGCGGCCATGGCCTTTTCCGCCATCGGGCGCACATCGACATACCACTGGTCGGTCAGCCACGGCTCGATCGGCACGCCGGAACGGTCCCCATGCGGCACCGCATGGGCATTGGGCTCGATCTTCTGGAGCAAGCCATGCTCCTCGAACCAGGCCACCACGCGCTTGCGCGCGTCGAAACGATCGAGACCGTCGAGATGGCGCAACTCATCGGCCAGCACGCCGCCGGGAATGCCGGTCGTGAAGTCCGGATTGCCGTCGATGGTGATTTTCGCATCCGCCGTCAGCACATTGACCAGCGGCAGGTTATGGCGCTTGCCGACCTCGAAATCGTTGAAATCATGCGCAGGCGTGATCTTGACCGCGCCCGAGCCCTTCTCCGGGTCCGAGTAGGCATCCGCCACGATCGGGATCAGCCGCCCGACCAGCGGCAGGCGCACCATCTTGCCGATCAGCGGCTTCCAGCGCTCGTCCTCGGGATGAACCGCAATTGCCGTGTCGCCGAGCATGGTTTCCGGCCGGGTCGTGCCGACGGTGATCTTCACGTCCGGATCGTCGGCCAGCGGATAGTCAAAGTACCACATCTGGCCCTTCACCTCGCGCGGCTCGACCTCAAGGTCGGAGATCGCGGTCAGCAGCTTCGGGTCCCAGTTCACCAGACGGCGGGCCTTGTAGATCATGCCCTTCTTGTGCAGTTCGACGAACACCTTCAGCACGGCCTCGGACAGGCCGGGGTCCATGGTGAAGCGCTCGCGGCTCCAGTCACAGGAGGCTCCGAGGCGCTTGAGCTGATTGACGATGGTGCCGCCGCTCTCTTCCTTCCACGCCCACACCTCCCGCAGGAAGGCCTCGCGACCCATTGTGCGCCGGTCGGCACGATTCTCGGCAGCGAGCTTGCGCTCCACCATCATCTGCGTGGCGATGCCGGCATGGTCCGTGCCCGGCTGCCAGAGCACATCCCTGCCCTTCATGCGCCAGTAGCGGCACAGAACGTCCTGCAAGGTGTTGTTGAGGGCATGCCCGATGTGCAGCGACCCCGTCACGTTCGGCGGCGGGATCACGATGCAGAACGGCTCTGCGGTCTCACGGCCCGGCCGCATGGCCGCAAAGGCATTGGCCTTCGCCCAACGCTCGGCAATGCGCGCCTCGATGGCGGCGGGTTCGAACCTGTTGTCCATCATGGGAAGGGCCTCAAAAGCGAACCGCCGGGCATCAGGGCCCGGCAGCAAATCACAAAAACCGTTGCTGTTGTTCTAAAAGCCGAAGGTGCAGGCCTTCGTCAACTCGCTTGGCAGCTTGGGACATCGTTCAGGCGCACAGGAAAGCTGCTTGCCGCAGGCCGCAGCAACCCGCTTGGCACTGCGTTCGTTGCGATCTGCTTCAGCGCCCGCCGCGGGCGACGCGCTCGATCTCGGCCTTGACCAAGCGCTCGACGATGGATGGGAGATTGTCGTCCAGCCAGGTCTTGAGCATCGGCTTCATCATGTCCTTGACGAGGTCTTCCAGTGTCCGGGCATTGCCGGTCAGAAGCGTGTTGGACAGGGACGAAAACGCTCCGGCAATCGAAGCGCTGGTAGCGGCGGACAAAAGCTCCGAGCGCTGTTCCGGCTGAGGCTCCGGCATAATGACCGGTGGTGGCGGCGGTGGCGCAGCGACCATCACAGGAGGCGGCGGAGGAGCAGGTTCGGGCTCGGGCTCCGGTTCCGGGGCCGTGTCGGCGAACATCAGGTCGACATCATCCTGGCTCTTCGCGTCGTCCTCGCTCTCCTGAGGCACCGGCGTGGCTGCCACGGCAAGATCGAGAACATCATCGGGCGGAGGCATCGGTGGCGCAGACGGCGCTGCGTCCGCTTCCGGCGATGCGGCCACGACCTGCTGATCATCGGCAATGATGCGCCGGATCGAGGCGAGGATTTCCTCCATCGAGGGTTCGTTGCCTTTTGCGAGAGCCGTCATACTCAACCCAAGGATGCTGCGCGCCAAAATGCAACGGCGGAATCGCCTTTGCCCTCATATGAATAGATTAGGATGCGCGCCATGCACAACCACGGCCCGGACCCACACACAGGAAAAACCGTGGATGATCGGCTTGGGAAGGCCTGTCGCCTTCCTCGTGACCCGCAAAAGGCCTTTAGCGCCCGTCCGGCGTCTGGGTTCCGATCCACTTGTCGCGCACCTGCTCGTAATGCAGGTTCGGATCATGGCGAGCCGCCTTGAGGCCCAGCATCTGGGCATTGAGGCGCCCTGATGCCGACATCACATTGTAGGATGCGACCACCCTGTCTCGCTGCGCCGTGATCAGGGACGAGCGGGCGGACAGCAATTCCTGCTGCGCGTTGAGCACGTCAAGCGTCGTGCGCTGGCCGACCTTGGCCTCCTCGCGCACGCCGTTCAGCGCGGTTTCGGCCGCCAGCACCTGCGCCTGGGCAGCAATCGTCTGGGCCTTCGAGGCCTCGAGCGAGCCCCACGCCGTCACCACGGCTGCCCGGATCTGCTCGCGGGTGATGTCGGCTTCAAGCCGGCGCTGACCGGCGAGTTCCTTCGCCTGACGTGTCCGCGAGTAGACCTGGCCACCCTCGTAGATCGGCACAGTGAGGCGCGCCACTGCACTGGCGGTCACGCGCTGGTCGTTGAGCGTGTTGACATCGTTGCGCTGCGCAACAGAAGCGGACAGGCCGAGGCTTGGATAGAGTTCGGCTTCCGCAACCTTCACGCCGATATCCGCGGCATCGACATTGTGCAGCGCTGCGATGATCGAGGGATGCTGGCTCTGGCTGATGCGGGTTGCCTCATCGAGCGACCGTGGCAGATTGCGTTCGAGTGGCCGCCCCGGCGCGAGCCGTTTGGGCTGGACACCAACGATCTGGCGATAGCGGCCAAGGCTGGACTTGAGGTTGGCCTGCGCAACCGACAGCTGCGAGCGCGACGAGGCCAGCCGCGCCTCGGACTGGGCCACGTCCGTCCGGGTCACTTCGCCGACATTGAAGCGGTCCCGCGTCTGGCGAAGCTGCTCTTCCAGCACCTCGACGTTGTTGTTGTTGAGATTGAGAATGGCCGTGTCGCGCAACACGTTCATGTAGGCAGTGGCCGCATCCAGCAGCACCGTCTGTTCGGATACGCGCAAAGTCTCGCGGCTTGCCAGCACCAGCGCTTCGGCCTGGCTGACGGCGTTGCCGGTCCGGCCTGCATTCCAGATCGTCTGGTCAAGCTGCACGCCAACGCCGCGGGGGGCCTGACGCACGGAGGTCGAGCGCGCGAGCGGCCTGTTGTTCTCGATGTAGGATGCGCCGATATCGGCTGTGCCAGTCACGCGCGGCCGGTAGCCTGACAGCGCCTGTGACACACCTTCGTTGCTGACGCGCAGCGCGGCCCGCTGGGCGTTCAGGGTCGGGTTGGAGCCATAGGCCTTGGCCAACGCGCTTTCGAGAGTTTCGGCAGCACGTGCCGGCCCCGACGAAACGGCAACGGATACCAGCAGCGCTGTGGCCGCAGCTGCCAAACTCAAGCCGCGAACGCTTCGAAAAACCATGTCTTGTTGCCTCGTTCGGATGTCACGCAGCGGAATCCGCCACGCGCGCCGGCATTAATGAACTGGTCATCTTTACTAACAAGCGAAATCTGCGCCACCAACCGCTGGATGCCGCCAGAAACAATTGAATCGGCATATGCCACATAAAAGTGACACCTGCCTGGCGCGTTCAGGCGCTGTCCGGCACGGGCCGGATGACAGGCAAACGAATCGAATCAGTCAGCCGGCGGGTCCAGCCGTCACAGGGCGAAGATGGCGGCCTTGCGGAATTCAGCCAGCACGGGAGCGGCGGCATCGAAAACAGCACGCCCACCCACAGAATCACCCGAGCGCTGATACAGCATCACGCGCCCGGCCCGGCCGGCGCCTTCCACCACGACCATCCGCCCGCCATCGGCAAGCCGGTCCGCGAGGTCCTTCGGCATGCCATCGCAGGCGCCGTTGACCATGATCAGGTCGAATGCGGCGTCCGGCACGACATCAACAACCGTGACAGCGCCGGCATCGGCCGCCGCCAAGGCGGCGCGCGCGGCCTCACGCAACGCTGCGGACGAATCGTAGGCGACGACGGTCGCGCCCATGGCAAGCGCCACGGCGGCGCTGTAGCCGGTCCCGCAGGCGAAATCGAGCAAACGCTGGCCAGGCTGGATATCGAGGGTCTGCAGCATCCGCCCGGCGGTCATCGGCGCGAGAAGCGCCCTGCCCGCTGCACCAAGGCCGTCCAGCGCAACCGGCTGGTCGATATAGGCGACCTCTCGGCGGGCTTCCGGCACGAACACTTCGCGGGGAACGCTGTCCATCGCGGCCAGAACGGCGCGATCAGTGACATCGTAGGTGCGCAACTGGCAGTCCACCATATTGCGCCGGAGCGCGGAGAAATCAGCGGTCATGCAACCTCCGGGATCGTATCCGCCCAGCGTGCGGCGAACCGCGCGGTTTTGTGCGATGCGACGCAAAAACGCAAGCACCCAAAGCGTACGGTGCGCCGGTCAGCGCGTGCCGCAGGCCAGGCAGAGCTGCCGGGTTTCCTGACAATCCATCCCATGAAGAAAGGTGGAGGCCTCGGAGGGAATCGAACCCCCGTACAAGGATTTGCAGTCCTCTGCGTAACCACTCCGCCACGAGGCCATCAGGGCGAGCCGCGTCACGAACGCGTGAAGGGCCTATAGCAACAAGCTTGCGGAACCTGCAAGCGATCATCGGCGAAAAGCCGGAAGGCACGCCGACAGCGCAACTCCGGCCGGCGGCGCATGATTGACCATTGCTTAATGACTGACATGCGAACGATAAATCCGGCAACGGGGCTTGCATGCATGACGGCGCGTCTGTATGCACGCATCGCGTTGATCCCGGATAGCTCAGCGGTAGAGCAACCGGCTGTTAACCGGTTGGTCGCAGGTTCGAATCCTGCTCCGGGAGCCAACGAAATCAAGGGGTTGGGCCAGCGCGCCTGACCCCTTTTTCGTTCCGGAGAGGAATTGTCTCCCTTCAGAAGCAAGACCTTCCGGCCCTTTCGGGGCAGCGCTTTGGCCGCCATCCGTCAACGCCGGTCAACAGTGCATCAGATCTGCCACGCATTGCGGACAACCGGATCATCGGCCCGGTTGACCCAGCAGCGCACCTTGTGCCCCCCTGCGCCGGTCACGAGTGGCGGCATCTCGCTCCGGCAGCGGGCCTCGGCCAGCGGGCATCGCGGGTGGAAATGGCAACCCGATGGCGGGTCGATCGGATTTGGCACATTGCCCTCCAGCACAACCTCCGGCTGGCGGCGCGCCGGGTCCGGCACGGGCACAGCGGCCAGCAGCGCCTGCGTATAGGGATGGCGCGGGCGGGCGTAAATGTCCGCCACCGGCGCTTCCTCGACGATTCGGCCCAGGTACATCACGGCCACGCGATCTGCGATGTGCTCGATGACCCTCAGGTCATGCGAGATGAAGAGGTAGGCAAGACTGAAGCGCTTCTGCAGATCATCCAGCAGGTTGAGGATTTGCGACTGGATCGACACGTCCAGTGCCGATACCGGCTCGTCGCATATGATCAGCGCCGGCTCCAGCGCCAAAGCCCTCGCGATGCCGATGCGCTGGCGCTGGCCACCGGAGAACTGGTGGGGGTAGCGGCCGAAGTGTTCCCGCCTGAGGCCGACGATATCGAGCAGGTCGTAGGCGCGCTGCAGACGGCTGGCAGCATCGCCAATGCCATGGATCAGCAGCGGCTCGATCAGGGTATCGCCGATCGTCTGGCGTGGATTGAGCGAGGAATACGGATTCTGGAACACGATCTGTGTCCGCCGCCGGAAGGGCTTCAGCGCGGCCTCATCGAGACCAGCGATATCCTGCCCATCGAACCGGATGGTGCCGCCTGTCGGCTCGTCCAGCCTTGCCAGAAGGCGTCCGAGCGTTGACTTGCCGCAACCCGATTCGCCCACGAGGCCCAGCGTCTCCCCGGCCAGCAGCGCGATGCTGACGCCATCGACGGCTTTGACGGCGCGGGTGGATCTCCGGAACAGCTTGCCGGCCAACGGAAAGTGCCGGGTGATATCGATGGCTTCGAGAAGCGGCTTCACGGGGCAGCCTCAAGCGCCGGCGCAACCGGGCCAGCCGGCAGATGCAGCCAGCAGCGCACGCCACGACCGCCCTCGCCGCCCCCCTCAGGAGCAGCGAGTGGTGGCTCGGCCATCCGGCACCGGTCGTGCACGTCGGGACACCGCGCCGCAAAGCGGCAGCCGGGCTCAAGCCGGGCGAGATTGGGCACCATCCCTGCGATCGTCGACAGCTTGCCACGCGCGCCTCCGCTGCGCGATGTCGGGATCGCAGCCAGAAGGCCCCGCGTATAGGGATGCAGCGGCCGGGCGAACAACGCGCCTACATCCGCCTCCTCGACGATGACGCCCGCATACATGACGCAGACCCGCGTCGCCATCTGCGCCACAACTCCCAGATCGTGCGTGATCAGCAGCAGTGACGAACCCGTTTCGGTCTTCAACCGGTTCATCAGCCTCAGAATCTGGGCCTGGATGGTGACGTCGAGCGCGGTTGTCGGCTCGTCCGCCAGCATCACCTGAGGCTGACATGCCAGCGCGATGGCAATCATCACACGCTGCCGCATCCCGCCGGAGAGTTGGTGCGGATAGGCATCATAGCGCGTCTCCGGCGACGGAATGCCAACCAGTTCGAGCATGGCAATGGCACGGGCGCGGGCGGCTTCGCGCCCGATCGCTTCATGCATCAGGATCGCCTCGGAGATCTGCCAGCCTATCCGGAACACCGGATTGAGCGAGGTCATCGGCTCCTGGAACACCATGGAGATGGACCGGCCGCGCACCTTGCGCATGGCCTCGGCGGAGAGCATGGCAAGGTCCCCCACGCCGGCGAGCACGACGCGCCCACCCACGATCCGCCCCGCTGGCTTGGGCAGCAAGCCTAAAATGGCAAGGGCGGTCATGCTCTTGCCGCAGCCCGATTCACCGACGATGCAGAGCGTCTCGCCCTTGCGCAGCGAAAAAGAGACGCCATCGACCGCGCGCACCACACCTCCGCCCGTGTGCAGGTGGGCGGCAAGGTTCTCAACGCGAAGCACCTCGCCCTCATCCAGACCGGGTACCGCAGCAGACATCTGTTCGTGCTGCGCCGAGGCCTTCATCATGCGCCCCAGACCTCGCGATACACACGCATGAGATTGCCCCCCATGATCTTGTCGATGCTGTCTTCGCTGAAACCGCGCTTTTCGAGCGCGCCGATGAGATTGGGGGTTTCTGCCATGCTCTGGAAGCCGACGCTCAGCCTGCTTTCGAACACGAACCACGGCCCGAGCACCGCCGTCACTTCCGGATAAATCCCGCGCGGCCCGAAACTCTTCTGCCATTCGGCATCGGAGGAATAGCGGTTCTCCGAAAGATCGCTGCCAAATGCGACATGTTCAACACCGACAAGGTCGACCATGTAGGCAATCTGGGCAGCCCAGTCATCGACTGTCGGCCTCTGGTCATGGCGGACCATTGGCGGCCAGAGCGTCGCGCCGACCGTGCCGCCCGTTTTGGCGGCGGCCTTGATCAGCTCATCAGGGATGTTGCGCAAGCTATCGCACAGCATGCGCGCGTTGGAATGGCTGAAGATCACCGGGCGCTTCGAGAGGGCCAGCACATCCGCCGCTGTCTTGTAGCCTACATGCGACAGATCGATCAGCATGCGCAACTCGTTCATGAGGTCGACCCAGCGACGCCCATTGTCGGTCAGCCCCGGATCGCCACCCTTGGCGAGAACGCCCCCGCCGAACTTGTTCAGCTCCATGTAAGTCGGCTGCAGGATGCGAAAGCCGATGCGCGCAAGAATGCGCAGCAACTCGACATCTTCCTGCACCAGAACCGAGTTCTGCGCGCCAAGGATGAAGGCCAGTTTGCCATCCCGCTTCGCCTGCTCGATGTCGGCGACCGTTCGCGGGATCGTTGCGATGTCGGCGTTCGCCTCGATCATCGCAATGGTCCGCGCAAGGTCGGACATCGCAGTATTGAAATCGTGGGGAGGTCGCACGCTCGTCAGGTTGACGGCCGTGACACCGCCCTTCAGCGTGCGCTGCATCTGCTCGCGTGTGATTGGCGCGCAATTCAGACCATCAACGATCAGTCTTGAGGCGGTCATGGTGCATCTCTCCTTGTGTGCGACCGGTCAGGTCCGGTCTTCGAGTTGCGGATCAAGGGCGTCGCGCAAGGCGTCACCGAGGATGTTAAATGCCAGGATCACGGCAGCGATGGCGATGCCCGGCGCGATCGCCACGGTCCATGATTGGTTCACATAGCGACGGCCCTCGCTGATCATGCCGCCCCATGTCGGCGTCGGAGGCTGCACGCCGAGGCCGAGAAAACTCAGCGTCGCTTCCAGAAGGATCATGCGGGCCACCTCGAAGCTGGCATAGACAATGATCGCGGACATGATGTTGGGCAGGATGTGTTGCGCCATCATCCGGAATTGCGAAGCACCGATGGCGCGTGCCGCATCGACGAATTCCAGATGCCGGACAGTCAGGACAGAGCCGCGCACGATGCGCGCAAAGCGCGGCCAGCCCGAAAGCCCCATCACGATCACCAGGTTGGTCAGCGAAGGACCGACCACGGCAACCACGGCAATAACCAGCAGGATCAGTGGAAACGCCAGTTGCATATCGATGAGCCGCAGGATGATGGCATCCGTCAGGCCCCGATAGAAACCGGCCGCAAGCCCCGCCGCGATGCCAATGACAGCGGAGACCGCAACCGCCAGCACGCTGACGAGCAGCGTGATGCGTGCGCCATGGATGATCCGGGCCACCGTGTCGCGGCCAAGCTGATCCGTGCCGAGCCAGTAGAGCGCCTGCCCGCGCGGTTCCCAGGCTGGCGGCAGGAGGCGCAAGGACAGGTCCTGCACGAAGGCGTCGCGCGGGGCGATCAGGGATGGGGCGATGGCACAGGCCAGCGCCAGCGCCAGAACCACAAGGCTGAGCTTTGCCGGCCAGCTTGCGAAGGTGGTTCGCAGCACGTGGCGGGTGCGGCTTTCTGTGGCTTCCTGCACGGGCGCTGTGGCGTCGCTCATCGGGGCGTCACCTGTAGCCGATGCGTGGGTCAAGCAGGGCGTAGAGCAGGTCCACGACGAGATTCACCAACACGAAGATCACGGCAAAGACAAAGACGACGGCCTGCACGACCGGGAAATCCCGCGCATAGATCGCCTGGATCGCAAGGCGGCCAACACCCGGCCAGGAGAAAATCGTCTCGGTGACGACCACGCCGCCCAGCAGCAGGCCGACCTGCAGACCAATCACGGTGAGCACAGGGATGAAGGCATTGCGCAGGGCGTGAAGCCAGATCACCCGGCTTTCCCAGACGCCCTTGGCTCGGGCCGTGCGCACATAGTCCTGCTTGAGCACGTCGAGCATGCACGAGCGGGTAACGCGCGCGATGAGAGCGACGAGATTGAAGGCAAGAGTGGTCGCAGGCAGGACGAGTTGGGACCAATCCCCTCGTCCGCCGGTCGGCAGCCAGCGCAGCCAGGTGGCGAAGATGATGATGCCCAGGACACCGAGAAAGAATGACGGGACTGCCTGCCCCAGAAGCATGATCGCACGGATAAGGCCGTCGGCCATGTGACCGCGCTGCGTCGCGGCGATCACACCGGCAGGAATGCCGATGGACAGGGCAATGACCATCGTGGCCGCAGCCAGTTCCGCAGTAGCCGGCAACCGGTCAAGGACAAGCTGCATGGCCGGCTGCTCGAAACGCAAGGAGGTGCCGAAATCCCCCGTGACCGCCTTGATGGCAAACGTGATGAACTGCTCCCACAACGGCCGGTCAAGACCGTTCACCGACCGGAATGCCTCGCGCGCTTCGTCAGTGGCATTCGGCGGCAGCAGAAGGTCCGTCGGATCGCCGCTCAGCCGCGTGAGCAGGAAGGTGATCAGCACGATGCCGGCCAGAACGGGGAGCGTCAGCAGAAGGCGCCTGAGGATGTAGGATACCATCAGGCACACCCTGGCCGGCTTTGCCGCATCGTCTGCCTGTCCCCCACCTGCCCGGCCACAGCTCTCAGGGCTTCAGCGTCACGTTGTGCAGGAAGAAGCGCTGGTCGCCACGCGGGACGAAGCCTTCCAGCTTTCGGTTCACACCGTAGAAATCGAAGCCGCCGAACAGGAAGGCCACGGGCGCGAGATCATGCATCAGGCGTCCGGCCTTCTGATAGATCTCGCGGCGCTTGGCGACATCGATCTCCCGCGCGCCGGCATCGATCAGCCCATCAAGTTCGGCATTGCGGATGTAGGCATAGCGCCAGCTCGACCGGTATTGTGCCAGCTGAAAATCGGGATCATCCAGCGGCGCAAGGCCGATATAGGCCATTGGCTGGAGTTCGCGGTTGCGCAACTGGCGCAGGAACTCGCCCGGCTCGAGCGACACCATGCGTGTGCGGATGCCGGCTTTTGCCAGCATGCCGGCGATCGCCTCCGACACCTCCCTGTCCTGTGCATAGCGGCCGGTGGGAAACTTGAAGGTCAACTCGATGCCGTTGGGATGCCCCGCTTCGGCGAGAAGCGCCCTGGCCTTGGCCAGATCGAAGGCATAATCCTTCAGCGAGGGGTCATAGCCAAGCTGGCTCTGCCGCAGCAATTGGCCATTGAGTGCAAAGGCCTTGCCCTCGAACAGGCTGTCGATGATCGCCTTCTTGTCGATGGCGTGGTTGACCGCCTGGCGCACACGCTTGTCGTGCAGTGCGCTCGGGTGCTCATCCAGCGAGGACAGGATCAGTTGGAAGATGCGGTAGCTTGGCGTCTCGATGACGCGGCGATCACGCTGCCGGTTGATGTCCTGGATGTTGGAGATCGGAACGTTCGTGGCGACGTCATACTCGCCTGTGGTCAGCCCCGCCACACGGGCTGTGTCGTCCGGCACCGGGCGCCAGATCACGCGGTCGAAACCGACCGGGCCCTTGCCCCAGTAGGCAGTGTTGCGCTCCATGACGACACGGCTGTCCTTGACCCACTCGGTGAGCCGGAACGGCCCTGTGCCGACGGGCTTCTGACCGAAACCCTGAAGCCCGACGCTGTTCCAGTAGGCCGGCGGCGTGATGTAGACCTGCGTCAGCATCAGTTCGAAGGCCGGATAGGGAAACTTGGTGTGCACGAGCACAGTCAGGTTATCGACCTTTTCCACCTTGTCGATCGCGGCCGCGTAGTTGGCATAGGCTGGCGTCTGCCTGGGATCGAGGAAGACGGCAAAGGATTGGACAACAGCGTCGGCATTCATGGCCTCGCCGTTGGTGAAAATGACGTTCGGGCGCAACGACAGCTTCATCGTGGTGGGACCGGTGCGCTCCCATTTCTCGGCCAGCATCGGCTCGATCTTGCCATCAGCCGGATTGGCCCACAGCAGCGCCTCCACGATGGCGTTGCCCGCGTTGAGATTGTCCGAGGCGGTCGTGCCATTCGGCCACAAGGTCTGCGGATCAAAGCCCTGGGCGATGGTCAGGGTCCTGGGTGCCTGGGCACTGGCGGGCGCGGCAATTACGGCGGCCAACGCCAGGGATGAAACGATCATGGCTGCGGTGAAGGAACGGCGAGTCCAAGACATGACAACTCTCCCCTTGATCTGAACAGTGCGCCGATCGCCGTCCTCTCCGCTTGTCGCGGAAGGTGGCCTCGCACTGAAACTTTTTTGATGATAGAGGGGCAAAGTGAATTTACAATCGAAATTTTCACTCTAGGGTGACCTCACCAAGCCAGCTCGCGGGGAGATTTCGGCCTGATGACTGCCGACGGAATGCGAGCCATGCCCTCCGATATCTTGACCCGGGAATCCGCAATCGCGGCCGACGAAGCGTCCGCCGACCGGTCGGTTGGGCAGAAGCTCAGGCAGCTGCGCAAGGCGCGCGGGCGTTCGCTCAAAGAGCTTTCGGATGAGGCCGGCATTTCGACGAGTTTTGTCAGCCAGATCGAGCGGGGCCTGTCGTCACCCTCGGTCCGCACGCTTGTCCGGCTGGCGGATGTCCTTGGCGTCAGCATGGGCGAGCTGTTCAATGGGCTCGACCAGGAGCTTGATGGCGAGGCCCGGATCGTGGCCCGCGCGTTCGAGCAGCAGACGCTCGACATGCCGACAACCCATGTGACGAAACGCTGGCTCACGCCATTTTCCAAGGTGCCGCGCCTCGACATCTACACCATCGATCTGGCCGTCAGCGGCACATCAGGCGATCATTCCTATGCTCATGAAGGCGAGGAAGCAGGCCTCGTGCTGGAAGGTGGCCTCGAGCTTGTCGTTGATCGCCAGCGCTATGTGCTGGGCGAAGGAGACAGTTTCCGGTTCGCATCCCATCGCCCGCATCGCTTCGCCAATGCCGGGAACCGTCCGTGCAAGGTGCTCTGGGTAAATTATCGCGAGACCGGCAGCTCGGTTGTGACCCGCTTCGTGGACGACGGCAAGGAGCCAGAATGACCAGCCACAGTGCCATGCCACTCATCATCGACGGTCTGAACTGCGCAGCCGTCCACCGCGAGCAGTTCGAGCGGACACTTCAGGGCGGCGTTTCAGCCATCAATCTCACGGCGGTTTCGCCGTGGTCTGGGCTTGAAAAGTCACTGCTTGAACTGGAGGCCAATCTTGCCCGCATCGAGGTCATGCCGGATCTGGCGCTCGTCGTCCGCAGCGCGCAGGACATCCACAGGGCGAAGGCCGAAGGAAAGCTTGGCGTCATCATCGGTGCCCAGCATTCGTTGATGGTTGAAAGCGACGTGCGCCTGCTCGCGACGTTTCGCAGGCTCGGCATGCGCATTGTCCAGCCGACCTACAACGAACCTTGCCTGTTCGGGCAAGGCGCGCCGGACATGGGCGATGCCGACAAGGGCATCACCGAAGCCGGCCGGGCCTGGGTGGCGGAAATGCATGCCAACCGGCTGCTGATCGACCTTTCTCATTGCGGACACAGGACAAGCGCCGGCTTCATCGCCGAAGCACGCCAACCCGTCGTGTTCAGCCATGCCAATGCGTTTGCCGTTTGCCCCAGCCCCCGCAACAAGCCGGATGATCTGATCCGGGCCGTGGCAGACAAGGGCGGACTGATCGGGGCGGTGATGTGGTCGCCGGCGGTGAAGCATGCAACACGCCCGGATCTGGACGACTATCTCGACCACATCGATCACATGGTGAAGGTCGGCGGGATCGATCATGTTGGCTTTGCCAGCGATATCACCGAAGGACATCCCCAGGACCAGGACAAGTGGGAAAAATCCTTCGGACCCCGCGGTCTTTATCCCAACATCACCGGCATTCTCGGCCCCTGGTATGAATGGGACACCCGCCTCAACCTGGACTATGCCTCGCTGACCCATACGCCCCGCATCGTCGGCGGTCTGGAGCGCCGCGGCTACAAGACGGGCGAGATCGAGAAGATCATGTCGGGGAACTGGCTCAGGGTGCTCGACGCCGTCTGGGGTTGAGACGCCGTCACGCCTTGCCGGGGCCCCAGGCGCGCACATCGCCATAGGCCTCGGGGAAGGCCACAAGGTCGTGGTGGACCATGTCACGCACGCCGACGATCTCGTGACGGTGTCCGCCATCGGCGTGGAATTCATGCATCAGGTAACCCACCATCTTGGCGCCATAGCCCGGCTGCCACGGATCGCTGATCATGAAGGAGGTCGCCGGCGCCCAGACGTGGCGGCTGCCGCCGAAGCGGCTGTCGCGGTACTGGTGGACATGACCTGAGGCTACCAGGGCTGGGACAGCTCCGCCCAGGAGCCCAGCAAGATGCTGGCGCGGCCCTGCCGTCATGAAGCGGTTGCTGGTCAACTGCTCATCAGGACTGAGATCGGCCAGCGGCTTGTGCAGGAAGATCGCCAGCGAACGGCCGGCCAGCGCCGCGACCGCGTCCCTGATCAGCCCATCCTGTTGGCCCTCGTCCAGATCGAGGCCGAGTGTCAGTGCATTCAGTCCGAGCAAGGTCCAGCCGGGGATTTCCAGAGACCAGATGTCAGGACCGATGATGCGCCGGTAGCGCGCCAGACGCTCGGCATTGACCGGCTGCCGGCGCGCGACATCGAGATGATCGCCGACATCATGATTGCCGGGAAGGACATGGCATTCGAGACCAAGCCCTGCATGGGCCGCCCGCGCCTCGACAAGGTCGGCGTCGTGGTCCGCTCCATCGAGGGCAAGATCGCCAGTGTTGATGACGATGTCAGGCGCAGTGTCGCGCAAGTGGCTGGCTACGAGGTCGAAGTTGCTGCGGAAGAACGGCTTTTCGGCGGAAAGGTGGCTGTCAGAAATCTGGGCGATGCGCGTGATCATGGTCCGGTCCGTCTGGAGGCCATCAGGTGTCCGGCAGCCGGACACCTGAGAAGAGCTTAATGTGACGCGCCCATCAACCCTGGCGCGGGATGAGGCGGCGCACTTCGGTGGCCATGTCGGCCAGAACGGCCTCGGGCGTCGCCTTCTGCTCGACGATGCGGGCGAGATTGTCGACCATGACCTGCGTGACGCGCACCGAATTCTGCCCCGGGAAGGCATACCATGGCACCATCAGGTGGACCTGCTTCGTCGCGGCCTGGAACAGCGGATTGGCCTTGTAGAAGTCGCCGAGATAGCTCGGATCATCAATGGCGATTTGATTGCAGGGCACGTAGCCGGTGTTCTTGACCATCAGTGTCGTGCCCTCGGCCGAGGTGGCAAACTTGACGAACTTCCACGCCGCTTCAAGCTTGCGCGGATCCTTTGCCGTGATCATGGCCGCAGCGCCACCTGTTGGCAGGCGGCCCTTGGCGGCGTCAATCACCGGCATGATCGTGGTGCCAAGTTCGAAATTGCTGCCGACCGAATTGGCGATCGAGCGCACCTGTGCGGTGGTGCGGAACATCATGCCGAGCTTGCCGGCCGCAAAGGCCTGCAGATCAGCCGTGCCGGCGTAGTTGGGCATGCCGCCTTCCTTGACCATCCGGTCGAGCAGGCGCAGCGCCGCGAGGCCCTCAGCGCCGTTGAAGGCGACATCGGTCTCGGCGTCGTTGAGCATGCGACCGCCATGGCCATAGAGCAGCGCCGAGAACATCCAGTCATCGCCCGGCCAGCGGAAGAACATGCCGTCATTGCCGTCACCCAGCGCCCTCACCTTCTGCGCATCGGCGATCACCTGATCCCATGTGGTCGGGAACTTGGCCGGATCGAGGCCGGCGCGCTTCAGCAAGGTAGCATTGTAGTAGCTGATCGGGTTCGAGGTGGCGAAAGGCAGGCCGCATTGCACCTTGGCATGGAAGCCGAGGCCAAGGATGGCGGGCGAGTAGCCGAGCTTGGCCAGATCGCCTTCCTTGGCCAGCAGAGGGGCCAGATCGACCGCAACGCCGCGTTCGGCGAACATGCGCAGCCGGTTGAGCCCCTGGAAGGACACGTCCGGCATGGAGTTGGTGGCCGCATTGCGCAGCAGCAGCTGCGCGCCGTCCTCATAGGTCGGCGTCGGGTTGACATAGCTCGCCTTGACCTCGGGGTGCTTGGCGCTGAACGCTGCCATCACAGCGTCCTGCGCCTCCTTGAAGATCGCCGGCATCGAATAGTGCACCTGGATCTCGGCTGCCTGCGCCCGCACCACCGATGGCATGGCGACGGAGACGGCGGCACCGCCCATCAGCGTCAGGGTGTGGCGGCGGCTGATGCGCATCTCTTTGGTCATGATGTCTTTTGTCATGGCGATGGTCCTTCTGGTTGAAACCGGCGCTCAGCCCTTGAGCCCGGTCATGGTGATGCCTTCGATGAAGCGGCGCTGGGCGAGCAGGAAGGCGAGAACGAGCGGGGCGGTGACCAGCAGGGCAGCGGCCATCAGCGCGCCGTAGTCCTCGCCCGCCTCGACTGAGCGGAAGGCCAGGATGCCCATGGCAGGCGTGTAGAGATCGCCCTTTTGAATCACGATCAGTGGCCAGAAGAGGTCGTTCCAGTGCGCCACCACCGAGAAGATTGCGAACGCCGTCGCGGCCGGCAGCGCGTTGGGCAGGACCACACGCCAGACGATCGAGAACTCGCCCATGCCGTCGATCCGCGCGGCATTGATCAGATCATCGGGAATGGCGCGGAAGAACTGCCGGAACAGGAAGATCGCGAACACCGAGCAGGTGAACGGGGCAATCAGCGCCGTGTAGCTGTTGAGCAGGCCGAGTTGGTGGATACCCAGATAAAGCGGCAGCGCCGTGGTCTGGTAAGGCACCAGCAGGCCCAGCATGACAAAACCGAACACCAGCTCACGGCCCCTGAAATTCAGCTTTGCCAGCGCATAGGCTGCCGGCACGGCGAACAGGATCTGGAAGAACAGGATGCCGAAGCAGACGATCAGGCCGTTGACGATGTAGGTCCAGACCGGGATCGTCGCGAGCACCTTGCCGTAGTTCTCGACCAGCGCCCATTTCTGCGGGATCAGCGAAAGCGAGGCCTTGAAGACCTCGTCCTGCGGCTTGACCGATACCGCCACCATCCAGATGTAAGGGGCCAGCACCACGAAGGCGGCCAGCGACAGCAGCGCGAGGCGGGGCAGATCGTGGATCAGCGGACGGCTCTGCATCAGATCACCCGTAGTGCACGCGTCGGTCGATCAGCCGGGTCTGGATCAGCATCAGCCCGAGCACGATGATGAGGAAGACGAGGGTGATCGCGGCGGAATAGCCGAACCGGAAATAGTGGAAGCCCTCCTGGTAGATCGTGCGCAGCAGGACCTCGGAGGCATTGTTCGGCCCGCCCTGGGTCAGGGTCTGCACGGTGTCGAACACGCGGATAGAGCGGGTCATCGTGATGATGATTACGAACAGCATGGTCGGCCCCAGCATCGGCCAGGTCACCAGCCAGAACTTCGACCAGCCGCTGCGCGCACCGTCGATTTCGGATGCGGCGCAAAGTTCGCGGGGAATCGCCGTCAGCCCGGCCAGGAAGAGCACGAGGTTGAAGCCGACATTCTCCCACACGCCGATGAAGCCGAGCGAGACGATCACCCAGTCCGACGATCCGAGCCAGTTTGGCGTGCCGGCACCGACCATACGGAGCAGCGCGTTCAGCGGTCCGATGCTCGGATGCAGCAGATATTGCCAGGCCGTGGCCATCGCCACCGTCAGCGAGACCACCGGCAGGAAGAACACGGCCCGCCAGAACGCCCTGCCCCGCGCACCCGCCTCGATCAGGACAGCAAGGCCGAGTGCGATCCCGATCGAGAGTGGCGCGACGAACAGGCAGTAGACCACAGTGTTGCGGATCGAGGCCGAGAAAGTCCGGTCGCCCAGCATGTCGGCAAAGTTGCCGAATCCGATCCAGCGGAAGCTGCGGGCACCGAACTCGTAGTCGGTGAACGCCAGCGCCAGCACGGCCAGCAAGGGCAGCAGGATCATGGCGCAATAGGCGAGAATGGCCGGCAAGGTCAGCAGCCAGGCGATTCCCGCATCGCCGCGCAAGATTCGCCCCCGCGCGGCTGGCGCTGTGACGGCCGGGCTCTGCATCGCCACGTCAGCCATGTGCGTCTTCCAGGGACAGGACGCTGGACCCCAGCCGGCGACCGTCGCCATCGAACAGCAGCGCCTTTGCTGGATCGGGCCTGAGGTGAACCGTCTCGCCGCGGGCAACCTGCCGGCGTTTCTCGGGCGGCAGGCGGCAGATCACCTGCTCGCCGCTGTCCAGCACGCGAGCATGCACCAGCAGACTCTCGCCAAGATATTCCTGATGCTCGATGCGCGCTGCAATGCCCGTGGCATGGGGCGCGATGTCCTCCGGGCGGATGGCAAGGATGGCCGGGCCATACCCTGATGCGCCAAGGCCAACGGGCACCGGGCCTACCGTGACATGCCCATGAGGGGCGATCTCGGCTGCCAGCATGTTGATCGAGGGCGAACCGATGAAGG
>CALRRR020000026.1:0-54624 GCA_943370645.1 Hydrogenophaga intermedia | reverse complement strand
GTGCCGCGCATCGAGGATCTGGCCGGCATCAAGGACTTCCTCGACAAGCAGGTGCCGGAGTGCAAGGTCGCCGTTGCCCATGGGCAAATGGCGGCTGGCCAGCTCGAAGACGTGATGACGGCGTTCTACGAAGGCAAGTTCGACATCCTTTTGTCCACCACCATCGTGGAATCGGGCCTCGATATCCCGACGGCGAATACGCTGATCGTGCACAGGGCTGACATGTTCGGCCTGTCGCAGCTCTACCAGTTGCGCGGGCGAGTGGGCCGATCCAAGACACGTGCCTATGCGCTGTTCACGCTGCACGAGAAAAAGAAGCTGACCTTGCAGGCCGAGCGCAGGCTCAAGGTGCTGCAGTCGCTCGACACGCTCGGGGCTGGTTTCCAGCTCGCGAGCCATGATCTCGATATCCGCGGGGCCGGCAATCTGCTGGGTGATGAGCAGTCGGGCCACATCAAGGAGGTCGGCTATGAGCTTTACCAGCAGATGTTGGAAGAGGCGGTCGCCTCGCTGAAGGCCGGCATCACCGAGCCGGTCGAGGACCAGTGGTCGCCGACGATCACCATCGGCACGCCGGTGATGATCCCGGAAGGTTATGTCGAGGATCTCGTGCTCAGGCTGGGCCTCTACAAGCGTCTGTCGACGCTCGAGAGCGATCAGGAAATCGAAGGCTTTGGGGCCGAGATGATCGATCGCTTCGGGCCGATGCCTGACGAGGTGCGCCAGTTGCTCGATATCGTGGCGATCAAGGTCCTGTGCCGCAGGGCCAATGTCGAGAAGGTGGAAGCGGGCCCCAAGGGCATCATCGTGGCCTTCCGTGACAACGCCTTTGCCAATCCGGACGGGCTGGTGGCGTATGTGACCGAGCAGGGTGCCGCTTCCGCCAAGGTCCGGCCCGACATGAAGCTGGTCTTCGTGCGCGACATGGACAAGCCCGAGGCCCGCCTCAAGGTGACGACGCGGCTGATGCGCGATCTGGTCAGGATCGCAGAACGCAAGCAGGCCGCCTGAGAGCGTGCAGGCGGAGAGCCGTCAGTTCCTTTTCTGGATCACCAGATCGTTCCGGCCCCGGACATGCAGGTCGAACACACGGACCGGGCCGTCATCGCGGCCCGGCACGTTGCCGGGCGCAGAGCGATGGACCAGCAGCAGGTTGCGCACGGTCTCGTGGCCGACAATGCCGGCAGCCCGCAGCGCGCCTTCAATGCTTGCCGGTGCCACCAGCGTTGTGGCGCGGCCATCCGACAGGCCAGCCCACAATGCGCTGAGCGAAAATAGCCCGAGCGGCAGGTATTCCGCGCCGGACAGCAGCGCCAGATAGGGCCCGCTGGCCAGGGCGCAGAAGCCAGGATTCATCATGGTGCTGAGCACGCGCTCATCCGTGCCGACACGCGTCACGCGCGCGAGTGCGACCGATGCCGCAACCAGTTCAGCCTCGAGCATGGTCTGCCGCATGCCATCGCCCGTTTCCGCCACAAGCCCGAGCAAGCTGGACGGGGATGCGGGGGCTGGCGCATCAGGGAGTCTCGTGTTGCTGACAATGATGCTGTCGAGCGGCACGACCCCATCGGGCACATCCGGTCCGAAGCCGCAGACCAGCCGGGCGTTGAACGAGCGCGCGGCGGCATCGCGCAGCATCCGGGCCGGCTCAAGGTCGCCACATCGGCAGGTGGCGATGGCAACGCAAGGGCCGGCGGCATCGAACAGGCCTTGCAGGGCATGGCTTCCGGCCGATAGCGGCAAGAGCACCGGCTGAAGGCCGGCGCGCAAAGCGGCCAGGATCGCAATCAACTGTTCGCTGCCCATCGGAGCCAGGATCAGCGCCTTGGACCGCTCCGGCAGCCGCGACATGCCAAGCAGCGATGCCAGGCGGCGTGCACGCTGGTCGAGGCCCGCAAAACTCAGGGGCAAACCTGCAACGTCGCTCCAGATGTCGCGCCGGGCCGGCTCCCGCAGGAAATCATGGTCAGGCCGCGTGGCGATGGCCACCGAGACCAGTGCCTCAAGTCCGATGCCGTCGAGATCCGGTTCGGTTTTGCGAAGAGGCAACATCAGCCGTGTCCGTCAGTTCGAGAGCCGTGAGTTGCCGTTCGGCGGGTCCGGCTCACGCCAGAGAGATTCGATGGCAAACCCGAATCGCGCCGGGCGCGCCGGGATGCCAACGCCACGCTGATGGGCAACCCACAGGTCTGGCAAGACAAAGAGCGGAACAACGAAATGCCCGGACATCACCAGCCGGTCGAGCACGCGGGCTGCGGCCACGAAATCCTCCCGCGCCCGCGCCGCCAGCATGGCCTGGATGGCCCCATCAATGGCGGGGAGCTTCGCGCCGGCATAGTTGAGCGAGCCTTGCCGGTCGGCGGCAACTGAGCCCCAGCGGTTGGCCTGCTCGGTGCCCGGGCTGGCGGAAACGGGCCATGTCCACTGCACCATATCGACATCAAACGCTGCCAGCCGGCGCCAGTACTGCACATCGTCGATCAGCCGGACCCGCGCATTGACACCGATGCGTTGCAGCGACTTGGCATAGTTGAGGGCGAGCCGCTCCTGCGGGCGGGATGACACCGTGATCTCGAAGCCAAGCGCCTCGCCGCCGGTGCGCTTGCGCATCACACCGTCTTCGAGGCCATAGCCGGCCTGATCGAGCAGATCGACCGCCCGGCGTGCCAGATCGCGATCCCGCCCCGAACCGTCCGAGGCTGCCGGTGTCCACGAGCCATCGAGCATCGCATCCGGCAGGCTGGCTCCCAGCTTCGCGAGCAGCGCGCGCTCGCGCTCGTCGGCGCGCACACCGCTGGCCGACAGGTCGGAGCCGGCGAACAGGCTGTCCGAACGGCGGTAGGCGCCGAAATAGAGATTGCGGTTGGCCCATTCGAAATCGAACAGCAGCGCCAGCGCCTCGCGCACTTTGGCATCGGCGAATTGCGGCCTTCTGGTGTTGAACACGAAAGCGGACAGCCCCTTGGGCGTGTCGAGCTTCAGGGACCGCCTGACGATCCGGCCATCGCGGACGGCCGGCACGTCATATCCGGTCGACCACCGGGTCGGGTCTGTCTCGACGCGCAGGTCCGACAGGCCGGCTTTGAACGCCTCGAACAGCGAGTTCTGATCGCGGAAGTAATCGTAGCGGATCACGTCGACATTGTGCAGGCCGCGCATCAGCGGGTGGTTGGCGGCCCAGAAGTCGGGCCGACGGGTCATGGTGATGCTTTCGCCGGGCCGAAGCTCGTTGATCAGATAGGGCCCGGATCCAACCAGCGGGGTGAAGGTTGTTTCCGGAAACGTCGCCGGATTGGTGGCGTGCTTTGCAAAGATCGGGATCGAGCCGATGATCAGCGGCGTCTCGCGGTCCGCGCCGGGGCCGAAGACGAAGCGCACGGTGAGGGCGTCCGGGGTTTCGACGCGGGCGACGCGGCCAAGGCTCGACCGGTGGAACGGCTTGCCGTGCGTGCGCAGCATCTCGTAGGAAAACACCACATCGGACGCGGTGACCGGCTTGCTGTCGGAGAAGCGCGCGGCTGGGTCGAGGTGGAAGGTGACGGAACTGCGGTCATCAGGCAGTTCGACCGAGCGGGCCAGGAGCCCATAGGCGCTGAAAGGTTCGTCCGGCGAGCGATAGAGCAGGCTCTGGAGCACGAAGCGTTGCAAGGCGTCGGGCGCGACGCCGCGCACCACGAAGGCATTCAGGCTGTCGAAAGTGCCTTGCTGGCCCATGACCAGCCGCCCGCCTTTGGGCGCGTCCGGATTGACAAAGGGCATATGCGCGAACCCCGGCGGCAATGCAGGTTCGCCATGCATGGCGATGCCATGGCGCTTGGGCTCCTCGGCGTGGGCGGGAGATGACGTTGCCGCGGAGCCCCAGACCGGAAGGCCGAGCGCGGCAAGACACAAAAGGGCGCGCGTGACAGCCGCCAGAGCCAGGCTGGAAGGCTTTTTCCCTGTGCTTTGCCGCCGAATCCACATGGCCATACGATAGCATGTTGATCGGTGTCAGTCCGAGGGTGGAAATATTCCGGGCAACCAGATAAAGGAGCATCGAGTCATGGTGTTGCCGCAATCGCAACCCACCTGCAGCGGGCCTGGTCCGCGCGGGCAAGATGACAACATGATGCATGATGATGGTGGTTGCGGCACGGTTCGCGACACGGACAAGGGGAATACAATGACTGCTTTTCAGGACATCGCCGGTTCATCCCCGCGCCGGTCGCTGCGTCTGTCCGCCGGCGTGATGGCTGCGGCCCTCGCCGTGTCGTTCACGTTGCCTGCTCTGGCCCAGCAGCCCCAGCCTGCAACGCCGCGTCCTGCCGCGCCACGTCCGGCCACTCCTGCGCCGGCACCAGCCGCGCCGGCACAGGCTCCTGCCGCCGCTGGCCAGGCCGCTGCTGGCCCGACCATCGTGCAGGTCAAGCCGGAGCCAAGCCAGACCGAATGGACCAAGGTCTGCGGCAAGGATCCGGGCAACCAGCGCGAAATCTGCTACACCACGCGCGATTTCGTGTCCGATCAGGGCCAGCCGGTCATGGCGGTTGCCGTCTATGACGTGAAGGGCGACCCCAACCGGATCGTGCGCTTCCTGCTGCCGATCGGTCTCCTGCTTCAGCCCGGCATGCGGTTTGGCGTCGATCAGGCCCAGCCGATTGCCGGCCGTTTCCAGATCTGCTTCCCCAATGGCTGCTTTGCCGAAGCCACGATGAACGAAGCCCAGCTCAACGCCTTCAAGCGCGGCACGACGATCAACGTCAGCGTGCAGAACCAGACGGCGCGGGAAGTGACCTTCCAGGTGCCGCTTGCCGGTTTTGCAAAGGGCTTTGATGGCGCGCCGATCGATCCTGCCGAACTGCAGAAGCAGCAGGAGGCCCTTCAGGCCGAGATCCAGAAGCGCGAGGACGAACTGCGCCGGCGCCTCTCGGGCGAGACTGCCCCCGCCACACCGCGCCCCTGAACCCGGAACCATCCATCAGAATCATCAAAGCCGGGCCAAGGCCCGGCTTTTTGTTGCATGGATGATGTTCGGTCCCGCGGGTTCGGGCCGTGTGCCGCCTGTCAATTGAGGCGGTCGGCCGCCACGGTGTACTCGCCATTGGCGCTGGAGCTGAAATAGTCGTCGATCTGGGGATGGCGTACCGGCTCGCCACTGTCGTCGAGCACGAGATTCTGCTCCGAGACATAGGCGATGTATTCAGTCTCGGCATTCTCGGCGAGCAGGTGATAGAAGGGCTGGTCGCGCGTTGGCCGGACGTGTTCGGGGATCGAGTTCCACCACTCCTCGGTATTGGAGAACTCGGGATCGACATCAAAGATCACGCCGCGGAACGGATAGATCCGGTGGCGCACAACCTGTCCGATCCGAAACTTCGCGTCGCGTGCCTTCACCTGTCTCTCCGCCGATGGCTGCGCGGCGACAAAGCCAACGCGCCTCTGCACGAGAGCTAGGCGTCGCGGCCCGATGCGTCAATACCATGACAGACACATCGCGGTGAACCCTGATCGCCCGGTTCTGTGCCTGTCATGCGGGGCAAGCGTGGGCCGGTGCCGCAATCGGGCAGTTGCCAGCCAGCGAGCGAGCTTCTACCGGTCAGGCAGCACTCCAAGCTCCGGTTCCAATGGCCAGCATCCTGTCCCTGTTCGATCTTGTCCTGCCGTTTTTCGGCATGATCGCGCTTGGCTATTTCTGCGGCAAGCGGGTGAAGCTGCCAGCTGAGGGCCTGGCATGGATGCAGTTCTTCCTGATCTACGTCTCGCTGCCGATGCTGTTTTACCGGCTGATTGCCGACAAGCCGCTGAGCGATCTGACCAACTGGCCCTACGTCATTGCAACGACGCTGGCGACCTATGTGGTCTTCGCGCTGTCATTCACGGTCGGCCTCTACTTCACGCGCGGCAACCTGCCGCAATCGGTGATGCAGGGGGTCGCCGGTGCCTACTCCAACATTGGCTACATGGGCCCGCCGCTGGTCCTGGCGGCCCTGGGGCCGGCAGCCAGTGCGCCGGTTGTGCTGATCTTCGTGTTCGACAACCTTTTGCTGTTCTCGCTCATCCCGTTCCTGATGGCGCTGGCAGGCGTCGAGAAGAAGAGCATGCTGCAGACAGCGCGCGATGTGGCGTGGAAAGTGGTGACCCACCCCTTCAACGTCGCGACGGTGCTTGGCGTGATCGCAGCAGTCACCAAACTGCAACTGCCCAGTGCGCTCGACAAAATGACCATCTGGCTCTCGGGAGCCGCAGCCCCTTGCGCGCTGTTCCTGCTGGGGGTCACGGTGGCGATCCGGCCGATGCAGAAGATGCCGCCGGAAGTGCCGGCCCTGATGTTCATCAAGCTGATCGTGCACCCGCTGCTGATCCTGCTCTTGTTGTCGATCATGGGCGATTTCCCGCCGGCCTGGGTGTTTGCCGGCATGGTCATGGCGGCCCTGCCTCCAGCACTGAACATCTTTGTCATCTCGACCCAGTATGGTGTCGGCGTCGAGCGGGCGTCGGCGAGCATCCTGGTCGGCACAATTGCCTCGATGGTCACGCTGACCCTGTTCCTCTGGCTCATCCGTGAAGGCTACATGCCGCACGATCTGTTTCCCTCGCGCTGAAGGATGGCCATGACGGGGCTTCCGCTGGATGGTGTCTCGGTTCTGGATTTCTCGACGCTGCTGCCGGGGCCGCTTGCGAGCCTGATGCTGGCGGAGGCCGGTGCCGCCGTACTTAAGGTCGAGCGACCCGAGGGGGAGGATCTCAGGCGTTTCGAGCCCGCCTTCGGTGACAGTTCAGCGCCGTTCATGATGCTCAACGGCGGCAAGTCGGTTGTGGGCCTCGATCTCAAGGTCGCCGCGCACCGGGATCATGCCATCGCGCTCGCCATGAAGGCAGACGTGCTCATCGAGCAGTTCCGCCCCGGCGTGATGGAGCGGCTCGGGCTTGGCTTTCCTGCGTTGTCGGCGCTCAATCCCCAGCTGATCTACTGCTCGATCAGCGGATTTGGCCAGGAGGGTCCGCGCGCGCAGGAAGCCGGCCATGACCTGACCTATCAGGCTTTGTCGGGCGTTCTCGCGCAGTCACTCCAGCGCCATCAACCCCCGCCGCTGCCGCCCGCGCTGATCGCCGATATGGCCGGCGGCGCCTACCCGGCCGTGCTCAACATCCTGCTGGCACTCCGCCAGCGCGACCGCACGGGGCTGGGGTGTCATCTCGACATTGCCATGACCGGGAACATGGCGCCATTTGCCTGGCTTGGTGCAGCCGCTTCTGCGGGGCAAGGCCAAGCGCCAGAGGGTGGCGAAACGTTGCTGACGGGAGGCTCGCCACGCTACCGGATCTATGCCAGCGCCGATGGCTGGTTTGTCGCGCTTGGTGCCATCGAGGACAAGTTCTGGCGCGTGTTCTGCGATGCGATCAGTCTGCCGGAGGCGCTGCGTGGGCCGGATGCTCCTGCTCCGAAGGTCATTCAGGCTGTTTCAGCAATCATCGCCTCGCACGATGCCGCTTACTGGCGCCAGCACATCGAGCCGCTGGATTGTTGCTGCTGCGTGGTGCGGACGCTGGCCGAAGCGCAAGATGATGCCCAGGCGTGTCTCAGGCACCATCCGGTACACGTGGCCGATGACAGCGGCGTCAGCCTCGCCATGCAAGCCTTGCCCATTGTGCCGGCATTCCGCCATGCAGCCGACATTGTCCGCATCGTGGGCAAGATCGCTGCCGGGCCTGAAGACCGGTGACTTAGCGGCCTGATGGCGTCAGCCCCTGGCGCATCACGAAGCGCCGCAAGGGTGCGATGCTGTCGAGCGCCAGAAGGCCAAGGCCGCGCGCGAAATCAACCGGCAGAAGGTCGGACAGCAGCGAACGGTTGAGCGCGTCAACAGCACCGGTGCGCGTGCGCACATCGCTGGCACGGTTGCGCTCATAGGCAGCGAGCCCCTCGATTGCTCCGGGATCATGGATTTCGGCGGCTTCGACCAGCGCCGCGACATCGCGCAGGCCAAGGTTGAGCCCCTGCGCGCCGATCGGCGGGAAAACGTGGGCTGCCTCTCCGATCAGCGCTGTGCGCGGTGCGCTGAAACGCTCGACCGACAGCCCGCCCATCGGCACCAGCCCACGCGGCCCGTCGATGCTGACGGCGCCGAGGATCGAGTGGGTGCGCTCTTCGATCGCCATGGCGAGCGCAACGTCATCGAGCGCCATCAACCGTTCGCCGTCCTGCGGGGTCACCATCCAGACGATGCTCGAACGTCGCCCGGGGAGCGGGACCGTGGTGCACGGGCCGGACCGGGTGTGGAACTCGGTTGAGACATCCCGGTGCGCCCGGCTGTGTCGAATGATGGTGGTCAGGGCCGCCTGCGGATACTGCCAGTCCTTGCCACCGATGCCCATGGACGCACGGACCACCGAACGGCGACCATCGGCTCCGGCCACCAGCTTTGCTTCCAGCGCCGTGCCATCCGCGAGGGTCAGTTGGGCCATGTGCCCATCGGCATGCATGCCCGAAAGCGCGCCATCAAGCCGTGTAATGGCCGGCTCAGCGGTGACCGCATCGAGCAAGGCTTCTGACAATGTCACGGTTTCGACGTTCCAACCGAACTGGTCGAGGCCAATTTCGTGGGCCTTGAATTCGGTTGGCGGTCGGCGGAACAGGCTGCCCGTGTCATCGACCAGCCGCATCGTGGCCAGCGGAGCGACCTTGTCCTCCAGTCTCTCCGTGACACCAAGTCCGGCCAGAAGACGCCATGAACCATCCATCAGGGCGACCGTACGGCCATCGCGACGGGCCGAAGAAGGGCCGATGAGCGCAACGCGGAAACCCTTCTGCGCCATGGCCAGAGCGGCAGCAGCCCCGACAGGGCCGGGGCCGACGATGGCCACATCGAATTGAGGTGTTTTGCCGGGCATGGGTGTGTCTATCGTGCCGCCCTGATGGATACCAGCGGGCGGGTTGTCACGGGTTTGATGTTCGCTTTCTCTTTTGCAGATGATGCAGCGCAAAGGCGAGGGCACAACCGGCCGCAATGCCGATCATCAGATCGACAAGGGCTGTGAGCCCGAAGGTGAGGAGCAGAACCAGCATCTTGCCGCGCTCACCGCGCAGCAGTGCCATGACCTCGTGCCGGTCCGCCATGTTCCAGGCCACCACGGCCAGCACGCCGGCAAGGGCGGCCAGTGGCACATGCGAGGCGAGGGGGGCTGCCAGCATCATGAAGGCCAGCAGGAAAACACTGTGCAGCATGCCGGCCACGGGGCTCGCGGCACCTGCCCGGATGTTTGTCGCTGTGCGGGCGATCGTGCCGGTGACACACATGCCGCCGAAAAGCGCGGTCGCCATGTTGGCAACCCCCTGGGCAACGAGCTCCGCATCGGCCCGGTGCCGCCGCCCGGTCATGCCATCCGCGACGACGGCCGACAGCAGGGATTCAATCCCGGCCAGAAAGGCGATGGCAATAGCATCAGGCAGGACCGCCAGCATCTTTTCGGTGCTGAAGGGTGGCCATGCCGGTGCCGGCAGGCCATCGGGGATGCCGCCGAAGCGCGTGCCGATGGTTTCCACCGGCAGGGCCAACGCGTAGCTGGCAAGGGCGGCCAGCGCGACAGCGACCAGGAGGCCCGGCACGCGCGGGCTGAAGCGGCGCAGCAGCAGGATGGTGCCGATCACGCCGGCGGAAATCAGCACGGCTACGAGGTTGGTCGTCGGGCCAGCCTGCCACAAGGCGGCAAGCTTGGGCAGGATCGCGCCGGGCTCCTTGCCGGGCAGGGTCAGTCCCAGCAGGTCGCGGATCTGGCTGGCGAAGATGATGACGGCGATCGCTGCCGTGAACCCGACCAGCACCGCGTGCGGCACGTAGCGGATGATGCCCCCCATCCGGGTCAACCCCATGAAAATGAGGATCCCACCACCCATCAACGTGGCCAGAAGCAGGCCATCGTAGCTGTGCCGCTCGATGATGGAAGCGACCAGCACAATGAAGGCCCCCGCAGGGCCGCCGATCTGGAATCGGCTGCCGCCGAGCATCGAGACCAGAAAGCCACCGACGATGGCGGCATAAAGCCCGGCCGCCGGCGTCGCGCCCGAGGCAATAGCAATCGCCATCGAAAGCGGAAGGGCGACAATGGCCACCGTGAGCCCGGCCACTACATCGCGCTGGAACAGGCCCATCCCATAGCCGTCGCGCAAGGTCGAGATCAGCTTGGGAAGACGGGAACGGGACAAGGGGTCCGGACGGCCGGGCGTTTCTGGCGGGCGGGGCGCGGCCATTGTAATGTCATCTCCGGGGATGCGGCGCATCGGCATGGGCGCGCCCGAATATATCACACGCGCGACTTGTGACATGCAATCATCAAGGCCGATTGCGGGCGCGGGTTGACGATTGCGCTGCCTCGACCCCGCCACAGGCTTGCGCTAGGGTTGCTGGATGAATGACCAGATCATCGGAAAGGCCAAAGCCAATCAGGCCATTGCTGACACACGCAAGGCGCTGGATGACATCGAGCGCGACATCGCCCACGGCACGCGGGCCTATGTGCTTGGCCCCTATCTCTCGCCGCGCGCGCAAACGAAGATCGGCCACGATCCGGCGCGCAGCCCTGCCGCGACCCGCGCCATGGAAGCGCGGCTGGAAGAGGCCGTCGGACTGGCGGCCGCTATCGACCTGACCGTTGCCGGCAAGGGAATCGCCCAGTTGCAGGCGCTGAGGCCTGCCACCTATCTGGGCAAGGGCAAGGTCGAGGAGATCGAGGCGCTGATCACGGAAGGCGAGATCAAGCTCGTCATCGTCGATGCGCCGCTCTCGCCGATCCAGCAGCGGAACCTCGAAAAGGCCTGGAAGTGCAAGGTCATCGACCGCACCGGGCTGATCCTCGAAATCTTCGGCCGGCGCGCCCGCACCAAGGAAGGGGCGCTGCAGGTCGAGCTGGCGCATCTCAACTATCAGAAAAGCCGCCTCGTGCGGTCATGGACCCACCTCGAGCGCCAGCGCGGCGGCTTCGGCTTCCTGGGTGGGCCGGGTGAAACCCAGATCGAAGCGGACCGCCGGCAGATTCAGGAGCGCGTCGCCAAGATCGAGCGCGATCTCGAAACCGTTGTGAGGACGCGCGGGCTTCACCGCCAGAGTCGCACCAAGGTGCCTTATCCGGTCGTGGCGCTGGTGGGCTATACCAACGCCGGCAAGTCGACGCTGTTCAACAGACTGGCCGGCGCAGATGTCTTTGCCAAGGACCTGCTGTTCGCCACGCTGGACCCGACGGCCCGGGCGATCCGGCTGCCGCATGGCCAGAAGGTGATTCTCACCGATACCGTTGGGTTCATTTCCGATCTGCCGACCATGCTTGTCGCCGCCTTCCGCGCCACGCTGGAAGATGTGGTCGAGGCCGATGTGATCCTGCATGTACGGGACGTCGCCCACGAGGATACCGAAGCCCAGAGCGCGGACGTCGACGCGATCCTCAGCGATCTTGGCGTGCGCGGCGCAAAGGCGGTCATGGGCGCAGACGGCGCGCCATTCCAGCCGGCAGAACCACCAACGCCCCTGATCGAGGTCTGGAACAAGGCTGACCTTTTGCCCGAACATATCCATGACCAATTGCAGGCCGTGGCTGCGAACCGTGCAGCAGAGGAGCGGCCAGCGCTGGTCTCGGCGCTGACCGGGGAGGGCATCGCTGCGCTTTTGCAGCGGGTCGAGGACAAGCTGGCGCGGGGCACCACCAACTACCTGATCACGCTTGAGCCCAGTGATGGGGCCGGCCTTGCCTGGCTTTACACGCAGGGCGAGGTGCTGGAACGCCGCGAGGACACGAAGGGCCGCATCCTCGCGATGCTTCGCGTGCCGCCACAGCGCAAGGAGCGGGTGCTCCAGCGCTTTCCCGGCGCGAAAGAGCGCTGATCCAAGGCAACGACAGCCGATCCGCTACCGTTTCTCGTTTGCCTTCGCTTCGTTCCAGAGCGCATCCATCTCGTCGAGCGTGCTATCAGCCAGCGCGCGACCCTTCGCGGCCAGCGACTGTTCGATGAAAGCGAAGCGGCGCATGAACTTGGCGTTGGTGCCTGACAGCGCCGCATCCGGATCGACATGGAGGTGCCGTGCAAGGTTGGCGATGGCGAACAGCATGTCGCCGATTTCGTCGCCGATGGCCGCGCTGTCGCCCTGATCCAGCGCTTCCTCGATCTCGTCGAGTTCTTCGCGCATCTTGGCGAGAACGGCCCTGGGGTCGTTCCAGTCGAAGCCGACTGTCCCGGCTCTCGATTGCAGTTTCACGGCGCGGGCGAGGGGCGGCAGGGTTGCCGGGACATCGGCAAGCAGGCCTCCCGCTTCAGGGGCTGCGCCTGCTGCGAGACGCTCGGCAGCACGCTCGGCCTTTTCCTCGGCCTTGATGCGCTGCCACGAGGCCTTGACCTCGGCGGGCGTCCAGTCGCGCCGCTCGCCGAAGACATGCGGATGCCGGCGGATCATCTTGCGGTTGATGGCCTCGACCACGTCGGGGAAGGCAAAATGCCCCGCCTCGCTCGCCATCTGCGCGTGGAACACCACCTGCAAGAGCAGATCGCCCAACTCGTCGCGCAGGTCGATCAGGTCGCCGCGCTGGATCGCATCGGCGACCTCGCAGGCTTCCTCGATGGTATAAGGCGCGATGCTGGCGAAATCCTGCGCCAGATCCCAGTTGCAGCCGGTCTCCGGCGTGCGCAAGGCCGCCATGATCGCCAGAAGGTCGGTGATGTCTCGCCCGGGTTTCATGCCAACACCTTAGCGGCTCGCCCGGCTTTCGTCAGCGCGGCCCCCCGGTGTCAGCCCGCTTAGCTGTGGAGAGCGCGGAGCAGGAGCGGCCGGCAGGTGCATGCAGCCGCATGCCTTGCTTTCGCCGGATGCCAGCGCCACATAGAGGCCGCCGGCATGATGCTTCGCCGGTCTTTGGACCGAGCCGGATGCTGCGCCTGTCATATCGTGGAAAATCACGCCAGAAGACCGTGACCATGCCCAACTGGGCCTTTGGCCTCGTCGCGGCCGGCAGCGCCGCCCTCGGGGTCGCGCTTTTCCTGGCCATCAGCGCGATTGCTGTCCTGCTGTTGCCGATCGTGCTGGTCGCTGGCGGCATCACCGCCTTCGTCATGCGCAAGCGCATCGAGGGTTTGCTGCGCCGCGCTGGCATGGCCCAGCCGCAGCCTGCCAGTACCCGCAAGCGCACTGCCCGCAAGCCTCAACGCGACGAAATCGAGGATGTGGAGTACCGTGTGGTCGATGAGCCGCCACGCCGGCCTGAAGAACAGGGCCGCCGCTGACGCGCCCACGGCATGAGCCAAGCACGTTTTGCCGATGTTGAAGGCGATGTTTCGCCTTGAGATGGCCTAAGGGCAGCTCGCTGCGACCTTCGGCGCAGGCTTCCACGCCGCGATGAACAGTCCGGCGACGATCATGGCGATGCCGACAAGCTGGATCGCAGCCGGCCATTCTCCCAGAACCGGCATGCCCAGGATGGTTCCGATCACCGGGATCATCGGCGGGAAGCGTCCGGCCACGGCAACGCCGAGGATCTTGGTCGCCCAGGCCCAGAGCCAGAGGCCGATGACGACGTTGATCAGGCCTTGGTTGATGCCGTGAAAGACAATGGCCTGCCACGGCGCGACATCGAAACCCCGGAAGTAGAACAGCGCATAGACCGGCAGATACAGTATCGACAGCACCGAGACGATGGCGGTGGCCTTCAGCCCGTCGATCTTCCAGAGCTGGAGTGCCAGCGGATAACCGCCCCAGATCAGGCCCACGCCGAGAAAGCACAGATCGCCGAGCAGCACGTTCGGCATGTGGGTCGCGGTGGTGGCGGCCAGGGCCATTGCCAGCAGGCCGGCCAGCACGATGCCGACGCCGACCAAGAGCGCTCCCGTAAGCTGTGTGCCGAACAGCAGCACGCCGCCGATGATGCCGATCAGGGTGACTGTGCCGGGGCCAATCGATGCGCCGTGCGCGGCAGGGGCCATGGTCAGCCCCTGCATCATCAGAAAGCTCATTGGAAAGCCGGACATCACTGTCAGGATCAGGCCGCGACGCCAGCCAATGCCGGCACAATCGCGCACGCCGGCCTGCCAGAAGACTGGCAGCAGGATCGCCCCGGCAACAGCGAAGCGCAGCGCCAGCATGTCATGCGCCGACAGCCCATTGAGAACGGCATGGCGGCTGATGACGAAGTTTGAGCCGTAGATCAACATGGCCAGCGCCATGCCAGCCATGGCGAGATGTCGTTTCTTGAGATTGAGCAAAAAGGCCATGCGGCTCCGTCAGGCGTTGACAGGATATGGCATAAGCCTGCCCAGCCTGGGAACGCCATAGAGCGCATGGCCAGCCCGCTCCTGCAGCAGCGGGGCCGGCCATCGCAGAGCTGTGCGGGCGATGGTGCTCAGGCGAGCGCCTTCAGGGCCGCCTTGCCGGCATAGAGGGCCTGAGAACCGAGTTCCTGCTCGATGCGGATGAGCTGGTTGTACTTGGCGGTGCGGTCCGAGCGCGACAGCGAGCCGGTCTTGATCTGTCCGCAATTGGTGGCGACGGCGAGATCGGCGATGGTGGAATCTTCAGTTTCGCCCGAACGATGCGACATCACGGCGCGATAGCCAGCGCGCTGGGCGGTGTCGACGGCATTCAGCGTTTCGGTGAGCGAACCGATCTGGTTGACCTTGATCAGGATGGCGTTGGCATAGTCGCCCTTGATGCCTTTGGTCAGGCGCTCAACATTGGTGCAGAACAGGTCATCGCCGACGAGCTGGCATTTTGCGCCGATCTTGCTCGTGAGATCCTTCCAGCCCTGCCAGTCATCCTCGGACATGCCGTCCTCGATCGAGACGATGGGGTAGTCCTTCACCAGCTTGGCGAGATAGTCGACCTGTTGGGCAATCGAGCGCTTCTTGCCTTCGCCGTGGTAGTCGTAGACGCCGTCCTTGAAGAACTCCGTCGCCGCGCAGTCGAGGGCCAGATGCACGTCCTTGCCCGGCTTGAAGCCAGCTGCGGTGATAGCCGTCATGACGAAGTCGAGGGCAGCTTCGGCCGAGGCCAGATTGGGTGCAAAGCCGCCTTCATCGCCGACATTGGTGTTGTGGCCGGCCTTCTTCAGCGCGCTTTTCAGCGTCTGGAAGATCTCGGAACCCCAGCGCACAGCTTCTGCGACCGAAGGCGCACCGGTCGGCATCACCATGAATTCCTGGAAATCGATCGGGTTGTCGGCATGGGCACCACCGTTGATGATGTTCATCATCGGCACGGGCAGGATGCGCGCCTGTGTGCCGCCCACATAGCGGTAAAGCGGCAGGGCGGCGGCATCGGCCGCGGCCTTGGCGATCGCCAGCGACACACCGAGGATGGCATTGGCCCCGAGCTTCTTCTTGTTCTTGGTGCCATCCAGATCGATCATGGTCTGGTCGAGCAGGACCTGCTCCTCGGCTTCCATGCCGACAAGCGCTTCCGCAATCGTTTCGTTGACCGCAGCGACCGCCTTGAGCACGCCCTTGCCGCCATAGCGCTTCTTGTCGCCATCGCGCAGTTCGACAGCTTCGTGCGCGCCGGTCGATGCGCCCGAGGGAACAGCGGCGCGGCCCATCGAGCCGTCTTCCAGAATGACATCGACCTCGACGGTCGGATTGCCGCGCGAATCGAGAATTTCGCGGGCGGAGATGTCGATGATCGCGGTCATGGCAGTGTCCTTCGTGGGCAGGCGGATGACGCGCTTTTAGACAAGGCCTCGCGCCATGTCATCCCTGAAGGGCAGACGGGAGGCTGGCGCCCGGTCGTGGACGATGCTGCGGCAACCTTGGGGGTTCCCTTGATGGGCCGCACCTGCCAAAAGCGGCGCTGCACGAAAGGAGCCCTCCATGGCAGGTCCAACCACCGGTCCGTCGACCCTCCATCTTGGCCAGTCTTCAGCCATTCCGGCCTCGCCGGAACAGGCCGTGCTGGACCGTGTGCCCAATCCGCACCCCGGAACGGACTATCTGGCGCGGTTCACGGCGCCGGAGTTCACCTCGATCTGCCCCGTCACCGGCCAGCCGGACTTCGGCATCCTCGTCATTGACTATCTGCCCGGCGACTGGCTGGTCGAGTCGAAGTCGCTGAAGCTGTATTTGACCAGTTTCCGCAATCATGGTGCCTTCCACGAGGATTGCACGGTGGGCATCGGCAAGCGGCTGGCCGATCTGCTGGAGCCACGCTGGTTCCGAATCGGCGGCTACTGGTATCCGCGAGGCGGCATCCCGATCGACGTGTTCTGGCAGACCGGCGAAGCGCCCAAGGGTCTGTGGGTGCCGGATCAGGGTGTCATGCCCTATCGCGGGCGCTGACGCGCCGCTGACGGCGCTACAGCTTGAGCAGGCGCGGGGCGATCATGCCCAGTAGCGCGATGCCGGCGGCCATGGCGAGCAAGGCAACGCTGGCACCGAAGCTGACCTTGAGGGCGCCGACGATGATCGGGCCCAGGGCATGGCCGCAGAACAGCGAGCAGGCGAACAGGGCCACTGCCGAGCCGCGCGCCGTCGGGGCAAGTTCCGTGGCCTGTGCCTGAAAAGTGCCGTGCATCAGGAAGAAGCCGAAGCCCTGCACGATGAAACAGCCTATCGCCGTCCACCATGGCAGGAACGGCAGCGCGAACACCGCAATGGCTGTCGCCATGATCAACCCGCCAGCCAGCACCATCCTGGCCGGACCGAAGTGCGCGACAAGCCTGCCCACGGTGAAGCCATAGACAAGGCCGCCAAGGCCTGCACCACCAACCGCGAGGCCTGCCTCAGTGGCGCCGACACCGGACCGGTCATTCAGGATCGCCGCCGCATAAGGCATGATCCCGAAGATCAGGGCTCCTTCGAGAATGACGAGGCCATAGAGCGTGAGCGTGCGCGGATTGCGAAAAAGGCTGCGATAGCGGCCCATGGCGTTGGCGATGCTGAGGGCCTCACGGCCGGCATCCGGCCTCGGCTTGAGCACGACAAGGACCATGGTTGCGGCGATTCCTGCCAGCCCGGCGGCCGTCATCATCACGGTGCGCCAGCCGAAATGATCGGCGATCACGCCTGATGCCGCGGCGCCTGCCGTCTGGCCAACGATCATGATGGTGAGAAAACGCCCCAGCGCGACCTGCCGCTCGGACATTGGCGCGCGGTCTCCGATGGCCGCCATGGCGATCGGGATAATGCCGCCGGCGAACACGCCCATCAGCATCCGCAGGACAAACAGCGTCTCGAAGTTGCCCGCCAGCGCGCAGGCCACCAGCATGACGGCCATTGCCACGATGCTGACCAGGATGGTTCGCGCCTTGCCGACTGCGTCGGCGACCGGACCGAGAAAGGGCTGGCCAACGGCGTAGCAGATCGAAAAGGCGGTTGCCATCATCGCAACCTGCGGGATCGTGCGGCCGAACTCGCCCGCCAGGGTCGGGACAAGCGGATCGAGCAGCCGCATCGTGAACGTGCTGGCAAAGCCTGCCATCCCGAGGACGAGGGTCAAACGCCTCAGGTCGGCCGCATCCGAGGCTGCTGTCATCAATCAGGCTGCTTTCGTGATACGGTCGTAGGCCTGCAACTTTGCCAGAAGGGCTGGCATGTCCTTCAGGTGGACCATGTTGGGGCCATCGGAAGGCGCATTGTCCGGGTCCTGATGGGTCTCGATGAACAGGCCTGCCACGCCGACAGCTACTGCCGCACGCGCCAGAACCGCAACATACTCGCGCTGGCCCCCGGTCGAACTCCCCTTGCCGCCGGGTTGCTGCACGGAGTGGGTGGCGTCGAAGATCACCGGTGCCCCTGTTTCCGCCATGATCGGCAATGCCCTCATGTCCGACACGAGGGTGTTGTAGCCGAACGATGCTCCCCGCTCGGTGAGCATGACGTTGGGGTTGCCCGCGCCCGTGATCTTGGCCGCGACATTCTTCATGTCCCAGGGAGCAAGGAACTGGCCCTTCTTGACATTGACGACGCGGCCCGTCCGGGCGGCAGCCTTCAGAAGGTCGGTCTGGCGACAGAGAAAGGCGGGGATCTGGAGGATATCCACCACCTCGGCCACGATGGCGCAGTGATCACGTTCATGCACATCGGTCAGCACCGGCAGCGACAGGCTCTCGCGTATTTCAGCGAAGATCGGCAGGGCCGCGTCCATGCCGACGCCGCGCGCGGCGCTGCCGCTGGTCCGGTTGGCCTTGTCGTATGAGGTCTTGAACACCAGTCCGATGCCGAGGCCGGCGCAGATCTCCTTCAGCGCGGTTGCCATCTCCAGCGCGTGGGCGCGGCTTTCCATCTGGCAAGGGCCGGCTATCAGCGCGAAAGGCAGGTGGGTGGCGAACGACACGTTCCCCGCGGTGACAGTCTGTCCCATCAGCTCCGTTCCCAGTTCACGCCGAAGTTCTGGCGGCGGTAGATTGGCTCCTGCCTTGTGACGGAAGAGCCGGACGCTGTCACGCAAAAGCCGACCGGCACCGGCGTGAAGCCATCGGCCACGGCGCTGCGGACGCACTGCTCGTAGTGCTGCATGCACTGGTCGAGCGTGGGGTAGATGGTTGCAGCGCGGCGCATGAGCCCATCGGCGTTCTGGAACACGGTCCGGCATGCGGCGTCACTGATGGCACCGGAGCGGCGGCACTCGACTTCGCTGTGGACAAGGATCCCGTCGGGGCATTCGCCGCGCCAGACCATGAACGCCATGAAGGCCGCAATGCCGGCAATCAGGCTCAAGACGAGAGCTTTCATCGCACAGGAACTTTCATCGACACTGCCCGAACGAGCCGGGGAACTGGCGCTGACATGGGCCCTGCGTGGATGCGGTGCGGCCCTTTCCAGAACAGGGCCGATTGTGCCCCGGGGCGCGCAGTTTGCATCCCGCGCCGGACGGGATGGCCGATGCGGCAAACGCATGGTGAGTTCGGTGGGATTCGAACCCACGACCCCATGATTAAAAGTCACGTGCTCTACCGGCTGAGCTACGAACTCGCACCATGCGTGGCGTGCTGATAGGCGAGGCTGCCGGACGGGTCAACCGCTGGTCACACGCCGTGCGCCGCTGCTTTTGCGTGACTTCCCAAGACGGCACCCCATAATGCGGCAGTCCACTGATCGAGAGCCCGATGCCAGCACCAACCCTTGCCGAACTTCGCGCTGCCGCCGCGATCGTGCATGCCCACATGCCGCCGACGCCGCAGATCGCCTGGCCGCTGCTGAAAGCGCGGCTCGGTGTCGAGGTTGTCGTCAAGCACGAGAATCACACGCCGACAGGGGCCTTCAAGATCCGGGGCGGCTATGTTTACCTGGAGCGCTTTGCGCGCGAGGAGCGGGCGCGTGCCGAAGGCAAGAATGCACCACGCGGTATCGTCAGCGCGACACGCGGCAATCACGGACAGAGTCTGGCGCTGGCCGGACGTGCTTTCGGCGTGCCCGTCACAATCGTCGTCCCCAAGGGCAATTCCCGCGAGAAGAACGCCGCGATGCGCGCCTTCGGCGCGGAACTGATCGAGGCCGGCGAGGATTTCGATGCGGCCCGTGCCGTCGCCCTGAAGACAGCGGACGAGCGGGAGCTGGCGATGGTGCCGTCCTTCCATGCCGATCTGGTGGCAGGCGTCGCGTCCTACGCGCTGGAACTTTTCGAAGCCTTTCCCGATCTCGGCACGGTCTATGTGCCGATCGGGCTGGGGTCGGGCATCTGCGGCGTGATTGCGGCACGCGATGCGCTGGATCTCAAGACCGAGGTCGTGGCCGTCGTGTCCGAGATTGCCGACGCGGCGGCGCGGTCGATCGAAGCTGGGCGCATCATCGAGGGAGATTCTGCCCGCACCTTCGCCGACGGCATGGCGACCCGCATTCCATCGCCGGAAGCCTTCGCCATCTATCGCAAGGCTGTCGCACGGGTGGTCCGCGTCAGTGAAGACGAGGTGGCCGAAGCCATCCGCATCTACCACGAGGACACCCACAACATGGCCGAAGGGGCAGGGGCCGCGCCATTGGCCGCTCTGATAAAGGACAAGCAGCGCCATCATGACAAGGCTTGCGGCGTGATCCTGTGTGGCGGCAACATCGACCGCGACTGGGCCGCGACGGTGCTGGCTGGTGGCACGCCCGAACTGCGGTAGCCAGGGCCGGTCGCCGCGCGACCGGGCCGACAATGCCATCGCCTGTGCCGATCACCCTTCCGTCTCTCGCCAACAAATTGCCAGTACAGGTTCCCCATGACCGATCTGCGACTGCCTTTTCTCGCCGAACTCGAAAAGAAGCTGCTCTGGTTGTCCACCTGGACGATCCACCATGCCAACCACGTGCGTCCGGCGGGTGAGGTCAAGGTCGGAGGGCATCAGGCTTCGTCCGCCTCGCTCGCTTCGATCATGACGGCGCTGTATTTCGCGGTGCTCAAACCGGAAGACCGCGTTGCCGTGAAACCGCACGCTTCGCCGATCTTCCATGCCATCCAGTATCTGATGGGCCAGCAGACCCGCGAGAAGCTCGAGAACTTCCGCGGCTACAAGGGCGCGCAATCCTATCCGTCCCGCACCAAGGATGGCGATGATGTCGATTTCTCCACCGGCTCGGTCGGGCTCGGTGTGGCGCAGTCGCTTTTCGCTTCGCTGGTGCAGGACTATGTCCGTGCCAAGGGCTGGGGCACGGACAGGCCGGAAGGCCGGATGATCAGCCTTGTCGGCGATGCCGAGATGGACGAGGGCAACATCTTCGAGGCGCTCCTCGAAGGCTGGAAGCACGGGGTGCGCAATGTCTGGTGGGTGGTCGACTACAACCGGCAAAGCCTCGATGCCGTGATCCGCGAAGGGCTGTGGGAGCGCTTCGAGGCGATCTTCCGGGCCTTCGGCTGGGATGTGGTGATCATCAAGCACGGCGCCTTGCAGGAGGCCGCCTTCAAGGAGCCCGGCGGGGAGGCGCTGCGGCAGTGGATCAACACCTGCCCGAACCAGCTCTACTCGGCGCTGACCTATCAAGGCGGCGCAGCCTGGCGCAAACGCCTGCTGGATGACCTCGGCGATCAGGGCCCTGTGACGAAGCTGATCGAGGCACGTAGCGATGCGGCCTTGTCGGACCTGATGACCAACCTTGGCGGCCATGATCTGCCAAGCCTTGTCGCAGCGTTCGAGGCGGCGGCGCAGCATGACAGGCCGACCTGCTTTCTGGCCTACACCATCAAGGGCAAGGGCCTGCCGCTGGCCGGCCACAAGGACAACCATGCCGGGCTGCTGACACCCACGCAGCTTGCCGCCTACCAGCAGGTCGCCGGCGTGAGGCCCGGCCATGAATGGGACCGTTTCGAGGGGCTTGGGTTGGCGCCTGAGGCCATCGAGGCCTTCTTGTCGAAGGTCCCGTTCTTCCAGAAGGGACGCCGCCGCTTTGCTGCGCCGCGCGTGCCGGTGCCGCCCGCACTTGCCGTGCCGATGCAACCGGTGATGTCGACGCAAGGCGGCTTCGGACTGATCCTCAACGAGATTGCCCGTGAGGACAGCGCTTTTGCCAGCCGCATCGTGACCACCGCGCCCGATGTGACTGTCTCGACCAATCTCGGGGCCTGGGTCAATCGCCGCCAGCTCTATGCGCGCAAGTCGATGGCTGACGTGTTCAAGCGCGAGCGCATCCCCTCCACCTATTCGTGGGAGTTCTCGCCATCGGGCCAGCATGTGGAACTGGGCATCGCCGAGATGAACCTGTTCATCCTGCTTTCGGCCATGGGTTTGTCACACTCGCTGTTCGGGGAACGCCTGCTGCCGATCGGCACGCTCTACGACCCCTTTATCAGCCGCGGGCTCGATGCCCTGAATTATGCCTGCTACCAGGACGCGCGTTTCATGATTGTGGCGACGCCCTCGGGCGTGACGCTTGCGCCGGAAGGTGGCGCGCACCAGTCGATCGGCACGCCGCTGATCGGGCTGACGCAGGACGGGCTGTGTTCGTTCGAGCCGGCCTTTGTCGATGAGCTGGCCGTGATGATGCGCTGGGGCTTTGACTACATGCAGCGCGACGGCGAAGGCCCTGCGCTGGCAGGACGCGCACCGGAGGAGCCGAACGAAAAGACCTGGCTGCGCGACGAGACCGGCGGCTCGGTCTATCTCAGGCTGACCACGCGGCCATTGGAACAGCCCCGACGCACGATGACGCCCGAACTGGCCGAGGACATCGTCGATGGGGCCTACTGGATGCGCAAGCCCGGCCCGAATGCCGAGGTTGTTGTGGCCTACACCGGCGCGCTGGCTCCCGAAGCGATCGAGGCCGTCGGCCTGATGGCGGAAGACCGGCGCGATATTGGCTTGCTGGCCATCACCTCCGCAGATCGGCTCAATGCTGGCTGGACGGCCAGCCAGAGGGCGCGCGAGCGCGGCGTGGTCCATGCCCGCAGTCATATCGAACGACTGCTCGATGTGGTGCCGGCGCGTTGTGGGCTTGTCACCGTCATGGACGGGCATCCGGCCACGCTGGCATGGCTTGGAGCTGTCAACGGGCTTCGCACGCGCTCGCTCGGTGTCGAGCACTTCGGACAGACCGGAACCATTGCCGAGATCTACCGCCATTTCGGGATCGATGCGCGCGGCATCATGCGGGCCGCTGAAGCGCTGACCGGGGGCAGGGCGCTACGCCATCTGTGAATGGCGGTTAACCGCCCGGCAACCATCCGGCGCTAGGTTTGGGTCATGGTCAGACGCCGTGGTCCCGCCCGCTTCCTTGCGCCGTTCGCCTTCTACGTGGCGGCCAGCGCTTGCGCGGCGTATTTCATCTACCATGCCCATAACGGGCCGCGCGGGCTTGAGACCAAGCAGGAACTGACGGTCCAGATTGCCGAGCTGGAAATCGAGATCGGCAAGCTGCGCGAAGAGCGTGCCGAGTGGGATGCGCGCGTGGCGCTGATGCGCCGGGATGAAGTGGACCGCGACCTGCTTGAAGAGCGGGCACGGGCCTCGCTCGGCCGTGTCCACAGGAACGACGTCGTCATCATCGGCCGCTGAGCGTTGGCATGCATCATTCATGATGCGGCGCACAACAGTTTCAGGTGCGCTGATTAACAAAAATCAAGTTAATTTCTATTTGACTCATAAAATCAACGTCTTAAATCGTTTCACTCGCCTGAAATTAGCTCTCGCCAAACGCCCTGTTCCGGTCCTATTCTGACGACAAGAAGTCTGCAGGGAGGACATCATGGCTGTAGCCGCACGCAAGGCGAAAACCGTCGCGCCGAAATCCGGATCCAAGGCATCTGGTTCCAAGTCATCCGTGAAGATCATCTCCAACATCCCGCAACTGACGCGCGATGAGGACATGCACGCCTACAAGGAAATGCTGCTGATCCGCCGTTTCGAGGAAAAGTCCGGCCAGATGTATGGCATGGGCCTGATCGGCGGGTTCTGCCATCTGTACATCGGCCAGGAAGCGGTCGTGGTCGGCATGCAGATGGCATCGAAGCCCGGGGACCAGGTCATCACCGGCTACCGCGACCATGGCCATATGCTGGCCTGCGGCATGGAATCACGCGGCGTGCTGGCCGAGCTGACCGGACGACGCGGCGGCTATTCGCGCGGCAAGGGCGGCTCGATGCACATGTTCAGCCGTGAGAAGAAGTTCTTTGGCGGCCACGGCATCGTCGGCGCGCAGGTTTCGCTGGGCACCGGGCTTGGCTTTGCCAACTGGTATCGCAACGATCCATCGGTCAGCCTTGTCTACTTCGGCGATGGCGCGGCCAACCAGGGGCAGGTCTACGAGAGCTTCAACATGGCAGCGCTCTGGAAGTTGCCGGTGGTCTACATCATCGAGAACAACCGCTACGCTATGGGCACCTCGGTCAACCGCGCCTCGGCCCAGACCGATTTCTCGCGGCGCGGGCTGTCGTTCAACATTCCGGGCGAGCAGGTCGATGGCATGGATATCCGCGCGGTCAAGGCTGCCGGCGAGCGGGCCATGGAGCATGCCCGCTCCGGCAAGGGCCCCTACATCCTCGAAATGCAGACCTATCGCTATCGCGGCCATTCGATGTCTGATCCTGCCAAGTATCGCAGCAAGGACGAGGTGCAGAAGATGCGCGAGGAGCACGATCCGATCGAGCAGGTTCGTGCTCGCCTGATCAACCAGTGGAAGGTTGCGGAGGACGAGTTGAAGGCGATCGATGCCAAGGCGCGCGATGTGGTCAACGACGCGGCCGAGTTCGCCACACATGATCCGGAGCCCGATGTCTCGGAGCTTTACACCGATATCCTGCTCTAGGCCCCTTGCTTCGAACCCTGCGCCGCCCTGTGCCGGCGCATCCTTTCCCTTTCCTGACGTTTCGAGCGCAATCCCATGCCGATCGACATTCTCATGCCCGCCCTGTCACCCACGATGGAACAGGGCAAACTTGCCAAATGGCTCAAGAAGGTGGGCGACAAGATCAAGCCCGGCGACATTCTCGCCGAAATCGAGACCGACAAGGCCACAATGGAAGTCGAAGCGGTCGATGAGGGCGTTCTCGCCAGCATCCTGATCGAGGGCGGCACCGATAACGTGGCGGTCAACACACGCATCGCGGTGATCGCCGGTGAAGGAGAGGATGCCAGCGCGTCAGCGGCACCTGCCGCGCCCGCAGCGGTTGCGGCCCCCGCCATCGTCACCTCACCGGCTGCGCCGCCTGCTGCTGCCAATGCCTACGACGCGTCGTCGGAAGTGCCTGCCGGGACCGCCATGGTGCCCACCACAGTCCGCGAAGCGCTGCGCGACGCCATGGCTGAGGAAATGCGAGCCGATGGCAATGTCTTCGTCATGGGTGAGGAAGTCGCCGAATATCAGGGCGCCTACAAGGTCACACAGGGGCTGCTCCAGGAGTTCGGACCCAAGCGCGTCGTCGACACCCCGATCACCGAGCATGGCTTTGCCGGCATCGCGGTCGGCGCGGCCTATGAGGGCTTGCGTCCCATCGTCGAGTTCATGACCTTCAACTTCGCGATGCAGGCCATCGACCATATCATCAACTCGGCCGCCAAGACGCTCTACATGTCCGGTGGACAGCTTGGCTGCCCGATCGTGTTCCGCGGGCCGAACGGCGCTGCGGCCCGCGTTGGCGCTCAGCACAGCCACGATTATGCCGCATGGTATTCCAACGTGCCGGGTCTCAAGGTGGTGATGCCGTTCACGGCGGCGGATGCCAAGGGCCTGCTCAAGAGCGCCATCCGCGACCCGAACCCGGTCGTGTTCCTTGAGAACGAAATTCTCTACGGTCAGACCTTCCCTGTGCCGCAGATGGACAACTGGCTGGTGCCGATCGGCAAGGCCCGCATCCATCGCCCTGGCAAGGACGTCACGCTCGTCTCATTCGGCATCGGCATGACCTACTGCATCAAGGCCGCCGCCGAACTGGAGAAGGACGGCATCGACTGCGAGATCATCGACCTGCGCACGATCAGGCCGATGGACATTGACACCGTTGTAGCCTCGGTGATGAAGACGGGCCGCTGCGTGGCTGTCGAGGAAGGCTTCCCGCAGTCCGGCGTCACGGCGGAAATCGCGACACGGGTGATGGAGCGGGCCTTCGACTATCTCGATGCGCCGGTCATCCGCATCACCGGCAAGGATGTGCCGATGCCTTATGCCGCCAATCTCGAAAAGCTGGCCCTGCCGAATGTCGGCGAGGTCATCGCGGCTGTCAAAGCCGTGACCTATCGCTGAGGAGCTGACGCCATGCCCATCAACATCCTCATGCCCGCGCTCTCGCCGACCATGGAAAAGGGCAACCTTGCCAAGTGGTTGAAGAAGGAAGGTGACAAGATCAAGTCAGGCGACATCCTCGCCGAGATCGAGACCGACAAGGCCACGATGGAGGTCGAGGCGGTTGATGACGGCATTCTGGCCAAGATCATGGTGCCGGATGGCACGCAGGATGTGCCGGTCAACCAGATCATCGCCATGATCGCCAGCGAGGGCGAGGATGTTGCCGGCGTGAAGGCCGGCGGGGCTGCGCCGAAAGCTGCCGCACCGGCCGCTGTCGTTTCCGCCGCGCCGCAAGCGAGCGCACCATCTGCCGCTGTCGCTGGATCCCCTTCCCAGGCTGCCGCTCGTTCTGCCGGGGATGACACCAGACGCGTGTTCGCCTCACCACTTGCCAAGCGCATGGCCAAGGAGTCTGGCATCGACCTTTCCGCCATTGTTGGCTCAGGCCCGCATGGCCGCGTGGTCGAGCGCGACGTCAAGGCAGCGCAGGCTGGTGGCGGTGTGAAAGCTGCGCCCGCTGCAGCCGAAACAAAGGCTGCGAGCCAGCCGGCAACTGCAGCCGCTCCGAAGCCCGCCATGGCATCCGGTCCGTCCGACGAGGCGACCAAGAAGCTGTTCGCGCCGGGCTCCTATGAGGAAATCCGGCATGACGGCATGCGCAAGACGATTGCGCGCCGCCTGACCGAGTCGAAGCAAACAGTGCCGCACTTCTACCTGACGGTGGATTGCAACCTTGATGCGCTGCTGGCCCTGCGCGAGCAGATCAATGCGGCGGCTCCGGTCACTGATGGCAAGCCGGCCTACAAGCTTTCGGTCAACGACATGGTGATCAAGGCCTGGGCGATGGCGCTGAGGGCTGTGCCCGATGCCAATGCCAGCTGGACCGAAAACAGCATGCTCAAGCACAAGCATGCCGATGTCGGCGTGGCCGTGTCGATCCCCGGCGGGCTGATCACGCCGATCATCCGCGATGCCTGCCACAAGACGCTGTCGACGATCTCGAACGAGATGAAGGATCTGGCGGCACGCGCCAAGAACCGCAAGCTCAAGCCCGAGGAGTATCAGGGCGGCTCCACCGCCGTGAGCAACCTCGGCATGTTCGGCGTCAAGGATTTCTGCGCCGTCATCAACCCGCCTCACGCCACAATCCTGGCCGTCGGCGCGGGCGAGAAGCGCCCTGTGGTGAAAGCCGACGGCACGCTGGGTGTGGCAACCGTGATGAGCGTGACGCTCTCCACCGATCACCGCGCTGTTGACGGCGCGCTCGGCGCGGAAGCCATTTCGGCCTTCAAGAAGTACATCGAGAACCCGATGGGAATGTTGGTGTGACAGCAGGGCTTTCCGTTCCGAAGCCAGGCTATTGCCAGCGTGGAGCCCGGCGATGACCACTGTCCTGTGCTATGGCGACAGCCTGACCTGGGGCACCAATCCGGATGATGGCGGCAATCGCCATGCCTTCGGTGACCGGTGGCCGAGTGTATTGAGGGCCGGGCTTGGCCCCGACATCGAGGTCGTTGCCGAAGGCATGGGCGGTCGTACGACGGCCTATGACGACATCACCGGTGATTGCGACCGCAATGGCGCAAGGCTGCTGACCTCCGTGATGCATTCACACCGGCCTCTGGCGCTGGTGATCCTGATGCTGGGAACCAACGATCTGAAGCCCTTCATTGCCGGGAGTGCCGCCGCCGCGGCGATCGGCATTCGCCGCTGCATCGAGATTGTTCGTCACCATGCGCCGCGCCTGCCGGTCTATGTTCAGCCCCAGGTGCTGCTGGTCTCGCCGCCCTGTCTGGTGCCGACCCCGAATGGGTTTATCACCGAAATGATGGGCAGCGATGCCGTGGCGCAATCGCGCCGGTTTGCGCCGTTGTTCGCGGCTGAGGCCGAGTTGGCGGGGTGTGCCTTTTTTGACGCGGCGACCGTGGCTCAGGCATCGCCGATTGACGGCATCCATCTTGACGCCGCGAACACCCGCGCCATCGGGACAGCTCTGATCCCGGTGGTCCGGAACCTGCTGGAAGGAGGAAAGGGCGCATGACCACTTTTCTGATCCTTTTCGGCCTGTCGCTCTTCATCCTGCGCTCGCAGCTCTTGCGGGTGGCGCTGAAGGAGACAGGGGCCAACGCCGCTGGCCAGATCGATGCGAACAAGCTGCATGCCTCGCCGGCTCTGGGCGCGATGAGCGGCTGGTTCTCGCTCGGCGGAGCGGCAGGGCTGATGCTGCTGGCGCTCGTTACCGCGGGCTATCTGTGGGGGCTTGGCCTGATCGTGTTTGGCATTCTGGGCGGGGTGGCCCTGTCCTCGTTCACGCTGCCGACCATCGGCTCGACACTGGCCCTCGGCCATCAGGGCGGTGACGGCAACCGCTCGATTGCGGAGTTCAACCGGCGCTATGGCGCCCACATCGCCTTTGGCGTGGCCGTGCTGGCGCTGCTGGCCTGGGCGCTGCATCTGGGGCTGCTGTGATACTCTGTCATTGCTTCGCTACGCTCGCAATGACGATTTGCCTGAAAGGATCACCCCATGTCCGCCTATGACGTTCTCATCATCGGTTCCGGGCCCGGCGGCTATGTCACGGCCATCCGCGCGGCGCAGCTTGGCCTCAAGACCGCAATCATCGAGCGCGAGCATCTGGGCGGCATCTGCCTCAACTGGGGCTGCATTCCGACCAAGGCGCTGCTGCGCTCATCCGAAATCCTGCATTTCGCGCAGCATGCCAAGGACTATGGGCTGGTTCTCGAAGGCACGATGAAGCCCGATGTGAAAGCGGTTGTGGCCCGCTCGCGCGGCATCTCCGCGAGGCTGAATGCCGGCGTCGGCTTCCTGATGAAGAAGAACAAGATCGACGTGATCTGGGGTGAGGCGAAGCTTTCGAAACCCGGCGAGGTCATCGTCGGCAAGACCAGCAAGCCCGCCGTGCAGCCCGCGCATCCGGCGCCGAAGGGCACGCTGGGCGAGGGCACCTACACTGCCAAGCACATCATCATTGCCACCGGCGCGCGGCCGCGCGTGCTTCCAGGCATCGAGCCGGACGGCAAGCTGATCTGGACCTATTTCGAGGCCATGGTGCCGGCAGACATCCCCAAGTCCCTGCTGGTGATGGGCTCGGGCGCCATCGGCATGGAGTTCGCCTCGTTCTACAAGGGCATGGGTGCGGATGTGACGGTGGTCGAGGTGATGCCGCAGATCCTCCCCGTTGAGGACGCGGAAATCTCGGCCTTCGCCCGCAAGGCCTTCGACAAGCAGGGCCTCAAGATCATGACCGGCGCCAAGGTCACCAAGGTGGTCAAGGGCGCAAACTCCATCACGGCAACCGTCGAAGCCGACGGCAAGACGACCGAGATCACCGCCGAGCGGATGATTTCCGCCGTTGGCGTGGTCGGCAACATCGAGAATCTCGGCCTTGAAGCGCTCGGCATCAAGACTGATCGCGGCTGCGTCGTCACCGATGGCTACAGCCGCACCAACGTGCCCGGCGTCTATGCCATCGGCGATGTGGCCGGCCCGCCCATGCTGGCGCACAAGGCAGAGCATGAGGGCGTGGTCTGCATCGAGCACATTGCAGGGCTGCACGTCCACCCGATGGAGAAAGACAAGATCCCCGGCTGCACCTATTGCCATCCGCAGATCGCCAGCGTCGGTCTCACCGAAGCCAAGGCCAAAGGGGCAGGCTATACGCTCAAGGTCGGCCGCTTCTCCTTCGCGGCCAACGGCAAGGCGATTGCGCTGGGCGAGGACAGCGGCCTGATCAAGACCATCTTCGATGCCAAGACCGGCAAGCTGCTCGGCGCGCACATGATCGGGGCTGAGGTCACCGAACTGATCCAGGGCTATGTCGTGGCCATGGGCATGGAGACCACCGAGGAAGAGCTGATGCACACGATCTTCCCGCATCCGACGCTGAGCGAGATGATGAAGGAGAGCGTGCTGGATGCCTATGGCAGGGCGCTGAACGCCTGATGGGCAGCCCGGATCGTCATCCTTCGACAGACTCATAGTTAGAATTATGGGTGAGGCGAGGGCTCGATGGCGTCGCCATGATAGGCTTTCCTCCCCGGGGTTCTTGGGCCCGCGCCCGAGAATGACGCAATTGAGGACGTGCTGACATGGATCCAAAGCTCCCCTTTGCGCTGCTGGCCCTGCTTGGTGGCGCGGCGCTGCCGGTGCAGATCGGGATCAACGGTTCGCTTCGGCAGGTCATCGGCTCGGCCATGCAGGCGGCGACGATCTCGTTTTCGGTGGGTGCGCTGGCCGGCCTTGCTGCAAGCCTGTTGATGCGCGAGGGGGTGCCGTCGCCCGAGCGGCTGTCCCAGACCGCCGGCTGGATGTGGATCGGCGGGTTCTTCGGCGTGTTCTATGTCTGGACCACCATCGTCGCGGGCCCCAAACTGGGAGCCTTGCTGGCGGTGTCACTGGTCATTGCAGGGCAGGTGCTGATGTCGGTTGCGCTCGACCACTTTGGCGCGCTCGGCTTTCCGCAAAGCAGCGTTTCGCCGCTGAAGCTGTTCGGTGTTGGCTGTGTCATTCTGGGCGTGGTTGTCATCGGCTACTCAAAGGCGGCCTGATTTCCCATCGTGAGGGTTTGGCCGTAAGCTGATGGCTCGCTGAAGCCCAAGAGGAGTTTGCCATGGATGCTCGGGCGCTGATCGTGTTCGCCGTTATCGGCATCATTGCCGGCTTTCTCGCCAGTTTCCTCGTGGGTGGCGGCGGGTTGATCCGCTATCTCATCACCGGTGTCATCGGCGCCTTTGTCGGCGGCTTCCTGCTCAATGCGTTGGGCATCAATCTCGGCATCTCGAACCCGCTTGCCTCGCAGATCGCGACGGCCACCATCGGTGCGGTTGTCGTTGTCATCGCGGCCCGGATCATTGCCTGATTCTGCGGCGAAGCGCGCATTGCCTTCGCTGCGCCAATGACTATCTGCGAAGTGGACCTGAAAGCTGAGCCATGGCTGTTGTTCTCGATCTCCTGACCTCCGACCCGCGCAAGGCTGACGCAGGCAAGGAAGCCTTGCGGCACCCTGAAAAGCAGAAGCGGAGCGAAAACCCGGTCCTGAAGAAGCCTGACTGGATTCGCGTCAAGGCGCCCGGTTCGCCGAAATGGGCCGAGACGCATGCCATCGTGAAGGAGAACAAGCTCGTCACGGTCTGCGAGGAGGCTGGCTGCCCCAACATCGGCGAGTGCTGGGAGAAAAAGCACGCCACGTTCATGATCCTGGGGGACACCTGCACACGCGCCTGCGCCTTCTGCAACGTCAAGACCGGTGTGCCCGGCGCAGTCGATGCCCATGAGCCGCAGCATATCGGCGAGGCGGTCGCCAAGCTCGGGCTGAGCCACGTGGTCATCACCTCTGTCGACCGCGACGATCTTGCCGATGGCGGTGCGCAGCATTTCGCCGACGTCATCGCCGCGATCCGGAAGCTCTCGCCAGCCACGACCATCGAGATCCTGACGCCTGATTTCCTGCGCAAGGACGGTGCCCTTGAGATTGTGGTGAAGGCCCGCCCGGATGTGTTCAACCACAACCTCGAAACCGTGGCATCGAACTATCTGACCGTTCGGCCCGGTGCCCGCTATTTCCATTCGATCCGCCTTCTGCAGCGCGTCAAGGAATTGGACCCGACCATCTTCACCAAGTCCGGCATCATGGTCGGGCTGGGCGAAGAGCGGAACGAGGTCCTGCAACTGATGGACGACCTGCGGTCTGCCGATGTCGATTTCATCACAATCGGGCAATACCTCGCGCCGACTCGCAAGCATCACCCGGTGATCCGCTTCGTCGCGCCCGACGAGTTCAAGGGCTTCGAGACCATTGCCTATGTGAAGGGCTTCCTGATGGTGTCGTCGACACCGCTGACCCGTTCATCGCACCATGCCGGGGAAGATTTCGCGCGGCTGGTGGCAGCGCGGACTGCTCGCCAGGCCGCGCGCTGACCTGACAATGGTCATCGCGGGCGCGCAGCGCATCCTTGTCATTGGCTGTTCCGGTGCCGGCAAAAGCACACTGGGCAAGGCACTGGCCGCACGGCTTGCACTGCCGCTGGTGCATCTCGATGCGGAATACTGGTTGCCTGGCTGGGCGCAGCCGGCCCGCGAGGTCTGGCGCAAGAAGGTCGCGCAGCTGGTCGCCAACGATGCCTGGGTGATCGAAGGCAACTATTCCCAAACTTTCGATCTGCGCATGCCACGCGCCGATGCAATCGTGTTTCTCGATCTGCCGACCGCGACCTGCCTGCGCGGCATCCTGTGGCGTCCCTTGCGGCATTGGGGCAAGCAGCGGCCGGACATGGCACCGGGCTGCATCGAGCGCTATGACTGGCCGTTCGTGCAGTATGTGTGGCGCTTTCGCGACAAGGAGCGCCCGAAGATCCTGGCTGCGATCAAGACCCTTGGCGCGCATGCCAAACTGGTCCATCTGCGCAGCAGAGGCGAGGTGAGGGCGTTTGTCGACGCGGTCACGCCCGCTTTGCCAGCGAAAGCCAGTTGAGATGCCCACTTTCCGGACTATCCGGCATGTTGCCCACGCACCGGCGCGCATGTTCGATCTTGTTGCTGATGTGGAACGGTATCCGGAGTTCCTGCCCTTTTGCAAAAGTCTGAATGTCCGCCGCCGCAGCACGGATGAAGCAGGTATTGAGACGGTCGTCGCAGCCATGAGCGTGGGCTACAAGGCCATCCATGAGAACTTCACCAGCCGGGTCAGGCTCGATCGCACCCGCCTGCGCATCATGGCCGAGTATATCGACGGACCGTTCTCGTTTCTCGACAATCGCTGGAGCTTCACGCCCGACACCAGCAAGGGACCGGATGGCTGCGCCGTCGAGTTCTACATCACCTACGAGTTCAAGAGCCGGATGTTGCAGATGGTGGCCGGCGCGGTGTTCGACCGCATTTTTCGGATGTTCTCCGAGGCTTTTGAGGCCCGTGCCGATGCTGTCTACGGCAAGCCGCCCGGAGCCTGATCGGCGCCAAGCAGATCGATGACCAGCTGGAGCGCATCCGCCGTGGCAGCCTCGCGGATCGCCTTCCGGCCGCGCGGGCCGTAGCGCCGTTCGAGCCTGACCAGTCTGCCAGCACGGCTTGCCGCCGCGAAATGCACCAGCCCGACCGGCTTGGCCTCGCTGCCGCCCCCTGGCCCGGCAATGCCAGTGACTGACACGGCGACCGCAGCGCGCGCATGCCGCAAGGCGCCCTCTGCCATCGCTGCGGCGACCTCGGCGCTGACCGCCCCGTGGCTGGCGACCAGGGAGGCAGGCACGCCAAGCATGTCGCACTTGGCTTCATTGGAATAGGTCACGAAGCCCCGTTCGACGACATCGGACGAACCGGCTATCCCTGTCAGGGCTGCGGTGACCAGCCCACCGGTGCAGCTTTCTGCCGTGGCCAGCATGACCTGATGGCGACGGCATGCCTCGAGAACCTGCCGTGCCAGCAACTCGATGGCGTCGGTCGTCATGACGCGGCCTTTGGTGCGGGCAGCCTGACCGTGACGGTGGCCAAGGCCGCAAGTCCTTCGGAGCGGCCGGTGAAACCGAGACGCTCGGAGGTTGTGGCCTTGAGGCCGACCTGATCGACCGGGATGTCCGCAATCGCCGCGACACGGGCCTGCATGGCGGCGCGGAAAGGGCCGATCTTCGGCCGCTCGCACACGATCGACAGGTCAAGATGGTCGATGATGCCGCCGCGCTGCCTGACGCGCTCGCAGGCAAAGGCGAGGAAGCGGTCCGAAGAGGCCCCGCGCCATTGCGGATCGGAGGGCGGGAAATGGACGCCTATATCGCCATCGCCGATCACGCCGAACAGTGCGTCGCACAGCGCATGCAAGGCAACATCGCCGTCGGAATGGGCGATGACACCGTGATCGTGGGGCACGCGAACGCCAGCAAGCCAGACATGGTCGCCGGGTCCAAAGGCGTGGACATCGTAGCCGGTCGCAACCCGGGTCAACATCGAGGGCGACGGCTCCAGCCTGCTTTCAGCGCGCACGAAATCCTCCGGGTGGGTAAGCTTGAGGTTGCCGCTGTCGCCGGGAAAGGTGGCGAGGGTGTTGCCATGCCATTCGATGACGGCGCCATCGTCGGTGAAGTCATCCCGGCCCTGTGCCTCTGCGGCAGCGTGGGCCCCGCGGATCAGGCCAAGGCGAAAGGCCTGCGGGGTCTGGACCGTGCGCAATGCGGACCGGTCGAGCGTTGCGATGACCAGCCCTGCGGCATCGACCTCTTTGACCGTGTCGGTCACGCCAAGAACCGGAATAGCGGCGCCGTGCCGGCTTGCCGCCTCGCGGGCGCGCTCGATCAGGGACGGGCTCATGAAAGGCCGTGCAGCATCATGGATCAGAACCAGCGTCTCGTCAGGCAGGTCTGCGAGAGCGGCGAGACCCTGGCGCACGCTGGCGGCGCGTGTCGCGCCTCCGATGGCCACAGGCATGATGAGGAGGCGCTGCTCTTCTGACAGACGCGCAACAGCGTCATCGTGGAGTGCACGGTCATCGGGGTGGACGACGATCTGCACGCGGTCGATTGGTTCGCTCGCGAGGCAGGCGCGCAACGTGTGGGTCAACACAGGCACGCCAGCCAGATGGCGGTATTGCTTCGGCAGGCCCTCGCCGGCGCGCACGCCACGACCTGCCGCCACGATCAGCATCACGGTGGACGGGTGGCGCATGTGGCTCCTTTGGCGAGACAAGAGATGCTGGTTCTATCCGCTTGCAAGCGCCTCCGTCACCTGATTTGAGCTCAAAACACAGTGGTCGAGAAAAAACGCTTTGCCGCAGTGCAATAAAACGCTTAATCCTGAGGCAGGATGGAAGCTGCACAAAAAACAGGCCTGACGACGCAGGCAGTCGCGCTCGCCTTCCCTTCCGCATTTCCGGATGCAGGAGGTGGGCCGCGCGTTGCGCTGGCGCCGATGTCCGGCATCACCGATCATGGGCTCCGGCGCGTCGCCATGCGACTTGGGGCAAGCTATGTCGTTTCGGAAATGGTCGCGTCCGACGAGTTCGTCAAAGGCCATGAGGAAACCCGGTTGCGCGCCGAGGGCGACGGCGTTGTGCCACATATCGTCCAGTTGGCCGGCTGCGACGCCCGCTGGCTGGCGGAAGCAGCACGGCTGGCCGAGGCGTCCGGGGCGGACGTGATCGACATCAACATGGGTTGCCCGGCCAAGCGCGTCACTGGTGGCTGGGCCGGCTCGGCGCTGATGCGCGATCTGGACCATGCAACCGGGCTTGTCGAAGCGACGGCCAAGGCGACGAACCTGCCGGTCACCGTGAAGATGCGGCTGGGTTGGGACACTGACAGCCTGAACGCGCCCGAGTTGGCGCGCCGCGCGGTCGGTGCTGGCGCTCGCCTGATCACCGTGCATGGCCGCACGCGGCAGCAGTTCTACAAGGGAAAAGCTGACTGGGCGGCGATTGCCGCTGTGCGTGCCGCCATCCCGGCAACGCCGCTGGTGGCCAATGGGGACATCCACGATGGCTCCGATGCCGCTCAATGCCTTGCCGCATCCGGTGCAGACGGCGTGATGATCGGCCGGGCGGCGCTTGGCCGGCCCTGGCTGCCTGGCCTGATCGCGGCTGAATTGCGCACAGGGCAGGTGCCCGTCGAACCTTCGCTGGCGTTGAAGCTGGCCGCAACGCTGGAGCATTACGAAAGTCTGCTGGACGCCATGGGCGAGCACAGTGGGCTCAGGCACGCGCGCAAGCATCTGGCGGCGGCGCTCGATGACGCGGCGCGCCATGGGGCCGGAAGGGCGGCTGCGCTGAAGCCGCTGATCTGCACCGCCGAGCGGGCTGACCTGGTGACCAGCCTGTTGCGTGAGGCTTTCGAACAACAAGAGTCGGCTGCTGTCGCAGCGTGAAGCGTGGAGTATCGCAATGGTTGCGGGGGCAGTCCTTGTGGCGGACATGAGTGAGTTTTCCGATCAGGTTTTCGGGGTTCTTCCGATCCCGATCATCGTGATTGACGGCTCGGGTGCCATTGATGTCGCCAACAACGCGGCAGAGGATTTCCTGCAATCGAGCCTGCCCATGCTCAGGCGCATGAATCTCAGTGAAATCATACCCTTCGGATCGCCTATTCTCACGTTGATCGAGGAAGTTCGCCGGCGTGGATCGAGCGTCACCGAATACCGGATCGACATCAGTTCACCGCGCCTCGGCAAGGACAGGATCGTGGATGTCTTTGCCAGCCCGCTGCGGGAGAGTTCAGGCTCGGTGGTGCTGATGCTTCAGGAACGGACCATCGCCGAGAAGATGGACCGCCAGTTGACGCATCGCGGGGCCGCGCGCTCGATGACGGCGCTCGGCTCGATGCTCGCTCACGAGATCAAGAACCCGCTATCGGGGATTCGTGGCGCGGCCCAGTTGCTCGAAAGCTCCGTGCCGGATGAAGACCGTGTGCTGACAAGGCTGATCTGCGACGAGACCGACCGGATCGTGAAGCTGGTCGAGCGGGTCGAGATGTTTGGCGATGACAGGCCAGGCGAGCGCTCGCCGGTCAACATCCACGATGTGCTCGACCATGTGCGCCGATTGGCCGTTTCAGGTTTCGCGCGCGGTTTGCGGTTCGTCGAGGAATACGATCCGTCGCTGCCGCCCGTTGATGCCGTGCGCGACCAACTTGTGCAGGTTTTCCTGAATCTGCTCAAAAATGCGGCAGAGGCCATCGACCCTTCCATGCATGATGGCGAAATCGTCATCTCGACCGCTTTCAGGCCGGGCATCAGGATGCAGCGCTCCGGCCATACTGAACGTGTGGCTCTGCCGCTGGAGATCTGCATCCGCGACAACGGCGCAGGTGTGCCACCAGATCTCCTTCCGCATCTGTTCGATCCGTTCGTCACCACGAAAGCACAGGGCAGTGGCCTCGGTCTTGCACTTGTCGCCAAGATCATCGGGAACCATGGCGGGGTCATCGAGTGCGAGTCTGTGCCCAAGCGAACCACATTCCGCATTCTCTTGCCCATCCACAGGTTCATCGATGGGCGACGGATGATGTCGGCGGGGGCCTGAGCGGCGCCTCAAGGCTGCGCTTCTGAGCCATGAACTCGACCGGAGTTCCGGTCACGCATGAACAGGACGAACAGATGCCGAATGGCAGTATCATTGTTGCAGATGACGACGCCGCGATCAGGACCGTGCTCAATCAGGCGCTGTCGCGTGCCGGCTACGAGGTGAGGTCGACAGGCCAGGCCGCAACGTTGTGGACCTGGGCGGCGCAGGGGCTGGGCGATCTGATCATCACCGACGTGGTGATGCCGGATGGCAATGCGTTCGACATGCTGCCGCGCATCAAGCGCGTGCGGCCCGATGTGCCGATCATCGTCATGAGTGCGCAGAACACCTTCATGACGGCGATCCGCGCCTCGGAACGTGGAGCCTACGAGTATCTTCCCAAGCCGTTCGACCTGAAGGAACTGGTAGCTATTGTCGGCCGGGCGCTGTCGCGTCCACGCGGCGAAATGTCGGGCTTGCAGCCGGCAGAGGCCGAGGAAATCCCACTCGTTGGCCGCTCCGCCGCCATGCAGGAAATCTACCGGGCGCTGGCGCGGCTGATGCCTATCGACCTGACCGTGATGATCAACGGCGAGTCAGGGACCGGCAAGGAACTGGTGGCGCGCGCCCTGCACGACTACGGCAAGCGTCGTTCTGGCCCCTTCGTCGCTGTCAACATGGCCGCAATCCCGCGCGACCTGATCGAGTCCGAGCTGTTCGGCCACGAGAAGGGGGCCTTCACCGGGGCGCTCCAGCGCAGTGCAGGCCGCTTCGAGCAGGCCGAAGGGGGCACGCTGTTTCTTGACGAGATCGGCGACATGCCGATGGAGGCGCAGACCCGCCTGCTGCGCGTGCTGCAACAGGGCGAATACACCACCGTTGGCGGCCGCACGCCGATCAAGACGAATGTCCGCATCATCGCGGCCACCAACAAGGATCTGCGCATCTCGATCCAGCAGGGGCTGTTCCGCGAGGATCTGTTCTTCCGCCTGAACGTGGTGCCGATCCGTCTGCCACCCTTGCGCGAACGCGTCGAGGACATCCCTGATCTTGTCCGCCACTTCTTCCTGGTCGTGGAAAAGGAAGGGTTGAGCCGCAAGCAACTCGACAGCGAGGCGATGGACCTGCTCAAGCGCCATCGCTGGCCGGGCAATGTGCGCGAACTCGAGAATCTTGTGCGCCGTCTGGCGGCCCTGTATCCGCAGGAAACCATCACCGGCCCGATCATCGAAGCGGAGATCGTGCCAGCGTCGGCGGCTCCTTTGTCGCTTTCCAGTGAGCGCCCTGAGTCGATCTCGGCGGCGGTCGAGCGTCAGATGGGCAGTTATTTCGGCAGCTATGGCGACAACCTGCCGCCGCCGGGGCTGTATCACCGGGTTCTGCGCGAGGTCGAGGCACCGTTGATCGCAGCAGCGCTTGCGGCGACCCGTGGCAACCAGATCAGGGCTGCCGAACTGCTGGGTCTCAACCGCAACACGCTACGCAAGAAGATCCGCGAGCTCGACATGCAGGTCATGCGCTCGGGCCGGTAGAGTGCCGGCTGAGAAAAGGATTTGCCGATCGGGTTGCCTGCCTGACGGGTGATCCACGGCTTCGTGCCGCCTCGTGAGATTGTCAGCGCAGCGCCTGTTGCACCGGGGCGCAGTTCCCGGCCTCAATGCTCGCTTGTCTCAATACTGTCATATTTTGACAACACCGTTGCTTCGTTGCATCACATGGCGCAACGTCTCGCGCTGCTTCGGCTAGGCCAGTGGCAGCAGAGTCCCTCAAGCCCGGCTGAGCAACGTGTCATCACAAGCCCTTCCTCGCGAACAGGGACAGCCCGAGCCGGAGCGCGGCAGGGTTGCGACCTGGGTTGGCGTCGCGCTGGTGACGCTGGCGTTGACCTCGGCTCTGGCGACGTTCCTGGTGATTTCAGGCTCGACCCGGATCGTGCCGGTGCACCGGGTGGTCATCAGCCTGTTCATCGTCAATGCCCTGATCATCCTGGCTCTGTTGTTGCTGGTGACATGGCAGGCCTTCACGCTGTTCCGGGCTCGCAGCCGGGGTGCTGCGGCGGCCGGCCTGCACATTCGCATCATCCTTCTGTTTGGATTGATCGCGGCGCTACCGGCCATCCTTGTTGCCGTCATTGCCACGATCACGCTGGAGAAAGGTCTGGAGCCCTGGTTCTCGGAGCGCATGCGGCAGGTGATCTTCAAATCGGTCGAGGTCGCCGACACCTACACGACCAGCCAGTGCACGAATCTGGGGCGCGAAATCCGGCTGATGGGAGGCGACCTTGGTGCCGTGAAGCAGGCACTTGAGGTCGACAAAGCCTGGTTCGAAACCTTCATGAGCGTGCGGGCCCGCGCTCTCGGTCTGCCCATCGTCTTCATGGTCAAGCAGCCATACCAGATCACGGTCAGGACCAACCTCAACGTGATTGCCGATCCGCCACCATTGGTCGACGAGGCCTTCGAGGAGGCCAAGGCATCCGAGGATCCGATCTGCACGGCCAATCTTGAGACCCGCGTGTTCAGTGCGCTAATGAAGCTGCCGGACTTCCCGGACACCTTCCTGCTGATCGCGCGACAGGTGGACGAACTGGCGGCTGAGTTCCCGAGCCAGGCGCGGGCGGCAGCGGTCGAATATCTGGCCATCGATTCGCGCCGGCAAGGTGTGCAGGTCGCGTTTGGCTCGATGTATGTGCTGATCTCGCTGACCGTGCTGCTCTCCGCGGTCTGGTTCGGTTTGAGTTTCGCCGACCGGCTGGTTGCACCGATCCGGCGGCTGATTCATGCCACCGATCAGGTCGCGACCGGCAATTTCTATGTGCAGGTGCCGGTCAAGCGCGCCGAGGGCGATCTGGCCCATCTGGGCGAGACCTTCAACAAGATGACGGCGGAGTTGCGCCGCCAGCGCGACGGGCTTGTTGCCGCCAGCGAGGTCATCGACCGGCGTCGCCGCTTCACAGAAACCGTGCTCGCGGGGGTGTCCGCAGGCGTGATCGGACTTGATGCGGATGATTGCGTCACGCTGCTGAACCGTTCGGCGGAAGGGCTTCTTGGCACGGACCGCCGGGGCATCGGCAAGCCGCTTGATCTGCTGGCACCCGAGTTGGGCGATGCCATCCGCGAAGCGCGGCAGGTGCGCCAGCGCACAGTCAGCTCGCAGGTTCTGATGATCCGTCAGGGGCGCGAGCGCACCCTGAACGTGCGTGTCTCGCGCGAAGGCGAGGGGCCGAAGCTGGGGCTGGTGGTGACGCTCGATGACATTACCGATCTGGTTGCTGCGCAACGCACGTCGGCGTGGGCGGATGTGGCGCGGCGCATTGCGCACGAGATCAAGAACCCGCTGACCCCGATCCAACTTTCGGCAGAACGCATCCGGCGCAAGTTCGGCAAAGCCATCGTCGAGGACCGTGACATTCTCGACCAGTGCACCGACACGATCATCCGGCAGGTCGAGGATATCCGCCGCATGGTCGACGAGTTCGCCTCGTTTGCACGCATGCCGAAGCCGGCGCCGGTGCGGGATGATCTTGCCGCCATGGTGCGGGAGGTGGCGTTCATGATGCGGGTCGGCAATCCTGACCTGACGATCGAGACCGCGGGCGTCGATCATCCGGCCCTGGCTGTGTTCGACCGGCGGCTTGTCTCGCAGGCGCTGACCAATGTCGTGAAGAACGCCACCGAGGCAATCCAGGCGGTGCCTGGCAGTGCTGCCGAGGGCGGGGAAGGGCGGGTCGACGTGGTGCTCGCCGACCATGCCGGGCAGTGGTGCATCGATGTCAGCGACACCGGCAAGGGCTTCCCGGCGGACAACCGCCAGCGCCTGCTGGAGCCCTACATGACGACGCGCGAGGGCGGCACCGGGCTCGGCCTCGCCATCGTCGCCAAGATTTTTGAGGACCATGGCGGGCGGATTGAATTGCTCGACCGGGCCGACGGCCAGCGGGGCGCAACCGTGCGCCTCTGGCTGCCGGGGAGCGGTGCCGACGCGGTGCCGGATGAAAAGATGGAAACACCCCAGCCGACGGCCGGGGCAGGACACGAGACGGCGCATAGCACATGAGTCTGGCTGATATTCTGGTCGTTGACGACGAAACCGACATCCGGGAACTGGTGGCCGGCATCCTTGAGGATGAGGGCTATTCGACACGCCGTGCCGGTTCAGCTGACGAGGCGCTGGCGGCGATCCAGGCGCGGAGGCCCAACCTCGTCTTCCTCGATATCTGGCTGCAAGGCAGCCGGCTCGACGGATTGCAGGTGCTCGACCTGATCAAGGAGAGCGACCCTGAGTTGCCGGTGGTGATGATTTCCGGCCACGGCAACATCGAGACCGCCGTTTCGGCCATCCGGCGCGGAGCCTACGACTTCATTGAAAAGCCGTTCAAGGCCGACCGTCTGGTGCTGGTGGCTGACCGGGCGCTGGAGGCCTCGCGGCTGAAACGCGAAGTCAAGGAACTCAAGACCCGCTCCGTGCAAGCCTCGCGCATCGTCGGGCGTTCGACAGCGGCCAACCAGCTGCGCACGACGCTGGAGCGGGTGGCGCCGACCAATGCGCGCGTGATGATCACCGGCGATCCGGGCACCGGCAAGGAACTGGCCGCGCGCACGCTGCATGCCCTGTCCTCCCGTGCATCCGGGCCTTTTGTGGTGATCAATTCGGCGACGATCACGCCCGAGTCGATGGAAGAGGAGTTGTTCGGCATTGAAGCCGTCGAGGGGCGCCTTCGCCGGGTTGGTGCGCTGGAGGAGGCTCACAGCGGTACGCTCTACCTCGACGAGGTGGCGGACATGCCGAAGGAGACGCAAGGGCGGATCCTTCGAGTGCTGATCGACCAAAACTTCCAGCGTGTCGGCGGTACAACACGGGTGCATGTCGATGTCCGCATCGTGTCATCCACCTGCAAGGACATCGTGGGCGAGATCGCCGCCGGGCGCTTTCGCGAGGAACTGTTCCACCGCCTGAACGTGGTTCCGATCCGCGTGCCGTCGCTTTCGGAGCGGCGCGAGGATGTGCCGGACCTGATCGACTTCTTCATGGAGCAGTTGTCGGTTGCCTCCGGGCTGCCGCGCCGGTCCATCGCCGGCGATGCCATGGCTGTGCTGCAATCGCACGAGTGGCCCGGCAACGTGCGCGAACTGCGCAACAACGTCGAACGACTGATGATCCTCACCAAGGGCGATCCGTTGTCAGAGGTCACGACCGAGATGCTGCCCGCCGAAGTCGGCGCGCTGGTGCCGGCCACGCCCACGGGCTCGGGGGGCGAGAAGCTGATGAGCCTGCCGCTGCGGGAGGCCCGCGAGATCTTCGAGAAGGAATATCTCGTGGCCCAGATCGCTCGATTCTCGGGGAACATCTCCCGCACTGCTGAATTCATCGGCATGGAACGGTCGGCATTGCACCGGAAACTCAAGTCTCTGGGCGTCGAATAGGCGTTCGTGCAAGTGTTCCGGGCAGGCGCCTGACGGTTGCAGGTTTTGCTTGCGCATCACCGGGACTTGTCGAACACTTGTCACGCGCCCATGTCAGGGGGACGTGACGCAAAGAGTTCAAGGCCGCCGGATCGGGCCTTGTCCCAGATCAAGAAGATCCCAAGAAGGAAGACGACGATGGCTGCTGAACGGGCACAGAACCTGCAGGACACGTTTCTCAATTACGTGCGGAAGAACAAGATTTCCGTCACGATCTTTCTGGTCAATGGGGTGAAGTTGCAGGGTGTCGTGACGTGGTTCGACAATTTCTGCGTGCTCTTGCGCCGCGACGGCCATTCCCAGCTTGTCTACAAGCATGCCATTTCAACGATCATGCCCGGCAGCCCAGTCGCGCTGTTCGAGGGGCATGAGGACGCCGAAAAGTAGGCGCGAAGCACCGCGATCGCACAATACGCGAGGCTGGCCGCTTCAGACGGCCTGCCCGTGCAGGTCGTAGGCATCGGCGCGCTCGACCTTGACGGTGACAATGTCGCCGGCACGGAGCGGCCTGCGGCTTTGCACATAGACGTTGCCATCGATTTCCGGAGCATCCCAGACCGAGCGGCCCTTGGCCACGGTCGGGCCGGGCTCGTCGATAATAACCTTGATGCGCCGCCCGACGCGGCCGGCAAGCACCTTGGCTGAAATGGCCTGCTGGGTTTCCATGAAGCGCTTGTAGCGGTGCTGCTTGACCTCGTCCGGAACCACGGCCAGGCCGAGATCGTTGGCGACGGCGCCTTTCACCGGCTCGTAGGTGAAGCAGCCGACACGCTCCAGTTTGGCTTCCTTGAGCCAGCCAAGAAGGAACTCGAAATCCTCGTCCGTCTCGCCGGGGAAGCCGACGATAAAGGTCGAGCGTACGCCGAGATCAGGGCAGATCGTGCGCCATTTCCTGATCCGCTCCAGTGTCTTTTCCTGATGGGCGGGACGGCGCATCGCTTTCAGGACATCGGGCGCGGCATGCTGGAACGGGATGTCGAGATAGGGCAGGACAAGCCCGTCGCTCATCAACTGGATGACCTCGTCGACATGGGGATAGGGGTAGACATAATGCAGGCGCACCCACGCGCCGAGCTGCCCCAGTTCGCGCGACAGGTCGAAGAACCGGGCCCGGACCTCGCGATCCTGAAAGCGGCTGGCGGCATACTTGATGTCGAGCCCGTAGGCGCTGGTATCCTGCGAGATCACCAGAAGCTCGCGAACGCCGGCGGAAACGAGCTTCTCAGCTTCGCGCAGCACGTCGCCGACCGGGCGAGAAACCAGATCGCCGCGCAGCTTGGGGATAATGCAGAAGCTGCAGCGATTGTTGCAACCTTCTGAAATCTTGAGATAAGCGTAATGGCGTGGTGTCAATTTGATGCCCTGTGGCGGCACCAGGTCGAGATAGGGATCATGCGCCGGAGGCAAAGCCTCGTGGACCGCGCCGAGCACGCTTTCGTAGGCTTGGGGGCCCGTGATCGCGAGCACGCCGGGGAAGCGATCCCGGATCTGTTCCGGCTCAGCGCCCATGCAGCCGGTGACGATGACTTTGCCATTTTCCGACAACGCACGCCCGATGTTGTCGAGGGACTCGGCCTTGGCAGAGTCCAGAAAGCCGCAGGTGTTGACGATCACCAGATCGGCCCCGGCATGGGTCCGCGTCAGCTCATAGCCTTCTGACCTCAGGGAGGTGATGATGCGCTCTGAATCGACCAGCGCCTTGGGGCAGCCGAGCGAGACAAACGAGATCTTGGGGGCAGGGGCGTTCATCGGCGATCCGGGACAGGGCGGGCAATCGCCTCCCCTTCTCACGCACGGGCGGAAGGGTCAATCGGCGAGCGGACCGATGCATCATGCGCGAGGCTGGCGATCAGGTCGGGTATGCGTGTCTTCAACCCAAAGTAGCCGCGTGTCGCGTGCGGCCAGGCATGCTCGTCGAACGGGCGTCGCCATTGCACCAGTGCGATGCCGTGCTCATGCAGCAGTGCCCGGGCGTTGCCGGCAAGTGCATCGGCCACCGGCCCCACCGGGGCATAGGCCGTGACCACGGTCGCAAGACGCTCTGCGCCAGCCCACGCGGCAATGGCCTCTGCTGACAAGGACGGTAACCGCAAGGCTGGGGCAGCGCAGGTCGATGCCGCGAGGGCCAGTGCGTCATCAAGCGCGGCGTCCCGGAAAGCTGCAGGCAAGCGCGCAGCACCAAGCGTGGACACCTCGGTCGGCAGACTGGCTCCCGCGATGGCAGCGACTGAGCTTCCCGCGAGGGCGCTGCCGGCGAGGAAACTCGGTGCGTGCAGGTCCTCGTCTGTGAGGAGCAGGCCAATGCGACCTTCCGGAGGCATCTGCAAGGCTGGCTTCAAAGCCTCCAGAGGTGCTGGATCGGGTTCCTCGAGCGGTGCGGCATGCTGTGCCAGCCCACGGGGATCGAAACGCCCATCCGTGCAGGCTCGGATGTTCTGGGCCGTGGCAAGATAGGTCTTGCCGCGCGTGTGCAGGCCTGCCACCCAGCGCCATGACAGGGTGTTGGAAGCGGGGTCGCCATCGATCAATTGACGCAGGAAAAGGTCCGCGCCCAGTTGCCAGGGCAGACGCAGGGTGAAGATCCAGATCGACGCAAACCACATGCGTGCGTGGTTGTGGAGATAGCCAGTGTCTCGCAATTCCGCGATCCAGGCATCGAAGCAATCGATGCCGGTTTCGCCCGCCAACGCCTGCGCCAAGGCGGCGCGCCTGCCTGAAGAAGCCTGGAGCGCGGCTTTCTCTCGGTCGAGCCCGCTGACATAGGCGCGCCAGATGCCCGGGCGGGTTTCAAGGTGGCCCTTGAAGTAGGTGCGCCAGAACACCTCCTGCACGAACATGCCGGCATCCGCGAGACTGTGCCGCGCCAGCACGGCCGCCAGCACCTCAGCCTCCGTGAGCAGCCGGTGCCTCAGATAGGGAGACAGCCCGGAGACATTGCCGCGCTGGTCCGGGCCACGGTCATGGTTGCGCCAGTTGGCATAGTGCGCGCCAGCCTGCGGCAGGAAGCTTGCGAGGCGCTCAAGGCCGGCGGCCCGGCTCGGCGCGAAATGGCGGGTCTGAGTGAGGGGCCCTGATGCCGGCGTCACAGCTGCGTCTCCAAATCCAGCGCCAGTTGGTCGGTGCCTCGGCCCGCGGCGGAGTCCATCGAGCCGAGAAACAGCGTGGCATCCGCAATGATCTCGGCCCGCCTGGCCTCGCTGAATCCGCGCAAGGTGCGATACGGCATGGCCATGCGCGGATTGCGTTCGAGCTTGCCGGCATTCTCGATCAGGAAGTTCCAGTAGAGATAGTTGAACGGGCAGGCGCGAGGTCCGGCCTTGAGCGCCGGATCATAGGCGCAGGACGCGCAATAATCTGACATCCTGTCAATGTAGGCGCCCGAGGCAGCATAGGGTTTGGAAGCGAGCAGCCCGTCATCGGCAAACAGCACCATGCCATGGACGTTCGGCAACTCGACCCATTCAAAGGCATCGATGTAGACCGCCAGATACCACGCTTCGATCTCCGCTGGCCGGATGCCCGCCAGCAGCGCGAAGTTGCCGGTCACCATCAGCCGCTGGATGTGGTGGCCATAGGCATGGCGGCGGATATCGCCGATGCATTGGCCGAGGCAGTTCATCGCCGTCTCGCCCGTCCAGTAGAACAGGGGCAGGGGCCGTGCGGCCTCCAAGGCATTCGTGTCAGCATAGCCCGGCATGCGCAACCAGTAGATGCCGCGCACGTATTCGCGCCAGCCGAGGATCTGCCGAATGAAGCCCTCGACCGCGTTGATCGGCGCGCGTCCTGCCCGCCATTCCGCTTCAGCGGCAAGGCAGACCTCGCGCGCGGTCAGCAAACCGACGTTGAGATAGGGGGAGATGACCGAATGGAACAGGAACGGCTCGCCCGTCTTCATCGCGTCCTGATAGTCGCCGAAGCGGGGCAGGGCATCGCGCAGGAAGTGGGCAAAAGCCGCCTCGGCATCGGCGCGCGTTACTGCCCAGCCAAAGCCGTCAAGCGCGCCGAAGTGGTCCGCATGCCGCGCCGCCACCAGCGCCATGACCGAGCGCGTGATCTCATCGGGCGCAAAGCGATTTCGCTTCGGCGGCATGACGTCCTTCGGCAAGGCTTTGCGATTGTCGTGGTCGAAGTTCCACTGGCCGCCCACGGGCTCGTCGCCCTCCATCAGGATCGCGTGCTCGCGCCGCATCTCGCGGTAGAAGAACTCCATGCGGAAGGATTTGCGCCCCTCGGCCCAGCGCCTGAAGCGGTGCCGAGTGGCAAAGAAGCGGTCGTCGTCGCGGATTTCCACGGGCAGGCCAAGTTCCTCCCGCCAGCCGTGCATTTGTTCAAGCACGCGCCATTCGCCGGGCTCGGTGAGGATCAACCGTTCCGGCGAGTGGCGGGCAACGGCGCGCGCCACCTCACCCGAAAACGAGCCGCTGTTGTCTGCATCATCGAGCCTGACGTAGTCGACATGGATGCCGGCCGTGCGTAGTTCTTCGGCGAAATGCCGCATGGCCGAGAGCACGAACACGATCTTCTGCCGATGGTGCGGCACATAGCGTGTCTCGTCATCGACCTCGACCATCAGCACCACATCGCGGGCCGTGTCGATGTCGCTGAGCGAGGCCAACCCGCGGCTGAGCTGGTCACCGAGGATGAGGCGCAATGCGCCCACCGGCTGTTGCTCAGCCATGGTTCGATGCGTCCTCGGTCAATGATCGGCGGCTGCGCTTTAGATCGCCCTTGCAACGGTCCGAGCAGGTGCGGACCTCATCCCAGACGCGTTCCCACTTCTTGCGCCAGGCGAAGGGCCGGCCGCATGCCGCGCAGGTCTTGACCGGCAGGTCGCCCTTGCGAACCATCCTCGGCATCGGGATCAGCCCTTGGTGCGCAACATCGAGCGGCCGCCATCCACCCCGACGATCTGCCCGGTGATCCAGCCAGCATCTGGCGACAGGAGGAACGCCGCCAGCGCCGCGATGTCGTCCGGCTCGCCGAGGCGCTGCATCGCATGCATCTGGGCGATCGCCGTCGCCATCTGCTCGTTGCCGGTGAGGGCGCGGGCCATGGGTGTGCGGGTGAGGGACGGGGCGACGCAGTTGACCCGGATTTTCGGCGCGAGTTCCGCGCCAAGCGCCAGCGTCAGACCTTCCACCGCTCCCTTGGCCATGGCCACCGAAGCGTGGGCGGTGAAGCCCTGCGCCGCGGCCACGGTCGAGACCAGCAGGATGGCAGCGGTTCCGTCAACGGCCTTCAGCGCCGGCAGCGCGGCCTGCACCGACCGGGCAGCTCCCAGCGCATTGAGCCGGAAATCCAGTTCGAAATCGGCATCGGTCAAGCGTGAGACCGGCTTGAGATTGATCGAGCCGACCATGTAGGCCAGCCCGGCAACCGAAGGGCCAGCCGCCTCGATCGCCGCCTTCAGCGCCTCAGCATCGAGCACATCCGCTACGGCGCTGGTTGCTCCCAGTTCGCCGGCCAGGGCCTGAAGCCGAACCGGATCACGACCGACGAGATGAACCTTGCGGCCTGCTGCCACCAGCCGCCGCGCCAGCGCGGAGCCGGCACCACCCGTGCCGCCAACAATGATCGTGATTTCGGACATGGAACATCAGCCTTCGCAACGGATCAGACACAAAGGCTTACGGCAGGTGCTGCGCTTTGGTTCAGGCACAATGCCCCATGCGCCGCATCGCCGCGGACCCGGTGCGAGCGCATGTCGCCTTGCGCTTGCCGCTATCGGGCAGGCATGGCGGGGAGAGGCGCGTTCATGCGGTTGGCTCACCTGACAGCCCCGACGCGCGAAAGCGCGATGACATCACCTGTTTTGGCAGGCGATCAAGCGAGCCGTCGCGTCAGCCCTTCAGGTGAATGGTGACGAGAACCGTGGAGTGGGCGTCTGGTGCGAAATCTGCCGCAACGCGCAGCCAGTTGCCAAAATGGCTGACGCGGAGGACAGCCATCCCGTCCTCCGTTGTGGGCATTGGCACGTGCGCCCCCTCTGGCAGCCAGCGCATGCCGTCAGGCGAGATCTCGACGCGGACCACGGGCTGTTTGCCGCCAGGCTGCTTGAGCGCCCTGATGAAGATGATCGCCTCGCGCGCCCAGCCCGCCTCGTAAGGCTCACTGGCTGCGGCGCCGGTCCAGCGTTCGTTGCGCGTGACAATGGCTGTGATGTTTTCGGCCAGCATCAGAAGTCACCCGATATGCAGATGGAATCGACATAGAGGAAGGCGCGCTTGGCTGTGTCGGTCTCGACGAACATGCAGAAGTTCAGCATGCACCAGAGGTTCTTCATCGCCGGAATGCTGATGGGCTCGAAACCGCCGACATCGAACACGCGGTCATTGCAGCGAAAGCCGGTGGCCTGCATCGTCTCCAGGTCGAAGTCGAAGCGCAGATAGGTCCAGTTCACCTTGGTCGGAATCTCGTTGTAGCACAGGCGCTGGCTGGCTCCGGGCAAGTCTCGCCAGCCCTCCGGTGCAAGATGATAGTGGGTGGCGGTCGAATTGGTATGTCCCAGTGGCTTGAACGGAGTCGTTTCCGACTTGAATTGCCACTTCTGAGCGAGAGCGCCGTTCTCGGCATTCAGATAGCGCAGGTGCGGCATCACGCGGTGCGTGGCGCCATCTTGGTCGCCTCCCTGAAGATCGAACAGGAAGCCGACCGAGCGCACGTCCGCTTCGCTCAGGCGCAGTTCGGTCGCTTCCGGCTTGAAGGTGACATAGGCTTCGAAGCGGATCGGTCCGCGCTTGCGGAAGGTGTGCCGCTTGATCACGACGTTCTGAGCACCGATGCGGGGGCGCGTCGCCACCTTGAGGGCGTAGGATGAATCCATGCCGCCGTGCGACCCCGCGTCCCAGTGGGCAAGCGTGGAGAGCATGGCGCTGCTGTGCTGCGCGTAGCCGGGCAGCATTGAATCCAGATCATCCTCATAATTGCCGACCAGTTGCGACCAGCCGCAATGACCGCGCGAGAAATCATCGTGCGAGATGATGCGCGACAAGGGGTCGAACCGGCTGAGATCAGGGTTTGCCTGCAGCATGGCGAGGCGCAGCGCCCTTGCCATGTCGTCATGGGATATTTGAGTCGTCACGGCCGTCTCTCCCTCATGTCGTCCGGCTTCATGTCACGCGCAGCCGGGCCACGGCGTCCCAGTCGATCTCGAGCCCGAGGCCGGGGCCACTGGGCACCGGGAACATGCCATTCACCTGACGCTCGATGCCAGGCGCTGCGCCGGTGATCCAGGTCTTGAACGGGCTGGCGTCGGTCTCGCATTCCATGGCCTTGATGTTCGGCATGGCGGCGGCCAGATGCACGCTCGCCGTCTCGCAGATGATACCCGACATGCCGATATGCGGGGCATACTGAACATCGTGGGCCGCCGCGAACTCGGCCATTCGCCGGGTCTCGGTGATGCCACCGGCACGCGCCACATCCGGCTGCAAGTAGGCGATCGCGCGGCGCGAGACCAGACGCATGGCCTGATCGAGGGTGTAGTTGCTTTCGCCGCAGGCCAGCGGCGTGGAGCAGCGGCGGTGAAGCTCCTCGTAGCCGTCCTCATCCTCGGGGCGCAGCGGCTCCTCAAACCAGAAATAGCGGTTATCGGTCAGCGCGCGGCCAACCTCCACCGCCTCCTCCAGCGAGTAGGCCCAATTGGCATCGACACACAGTTCGATGTCATCACCCGCGCGCTTGCGTAGCCGCTCGATGCGGCGGCAGGCTTCCTTCACGCTCTTGGCAACCTTTACCTTGATGCGGGGAAAGCCCTTTTCGAGATAGCGTTCCAGCTCGGCTTCCATGCGGGCGTCATCGCCCCAGTTGACCGAAGCGGCGTAGACCGGCACGGCTGCGCGGCCCATGCCTCCAAGCAACCGATGGATCGGCAGATTGGCGACCTTGCCCAAAATGTCCCACAGCGCGATGTCAACGCCGGCGATGGCCTCGAAGAGCATACCGCCCGATCGCCCTGACAAGGCGCGGCGCATTTCAGCCCACAGCGCGGCGATATCTGTCGGGTTGCGCCCGACAAGGCGCGGCTTGAGCGAGGTTTCGATCAGTTCCGCATAGGCCTTCGGCGAGAAGCGGGCCAGCGCCTCGCCGACCCCGGTGATGCCTGCATCTGTCCTGATTTCGACGAGACAGATCGACACCACATCATAACGCCCCCAGGAGGTGACGGTCGGCTGCGGCAGCGTCTGCGACAGGGGATGCGCGATCACGTCGGTGATCGTGATGCCGTCAGAGCGTTTCATTTTCGCCTGCCATGCCTCGCCCCTGGAGCGCCGGAATCCGACCGGACCAGACCAGCATAACGCCACTGCTCAAGACAAAGCAACTGACAAACTTAGTTGCTAAGTTGCTGTCGATAGTGGTATGCAGTGTGTGTCTTGCCACCAGGGAGTATCGATGAGCGCGGAGCCGGCACGCAAGCCCCTGTTCGGTGTGGGCCAGGTCAGTCCGGGGCGGCTCGCCGATACGGTGTCAGACGCCATTGCGGCCGCGCTGTTCGATGGCCGCATCGCGCCGGGCGAAGCTCTGCCTTCTGAAGCGGAGATCGCGCGTGAGTTCGGCATCTCCAAGCCGATCGCGCGGGAGGCGCTGAGGCAACTCACCTCCGCAGGGCTCATCATGAGCCAGCAGGGCAAGGTGGCGCGCGCCAAGGCGCTGAACGGGGAATCGCTCGAACGGATTTATGGCTATGCCGTGCGCTCTAGCCTGCCGCGCCTGCGCGAGGCGAACGAGATGCGCCGCGTCATCGAAGCTGGCATCGCACGCCTTGCGGCAGAGCGGCGCGACCCCGCGGGGCTGGCGGCCATGCAGCGCGGGCTCGACGAAATGCAGACCGGCATCGGCGACCCGTCAGCCTTCACCGAAGCCGACGTGCTGTTTCATCTCGGATTGGCCATGGCGACAGGCAACTCGATGTTCCGGGTGCAGATGGAAGGGCTGCGCTCGGTGCAGCGCGAGGTCTCCGATTTGTTCGCCCGCCGCGCCAACCGGACCCAGGCAGACTGGGAGGCGACTGTGCAGCGGCACAGGGATCTGCTCGAAACCATCAGGATCGGCGACGGTGACGGTGCAGAGCGCGCCATCGCGCGACATTACGCTGCTGCCGACATCGCCTCGCTGCAGGTCACCGGCAAGCTCCGCGTGACGATGGACGGGCCATGAACCAGCGCTTCTCCCTTGCTGGCCGACGGGCGCTTGTCACCGGCGCAAGCTCGGGCATAGGCCGAGCCATCGCGCTTGGCCTTGCCGAGCAGGGTGCCAGCGTGGTGCTGCATCACCGCGGTGACGCGGCAGGCGCGAAGGCCACCGCCAGCGCGCTCGGGGGAGTGCCGATCCTGGAGGCGGATTTCACCGCGACGGCAGCCGCCAAAGCTCTCGCCGCTGAAGTCCTGCGCGCGCATGGGCCCATCGACATCCTGATTGCCAATGCCGCGATCGAACTGCGTGCACCCTGGGGCGAGATCAGCGATGACCAGATCATGGGCCAGTTCATGGTCAATCTGGGCGCGCTTCTGCACCTTGTGCAGGCACTTGTGCCGCCCATGATGGAGCGCGGCTGGGGGCGGGTCGTCGGGATCGGCAGCGTCATGGCCACGCGGCCCAGATCCGAGACTGTCGTCTATTCGGCGCTCAAATCCGCACAACTGACGGCCCTGAGGGCGATTGGCCGCGATACGGCGGGGAAGGGTGTGACGGCCAATGTCGTCTCACCGGGTGCAATCGAGGTCGAAAAGAATGCGGCGCGCTATGCCGAACCGGAGTTCCGGCGCGCCGTCGTGGCGAAGATCCCGGCGAGGCGGGCAGGGAAGCCGGAGGATGTTGTGGGGGCTGTCCTGTTCCTGTGCTCGGACGCAGCATCCTACATCACCGGCGCGAACATTCCCGTCGATGGCGGCTGGACAATCGGCGACGCGCCCGGTGCGCTGCCGGGAGATCGGGCGTGACAGCCGCGGCACACTACCAAATCCGGATGGCGCAACGCCTCCGGCAATATCGGGCCGGGCAATCTGCTCCTGCCTGCAACGACGCCGCGGCCATGGGCCGGGGTGCAGACAAGCGCGCAAGCAGCAAACGAGGGAGGAACCTCATGGACCATGCGAAAAAGACCAGGCCTTTGACGATTTCAAGACTTCTGCCGATCGCGCGAAGCGAGACAGCCGGTCATGGCGCGAGGCGGGCAGGCGCTCCGGTGCTGGCAGCACTCGCGCTCATGCTCGCCGGTTCGCCGGCCTTGGCGTCGGAGTTGCGCTTTACCATCTGGACCGGCAACGAGGCGCATCTGAAGATGCTCAACGGCTTCGCTGAAGGCTTCAAGGCAGTCAGACCCGGCGTGACGGTGAAATTCGAGACCATTCCGCCGGCCGACTACACGCAAAAGCTGACCTTCCAGATCGCTGGTGGCAATCCGCCGGATATCGGCTGGCTGATGGAGGACGCCGCGCCCACTTTCGCCAATGCGAGGGTGCTTGAGGATCTCGCGCCTGTGCTGAACGCGACGAAGGACTATGACTTCGCGGATTTCTCGCGTCCTGCGCTTGGCCTGTGGACCAACGGCGCGCGGGTCAACGGCGTGCCCTTCTCCACCTCGCCGTTCGTGATGTTCTACAACAAGGACATGTTCGACAAGGCCGGGCTTGAAGATCCGCTCGCACTTGCGGCAAAGGGCCAGTGGAACATGACGACCTTCCAGGACGTCGCGAAGAAGCTGACCGTCGCCAATGGCCGGTTCGGCTTCGAATTCAAGGATGGCCAAGGCTATGAATCACGGATCATGCATGGGTTGATGCCGCCGATCCGCGCCTATGGCGGGGACGCCTGGGCCAACAAGGAATGCGGCCTCGACAAGCCGAACGCCATCGCGGCCGTGCAGCAGCTTCATGACATGGTGTTCAAGGACAAGTCGATCGTGCCGCCTGGCGAGCGCGGCGACTTTTTCTCCGGCAATGCCGGCATGACGATCAACCAGATCTCGCGCGCGTCGATCATGGCGAATGCGGCATTCAAGTGGGGCATCGCACCGCTGCCGACTGGGCCGAGCGGCGAATCACCGGTCATCGGACAGGCCGGCATTGTTGTCTTTGCGGCCGGCAAGCAGAAGCAGCTTGCGGCTGAGTTCGTGGCCTTCGTCACGAACAAGCAGAACGTTGCGGTCGCGGCGCAGTTCTTTCCGCCGGCCCGCGCTTCGGTTCTGGCCAGCAATGACTTTGTCAACTCCAACAAGCTGATCCCGCCGGAGCAGATGCGGGTGGTCGCCGATGCCATCGTTAAGGGCAAGGTGCTGCCCAGCCACGATAAAAGCCCACAGATCCTGGCCGCGATGAAGCCGCGGGTTGATGCGCTCTGGCGGGCCGAGGCCAATGTCGAGCGCTCGCTGAGGGCCGTCTGCGCGGCCATCCAGCCGTTGCTCTGAGGCCTGCTGCATGGGACAGCCGGCGACGATGGCAGCCAGGGCGCAGCGTAACGACGCTCCCTGGCTCACGCTGAAGATGCGCGAGGCGATGGAAGCCTGGCTCTTCCTCAGCCCCACGCTCGCCGGCTTCCTGATCTTTTTCGTCGCGCCGCTCGTGGCGGTGCTGGGCTATTCGCTCACAGAGTGGAACCTGCTCTCCCAGCAGGCCACTTTCGTGGGCCTCGCCAACTATGACGATGCGCTGATGCGCAATGCCGATTTCTGGCATGTGGCGCGGAACTCGGCGGTGTTCGCCCTCGGGCTCGTGCCGCTCAATATGGCTTTGGCGCTGCTGCTGGCGCTGGCCCTTTCTGGCCGATTTCGGGGCGTGGTGGTGTTCCGGACGATCTTTTTCGCGCCGGTCGTCACCTCGGCAGCGGCCTGGGCCATTGTCTGGAAATTCCAGCTGCAGGGCGAGGCCGGCTTCATCAATCAGATTCTCGCCGGCATCGGCATCACGGGTCCCAACTGGCTTCGCGAGCCCAACTGGGCCATAGCTGCGGTGATCGTCACCCGCGTCATCAAGATGGTGGGCCTCAACATGATCCTCTACATCGCAGCGCTGCAGGCGATCCCGCGTGATTACGATGCGGCGGCGCGCCTTGAAGGAGCCTCCGGCCTTCAGATTTTCCGGATGATCACCTGGCCACTGCTCGGGCCGACCACACTCGTGATCATGGTCATCACCACCATCGGCTCGTTCAAGGTCTTCGACCACATTTACCTGATGACCGGGGGCGGGCCCGAGAACGGAACACTTGTACTGGCCTTCTACATCTACCAGCAGGGCTTCGAGTTCTTCAACGTGGGCTACGCATCGGCGCTGGCGATGATCATGTTTGTCATCGTCATGGCGCTGACGGTGGTGCAGCTTGCGCTCAGGCGGAAGGATACGTGATGGACGCCCTCACGCCGCGTCGCCTGCGCCTGATCAACCAGATTTGCTGGACGCTGGCACTGTGCGTCGCGGCGATCCCGTTCATTTTTCCCTTCATCTGGATGGTCTCGTCCGGGCTCAAGAGCGCCAACGAGATCTTTGGCTCGCCCAGCATCGTGCCGCGCGCCTGGCAATGGCAGAACTTCG
>CALRRR020000025.1:0-54733 GCA_943370645.1 Hydrogenophaga intermedia | reverse complement strand
ATGTGCACCGCCAGATTGCCGGAACGGGATTTTATCAGGAGCTGGACCTTCTGGCGGACCCCGACGACCCTCGCGATCTCTTTGGCATGCTGACGCGTTCCGCGCCGGCCAGGCACCCTCTCAATCAGCGGGCGTCCTGAACCGCCCGGCTTCGTCCAGGAACCAGCTCATGAAGGTCAACTGGGCTGCGCTCCATTCCGAGGGATCCTTTGTCAACGCGTGATAGCCCGATGCGCTGCGAAACCTCAGTGATCCGGGATTGACCAGCGCGCCTGACTCCAGCTCCTCGCTGACAAAGCAACGCGGCACCAGGGCAATGCCAAGGCCCGCGACAGCAGCTCGGATGATCACGGAAAGGTAGCCGTAGCGGATCGTCCGTGCGGGAACGGCCCCTCTCAGGCCATGCGCTTCGGTGAATTCCGCCCAGTATGCCGGGACCTGGAAATGCTGGAGCAGCGTCAGGGTCTGAACATCGCTGACGGCAATCGAACCGCCCAGTCGATCCAGCACTTTCGGGGCGGCCACAACGACAATGTCGCGACCAAACAGGTAGTGGCTCGTCCGTCCGGGCCAGCCGCCGACGCCGTGCAGCACCTGGATGTCAGGCTCCTCGCTCTCGTTCTCGCTGACGTAGTTGGTGAACTGCACATCGATATCGGCATGCCGTTCGGCGAAATCCGGGAAGCGCTGCATCAGCCAGCGTTCGCCAGCGATGGCGGGCATGTGCAGGCGTACTGGCGCAGCTCCGGCCGTCCGCTCCTCAAGCCTGCGCTGGCCACGCGCCAGCTGTTCAAGGGCAGCTTCCGCATAGGGCCGGTAAAGCTCGCCCGCTTCGGACAGAACAAGGCCTTGCGGCGTTCGCTCGAACAGGGTGCAGCCCAGATGTTCCTCCAGAAGCTGGACCTGTTTGGACACGGCGCTCTGGGTGAGATGAACCTGCGCCGCGGCGCGTGTCGTGGAGCCCAACTGCGTGACGGAGGCGAAGACACGCAAGGACGCAATGGATGGCAGTCTGGTCTCAGCACCCATCGATATTCCTTTTTCGACTACCCCGGCGAAATCGTTTCGTTTGCAGGCGATGCCGTCAAGCGCAAAACTCTGTCGGACAAAAGGAAAAGACCGGATGAACCATGCGACACGCCTCTGGGGCGGGCGTTTTCGGAAGCCGCCGGATGCAGCCATGATGCGCCTCTCAAGTGCCGCTGTCGCCCATGCGCGCCTGATTCCGCAGGACATCAAAGGCGGCATCGCCCATGCCGGAGCCCTGCGTGCGGCAGGGTTGCTCACCGACGTGGAACACAGGCAGATCACTGCAGCCCTCGAGGCCATCAGCGTCGCGTGCTCTGTCGGCAGCCTGACGCCTGATGCGAGGGACGAAGACATCCACACCTTCGTCGAGCGCGTCCTCATCGAACGGATCGGCGACACCGGCGCCAAGCTGAGAGCGGGCCGCTCCCGCAACGATCAGGCCGCGAATAACCTGAAGCTCTACCTGCTGGAGGAAAGCCGCAACATTGTCGGGGCCATGAGCGCCCTGATGCAAGCGCTGGCTGATCAGGCAGATGGGCATGCAGCCAGCATCTGCCCCGGCTTCACACATCTCCAGAGCGCTCAGCCCGTCACCTTCGGGCATTGGCTGATGGCGCATGGCCAGACCTTGCTGCGCAATGCCATGCGGTTCCGGGATTTCGCCCGGCGAGCTTCCGTATCACCCCTTGGTGCAGCAGCCCTCGCCGGGTCCGCGATTACCCTGGATCCTGAGCAGGCTGCGAAGGCGCTGGGTTATGATGCGTCGTTCGAGAACTCGGTGGATGCGGTGAGCGCTCGCGATCATGTGGCGGAGTTTCTCTTCATTGCCGCCATGACCGCCGTGGACATGTCGCGTCTGGCGGAGGAAATCACGCTGTGGTGCTCGCGGCAGTTCGGCTGGATCACGCTGGACGATGGTTTCGCGACCGGCTCCTCCATCATGCCGCAGAAAAAGAACCCCGACATCGCCGAGATCACGCGGGGTCGCGCTGCCCGGCTCATCGGTGACCTCGTAACCATGCTCGGCGCGCTGAAGGGACTGCCGCTGGCCTACAACCGCGACCTTGCGGAGGACAAGCGGGCCGCCTTCGACGCCGTTGACGTGCTGCACGAGGTGCTGCCCGCTTTCACCGGCCTCATCGCCAGCATGACCGCAAACCCGGATGTGATGCGGGCGCAGGCGGGGCAGGGTTTTTCGCTGGCGACAGAGGTGGCGGACTATCTGGCGCTGAAAGGCGTGCCCTTCGCGGAGGCCCACGACATCACCGGCAATCTGGTGCGCTACTGCGAAGACATGAAACGCGATCTGCAAGCGCTCGATGCAACCGATCTTGTCGCCATCGAGCCCCGTCTGCAACCGGATCTCATGGCGCGCCTGACGCTTGAGGCCGCCGTCGCGGCTCGCAGCGGCAAGGGCGGCACGGCGCCGGTCCGCGTGCGCGAACAGATCGCACGGTTCCGCGCCAGCACAGCAGACATCGCTGCCTGGGCGGGAGCGAACCCATGAGTGCGGCCTTGCAACCTCCGTCCTCGGCCTTGCGCGGCATCGGCGACATCACCGGCCTGCGCATCGTGCCGCGCAGGTTCTACGGGCGCTGGGTCGCGGCTGTCATCATCATGGCCGTCTTCGCCTGGATCGTGAAAGCCTTCGCGGAGGGGCAGATCGCCTGGAATGTGGTGGCACAATTCTTTACCGCGCCCGCCATCCTGAACGGCCTCGTCAACACTGTCATCATGACGGCTTGCGCCATGGCGCTGGGCATCACGCTCGGCGTCATCTTCGCCGTGATGTACATGTCGCCAAACCCGGTGCTGCGCGGCAGCGCCCTGTTCTACATCTGGTTCTTTCGCGGCACGCCGCTGCTCCTGCAATTGCTGCTCTGGTTCAACCTGGCGCTGGTCTTTCCCAAGCTTGGCATTCCGGGTGTCTTCGAGATGCGCACCGTCGATGTCATGACGCCATTTGTGGCGACGCTGCTCGGCCTTGGCATGAACCAGGGGGCCTACACGGCCGAGGTCATCCGCTCCGGCATTCTCTCGGTCGACACCGGGCAGACCGAAGCCGCCAAATCCATCGGCTTGACGCGCCTTACGGCCCTGCGCCGCATCGTCCTTCCGCAGGCGATGCGCGTCATCATCCCTCCCGTCGGCAACGAGTTCATCTCAATGGTGAAGCTGACCTCGATCGCCAGCGTCATCCAGTATTCGGAAATCCTGCGCAACGCCCAGACCATCTACTACGCCAACGCGCGCGTGATCGAACTGCTGATCGTCGCAGCCGCCTGGTATCTGATGGTGGTGACGCTGTTGCAGATCGGGCAATACTTCCTGGAGCGTCGCTTCGCGAGGGGCCGCGGGGAGCGGCGGGCCAAAGCCGACCTGGGAGCCGCGACATGAGCCATGTGCCACCCATGGTCGTGGCCCGCGACGTTACCAAGGTCTTCGGGTCATTCAAGGCGCTGAACAACGTCTCGATGTCCATCGAGCCGGCGTCCGTGCAATGCATCATCGGCCCGTCAGGATCCGGCAAGAGCACCTTCCTGCGCTGCATCAACCAGCTTGAGAAGATCGACCGCGGGGCCATGTGGGTCGACGGCGAACTGATCGGCCTTTCCCGCAAGGGTGACGCACTGCAGGAACTTGGCGATGCCGAGATCGCCCGGCAGCGGCTGGCGACCGCCATGGTGTTCCAGCGCTTCAACCTGTTCAACCACATGACGGCCATCGAGAACATCATCGAAGGTCCGGTGACCGTGCTGAAACGTCCTCGCGCCGAGGCCATCGAGGAAGCCATGGCGCTGCTGAACCGCGTTGGCCTGCCCGAGAAGCGCAACGCCTATCCCATTGAGCTGTCCGGCGGTCAGCAGCAGCGCGTCGCCATCGCGCGCGCCATGGCGATGCGCCCGAAGGTGATGCTGTTTGACGAGCCAACCTCGGCGCTGGACCCCGAGCTTGTGGGCGAGGTCCTCGCCGTGATGCGCGATCTCGCCGCCAGCGGCATGACCATGATCGTCGTCACCCACGAACTCGCCTTCGCCAGGGAAGTCGCGGGCGATGTCGCCTTCATGGACAAAGGCGAGGTGGTCGAGCGCGGGCCACCCGCGATCGTGCTGAGCAAGCCTCTCCAAGCACGCACACAGGACTTTATCGCCGCCGTTCTTCGCTGACCACAACACAAGGAAACCTGCCCATGCTCCGCACCATCATCATCTCTGCCGCTCTGCTTGCAACCGTGTCTGCCGCCAGCGCTCAGGCCGTGCCTGAGCGCGTCAAGGCCGCTGGCAAACTCGTGATCGCGACCAACCCCAACTATGCTCCGATCACCTTCAAGGACCCGGCGACCAACAAACTGACGGGCTTTGACATCGAACTCGGGGAGGCCATCGCCGCCGAGCTTGGGCTGAAGGCAGAATGGCAGGAAACCGCGTTCGCGCAGATGCTGCCTTCGCTCCAGACCGGCCGCGTCGACATGGTGATGGCCTTCATGTCGGACACGCCAGCCCGGCGCGAGACGGCGGATTTCGTCAACTACATCCGCTCGGGCGCGCAATACTACACGCAGGCCAGTCACACCGACATCAAGGCCTGGCCTGACCTCTGCGGCAAGAAAATCGGCGCCAGCCGATCGACAACATGGCCGGCGGACATCGCGGCGTGGTCGAAAGAAAACTGTGAAGCCAAGGGCCTGAAGCCCGTGGATGTCATTGGCACCGAAGGCTCGGTCGATGCCCGCGCCCAGCTCAAGACCGGGCGCCTCGACGCAGGCGTGCAAGGCAACGAGACGCTGCCCTATTTCCAGACCCTGGAGCCCAACACCTACACGATTGTCGGGGCCCCCTTCACCGACAAGCTTGTTGGCATCCCCTTCGTGAAGACACCGGAGGGGCAGCAGTTGCGCGATGCGGTCAAGGGCGCGATCGAGCGGCTTCAGGCGAAGGGCACATATGCCCAGCTGGCCGCGAAGTACGGCCTGCAAGGCAATGCGCTGTCTCCGATCAGCATCAATCAGGGCACCTGAAAACGCCCAAAGGGCGCACGCTCCGGTTTGCAAGCAGCGCAACACCGTCTCGCAAGCGCCCGACCCATTTCCGATCATGAGAACCTATCTCGATGGTCCGCTCGGGAATTGGGTCGGTAGCGCGGTCATGCTTTGTGGATGGCCGGTCGGCGACCGTCCATGGCATTCGGTCCTCGTTGTGCGCAGGCTCACGCAGCAACATCGGCGACGACCGAACGTCACGCGAGAGTGGATCAGAGGCGGGCGTCCTCGCCGCCCGCCAAGACCGCAAGCTGCATTCCCTCAGGCTCTGGGCTCACGGAGGTTTTTCCTCGGCAGTTGGCATTCATCATGCAAATCGATCACATGAGGCGTATCAACAGACCATCTGGAATGATCAAGAACAGCTTCGCATGCCAAAGCCGAGTGAGATCCAGAAGACGCTCACGGATCTGATCGTCTTCACCCTGACCGATGACATCGTCGCCAACCGGCTTGAACCCGGCCATGCGCTAGATGAGGGCCGCATCGGCCAGCGCTTTGGTGCGTCACGGACGCCTGTGCGGGAGGCTTTGCGGCAATTGGCTGCCAGCGGGCTGGTGCAACTCAGACCTCACCGGACGCCACTTGTCGCCCATGTCGACGAAACCCGGCTGCGCGAGATGTTCGAGGTCATGGCTGAACTGGAGGCCTTGTGCACGGCGCGCGCCAGCATCGCTATGAAACCCCAGCAGAGGCTCAGACTGGAGCAGGAGCACGTTCAGATGGGCATGGCCATGCGCGCCGGTGATGTCATGCGCTATCGAGCAGGAAACGTCGCTTTCCACGCGCTGATCTATGAAGGGGCGCACAACGCCTATCTTGCCGAACTGGCGATATCCACGCGCGAAAGGCTGGCCCCATACCGCGGTGCCCAACTCGAAGCGCCCGAGCGGATGGCGCTCTCCCATCGCGAGCATGACGCAATCCTGACCGCGATCCTGCGCGGTCAAGCGCAACTCGCCGCAGAGCTCATGCGAGACCATCTGGGCAACACTCGCGCCCAGTTGTTCCTGATGACCATGGCAAGTCCACAAAAAGAGATCAAAAAATAGGCAATTTTTCTGAACTGTATGCAGAATTGCTGGGCAATCTGTCCCCGCTGCGGCCAATTCATTCGCGCTGACTCAAAAAATTGTTGTTTTTCAGAGACTTGATCGACGCCATCTCGAATTTCACCTTGGCATAGGTTCTGCATTGCGACGCCGATAGATCGAGGCGTCAGAATGAGCGAACTTCCGCTGACCAGAGAGGCATTGCACGAGCGCTATCGCAGCGGGGTCAGCGCTGTCAGCGTCATGGATGCTTGTCTGGCGCGGATCGAAGGCTTGGCCGATCCCGGCATCTTCCTGCATCTTGCGGCGCGCGAGACGATGCTTGATGCCGTCCGGCACTTGCCCCCGTTCGATCCGGTGCGCTTTCCACTTTGGGGGGTGCCATTTGCTGTCAAGGATAACATCGATGTTGCGGGCCTGCCGACCACGGCTGCCTGCCCCGGCTACAGCCGCATCGCGGCCGCGACAGCACCGGTGGTCCAGCATCTTCTTGATGCGGGAGCGATCCTGGTCGGCAAGACCAACCTCGACCAATTTGCCACCGGCCTTGTCGGTGTGCGCACGCCCTACCCGGTACCGAGAAATTCGTTCGATCCGGCACGCGTGCCCGGCGGGTCAAGCTCCGGCTCTGCTGTTGCGGTCGCTCAAGGGCTCGTGACCTTCGCTCTCGGCACCGACACCGCCGGATCTGGCCGCATTCCGGCAGCATTCAACAACCTTGTTGGCCTGAAGCCGACCCTCGGCGCACTCTCGACGCGCGGTGTTGTGCCGGCCTGCCGCACGCTGGATGCGGTCTCGATCTTTGCAACGAATGTGGCCGACGCGCTCGCGGTTTTCGATGTCGCCGCAGTCTATGACCCCGCTGAACCGTATTCCAGGCCGTTGCCTGCTCATGATCGCAAGGTCGCCACCGTCGGGCTGCCCATGGCAAAGGATCTGCGCTTCTTCGGCGATGAGCACGCGCGAGCCGCTTGGGTCGCAAGCTGCGAGGTGTTGGCAGCAACCGGCGTCAGGATTGTCGAGATCGACTTCGCCCCCTTCCTCGACTGCGCGGAGATGCTCTATGCCGGGCCGTGGGTGGCCGAGCGTCGTGCTGCCGTTGGCAGTTTCATGGATGAACGGCCAGAGGCCCTGCATCCGGTGACACGCCAGATCCTGTCGGGTGCCGAGGCCTACTCAGCGGTCGACTGTTTCAGGGCGATGTATCGCCTCGCCAGCTTCCGGCGCTTGTCAGACGAGACGTTCAAGGGCGTTGACGCACTTGCTGTGCCGACCGCGCCCATCTTCCCGACGCTGGCTGAAATGGTCGCTGACCCTCTGGGTCCCAACACCAAGCTCGGGACCTACACCAATTTCGTCAATCTGCTCGATCTCGCCGCGATTGCTGTGCCGGGGCCGTTCCGCAGCGATGGGCTGCCCGCCGGCGCAACGCTGATTGGCCCTGCCGGCAGCGATCATGGTCTCGCAGACCTGGCTGCGCGCTTCTTCCCTGAAACCGGTGGTGCGCAGGGCCGTACGGTCGCGACGCGCCAGCACATGGACGCCTGAGGAGACAGGATGGATCACGAACTGATCGAAATCGTGGTGGTCGGCGCACATCTGAGCGGCATGCCGCTCAATGGAGAACTGACCAGCCGTGGCGGTGTATTCCGGCGCGCCGGCTTGACCACGGCCGACTATCGCTTCCATGCGCTGGCGGGTGGGCCGCCAAAGAGGCCCGGGCTGCTCCGCATCGCCGATGGCGAGGGTGCGCCGATCGAGGTCGAGGTTTGGGCCTTGCCGGCCGCCGAGTTTGGCAGGTTTACCGCCTCTATCCCCGCCCCCTTGTGCATCGGCACAGTCCGGCTCTCCGACGGAACTGCGCCGAAGGGTTTCCTGGTCGAGCCGGCAGGCCTCGCCGGTGCCCATGACATCACGCGCCTTGGTGGCTGGCGCGCTTACATCGCTTCGCTGAACGCCGCCGCCTGAACCCGCAACCGCCCACCTGAAAAAGGACCAGACCATGATCGATCGTCGCCAACTTCTCGCTTCCGGTGCGGCCGCGGCCGGCCTCATTGCCATGCCTGCCGTGCTGCGAGCCCAGACCCAGCGCACCATCAAGATGGGTTCGCTGCGCCTGATCCATTCAATGACACCGCACTTCTACGAGCGCTTCCTGCCGGCCAATCTCAAGGTCGAGATCATCACCTTCGACTCGCCCACCGACGGCAAGAACGCTGTCGTCACGAAGTCGGTCGATTTCGGAGGCTTCGGCATTGCAGCAGCGACCCTCGGTGCCGCGGCAGGCGAGCCAGTCGTCGTGGTCGGCGCGTTCTGCAACAAGGGCATGGGTGTCGTCTCGAAGGCCGGTTCTGACATCAAGACAGTGAAGGACCTGCGAGGCAAGAAAGTCGGCATTTGGCCGGGTTCGACGCAGGAAGTCTTCATCATGGAACGTTTGCGGCTTGAAGGCATGAGCATCCGCGATGTTCAGGCCACGCGCGTGCCGTTCGGCGAGATGCACGCCATGCTGTCGCGCGGCGACATCGACGCCTACGTCGGGGCAGAGCCCGGCCCGGGCCTGTCAATCTCGTCGGGTGTCGGACAACTGGTCGAGTATCCGTACAACACGGCCATGGGCGGGCTGAACATGATCTTCGCCACCCATGAAGAAACCGCAGCCAAGGACCCCGAACTTGTGCGCACGATGCTGACGGTGCACCGCAAGGCTTCCGAGTTCATGATGGCCAACAAGCCTGCCGTCGCCGAGATGACTGTGGCGCGACTTGGCGCAAACCGTGCAGCGGTCGATCACGCGCTGGCGGCCAACAATGTTGAGTACACCTGGGAACTGACGGACACAGTGCTGGGGCAAGCCCGCACCTATGCCAACCAGATGCTGGAACTGAAGCAGATCCGGGCCCTGCCGGACTTTGCAAAGTTCCTCAATCCGAGCTTCTCGAAGGCCGTCGCCACAGCCTGACCGGTCCACCATCCACCCAGCCATGACCGGCTTCTGGCCGGTCATGGGCACCACAGGTCAGTTCCATGGCGCTCGCAGACACGTCCACCTCACCACCCGGCAAGACAGCGTACCTCGCTCAGCCATCGGCATGGCCGGACCGGCTGAAGTCGCTTGGCCTTGCCCTGATCGTGCCGTGTCTCCTGCTGGTCTTCTGGCACATGGCGACGACCCTGCGCTGGACACGGTTGATCCCGACACCCTACGAGACCGCCGAATACATGGTCGATTTCGTGGCGGGCGGCATCTACAACGATGCCTTCTCGGCAACCATGCACATTCATCTGTTGGCATCGATGAGCCGGGTCTACGGCGGCTTTGGCCTTGCCATGCTGGCTGCCTTGCCGCTGGGGCTGCTCATCGGGCGCATCCCGCTGGCGCGGGCAACACTCGATCCCTTTTTCCAGCTGATGCGGCCGATTCCTGTCACCGCCTGGCTGCCGCTGTCGATGATCCTGTTCGGACTTGGTGCGCGATCAGCCTTTGCGCTGGTTTTCCTCGGGGCCTTCTTTCCGATCCTGCTCAACACGATTTTCGGCGTGAAGAATGTCGATCCCAAGCTGTTCGAGGCTGCCTCGATGCTGGGCTGCAAGGGCAATGCCCAGTTTTTCCGGGTGGTGCTTCCGGCCGCCCTGCCATCGATCTTCACCGGGCTTCGGCTGGGCCTTGGCCTCGCCTGGTTTGTCATCGTGGTTGGCGAGATGACCGGGGTGCCGCAAGGCCTTGGTGCCGTCATCATGGACGGGCGCACGCTGTCGCGGACCGAACTGGTGATCTGCGGCATGATCATCATCGGTGTTGCCGGCTTCATCTCTGACCGGATCGTGGTCCTCGTCAGCAACCGCCTTCTGCGCTGGAGCCCCAACCACCATGGCTGAGCCAACCCTGCCTATCATCGAGATCAGAAACGTCAGCAAGACATTCCAGCTCCAGGGCCAGACCATTGATGCCCTCAAGGACGCGAACCTGCGGATCAACCAGGGTGAGTTCGTGACGCTGATCGGAGCGTCGGGCTGCGGCAAGTCCACGCTGCTGAGGATCATCGCCGGTTTCGAGAAGCCCACATCCGGCGAAGCGCTGATGTGGAGCAAGCCGATCACGGAGCCCGAACCCCAGCGCGGCATGGTGTTCCAGGATTATGCCCTGTTTCCCTGGCTTTCGGTGCGTGACAACATCGCCTTCGGGCCTACCTCAAGGGGGGTGCCGAGAGCGCAGGCGCGCGCGACTGTGGAACACTTCGTGGACATGGTCGGGCTTGGCCGCTTCGCCGATGCCTACCCCCATCAGCTGTCAGGCGGCATGCGCCAGCGCGTGGCCATTGCGCGCGTGCTCGCCAACGATGCCGAGGTCGTGTTGATGGACGAGCCATTCGGTGCGCTGGATGCGATGACGCGCGAGCGCCTGCAGGAAGAACTGCTCGAAATCTGGGCGCGGACGAAATTGACCGTCGTCTTCGTGACGCACGCGATCGAGGAGGCGATTTTCCTGGCCGACCGCGTCGTCGTGATGACACCTGGCCCGGGCCGGATCGAGAGCGACAACCCCATGTTGCTGGCCCGACCACGCGACATCGCCTCACCCGAGTTCAACGACACACGCCGCGTGATGTCAGGCAAGCTGCACAGCCATCATGGCAAGAAGGCCGCCTGATGCGACCCGGCGAGCGACTGACCTATACCGCAAGCATTGATCGTCCGCGCCTTGCGTTGCCGGGCGGACAGCGCGTGGCCGTCTGGCCGGTGGTGAATGTCGAGCACTGGTTGATCGACAATCCAATGCCGCGTCAGGTCCTCGTGGCCCCGACGGGCGCAGCCTTGCAGCCTGACCTGCCCAACTGGGCCTGGCATGAATACGGCATGCGCGCCGGGTTCTGGCGGATACTGGAGGCCTTCGAGACGCGCGGCATCCGCCCGACCCTGTCCATCAATGGATCGGTTTGCGAGACGTATCCGCGCCTGGCGAAGGCTGCGCATGCGGCCGGTTGGGAGTTCATGGGTCATGGCTTTGTCCAGGTGCCGACCCATCGCGTCGACGACCAGCCTGCCATGATTGCCAGAACCATCGAGGCCATCACGCAGATCACCGGCAAACCATGCAGGGGCTGGCTCGGACCGGGGCTGACCGAAACTTTCGAGACGCCCGATCATCTGGCGGCCGCCGGAATCCGCTGGATCGCGGACTGGGTGATCGATGACCTGCCGGCCCGGCTCAGGACCCTTCACGGCGACGTGCTGACCATGCCCTATTCGGTCGAACTCAACGACATTCCCGTTCAGATGATCCAGCATCACGCGGCTTCGGAGTTCGAAGCCCGGACATTGGCAACCGCTGACAGGCTGCTGAGGGAGGCAGCCATGCCAGGGCCGCTTGGCGGCGCGAAGGTGATGAGTTTCGCCATCCATCCCTATATCACGGGCGTGCCGCACCGCATCGACATGCTGGAGCGCTTGCTGGATGCGCTTCTCGCCCGCGAGGGTCTGGTCTTCCGGCAAGGCGACGAGATCGCAGACTGGTATCTGGCCACGGGGTCCGATGTCTGACGTTCCGGTCTGGCAGGAATTCACGCAGGACGCTCTGGACGCGGCCTACAACAACATGGCTGCCGTGCCCGACAGCGGCGCCCGGCTGGCGGACTGGACGACGAGATCGGCAGCGCTCAGGGCCCGTTTGCCCGGCGAATGCGACCTCGTCTATGGCCCTCGCACGCGCAATCGCATCGACATCTTCCGCTGTGGCAGGAAGGACGCGCCGTTGCTGGTTTTCATCCATGGCGGCTGGTGGCAACGCAACAGCAAGGAGGTGTTCAGCTGCATGGCGGAAGGCCCGCTGGCCTGCGGCATGGATGTGGCGCTCGTTGGCTACACGCTCGCGCCGGATGCCAGCCTGACAGTCATTGCCAGGGAGATTTGGGCAGCGCTGGATTGTCTCGCCGCACGCGAGCCGGTTGGTTCATGCGTTTTGTCGGGCTGGTCAGCCGGCGGGCACCTGACGGCGCTGTCGATGGCGCATGCCTTCGTGGCAGCAGGTCTTTCGATCAGCGGCGTTTTCGATCTTGAGCCGATCCGGCACTCGTACATCAACGCCAAACTGCATCTGGACCGCGAGGAAGCGAGCCTGCTCAGCCCGGCCCTGCTGGCACCCGTGCCGAAACCGCTCACATTGGCCTATGGCAGCAACGAACTGCCCGAGTTGCAACGCCAATCCCGTGATCATGCCGTGCGCCCGATGCTTGATGGAGTCCCGAGGGCAAAGGCGCTGATCTCGCTGAAACCCTTATCTGGACATGATCATTTTTCGATTCTGGAGGAAATGGCCCGCGCCGATGGCGCGCTCTGTGCCGAGGCTGTGGCTTTTGGCAATCAAGCACTCGGCAAGCGGGCCCGTGGAGATTAGCCATGATGGGGTGGGGCGATGTCCGAGACTATTCTAGCTTGTCTGACAGCGCCGCCACTCACCCCCTTGGATCCGCGGCGTCACGCCCTCGACGGCAGCCCTGCCTCGGTCGCGCACCAGCGCGCTATCTCCTCGTGGGTGGCGAACCAGACGCCCGGCAGGGACTTTGCGTGCCGGATGATCTCGTCGAGAATGAAGATCCGTGAGCGGTGGCCGATGTGGTGGGGGTGCATGGTCAGGACATACAGCCCGCCTTCCTCGTGAGCCAGGTCAAGCTCGCGCCGGAAGATGTTCAGCACCGTCTCCGGTCCGGTATAGGGCCGCAGCCCCGCCATGCGGTCCATGTTGAAATAAATCGCATCGTCGCGGATCCATTCGACCGGAAGTTCGACAATCCCCGTCGGCGCGCCTTCGTCGAGGAGTTCGTAAGGCTCGTCGTCCGCCATGAGCGAGGAGTCGTAGAGCAGGCCCATCTCGCGGATAATCTTGAGCGTGTAAGGCGAGAAATCCCATGAAGCCGTGCGCATCCCGACTGGCCTGCGCCCTGACAGCTTCTCCAGCGTGTCAGCAGCACGCAGGGCGAGATCGCGCTCCGTCGCGTGGTCAAGCCTCGAGTTGAATTCATGAATCCACGAATGAATACCCAGTTCATGGCCGCTTGTGCCCACCGCGCGGGCCTCTTCGGGGTGCAGCAGTGCCGACACGGCAGGCATGAAGAAGGTGGCTGGGACGCCATGGCGCTCCAGGAGGCGCATGATGCGCGGCGTGCCCTTGCGTGCGCCATACTGGCCCTGGCTCATCTTGCCGTATGACGCACCGCCGAAGCGCAACTCGATGGTTTCATGGTCGCTGTCGAACGACAGCGCAACCGCGCAGCGAGCGCCATCCTTCCAGCGGGTGGGAGCGAGGGAGCGGCCCGCTCGCACATGCTCCACCTTGCCGCGCCAGGTGGCTTCGGACCATGTCCAGGGCTTGTCGGGATCCGTGCTCATCGTTCAATCCTCTGCATGATGACAGGCGACCATCGCGCCATCCTTGCGCGCCACGAGAAGCGGCGCATCCTTGCGGCAAATGTCGGTTGCAATCGGACAACGCGTGTTGAACGCGCATCCGGGCGGCAGGTTCGAGGCGCTGGGCAGTTCGCCTTCTAGAATGCGGCGCGTCTTGGCACGCTGGCGCGCAGGGTCAGGCTCGGGTGCCGCCAGAAGCAGCGCCTGGGTGTAGGGATGACGGGGCTTGCCGAACAGGACAGTCATCGTCGCGATTTCGACGATGCGGCCGAGATACATCACGGCCACCCGGTCAGCGATATGCCGGACGACAGACAGATCGTGCGAGACGAACAGGTAGGACATGCCGGTGTCCCGCTGAAGATCAACCAGCAGGTTCAGGATCTGCGCACGGACCGAAACATCAAGCGCGGACACAGGCTCATCGCAGATCACGAGCCTGGGCTGCAGGGCCAGTGCCCGCGCGATGACGATGCGCTGCCTCTGCCCTCCGGAAAAGGCATGGGGAAAGCGCGAGGCATGGTCCGCCTCAAGCCCGACAGCCTTCAGAAGGGCTGCAACCCTGTCGCGCAGCGCGGCGCCCTTAGCCAGACCCCGGACCTGCAGGGGTTCGCCGATGGCGGCACCAACCGAAAGCCTCGGGTTGAGCGACAGGGCGGGATCCTGAAACACCATCTGGGCATCACTGCGGATGGCCCGCAGGCTCTCCGCGTCATCACTTCTGACCTCGCGTCCTGCAACCGTGATTGTTCCGCCGACAAGGGGAACCAGCCCAAGTATGGCATTGGCGAGGGTCGACTTGCCGCAACCGGATTCGCCCACAAGGCCAAGCGTCTCGCCCGGCTGGACAGACAGCGTCACGCCGTCCACGGCCTTGAGCGCAGGACCAGCCTTGCGCAGGAAGCCGCCTCGCGACCTGAAGTGAACCGCGGCATTCTCGACGCTGAGAACAGGTTGGGTCATGCCGGCACTCCCAGCATGCCGACATCATGCGAACGCCAGCAGGCCGCCTCGTGACCCGCCCCATGATCGACAAGAGGGGGCGCCTCCTTCCGGCACCTGTCCTCAACCAAAGGACAGCGACTGGCGAAGCGGCACCCAACACCGTGCGAGGAGGGGCGCGGCACCGTGCCTTCAATGGTGGCCAAGCGTGACTTGGGCGCCAGAGCAGCATGGGGAATGCTGGCCAGCAGCAATGCGGTGTAAGGGTGCAGCGGTGCCTTGAAGATGGCTTCCGCCGATGCCGTCTCCGCCACCCGCCCGGCATACATGACGACCACCCGGTCTGCCATGTCTGCGACAACACCCATATCGTGGGTAATCAGCAGCACCGCCGTCGATCGTGCGGCCACAAGTTCCCTGATCAGGTGCAGGATCTGCGCCTGAATGGTGACGTCCAGTGCGGTCGTTGGCTCATCGGCGATCAGCAGGCGCGGCCCGCAGATCAGGGCGATCGCGATCATGATGCGCTGGCACATCCCGCCGGACAGCTCGAACGGATACTGTGTCAACCGACGGTCCGGATCGGAAATGCCGATTGAAACGAGCATCTCCCTGGCCCGCTGCATGGCAACCCGAGGAGCCACGAGCCCGTGCGCGGTGAGGGCTTCAGCGATCTGTTCGCCAACCGGCATCAACGGGTCGAGGGACGCGGTGGGCTCCTGAAAGATGATGGAAGCATCGCGACCCCGCACGGCGGCCATGGCGGCCAGATCCAGCGAGGCAAGGTCGCGGCCTTCCAGCAGGATGCGCCCGCCGGCAAGGGTCACCGCGTCGGGAAGAAGCCGCAGCACTGCGAATGCTGACAATGACTTGCCGCAGCCGGACTCGCCGACCAGCGCCACGATCTCGCCCTTGCGGACGGACAAGGACAGGCCGTCGACGACCGCAGCGCCGTCGATCTCGAGGCGCAGACGCTCGATGTCCAGCACCGCGCCCGTCATCGCGTCAGGTCCATCCCGTGTCACCTGGTTGCCCGTCACCTGACTGCATGCCCCCCGAACTCTGGCCACCTCACCGTTTGCCGCCGATCGGTCCCGGCTCGAACACGCCCAGCGAATTGCCGCCATCGACCGAAAGCGTTGCCCCCGTGACGAAGGCTGCACGCTCCGAAGCGAGATACAGAACCGCGCCGGATGCATCATCGGGACCGCTGCTGCGGCCAAGCGGGATGCGGCTGAGCATGCGCTCCACATATTCAGGCGAAAGCGGGCTGACCACGCTGCCTGGCGCAAAGCCGGGTTCGACCACGTTGACGCGGATGCCCTGCTCGGCCAGTTCGATGGCGAAGCCCTTGGCGATGCGCTCCAGCGTGGTCTTCGAGGTGCAGTACGGCACGGTGCCCTTGCGCAGGGCGCGGGCAGCCCCGGACGAGATCATGATGACGACGCCCTTCTTGCCCGCCGCGATCATGGCTTTCGCAAACTCACGCGTGACGAGGTAGGGCGCCCGCACGTTGATGCCGAAAATCCTGTCCCATTCCGCCGTGTCGATCTGCAACAATCCTCCGGCGGGATAGATGCCGGCATTGTTGACGACGACGTCGGGGGCTCCCCAACGCGCCGTCACCGTCGCCACCAGATCGAGAATCGACTTCTCGTCCAGCAGCTCGGTCTGATGCACCAGGGCCCGTTCCGGGGTTATGCCGTTCTCGGCAACGACAGCCTCGGCCGCATCCCGCCGCGCATCGGAGAGCACGACCCTCGCGCCCTCGCGCCAGAAAGCTTCCGTGATCCAGCGTCCGAAAACGCCGGCTGCACCTGTGACGACGACAACCTTGTCCTTGAATTCCATGTCCGTTTCATCCTCTTGTTCTTGCACGGGGGTCCAGCCGGTCGCGCACCCAGTCACCCAGGACATTGACAGACAGAACCAGAAGGAAAAGGCAGCCGCCGGGAAAGACCGTCAGCCACCAGGCGCGTTCGATGTATTGCCGGCCAGCGCTCATGATCGTTCCCCAACTCGGGGTCGGCGGCTGGATGCCGAGGCCGAGAAACGACAGCCCAGCTTCAAACAGGATCATCAGCCCGAATTCGGCCGTGGCGACCACCAGAAGTGGTCCCGCAATGTTGGGCAGAACATGCCGCAGCAGCAGCCGCGGCCCTGATGCGCCCGCCAGTTCGGCCGCACGGATGTAGGGCAAAGTTGCCACCTGCAGTGTCTGGGCATAGGCCACGCGCGCATAACGCGGCCACCGTGTCAGGCCCAGAACGAGGATCAATGTCTGGAAGCCCGGTCCTGCAACGGCGACGGCCAGCACCGCCAGAAGGATTGCCGGGATCGACAGCATCACGTCGACGAAGCGCATGATGACGATCTCGACCCAGCCTCGTCGCCAACCGGCCAGCATGCCGAGCGCGGTGCCAATCAGCAGCGAGACGGAGACTGACGCCACGGCCACGAACATCGATGCGCGCGCGCCGTAGATGACACGGGACAGCAGGTCACGCCCCAGATCGTCGGTGCCGAGCAGATAGGTCATGCCCTGGGGACCGGCAGAACCGGGCGGCCGCAAGCGCAGGATCAGGCTCTGCCGGGAAGGATCGAACGGCGCCAGAAGCGGGGCGAACACCGCCACGACCACAAAAGCGATCAGCAGGCTGCCCATCACGATGATCGACAGCGGCGTGCGCGCAAGCCGCGCCCGAAGGGTCTGGACAGCGCTCATGAGCGGCCGAAGCGGATGCGCGGATCAATGCCGGCGTAGAGCAGATCAGCCGCCAGATTGACGACGACATAGACCAGCGACACGAACAGGACGATGGCCTGAACCACAAGGAAATCCCGTGACTGGATGGCCTGGATGGCCAGCTGGCCGATCCCGGGCCAAGCGAATACGGTCTCGACGATGATGGCACCGGCCAGGAGATTGCCGATTTCCAGCGCCGCAATGGTGACGACCGGGATGGACGCATTGCGCAGCACGTGCCGGGTCACGACCTTGCCGGGCGAAAGTCCGCGGGCAAGACCGGCCCGGACGTAGTCCTTGCCAAGCTCGTCAACGACAGCAATGCGCGCCATCCGTGCGAAGGTCGACATCGACAGCATCCCGAGTGCGATGGCAGGCATGATGACCGATTGCGGGCCGTCCACACCCGAGGAGGGCAACCAGCGCAACGTGACGGCGAACAGCATGATCATCAGGATGCCGGTCAGGAAGGTCGGCATGCTTTGTCCCGCCACGACAATTGCAGCGATCGGCCGCTCGAACCAGCGACCACGCCACACGGCCATGATCACGCCGGCCGGCACGCCAAGCCCGATGGCCACGACGAGCGCGGCACCTGCCAGCGCCAGCGTGTAGGGGATCCGGCTGGCCAGAATGTCCCAGGCAGGAACGCGCTGGACCACCGAAACCCCCAGTTCAAAACGCAGAAGCCCCGCGAGGAACGTCAGATACTGACGCCAGATGGGCTGGTCGAAGCCGAGTTCACGCCTGAGCGCGTCGATGTGCTCGCGGGTGGCACCCTCCGGAACAAGCAGCAGAACCGGATCACCCGACAGGCGCATGACGAAGAAAACGATCGTCATGACGCCAAAGGTTGTGAGGATCGCCTGCAGCAGACGGCTGACCAGATAGCGCGGCACGGACCCGGCCCCTCAGCCGATCAGGGCTGCCACCGCATGTCGAACAGGAAGAACGCCTCGTTTGCCGTGGGCTGCCAGCGGATTTCCCGCCGCGCGCCGTAGATCGCGTAATCCTGATAAAGGCCAAGACCCGGAACGTCCTCGCGCAGGATTTCGAAGGCGCGGCGATAATGCACCAGACGCTTGGCCTCATCGAGGGTCGACCGGGCTGCATCAACTTCCTTGTCGAAATCGGTGTTGGCGTATTTCGCCCAGATGGAGCCGCTCCGGAACAGCGGGAAGATCACCCCGTCGGCGTCCTGGCAGGCGCAGCTCCAGCGGCCGAGCGAAATCGAGCCTGCCTCATCAGGCCGGCCCTGCCTTCGCCTGAGGAAGGTGGGGTGGTCCATGGTCTGGATATCCACGCGGAAACCGACTTCCTGCAGCATCTGCTGCAATGCCTCGACCAGGCGGCGGTCATACGCGGGCGATGTCAGGAAGCTGATCTGAGCGTTGACAGCGTTGGCCTCGCGCAGCAGCGCCTTGGCCTTCGCGGGGTCGTAGGCATTGCCACCAATTCCCTCGACATAGCCGAAGTTGGCGGGCGTCAGCACCACATCGACTTCCTTTCCGAAGCCCTGCAGCAGGGCATCGATCAGCGTCTTGCGGTCAATCGCATGCGCGATGGCACGACGCACACGCACATCCTGCGTCGGCCCTGCCTGCGCGTTGATGAACATGTAGCCGATGCGCTCTGTTGGCGCGGAAAGGGTCTGCAGCCTGGCATCGGACTTCAGGCGAACCGCTTCGTCCGGCCCGAGCTGGCGAACGATGTCAGCCCGGCCGGTCTGAAGATCGGCAACGCGCGTTGCCACATCCGGCACCACACGGAAGTTTGCGCTGTCAAAGGGCGGACGGCCCCGCCAGTAGTCTTGCACGGCATCCAGCGTGATGCTGACACCGCGCTGCCAGGTCCGGAGCTTATATGGGCCCGAGCCGACCGGCTGGAGATTGAAGGCCTGCGCGCCAACCCGTTCCACGACAGCCTTGGGCACGATCGACAGCTTGACGAGCTGCGCCATCAGCGCCGGGTAGGGCGTCTTGGTCTTCATGATCACAGTCGTCGCGTCCGTTGCCTCGGCCGAGGCGATCTGGTCGAACTGAGACAGTTGCGGGCTGCGCAAGGCAGGATCGATGATGCGGCGGATCGAAAACACCACATCCTCGGCTGTCAGCGCCGTGCCATCATGGAACTTGACGCCTGTCCGGATCTTGAACGCGATCGTCGTGTCGTCGACCTGACGCCAGCTTTCGGCGATCTGCGGAACGATACGGCCCGATGCATCGCGCGTGACGAGATTGTCGAAAATGTTGCGATAGATCGAGTAGCTGTCCGTGTCCCATTGCAAGTGGGGATCGAGCGTTGCGGCATCGTTCGGCAGATCGATCGTGATCAGCTCCCGGACTGCCTGAGCCTGCGCCTGCGCCTGCACAAGCGATGCAGCAAGAATGCCAAAAACTGCGAACCCTAATCGTTTGAGCATATTGAAAACCACCTGTTTGCGGCACACGGGAACAGAACGTTCGACGGCAGTCTTGCACGCATCACCAGCCCTGTCAGCGCCCGGAGTCCCCTCTTCTGCGCATGGCTGGTGAGTGCATGCTGCGCGAATTTGGGGATTGTGATTGTATTCAATGTGTGTTCGCTTCGTAGGCTACGCTTTGTCTCGGTACCGATGTTTTGCAGTCTTCCATTGTCATCGTCCCAGGGAGGGACCGCATGTCACGCAGCTTTTCACGTCGCCAGGCCTTGATCATCACGGGTGCCACCACCCTGCTTTCAACCACCGCTCTGACTCCCCTCGCCTTGGCGCAAGCCGCCGGTGATCCCGTCCGCAAGATCGTGCTGATCACGGACACGCAAGGAGCGGCCCCGCAGGCCTATCAGGCCGGTCAGCTGATCGCCCAGGCATGGAAGCAGCTGGGTCTGGATGTGGAAGCACGCCCCATGGCGCGGCAGGCACAGACCGATCTGGTCTGGTTCAACCGCGACAAGTGGGACACGACCATGTGGCGCATGGTGGGACGCCCCGAGCGGAGCGATCCGGACGAAATGACGTTCAACCTGTTCCACTCGTCGACCGCCCCGCGCGGGTTCAATTTCGTTGGCTATAACAGCCCTGAATACGACAAGGTGGCAGAGCAGCAGCGCCAGACGGTAGATCCCGCAGCGCGGCAAAAGCTGATCAAGCAGGCGCAGGAGATCATCAGCCGCGATGCGCCCTACGCATTCCTTGTCCATCCCAACACATTGCAGGCCTTCAACCAGAACGTCTTCGATCCGGCCTCCATCGTCGTGCAGAAGGGCGTCGGCATCCGCAATTTCTGGACGTTCATCGGTGCGACGCCGAAGGGCACGCAGAAGGCGATGATCATCAATTCCGGGACTGCGCTGCAGGCCATCCATCCGCTTTACATCGCCGGCGCGCCGGACAGCTGGATGAACGAACTGATCTGGGATCGTCTGGTGCGGATCGGGCCCGATGGGCTGCCGCGCCCCTGGGCGGCCGAGAGCTTCAAGTTCGTTGATGACAAGACCGTCGACGTGGTCATCCGGGGCGACATGACCTTTCATGACGGAAAGCCGGTGACCATCGATGATGTTATCTTCTCGTTCGAGGCGCCGCTGACGACCGACAAGTCACCGATGTTCAAGCCCTTCGTGACGGACATCGACCGCATCGAGAAGACCGGTGAGCGGGCGATGCGCATCCATCTGAAGCGCGTCAATGCCGCTTTCGCCACCACGGCCCTTGGCCGTGTCTTCATCGTGCCGAAGCATGTCTGGGAGCCTCATCTCAAGAGCGTGGAAGGCAAGCCCGACACGCTCGAATCCATCCGTGATCCCATGAACGTTGGCTCCGGTCCGTTCAGGCAGGTTCGCGCCCGGCTCAACGAAGAGGTCGTGATCGAGCGGCACGCCGGTCACTGGGCCGCGCCCAAGGTGGACAGGGTCGTGTTGCGCGTCATCCCCAATGCCGAAGCGGTGGTTGGCATGGTGCGCTCCGGCGAAATCAACCTTCTGTCGGAGTATGGCGGTGACCCGGATGTGCTGGAGAAGCTGTCCAAGGACAATCCGGCCATCAAGCTGACCCAGGTGACCGATGTCGGCATCGAGTTCATGGCCTTCAACAACCGCAGGCCACCGTTCGATGATCCGGTGTTTCGCAGCGCGCTTTCGGCAGCCATTGACCGGAACGTGCTCATTCAGGCTGCCTGGAATGGCTATGCGGTGCAATCTGTCACCCACGTTTCACCGGCAATCGACTTCTGGCACTCGACCGACGTGAAGGCACCGGCGACCGGCATCGCCCTTGCGAAGTCCATCCTCGAGAAGGCCGGCTACAAGGTCGAGGGCGGACGCCTGCGTTATCCCCCTGGCAAGAAGGAAACGCTCCAGCCGCCGGGCTGATCCGGAACCCTCGTTGCACTGAAACAGACGTTGCAAAATGACCTTATGACAAGGGCTTCGGTGCCATGAGTTTTGCGTTGCGTCGGCTGGCGCACAGTCTCTTCGTCCTGTGGGCGGTGGTCACCATCCTGTTTCTGATGTTCAGGCTCATGCCGGGCAACCCCCTGGCAGCCTACATCAATGAGCAATTGAGCGAGGATGATCAGCGGCTGATCATGGCCCAGTTCGGGCTGAACCGGCCGCTGTACGAGCAGTACGTCATCTATTTGTGGAACCTCGTGCAGGGCAATCTCGGCATGTCCTTCTTCCGGCGCGAGCCGGTTTGGGATGTGCTGAAATCGGCCCTGCCGAACACGCTGATCCTGACCATCACGGGCCTCGTGATGGCCTACATTTTCGGCATCCTGGCCGGTGCCTGGCTGGCAACCAAGCGTGGCACCATCGCAGAAGCCGTCATCGTGCCGGCTGCCCTGGCGACACGGGCTGCGCCGGAATTCTGGATCGGCATGATCCTGCTGACGATCTTTGCCTTCACATTTGGCTGGTTCCCTTCCGGCGGGGCCAACAGCGCCGGCGCTGCCTACACCTCCGAATGGGATCGCATTCTGTCACGCGACTATGCGCTGCATCTGGTTTTGCCGGCGCTGACGCTGGCGCTCTATCTGCAAGGGCTCCCGCTTCTGCTGATGCGCTCGACCATGCTGGAGATCCTGCATGACGAATTCATCACCATGGCCAAGATCAAGGGTCTCTCGCCCTGGCGCATCACCATTCATCACGCTGCCCGCAATGCGCTTTTGCCCGTGGTCACAGCCTTTGCCCTTGGCCTGGGCGCAACCCTTGGCGGCAACGTGGTGGTGGAGACCGTGTTCTCCTGGCCGGGGCTCGGGCGCCTGCTCGTGGCTGCCGTGTCGCAAAGCGACTACCCCCTGGCACAGGGCGCGTTTTTCCTGATCAGCCTTGTGCTGATCATTCTGAACCTGATCGTCGATCTGGTTTACGGCTGGCTGGATCCGCGGGTGTCGCATGGCTAATGTTCAGATGCCGGCTCAGAGCCTTCCCGCAGGACAGGGCGGCAACGCATTCGTGGCGGGCCTCAGGCGGATCCTGCGCGATCCGTTCTCGGTGGCTGCGCTGGTGATCTACGTGCTGCTGGTCCTCGTGGCGATTTTCGCCGACCAGCTCATGACGCACGACCCGACCCAGATCCAGTTCCGGGCCAACGGAAGGGTTGCCACAAACCAGCCGATGAGTGAGGCCTTTCTACTCGGCACGACAAATCTTGGCCGCGACATCTACTCGCAACTGATCGCAGGCTCGCGCAATGCGCTGATGGTGGGCGTGACGGCGGCGATCTCTGTCGCAGCCCTGGGCACGCTGGTGGGGCTGCTGTCAGGCTACTTTGGTGGCCGGATCGATGCCTTCCTCATGCGCCTTGCGGATGTGGCGCTTGCCATTCCGTTCCTGCCCTTCGTGATCGTCCTGTCAGGCTTCTTCCGGGCGAACACCTGGAATGTCGTCATCGCGGTCGCCCTTCTGCTCTGGCCGAACACGGCACGGGTGATCCGGTCGCAGGTGCTTACGGTCAAGGAGCGCGCCTATGTCGAGGCGGCGCGGGTTACCGGCGCGTCGGACCTGCGCATCCTGTTCGTCCACGTCGCCCCCAACATCCTGCCGCTGACCTTCCTTTATGGCTCGGTCGCCATCGGCTGGGCCATTCTCACCGAGGCGGCCGTCAGTTTCGTGGGGTTCGGCGATCCTTCGCGGATCTCGTGGGGCTTCATGCTGCAGGATGCCTTCGTCTCGCAGGCCCTCTCGCGGGGTAGCTGGAACTGGTTCCTGCCGCCCGGCATCTGCATCATCCTGGTCGTGATTGCCGGCTTCTTCCTGGCGCGGGGCGCCGAAGAAGTCCTGTTCCCGAAATTGAGGAGCTGAGCGTGGAGCCGCCTGTCCTCGACGTGAGGAACCTCAGCATCGAATACCGGACCTCGCGCGGCATCGTGCGCGCGGTCGATGGCGTCAGCTTCAGCGTTCCAAAGGGCGCGATCGTCGGCCTTGTCGGCGAGTCCGGCTGCGGCAAGACCACCGTGGCGCGCTCGATCACCGGTGTCCTGCACCAGAGCGCCCGGATCGCTGGCGGCGAGCTGGTCTTCAAGGGCAAGGACCTCGTCGCCGCCCCCGAGAAGGAATGGCTCGAAAAGCGCTGGCGGGACATCTCGTTCATTCCGCAAAGCGCCATGAATTCGCTCGACCCGGTCTATCGCATCGGTGCGCAGCTTGAGGAAGTTCTGGTGCACCGGGGTGGCCGAACCCGTGCCGAGGCGCGCAGCCGCAGCAGCGAGCTGTTTGACATGGTGGGGCTGAATCCCGCCAGGCTCGATGAGTATCCTCACCAGTTTTCCGGCGGCATGCGCCAACGGGTCGCGATCGCGCTGGCGCTGGCGCTCAATCCCAGCCTGGTGATCGCCGACGAGCCGGTGACCGCGCTCGATGTGATCGTGCAACGGCAAATCCTGGATGTCATTCGCGATCTTCAGCGCAAGCTGTCCCTGTCGATGATCCTCGTCACCCATGACATCAGCGTTGTCGCCTATGTCAGCGACAAGGTCGTCGTCATGTATGCAGGGCGCGTGGTCGAGACGGGTTCCACAGCAGACGTGCTGGAGCGGCCGCGGCATCCTTACATGATGGGACTGACCAACGCCTTTCCCGATCTGGACACCGCAGCCCATGACCTTGTGCCGATCGACGGAAGCCCGCCGGATCTGGCTTCACCCCCGTCCGGATGCCGGTTCGCGCCGCGCTGCCCGTTCTTGCTGCCGCGATGCGAGACGGACGATCCGGCAAGCGTCGCGATGGGCGAAGGCCAATCCGTTGCCTGCCATCGCGCACCAGAGGCCGATGATTTGCGTGCCAGGGCGAAGGAGTCTGCTACATGGCTACCGGCTTGAGCGCCACCACGCCGCTGGTCGAGGCGCGTGGCCTGACCAAGCGCTTCGCACCTCCGGCGCGGTTGACCGACATGTTCCGGAAGGAACGGGCACACACGCATGCCGTCGACAAGGTCGATCTCACCATCAGCCGAGGCGAAAGCATCGGACTGCTCGGCGAGTCCGGTTGTGGCAAGACCACCACGGGTCGTTTGCTGCTCAAGCTGATCGAGCCATCCGCCGGGGAGATCCTGTTTGACGGGACAGCCGTTTCGGGACTTGCAGGGCCATCGCTGATCGACTTCCGCAAGCGGGCCCAACTGGTCTTCCAGAACCCGTTCGACGCCCTCAATCCACGTTTCACGATCGAGCGGGCGCTCGCCGAGCCCCTGGTTAACACGGGCGTTGAGCGCGCCACCCACCGTGACAAGGTCGAGAAGGCACTTTCCCAGGTGCGGCTGCCCCCGCTGGCACGCTTCGAGGGCCTGTTCCCCCATCAATTGTCCGGCGGTCAGCTTCAGCGCATCGTGCTGGCGCGGGCGCTCGTGCTCGAACCAGACTTCATCGTGGCCGACGAACCGGTGTCGATGCTCGACGTTTCGGTACGTGCCGGGGTGCTCAATGTCATGCGCGAGGTGCGCGCATCGCTGGGGCTGGCTGCTCTTTACATCTCCCATGACCTGGCGTTGGTCCGCTATGTCTGCTCGCGCACGCTCGTCATGTATCTGGGCCGCATCGTCGAGGAAGGTCCAACGGAAGACCTGCTGAAGAGCCCTCTCCACCCCTACACACGCGCGCTGATGAAAGCAGTTCCGGTGCCGCGTGTGGACCAGTCCCGTGATCCATTGCCGATCATCGGCAATGTCTCCGATGCGAGGGGGCAGCCAAAAGGTTGCAGCTTTCGTGATCGCTGCCCGCTCGCCATTGCACGCTGCGCCGACGATGAACCTGCCTTGCGCAGTGTCGCGCCTGGCCGCCGTGTCGCCTGCCATCTAGTCTGACCAATATCCTGGAAGGAACCCATCCCATGAAGACACACAAGGCCTTGCTGAACGACGTCAGCCTCGAAACGCCGTGGGAACTGGTGGAGCTGTTTGCAAAGACGCCGCGCTGGAAGCCCGCCGATGTCAACAAGAGCGCTGACATGATTGTCGAGCGCCTGAAGGCTCTGGGCGTGCCCGTCACCGTGCATGAACCGGAGATCTATCTGTCGATCCCGTTCGATGCTTCGGTCACGGTCGGCGGAAAGACGATGCGCGCCAAGCCTCCAGCTTACAGCGTGCCTACCACCGGGGTCACAGCGGAGGTCGCCTATGTGCCGGCCGCCTATTCGAAGTCCATCGGCAAGCTCTTCCACCGCAATCAGACCGTCACCGACATGGCGGCCCTGAAGGGGAAGATCGCCATCTCGGAGGGCTTTGCCTTCCCCCAGAAGATCCGCGAATTCGAACTGGCCGGTGCGGTCGGCGTCATCGCGGTCAATCCCGGCATCGACATCCACTGGGGTATCTGCACCTCGATCTGGGGCACACCGGACCTGGACGACTTGCCGCGCAAGCCCGGCATCCCTGTGGTGGCGGTGAACAACCCCGACGGCAACGAGCTGATCAAGCTGGCCGGCACGGGGCAGACGATCACCATCGCAGCGCATCTGGAAGAAGGCTGGTTCAAGCAGAAAGTGCCGGTTGTCGAGATCCGCGGCTCTGTGGAGCCCGACAAGTTCGTGCTGCTGCACGGGCACTACGACTCATGGGACATGGGTGTGGGCGACAACGCCACAGGCGATGCCACGATGCTGGAAATCGCCCGCGTACTTTCGGCCCATGCAGGCGAGCTCAAGCGATCGGTGCGGATTGCCTGGTGGCCTGGCCATTCGACTGGCCGCTACGCCGGCTCGACCTGGTTCGCCGACCATTTTGCCCTCGATCTCGACGCGAATTGTGTTGCGCAGGTGAATTGCGACAGCCCGGGCTGCCGCTGGGCAACGGAGTTCAAGGATGTGTCGTGGACGAAGGAGACGGAAGGTTATGCCAAGGCCGTGATCAAGGCCGTGGCAGGCCTTGAGTCCCATGGCGAGCGACCGCACCGGGCCGGCGATTACTCGTTCAACAACATCGGCATCTCGAGCTTGCTGATGCTCTCATCGACGATGCCGGACGAACTGCGCGCCGCGAAGGGCTACTACACCGTCGGTGGTTGTGGCGGAAACATCGCCTGGCACACGGAGAACGACACGATCGAGATCGCGGACAAGGACATCCTGCTGCGGGACATCAAGGTGTATTGCGAGGTGATCGCCAGCATCGCGGATGCCGACCTGCTGCCTTTCGACTGGCGCGCGCAGGTGGCCGAGTTCGGCGAAACCATCGCTGGCTATCAGGCAGCGGCGGGGAGCGCGTTTGACTTCGCACCGGCCATCGCCGCGACGGGCAGCCTCGCAGGTATCCTGGAGACATTCTACGCCGCCGCCGGCGCAGGCAAGATCACGAGTGCCAACGCCAACGCGGTCATCCAGCGGCTAGCCCGCATCCTCGTGCCGATCAACTACACCAGCGGACCGCGCTTCCGGCACGATCCGGCGACGCCCGTTGCTCCACTGCCGACACTGGCCCCGGCAACACAGCTCGAGGGCATGGACAAGGTCATGCTCGGCTTTGCCCGAACCCAGCTCGTCCGTGGCCAGAACAGATACATCGCAGCCTTGCGCGAGGCTCAGGCGCTCGCCTCCGCCGCGCTCGCACAGTGATCGGGGACCACATCATGCCACTGACCAAGACTGAAGAGACCTTCCTCGCCCAAATATCGCTTGAAGCGCCATGGGAACTTGTCGAGACGTTCTCGGTGATGCACCGCTGGCGTCCGGAGGATGTCAACAAGGGCGCTGATGCCATCGGCAAACGCCTGAAGGCACTCGGCATTCCCTTCGAGATGCACGAGCCGACCATATTCCTGTCGGTGCCGCTTGATGCGTCGGTCAAGCTTGGCGGGAAGACGTTCCGCGCCAAGCCGCCATCGATGTCGACATCTGTGCCCAAGGGGCTGTCCGGTCAGCTTGTCTATCTGGATGCCGATGAAGAGATGTTTCGCTCCTACACGCGCGATCCGAAGGAAATCTTCAAGGATGGCGGCACGGATGGCCCGACGCGCGTCGGCGGCAAGATCGCGATCCTCAACGGCTTCGCGAACCCCGGAACCTGTTCGCTGCTCGAGGAGTGGGGCGCCAAGGCCGTCATCGCGGTCAATCCGGGCATCGATATCCACTGGGGTACGTGCACCACGATCTGGGGCTCCCCCGATCTGGATGATCTGCCACGCAAGCCGAAGATCCCGGTCGTTGCGGTCAACAACCAAGATGGCAACGAACTGATCTCAGCGGCTGGCGCAGGCCAGTCAGCGACGGTCTCGACAGAGATGCTGGAAGGCTGGTTTCCGCAGAAGGTGCCGGTCGTCACCATCCCCGGAGCGACAGAGCCGGACCGCTTCGTGCTCGTCCACGGGCACTACGATTCCTGGGAAGTCGGCATCGGCGACAACGCAACAGGCGATGCGACGCTGCTGGAACTCGCCCGGGTGCTGCACACCAACAAGGGGCAACTCCGGCGTTCCGTCCGGATTGCCTGGTGGCCGGGGCATTCGACTGGCCGGTATGCAGGCTCGACCTGGTTTGCCGACCATTTCGCAACGGATCTGGACGAAGCCTGCGTTGCACAGATCAACTGCGATTCACCCGGATGCCGCTGGGCCACGAGCTACCATCAGACCACCTGCATGCCCGAAGCCCGTGCCCATGTGTCGGCCATCATTCAGGAGATCGCCGGGCAGGAGCCAAAATTCAAACGGCCCAATCAGGCTGGCGACTATTCCTTCAACAACATCGGCATCTCGAGCTATTTCATGCTCTCGTCCACGATGCCGGACCCGCTCCGGGCCGAGAAGAATTACTACGCGGTCTCCGGCTGCGGCGGCAACATCGCGTGGCATACAGAGAACGACACTCTCGAAATTGCCGACCGGGACGTCCTGATGACCGACATGCGCATCTATATGCTGTCGGTTCTGCGCCATGCCAACGCCGCCTACCTGCCGGTTGACTGGCGCGCGGGCCTGGCCGAGTTCCTCGCAACCATCGACAGCTATCAGGCCGCTGCCGGCAGCGCCTTCGATCTGTCGCCATCACGCAAGGCGACCGAGGCGATCTGTGCCAAACTTGAGCGGCTCTACGGCCAGATCCATGCCAGGACAGTGACCGAGGCTCGCGCCAACGAGGCCTTGATGAGGCTTGCCCGCGTGCTTGTGCCGATCAACTTCACGCAGCAGGCGCGCTTCCGGCATGATCCGGCCTATGCCTGCCCGCCTCTGCCGACCTTGGCATCGGCGCGCGATCTTGCTGGTGCTGAACCGGTGCGGGCAGGCTTTGTCAAAACCCAGCTTCTGCGCGGCCAGAACCGGTATCTCGGGGCACTGCGGGAGGCATCACGGATCCTTGACGCAGCGCTGGCCTGATCGCCATGCGCCAGATGATGCAGGCTGCCTGGTATGAAAGCTGTGGCGCGGCCGCGGATGTCATCAGGATTGGTGAATGTCCGCGTCCCTCGCCGGGGCCGAACGAGGTGCTGGTCCGCGTGCATGTCTCAGGCGTCAATCCGCATGACGTCAAGAAGCGCGCGGGCTGGCTGAGCGGCAAGCTCGAAATTCCGCGCGTGATACCCCACACGGATGGTGCCGGTGTGATCGCGGAGATCGGGCCGGGCGTGCCGAAGGACCGGCTCGGCCAGCGCGTCTGGATTTTCCATGCTTCTCCGTCTGGTGCGGCGGCGGATTTCGCCGTCGTGCATCAGGACCACGCCGTGCCGCTTCCGGAGGGTGCTGCATTCGAGGCCGGTGCCTGCCTCGGTGTTCCGTTCATGACGGCCCATGATGCCGTCCTGCGCGATGGTCCGGTCACGGGGCAAACCGTGCTGATCCACGGCGGAGCCGGAGCGGTGGCCGCCTACGCCATTCAGCTTGCCGCGTGGAACGGCGCGCGCGTGATCTGCACCGTGAGTTCGCCCGAAAAAGCCGCACATGCGCAGAAGATGGGGGCGGCTGCGACGGTCAACTACCGCCATGAGGACGTTGTTGCCGCCGTGATGGCGCTCACGGCAGGACGCGGCGTGGACCGGATTGTCGAGGTGGACTTCGGTGCCAATCTCGCCATCGATCACGCCGTCATTCGTCCCTGCGGCGTGATCGCAAGCTATTCGTCAAGCCGGGTGCGTGAGCCGGTCGTGCCATACTACGCGTTCGCCATGAAAGGTGTGACCCTGCATTTCGTTCAGGGCATGCTGCTGACTCACGAAAGGGCCAGGGACGGTATCCGCGATGTCACGGCGCTGCTTGAAGCGCATCGCCTGGTCCACCCGATTGCGGCTGTGTTTCCCCTCGACCAGACCGCCGCAGCACACGAACTGATGGAAGGTGGAACCGCCATCGGCAAAGTGCTGGTGGCGAACGCAGCCTGACCAAGCACACTGTCAGACCCGCATTTTTCCAAGTTCGCTCAAGAGCGCCGCCCCCGTGCGGATGCCTTTGTGGAAACAGTCGAGACTGAGGTTCTCGTTGGGTGCGTGGTTTGCTTCATCCGCATTGGCATAGGGCGTGCCAAAGGCAGGCAGGCCCAGGATCTTGGTGAACACGTAGTCCGGCAGGCTGCCGCCGAGCAGCGGAAACAGGAGTGGCTCCACGCCATTGCCGAGACGTGATGCCGTAATCACAGCGGGGGCGAACGGTGAATCGACCGCTGTCTTGGACGGCAGCATCCCGCCTTGCGGCACGAACTCCACGTCTGGCGCATGCTTGGCCACGTGGGCGGCGACACAGGCGAACACATCCTGCGGCGTCATCGCCTCGACCAGCCGGATGTCGCACTTGGCGACGGCGCTGGCCGGCAGAACCGTCTTGCTGCCAGCGCCACCATAGCCGCCGTGCAGACCATTGATCGTCAATGTGGGATGAAACATCAGCCGGTCGTAGAACGGCCTGCCGGCTGGCGCATCGAGTTGCTTCAGCCCCAGATCGGACATGACGCCCTCAAGATCGAGCGGCAACCTGGCTGCCGCGTCGCGCTCGGCATTTGTGGGCGGAATGATCCGGTCCTGCAGGCCCTCGATGGTGATTTCACCCGCTGCATTCTTCATGGTGCCAAGCAGGTGCACCAGCGTCCAGATCGCGTTGGGAGCCACGCCGCCATAGTTGCCCGAATGCATGTCACGGCTCGCGGTTTTGGCGCGAAGCTCGAAGGAAGCGACACCTCGCACCCCGAAGGTGACGATGGGCAGCCCTGAAATGTGCAGCGGACCGTCCGCTGTGACGACCAGATCGGCCTTCAGCTTGTCGCGATGGTCCCGCACGAACTCGGCGATATGCGGCGAGCCGATCTCCTCCTCGCCCTCCAGCAGCACGATGAGATTGCAAGGCAGCGTGCCTGTGACGGCAAGATGGGCCTCGATGGCCATCAGCTGGGCAAAATGCTGGCCCTTGTTATCGCCAATGCCGCGCGCATAGATGCGCCCGTCGCGGATCGTGGGCTCGAAGGGCGGGCTGTGCCACAGTTCAAGCGGTTCAGGCGGCTGCACGTCATAGTGTCCGTAGAGGATCACTGTAGGCGCGCCGGGCTTGCCATGCCAGCGGCCCAGAATCATCGGATGGCGGGCCGTTGGAATCGACTCAGCATCAAGGCCAAGTTTGCCCAGCATATCCAGCAGGATGACCCCGACTTCAGCGATTCCGATATTCTGGGCGCTGATGCTGGGGTGGCGCACGTACTCCATCACACGGGTGACATACTCATCCCGGCGGGCGTCGACATGCGCAAGCACACGATCAAGGTCAACGGCATCGTTCATGGTCTTGTCCTCGACATGGGGATCACAAGGGCACCGGCTGGCGGAACTTGTGAGCAGAAACGGATGGACTGGACTGATCAGGTGGTTTCGTTGCTCATGATGAGGGCGCCGCTCGCCTGCACCTCGACGTGCCATCCGGCGTGCACGAGTGTCGTCGCATCAAGCTGCGAAACCACGGCCGGCCCGGCAAAGCGATCACCAGCCCCGAGCGTCGCGCGGTCGTAGACCGGAACGTCCGCAGGCACGCCTTCAATACTCATGAGATGGGTCGAAGACGGCCTCGCGCCATTTCCCCGCGGCAGTGACTGGCGCGGAGGTTGGGCCACCTTGCCGATCGCCTCCACCCGGAGTGTCACACACTCGACCGGAGCATCGAGCGTGAAGCCATACAAGGCGCGGTGCTGGGCCTCGAAGGCGGCCTCCAGTGCGACGGCATCGCCATGCCATTGCGTGGCGACTTCGCCGCCCTGCCCCCGATAGCGCATCAGCGCCGTCCGGCTCAGAACCCTGCGATTGTCTGCCACGCGCTCGCTCTGAAGCCAGTCTGCGGCCTGCTGCGAAAGCTCTGCAAAAGCTGCTTCTGCAGCCGCGATGTCGATGGCACCCGCCCGGGGCAGGGTTCGGCTGAACTCGGCCTTGATGTCCGCCGCCAGCAGACCATCGGCGCAAAGGACGCCGGGTGCGACCGGAATCATCACGCGCCGCATGCCAAGCAACCGCGCCAGCGAGCACCCGTGCAGAGGGCCCGCCCCTCCAAAGGGCACGAGCACGAAATCCGCCGGATTGTGGCCGCGCTCGACCGAAACCACACGCAGCGCGCCCATCATGTTGTTGTCGACAATGGCAAGGATGCCCCTGGCGGCAGCCTCGATCGAGAGATCGAGCGGCTTGGCGACCGTCTCCAGGATAACGCGTCTGGCGGCCTCGACATCAAGGCGCATGCCGCCACCAAGCAGGCTCGACGGCAGATGGCCAAGCGCAACATGGGCGTCCGTGACCGTGGCCAGCAGGCCGCCACGTCCGTAGGCAGCGGGACCGGGGACTGCGCCGGCACTTTCAGGTCCGACCGCGAGCACGCCATTCTTGATGCGGGCGATCGAGCCGCCGCCTGCGCCGATCGTGACCATGTCGACCATGGGCAGTGGCAGCGGCCAGTCACCCACCTGGCCGCTCTGGGTCAGCCCGATGCGGCCGTTCTCGATGAGGCAGATGTCTGCGCTGGTTCCGCCGATGTCGACGGTGATGAGGTTGGCAATTCCGCAATCGGCCGCCGCCTCCCGCGCGCCCACGACCCCTGCAGCAGGCCCTGACAGGGCGGTCGTGATTGCGGCAGTGCGAATGCGGGGCGCTCCGGCGACGCCGCCATTGGACTGCATCAGCAGAAGCGGCGCATCAACCTCCATCTCGGCCAGCCGGTTCTGCAGCCGGGCGATGTAGGTTGCGACGCCGGGCGTGACCACAGCGTTGAGCGCGGTCGCCAATGAGCGCTCGTATTCTCGCACGACTGGCAGAACATCCGTCGAGGCCGTGATCGCAACGCCGGGAAGTTCCTGCATCAGGATCTCGGCGGTTCGGCGCTCGTGGGCAGGGTTGGCGAATGCGTGCAGCAGGCAGATGGCAACAGCGGTGACACCCATCTCGCGGCACGCCTGTGCCGCATCGCGCACACTCGCTTCATCCAGCGCTTCCAGCACGCTGCCGCCCGCCGCGATGCGCTCACGGACCTCGACGACCCGCGAGGCGGGCACCGGCCGCGCAGGCTTGATCCAGGCATAGAGATTGGCGCGCCGGGGAATGTCCTGACGGCCGATGGTGAGAACATGACGGAACCCTGCCGTGGTGATCAGGGCCGCCTTGGCGCCCTTGTTCTCGAGGATCATGTTGGTGGCGACGGTCGTGCCATGCAACACGCGGTCGAGCGCCTTCGCTCCCTGCCCTGCCTGCTCCAGCGCGAGCCCGACCCCCCGCATGAACGCCTCGGACGGATCGGAAGGCACGCTGGGCGTCTTGGCTCGCCAGACACGTCCGGTCGCCCGGTCCTGCAATGCCACGTCGGTGAAGGTGCCGCCGATATCCACGGCGACAGCGAGGCCCGCATCAGGAAAGGACATCGACATACTCCGTGCGGTGGAAGGCCTTGCTGTGCGGGCGGGTCTGGCGCAAGCGCTGCGTCTCGCGGTCGTCCACGGCGCGGCCAACGATTGCGACACCGTACTCGCGCCGTGCCGCGTCCTGGCTGACAAAGCCGCCCAGCACATCCTCCAGCACATCCTCAGGCGGGCGGTCGAACGGATGTCCGTGCCCACCTCCCCCACCGGTCTCGATCCGCAGGATATCGCCGTATCGCAAGGTGTGCCCATCCGACAGCGGCGGCAAATGGCGCTCCTGCGGCGTGCCGGGATTGACCACGGCGCGTCCGGGACCTCCCGACTTGCCGCCCGCAATGCCCCAAGGCGGGTTCTTCACGCTGTCGATGCGGATCCCGAACATGGCCTGTTCGGCCAGGATCTCATACTCGCGCACGATCCCGCAGCCACCCCGGTAGCGGCCGGCACCTCCTGAATCGCGCACCACGCCATAGGCACGGAGCCGGACGGGATAGGCCAGCTCCAGAAACTCGACCGGGTAGTTTTCCTGTGCCACGAAATACACAGCATCGATGCCGTCGGCGAAAGGCCTTGCGCCGTATCCGACGCCAATGCCGTCAGCCAGCAGAAACCGTTGCAAGTCGCCCTCGCCGGTGCGGTAGGTGCCACGCAGGATGGTGATGACATAGGCAGAATGGGCTGCGGGCGCGCCGCCACCGGCAACATTGACGAGGCCATTCAGGCCGGCCAGAACCCGCATCATCGTCAATCCACGCATGCCGAGTGGCGCGGGAAAGCGCGGCCAGAGGAGCGAACCCTCGCGCAGCCGGACCTCATCCAGCGCTTGTGGCCCGCCGGCATTGCAGACCTGAGCCGGATCGCCGCCGAGATAGTAAAGTCCGAGTGCCATCCCGGGCACGCCAGGGTTCATCAGGAAGTTGATTGGCCCGAACGCCTGATCATCCGTCTCTGTCGCGTCGAAAATGAAGCGGTCCGCGCCGTCGCTGTCCTTCTGCCGGGTCAGGGCGAAACGCAGCTTGAACGGTCCGGAGCCATGGCCATCGGAGTCGATCGCATCGGTGAAGCGATGGGTGCCGTAGGCGAAAGTCTCCGCCAGTCTGGCGCGGACCAGAAGCCGGGTGCGATCAAGCAGTTGCTTCAGCGCACCGCGAAACGTGCCGGGCGTGAAGCGCACCACGAGTTCCTCGACGCGCCGGACGCCAAGTTCGACGCTGGCCATCAGCGCCCGCATGTCACCGATGCTCTGCTGCGGATAGCGCGAGTTGCGATGGAAGATCGCAAGGGCTGCGTCGTTAGTGACGCCTGCATCGACCAGCCGCGTCGGTGGAATGATGATGCCCTCGTGCATGATGTCGGTCGCGTCCGGACTGATCGAGCCGGGACGCAAACCGCCAATGTCGGCGAAATGAGCCCATGCCATCACGAAGGCGACCCGTTGGCCGCCATGGAACACCGGGGCGATCAGCACCTGATCATTCGAATGCGACACCGCACCCCGCGAGCCGTAGCAATCGTTGTACCAGTAGACATCGCCCGGACGCATGCTGTCGGCGGCAAACACATCGAGCACCGGCCCGGTCATGTCGCCGAATACCGGCACCATCGAGCCCACGGCCATGATGCCGTCGCTGTCGAAGAGTCCGGTGTAGAAATCCTTCTTCTCGCGGATGAAGGCGGAAATCGCCGTGCGCTCGATCAGCGCCTCCATCTCGCTCTGGACCGCGCCAATTGCTCCGCGGATGATCTCGAGAATGACCTGACCATCAAGCGCGCCATCAAGACCCGCTGGCTTCGTTGACTTCAGATGTTGATGCATTTCGCCCGCCTTGTCGGAGCCAGAATGCGGCAGCCCAACCGGCTTGTCGAGGCGGTCAGCGGCTCATTACGTGGACCGTGGCAAGCCGGAAACGCATGGTGCGCGGCGGCGAACCGCGCATGCCATCGTGTGAGTTTGCGTTGGAACGCGCGATGTCATAACCCGCGCCTTCCCGTCCTGCCCAGACGCCCAGCGCACTTTGCGCGCCGGGTCATCACGCCCCGCAACGTCGAACCAGACTCGAGCTTGAGCTTGGTCCCAGCCTTCTGTTCAATCCATTGCCGCACTGGGAATGCGGCCCAGATTGGCTTCGATCCAATTCGTAAGTTCGTGGACTTTTCCAGCCACTTCTTCGCCCAATGGGCTCAGGCTGTACTCGACATGGGGTGGTATAACCCCATAGGGCCGCCGTTTGACGAAGCCATCTGCCTCGAGAGTTTGAAGCGTTTGCGCGAGCATTCGCTCGCTGACTCCCCCGATGTGTCGGCGCAAGACACTGAAGCGCATCGCCCTTTGTCTCAGCGCAATCAGGACGAGAACACCCCAGCGGCTGGTGACGTGGTTCAGCACGCGGCGGGACGGACAAGCCGCGACCATGACATCCGGTTTATGCACATTCAGGGCTTCAATGGGTGAAGGGATCATCATGCCACCTGAAAAGTGAAGCTAACTTTTTTGTAAGTACTTCTTTTTCGTAAGTATGTCGACTACCTGCCTGTCATCGACATCGCTTACCAGAGAACACCCCATGAAAATCGGCATTACCGGCGCAACAGGCCAGCTTGGCCGCCTCGCTATCGAATCTCTCAAGAACAGCGTTTCCAGTTCCAACATCGTCGCACTGGTGCGCAGCCCTGACAAAGCACAGGACCTCGGCATCGAAACCCGGCGCGCCGACTATCGGGATCGCGCCTCGTTCGAAGCGGCACTGCAAGGCATTGACGTCCTGGCCCTGATCTCTTCGAGCGACTTCAATGATCGCGTCGGGCAGCATCGGACCGTGATCGCGGCGGCGAAGGCCGCCAATGTGAAGCGCATCATCTATACGTCGATCCTGAAGGCAGCGACCTCGCCCTTGATTGTGGCCGGCGATCACAAGGCGACCGAGGAACTGATCTTTGCCTCTGGCCTGCCCTACACAATCCTGCGCAATCCCTGGTACACCGAAAACTGGACGGCCTCGCTGCCGGCGGCTGTCGCGGCCGGCGCGCTGATCGGTTGCGCGGGAGATGCCCGGGTCAGCCCAGCCACGCGCCCCGATCTTGCCGAAACGCTTGCAAAGGTCGCCGCAGGCACCGGGCACGAGAACAAGATCTATGAACTGGGATGCGACGCGCCATTCACGCTGGCCGAGCTGGCTGCGGAAGTCTCGGCGCAGACCGGCAGGAACATTCCCTACAATGATTTGCCGAAAGATGTTTTCGTCGGCATTCTTGCCGGGTTCGGTCTGCCACACGGTCTGCCGGAAGTGATTGCGGACGCCGACACGCATGCGGCAGGCGGCTGGTTGCTGGACGAGAGCAAGACGCTGTCACGATTGATCGGCCGTCCCACGACGTCACTGAAAGATGTGGTCGCAGCAGCATTGGCGGCCTGAACCGGGAGGTCTGGAGATGACAAAATCTGCTTGCAGGGCAGCGTTCGTGATGGCTCTGGCGCTGACCCCGCTTGCTGCCTTGGCGCAGATGCACATCAACTCCGTGGCTCAAGGCCCGCAAGCCTTGCCACTCACGCCCAGGCAGATGGAGGGCCCCTACTATCCCACGCAAAAGCTTGCGGATCGTGACAACGACCTGACCCGCGTGGGAAATGGCGGGCCCGCACAGGGGCAGGCGCTGGTGCTGTCCGGGCGCCTGGTGGATGACCTCAGCACACCGATTCCCGCAGCCCGCATCGAGATATGGCAGACGGATCACCGCGGCATCTACATGCATCCGAATGATCCAGGCACCACGGGTCGTGACCGGAGCTTTCAGTTCTACGGTGAAGCCACAACGGACGATGCGGGCAGGTTCAGCTTCCGGACGATCATTCCCGGGGTCTATGGGACGCGCCCGCGCCACATCCACGTGAAGATCATACCGCCGCGGGGGCCGGCATTGACCACCCAAATCTATTTCAAGGGTGACGAGCGACTTTCAAGCGACGGCATCGTTCGTCGTCTGGGCGCCGAAATTGCCGCCTTGCTGTTGGTTCCCGTGCAGAGCAGCCCCAACGAGCAGTCTGCGGAGATCACCTTCGTTGTGCGGAGAAGCTAGGCCGGCGATGACGCGGGGGGCCCGCCAAGGGGATATCCAGTCTGTGCATATCGCAGATCTCGTCATTCCCCATCTGGCGTCATCGCCATGACGTCGCGCAGTTGGCGGTCCGGCGTGAACAGGCAGCGAAAGCGCTTGATGCCCTCGGCTCCCTTGTTGACGGTCCCGTTGATGAACGGACCTTCCCGGCTCGAGCGAAGGCTCGCAATCCGCACGCGCCCGGACGGAACAGCATACATGTCGCGCACGCGAGCCAGACAACCATCCCGCATTTGTCGATCCGAAACGCCGGCGCTTGCACCGCCTGGCTTGCCTGTGAGTTCTATGGACAGGCTGTAGCGGCATGTTTCGTTGCGCCTCGCGGCATTGCGCATCAGATATATCTGAAAGCGATATGCTCCGGCCTTGGTCGGGTTGCGGCCAAACTCATTGCCCGAGGTCGATCCGATGTGCGCGGCCTCCTGCGCGCCAGGCTCGAACGCGTTGAAATAGCAGGACCTGTTTGAGACAGTCAGAAGCGCTTGGAGCACTTGACCTTCAACCGCCGGCAAGACGAAATTCGCATCACGATCGCCACGGATAACGCCCTTGAGCGTGGTTGCCGTTGCCCCGCTTTGAAATCGAATGGGCCTCTCGGCACCTTACGACGGGTTGATGGGGGTTGTCATCAGCAGCATTGACGCAACCAGAAAGCATCGTCCTGCCAGCCTCATGATCACCTCCGTTGCACGTCAACGTTTGCTGTTGCAACATTAACACAAGACGGCGGCGCAACAACACGACGAGGATTTGGAGGATGGTCGAGGCGGTTTGTGCGTTTCGCGTCTTGTGGCTGGAACGCCTGCCAATAAAATCTACATCACCTATGGCGCAGCTCATTTCCCCGGCTTTCTGAAGGACTTGCAGGCCCTCGACCCGGCCATGACGGTCCAGTCGCTGCGATGGGTGCGGCCCATGTCACTGCCCAATGAGCCGCAAGCACCAGCGGGCTACACGGTTACGCGCTAGCAAAAGAAATTGGATGAGGCCCCGACATGAGTACGAGTTCTGAATCGAAACCCGCCCTGTGGCTGCGTGTGCTGCAGTTTCCGCTCACCCGGCTCGTCGTGCTGGGCTTTGTCATCTTGTACATGATGGGCCTGAGCAACAGCTTCATGAGCCAGTTCAAAGGAGACTCGCTGAAATCCATCGCGGCAGTGGTATGCATGGCGACCGCGGCACTCGCCGTCTATGTGGGCTGGGCGCGACTCATCGAACGACGCCAGGTGAGCGAACTTTCGCTGTCAGGCGCCGGCAAGGAATGGGGAACCGGCCTGTTGATCGGGGCAGGGCTCTACACCACCTGCGTTCTCATCCTGATCGCACTGGGCATGTATCGCATCGATGGCTTGAACCCCTGGACTTTCGTGATCCCGGCGGTTGCGATGGCCCTGAGTTCCGGCATGTTTGAAGAGATGCTGTTTCGTGGCGTGCTGTTCCGCTCTGTCGAGGATTTGTTCGGCAGCTGGATTTCGCTTGTGGTCTCTTCCGCTGTGTTTGGTCTCGTCCATTTGCTGAACCCGGCGGGCACGATAACTGGCGCCATCTATATCAGCATCGAGGCCGGCTTGCTGCTGGCCGCAGCCTACATGCTCACGCGCCGCCTTTGGCTCAGCATCGGCTTCCACATGGCATGGAACTATGTCCAGTCGGCCATCTTCTCCGGGATTGTGTCGGGCGGAGTTTCCGATCCGGGCCTGATCCGTTCCAATATCAAGGGGCCTGACGTTTTGACGGGCGGGAGTTTCGGGCTTGAATCCTCGGCTATCGCACTCGCGCTTTGCACCTCCGCCGGCGTGATCCTGCTTATGATCGCCATCCGCCGTGGCCACCTGATGCCACCGATGTGGAAACGCGTCAGCTGACCACACGAGCGACACCCGCGCCAAACGGCGCAGCATCTGCCGAGTTTCCAATCGCTGCTGGATGACAAACCAGTGGCAGGTCAGCCTTGGAAGCAGGCTCATCGCGGTCCGAGGTCATCATTGGTGCTGCTTCTGGAGGTTGATGTGGTCGGTGGCGTGTCTCCATCTCCAGGGCCGGTGCTGCCTGTGTCGCTCAGTCGTCGTCATGTTCACGGCGGATGATCTCAAGCGTTGCAGGATCGAACTTGGCCCTTAAGCGCCGGCCCGCGGCGTTGGTTGCATAGACCTTGTAGCAACCGTCATCGGTCTTGATGCGAACAACGGTCCAGCCTTCGCCCTGAAGCTTGGCGTCAAGCGCTTCGCGTGGTTTCCAGTCAGCCAGCGGCACCGAGCATCTGGACCCGGCCATGACGGGCAGCGCGGTGAGCAGCGAGATGGCAAGGATCGTCGTCTGCATGATCGCGTTTCGCGTGACCGTGCCCAGCCTTGTGCGTGACATGATGATACCTCCAGACCGTTCCGGGCCATCGCCACAACACCACATCAGGCTGACACCCACCTGAATGGTCCGGCGTCTTCCATTCAGGCACATGTCAGCTTGGCGTGCTATTGGGATCGGGTGGGCAGCATGCCCATTGCCGCACTCTCCCGGCTTCCTGCGGAAAACACGGGCCTTGGGTCTATGCGAGTTCTTCTGATTGAAGACGATGCTCTGTTGGGAGCCGCGGTCCGCGACCAGATTGCGGCGGACGGGCATGGCGTGGACTGGTGTACCCGCCTCGACGATGCCGGGGATCTGGTCCGTGTCGCCTGTTATGATCTGATCCTGCTGGACCTGATGCTGCCTGATGGACGCGGGCTCGACTTTCTGGGCCAGCAGCGAAAGGCGGGATCGGCGACCCCGGTGATCATCATGACCGCACGCGACCAGGTGTCGGACCGGATCGCCGGACTGAACGCCGGTGCCGACGACTATCTCGTGAAGCCTTTCGATCTTGACGAACTCTCGGCACGGGTTGGAGCCGTCGCGCGCCGGTACATCGGCAACCCAAATCCTCTGTTGGAGCATGGGGACCTCAGCATTGACCTGGCGGCTCGTTCCATCAGGCGACAAGGCAAGTCTGTCCCGTTGACGGCACGGGAGTGGGCGCTTTTCGAGGCCTTTGCGCAACGACCCGGTCTGCTGCTGTCCAAGGCGCAACTGGAGGAGCGGCTGTATGCTTTTGATGCCGAGGTCGAAAGCAACACGATCGAGGTTTACGTCGGCCGGATCCGCAAGAAGCTTGGATCAGACGTGATCGAGACAGTGCGCGGCATGGGCTATCGTTTTGCCGAGACCGGTGCGAAGCGTGGCGAAACCACATGAGTCAATTGCGCTGGCCATGGATGCAGAGCCTCCAGCTGCGGCTGTGCCTGTCGCTGACAACCGGATTGGTCGCCCTCTGGCTCGTTGCGATCGCCTTCGCCAGTCACGGGCTGCGTCATGAAATCGACGAGGTGTTTGACAGCGCTCTGCAAGAGGTTGCGCAGCGTGTTCTGCCACTCGCCTATCTTGATCTTCTCAACAACGGGCCCGGAGCGACGGACACCGCCGCCCCGGCACGAATCCCATCGGTCGGCCCGCACCGGGAGCATATTACCTACGTGGTCAGGAATGCGGCCGGTCGCATTGTCATGCAGTCGCATGATGCCGACCTGTCCCAGTTCACGGGGCCTGTGGTGGTTGGCTTTGCGGATGGCAGCACGACGCGGCTCTATACCGAGAGTGCGGTCAGCAACACAGTCTTCGTGACAACGGCTGAACGGCCCGGCCACCGGCAAGTGGCGCTGTACGACGCCATTCGTGCCATGGTCTGGCCTCTTGTGCTGCTTCTGCCCTTCGGGATCATCGGGACATGGGCGCTCGTTGCGCTTTCGCTCCGGCCGGTCATGCGCTTTCGCAAGGATATTCAGTCGCGCAGCGGCCATCATCTGTCTCCGGTCAGCAGCGAAGGGCTGCCGTCCGAGATCGTGCCCGTCGCCCTTGCGGTCAACAATCTGATGGCGCGGATGCGGCGCGCACTCGATGCGGAGCGAAGCTTCACCGCCAACAGCGCCCATGAACTGCGCACACCGGTCGCTGCGGCGCTGGCGCAGATGCAGCGTCTCAAGGCGGAACTGGCCGACCCAGCGTCCGGCGCACGCGTCGCGGAAGTGGAGACCGCGCTGAAGCGGCTGGCCCGGCGGATGGAAAAACTTCTTCAACTCGCCAAGGCCGAGGGCGGCGGCCTTTTGTCCGATAGGCCCTCCGATCTGGCGGCCGGGCTTGGCATCGTCCTCGACGAGTTCCGGCGGGCTGGCGTATCCAATGCGAGGCTGAAGCTTGATCTTCCGCCGGATCTTGCAGTGTTGTCGCCGCTTGATCTCGACGCGTTCGCTATTCTGGCTCGCAATTTGATCGAAAATGCCCTCAAGCATGGTGATCCGGCACAGCCGATCACGGTTGCTCTCGATCACCAAGGCTTGCTGACTGTCACCAATCGCGGGCCTGTTGTCGCAGTAGCAGACCTTGGCCGGCTCCTGCAGCGCTTCGAGCGGGGCGGAACCGGGGCCGATGGCGCCGGCCTGGGCCTTGCCATCGCGCACAGCATCGCGGCAGGGGTTGGCGGGACGCTTGCCCTCGCTTCGCCTGCTCCAGGCATCCTTGACGGCTTTCAGGCGCAAGTGCGCCTGCCGGTCTGGGCCGGCGACAAGCTGACACGAGGCTGAACGGCTTTCGCCGGGCCGTTCAGGCCACTGTCAGTTCCATAGGCCATCTGTTGCGGCATGAACCCTTTCCAAGGAGATGTCGCCATGTCGAAACCCTTCAATGCCCTTGCTGTCGCTGTGCCGCTTGGTCTGGCAGGCATCGTCGGCCTTCCAGCGGTTGCCGATGCACGCCCCGTCAAGATCAGCACGTCGCTCAAGGCCTACGGCGGCAATGGGGCTTACCTTGCGATCTACATCACCGACGCCAGCGGGAAGCTGCAGCAGACTGTCCGGGTCGCTGGATCGAAGGCCAAGTATCACCGCAGCCTCTCGGCCTGGTACCGGCAGTCCGGTGGCCGGATTGATGGCAGTACCGGGGCCAGCGTGGGTTCCGGTCAGGCACTTGCCGTCAGCGTCGACATTGCCGACGCCCTGATCGACGCCGGTTTCCAGATCCGCGTCGACAGCGCAGTCGAGGACATGTCCGATGTACCCAACGATGCCATCGTTGACCTGAAAGCGGCCAATGCCGGCAAGCCGGTCAGCGGCAAGGGCTACGTCCAGTCTCTCCGCTTCGACATGTGATCTGAAGGATCGCACGCCATGTTGCGCCTTACGCACTCCTGGCCCGGACTGGCTGCCGGGCTCCTGGTTGTTCTTCTGGCTCTGAGTGGAGCTTTCCTCTCGGTGCAGCCGATGCTGGAAGCGGCATCTGCTGCGAGACCGCCAGCCCAGCCCGTCAGCGTCGCTGCGCTGGCGGAATCGGTTAAGGCGCACCACAGCGAGATCGACAAGATCGTGCGGCGACCGTCCGGCATGATCGTGCTGAACTATTTCGAAGACGGCCGGCCCGGCGCCAGCATGATCGATCCTGCCACCGGCGTGGTGCTTGGGCCGCAGGAACCGACGCCAATCACGCGCTTCTTCACCAATCTGCATCGCTCCTTGCTCCTGGGATCGGGCGGCCGCGTTGCCGCCGGCGTGAGTGCGGCCATCATGCTGCTGCTTGCCGTGTCAGGCTTTCTGCTGCTGCTGCGCCGCCAGGGCGGTTGGCGGGCATTGTTCGGTCCGATCCGTGGCGAACCGATGGGCCGCTGGCATGCGGAACTGGGACGACTGGCCACAATCGGATTGCTACTGTCCCCGCTGACAGGATGCTATCTGTCGCTCGTCAGTTTTGAGTGGGTCTCCGACGGCACCACGGAAGCCGTGGCCCCGTTGATGGGAACTGGTGGGCCGCGAATGGCCCCTGGCGATGTCCCGTTGCTGCGGGCTACAGACATCACCGTGCTGCGGGAGCTGACGTTGCCCTATGCAGCCGACCTGACCGATCCGATCACGCTCACGACAGACACAGCCGTGACCCAGATCGATGCCGCCACGGGTGAGATTCTCGTGTCGACGCCGCACAGTTTCACGCGGCAGACCTATGAACTGTTCTACATGCTCCATACCGGGCAGGGTCTTTGGCCGCTGGCGTTGCTGCTCGGCCTTTGCGCTTTGGCAGTCCCAGCCTTCGCCGTCACCGGAACGCTCGTTTGGTGGCGCAAGCGCCATTCCCGACCCAAGTTTGCCGGACAAGTGGCAGCGGCGAAAGCCGACACGATTGTCTTCGTCGGCAGTGAGGGCGGTTCGACCTGGGCCTTTGCGCAAACGCTGCATGCCGCGCTGACGGCAGCGGGTCACAAGGCCCACGGCTGTGCCATGAATGAGCTTGGCCCGGAGCATCTGGGCGCGAAGCGGTGGCTCGTTCTGGCCGCGACCTACGGGGATGGCGACGCGCCGTCATCCGCTTCGCAGTTCATCTCGCGGCTGCGTGTCGTCGATGGCGCTCCGGCGGTCGCTGTCCTCGGTTTCGGCGACAGGAACTTTCCGCGCTTTTGCGCTTACGCAGAAACGGTCGCTCTTGCGCTGCGTGGCAAAGGTTTTCCCGATCTGATGCCGCTCGCCATGATTGATCGGCAATCGACGCAGGCTTTTGCCGAGTGGGGTGTGAACCTGAACACGGTCCTCGGGCATGGGTCTGCGCAGCCCCTGGTGCTGGATCATCGTGCAGCACCGCCGCCAACGATGACGCTCGAGCTGATCAGGCGAACCGACTATGGCGCGCAGGTTCAGGCTCCAACCACAGTTTTGACGTTCGGCCCGACACAGCAGGCTGGCCACAACCCATTCTCGTCGCGCTGGCGGGCGCCGCAGCTGCCCTCTTTTGTGGCGGGAGATCTGGTGGGCATTGTTGCTCCCGGCAGTCATGTCCCGCGCTACTATTCGCTGGCATCGTCCGCGGCCGAAGGTGTTCTGGAAATCTGCGTGCGCAAGCAGGCTGGCGGCCTGTGCTCCGGTTTTCTGCATGGCCTGCAGCCAGGTGGGCATATCGAGGCCTTCATCAAGTCCAACCCTGCTTTCCGACCAAAGCCGGGAGCATCGCCGGTCATCCTCATTGGTGCCGGGGCGGGTATCGCACCGCTGATCGGATTTGTTCGCGCCAATACTGCCAAGCGGCCGATGCATCTTTATTGGGGCGGCCGGACGCCCGATTCTGATTTCCTCTATCGTGACGAACTCGCCGTCCATGTGCGCGAAGGCCGGTTGTCATCCTTCGCGCCGGTTTTCTCGCGCAGTGTGGGAGGAGGCTATGTCCAGAAACGCATCCTGGATGACGCCGACAATGTGCGCCGCGCACTGGGCGATGGCGCGCAGATTCTCGTCTGTGGCGCGCGCGGAATGGCTATCGGGGTCAGGCAGGCGCTCGACCTTATCCTTCAGCCGGCAGGCCGGAGCATCGCGGACCTCAAGGCCGAAGGCCTGTATGTCGAGGACGTCTACTGAGATGACCGAGTTCAAGCGCTTCACCCTGAATGGTCCGACCATGGGCACACGCTACTCGGCTATGTTCTACGCCCCAGTCGACTTTGACGAGCGCGCACTCGCGCCCGCGCTCCAGGGCGCCGTTGATGCAGTCGATCAGCAGATGTCGACCTGGAAGCCCGGGTCTGATCTCAACCTAATTAACGCCGCGCCCCTGGGCCAATGGGTTCATGTTCCACCGCAAATGATGACCGTGCTGCAGGCTGCCCTGGCGATCAATCATCAATCGAACGGCGCTTTCGATATCGGGGTCGGCCATCAGGTGGCGCGATGGGGCTTTGGCGCGCATGCGCTTCAGCCCTCACCTATGCTGACGGAAAGGCAGGACGTGCCGAGACGGAAGACCGAAGAAGCCCTTATGATTGATCCATTCAACAATCGGGCGAAGAGACTGGCCGAGCAATCATTCGATCTGTCCGGCATTGCCAAGGGTTTCGGCGTCGATGAACTTGGCAGGGTGCTGAATGCATCCGGCATCAGGAACTGGCTTGCCGGGATCGATGGCGAAATGCGCGCACGGGGCCAGAAGCCGGATGGCACGGCATGGGCGGTCGGGCACGAACGGCCGGTTGCCGGCAAGCGCGATGTGATGGGCGTCATCGAACTGACAGACCGTGCAATCGCCACATCCGGAAACTACCGTCACTTCCGCGATGAGGGTGGGCACCGCCTCTCCCACACGATCGATCCACGCCATGGAAGCCCCGTGGCCAATGACTTGGCTTCGGTCACAGTGCTTGCTTCCACATGCATGCTCGCTGACGCATGGGCGACGGCACTGCTCGTGATGGGCGAACATGACTTACTGGAGACCGCGCGGCATCACGGTCTGGATGTGGTGATCGTGCGGACAGATCAGAGTGTTGCTGCCACCTTGTAGTTCACGCGTGTGGCAAGCTGCCCGCGGTCAGCGCCATCGGCTCCGAAATCGATGATGAGCTCTGGTGTGAGTGATACCAGCTATCCAACTTGCTCTGGAGTGCTCCCCTATCCGCTATCACACGCGGAGATTGACCGAGAAGCGGGACTGCCGAAGCACCGGCAGATCCTTTCAAATTCGGCACAGCGAGCATCGGCGGCCCGTCACCGAGCAAAACGTGACCTGCGAATGTCAGGCGCCGGATTGAAGAACAAATGATTTTCCGAAGCTCAGGTCCGGCCCCATAGATCGGCCCCCAGCAATGCCCCGCTCGCCAGCGCACCGGCATAGGGCACCCAGGCCGGGCACAGGAAAACGCTTGGCGGCGGCGCAGCCTCGCGTCGCTTGATAACGATCAGCGCGATGTTGATCACCACGAAGACCAGCAGGGTGCCCGTCGAGGCGATGTCGGCGAGGCCCGAAAGCGGCACGGCAAGGGACAGCACGAGAATGGCGCAAACGCCGGCCAATGTGGCCATCACCGGGGCACGCGTGGTTCCGTCAACTTTCGCCAGAACGGCTGGAAGCTGTCCGCGATCGGCCAGGCCATAGAGCACACGGGCAATGATGATCATGTTGACCAGCACGCCGTTGAGTGTCGCAGCCACGGCAACCGCGCTCATCAGCCAGAGCGGCCAACCTGTCAGGCGCTCGAAGACAAGCGCCAGCGGCGCAGGCGACGCGGCCAGTTCCGCAGGGGGAACAGCAGTGACCGCGATCAGCACCACGAGGGCATAGAACACTGTCGTCAATCCGAGCGTGATGAACAGAGCGCGGGGCAAGGTTCGGCGCTGGTCTTTGATCTCCTCAGAAATGTTGACGAGATGCTCGAAGCCGATGAAGGCGAAGACAGCCAGCAGTGCCGTGGAGGCCACACCCGCCCATGCCCGGCCATCACCGGCCTGCGGGATCATGGTGGCCAGCGGAGGGCCAAGATCGAGCGTGACCAGCCCGGCCACGATAATGACGGCAAGGCCGCCAACTTCGATCAGGGTCATCGCGCCCGCAACGCTCACGGCTTGCAATGTCGAGCGCGTGGCGAGCGCGCCCAAAGCCAGAACAATGGCGATGATCAGGACTGGCTGCGGCAAGGGAAGGAAAACGCCGACATAGCCTGAAGCGCCGACCGCAATGGTGGCGGCCGACACAGTCGATGTTGCGATGCTCAGCAGCCCAATGGCCAGCGCGAGGCGCTTGCGACGGAAGGCTTCCTCGACGTAGGCCGCCTCGCTGGCGGCAACCGGCATGCGGGTCCCAAGCTCGGCGAAGCTTGCCGCCGAAAAGCCCATCACCAACGCAGCGATGAGGAAGGCCAGCGGCGCATGTGCGCCTGCCCGCCCCGCCGCAAGCCCGACCAGCACGTAGATGCCCGCCCCAATCGTGATGCCCAATCCATAAAGCACGGCATGGAACAGCCCGATCGAGCGGGCCAGACGTTCAGGCTGGGGGGACATGCCTGTCATATGTTGCAGCGGTTGGGAGGCGCCCGATGGAACAGGCTGCGCGAGCCCGGAGCAATGGGCGACCCTGCCTTCGGCGCAAGCTTCGGAGCGGCATGCCAGACAACGTTGGGATGTGCGGCAAGAGTCAGGGCCACCATTGGGCCACAAACCCGTCTCCCAGGGACTGGATGGGTCATCATCGGTGAAGCATGCTGGCTTCGGTCCCTTACGTCAAAGATTCCTGCACATAGCGTCTGTGTACAAGAACGGCGTCCACCTTCGTTCAGCGCAGCGACATGTGCATTTCGGACATCAATGTTCGCCTCGTGCCCCAACCCTCAGACTCTTTCAAATGCGTTGAAGCTGTCAAAATTCCCCGAAACCGGACGTCGAGACGACGCCCTAAGAGATAACTCACAGCCCCCAATCAAGCGGCAATGTCCTCCAAGTAAAAAAGTCCACCCGAAACCACCCATAGAATATGGTGCGTGATGGTAGAATCTGGGGTTAATGTCGGCGAGCAGCTACGGTGCCAAGAGGATATCGGAGGCTTCATGAATCTGATCACCTGGAACGTGCAATGGTGCCTTGGTGCCGATGGCGTGCTTGATCCGGCGCGTATCGTCAGCCATGCCCGTGCGATTGCCGATTTCGATGCGCTATGCCTGCAGGAAGTGGCCGACAATTTTCCGGAGCTGGGGGAGGCACCCCAGGGTGACCAGTTTCGTCAGATAGCCGAGCTGCTGCCGGGCTTCGAGGCGATCGCAGGTGTAGCACTCGAAACACGCGATAAAGCAGGACGCCCCAAGCGCTTCGGCAACATGATGCTGACGCGGCTACCAGTCATTCAGGTTCAGCGCCATTCACTGCCTTGGGGTGCTCATCCCAATCGCAATATGCCGCGCGGGCTGCTGGAGGCAGTCGTTCAGGGACCATGGGGCCCGCTAAGGATCATGACGACCCATCTCGAGTACTCCCATCCCAATCTGCGCAGACCCCAGATCGAAGCAATTCGTTCGCTGCACGCACAGGCTTGCGCCCGATCTCGGATGGAGCGTGAGGATGGTCCGCACACTTACAAGCGCACGGCCCAGCCAGCGTCAGCCATCCTTTGTGGTGACTTTAACATGCTACCAGACGATCCCATGAAGCTGCGCATTTCCGAGCCTTTCGCAGATGAAACGCCTTGCTTTGTGGACGCATGGGCTCATCTCAATCCAGACACACCGCATCCGATTTCGGCGTGCATTCAGCAGCCGAGCTACGCCTTGCCGCATTGTTGCGACTATGTTTTCGCAACGTCCGATCTGGCTCCGCGCTTTCGCGCAGTCCACTATGATGCCGCAACCCGAGCCTCTGATCATCAGCCGGTTCTGGTTACCTTCGCCTAGCAGCCCAAGGCATCATCCGGGATCGATTGTCACGATCGTTGCCGTGATGAGCTTGGTGGTGAAGCGCGCAGTTTGAAAAAGCCCCGGCACGACTTTGGTCTTGACCACGCACCGAGACTGTCTTTCCGCCTTGAGATCGTATCTATCTATCTCAATTACGTACGCATCAAATCGGCACCCACCCCGCCTTCGTGAGGGCCTGCTTTTGTGCACCATGCTTGAGGTCTATTCGCGGACAACCTGTTGAGACTCCATCACTAGCGAATGCCTGCCCGCATGAAGCTTTGGACAAACTGGCGCTGGAAAATCAGGAAACCCAACAGCAGCGGTGCGGAGGTCATTAGCGTTGCCGCGCAGATCAGGGCCCAATCAATGCCCTGATCCGGAGATGAGAAGATCTGCAAACCAACTGTGAGCGGGCGTGACTCAACCGAGTTGGTGATGATCAACGGCCACAGAAAATTGTTCCAGTGATAGCTGACCGAAACAAGGCCGTAGGCAACATAGGTTGGCTTGGCGAGCGGTACGTAGACCTTCAACAGCACCTGCAAAGGACTTGCACCTTCAACGCGTGCGGCGTCATCCAGCTCCTTCGGAACGGTCTTGAAGGTCTGCCGCAACAAGAAAATGCCGAACGCAGACGCGATGTAGGGCAGCGCGATAGCCGGGATCGTATCGACGAGACCAAGTCGGGCCATTGTCTGGTAGTTCTCAACAATCAGAGCGTCTGGCATGATCATCAACTGAGCAAGGATCAGCGCGAAAGCGACATCACGCCCGAAGAAGTCCTGCCGCGCTAGTGCATAGGCAGCGAGCGTGCCAAGCACTAGCTGGAACGCAAGGATGAAGGTCACCAGGATGAAGCTGTTAAGAAAATAGCGTGCGAATGGGGCAGCTGCCCAAGCACGGGTAAAGTTGTCGAAGGTCAGTGGCGCCGTCAAGACGAAACGGGTTGTGTATTCGGAGGGGTGAATGGCCGCCCATACCGCATATGCCAATGGCAGCACCCAGAGGATCGCGAGCGTGATGGCTCCGATCGACTCGAGCGTAAGCCAGATTCCGCGCGGAGCGTAAGGATCACGCCGGGTGATGCCAGCCGGAGTGCGCGGTTGCGTGGGCTTGGCCTGTCCACTCATCTGTAATGGATCCGACGCTCGAGCCAGCCATATTGGACCAGTGCTATGATGGCCAGGATGGCCAGCAGCACGCAGGTCAGGGTCGCGGCATAGGCCGTGTCCCAGAAGCTGAAGCCAACTTGGTAGATATAGAACAGTAGCAATGTGGTGGCGTTGTCGGGGCCGCCGCGCGTCATTACCACGATATGGTCTACCATACGGAAGGCGTTGATCATGGCGTTGATCAAGACAAACAGTGTCGTTGGCATCAGAAGCGGGAAGAGCACACGCCGGAAATAATACCAGCGCGAGGCTCCCTCAATTGCTGCCGCTTCGCCAAGGCTTGGCGAGATACCTTGCAGGGCAGCAAGGTAGAAGATCATGAAAAACCCGGCCTCTTTCCAGATCGCCACGATAATGACAGCGTAGAGTGCGGTCTCCTTGGAGCCGAGCCAGTTCGTGGCGGAACCACCGAATATGCCAATGATCTGTTCGATCAGTCCATATTGTGGGGTGAAAAAGAAAAGCCAGATATTGGCGACAGCGATCATTGGCAGAATGGTCGGCGTAAAATACGCCATTCGCACTAGGCTCTGCCCCTTGATCCGGTCATTGACCCAGATCGCCATCAGGATGGCAAGACCGATCGAGAGCGGGATTGTCCCAATAGCGAACCAGAAGTTATTGGTAAGCGCGCGCCAGAAGACTGGATCGGCGATCATTCCCTCGTAGTTGTCCAGCCCTACGAAGCGCGATGGGCGCCGCGCCCGCGGGGTCGAATAAAAGCTCTCGATGATGCTGGCGACAGCGGGCCAGTGCGTAAACAGCGCAAGAAAAACCATAGCCGGCAGCAAAAGCAGCCAGCCATGGAGTGTCGCGCGCTGATAAGCGCTCATCAGCGATAGGGCCGCAGAATGCGCTCGGCTTCAGCCTGCGCGTCAGCCATCGCCTGGGCGGGGGGCTTGCTGCCAAGAAGCGCCGCTTGCAGTCCGTCATTGAACACCTTGGTGACACGCTGGTTCTCGCGCGTTGAAAACTCCGCGACCGCGTGCGGCAGTTGGTCCCGTGCCACAAGTGCGGGTGGAAATTCGGTTGCATAGGCCTTCATCGCCGCTGTCTCGTAGGCTGCGGGCGAAACAGCGACATAGCCGGTGTCGATGCCCCACTGAGCGGCGCGCTCCGGCGTCGTGATCCAACGGATGAAGCGGAAGGCCGCCTCTTGCTGGGCGCGCGTCGCCTTCTTCGAGATATAGAAGTTGCCGCCACCCGTCGGGCTGCCACGCCGCTTGCCTGCAGGTAGCATCGCCACGCCAAAGGGGAACTTGGCATTTGTACGAACATTGGTCAGGTTGCCTGTGGTGGTCCACATCATTGCCACTTTGCGCTCAAAAAAATCACGCGGTGTTGTGCCCCATTCGACAATGCCAGTCGGATGCACGCGATGCTTCTGTGCGAGATCAATCCAGAATTGCAGCGCCTCAACCACGCCAGCATTGGTGAAGTCGGTGCGGTTGCCCAGCGGGTTGGCGAGAATTGCACCAGCTTGGGTCGAGAGCCCCTGGAACAGCCAATAAGGAAAGCCGGAAGACGGGATCTGGACACCCCACTGCGTGGTTGTCCCGGCAGCGTCACGTTTGGTCAGTTTCTGGGCGAATTCCACCAACTCAGCCCAGGTCTGCGGCGGCTTCTCGGGGTCAAGACCCGCCTCGCGGAACAGATCCTTGTTCCAGTATTGCACCACAGTCGAGCGTTGAAACGGGATGCCCCAGGTCTTGCCGCCAGTCTGGCTGTTTTCCATGAAGGCTGGAAAGAAGCCGCGCAGCCAGGCTCGATCCGCATCGGTAGTGATGAACTCGTCGAACGGGACAATAGCGTCCTCGTCAATCAATGTGAACATGTCGGTCGATAGCAACACTGACGTCACTGGCGGCGTGCCGCTCTTGTGCGCTGTCAAGGCCTTGACGATGGTCTCCTGATAGGTGCCCGCATAAATGGGGCGCACCTTGATGTTGGGATTCTCTTTCTCGAAATCTGCCGCATAGGTGTCGATCAGTTTGGTGATCGGCCCGCCAACCGCGACTGGATAAAAGAACGAAACTTCAGCAGCCTGCGCCACAGCCGGGCTTGTCGCCGCCACACCTGCAAGGGCCGTCGCACCTGCCAAAAATTCACGCCTGTCCATGTTGCATCTCCCCTGTGCTATCCGGTGCTGCGATGCGCCGGTGTTTGAATAAAGACGTCATTGCGGCGTGCTGACCACCCGCCCACTTCCAAGGTCGAACCAATATGCACTGGCCGCAGGCAGATGAAGGCCAATGCGTTCGCCACGGCCGACGCTGACCTTTCCAGACTTGCGCACTATGAAACGCTCACCAGCAACATTAGCCTCGATCAGCGTCTCTGCGCCGAGATATTCGACTGCGATCACTTCGGCTGGCAAGCCGCCCTCGGAAATCTCGACGTGTTCAGCACGAACGCCGATTGCCGCGATTTCCGGCGAAAGGCCATGAGGTGGGTGCGGGAGTACGCCGCCGGTTGTGTTCAGGATTGACCACGGGGCCACGCTCATCGGAGGAGTGCCAACGAAGCGTGCGACGAACATCGTCGCCGGCTGGTCGTAAAGCATGGCCGGTGGGCCATTTTGCTCGATTCGGCCATCTCGCATCAGGATTACCTGATCAGCCATCGTCATGGCCTCGATTTGGTCATGCGTGACATAGACCATCGTGATCCCAAGCCTGCGCTGAAGGTCCCGGATTTCGCGACGCATCTCCACACGCAGTTGCGCATCAAGGTTCGAAAGTGGCTCGTCCATCAGGCATACCGGCGACCTCGCCACGATGGCACGGCCAAGTGCGACGCGCTGCTGCTGGCCACCTGAAAGCTGCGAAGGTTTGCGGTCGAGCAACTTTTCGAGACCAAGAATGGCGGCGGCCTCTTTCAATCGCTCATCGCGCTCGGCCCGCCCGACAGCACGGACCTTGAGGCCGAAGATGATGTTCTCGGCGACCGAAAGATGCGGAAACAGCGCATAATTCTGGAATACCATAGAGATGCCACGACCAACGGGCGGCGCGTCAGTCACATCCTTGCCGGCAATATGGATACGGCCCGCTGTTGCCTCCTCGAGGCCAGCAATCAAGCGGAGTGTCGTGGATTTGCCGCAACCGGAAGGGCCGAGAAGTGCCACCAGATGGCCTTCGGACACACTAAAGCTGACAGCATTGACGGCAAGCGCCTCGCCCCAGGCCTTGGTGACATCACGCAATTCGACGGCGGCCATCGCCCACCCTAGCTGCAGGCAGAAAGGAGACGTCTCCTTGCCGCGTTCCCTATGCCAACCGTAGACCGGCTGTGCCTTTTTCTACGGAAGAGTATGCGCCTAAGCACGATCTCTGTTCAACAGCGCATGCTGCAGTGGAGCAAATATTTTTTGCCGACTTAATATTCAGTCGTCCTTTCCTTTGACGGATCAAAGAAAAGGAAATTTCTCGCACATGCTCTCGCACCGTCCGGCTTGCAATATCCCCTCGGTCCAAACCGAGAGCAGTCGATGTTACACTGACGCCGTCTTCACCTCAAAAAAGGCGGCATGCAGATGCTCCCAACTCGTTCGGTCAGGGGCTGCAATAACCCCGATTTGCCGCGTTGAAGGGCCATAGGGCATCCCGTCGATTTGCGCCGAGTAACCTCCAGCTTCGCGGTGGATCAGCAGTCCTGGTGCGTGATCCCAAGGCATCAGTCGTCCATAAATCAAGAAATCTAAAGCACCACTGGTCGCGAGCCGGTACTCATGGCCACAGCATTTCATCGATGCCACATCGGCCACAGCCGGATACCGGCTCGGGATTGTGCTCCGCAGGGGCTCGGGGAAATAGCGCCAAGACACCATGCCGCTCATCTGGGCAACAGGTTTTGGCGCTGCAACACGGAGCGAAAACTTGCGTCCATCTGCCTCCTCGCACCAAGCGCCTTCACCCGCGAGCGCCAAGTGGCTTGAGCCAGAGATCGGGTCGTGGATGACCGCTGCGATTGTTTCCCCGCGCACGATCACCGCTGCCATCGTGCAGAACAGCGGCGCGCCGCTGGCATAGTTCAGTGTTCCGTCTATCGGGTCCACAACAACAGCCAATGGAGCATCATCTAGATTCTCGAGCAATCGCGGATCCGCGCTAGCTGCTTCTTCGCCGACGACGACACAACCGGGGAAGATCGCCGTTAGGCCTATTGCGATCATTCGCTCTGCCGCTTCGTCAGCTTCCGTCACAAGGTCGGTGGGTGAGGTCTTGCTCCGGATATCTGCTAAGGCGAGGTTGCGGAACCGCGGCATGATGTGCTTTCGCGCCGTATCGCGCAGGAGCTCGTCAAGAGCGGCGAGATGACCAAGAGTGGGAAGCATCGGACGTCACCTGGGGGCATCTGCGATTTTGTTGAACGGACATGCATGTAAAGACAGCTGGCAAATGAGACATACCGAGGCCGTCAAGAAGCTTCTTGAGGAACAAGCAGCTTAACTACCGGAAAATGTCAATTTCGTTCAAAACGGCTTTGGTGCATGGATCGCAATTCGATGGCATCAGGCACGGTCTGGCACGCATTTGATTTCCTGCATGCTATTTGGCGCCGCACCCGCCCGCACGGCCAGCGGCAGGGTGATGCTGGCATGGCCTATCAACGCCGCTCCCCTCCGCGCGCGCTCCGCAATACAGAAATGGCGCTGCTCCTGCAGCTGGCTGACGGGCCGAAAGCTGTTGCAGACGGACCACTTGGCCGCTGCCTGAAGCGCGGCTGGTGTCGTCTTGCAGGTCC
>CALRRR020000024.1:0-56882 GCA_943370645.1 Hydrogenophaga intermedia | reverse complement strand
GCATCATCGACAGTCTTGACGAGACCGCTCCATCCGTAACCGCCTTCACGCGAGAAGGCCTCGACTACCTGCAAGACCTGCTCGACCGACGCCGCTCAGAGTTCATGAAAGGCGTCTGAGAACGCCCGCGGCCTTGAGCGTATGGATACGCAGCATCTGCGTCTTGCCGGCGACCGAACATCGGGCCCAGGCGATGAACGATGCCCCAATCAAACATGGCAAGATCATGGCGGGCGGGGAGCCGGCGGCACATCCTCAGCAGCCGAAAGGAGGGCGCCAGCGTCGGAACATCGTCGCTGCCCAGGCACGTCCCAAACATCGCGCACGCGTGGCCGCTTTGCGCCAGCGGAGTGCTTCGCCAGAGCTATGCACAATTCGCATAAGACATATTATGGAACTTAAGTGTAGAACAGAATGTATGAGCTATCAGGCCTAGAGCTATGATCTGTCACGCTTTTTATCACTCAGCCAAGCGGTTGTAGAAGGCCGGCGGCTGGCGCGCGACTCAGATACCGCACGTTACACGCTTCGCGCATTGTCAGGCATCGCCGCGCGCCCAGGCTTCCTTGGTCTCGGCGATGAAGTCTGCCAGCCGCCGGGCCGCAATGGCGGCGCGCAGGCCCGCCATCAGATCCTGATAATAGGCCAGGTTGACCCATGTCAGCAGCATCTTGCCCAGCATCTCGTCGGCCTTGACCAGATGGTGCAGATAGGCCCGCGCATAGCTGTTGGCGGCCGGGCAGGTCGAGGCGGCATCCAGCGGCCGGTTGTCATCGGCGAACTTGGCATTGCGCAGGTTCATGCGGCCAAAGCGGGTGAACACCTGGCCGTGACGGCCGGCCCGGGTCGGCATCACGCAATCGAACATGTCGACCCCGCGGCGCACGGCCTCGCAGATATCGTCCGGCGTTCCCACACCCATCAGATAACGCGGCTTGTCGCTGGGCAAATCCGGCTCGACCGCCTCGATCATCGCCAGCATGACATCCTGCGGCTCACCAACGGCAAGCCCGCCAATCGCGTAACCCTTGAAGTTCATGCTGGCCAGCGTGCGGGCGCTCTCCTGCCTTAGCGGAACCGAAGCGCCGCCTTGCACGATGGCGAACAGCGCCCTGCCCGGATGCTCGCCAAATGCCGACTGGCACCTCTCGGCCCAACGCAGCGACAGGCGCATCGCCTTCTCGGCGACCTTGTCCTCACACGGCAAGGACACGCACTCATCGAGTTGCATCACGATGTCTGAGCCCAGAAGGTTCTGGATCTCGACGGACCGCTCCGGGCTCATCTCATGGCGCGAGCCGTCGATGTGCGACTGGAAGACCACGCCCTGCTCGGTGATCTTGCGCAGTTGCGACAGCGACATGACCTGAAACCCGCCGGAATCGGTCAGGATCGGGAAAGGCCAGTTCATGAACCTGTGCAGCCCGCCGAGCCGCGCGATGCGCTCCGCCGAGGGCCGCAACATCAGGTGGTAGGTGTTGCCAAGAACGACATCGGCCCCGAGCGCCTTGACCTGATCCGGATACATGCCCTTGACGGTCGCGGCTGTCCCGACGGGCATGAACGCCGGTGTCCGGATCACGCCGCGCGGCATGCGGATCTCGCCAGTGCGCGCCGCACCATCCGTGGCGTGCAGGTGCAGGCCGAACGGCACGGGAGCGGCAGTCGGAGAGGTCACCAGACCGCCCTCACCGGCCCGGCCAGACCGCAACCCCGATCAACCACGGATGCAGCCAGCGGGCAAACACGAACCACAGGACGAGGCCGGCGCCGATGGCTGTCCAGTCACGTGTCGTGAAGCCAGCCGGCGCTGCCGGCACTGTCACGCCGGCGCGGCGCTTCAGCGAGATGCGCGCCATTACTGCCCATGCAAGGAAACCGCCAAACAGCAGGATGCCGCCGAGATCGCCGTTCGAGATCAGATGCGCTGTTGCCCAGATCTTCACCGCCAGCAGCATCGGATGCTTGACTGCGGCGTGGATGCGACCGCCCGAGTTTGTGGCCGCCAGCAGCACGAAGATCGGCAGGTTGAGCAGCAGCGCCAGATGCTTCGTCCAGACCGGGGGCGACCAGACCTGCACCCAGCCCGAGGCGCGGTAGACGCCAAAACCGTAGATGATCAGCGCAAAACCGATCAGTGATGCAGCCGTGTAGGCCCCCTTGTAGCCGCCCTCGCCCAGCCGCTCGATCAACCCCGCGCGCACGCCGCGCGCCATGGTGAGCGCATGTGCGCCGAGAAAAAGCACAAGGCCGAGAATGAGCAGCAGCATCGAACACTCCTTTGGGCGTGACGGGCGAAGGTCTCTGTTGACAGCGCCACATGCGCAAGCACGTCCGGCAACACAGGTAGACGTTCTCGGAAAGCCCTGTCAAGCCTTTGAAATTCATGTTTGATTCGCTTCTTGCACCCCCTGCCCTTGCGCAGCGTCCGGATGCCGCCAGCGCGCCAGACAACCGCGCACTTTGGACCGTGCCTGCCAACCCCTGTGCCCCGACCTGACAATGGATCACCGCCATCACGGAAATGCGGGCTCGACGCCGTGATCGTCCTGCGCAAAGGTGCCCCCGGTGCAAAGACTGCGGCAACCGGGGCCTTCGTTCCGGCCAGCCAGCGGCTCTGACCTCTTCTGAGGGAAGCTAGTCCACATGGAACAGTCCGGCACCGATCGCTTCAAGACCGCAATCCTGCTCCTGGCTGTGACCGGTCTGATCGTGGGTGTTGCATTCTATGTCGCCGGCAGGGCCGACATCGCAAACCTGCTCTGGTTCGCCGGTGTCGTCCCCGCGCTCGCAGCGCTCGTGATCGAGATCCTGCGCAGCATCGGGCGCGGCGAGGTAGGGCTCGACATCGTGGCCGCGCTCTCGATGACGGCGGCGCTGGTGTTCGGTGAGACACTCGCGGCAGCGGTCGTCGCCGTGATGTATGCCGGCGGCACCTTCCTCGAAAGCTTTGCCGAAGGTCGCGCAAAGCGGGAGATGAAGGACCTTCTGTCACGCGTCCCCAGGACAGCGACCCGGCACCGGAACGGCGCTCTTCAAGACATCCCGCTTGATGAGATCGTTCCAGGCGACCGATTGCTGATCCGGCAGGGCGATGTCGTTCCCGTCGACGGCACAGTGGCATCCGACACCGCCTTCGTCGACACCTCGGCACTGACCGGCGAGTCCATGCCGCAGCGGCTGGCACACGGTGCCGAAGCCATGAGCGGCTCGACCAATGCAGGCAAAGCCTTTGATGTGGTGGCGACGCACCGCGCGACGGAAAGCACCTATGCCGGGATCGTCCGGCTGGTCGAGGCGGCACAAGCGTCCAAAGCCCCGATGTCGCGGCTGGCTGACCGCTGGTCGCTGGGGTTTCTCGCCATCACGGTTGCCATTGCCCTGGCCGCCTGGTGGTTCACCGGCGATCCGATCAGGGCCGTGGCGGTGCTGGTCGTGGCCACGCCCTGCCCGCTGATTCTTGCCGTGCCCGTGGCCCTGGTCGCGGGCCTTTCCCGTGCCGCGCATTTCGGCGTTCTCATCAAGGGCGCGGGGCCGCTCGAGACGATGGCGCGCATCCGCACGGTGATCCTCGACAAGACCGGCACCCTGACCGATGGCTTCCCGCAGATCGTGTCGATCGACAGCCACGATGGCATGCCTGAGAACGATATCCTGCGATTTGCCGCAGCACTCGACCAGGCATCCACGCACCCCGTAGCACAAGCCATCGTCGCGGCCGCAAAGGCGCGGGGCTTGACGCTGGCCGTTCCTTCCGAGGTGAAGGAGATGCCGGGCGAAGGGGTTCTGGGCCACGTGGATGGCCGCATGGTTCTGGTCGGCGGCGAAAGCTTTGTTGCCAGCCGCGTCGGTGTGGCGCCGGGCACCCATCCTGCCAGCTCTGCCGGCTCGGTCCTCGTCGCAGTGGCGGTTGACGGTCACATGGCCGGGCATCTGGTCATGTCCGATCCGCTGCGTGAAGGCACGGGTGCAATGCTCGACGGGCTTCGCCGCCAGGGCGTCCAGCGCATCCTGCTCGCCACCGGCGACCGCGCGGACGTGGCGGAGCGCGTGACCGAGGGCCTTGGTCTCGATGGGCTCAGGGCCAACCTGACCCCGGACCAGAAGGTTCTGCTCGTGCTGTCCGAGCGCAAGCGCGGGCCGGTGATGATGGTGGGCGACGGCGTTAACGACGCGCCCGCACTGGCGGCCGCCGATGTCGGTGTTGCCATGGGCGCGCGTGGCGCAGCAGCCTCCGCCGAGGCGGCCGATGTCGTGCTGCTCGTCGACCGCGTCGACCGGCTCGGCCCTGGCCTCGAGATCGCGCGGGCTTCACGGCGCATCGCTGTCCAGAGTGTCGTCGCGGGGATCGGTCTTTCGGTCCTCGGCATGTTTGCCGCCGCTTTCGGCTATCTCACACCGGTGCAGGGCGCGCTCTTGCAGGAGGTAATCGACGTTGCCGTGATCCTGAATGCGCTCCGGGCCCTGCGCATCACGCCGCAGGAGCCGGCCACAATAAAACACGATGCAGGCAGCATCCGGTCGGCAGCGGCTCCGTGAAGCGCGTCCCTTGATCCAAAAGCGCCATGGTGCATCGCTTCGGCTGGTTCAGGGCTGCCATGTTCGGTTCTACTAGTGACGGCCTTGCATCGACCGCAAGACCTGTCCTTGGCACCACCTCACATCCAGAACAACCGCGGCGTCATTCCCACTCGATGGTGCCGGGCGGCTTCGACGTCACGTCGTAGGTGACGCGGTTGATGCCTTTGACCTCGTTGATGATGCGTGTCGCCACGCGGCCTAGGAAGGCCATGTCGAACGGATAGAAATCCGCGGTCATGCCATCCACTGACGTCACGGCTCTCAGCGCCAGTACATGGTCATAGGTCCGCCCGTCGCCCATGACGCCGACGGTCTTGACCGGCAGCAGGACCGCAAAAGCCTGCCAGATGACGTCATAGAGGCCGGCTCGGCGGATTTCCTCAAGATAGATGGCATCGGCCTTGCGGAGGATGTCGAGCTTCTCGCGGTTGATCTCGCCGGGGCAGCGAATGGCGAGGCCAGGCCCGGGAAACGGGTGCCGCCCGACAAAGGCATCAGGCAGGCCAAGCTCGCGGCCAAGCACCCTCACCTCATCCTTGAACAATTCGCGCAGCGGCTCGACCAGCTTCATGTTCATGCGGGCCGGAAGGCCGCCGACATTGTGATGGCTCTTGATGGTGACCGACGGGCCACCCGTGAACGAGACGCTTTCGATGACATCGGGATAGAGCGTGCCCTGTGCCAGGAACTGCGCGCCGCCGATCTTGCGGGCTTCGGCCTCGAACACGTCGATGAACAGCTTGCCGATGGTCTTGCGCTTGGCTTCCGGGTCAGGCCCGCAGGCCTGCAAGGCGTCGATGAACAGATCGGATGCATCCACATGGACCAGCGGGATGTTGTAGTGTTCGCGGAACAGCGTCACCACCTGCTCGGCCTCGGCATGCCGCATCAGGCCATGGTCGACGAAGACGCAGGTCAACTGGTCGCCAATCGCCTCATGGATCAGCACGGCGGCAACCGCCGAATCGACGCCGCCTGAGAGACCGCAGATGACCTTGCCCGTGCCCACCTGAGCCCTGATCTTCGCGATCATCTCACCGCGGTAAGCCGCCATCGACCAGTCAGATTTCGCGCCCACGATCCGTGTCACGAAGTTGCGCAGCAGGGCTGCCCCATCCGGGGTGTGCACCACTTCGGGATGAAACATCGTGGTGTAGATGCGCCGCGCCTCGTCGCTGGCCACCGCGAAAGGTGCATTCTCGGATGTCGCTTTCACGCTGAAGCCGGGCGGCAGCACGGTGACGCGGTCGCCGTGGCTCATCCATACCGGATAGCGCCCGCCAACCTGCCAGACGCCCTCGAACAGGGCGCTGGGGGCCTTGATCTCGACATCCGCGCGTCCGAACTCAGCGGCATGTCCGCCCTCGACGCTGCCGCCAAGCTGCACAGCGGTGGTTTGCTGGCCATAACAGATCGCCAGCACCGGCACGCCAGCTTCGAACACCGCCGCCGGTGCACGTGGGCTGCCAGCATCCGTGACGGAGGCAGGGCCGCCGGACAGGATCACGCCCTTGGGTGCAAGCCGTTGAAGCGCTGCTTCCGCCGATTGGAAGGGATGGATCTCGCAATACACGCCAGTTTCTCGCACCCGGCGGGCGATCAACTGCGTAACCTGTGAGCCGAAATCGATGATCAGAATAGTATCGTGCTGGGCCATGACGCACGCGTTACGCCATTGTGCCGGGCGGTGCAACATGGCTGTGAACAGCCGGCAGTTCAGGCTTAGGGCGTGCGCAGCGGCGTATTTCCGGCTCCGAGCGGCACCCCGCCGAATGGATCGACGAACCGCCGCAGGATGCCCGGCGCAATGGCCGAAAGCGGATTGATCGTCATTGTCGGCGCGCTCGCCGGCCCCGCGACGCGGAAATTGACAGCGAACAGACCTTCATACTGCCCGCCACCCAGCAGGGGCCCAAGCAAAGGCACCTGCGAGAATGCGTTGTTCAGTGCAAACCCCGGAACGAAGGTTCCGGCGATATCGGCCCGATCCCGTGTGTAGTCGATCGAGCCCTGGCCGGAGATTCCGATCTCGTTGCCCCAGATCACACCGTCCTTGATCTCGATTCGGGACGGCGTCCTGATGAAACTGCCCTTGAGACGGGCAAACGGCACGTCATTGCCAACTTCGCGTGACGGGCTCTCGCCCTGTACGCCGCGGGCCTGCTGGCTGAACTGCTCCCCGATAACCCGGCGCAGGGCCGGCTCGCCCTGCACGCGGAAGTTCCGGAAGGTCACATCGCCTGAGATGCTGTCGTCGGCAGGCCGGGCATCGACGCTGAGTTCGCCACCATAGGCGCGGCGATAGATATCGAGATACCGCAGCAGGGCGCCGCCATCGTCGCTGCGGAGCCGCACCAGCCGTGCAGCGCCCTCGCGGGACTGCTGGACGGTAACGGGTGCACGCCCGATCCTGCCGGCAAACTCAAGTTGGCGAAGTTCCTTGTTGCGGAGCCCCAGCTTCAGCACAGCATTGCCGATCACCTCATTGTTGAAGCCCGTCAGAATGGGGATCGCCAGATCGAGGTCTATGTCGGTCGGAGCGTCTCCGGGCCGCCGTGACGCTGATGAACTGGCCGGAGGCTTCAGGAACGGCCTGGCATCGGCCACTTGGCCGCGCACGGTGACCTTGCTGATCTGCCCCTCCCGGCGCACCTCGACGCGCATGTCGTCGCCGGGTGACAGCTTGACCTGTGTGAACGAGGCCCGCGTGAGGGCACCGCTGTCATCCAGTGAAGCCTTGCCGCGCACCAGAACAGGGTTCGCATCGAGGCTCAGATCGACGAGCTCTATCCCGTCCTTGTCGGTCTCGACCAGCGAGAACGTCAGCTTTCCGGGGCGTCCAGCAGGCTTTGTCCATCCCGGCAAGGCGCCGTCGATGACCGCACGGGCGAGGTCGAATTCCAGCCGTGGCGGTGCATCCGGCTTGCGACCAAGGGGCTTGACCACGCGCAGTGCCAGCGGGCCCGTTACCGTGCCATTGAGACCGAGGCCGCGGCGCTGCCGCATGGCCTGATCCACAGTCAGCGTCACGACCGCTTCGCCAACACCGCGCCCGTCTTGCCTGAGGTCGATCTGGGCTGCTGCGCCATCGATCCGGGCATCGCCCTTGAGGCTGAGGCTGCCGCGCTCGTAGGTGGCGGCCAGATTGCCGTTCTCAAGGGTCTCATCTCCGATCAGCGCCGTGGACGATAGGCCGGAAATGGTCCCAGATGACTGGATAATCACATCGCTGGCAACGATGTTATCGACCAGCGGAAGCGACAAGCTGGTGCGCAGGTCGATGCGCCCTTTTACGGTCTCGGGGTCGATCTGGGCGGGTGCGGACTCGCGCAGGGCCGGCTGAGCCATCAAGGATGCCAGCGCATCAACGCCACCGACGGTCCGGAAAGCCGCCCGCCCGATCGGCCTTGCCGCCCAGGTATCGGCAATGGCAAAACTGCCTTCGCTGATTTGCAGGTTCCGCCCCTTGGGCAGGTTGACGCGCGCGGCGCTTGCAGTCAGCGCCAGCGTCCTGCCTGTGCCGACGCCAGTGATCACCAGATCATGAAGTTTGGGGATGCCCTCGCCCACGACGAATCGTACACCCCGCCCGCTCACTTCGACCCGCAGGCTCTCATCGGGCGTTGGATCACCAGCCCGCGTCGCGCGCACGGCGTCGGCCGTCATGTCCGTGACAAGGGTCAGGCTGTCGACGGTCCCGGCTTCCAGCCGTTCAACCAGCAACTGGCGGACAATCGGCGAGATCGGTGTTGGCCATGCTGCCATCAGCCCCCTCACCTGCGAATCCTTCGCGGTCAGGCGCGAGACAAGCGTCGGCCCGTCGGACGTCCGCTCCACCCGGCCATTGCCCTGCACCGAAAGCCCTGGCCCTTGCAAGTCGAGTGCTGTCAGCACGGCCACGTTCAGGGCGCTGCCTTCGAGAGCGATCGTGGCGCGGGTCAGCGGCTGCACCGGGTCCTTGCCCTCGCCGGCAATCTGCCCGCTGGCCTCACCCCTGACCTGCCACAGATCATTCCTGTCGCGCTCGAACAGCCCGCTCATGGCCAGGCGGGTCTCGCCCCGTCGGGCTTTCAACTGCGTGATCTCGATGTGCTGCAAGGCGGCATCACCCTTGAAATCCGCCGTCAACTCTTCGAGCCCGATTGTGTCCTTGCCGCCATCCGGCGAGGCAATGGTTCCGGCCCCAACCCTGATCGTACCCTCGATACGCGCCGGCTGCCCGGCAGCGGGCACGAGGCTGATGCGTCCACTGAGCGGAAACCCGGTCAGGATCGCGGAACCCGGCCCGGCATAGAGCCGCTCCGCACTATCGATCTGGAAAGCATGGATCGTGACATCGAGGCGCCTGCCGCCCTGCCCGTCTGCCACGCTGGACACGACGATGTCCTTGGCTCCGGATGGAGCCGCCCCGCGCAGCCGCAAGGTTCGCCCGTCTGGCTCGCGATCGAGGTGGATCGCGACATTCTGCAGGCCGATGCGCTCGGTGCCATCAGGTGCGACCAGCGTCAGAGTCGACCCTGTCAGCGCCACGCTGTCGAGGCCCGGCAGGGCGCTGTCATTGTCCAGCAGCGCTCCCAGTGCCGCGGCCGCCTGCTCGACCGGGCTCAGCGTGGTCGCGGAATCCGCAGCATTGAGCGGCAACTGGGTATCGCCGGTATCGAGGGTCAAAGCGCCGGTCGAATCAACCTTCAGCCTGAGGTTCACGCCGTGCAGGTCGATGGAGCGGATCCTGAGACTACCGCCCAGCAGCGACCAGGGATCATAGCGGATGTCGGTGTCGGGCGTGCGCAGCCTGAGGCCAGAGGCATGCACGAATTCGGCGTTGCGGATCTGGAGCAAAGCCTGCCCCTCGCTGCGCACGATCGCCGCCTTGGCGGCTGTGACGCTCCAGTCAGCGCCGAGCCTGCGCTGCAGGTCGGAAGCCACATGATGCTGGAGGCCTGCGAGCGGCACGACACCTGAAATGAACAGCGCTCCCACCGCAGCGGCAAGCACGAAGCCAACGACGCTGACCACGGTGGCGATGGCAGCAATGAGCCCGATGCGGTCGCGCTTCCGGCGCCGGCGCGGCGCGGCGGAAGCTTTGGCATCCTGGTCAGCCGCAACCGGCGTGGGCACTGTTTCGATCGTCAATCGGCAGGTCTCCAGCATATCGCGGCCGTCCGCGACGGGACAAACATCAGATGGCCGATTCGGACCTTCACGAAACGCGAAGCAGCACTATATCGGGATCATTGTGAAGCAACACAAACCCGACGAAAGGAAGGCTGATGTCTCTCAAGATTGGCGATGCCGCCCCGGCGTTCTCCTTGCCGACAGATGGCGGCGGAACCATCTCGCTGGCCGGATTGAAGGGCAAGAATGTCTGCCTTTATTTCTATCCAAAGGACGATACCAGCGGTTGCACCAAAGAAGCGATCGCCTTTAACGGGCTGCGTGCGGACTTTGCTGCGGCCAACACGACGATCATCGGCCTGTCTGCCGACAGTGTCGCCAGCCATGACAAGTTCAAGAAGAAGTATGATCTCGGCTTCACCCTAGCTTCCGACGAGGCGAGGGCTGCTCTGGAAGCTTACGGGGTCTGGGTCGAAAAAAGCATGTATGGCAAGAAATACATGGGCATCGAGCGCACCACAGTCCTGATCGACACGACTGGCAAAGTCGCCGCGATCTGGAACAAGGTCAAGGTCGACGGCCATGCCGAGGAAGTGCTGGCCGCAGCCCGGAGCCTCTGAGCAACCGGCAACCTGTTGCGTCGGTCTTTTGGCCAGATGGCGTCCAGCCACAGGATTTGTTGTGCCGTGACCTGTCGGCAGGATCGGGCGTGACAGGCGAAAGCTCATGAGACCCGTGATGTTTGGAAAAGATTAACCCTGTTCGGGCCTAGTTGTCACACTCTTCCAAGTTGTGGTGACTCGCGTGGCAAAAGTACCGCCCTCTTCCAAATATGATCCCGGTCTTGTGACCGTGCGCCGCTCCACCATCGTCGCCGGATTGTTCGCGGCGACGTTGCTGACCGGATGGGGCGCAGGCACGACGTGGCTGATCCTGACCAAGGACAGCTTTGCCGGCCACATGATCAAGCGCGAAACAGCGCGGCAATATGTCTATGAAGACAGGATCGCCGCTCTCAAGAGCGAGATCGACAAGCTGTCCAGCCGCCAGCTTGTGGACCAGGATGGTGTCGAGGCTCGCGTAGCCGAACTCGTCACGCGACAGAGCCAGCTCGAAACCAGACAGGCCATCGTCGCTGCGCTCGCCGACAGCGTCAGCGGCCAGCAACTCGTGACCGGCAGGCCGGCACGGGCTCCCATTGCTCCGCAACCGGCAGCCAACGCCAGCACCACCGGCAGCATTTCCAGCTTCGCACCGTCATCCCGGCCGATGCCGGTTCCGGACATGCCGGGCTTGCGGCGCGATCAGGAGCGACGCGCCACCTCTGCCAACGCCTGGGACCAGAGCGCCCTCGATCCGTCCTTGCCGATCGCCGATCGGCTCGGCAGGGTCGAGCAGAGTTTGACGGCTGTGACTGCGGCGCAGATCAAGGCGCTGAACCGGCTCGAGACATCGGTGACGTCAGCCCATGTGTCCCTTCGCGCCGTGATCGGCGATGTCGGATTGGATCCTGACAGGATGGCTCCCGCCGCGGGGGGCACAGCACAAGGCGGCCCGTTCATTCCGGCCAAGATTGATCCGCGGCTTGGGGCCTTCGAGGCGTCTGTTGTCCGGCTCCAGCCGCGCATCGTCGCTGTGGAACGGCTGCGTTCGGTGGTTGGTGCGCTTCCCCTGCGCCGGCCAATGGGCGTCGAAGCCGAGCAGACCAGTGCGTTCGGGCACCGGCTCGACCCGTTCACCCGCTCGCTCGCAATGCATTCCGGCATCGACTTCCGAGCCGAGCAGGGCACGCCCGTCAGGGCCGGCGGTTCCGGCGAAGTCGTCCTGGCCGAATACAGCGGAGGCTATGGCAACATGGTCGAGATAGACCATGGCCATGGCATCACGACCCGTTATGCGCACCTGTCCCATATCGCTGTCAGTGAAGGGCAAAAGGTCAGCCACGGCAGCATCATTGGCAGGGTCGGATCGACCGGTCGTTCGACCGGACCGCACCTGCACTATGAAACGAGGATCGAGGGCGATGCGGTCGATCCCGTGCGGTTTCTCCGCGCCGGCCAGCGCCTCGGCGACGCCAACTGAGCGACGGCCGGGAGGCGTCGTTCCGCTTGGATCGTTCTACTCAACATCGCCGACATCGCCCACAGTCGTGCCGTAGACGCGCTGCGCCAACGATGCTTCCATGAACGGGTCGAGATCACCGTCAAGGACATCGGAAGGACTGGTGGATGTGGCACCTGTCCGCAGATCCTTGACCAGCTGATAGGGCTGGAGCACATAGGATCGGATCTGGTGCCCCCAACCGATGTCGGTCTTGGACGCGGCGACGGCATTGGCTTTTTCTTCCTGCTTGCGCAGTTCATGCTCGTAGAGCCGCGCGCGTAGCATGTCCCACGCCTTGGCGCGGTTCTTGTGCTGCGAGCGCTCCTGCTGGCAGCCGACAACGATCCCGGTTGGCATGTGCGTGATGCGCACAGCCGAATCTGTCGTGTTGATGTGCTGGCCGCCGGCGCCCTGCGCCCGGAACGTGTCGATGCGGCAATCCGATTCCTTGATCTCGATGACGATACGGTCATCCACAACGGGATAGACCCAGGCCGAGGCGAACGAGGTTTGCCGACGCGCATTGGAGTCAAACGGGGAAATCCGCACCAGCCGATGCACGCCCGACTCGGTCTTGAGCCAGCCGTAGGCATTGTGGCCCTTGATCAGTAGCGTGGCAGACTTGATGCCAGCAGTGTCCCCCGACTGGCTTTCCATCAGTTCGACCTTGAACTTCCGGCGATCAGCCCAGCGCGTATACATGCGCAGCAGCATTTCGGCCCAGTCCTGGCTCTCGGTTCCGCCAGCACCGGGATGGATCTCGATATAGGTGTCGTTAGCGTCAGCCTCGCCGGACAGCAGCGTTTCGACCTGCCGGCGCGCGCCTTCCTCGTGCACGGCCCGCATCGCGGCCTCGCCTTCCAGAATGGTGGCCTGATCCCCTTCGATCTCGCCCAGTTCTATCAGCGTCTTGGCGTCGTCGAGGTCGCGCTCCAGCTTGCCGATGCCGTTGATCTGGTCTTCGAGCGTGGTGCGCTCGCGCATGATTTTCTGCGCCAGTTCGGCATTGTTCCACAGGTCAGGGTCTTCGGCCTGACCGTTCAGTTCGGCAAGGCGCTTGATCGCAGTATCGTAGTCAAAGATGCCTCCTCAGCAGTCCAATCGACTGCTTGGCGGCTTCCGCGAGGGATTCGATTTCAGGGCGCATGGAACGGGAACTGTCCTGTCAGGCAGGCGTCCGGACGCCCAGCTGGCTCCGGAAGCATTGGTCTCGGAAGGCAGGCCGGTCAGCCCACCTCGCGGGACTGACTTAGTGATGCAACGCAGCCCTGTAAAGCACGGAGCAGCCGCAGGCCGCAGGCTCAGTAAAGGCCGCCAGTGCCCGCGCCGACATTGCGCTCGGCCTCTGGTGAGACACTGATGCCGCGCCGGCCATCGGCACCGGACAGCCCGATGATCGAATAGCTGTCAGGTGGGGCAGTGCCCGGCTTGAACGCTTCCAGGAAGCCGCCGGGTCCGCTTGACCGCATGCCGCTGCGCGGATCGACCGGGATCAGCTTGATGTTGGCAGGCACCCGGAACGGCGTATCGGGCTTGTCGCGCAAGGCGGCCCGCATGAAATCGCGGAACACAGGCGCTGCATACTGCCCGGCCGTTGCCGAATTGCCGAGCGACTTGGGCTTATCGAAACCCAGATAGACCCCGACCGCGAGATCGGGCGAGTAGCCGACGAACCAGACGTCCTTGGCCTCGTTGGTCGTTCCGGTCTTTCCAGCCAGCCGCTTGCCAACATCCTTGATGACGGTCGCTGTGCCACGCTGCACCACGCCTTCGAGCATCGAAGTCATCTGGTAGGCGGTCAGCGGATCGAGCACCTGCTCGCGGTTGTCCACGAGGCGCGGTTCGCGCTGGTTGTTCCATGTCTCGGCGGCGCAGCCTTCGCAGACGCGCTCGTCGTGGCGGTAGATCGTGGCACCCCAGCGATCCTGGATTCGATCGATCAGCGTCGGCTTGATGCGGCGCCCGCCGTTGGCGAGCATCGCATAGGCTGTCGTCATGCGCATCACCGTCGTCTCGCCGGCGCCAAGCGACATCGAGAGCACCGGCAACATGTCATCATAGACACCAAAGCGACGCGAATACTCGGAGACCAGCGGCATGCCGACATCCTTGGCCAGCCTGACGGTCATCAGATTCTTCGACTGCTCGATACCGAAGCGCAGCGTCCGCGGGCCAGCAGGCTTGCCATCGTAGTTCTCGGGCTCCCAGACGCCGAGCCCGCCGCCCTGATCGATCGAGATCGGACCATCGAGCACGATGCTGGATGGCGTGTAGCCATTGTCGAGTGCCGTGGCGTAGACAAACGGCTTGAACGACGAACCGGGCTGGCGCAGTGCCTGTGTAGCGCGGTTAAACTCCGACTGGTCATAGGAGAATCCGCCGACCATCGCGAAAACGCGGCCGGTATGCGGATCCATCACCACGATCGCGCCATTAACCTCGGGAATCTGGCGCAGACGGGCAACGCCAGGCCGGCCATCGACCGGCTCGACGTAGATGACATCGCCGACACTGACGAGCTGGCGCACATTGCGTCGCGTCCAGCGATAGCCGTCAGCCGTCAACGTCACGGTCTCGCGCTCGTTCGAAAGCTGGTTCCCAAGTTCCCGGCGCGGCTGGAGGCCGACGCGCGCGCTGTCGGTGCCCACCTCTGTGACAACACCCAGCCGCCAAGGCTGCACATCCGCTAGAGCCGGCACCGCGGACAAGGGCACGCCCCAATCGCGGCCGGCGACCTCGATCTTCTGGAGAGCACCGCGCCACCCGCGCGCCTCGTCATAGCGCACAAGGCCATCGACCAGCGCCTTGCGGGCCATCAACTGCATCTTCGGGTCAATGGTGGTGCGGACCGAAAGCCCGCCTTCCATCACCTTTTTCTCGCCATAACGCTCGTTGAGATCGCGGCGCACATCCTCTGCGAAAAAGCCGGCAGCGATGTTGTTCGGCGAAATGTTGCGCGACACAACGCCAAGCGGCATCTTCTTGGCAGCCTCCGCATCTTCCCGCTTCGCCGTACCGTCGATCGCCATGCGATCGAGCACATAATTGCGGCGCTCGATGGCACGCTCGCGGTTCCGGAACGGGTGCAGTTCCGACGGAGCCTTGGGCAGGGCTGCGAGATAGGCAGCCTCATGCAATTGCAGTTCGTGCACCGACTTGCCGAAATAATCGAGGGCAGCTGCGGCAATCCCGTGGCTCAGGCGACCGGGGGTGACGGCACCTAGATAAATTTCGTTGAGATACAACTCGAGGATCTTGTCCTTCGAGTAGGCCGACTCCATGCGGATCGCGACGAGCGCTTCGCGGATCTTGCGCTCGAATGAGCGCTCGTCTCCCACAAGGAAGTTCTTGGCGACCTGCTGGGTGATCGTGGAGCCGCCCTGAAGGCGACGATTGGTGCCACGGTTGCGGAAGCTGGTCACGACCGCGCGCACCAGACCCTCGGGGTCAACGCCCATATGGCGATAAAAATTCTTGTCTTCGGCGGCGAGGTAAGCGTTGATCAGGAGCTTCGGCACGGCCTGGATCGGCAGATAGAGCCGGCGCTCCTTGGCATACTCGGCGATCAGCGACCCGTCGCCGGCATGCACGCGCGACATCACCGGCGGCTCGTAGTTCCTGAGCTGGGCATAGTCAGGCAGATCCTTCGAATAATGCCAGATGACCGCCGCCACCGCAGCGACGCCGATCAGGAACACAACAGCGCCGACCGCGAACAGCCAGCCGAAGAAACGAAGGACGAACCGCATCAGGCCCTCAGGTGGGAGTCAGAAGCGAGCTTGGCTCCGATGCTTGCACCGGTAGTCTAAGCCCTGCCAACAACATAAACATGGTTTATGAACAGTTACTCAACGCCGATACCATGGCATACGCGCCGAATCCACCGTGAGCCACAGTTAAGGTGAAATCGAGGCACCGGACCGTTGAATTGGTGCACGCGCTGAAAAATGTCCGCTCACCGCCCGCGCAATCGCTTCGGCCGCCACCCCTTGCCATTCCGCCGATGTCAGAAGCGCGATGTCGCTCTTGCTCGACAGGAACCCGAGTTCGATCAGCAAAGATGGCACGTCGGGCGCTGTCAGCACCCGGAACCCGGCGGCACGTTGCGGGATGCGATGCATCTTCACCGCGCCGGACATCTCGGTGACCAGCCGGGCTGCGGCGGCTCCGGATTGGGCCCGTGTTTCGCGCAAGGCAAGGTCCATCAGGATGTCGACGATCTCGCCGCCGCCCTGCCCCGCTTCTGCACCGGCCAAGGCGTCAGACGCATTTTCCTTTTGCGCAAGCCGGGCCGATTCAGCATCGGTGGCACGGTCCGAGCCCGTGTAGACGGTAGCCCCGCGCACGTCCTGCGCGGCGGACAGTGAATCCGCATGCAGCGACACGAACAGGTCGGCACGGGCCTCGCGCGCCACACGCACGCGCTCCGACAAGCTGAGGAAGCGATCATCGGCGCGGGTCATGATCACACGTGCATGGCCCAAGGCCTCGATCTGCTCTTTCAGCTTGAGCCCGATCGCCAGCACGACAGCCTTCTCCGTGACACCTCCGGTTGCGACGGCACCAGGATCGATACCGCCATGGCCAGGGTCGATCACCACCAGGGGTCGCCTGTCCTGGCTGGGCCGGGGCTCGCTCTGGAGCGGGGCCAGTGCGGCCCGCGCGCGGCGTTCGGCGCCGGCGGCCACCAGCCCATCGAACTCACTGTGCGGGATCGGCTCGAACTCGATGCTGAGATCGACGATGCCATCCACCCGGCTGCGCTGGACCAGTTGTCTCACCCGTGCCGGTGCGGACAGGTCGAACACGATGCGGGAGCGACCGGGTGCCACCAGCCCGGCACGAAATTGCGGCACCAGCGCACCCTTGCGGGCCTTGGGCGCAGCCGCCTGGAGGTTCACTTCGGGAAGAGCGGCGACAATGCGCAAAGGTTGGTCGAGCACCTCGAAGCTGACATCGAGGCGTTGCGACACGGCCATCGTGAAGCGCGCGCTGCGTTCACCGCTCTCCAGCCGCGCATCGATCGCAACTGGTGCTGAAGGCACCGGCTGCGCGACACCAGCAGCCGTGCCGGCGGGGCGGCTCTGCGTCGTTCCATTTTGGGCGGAAGCACCGCCGCCAGCGAGCATGGGCAGCAGCACAAGGCATCTGGCAACAATGAGGAACCACAGCGAGGCAGACGCGGCGGCCCGTGCCAGCCCTGTCTGTCCGCAGCGCGTCTTGTCTGCCGCGACGCTATTTTGCCGGTTTCGTTCCAAAAGCTTGCCAATGACCATGGTCTGTCTGTATTGGATTCTTGGACGCAGTGCAGCGTCATTTGAATCGGTGGCGTTGATGCTCATCTGAGAGCAGGCGTTTCCGGTTCGCGACATCGACCCATGTTTGCATGCCGGCGGTTATCGGGTTGCAAATGGTGTGTCGTCTGCGCTGCGGGCCTTGGTCAAACGGATCGTGAGTGATCGTCGCGGAAACTTGGACACGGGTTATGCTCCGTGCCTCTGCGAGATCATGAGCGTGATTATGAGCTGCCGCCATGCGGCATGCTGCAGGTTCAGGTCGTAATGTCGAGGGTTCTGGCGCGATCGCGCCAAATGTCCCGTCTGGAGACAATGCATGCGCGGCGTCAGAGCGCGCTTGCTCAATCGACCTTGTTTTCGTCACTTCCCACACCATTGGCTGGCTCCGTCCAGCCTCGCCGTAGAGCAACCCTCCGCATTCAGCTTGCTGCGCGCGGGAACAAGGGCGTGTGCGCTGCGCCGCATTCAGGTTCCATGCAATGCCAAATAAGATGCTTATCGATGCTTCGCACCCGGAGGAGACCCGGGTCGTTGTCGTGCGCGGCCAGAAGGTCGAGGAATTCGATTTCGAGTCTGCCTCCCGCCGCCCCCTGAGGGGTAATATCTATCTCGCCAAGGTCACACGGGTCGAACCATCGCTCCAGGCAGCCTTCGTCGAGTATGGCGGCAACCGGCACGGCTTCCTCGCCTTCTCGGAAATCCACCCTGATTACTATCAGATTCCTGTCGCCGACCGTCAGGCGCTGCTCGCCGAGCAAGCGCGTTACGAGGATGATGCCGATGCTGACGCCGAACCGCGCGAGCGGGGCTCAGACCGCAATGGCGAGAGGGGTGGCGAGCGCGGCCGTGGACGCCGCAGGCGGCGCGGCGGCAAGGACGGTGGCCGGGACGGCAGCCGCGAGAAGCGCGCGAACACAGATGAAACTGTCTCCGCCGCCCTCGACGAGAATGCCGAGCCGCTGCCGCGCGATGAGGACAATGGCGAGTTTTCCACCACACAGCGCGACCTTTCCGAAGGCGGCGACGACCAGCAGCGCGAACACAGCGACGACGGTCAGGACGAGGACATCCGCGACGCTCGTCATGATCACGCCGAAAGCCGTGATGATGACGCCCGCGATGACGATGGCCGCGATGATGCCAACGAAGACGATGGCGACGACAATGGCGAAGAGAGCAGCCGCGACGAGCGCCCTGCTCCCGAAACCATGGGTGGCGGCGATGCGCTCGACGACGTGCCGGAGCGTCCGCGTTACCAGAGCCGCCGGCAGTACAAGATTCAGGAAGTCATCAAGCGTCGCCAGATCCTGCTGGTTCAGGTCGTCAAAGAAGAGCGTGGCAACAAGGGCGCTGCCCTGACCACTTATCTTTCGCTCGCCGGCCGATACTCGGTGCTGATGCCCAACACTGGCAAGGGCGGCGGCATCTCGCGCAAGATCACCAGTGCCGAGGACCGCAAGCGCCTCAAGGAAATCGCCGGAGAGCTGGAGGTGCCGGACGGGATGGGCATCATCCTGCGCACAGCCGGGGCCTCGCGCACCAAGCCCGAGATCAAGCGTGATTACGAGTATCTGATGCGCATGTGGGAGAGCGTGCGCGAACTGACGCTCAGCTCTTCGGCGCCGGCGCTGGTCTACGAGGAAGGCTCGCTGATCAAGCGCGCCATCCGCGACCTCTACAACAAGGATATCGAGGACATCCTTGTCTCCGGTGACGGCGGCTATCGTGAAGCCAAGGACTTCATGAAGATGCTGGCCCCCAGCCATGCCAAGACGATCAAGGCGTATCGCGAACAGCAGCCGCTTTTTGCCAAGTTCGGCATCGAGAGCCAGCTTGATGCCATGTTCTCCAGCCAGGTGACGTTGAAGTCGGGCGGCTACATCGTCATCAACCAGACCGAAGCCCTGGTCTCGATTGACGTCAACTCGGGACGCTCGACCCGCGAACACAACATCGAGGATACTGCTCTCAAGACCAACCTTGAAGCGGCGGAGGAAGTCTCCCGCCAGTTGCGCCTGCGCGATCTGGCCGGCCTGATCGTCATCGACTTCATCGACATGGAGGAGAAGCGGAACAACCGCCATGTCGAGAAGAAGCTGAAGGATTGCCTCAAGAACGACCGCGCCCGCATTCAGGTCGGCCACATCTCGGCCTTCGGGCTGATGGAAATGTCGCGTCAGCGCATCCGCACGGGCGTGCTCGAAAGCTCGTCCGTCAAGTGCCCGCATTGCGACGGCACCGGCTTCGTGCGCTCGACACCATCGGTGGCCCTGCAGATCCTGCGGGCGGTGGAAGAGTCGCTGATCCGTTCGTCCACCCACAACCTGATCGTCAAGACACGCACCGAAGTGGCGCTCTATGTGCTCAACCAGAAGCGTGCGCACCTGACCGATCTGGAAGCCCAGTTCGGCGTCAGCGTCATTCTCGCCGTCGATGACCACCTGATGGGTTCGACATATTATGTGCTCGAGCGCGGCGAATTCGTGCAGGCCGAGCCCCGTGCCCAGATCAGCGGGATGCGGGCCGAAAGCGTCGAACCTGAAGACGAGGACGACGACGTCGAGGTTGAAGCGTCCGAGGATGAGGACGCTGCCGAAGCCGATGGCATGGCCCGCACAGCGGAGACCGCTGAAGAGCGCGAGCGCAACGACGCCAGCGAAGGAGGCCGTCGTCGCAAGCGGCGCCGCCGCCGCCGTGGCCGCAATGGCGATCGCGAAGCAGGCTCGGATCGTCCCGACGGCCAACGTCAGGACAACGGCGAAGAAGGCGAAGAGGATGATGCTCCTGCCGGCGAGACCGATGCAGAAGAAGCACCCGCCCGTGCCGCTAGCGAAGAGGATGGCGAGGCGCGGCCTTCGCGTGGCCGCCGTCGCGGCCGCCGTGGCGGCCGCCGCACCCGCGAGGAGATCGCGCGCGACGACGCCGAGGCTGCCGAAGCAGGATCGGTCGAGGCAGTAGAACCGGAAGTGGCTCCTGAACCTGTGCCTGCACCGGTTGAAGCCGCGGAAGAGCCCGCTGCCGAGAAGCCGAAGCGGCGCAGCCGCAAGAAGGTCGTGGCAGAAGCTCCAGCTGACGTCGTCGCCGAGGCCGCGCCTGCTGCAGCGATGGAAGATGAGCCTGTGGCAGAGCCGCCGCGCCCGGCAGCCGCCGTGCCAGTGGCCGAGCCTGTTGCACCGGAACCGGAACCCGTGGCGATCGTGCTGTCGGAGATCGACCCCAATCGCCCACGCCGGGGCGGCTGGTGGAGCAAGAAGTGATCTGAAGATCACATGATTTCAAACGATTGAAAAAGGCCCTTCATGCCCCGCATGAGGGGCCTTTCTTCTGCGTTCGATCAACGGCGCCAGGCGCCGAGCCGCTTCACCGCCTCGTGCATGTCCGCCTCGGTGCCCGCAAAGGATAGGCGTACGAAGCGCTGGCCGTTGACGGTGTCGAAGTCGAGGCCGGGAGTCATGGCGACACCAGCTTCGCTGAGGACGCGCTGGCAGTAATCCATGCTGTCATTGGTCAGGTCGGAGACATCACTGTAGATGTAGAACGCGCCATCGACGGGCATAAACCGTCCCAGTCCGAGACTGGGCAGCGCGTTCATCAGGATCTCGCGGTTGCGCGCATACAACTGGCGGACCTGTTCCATCTCATCCTGCCCGTCAAAGGCCGCTAGTGCTCCGATCTGGCTGAGATAGGGCACCGAGATCGCCATGTTCTGCTGAAGGCGCTCGATCGGGCGGACCAGATGCTCCGGCACGATCATCCAGCCGACACGCCAGCCTGTCATGCAGAAATACTTGGAAAACGAATTGATGATCACGCAGTCGGGATCATGGACAAGGGCCGTGCCGGCCTTCTGGCCATAGGTCAGCCCGTGGTAAATTTCGTCCGAGATGAACCAGATGCCCAGCCTCCTGCAGGTGGCGGCTACATCGCGGAGCGCCTCACTGCTCATCACCACCCCGGTAGGATTGGCCGGGCTCATGGCCAGCACGCCCGACAGCGGTGCCGATCGGTGAGCGGCCTCGATCGCGGCTCCGGACAGGGCATGGCGCGTCTCAGGCCCCGTGGCGATCTCGGCGACATCGAGGCCGAGCGCCCCGAGAATGTTGCGGTAGGCCGGATAGCCCGGCGAAGAGATCGCGACACGCTGGCCTGCGTCGAACATCGACAGAAAGGCCAGCGTGAAGCCTCCCGAAGAGCCGGTTGTCACGATGACGCGCGCCGGATCGACACTCACGCCATACCAGTCCCGATAATGCTGCGCGATGCGTTCGCGCAGCGGCCAGATGCCGAGCGCTTCCGTGTAGCCGACCTTGCCGGCCTCCAGCGCGCGCGCCACCGCATCGCGCGCCGTGCGCGGTGCAGCATGGCCGGGCTGGCCGACCTCGAGATGGATGACCGATCCGCCGCTGCGTTCGATGCGGGCGGCTTCCGACATCACATCCATGACGATGAATGACGACACACCCTGGCTGCGCCGGGAGACGGGTAGAGCCGGCATCCGATCAACGGACACTGGAGCTTGCGTCTGGCTGGAACGGATTTCGGACACAGCGGATCATCCTTTGGCGCATTCGGCGTGGCCGGTCGCAATCTTGCCTTCAACAGCTTCTAGGCGGATAACCGCTTTCATGCGGGAGGCAACCGGTTTTCGACGATGAGCATGGCTGATCCTGTTTCCATGGCGGCGCACCAAGTCCCCAGTCGCAGAGCATGGCCACGCGTCGCGGCCCGCATGCTGCTGGCTGGATCCGTGCTTTGCGCCATGGCGGGCCAGCCGGCACCTGTGCAGGCACAAGGTCGGCAGATCTCGATCGTCAGGGACACCGAGATCGAGCAATTGTTGCGCGATTACTCGGGCCCGATTTTCCGGGCTGCCGGTGTAAATGCCAACCAGACCGACATCGTCCTAATTCAGGACCGTACGTTCAACGCCTTTGTCGCCAATGGCCGTCGCATCTTCATGAACGTTGGCGTGCTGATGGATGCCGACACGCCGAACGAGGTCATCGGGGTTATCGCACACGAGACCGGGCACATCGCCGGCGGGCACCTGGCGCGCCTGAGGCAGGAAATGTCCTCGGCCCAGATCTTCGCGGCGATCGGCATGCTGGCCGGAGCCGGTGCGGTCGTCGGCGCAGCCCGCAGCGGAGACCGCGTCGGCAATGCCGGGCTCGGGGCGGCAGGCGTTTTCGGCGGCGGCGCGGAAATGGCCCGCCGCAGTCTGCTGGCCTACCAGCGCTCGGAAGAACAGGCAGCGGATCGCGCGGCCGTGCGCTTTCTTGATGCCACCGGGCAAAGTTCGCGCGGCATGCTCCGCACCTTCGAGCGTTTTGCCGAGTCGGCCATGTTCTCCTCCCGGTCGATCGACCCTTACCAGATCAGCCACCCGCTGCCGACGGAACGCATCGCGCAGTTGAAGACGCTGGCGGAAGCCAGCCCGCATTACGGATCGCGCGACAACCCTGCCCTTCAGGCGCGGCACAATCTGGCCCGCGCCAAGCTGTTCGGCTTCATCGAGCGCTTTGACGGGATCGGGCGGCGCTATCCAGCCCATGACCAGTCGGTCGCCGCCCGCTATGCCCGCGCCATCGCCGCCCATCGCTCGGGCAAGATGCAGGAGGCACTTGGCGGCATTGACGGCCTGCTGCGTGACCAGCCAGGCAACCCCCATTTCCACGAGTTGCGCGGTCAGGTCCTGCTTGAAAGCGGGCGTGCGCAGGCCGCGGTTGAGCCCTTGCGACGGGCGGCACGTGCCGTGCCCACATCAGGGCTGATCAGGGGCATGCTCGGGCAGGCGCTTCTCGCGTCCGGCTCACCGGCTGCCCTCGATGAAGCCATCCGCGAGCTGTCCTACGCGGCACAGCGCGAGAAGGAACTCGCTGATCCGCACCGACATCTGGCCACCGCCTATGCCCGCAAGGGCAACATCGGCATGGCCGAATTGTCGGCAGCGCAGGCGGCCTTCCTGTCAGGCGATCTGGTCAGCGCCCAGACCCAGGCCACGCGCGCCATTCAGAAACTGCCCGCAGGTTCACCCGGAAAGCTGCGCGCTGAGGATATCGTGAATTATCGCCCGCCCCGGACGTGATACGAATGCTGAAATTGGATTGCTGGCGCGCGATTCGTGCCGCATGCCTCATTGCAAGGACAACGATGATGTTTCGCACGCTCGCCCTGACCCTCGCTGCCGCGACCGCCCTTGTCGGCGTCATGGCCCAGCAGCCCGCCGCCGCGCAGCAAGGCTTCTCGGCCGACCAGAAGTCGGCGATCGAGGCCATTATCAAGGATGTGCTGCTGAAGAACCCCGAAATCATCCAGGAGGCGCTGGTCGAGCTTGAGCGCCGCCAGCAGCAGGCGCAGGTCGATTCGCAAAAGCAGGTGCTCGTGTCCGAGCGCGCAGCCATTTTCGAATCGCCGAAGAGCGCCGTGGCCGGCAATCCGCAGGGCGATGTCGTGCTGGTCGAGTTTTTCGACTACAATTGCGGCTTCTGCAAACGCTCCCTCGTGGATATCCAGGAACTGATCAAGCAGGACGCCAAGCTCAAGGTCGTGCTCAAGGATTTCCCGGTTCTGGGAGCGGATTCCGTCGAGGCGAGCCGCGTTGCCGTCGCCGTCAAGAACCAGCTCAAGGGCGAAAAGTACTGGGCCTTCCACGTCGCGCTGATGTCAACCCGGGGCCGGATCAATGGCGCGAAAGCGCTCGAAGTCGCCAAGGAGCATGGTGTGAACATCGATCAGGCTCGCCGTGAGATGGAAAGCGCCGAAGTGCGCAGCGTCATCGAGGACACGGTCGTGCTCGGCGACAGGCTGGGCCTTACCGGCACGCCGGCCTTCGTGCTGGCGGATGAAATCGTGTTCGGTGCCGTCGGGGTTGACCAGATCAAGAGCCGCATAACGGCTGTCCGCAAGTGCGGCAAGACGAGCTGCGCCTGACCTGTCTGGGCCCGGCAAGCATCGCCAATCTGGCAGATCAACCCTTGCCGGACACGATCCGGCGCCAAACGATCAACAGCCGACCGGCAGGACGCCCTTTCGCTCTGGCACAACAGGGGCTATGAGTGCAGGAGTCTGCCGGGTCTGACCCGTGCGCCACGGAGCTTGCATGGTCGCGGTTCATCTCATCAACGGCCCGAACCTCAACCTGCTCGGGCGGCGCGAGCCAGCAACCTATGGCGCGACCACGCTGGCTCAGCTGGAACAGCGGATGACTGGTCTCGCTCTTGAAAAAGGCGTCACGTTGACCTGCCACCAGTCCAACATCGAAGGCGAACTGGTGACGCTGGTGCAGCAGGCCGGCTTGGCCTGCGAAGGCGTGATCATCAACGCCGGCGCCTACACACATACCTCGATCGCGCTCCGGGACGCGATCAAGGGTGCGGACACGCTGGCGATCGAGGTCCACATCTCGAACGTGCATGCCCGCGAGGAGTTCCGCCACCATTCCTTCATGGCCCCCGTCTGCGCCGGCGTGATTGCCGGCTTCGGCACAAGAAGCTACGAACTCGCGCTTGACGCGATCATTCCCCTCCTTCAGGCCAGAGCCTCCCGGGCCGGCTGAAGGCATTTGCCAGAAAGACCCATCGCATGGCCACAAAAAGCCCGATCGATCCTGATCTCGTCCGCGACCTCGCACAGCTTATCAATGAAACCGACCTGACCGAGATCGAGGTTCAGAAGGGTGATCTGCGCATCCGCGTAGCCCGCACCATCACGGCAGCCATTCAGGTGCCCATGCAGCAGCCGATGATGCAGGCTCCTCAGCCAGCCGCCGCGCCTGCAGTGGCAGCGCCCGCCCCTATCAGCAGCAAGGCTGCCGCGGCCGCGCATCCTGGTGCCGTCAAGTCACCGATGGTCGGAACCGCCTATCGCCGCCCCTCGCCTGATGCCAAGGCGTTCGTCGAGATCGGCTCGGTGGTCAAGGAAGGCGAGAAGGTCCTGCTCGTCGAAGCCATGAAGACCTTCAACGAGATCGTTGCGCCCCGCGCCGGCACTGTCACCGCGATCATGGTCGAGGATGCCCAGCCCGTCGAGTATGGCGAGCCGCTGCTGGTGATCGAGTAAAGGTGGCGCCGGATCATGTTTGACAAGATCCTGATCGCGAACCGTGGCGAGATCGCGCTGCGCGTCTTGCGCGCCGCCAAGGAACTCGGCATCGCGACCGTTGCCGTCCACTCGACGGCCGATGCCGACGCGATGCATGTGCGCCTTGCCGACGAAAGCGTCTGCATAGGCCCACCGGTTGCCCGCGAGTCCTATCTCAACATGCCGGCCTTGATTGCCGCCTGCGAGATCACCGGCGCCGATGCCGTGCATCCCGGCTATGGCTTCCTGTCCGAGAATGCCCGGTTTGCGGACATGCTGGCCGCCCACAACATTACCTTTATCGGCCCCAAGGCGGAGCATATCCGCATCATGGGCGACAAGATCGAGGCCAAGCGCACCGCGCGCCGCCTCGGCATTCCTTGCGTTCCGGGTTCCGATGGTGGCGTCACCGAAGATGCCGAAGCCCTGCGCATCGCGAAGGACATCGGCTTTCCCGTCATCATCAAGGCCGCTGCCGGCGGCGGCGGACGCGGCATGAAGGTGGCGCGCAGCGAGGACGACCTTGTGGTCGCGCTCCAGACGGCCCGGACCGAGGCCAAGGCGGCGTTCGGTGATGATGCAGTCTACATCGAGAAGTATCTCGAAAAGCCCCGCCATATCGAGATCCAGGTGCTCGGTGACGGCAAGGGCCACGCCATCCACCTGGGCGAACGCGATTGCTCGTTGCAGCGCCGCCACCAGAAGGTCTGGGAAGAAGGCCCATCGCCAGCCCTCAATGCTTCGATGCGCGCCGAGATCGGCGACGTCTGCGCCAAGGCGATGCAGGAACTGCAGTACATCGGCGCCGGCACGATCGAGTTTCTGTATGAAGACGGCAAGTTCTACTTCATCGAGATGAACACCCGCATTCAGGTCGAGCATCCGGTCACCGAGATGATCACCGGTATCGATCTGGTCAACGAGCAGATCAGGATCGCTGCAGGCGCGGAGTTGTCGATCAAGCAGAGCGATATCGTGCTGGAAGGCCATGCCATCGAGTGCCGCGTCAACGCCGAACATCCTTCGACATTCCGGCCATCGCCGGGGCGCATACAGTCGTTCCACACGCCCGGCGGCCTTGGCGTCCGCGTCGATTCAGCCGCCTATCAGGGCTATGTGATCCCGCCGCACTACGATTCCCTCGTCGGCAAGCTGATCGTGCATGGCCGCACGCGCAACGAATGCCTGATGCGTCTGCGCCGTTCGCTCGACGAATTCGTCGTCGACGGCATCGATACGACGCTGCCGCTGTTTCGCAAGCTGGTGCGCAATCAGGACATCCAGAACGGCCAGTATGACATCCACTGGCTGGAGAAGTTCCTGGCCGCTGGCGGGATGGACTGAGCGCTGACGCGCACGCGTCCGCTCATCCGCCGAAGGCGATCTCGCCGCGTACGACATTGATCTGCATGCCGTCATGGGCCGGGCGCACCGCATCGGGCAGGATGGCTGTGAGGGCAGCGTGATCCAGATCCGTGTGCAGGTTCGTGAGCACAGCCTGCCGGGGTCTTGCGCGCTCGATCCAGGCCAGCGCCTGTGACAGGGAGAAATGCGCCGGATGCGGATGGTGACGCAGCGCGTCGATGATCCAGACATCAAGCCCCTCGAAATGCACGGCGATCTCATCCGGAATGCCACTGACATCGGGCAGATACATCACGTTGTCGATCTTCAGAGCGAGCGAACCGATATCGCCATGCACGACGCTCAGCGGCAAGATCTCGACCGCCCCGCCCTCGCCTGTCACCGAGAAAGACTGGCCGGCACTGATCTGATGCCGGATCGCAATCGGAGGATAGCTGCTGCCGGGCAGCGTTTCGAAGATGTAACGGAACCGTTCCAGCATCACTGATCCGGTCACGGCATCAGCATGAACATCAACGGTGCGCCGCATGTGCAGAACCAGCGGACGAAGATCATCGATGCCATGGGTGTGGTCGGCATGCTCGTGGGTCAGAACCACTCCGTCGAGATGAGTGACGCTCGCCGCGATCAGCTGCTCGCGCAGGTCAGGGCCGGTATCGACCAGAACCCGTGTCGTGCCATGATGCCCGATCCGTTCGATCAGCACTGAGCAGCGCCGGCGCCGGTTCTTCGGATTGGCAGGATCGCACGCCCCCCAACCCATGCCGGGGCGCGGCACTCCGCCCGATGAGCCACAGCCCAGGATCGTGATCCTGAGCGTCATGCAGAGACAGTCTTGGCGAAGGCCGCCATGCGCGGGAACGCGCGTTCGGCATTGGCGGTCGTGATCGCGGCCAGTTCCTCCGCCGTCACACCCTTGACCTTTGCCATCACCTCCGCCGTACGGACGACATAGGAAGGCTCGTTGGGCTTGCCGCGATAGGGCTCCGGGGCAAGGTAGGGCGCGTCGGTCTCGACCAACAGGCGGTCGAGCGGCACCTCCGCCACGATCGCGCGCAGCGCCTCGGAGCGCTTGAAGGTGATGATGCCGGAGAATGACAGGTAAAAGCCCAGCTCCAGCCCTGCCCGGGCCAGATCGACGCCCGAGGAAAAGCAATGCAGAATCGCGCCGAACGGGCCACGCGCGTGTTCGCTGCGCAGGATCCCGATCATGGTCTCGTCCGCATCGCGGGCATGGATGACGAGCGGCAGGCCGGTGGCATGCGCCGCTGCGATGTGGGTCCGGAAAACCCGCTCCTGCACGTCGCGCGGGCTCTTGTCATAGAAGAAATCCAGCCCTGACTCGCCAATGGCCACGCATTTGGGCGAGGCTGACAGATCGATCAAGCTCTCAACAGCCGTATCGGGCTCTTCGGCAGCGTTGTGCGGATGGGTGCCGATCGTCCAGAACACGGGCGCGAAACGTTCGCTGAGCGCCTTGTAGCTGGCATGACGAGCCACATGGGTCGAGATCGTCACGAGCCGGCCAACACCTGCAGCCCGCGCCCGCGCCACCACGGCGTCGATGTCTGCGAGAAGGTCAGGATAGTCGAGATGGCAGTGGCTATCGACCAGCATCAGCCGGCAGCCCCTTCAGCGACAGGCTCCACATAGCGCGGGAAGATGCCGGCGGGCTCCGGCAGTGCGGTGCCGGGAACGAGGCGATGCTCTGCGCCAAGATGGGCGAAGTCCCGCGCGGGCTCCGGAACGCCCAGCAGATCGAGCAGCTTGGCTGCCGCCTGCGGGATAACGGGCTGGGTGAGGATCGCTGCCTGCCGCAGCAACTCGGCCGTCACGTACAGGACAGTCTGCATCCGGGCCGGATCGGTCTTGCGCAGCACCCACGGAGCCTGTGCCGCGAAGTAGCGGTTGGCGTCCGCCACGAGCGCCCAGATGTCCCCCAGCACGGCATGGATCGCGAAATCCTTCATCGCCGCGCGTGCCTTGCCCAGAAGCGCGTCCGCAGCAGCGAGCATGGCGAGATCATCGGCGCTGAACGGGCCGGGCTCAGGCACTTTCGCGTCACAGTTCTTCTGGATCATCGACAGCGAACGTTGCGCCAGATTGCCGAAATCGTTGGCGAGATCGGCGTTGATCCGGTTGACGATCAGCTCATGCGAATAGGTGCCATCCTGCCCGAACGGCACTTCGCGCAGGAAGAAATAGCGCAGCTGATCGACGCCATAGGCGTCAGCAAGATTGAACGGATCGAGCACATTGCCGACCGACTTCGACATCTTCTCGCCCTTGTTGAGCAGGAAGCCGTGACCGAACACACGCCTTGGCACCGGCAAGCCGGCCGACATCAAAAAGGCTGGCCAGTAGACCGTGTGAAAGCGGGTGATGTCCTTGCCGATGATATGGACATCGGCAGGCCAGAAATGCGCCCTTGGTGCGTCGGCGTTCGGGAAGCCCGTTCCGGTCAGGTAGTTGTTCAGCGCATCGACCCAGACATACATCACGTGCTTGGGGTGGCCCGGCACCGGCAGACCCCAGTCGAACGTGGTCCGGCTGATCGACAGATCGGTCAGCCCGCCTTTGACAAAGCTGACAATCTCGTTCCGGCGCGTCTCCGGAGAAATGAAGTCAGGCTGGCTGTCATAAAGCGCCAGAAGCCGATCCTGATAAGCCGAGAGGCGAAAGAAGTAGCTTTCCTCATCCACCCATTCCACCGGCGTGCCCTGCCCGCCCAGCCGGCTGCCGTCGGGCTGAAGGGTGGTTTCCTTCTCGTCGTAGAAGGCTTCGTCCCGCACAGAGTACCAGCCCGAATAGCCACCCAGATAGATGTCGCCATTGGCCTCCATGCGCTGCCAGAGCGCATGGGTTGACGGGACATGGTCAGCGTCGGTGGTGCGGATGAAACGGTCGAACGAGCAATTCAGCCGCTCGCCCATCGCCTTGAATTTGGCCGCGAACTCATCGACATAGGCCTTGGGCGACACGCCCTTCGCCTCGGCGGAGCGCTGCACCTTCTGCCCGTGCTCGTCGGTTCCGGTCATGGCGAACACGTCATGGCCGTCGAGGCGCTTGAAGCGGGCAATCGCGTCTGCTGCCACCACCTCGTAGGCGTGGCCGATATGCGGCGGTCCGTTGGTGTAGGAAATCGCCGTCGTCAGATAAAAGGTCGGGCGATCCTGGGAAGCGTGGCTTGTCATGCGTTGGGCAGTTCCGGTGATGGTTCGATCCACCGCTCAGGCCGCACGCATCCGCGACACGGCCTCTGACAGATCCTGAAAGATCGACAGCACCAGCGGCCGACGGTCAAGGTTCAACGCGTCGGTTTCGCGCACGGCGCGGGCCGTCTTGTCCCATACCTCCGCCAGCGGTGCAAGGCGATGCGCACCCGCTGCGAGGTTTGCATGAAGCAACTGCCGAACCCAGTCCTCAATGGTTTCCATGAACACCGCGAAGTCGGCTTCGGCGGCTCGCCCCGCCAGTTGGTCGGACATGGCCAGAACGCCAGGAATGTCCATGTCCGGCAGTCGGGCCAGCAGGCCCCGCGTTCCGCCGATGAGCGCGGCCGTTTCCGGATCGAGCCGGCTGATGGCCCGCCGTACCGAGCCGTCCGCCAGGGCAATGGCCTGCCCGATCGTTGCGCTGTCGGCATCCACATCGAGCCCGTCCAGAACCGCCGTGATCTCTGCCTCGGCGAGCGGGCGCAGGGCGAGCTTCCGGCAGCGCGAGCGGATCGTTGGCAGCACTCGCGCCGGCTGGTGCGCAATGATCAGGAAGATCGCGCGGGCCGGCGGTTCCTCAAGAACCTTGAGCAAGGCGTTGGCTGCCGATGCATTCAGGTCATCGGCGCTGTCCACCACGCACACACGCCACCCGCCATCCGATGGCGTCGAGGCAAACACCTCCAGCGCACGTCGCACGGTCTCGACCGCGATCATCGTGGCAGCGGCCTTCTTGTCAGTTGCGGGCTGCCGGCGCAGCACGACAAGATCAGGGTGCGCGAGATTGCTGACCAGCCGCGAGGCCTGTCGCGCCGGATCGACATCCAGCCGGTCTCCGGTTGGCGCCGGGCCGCCCTTCAGGCCGAGCAACTGTTTGGCCACCATGTAAGCGAAGGTCGCCTTGCCGATCCCTTCCGGGCCTCCGATCAGCCAGGCGTGATGCAACTTGCCTTGTCGCAGCCCTTCAAGGATGGCGGCCTGGGCATCGTGGTGTCCAACGAGGTGCGTGGCTTCGCGCGGATGGGCAAAGCCTGCAAGCCGATCCGGTTCGTCGCCGGCATCATCGCTCATGACAGGGTTCCAACCGCATCGGCCTGCCTCAGCAGCCGCGCCTCGACGGCAGACCACGCCAGATCAAGCACGGCAGGCGGCGGCAGGCTGGCATCAACCACGACACATCGGGCAGGTTCGCGCTCGGCAATGTCGAGGTATGCCCGGCGCAGCCGCGTGTGGAAGCCCCTGCCCTCACGCTCGAACCGGTCGCTCACGTTCGTGCCGCGCCGCGCCGCAGCCCGGGCCAGCCCCACATCCACCGGCACATCGAGAATGAGCGTGAGGTCGGCAGTAAATCCTGCCAGCGCCACCCGCTCCAGCGCTGCGAGCACGGCAGGATCGAGACGGCCGAGCGCGCCTTGATAGGCCCGCGTCGAATCCGCGAAACGATCGCAGATCACCCATTCACCCCGCGTCAGTGCAGGCTTGATCGTGCGATCAACGTGATCGATGCGGGCGGCATAGAACATGAGCGCCTCCGCGAACGGCCCGAAAGGCGCGATCTCTCCGCCCAGCAGCGTCTCCCGGATGACCTCCGCCTTGGGCGAGCCCCCCGGCTCGCGCGTAACCAGGCACCCGATGCCGCGCTCGGCCAGTCGTTGCTTGAGACCAACAGCCAATGTTGACTTGCCGGCCCCCTCGCCGCCCTCCAGCGTGATGAACCGCGACTTGCCAGATTGCAAAGGACGGTTTGGCGCAGGCTTGCTACCAGTCGTTGCCGCAAGCTCGGCGTTCATGGTTGCGGCTGCCGCGACAAGGCCTTGCGAAACCAGCCGGTCGACAGTTCCACGGCGGCGTCCATTGCCCGTTTGCCGAGCGGTCCGGTGGCCATCGCTTCGGCTGCATAGACCGGAACATCAAGGGCCTTGGTGTCACCTCGCTCGATCCGAAGCCGGCCGATCTCGCTGCCCTGCACCACCGGAGCCTTCACAGGCCCATTGTAGACGATCCGACCGCGCATCCGGTCGCTCGCGCCCCTGGGAACCAGAAGCCGCACAGCGCCTTTGACATTGACGGGCAACGCGGAGCGTTCACCACCGAAGATGCTGACCTCGCCGACGATCTCGCCGGCCGCAAACAGGTCGCGGGGCTCGAACGAGCGGAAACCCCACTCCAGCAGCTTTCGCGCCTCCTGCCCCCGGTCGCGCGCTGTCTTGAGCCCGTTGACGACAACGATAAGGCGTTGTCCGTTCTGCACCGCAGAGCCGACAAGGCCGAAGCCAGCCTCCTCGATATTGCCGGTCTTCAGCCCGTCAGCGCCGATATCCATGCCGAGCAGCGGATTGCGGTTCTGCTGGCGCACACGGTTCCAGGTGAACTCGCGCTGGCCGAACAGGCGATACTGCTCGGGGTATGTCACGATCACATGATGCGCCAGCAAGGCCATGTCGCGCATGGTGACGCGCTGCTCTGGATGGCCAAAACCCATGACATTGCGAAATTGCGAGCGCTTGAGGCCGATCCTCGCCGCTCGCTCGTTCATAAGGCGCACGAAGTTTTCTTCACTTCCGGCTATGCCCTCGGCAAGCGCTATCGCGGCATCGTTGCCGGAGTGGACCAGCAACCCGGACAAAAGATCAGCCACCTTGATGCGGCTGTTGGGCAGCGCGAACATCGTCGAACCACCGGACACAGCCCCGCCCCGCCGCCAGGCATTCTCCGAAACCACCATCTCGTCTTCTGGCTTGAGGCGGCCTTGGGCAATCTCCTCGAAAACCACGACTGCCGTCATGATCTTGACCATGCTGGCAGGAGCGGTGAGATCGTCGGCACCCTTCTCGAACAGCACGCTCTGGCTGTCGGCGTCGTAGAGGATGGCGTTCGGTGCCAGTGTCTGGAAGACCTGCGCCCGTGCGGCATGGCCAAAGCCAAACAGCATCATCAATGCCAAGAGGCACGCGGCGCGGAAATGGGATGGCATGGCTCTCGAAATTCGGGCGCGCATCAGCATGCCGTGTTGTGCGACGCCGTCGCCCCGAAATCAACTCCGGGCAACGTCACATCTCCGCAACGCCACGCCACTTCGCGTTGACGTCAGCCTGCCAGAGACCTCAGCGCAGGGCGACGAACCGTTGGGGCTTCAGATCCTTCACCAGCGGGTGGTTGGCATCGAAACGCTGTGCCGGACCCACAGGCTTGGCATAGTACAGACTGGCGACAACGGGCCGCGAGGCTGCGCTGCGCGGAGCAGCGCCAGCAAAGCTGATCGGTGTCGCCGCACCCGGAATCGTGGCCAGATCAAAAGGGCGCTCTGGCGGAACCGGCGCCCCGCGCACGGCACGCACGGTCTCGCTGCTCGCAACCGGTGTGGCGCTGGCCAGTTGCACGCTGCCCCCGCCGAAGAAACCGCCCGCAGGACGCGAAACGGGTGCAGCGGAAGCGACCTCGACAGGCGCTTCACGCTCGGCCGACGCAGCAGGCATCACGCGCGGCGAGGAAAGCGGCGGCGCATTGGCGATCTGGGTCTCAGGCTGGCTCATGCCGGGAATGCCGGCGGGCGAGCCATCCGTCTTGAGCGAGGCAATCAGCATGCGGTCATCGCTGCCGCGGAGCGAGGCGCGACCAAGATACTCGACCCTGACACGGGCTGTGCCGAGATGGCGGAATTCCAGCAGGTCAGCCGTTTTCTGGGAGAGATCGATTACGCGCCCGCCGTGATACGGTCCGCGATCATTCACCCGGACCACAATCGACCGGCGGTTGCCCAGATTGGTCACGCGCGCATAGCTTGGCAAAGGCATCGTCGGGTGGGCCGCGGACACGCCGTGGCGGTCGTACACCTCGCCATTGGCGGTCTTGCGACCGTGGAAGGCCGGGCCGTACCACGATGCCTGTCCGCTGATCGTATAGCCGACCGGCTTGACATACGGCGTGTAGCGCTTGCCGGCGATGGTATAGGATCGTCCGACATGGTCGCGTCCGCCGCCCTTCGGCACGTCCTGCCCCTCGGCAAGGACGCGCGGGCTCGCGGTACCGAACTTGCGATGCGAGAAAAATCCGACTTCGCGGCTCTCTTGCGCTGACAATCCGCGCCCAACCTGCTGCTGTCCACAATTGGCAAGGCCAAAAAACAAAGCCACGACACAGCCGAGCTTGACGAGTGTGGCAGGCCGAAGGCCATCGCTGCAACCGGACGCACAAGCGCCGGCGGCGGCAGAATTCAGGATCAGCTTCCGCATGGAGGCCCTTTACGCATTTCTTGCAAACGCATGCCAACTGGCATCATCTGCTCAAATTGACGAGGTTCCGTGAAGGGACCGTTAAGGGAAAATGCCGAGTCCCGCAATCCATGCGATCAACACTGCCCAGATCGGCAGCAAGACGCAGCAATCATGGCAAAAGCGCGGCGGAGACGCCAGAAGCCCCACCCGGAACAGCCGTTTCAGCCAAAAGTTCTACCGGGCGACCGGGCACCGACGTCGCCGGCACCAGCCGATCAGTTGCCGATGCGGGCAATGCCGGTGTCGCCATTGTCCTGGGTCCAGCGGAGGCGGTCGCCTCCGAGGCTGACAAGCTGGAAACACATCTGCTGACCATTGTACCAGGTCTGCCAGCGCTGGCACAGCCGGTTGCCGGAAATCCACCAGCGCCCGCTATCCGTGGGGCGCGCCAGTCTTCCCAGACCAACCGCCTCACCCGTTCCGTCGACGCGGCCATCCTTGCGATAGAATAACGGGAATTCCCCGCCGAGCGGCACGGCCAGAAAGATGCGCTTTCCGGCGATCTTCTCGCGAATGTCTTCGGCCGCCAGTTCGCGTGCCTGCACGCCAGTGGAGAGCAAAAGAGCACCAGCAACCACGGCGGCGCTGGAAAGACTGATGGAGGATGGTCGTGCAATCATGGTTCGGTTCCTCGATCCGGCGCGCAGGTCGCCAACTGAGTGGATGTCTGACCCTTAGGTAGAAATACGAAGTCGAAAATATGACGGATGCTGCTTCCAATCGCCGCAGCGCTTGCTCAACGGCGCGCATTGGGGCATGTGACGCACACCGGAAGGGTGGCCGAGTGGTTTAAGGCAGCGGTCTTGAAAACCGCCGTGGGGGCAACTCCACCGTGGGTTCGAATCCCACCCCTTCCGCCAGTTTTCGCACTAAAGCATTGACCAAATTGATATAAATATTTCAAGAGTCCCTCGCTGCCCCACATTGGGCTGAGGGTCATGACGCATGCTGTTGAACTCACCGGGCTGAATCATTCGCGTCTCGATGCTTTTCTTGGTCCGCTTTACGGGGCCGTCCTGTGCATCGATTTCGGCGATTGAACCTTTCATGTGTCCCGCAATGACCCCGGCACTTCCGCAGTTTGTTGTATAGCATCAAATGCTTGCCGGCATTTGCGTGCCGTCAGCCTTCGCACCCGAGCAGGACATGATGCGCGCCTTGCTCGAAGAGCATAAGACCGAGGCCTGTGCCTTCATCGGGCGGGTCAGAAAAGCAAAAAGCCCCGTCAGCGGCTGGGTCGCCGGCAGGTGCCGTCGATTCTGACCCTTGTTGGCCTTGCTGCCGGCCTATCGCCCGTCATCCTGCGCAGGGGCTGAACGCTGATGACAGCGAAAGGCATAAGCCTCACGAGCCCGCAGCTGCTTTTCCCTGAACGAGGGCCAGCGCGGTGTCATGAAGGGCATGGCTTCCGGCCGCCAGAATTCGGGGGCCGCTATCCAGCGTCAGCGCTGCGCCCGCCCAATCCGTGACGCGCCCACCGGCGCCCTCGATGATGGGCCTGTAGCTGGCGAAGTCATAGACCTGAAGCCGCGTGTCGAAACATAGATCGATGCGGCCTGCCGCAAGCAGCCCATAGGCCAGGCTTGACGTGCCATAGATGCGCCAGGCCGTTGCGGACCGCAGCGCTTCCAGCGCCAGCCGTTCTTCCGCCGCGAAGAAGTCGGGGTTCATGCAGGCCAACATGGCCCCCTCGAGGGGCGCTGCCCGCGTGTCGCACCGCCTCCCATTCTGCAAGGTCGGCCGGCCGCTGACGCCCACGAAACGGCGTCGCGCAGGGGGGAAATCCGCGACGCCGATGACCGGCACGCCCTCGACCGCCATAGCGACCAGCGTGGCATAGACAGGAACGCCCGCGATGAACGGAGCCGTGCCGTCGATTGGATCCAGCACCCACTGGATAGGAGCATCCGATCGCTCGCGACCCTCCTCCTCCCCTATAATGCCATGCCCGGGAAAGCGGCTGGTGATCTCGTGGCGAAGCTTCTGCTCGATCCTGCGGTCAAGATCGGTGACGAAACTGCGGTCCGCCTTGACCGCGACATCGCGAGCCTCATCCTCCGCTCCGATGAGCATCTCGCGGCCTATATCCGCGAGATGCTCGGCGAAGGCGGTCAGCGCCTCAAGGTCGAGTGCCAATCTCCGCCCCTCAGCGGGCAGCAGCAAGGGCGGCGGCCCATTCCGCCAGGAACTCGGCGCGCTTGGCCGCTGCCTCGTCCTCGTTGATCGTGAACACCTTGATGTCGGCCACGTTCGGCAGCTTCACGATTTTGGCCACGTCGATGTCTGTGCGGCTCGGACGACGGAAGGCGCCCTCCAGCAACGCGGTCTGCACTTCCTTGGAGATGATATGGTCGAAGGCGCGCTTGGCAGCTGCCGGATTGGGGGCATTCTTTGCCAGAACAAGGAACTCCGGGCTGGTGAAGGTGCCGTCCTCCGGATAAACCAGCGAGATCTCCCGCTGTCCGCCTGCCACGTAGGCATAGGCATTGGATTCAAACGTCAGACCCACAGTGAATTCTCCCTGGGCCACGCCGCGAAGCACCGTGGGTGCCTGGCTGGTGACGTTGATGTTGGCGGCGAGCTTGCGAAGCCCCTCCGCGCCCAGCATTTGCCGCACGCCCCACAGGATGGTGTAACCAGTTGAGGAATTGGCCGGATCGGCGATGATCACCTTCCCTTTCAGCGCCGGGTCGAACAGGTCGGCCCAGGTCTTCGGTGCAGGCCGTCCGCCGAGCTGGTTGGCATTGACCATGAGCACAACGACGTGAAGGTTTGATGCGGTCCACAGGTTGCTCGGATCACGCAGGTTCGGCGCGATCGCCGCGAGCTGGGGCGAGGTGTAGGGCTCGAAAAGCTGCTTGAACGCCCCCAGAGTGTTCGCCGATGAACTCCAGAAGATGTCGGCCTGCGGGCGGGCGGCCTCCGCTTCCATGCGCCGGAGCAGCTGTCCGCTGCCACCGGTGATGAAATTGAGCTTCATGCTGCCCAGCGCCCGGCGCGCCTCGTCCGTGATGGCCTGCACGGCCTGCTGGTTGTTGGACGTGTAGATCGTCACCGATCCGGCATCCTGCGCCAGAAGCGGCGAGCTCGTGCCCGAAAGCGCGGCGGCGCTGGCGATCCCCGCAAGCATCGTGCGGCGGTCGATGGTGTGTTGCATGGTGTTCTCCCTTTTCATTTTGCGTTGAGAAGATTGATCTTGAACACGGTCGTGCCGACGAGGATCGGGACGAGAATCGTAACCACGAGCACCAGCCCATAGGCCGAGGCCTGCGCCATGAGGTTGCTGTCGATGAGGCGATAGATCTGGATAGGCATTGTTTCGCGGCCGCTGGAGTAGACCACGATCGATGCGCTGAGCTCCGCCACCGTGGTGGTCCAGACGAGGATCGCCGCCGCCGCGATCGACGGCAGCATCACCGGCAGCACGACGTTGAAGAAGGAACGCAGCGGCGGCACTCCCAGGCTGATCGACGCCTCCTCGATCGAGCCCGGCGTGTTGTAGAGCGTCGACGAGGCATTGCGTATGCCGAAAGGCAGACGGCGGATGACATAGGCCACCACGATGATGATACCGGTCCCTGTCAGGGTCAGCCAGCCGGTGTTGAAGGACATGACCAGCCCGATGCCGAGCACGGTGCCCGAGAGCGCCAGCGGCAACATCGAAAGATAGTCAATGGCAGGGGTCAGGAGGTTCCGCTTTTTGACGATCACATAGCTTGCAATCGTGCTGATCACGATGCTGATCAAGGTCGCTGCACTGGCGAAGATCAGCGTATTGATGATCGGATCCGGCGAGTTCAGGAAGACGCGCTCCATATTGAGCGTGGTCCAGCGCCCCCACTGCATCACCGGGCCGCGCGCAAAGGTGAAGGCTCCTGCAACGACTGTGGCGAGCGGCAATAGCGAGATAACGATGATCAGGGCAGCACCGGCGGTCAGGGCGGCGGCCGCAAGCCCGCGCAGCCGGGTCGGTCTGGCGCCTCTCCCGCTGACGATCTCGTAGCGGCCGCGCGACACGATCCAGCGCTGGAGAAAGAGAACTGCCGCGACGAGCCCGACCGAGACACTTGCCAGCGTGCTCTGCATCACCGGATCGCCACCCGACTCCGAGACAAAGGCTTGGTAGGTCACCACTGACAGGAGTGGTACGCGCTGTCCCAGGATGGTCGCCACGGCAAAATTGCCGGCGACAAGCGTGAACACAAGCAGGCAGCTCGCCAGCACCGCCGGCATGATCACCGGTACCATCACCTTCAGGCGCGAGGCGATGGGCGTGGTCCCGAGGCTCTGCGCGGCCTCCTCAAGCTGGGCATCGAAGCCCTGAATGGCAGCCAGCGTTCCGATATAGACGTAGGTGTAGTAGATGAACGTCATCACTGTGATGAGGCCGAACCACCCATAGAAGGATGGAAGGGCGATGCCGCCTTCGAGCAGCCAGCGAGTGATCAGGCCGTTGTTGCCGAGCATCATCAACCAGGTCTGGGCTGCGATGACTTCAGGCACGACCAGGGTGGTCAGCGGCAGCAGCGCGATCAGGGCCTTGCCCGGAAAGCTGTACCGCGCCGCCATATAGGCCAGCGGCACCCCGATCAGGGCAGCGCCAAAGGTGACCGCCAGGCCCAGCCCGATGGTGTTGGCCAGCGCCCCGAGATAGCGCGTGTCGCTGAAGAAGATGCTCCATCCGGACTGGCCGCCCTTGTGCAGGAAGCTCGACGCAAGCACGTTCGCCAGCGGGTAAAGCAGGAAGAGGACCAGCAGCGCGAGGATGACGACCGACAGAAGATGCCATGCGCTGAAGAGGCGGGCGCCGTTCATCGTGCCACCACGAGCGTGCTCTGGGGGTCGAACTGCGCGACCACCGCCGCGCCGGCAGAGAATGAACCATGGTCCGGACCATGGAGAACGACGGCAAAGCTGCCGCCATCGGCAAGCATAGCCCGATACAAGGTCGCGCCGCCGAGGAATTGGCGCGACTGGATCGTGGCAGCAACGCCGTCGGGCGTGCCGGCCTTTGCGAGCCGGATGTCTTCCGGCCGCGCGACGATGAAGGCCTCTCCCGGCGGCAGAGCCTGCCAGGCCATCGCCTGGACCGCATCGCCTGCAGCTGGCAGACTCACCCTCTGACCCGCTGCAACAGCTTGCGTGAGCCGCGTGGGAAGGATGTTGGCGCCGCCGACGAAATCCGCGACATAGGTGGAAACCGGCTTGCAGTAGATCTCCTGGGCAGTGCCGACCTGTTCAAGCCGCCCTTTCTTCATCAGGCCGATACAGTCGGACAGAGCGAGCGCCTCCTCCTGATCATGGGTCACGAACACGGTCGTGATGCCAGCTTCCCGCTGCAGCTCCGCGATGGTTTCGCGTACCTGCAGGCGCAGCTTGGCATCGAGATTCGAGAGCGGCTCATCCATGAGCAGCAGCGCGGGCCTGATGACCAACGCCCTCGCCAGCGCGACGCGCTGGCGCTGGCCTCCCGAAAGCTCTGCCGGCCGCCGCGCAGCGAAGGGCTCAAGGCCGACCCGTTCGAGCTGTTCGTCGACACGCTTGCGGATCTCGCGCTCATCTACTTTGCGGGCTCTCAGCCCATAGGCGATGTTGTCGAACACGGTCTTGTCGGGAAAAAGCGCGTAGTCCTGAAACACCATGCCGATGTTCCGCGCATGTGCGGGCAAATGGCTGACGTCCCGATCGCCGAACAGGATGCGCCCGCCCGAGATCGGCGCGAAGCCGGCAAGCGCGCGCAGCAAGGTTGTCTTGCCGCATCCGGATGGGCCCAGCAGCGTGAAGAAGCTGCCATTCTCGATCGTGAGCGAGAGTCCGTCGACGACGCGATTGCCGCCATAGGCCACGCCAAGATTGTCGATCACGATCGCAACCATGAATTCCCCCACCTACGTCGCTGCCGACCGCCGGCCCATCATGGCCGACAGATCGCTGTGAACCTGCGCAATGTGCCGCTCCAGAAGGCTGCAGGCGGCTTCGTGATCGCGCATGCGACAAAGGGCAATCAGTTCGCCGTGCTCGATCTCGGCGCGGCGCCACTGGGCCTCTCCCGCAAGCTGGAGCCGGGTGTAGCGCTCGCTCGCTGTGAGAAGATTGGCCACGATCGAAGCGGTGCGCGGCAACTCGGCACGGCGGTAGAACGCCATGTGCAACTCGGCGTTCAGCAGACCCCATTGCGCGGCGTCGCCGCTGCGTATGGCAGCCCCGAACTGATCCTGGATCCGGTCGAGATCGTTGAAATCCTCATCGGTCAGATGGGGCGCCGAATGCCGTAGCAGGCGCGTCTCGAGTAGTCCCCGCAAGGCGAAGATATCGTCCACTTCCGCCTGGGAAAGGCCCGTAACAACCGCGCCCTTGTGCGGGATGATGCGCACCAACCCTTCGGCCTCGAGCTGCAGCAGCGCCTCACGCACCGGGATCCGGCTCACGCCGAACTGCGCCGCCAGCGCGTCCTGCCGAAGCTGCGCGCCCGAGGGCTGAACGCCGCTCAGCACGTCATCGCGCAACTGCGTGCTGATGGCGGAGGAGATCGTGCGGTGTTTCAGGGCGAGGCTCATGCGGGGCAGGTCTGCAAGGGACACATCTTGACTTGTCGATTTTATACAATCTACAAACGACACTGACAAGCCCGATCTTGGCAAGCCTTCAATGGGGCCAGCAGGCGCTACGCCGTGCGCGCCGGAAGCACAGGAGACCGACATGACCGCCAGCATCTTCAGCGGAACAATCCCTGCCCTCATGACGCCGTGCAAACCTGACCGCACGCCGGATGTTGCCATGCTGGCAAAGGAAGGCCGCCGCCTCTGCGACGCCGGCATGTCAGCGGTGGTCTATTGTGGCTCCATGGGCGACTGGCCGCTGCTCACCGACGAACAGCGCATGGAAGGCGTCGAGGCGCTCGTGAAAGCTGGCGTGCCCGTAATCGTTGGCACTGGCGCGCAAAACCCGGCGCGCGCAGCCGCACTCGCGGCGCATGCCAGGAAAGTCGGCGCGCATGGGCTGATGGTGATCCCGCGTGTGCTGTCGCGCGGCCAATCCCCGGCAGCGCAGGAGGCGCATTTCGCAGGCATCCTGGAAGCCGCCGTGGACTTGCCGGCCGTCATCTACAACAGCCCCTATTACGGCTTCGAGACCAAGGCTGACCTCTTCTTCCGGCTCAACGCGCGCTTCCCGCACCTTGTCGGGTTCAAGGAATTCGGCGGCGCCGCCGCGCTCTCTTATGCGGCCGAAACGATCACGGGGCGCGACCCGTCCCTCACCCTGATGGTCGGCGTGGACACGCAGGTCTTCCACGGCTTCGTGAACTGCGGCGCGAAAGGCGCGATCACGGGCATCGGCAATGTCCTGCCCAAGGAAGTCCTGCATCTGGTCGCGCTGTGCGAACAGGCGGCAGCTGGCGATGTCGCAGCGCGGCGCAAGGCTGCGGAACTGGAAAAAGCGCTGATGGTGCTGTCCACCTTCGATGAAGGCCCGGATCTGGTGCTGTTCTACAAGCATCTGATGGTGCTCGAAGGGCACGATGCCTACACCCTCCAGATCAATCCGACCGACACGCTCTCGCCAAGCCAGAAGACCTTCGCCACAAACCAGCTTTCGCTGTTCAAGCGCTGGTATGCCGAGTGGTCGAACGTCCGCTCCTGAGCGAACACGCTCGCACGGCGTCACTCAAGATCAAGCATACTACGCAGACTGATCAGCGTACGCGCTCGGCCCCGGCGAGGCCTTCGCCGAGCCAGGTTGCCACCGACATGGTGGGCAGGTCGAAATAGTCACGCGTGCTGGCGTAGCCCTGCCCTCCCATGCGGCCCACTGCGTCAAGCGCGCCCGGATCGACATGCAGGTTCGTCACATCGATCACTGCGGCGTTGAAATGGGCGTAGACCACTTCGCCCAGAATGATCTCGCGCGAGTTGCCGATGCCGAGGGTGGTGTGGTGTCGGCACTCGAAAGCTGCGGGCGACTCGCCGATCCACGGACTGGCAACCTTGACCCCCGGTCTTGCTGACAAGCCCGCTTCCGCCAACTCGTCAACGCCCGGCTCGAACGGCACGGCGCAGACGTTCATCGCCTCCAGGATGGCGTCGGAGACGATGTTGACAGTGAAGCACAAGGTCTCGCGCACATTCCGCCCCGTATCCTTTTGCGGGCCGGTGGGCCGATACTCGACCCCGAGCGCCAGGATGGCCGGGTCTGCCGACAGGCAGTTGAAGAAGCTGAACGGCGCCGCGTTTGGCACGCCGTCTTTCCCGATCGTCGTGACCAGCGCAATCGGTCGCGGCACGACCGCACCGATGAGAAGCTTGTAGCGTTCCCGAGGCGTCAGTTTGGCGAAGTCGAAAGTGACGGTGGAGCCATCCGCCTTCCGTTCCGGTGTCTCGGTCATGTTGTCGTCAACCCTTCGCCGACGGCATAAGGCGCCAGCAGTTCGCGGATGTCCTTGTCGGCTCGCGGCGCTATCAGGGCGCGGGACACAACAGATTGCAGATGGTGATCCATGAGGTCAGCGGCGCGCCGGGCATCGCCGCTCAGGAGCGCTTCGATCAATTCGCGATGCTCGCTCACCGCACATTCGGATGAGTGGGGCCGGCCATAGATGGCCAGAATCAGCGAGCAGCGAGAACTGACCTCCTGCACATAGCGCACGAGCAGAGCGTTGCCCGTCATTTCCACAAGCTTGATGTGAAATTCGCCGGCAAGGCGGATGGATTCGGGGCCGTCCTTGCCGAGCGCAGCCTCCTCGAGCCGCACATGGGCTTCGAGCGAGTCGGCCTGGGCCCGCGTGAGGCGCCCCGCAAGGGTCTCGGCCACGAGCCTTTCGAGCCCGCGCCGGACATCGAAGACATCGCGCGCCTCCTCGAGTGTGGGATAGGCCACGGACGCACCGCGATTGGGCTTGAGCTCGACAAGACCTTCCAGCGCCAGCCTCGCCAGCGCCTCGCGTACCAGCGTGCGACTTACGCCCAGCCGGTCGCCGATCGCGTCCTCCGGCAACTTCATCCCTGGAGTCAGGGCCTGTTCGAGGATGGCCTTGCGCAGGGCCCTGTAGACAGAAAGCGCGCGCGTTCCGGGCTTTGCCCCGCGTTCATCCACTTCGCTGCCTGCCCCGTGACTGGTTGTCTTGCTCTTTGGCACGTCTCTTTCGTCTCAACGCTCGCACACCTTCTGACACGTCCGGAGGTTGGCGGAAAATCTGTACAACACCGGACTTGTCGGCAAAGATAGCATACAATAGCATCCATAATGTGCATACAGAATTGCTGAGTTTCTGCGCACAACATGAGTGTCGATTGTGCAGGGTGCCTTTCGATCGGGCAATGCTGATGGGGGTTCGAATGAACGCGACAGACAAAACCGCGCCGCGTGGCGTGAAGCGGAGCCTCCTGGCCGCCGCCGCGATGTCCTTGGCACTGCTCGGCGTCGGCGCGTCGACGGCCGAAGCGCAGCAGGGCAAGACCTTTCGCTGGGGCGCGGCACGCGAGATCGCGTCGCTCGACCCCTATTCCTTCGGCGAGACCTTCACGCTCTCGGTTCTCAATCACGTCTACGAAGGGCTGGTGCGCTACACCGGTGATCTGAAGATCGAGCCGGCCCTTGCGGAGTCCTGGGAGACGGTTTCGCCAACGGTCTGGCGCTTCAAGCTCCGGAAGGGCGTGACGTTCCACAACGGCGCTCCGTTCACCGCCGATGACGTCGTTGCCTCGCTGACACGCGTCACCCATGAGACCTCACCGCTCAAGGGCAACCTGCCGGCCTACAAGTCCGCTCGCAAGATCGACGATCACACGGTCGAGATCGAGGTCAACGGACCCTACCCGCTCCTGCTCAACGATCTGACCAACATCTACATTCTCGACAAGGAGTGGATGGAAGCCAACGGCGCGAGCCTTCCGACTGACTCCGGCAAGGGCATCAAGGGCTTTGCGACAGACAACGCCAACGGCACCGGCCCCTTCGTGGTGGAAAGCCGTCGCGCCGATGCCCGCACCGTATTCGTGGTCAATCCCAAGTGGTGGGACAAGCCGCAGCACAACATTGCGCGCGTCGAGTTCCTGCCCATCAGCTCGGCAGCGACCCGCGTTGCGGCGCTGCTCTCTGGCGAAATCGACTTCACCAACGTCGCACCGCTTCAGGATCTCCAGCGGCTGTCTGCCTCTCCGGAGGTCAAGGTGCTGCAGACCAACGAACTCCGCACGGTGATCTTCGCCTTCAACCTGAAGGACAAGCTGTTCGAGAGCGACATCACCGACAAGAACCCGCTCAACGACATTCGGGTCCGCGAGGCGATGTATCGCGCCATCGATATTGACGGCGTGCAGCGCCGCGCCATGCGCGGCCTCTCGCGGAACACCGGCGCCCTCGTGGCTCCCGCCATTCCGGGCTACACGCCCGAGCAGGACGCACGTCTGCCCTTCGATCTCGACGGCGCGAAGAAGCTGCTGACTGACGCCGGCTATCCGAACGGTTTCTCGTTCAACTTCAACTGCCAGAGCGACGGCCTCGTCAACGAGGAAGAGTTCTGCCAGGCGGTCGCCTCGATGTGGTCGCGCGCCGGCCTCAGACCCAATCTGAGCCTCGGACCTCGCTCCACCCAGACACCCAAGCGAGTGCGCGGCGAATTCGACGTGATCTCCTTCGGTTGGGCCAATGAACCGATGATCGACGCCTACTCCATCCTCATCCAGGTGATGCGCTCAAAGAGCGGCTCGGGCGGCGTGTTCAACTGGGGCAACTGGGGCCGTCCAGCCATCGATGACCTGATCGACAAGGCTGGCGTGGAGCTCGACAATGCCAAGCGCATCCCGATGATGGCGGAAGCCCTGATGATCGCCAAGCGCGAACACCTGTTCATCCCGATGCACAATCAACCCATGGCATGGGCCATGCGCAGCACCGTGTCTGCCACGGTGCAGGCCTCCGACAACAAGCCGCGGCTCTGGCTGACACGGATGCGTTGAGCGAAAAGGAGACGAGAAGGCGATCAACCCATGCTGTTCTTCATCGCGAAGAGGCTTGTCAATGCGGCGGGCGTGATGCTCACCGTGGCACTGATCGCCTTCGTCATCTTCCGCTTCGTCGGCGACCCCGTCGAGTTGATGCTGAACGAGCAGGCCAGCCAGGCGCAGCGCGACGAGCTGCGTCAGCGGCTGGGGCTCAACAACAACATGCTCGTGCAGTTCGCGACCTTCGTCGCGAACGCCGCACGCGGGGATTTCGGAATCTCCTACCGCAACCAGCAGGAAGTGTTCACGCTCATCGCGGAACGCTTTCCCGCCACCTTCGAACTGGTGCTGATGGCGACGTTCCTGTCGCTGGCAATCGGTATCCCGCTTGGCGTTTATACAGCGATCCGTCGTGACACCGTGCTGGCTCGCCTGCTCGAATTCATTTCGGTGCTCGGTGTCTCGCTGCCCAGCTTCGCGCTGGGCATCCTGCTCATTCTGCTGTTCTCGGTGACGCTGCAATGGCTGCCCGCCTTCGGTCGGGGCGAAGTGGTGCAGATCGGGGGCTGGTCCACGGGCCTGCTCACACCATCGGGGCGGCTCGCGCTCATCATGCCCAGCGTCACACTCTCACTGTTCCAGATCACCCTGGTGATGCGCCTCGTGCGCGCTGAAATGCTGGAGACGATGCGCACCGAGTTCATCCGCTTCGCACGTGCTCGCGGACTGACCGACCGGACGGTGCATTTCCGCTATGCCCTGCGCAACTGCCTCATGCCGGTCATCACGGTGACAGGGCTGCAGATCGGAAACCTGATCGCCTTCGCCCTGGTCACTGAAACAGTGTTCCAGTGGCCCGGCATGGGACTGCTCTTCGTCCAGGCCGTCACTTTCGTCGATATCCCCGTCATGGCGGCCTATCTCATGATGGTCTCCTTCATCTTCGTGACGCTCAATCTCGCGGTGGATCTCGCCTACGCCTATGTCGACCCGCGCTTGCGCGAGGATGCTGTCGCAGGGACTGCCAATGGCCGCTGAAGCGAACCCGGGACGCCTCGCGCGTGCCTTCGACAGCGATATTGGCTGGAGCTTCCGGCGGACGCCCGCGGCATGGATCTCGGCGCTGGTGCTGGCGCTGATCGTGGCGGCGTCCTTTGCGGCGCCGCTGATTGCGCCGCAGAACCCATACGACCTTCGCCAGGTCTTCATCGACAAGGCGGAGCTGCCGCCACTCTGGTCAGCAGGGGGAGAGGCGCCCTTCGTGCTCGGGACGGACCCGCAGGGGCGTGACGTGCTCTCCACCATCCTTTACGGCACGCGCGTCTCCCTTGTGATCGGCCTCGCCAGCGTGCTGCTGTCCATGGCGATCGGCGTCACGATCGGGCTCATCGCTGGCTATCGTGGCGGCTGGATCGACAACCTCCTGATGCGCCTCGCCGACACAGTCCTGTCGATCCCGACGCTGCTGATGGCGATCCTTGTCAGCGCCATCTTCCGCGAGATGTTGCCGCCAGCCTTCCGCGAACCCTTCGCGGCGGCCGTGATCGTGCTCTCCATCTCGCTGACCAACTGGGTTCAGTATGCCCGCACCGTGCGCGCGCTCACCATGGTCGAGCGCAAGAAGGAATACGTGCTCGCCGCCCGGATCATCAAGGTCTCCCCGCTGCGCATCATGCGCCGTCACATCCTGCCCAACACCATGACACCTGTGCTGGTGGCTGCGACACTCAACCTTGGGCTCGCCATCCTGTCCGAGGCGACCCTGTCCTTCCTGGGCGTCGGCATGCCCATCACCCAGCCCTCGCTGGGAACACTGATCCGCATCGGCAACCAGTACCTGTTCTCGGGCTCATGGTGGCTGGTGGTCTTCCCCGCCGCGCAGCTTGGCCTGATCGTGCTTTCGGTCAACCTGCTGGGCGATTGGTTACGCGACGCGCTCAACCCGAAGCTTCATTGAAGAAGGCCCTGCTATGACCGCCAGCCTGCTGCTCCGCAATGTCCGCCCGATGGCGGGGCCTCTCACCGATGTGCTGATCGTCGATGGACGCATTGCGGCCATGGGCGCATCGCTCTCCGCTCCCGCCGGCGTTCCAACCGAAGAAGGCGGCGGTTGCCTGATGCTGCCTGGACTGGTTGAAGCGCACACCCATCTCGACAAGAGCCTTCTGGGGCTGCCGTGGTATGTCAACGAGGTCGGCCCCAAGCTGCTCGACAAGATCGACAATGAGCGGCTGAACAAGCGGCGGCTGAACATGGACCCTTATGTCCAGTCCTACCGCCAGACCGTGCAATCCTCGCAGTTCGGCTCCACCCACATCCGCAGCCATGTCGATGTCGACACCGATCATGGCATGTGGGGTGTCGAGGGCATCATGAAGATGCGCGAGGACTGCCGCGACATCATCGATGTCGAGATTGTCGCCTTCCCGCAATCGGGCCTGCTGCGCCGCCCCGGCACGCTCGAGCTCATGCATGAGGCCATGAAGCTTGGATCCGAGGTCGTCGGCGGGCTCGACCCTTGCGCTATCGACCGCGATCCGAAGGGGCATCTCGATGCCGTATTCGGCCTGTGCCAGACCTATGGCAAAGCGCTCGACATCCATCTGCATGAACCCGGTGAGATGGGTGCCTTCTCCTTCGACCTCATCATCGAACGCACGCGCGCGCTCGGCATGAAGGGCAAGGTCACGGTGAGCCATGCCTTCTGCCTCGGCTCGCCGGACCGCGACCTCGTCGATCCGTTGATCGACCAGATTGCCGAACTCGACATCGCCATCATGACCACGGGCCCTGCCGCCCGCCCTGCCCCGCCGATCAAGCGCCTGCTGGCCGCCGGCATCCGCGTCTGCTCGGGCTCGGACGGCATCCGCGACACGTGGGGGCCCTATGGCAATGGCGACATGCTGGAACGGGCGATGTTCGTTGGCTTGCGCAACAATTGCCGCCGGGCCGATGAGATGCGTCTTGCGTTCGACGTGGTGACAACCGAGGGCGCAAAGGTCATGGAGCTTGATGGCTACGGCGTGGCCGCTGGCTGCCAGGCCGACCTCCTGCTCGTGCCGGGCGAAACACTTGAAGAGGCGATCGTCAGCCGCTCAGCGCAGCGGCGCGTCATCAAGCGGGGGCGTATTGTGGCCCGCGATGGCGTCTCGATCCTCAAGGCACCGGGCCAGCCGTCATGATGCCCCAGGCCGCCAGCCGTCCCGAAGGCCGCACGCTGCTCACGGCACGATGGGTTGTTGGCCATGTCGGCGGACGCCATTGCCTGCTCGAACACGGTGAGGTGGTCTACGAGGGCAACACCATCGTTTTCGTCGGTCACGGTTTCCCCGGCGAAGTGGCACGCCGCATCGATCATGGGCAGGCGCTGATCGGGCCGGGCTTCATCGATCTCGACGCACTCTCGGACCTCGACACAACAATCCTCGCCTTCGACAATCAACCGGGCTGGAAGAAGGGGCGTGTCTGGCCGCGCAGCTATATCGAGGCCGGGCCCTTTGAGATGTACACCCGCGAGGAACTCGCCTTCCAGAAGGCGCATGCCTTCGCGGGTCTGATCCGCAACGGCATCACCACGGCCCTTCCCATCGCGTCGCTGTTCTACCGCGCCTGGGGCGAGACTTCGGAGGAGTTCGCCGATGCGGCCGACGCAGCGGCTCGGCTCGGCCTCAGGGTCTATCTCGGCCCCGCCTACCGGACCGGCAACCAGGTCGTCGAACCTGACGGCACCCTGAACACATACTATGACGAGCCGCGCGGACTGGCAGAACTGGAAGAAGCCGTCCGGTTCTGCGAGCGCTTCGAGGGCGCGGCGGACGGGCTGATCCGCACCATGCTCAGCCCTGACCGCATCGAGACCTGCACCGCCGAGTTGCTGCGCCGGACAGCAGCGGCGGCGCGAGCCATGGATGTGCCGGTGCGCCAGCACTGCTGCCAGTCAAAGATCGAATACGATCTCGTGCTCAAGCAGCACGGCATGAGCCCACCGGAGTGGATGGAGAGCCTCCGCTACTTCACCGACAAAACGCTGCTGCCACACGGCACCTTTGTCTCCGGCAGCCGCAATATCGCTCGGCCGGGGCGCGATCTGGAGATCTTCCGCGACCACGGTGCGACGATCGTGCATTGCCCACTGGTGTCTGGTCGCCATGGCAATGTGATCGACCATTTCGGGCGCTACCGTGCCATGGGCCTTCGCGTCGGCATGGGGACAGACACGAGCCCATCCGACATGGTGATGAACCTGCAGGCAGGCATCATGCTGGCGCGAGTCGCGGCCGGATCGGTCGAGGCGGTCCGCTCCGAAGACTACTACGATGCCGCCACGGTCCATGGCGCAGATGCGCTCGGCCGGCCTGATCTGGGTCGTCTTCAACCCGGCGCCAAAGCCGACATCACGGTCTTTGACCTCGACCGGCCCCATGGTGGCCAACTCATCGATCCGATCCAGACCATGCTGCTCACCGGCCATGGACGGGATTTCTCCAGCGTCATCATCGATGGCCGGCCTGTGATGGCGGACAGGGTCATCGAAGGCGTCGACCAGGCGGTCGATAATGCCCGCGCCCAGGCCCAGTTCGAGCGGCTGATGGCGCAGTATCCGCAGCGCACCTCTGGCCATCCGCCCGTGAGCGAGATCTTCTCGTCGAGCTATCCCGTGATTAGGTCTCCAGCCCAATGACGGAGGCGCCCCTTCTGTCCGTGCGCGATCTGAAGCTGGTCTTCGATGGCCGCAAGGGGGCGTTGACCGCGCTTGACGGCGTGTCCTTCGACATCTGGCCCGGCGAAATTCTGGGCGTCGTGGGCGAGTCGGGAGCCGGAAAATCGCTGACCGGGACTGCGGTCATCGGCCTCGTCGACCCTCCCGGACGGATTGCAGGCGGCTCGATCCACCTGGCCGGCCAGCGCATCGACAATCTGCCGGCCGAGGCCATGCGCACCCTGCGCGGGCGCAGGATCGGCGCGATCTTTCAGGACCCGCTCACCTCGCTTCATCCTTTGCTCAAGGTTGGCGACCAGATCGTTGAAACGATCCTGACCCACCTGCCCGTCTCCCGCACGGAAGCCCGCGCCCGCGCGCTCGATCTGCTGGAGCAGGTTGGCATTCCGGCGGCATCGACGCGGATCGATCACTATCCGCATCAGTTCTCCGGCGGCATGCGCCAGCGCGTGGTCATCGCGCTCGCCTTGTGCGCCGAGCCGGACCTCATCATCGCCGATGAGCCGACCACCGCGCTTGATGTCTCGATCCAGGCCCAGATCACTTCGCTCATCAAGCGGCTGTGCCGGGAGAAAGGCGCAGCAACAATGCTGGTCACCCACGACATGGGCGTGATCGCCGAGACGGCCGACCGCGTCGCGGTCATGTATGCTGGCCGCATCGCTGAGATTGGCCCGGTCGCGGAGGTCACACGGCGACCGCGCCACCCCTACACGGCCGGGCTGATGGCCTCGATACCCAGCGTGCTTCGCCGCAATGCCACGCTCCAGCAGATCGATGGGGCGATGCCGCGGCTCGGTGGCATCCCGGCGGGCTGCAGTTTCAACCCGCGTTGCGCGCGCGCGACAGAGCTTTGCCGCACAACCCAGCCGATGCTGGGCCCACAGGCGCATGAGGCCGCATGCCATCACCCGCTGGTGGAGGCTGACCATGGCTGACGCCAACCCGATCCTGAGCGTCGAGAATGCCAGCTGCCGGTTCGACGTGTCCGGCCCCTGGCTGCAACGCATGGCGACCGGCGCGCCGCGCCGCGAGCTCAAGGCCGTGAACCAGGTCAGCTTCTCTGTGCCGCGCGGCGCCACATTCAGCATCGTCGGGGAGTCGGGCTGCGGAAAGACCACGCTGGCACGCATGATTGTCGGCCTTCAGGCGCCCACGGCCGGGTCGGTCCGGTTCGGCGAGATTCGCCGCGCTGATGGCACAGTCGGCCCACCACGGGTCCAGATGATCTTTCAGGATCCTTACGCCAGTCTCAACCCACGCTGGCGCGTCGGCGACATCGTGGCCGAACCGATCCGCGAGCTCAAGCTGCGTGCCACCGAGGCCGAGACTGCCGCGCGCGTTGCGGAACTGCTTGTGACGGTCGGGCTATCGGCGGCCGATGCGGACCGCTATCCCCATGCCTTCTCTGGCGGGCAGCGTCAGCGCATCTCGATCGCGCGGGCACTCGCGACCGAGGCAGATGTTCTGGTCTGCGACGAACCCACCTCGGCGCTCGATGTCTCGGTTCAGGCGCAGATCCTGAACCTGATGGTCCGCCTGCAGAAGGAACTGGACCTCACCTACATCCTGATCAGCCACAACCTCTCGGTCGTGCGCCACATGTCCGATCAGCTCGCCATCATGTATCTGGGCCGCATTGTCGAGATTGGCGACGCGGACACCATCTTCAACGCCCCGCTGCACCCCTACACCCGGTTGCTGCTGGACACGATCCCCGATGTGGAGAGCCCCAACCGCGCACGCGCGCCCCTCTCTGGCGAAGTGCCAAGCCCGATCAACCCGCCGCCCGGCTGCGCCTTCCATCCACGATGCCCGATGGCCGAGGCTTCCTGCAGCCGGACCGCGCCCGAACTGACGTCAAAGCCCCGCCGCAGCGTCGCCTGCCTCGTGCTCGAAAGCAGCGAGGGCGCTGCTGCTGCGCAGATCTCGCATTCAACGCCCTCTGGCTGACCCGACGCCGAGCATTGAGGCCGTCATGCTGGCGGCCGCCAAGTTCTGTTATTGCGGCCTTGACCTGATGGCCGCTGCATCCGCATCTATGACGATCCCCCGACGGCTTTATCGATCGAACCTGGATCGCGATGACCCAATCGGGCTGAAAAGGAAAGGCCAGTCATATGACCATCGGCGTGGGCGGTTCGACCGCGGAGGCGGAACTCGCCAGACTGAAGAACATGCGCGGCGACGTTCCAGCAATCGGCGTGGACGAGCGGCTGAGGCGCATCGACAAGGCCCAGCGATTGATGCGCGAGAAGGGTGTGGACGCGCTCTGGCTCGATGTCTCCTCGAGCCTGACCTACTTCACTGGCCTGAGAATGGGGCGCAGCGAACGCTGCCATGGCGCTTTGCTGCCGGCACGGGGGGACATCGTCTATCTTTCGCCGGCCTTCGAGGTCGAGAAACTGCGGACCATGATCAGCTTTGGCGACAAGGTGGCGGCCTGGGAGGAGGACGAGGACCCCACTGCCCTGCTGATCGACACCGTGCGCAGCTTCGGCGCTGGCAGCGGCGTGATCGCCCTTGATGAAGCGACACCCTTCTTCACCGTCGACGGCATGCGCAAGGCGGGCAACGCCTACAGCTTCCTGAATGGCTCGGAGATCACGGCGGCCTGCCGGATGATCAAGTCGGAGCACGAGATTGCCCTGATGCAGACCGCCAAGACGATCACGCTGGAGGCGCAGAAGGCCGCCGCGCGCATTCTGCGCGAGGGCATCAGCACCACGGAGGTGCAGGCATTCATCACCGCCGCCCACCGCAAGCTTGGCTCTGAGAGCGACGTCATTTTCAACATCGTGCTGTTTGGCGAGGCAACGGCCTATCCCCATGGCGTGCCCCATCCACAGGTGCTGAAGGAGGGTGACATGGTCTTGGTCGACACCGGCGCACCGGTCGATGGCTACCTGTCCGACATCACGCGCTCCTACATCTTCGGCGAGCCAAGCAAGCGGCAAAGGGATATCTGGAACCTCGAGAAAGCTGCGCAGGCGGCGGGCTTCGCTGCGGCAAAGCCGGGCAACCGCTGCGAGGACATCGACATCGCGGCGCGGGGGGTGATCACCGCGGCTGGCTTCGGACCGGGCTACGCCACGCCCGGTCTACCCCACCGGACGGGCCATGGCATCGGCCTCGACGTGCACGAGTGGCCCTATCTGGTGAAGGGCAACCGCACCGTGCTCCAGCCTGGCATGACCTTCTCCAATGAGCCGATGATCTGCATCTACGGCGAGTTCGGCGTCAGGCTCGAGGACCACATCCTCATCACGGAAACCGGCGCGCGCTGGTTCACCGAGCCGGCGCACTCGGTAGACGACCCGTTCCACCTCGACGCCGGCTGACCGTCGGCGGGCCCTTTGCGCATCGTCAGATCCGGTCGCAGATGCCCTGCCGCTGCCCGTCCAGGGCAGGACCCTCAATCGGCTGCAAACCGCCGCCGATCCGGGCGAGGCACCGGGCCGCTGCGGCATGCATCTGATGCTCGCTGAAGCCGAGGGTCGGCAGGATGTCAGAGCCCAGCAGGCTCGCGAGGCCATGGATCGCCGACCAGACGAAAAGGGCATCCAGATCGATATCCCCTTCTGCTGTTTCCGAGAGGGGCCGGATCGGCATATCGCGAAGACGGGTCTTCAGCAGCGCGAAGGCACGGCGCGCCTCCGCCATCATGGCCGGATGCCGCTCGGGATCGGGCATTGGCGTGCCGAACATCAGCCGGTACTTGAGAGGATGGCTGCGAGCATAGCTGAAGTAGGCTTCCCCCATCGCGCGCAAGTCGGCGTAAGGGTCCTCACTGCGCGGCCTGCCTTCAAGGTGGGCCGCGAACTCCATGAATGAGCGCGTGAGAAGCTCCGCCACGATGTCGTCGCGGCTGTCAAAGTACTTGTAGGGCGCCTGATGGGAGACGCCGACCCGGCGCGAGACCTCCCGGAAACTCAAGGCTTCGATGCCGCCCTCGTCGATGATCTTGAGGGCCTCCTCGAGGCAGCGCTCCCTCACCACGCGACGCGGCATGGAGGGGGAATGGCCTGCGATCTTGTGCCCGGCAGCGTTATCATCGGCAATCATGGTGATTGATCATGCCTTTCATGATGGACTCCATGATGATCCTACGCGCAAATCGCGGCAGGGTGCAGAGCGCGCATCCGAGAAACTTGCCCAAGAATCCGGGACGAACCGTTCCCTGGCGACCGCACCTGGGGCCGATGCGATAATGTCGATCCCGTTCATGGCCAAATCGGGCCCGAGCCCTTAGGCCAGCGCCTCAAGCCGTTCCTTGCGTCGCGCCACAAGAACAACACTCAGGCTGCGCTCCACAACATCTCGCGCCATGGCCTGGCCAATGCCGTCAGATGCGCCGGCGACAACAGCCCAAGGGCCATATGTGTTCCTGAAAGCTTCGTCCCTCTGTCCTGATGCCACCATGCGAACAGCTTCCGTATGTGGTTGACATTGTCACGCAAGCTCATAAGTTGACACCGTCAACCTAAAGTCAACGGTACGGGAGACATGTGTGGCGACAATCCAGACCAGAATGGCCGCGCGGAACGTTCGGAGCTTTCGATCATGACTGACGCGATCCGCACGTCGCACTTTGGTGCGCTAGTGCAGCGTCTCTTCGGCACCTGGCCAGAGACACTTTACTGGGGCGTCGCCCTAGTTATGGCCGCTGCATTCGGGCTGACGCTCGTCCTTCTGGCGCTCGACCCGCGCACGATCGACGGCCACACCTCGGTTTGGGTGAAACCATTGAAGTTCGAACTCTCGCTGGTGCTGCACGCAGCGACACTGGCTCTCGTCGCTGGCCTGCTCAGCCCTTCGCACCGGCAGGGCTCGGCCATGCTCATCGTCGCAATTGTGTTCACGGCCGCCTCGGCGGTCGAGATGGGCTACATCATCCTTCAAGGTGCCCGTGCAGAGCTGTCGCATTTCAACGTCGGGACACCATTCCATCGAACGATGTATTCGGTCATGGCCATCTGCGCGGTTCTCATCGTGGGCGCAGCTGGGGCAATTGGGCTCGCGGCTTCAGCAGATGCGGATTTCGATGCTCAACCGGCGCTCAAGGCCGCGATAGGCCTGGGCCTTGTTGGCGGCACGATCCTGACATTGATCACGGCTTTCGCCATCGGCGGGCGGATGAGCCCCTATGTCGGCGGCGTGCCCGCACATGACGCACGGATGTTGCTCACCGGCTGGTCGCAATCGGGCGGCGATCTCAGGGTGTCGCATTTTCTGGCAACCCACATGATCCAGACCTTGCCGATCTGCGCGCTCGTCGTCGAGCGCATCTTGCCAGGCAAGGTGGCCCTCGCCTCGGTTATCGCCTTTGCCGTTCTTTGGACCCTGTTCACTGTCCACGAGTTCAACACCGCACTCGGGGGCTCGCCGTCAATCATCACAAGGGCGATGCCGTGAGTCTTTCGCAGGGAAACTCAACAACCATCGACATGGTCATCGGAAAGCCGTGGCAAGGTCATGGCGCTGAGGTTGGCGGGCCACAGGCCGTGAAGTCGGCGGCGAAGCTGTGCAGATTGGCTGTGTCGATCGCGAGGTCGATCCGCTCGCCCGGTTGAGGTTCCTCGCCATGGTGAACCACGAGGCAGATTGCGCCGCTGTCGAGCTCCACATGCAGGAGCGAAGAGGCGCCAGTGTATTCAGCGATCATCACGCGCCCGCGGACAATGCCAGCGCCGGGCTTTGCGATCATCAGGTGCTCAGGCCTCATCCCGATCGAGATGGCATTTGCTGGCGCTGTCAGACCGGCTGGAAGCTGAACATCCGCGACCGGCACCACATTCATCTTCGGGCTCCCGATGAACTGCGCCACAAACAGGTTGTGCGGCCGCCGGTAAAGCTCATGCGGTGTGCCGACCTGCTCAACGACACCGTCACGCAGCACCACGATCTTGTCGGCCAGCGTCATGGCCTCGATCTGGTCATGGGTCACATAGATCATGGTATTGCCGAGCCGCTGGTGCAGCGCCGCGATTTCCGAGCGCATGTGCACCCGCAGCTCTGCATCGAGGTTGGACAAGGGCTCGTCGAACAGGAAAACGTCGGGCTCGCCCACGATCGCGCGGCCGATGGCCACACGCTGGCGCTGCCCGCCCGACAATTCGCGCGGAAAGCGCTCGAGCAGCGCATCGAGCTTCAGGATCGCGGCAGCTGCTGCGATACGGCTGGCCCGCTCCTCCGGCTTCACGCCGCGCACCTTGAGGCCGAAGCCCATGTTGTCGCGCACTGTGAGGTGCGGATAAAGCGCGTAGGACTGGAATACCATCGCCACGCCCCGCCGGGCCGGCTGCACCTCATTCATCACGCGCTCGCCGATGCGAAGCTCGCCTGACGTGATGTCCTCCAGGCCGGCGATCATGCGCAGCAGCGTGGACTTGCCGCAGCCGGACGGGCCGACGAAAACCACGAACTCACCATCTTCGACCTCGAGATCCACGCCGCGGATCACGTCGACCTTGCCGAAGCGCTTCTTGATCCCGCTGAGGGTCAGACTGCTCATGATGCTTCCTCAGCCCTTGACGCCCGACAGGGCGAAGCTCTCGACGATCTGGCGCTGTGCGATCACGTAGACGATGAGGATCGGTACGACTGCCAGGGTGGTTGCCGCCAGTTGCAGGTGCCAAAGCGGCGCGCCGTAAGGGTCGGTGAAGTTGGAGAGCGCCAGCGGCAGCGTGAACTTCTCCAGCGACGACACGAAGATCAGTGGCTCGAGGAACAGGTTCCAGGAGTTGAGGAACGTGATGATGGCCACGGCGGCCAGCGCCGGGCGCGACAGGGGCACTGCGATCCGCCACCACACGCCGAAGCGCGAAAGCCCGTCCATCTTGCCGGCCTCCTCAAGCTCGCGCGGCACGGCCATGAAATACTGGCGCATGAGGAAGGTGGCCATGATGCCTTGTGGGCCGAACACCGGCAGCAGGATCAGGGGCCAGTGCGAGTCTATGAAACCGACCCGGCGCATCATGAAGAAGTTGGGAAGGATGGTCACCTCCTCGGGCACCATCAGCGCGGAGACAAGGAACAGCCCGATCAGCGCAGAGCCGGCGAAGCGCAGGCGGGCCAATGCGTAACCGGCCAAAGACGAGACCAGCAGCGTCGCCACGGTCACCGTCAGCGCAATGTAGAGCGAGTTGAAATACTGCCGGGCAAACGGCTGGTAGCTGAAGACCTCGACGAAG
>CALRRR020000023.1:0-59046 GCA_943370645.1 Hydrogenophaga intermedia | reverse complement strand
ACCTGCGTGTTCCGCGAGCGGATTCAGGCCAAGCCCGGCGAGATCATCCGGGTTGCGCCCGACGCCGCGCTGACGCACCTGTTCGATCAGGGCAGCGGCAAGCGGATGGCCGCCTGAGCCTTTCGGCAAGCCGGCCAAAGAGTTGCGCGAAAAGCGGCGAAAGGTGGTTGCCAAGCGCAGGATCAGCCGCTAGACACACCCGACTTCAGCGGCTTTGCTGCTTCGAAGAACGCGCCCGTAGCTCAGCTGGATAGAGCATCAGACTACGAATCTGAGGGTCAGAGGTTCGAATCCTTTCGGGCGCGCCATTTACTTCCTTTCATGATGTTTTCGTTCGCAGACGGGTCTCTTGGCCTGCTTTCTGTGCAAAAGCGGCTGGAAGCAGTTGTTTGCCGGATGGGCCGGAGCCAGGCTGTGGCATCAATGGAAGTCGCGGCTTTTCGGCAGGATGCGGACATCACGTGGGTGACCATGGCGTGTGTGGCTGTTGCGCGGGGGCGGCGCGAGATGCAGCGGCGGCGGGATGACGCCGTGGCGGGGATCGCGGGCGTTGCCCTCGCTGCCGATCGTGGTGCCTTCATCCGCCGGCGAGAGCAGCGATCTGGTGAGCGCGAAGCCTGAGCGCTGGCTGTCCCACATCAGGTCGAGCGCATCCGAACGATCGACGATGTGGCTGGCCATGAGATGCACAACGCCTTCGGGGCTCTTTTGCACACGGCCTTCCACCAGCATCAGCCGCGCGGCCATCACGGGGCGGCGCAGTGCCTCGAACTGCCGCGCCCAGAGCACGCAATTGGTGATGCCGGTCTCATCCTCCAGGGTGATGAAGAGCGCGTTGCCCTTGCCGGGCCTCTGGCGCACCAGCACCAGCCCGGCCATCTTCGTGAAGCGGCCATCGGCGCGCGCAGCCGTCTGGGCCGCCGTGCAGACGCCCTCGCGCTGGAAATGGGCGCGCAGCAGCGCCATCGGGTGCGCTTTCAGCGACAGCCGCATGGTCTGGTAATCGGTCGCGACATGCTCGCCCAGACCCATGGGCGGCAGGTGGGCATCCGCCTCATCGCCCAGCTCGCGGGCTGCTGAGACGGCGAAAAGCGGCAGCGGATCACTCTGCGGAAGACGGTGCACCTGCCAGAGTGCGGCGCGGCGGTCGAGCCCGATCGAGCGGAAGGCATCGCCATCGGCCAGTGCGCGCATCGGGCGGCCATGCAGCCCGGCACGGCTGGCCAGGTCCTCGACGCTGCCGAAGCCATCCCCGCGCATGGCCGTCAGGCGCGTCGCCTCGGCCTCGTGGATGCCGTCCACCTGCCTCAGGCCGAGACGCAGCGCGAGCCGGCCGGCATCGTCGCGCTCCAGCGTGTTGTCCCAGAAGGAATGGTTGATATCGGCTGCCCGCACCTCCACCCCGTGCTCGCGGGCATCGCGCACGATCTGTGCGGGTGCGTAAAAGCCCATCGGCTGGGAATTCAGCAAGGCGGCGGCGAACACCGCGGGATGATGGCATTTCAGCCAGGACGAGATGTAGACCAGCTTGGCGAAGGAGGCCGCATGGCTTTCGGGGAAGCCATAGGAGCCGAAACCCTTGATCTGCTCGAAGCAGTTCTGCGCGAAGTCGCGGGCATAACCGCGTGCCACCATGCGCTCGACCATCAGGTCCTCGAAGCGGCCGATGGTGCCGACATTGCGGAACGTTGCCATGGCGCGGCGAAGCTGGTTGGCCTCCACATCGGTGAACCGGGCGGCGACCATGGCCAGCTGCATGGCCTGCTCCTGGAACAACGGCACGCCTTTGGTTTTGCCGAGCACGGCGTGAAGTTCATTGGCTGGGCCATGCTCGGGGGAGGGCGAGGGGAAACTCACCGGCTCAAGCCCGGAGCGGCGGCGCAGGTAAGGGTGCACCATGTTGCCCTGGATGGGGCCGGGGCGGACGATGGCGACCTGGATGACGAGATCGTAGAACTCGCGCGGTCGAAGGCGCGGCAGCATGTTGATCTGCGCGCGGCTTTCCACCTGGAACACGCCGATTGAATCGCCCCGGCAGAGCATCTCGTAGGTCGCTGTGTCGCCATGCGGCACATCGGCGAGGCCGATCCCGATGCCTTCGTGGTCTTTCAGCAGGTCGAAGGCCTTGCGGATGCAGGTGAGCATGCCAAGCGCCAGCACGTCGACCTTCATCAGGCCGAGCGCGTCGATGTCGTCCTTGTCCCATTCGATGAAGGTGCGGTCGGCCATCGCGGCATTGCCGACGGGCACCAATTCATCGAGCCGCTCGCGCGTGAGCACGAAGCCGCCGACATGCTGCGACAGGTGGCGCGGAAAGCCGATGAGGCGTTTGGCAAAGCCCACGGCCCGCGCAATGGCGGGGTTGTCCGGATCGAGGCCTGCCTGCTTCACCTGGTTGCGGGTGATATCCGAGCCCCAGCTGCCCCACTGCGTGCCGGAGAGGGCCGAGGTGACATCCTCCGAAAGCCCGAGCACCTTGCCCGCCTCGCGGATGGCGCTTTTGGGGCGATAGTGAATGACGGTGGCGGCCAGCCCGGCCCGCTCGCGGCCATAGCGCGCGTAGATGTGCTGGATGATCTCCTCGCGCCGTTCATGCTCGAAGTCGACATCGATGTCGGGCGGCTCGCGCCGCTCTTCCGAGATGAAGCGCGCAAACAGCACGTTGTGCTCGGCCGGATCGACGCAGGTGATGCCGAGCACATAGCAGACGGCCGAATTGGCTGCCGAGCCGCGCCCCTGACACAGGATGCCCATGTCGTTGGCCACGCGCACGATGTCGTGGATGGTGAGGAAATAGCGGGCGTAGTCGAGCTTCCTGATCAGCGCCAGTTCGGCATGGAGCAGGCGCTCCACCTTGTCAGGCGTGCCGGCGGGATAGCGCATCGCGGCATGCCGCCAGGTGAGTTCCTCCAGCCAGCCCTGCGCGTCGCGCCCCGGCGGGACAGGCTCGTCAGGATACTCGTAGCGTAACTGGCCCAGATCGAAGCTGATGCGGGCCAGCAGCTCCTGCGTCTCGCCGATGGACTGCGGGCGATCAGCAAAAAGCCGCGCCATTTCGGCTGGAGGCTTGAGGTGCCGTTCGGCATTCATCTCCAAAAGGCGGCCGGCATTCTCGAGCGTGCGGCCCTCCCGGATGCAGGTGAGGATGTCCTGCAGGTCGCGCTGTGCCGGGTCGGCATAGAGCACGTCGTTGGTGGCGATGAGCGGTATGCGTGTGGCCTCGGCGATGCCGCCGAGTTCCGCGAGCTTGCGCCGGTCATCGCCCCGGCGCGGCATGCTCGCGCCAAGCCAGAGTGCGCCCGGTGCCACCTCGCCCAGGCGGTGCAGAAGCGTAGGAAGGCCGCGCCTGTCGCGCCCAGGCATCGCAATGAGCAGAAGATCGCGCGCATCGGCGAGCAGGTCGCCCAACCCAAGCTCGCATGCGCCTTTCCTCGTGCGGCGATTGCCGAGGGTGAGCAGCCTGCACAGGCGCCCCCAGCCTGCCCGATTCTCGGGGTAGGCGATGATGTCCGGCGTGCCGTCCGAGAAGGCGAGGCGCGCGCCGGTGACAAGCCGGAAAGCCTGCGCCCGTGCCTGAACCAACTGTTGCAGGGCGGTGTCATCAGCCTCGGCGAGCGACACAGGGGTGGGCGTCAGGCCTTGCGCTTCGAAGCGCACCTCGCCAGGGCCCGACCCATCGCGCAGCTTCAGCGGTGGCAGCGTGCCGCCCTCGCGCAAATCCCGCAAGGCCGCCCAGGCCCTCACCACGCCGGCGACCGTGTTGCGATCGGCGATGCCGAGGCCGCAATGGCCCAGCAGCAGCGATGTCAGGACGAGTTGATCGGCAGGCGACGCCCCTCGCAGGAACGAGAAGTTCGTGGCGCAGGCAAGCTCGGCATAACCGGGACTGTGTTGGCTGCTCATGCAAACAGCCCGTGCAGGAACCAGCGGGGGCGGGCGGTCGAGTCCTCATACAAGCCTTCGCGGAAGACCCAGAAGCGGTGTCCATGCGCATTCTCGATGCGGTAATAGTCCCGTGTTGCGGGCGCGGCATTGCCGCAGCGCCACCATTCTGGGGCGATGCGTTCCGGCCCTTCGGCGCGCGCCACCTCGTGCAGCACGCGGCGCCAGCGAAAGCGCAGGGGCGGGCCGTCCGGCACCTCGGCCAGACCCTCGATCCACTGGGGCGGATCGAACAGCGTGAGCGGCCTTGCCGGCGGCTGGCCCAGCTCAGGATGCGCGAAAGGCGCGGTCGTGTGCCGCGACAGGAAGGGCACGCCGCCTCCCGCCCGCACCGGATCATGCGTGTCGCGGGTCACGAAGCGCTGCACCGTCTCGCGGCCAAAGCGGGCTGTGAGCCGATCGACAAGGGAGGCGACATCACCTGCTTCCGCCTGGCTTGCCGGGCCGCCGTCCAGCGCTGCCTGGCGCTCGGCCATGGGCTCGCTGCGGATCACCACGAGGCGCACGGCATCGAAGCCGAAGCCGGGATCGAGCGGATCGGAAAGAGCCTCCAGCTTCAGCCGGACAAGGCGCATCAGGCCTGAGGCGTCGCGCATGCCTTGCGCGGTCTCGACAGCGATGCGCCGCACGGCCCCGTCGGAGCGGAAGACGCTGACCTCGAAGGCGCGTCCGCCAGCGCCGCGCCTTTCCAGCGCCGCCATGATGTCCTGCGCCAGCCGTTCCAGCACCGCAAGCAGGCTTTCCAGTAGCCCGAGCGGCGCGGCAAAGTGCTTCTCGGCCATGATCTCGGGCGCAGGCCGCAGCGGCGTGATGCGGATGTCCTCGCGGCCCAGAACCCGCCGCAGCGCGTCGGCAAGACCTGCCCCGAACCGGGCCGTGAGCATGCCGGATGGCCGGTCGGCGAGATCGCCAAGGGTCTGGAAGCCTGCACGGCCCAGCGCCAGCACCGTGGCCGGGTCCTGTTCAAGCGCCGTGAGCGGCAGGGTACGCGCCGTCTGCTCCTCTTCGCCTGCGGCCACGATCGTGTTGCGGCGATCGCGTGCGAGGGCCCATGCGGCATGGGGCGTTCCTGAAATGGCAGCGCAGGAGGCGAGCCCGAGCGCGCCAAGCCTGCGGCGCACGCGCCAGACCATCTCCCTCTCCCCGCCGAAAAGGTGCGCGCAGCCGGTGACATCGAGGATCAGGCCATCCCTTGCGTTGAGGGCCACGAGCGGCGTGAACAGGTCGCACAACTCGGCCAGATGCCGCATGAAAGCCGCATCCGCCTCCGGTTCGGCCTGTGCCGTCTCAAGGTCCGGCCACAGCGCGCGCGCCTCGGCGAGCGCCATGCCGGCGCGAAGCCCTCCGCGCATGGCTGCCGGATCGAGAGCCGCGATGCGCAAGGCACCCCGATCCTGCTCCACGAGCACGAAAGGGCGATCACCCGGCCCGCCTGTACGGGGGCGGTTCATTGCGCGCCGTGTCCGGTCGGTGGACAGGAATGGCAGCCACACCGCGAGATAGCGGCGCGGAAGCTCCGCCATCAGGCTAGCGGGCGGCTGCGGCCTCTCCGTGGCCGGAGGGGTTGCTCTCGAGGCACTGTGCATCGCGGTTCCACTCCAGATGATGTTGCAAGCCTTCCTGCCCGTTGCGGGCGCGCAGCAGAGCAAGGTGAAAAGCCGGGTGGCCCGGCGCTTTTGCCGCCAGCGCGCGCGACGGCGCGGCGCGCGCGAGCCAGCGGGTTTCGGCGGCGCTTGGCATCGGGGTGGCGGCCGATCTCACCATGAGAACCCGCACGCCCGACGCCCTTGCCGCAAGGGCGAGCCGCCGGCTGGCCGTCAGGTCGTAGGCCTTCGCCTCGCCCCTCAACTCGATGATCACGGCACCGAGCGCCGCGCAGCGCGCCCCTTCCAGCCCAGCCTGGAGGGCCGATGGTGCATCCCGCGCCCTGATGAGCAGCAGATGAGCGGGGTCAAACCCCAGTTCCGCCAACCCTGCCGGGTGCGGCATGCCCGTCTCGTGGGTCAGCGCCTCGTGCCGGGCCCAGAGCGTTGCCTGCTGCCCGCCTGCCATGCCCAGCATCACGACGAGGGCCGACAGGCTTACGCCATCGGCCTCGGCACCTGCATAGAATTCATGCAAGGCGCCGCGCGCGAGCGAAAAACCCGGCGCTCCTTGTGTTGGATGATCCTGCTCGGTCGCGAGGGCGGAAGGCATGTCCGGAAGCCAAATGTTCATGATATGTTCTGTATAAACAAGGGCAGGACCGAAGAGTCAAGAACGCTCGCCCCAGCAAGCCTGCTCCAGGAAGTGGCCTCATGGAAACGCCTGCCTGGCCGTGCCGGCCGCCTGTGCCGGCAGGGCCTATCGGCCAGCCGCCGTGGACTGGCGCACGACCAGTTCGATCGGCAGTTCAGTCTGCTCATGGCGGCGCTCGCCCTTGATCTCGGCCAGCAGGGTCGCGGCACAGAGTTGGCCGATCCGGGCGGTCGGGATCATCACCGTTGTCAGGGCCGGTGTGATGTGGGCCGACATCTCGATATCGTCGATGCCGACCACCGACAGCGCCTCCGGGACGGCGATCCCGCGGGATTGGGCCTCCTGAATGCACCCGATGGCAAACAGGTCGATGCCGCCGATGATGGCGCTGGGCGGCTCGCCAAGCTCGAGAAGGCGCGCACAGCCGGCCCGGCCTCCTGCCATCGTCAGCCCCTGTTCGCTGACCAGCGCGCCGGGAAGGTCGAGCCCGGCCTCATGCAGGGCCTGCCGCGCGCCGGCAAGCCGGGCCTGTTGGCGGTCATTGAAGGGAAGGTGACCGACGACCATGCCGATGCGGCGATGGCCAAGCCCGATCAGGTGCCGTGCAGCGAGATGGCCGGCAAGCCGGTTGTCCACTGTCACCGCCGCACAATCCGGGGCACCGACCCAACTCAAGACCACCGGCACGCCCGCGGTGCGCAGCAGCATGGCTGCATCCTGGGAGCGCTCCGCGCCGACCAGCATCAGCCCGTCGACACCACGCGTCAGCAGCGTCCGCACGGCCTCGGTCTCGGCAGCGGGGTTCATCTCGTGCGAGGCCACCAGCAGCTGGTAGCCCTCGCGTGCCAGCGCCGACTGCATGGCCTGAAGCACTCGCGCGAAGATGGTGCTGTCCAGGGTTGGAACGATCGCGCCAATGGTCATGGTGCGGCCCGAGGCGAGGGCCCTCGCCATCCCATCCGGGCGATAGCCGAGCTTGCGCGCGCTGTTATGCACCCGCGCCAGCGTGTCAGGCGTCAGCAGGTCCGGCTGCGCCATGGCGCGCGAGACCGTGGCCGGCGAAACGCCCGCATCGCGCGCCACATCCACCAGCCGGGCCTTCGCTCGTTTTGCCATCTCCAGAGTATGAAAATATTTTCATTTCCTGTCGAGAAAAAACATCATGTTCTGAGCAACTTGGTGCAAGTTCATCAGCTTGACAGGGATTTCGTAACCTGACAGTTTTGATGAAAGCGCTATCATTCAAGATGGCCGTCTCCATTCAGGGTGGACAACGTGATGATCGGGCGGCGTGGCTGGATCGGCCTCGGGACTGTGGCAGCGCTGATTGCGCTGTGGTTCCTGCTGACCACCGTCACGGGCATCGTCAGCGGCGCGCGCTTTCCCTCGCCGGCCGAGTTCTGGCTGTCGCTGCGCCAGATCTGGGGGCGCGGCTATGCCGGCGGGCAGCTGATGTCGCACGCCCTGCACAGCCTCAAGCTGGTGGCCATGGGCTTTGCCGTGGCCATCGCCACCGGCATCCCGCTCGGCCTGTGGATGGGCTGGAACCGCAAGGCCGAGGCCGCGATCAATCCGGTGTTCCTCATCATCCGCCCGATCCCGCCACTGGCCTGGATTCCGCTCGCGATCCTGTGGCTCGGGCTGGGCGACAGCGCGAAAATCCTGGTGATCTGGTTCTCCGCCTTCGTGCCATCGGTGATCAACACCTTCGCCGGGGTGCGCAACATCGACAGGCCGATGATCGAGGCTGCGCGAATGCTCGGCACGCCGCGCTGGCGGATGGTGCGCGAGGTGATCGCGCCGGCTGCCTCGCCACTGATCTTCACGGGGCTGAGGCTGTCGTTGCAGGCGAGCTGGACCACGCTGGTCGCTGCCGAACTGGTGGGCGCACTGGTTGGCGTCGGCTTCGTGCTCAACATGGCCCAGCAGGATCTGTATCCCGGCATGATCCTCGTCGGCATGGTCACGGTGGGCCTGCTTGGCTGGGCCACGACTGCGGTGCTCGGCATGGTCGAGCGGCGTGCCCTGGCCTGGAACATGGCAGCGCGGGATTGAGCCGATGACAAGCACACCGCTCTCCTTGCGCGAGACCATGGCCTGGGGCCTGCTCGGGGTCGTGCTGTTTCTCGGCCTGTGGAGCGGGCTGACGATGAGTGGCCTCGTGCCGCGCCAGTTCCTGCCGCCGCCGCAGGAAGTGGCGAGCCGCTTCATCCAGCTCCTGACCTCACCGTTCGCGGGTGCGACCTTGCCGCAGCATCTGGGCTCCAGCTTCATGCGCTATGCCTATGGCGTGCTGCTCGCCGCCGCCATCGGCGTGCCGCTGGGCCTTCTGATGGGCTGGTTCCGGCTGCTCGACGATATCGTCACACCGATCTTCGACGGGCTGCGCTTCATTGCGCCGATCGCCTGGGTGCCGTTCGCGGCGCTGTGGTTCGGGACGGGCATTGGCGGGCCGGTGATGATCATCTTCGCAGGGGCCTTTCCGCCGTGCCTGATCAATGCCTATCGCGGAGCACGCTTTGTCGAGCCGCGCCTGATCGAGGCGGCGCGCATGCTGGGCACCGGTCATATGCGCATGATCCTCGAAATCCTGCTGCCGGCAGCGGTGCCGTCGATCGTGGCGGGCCTCAGGGTCTCCGCCGGGCTGGGCTGGCAGTCGCTGGTCGGCGCCGAGCTGATCGTGGCCGCTGCGGGCGTCGGCTTCATGATGGTGCAGGCGCAAGGCAGCGTGCAGACCGCCACCGTGATGACCGGCATGGTCGCCATCGGCATCGTCGGCATGATCATCGATGTCCTGCTCCGGCAGGGCGAAGCCTGGCTGCGCCGCCGGCGCGGGCTGGAGGCATAAGGGCAATATCATGGGCTCCATCCTGTTCCAGAATGTCGACAAGGTGTTCGGGCCGACCAGTTCCGGCGTGAAGGCGCTCGACAACATCAATCTCGAGATCGCCGAGAAGGAGTTCGTCGCCATCGTCGGGCCATCGGGCTGCGGCAAAACCACGTGCCTGCGCATGGTGGCGGGCTTCGAGGCCCCGTCCGCCGGCGTGATCAGCGTCAGTGGCAAGCGCGTGACCGAGCCTGGCCCAGACCGCGCGGTGGTGTTCCAGCAGTTCGCGCTGTTTCCGTGGAAGACCGTGCGCCAGAACATCGAACTGGGCCTGCGCAACAAGAACCTGCCGGCGGGCGAGCGCAACACGCTTGTCGAGGGTGCGCTGAAGCTGATGAATCTCGAAACGCACGCCGACGCCTTCCCGCACCAGCTGTCGGGCGGCATGCAGCAGCGCGTCGCCATCGCGCGGGCCTATGTGCTCGATCCCGATGTGCTGCTGATGGACGAGCCGTTCGGCGCGCTCGATGCCCAGACCCGCGTGGTCATGCAGGAGGAACTGGTCAGGCTGGCAAGGGTCAACCCGCGGACGGTGCTTTTCATCACGCACGCGGTGGAGGAGGCCGTCTATCTGGCCGACCGGGTGGCGATCATGACGCGCAGGCCGGGCCGCATCAAGGAGATCCTCGACGTGCGCTCGATCCGCCAGGCCGAGAACTGGGACCGTTTCCAGAAGATCGAGGATGTCATGGACCTTGAATCCTTCGTCCACCTGCGCACGCACATCTGGAAGTCGCTGCGCGAGGAAAAGGGCTCACAGAGCATCTGACATGGCAGAACCCGCACGCCTTGACCGTGATCTGACGGAGCCGGAGCCAATCCCCGAAGCGGGCATCGCGCGTGCGGTGGAACTGATGCGTTCGGGGCGCCTGTTCCGCTATGGCGAGATGGGGGCCGACCAGCTCGATGTCTCGCTGCTGGAACAGGAATTCGCCGCTTTCGTCGGGCGGCGCTATTGCGTGGCCGTCAATTCGGGCGGCGGGGCGCTGTTCATGGCGCTGAAGGTGGCCGGCGTCGAGCCGGGCGATCCGGTGCTGGTCAACGGCTTCACGCTCGCGCCCGTGCCCGGTGCCATCGTTCATGCGGCAGCGAAGCCGGTCATCGTCGAGATCGGGCAAGACTACGTGATCGATATCGCAGACCTGCGCACCAAGGCTCTGGCCAGCGGCGCGCGGGTGCTGCTGCTCTCGCACATGCGCGGCCATCTTGCCGACATGGATGCCGTTGCCGCGGCCTGCGCCGAACTGGGCCTCGTCATGATCGAGGATTGCGCCCACGCCATGTGCGCCAGCTGGAAGGGCCGGACCATCGGCACCTTCGGGCAGGCGGCTGCTTTCAGCGCCCAGACCTACAAGCATCTCAATGCGGGCGAGGGCGGGTTTCTGGTCCTCGACGATGCTGCGATGGCGGCGCGCGCGATCCTGCACTCGGGCTCCTACATGCTGCATGGCCAGCATTTGAGCAGCCCGGGGCCGGCGGCGCTTGACGCGGCCAGCGGCAGCGCTGCGAATTTCAGCATGCGCATGTCCGCGCTGGCAGCCGCGATCCTGCGTCCGCAACTGGCCGAGTTGCCGCGCCGTGCCGCGCGCTGGAATGCGATCCACGACCGGATCGCCGCCGGTCTGGGCCGTTCGCAGCATCTGCGGGTGCCGCCGCGTGATGGCGGCCAGGTCTACTCGGCAACATCGATCCAGTTTTCGGTGAAGGGCCTCGATGCCGGCGAGATGGGCGCTTTCCTGGCTGAGGCCAAGGCTCGGGGGCTGCCGATCAAGTGGTTCGGAGCCGCCGGGCAAGTCGGTTTCACCAGTGCGCCGCGCCATTGGGCCTATGCCGGTGAGCAAGGGGCTCTGGCCGCCACCCATGCCGTGCTGGAGACGCTTTGCGACATCCGCACACCTGTTTCGCTGACCGACGAGGAGTGCGACCTGATCGCCACCATCGTCGCCGAGGCACTGGAAACCGTCATCCGCACCCGCGCGGAGGCTGGTCCAACCGGGCGGGACAACCCGCTCAAGGTCGCATCGTGACAACAAAGGGAGAGACACCATGAAGAGACTTCTTGCCGGACTGGCACTGGGTGCCGCGCTGATCGGGGCGCAGCCGACCCCAGGCCTCGCGCAGGCGCCGATCGGCGTCAGCTACCAGCCTTCGCTCTACTGGGCGCTGCCGTTCCACTATGCCAACGTCAAGGGCTGGTGGAAGGATGTCGGCCTTGCGCCGAATTTCAGCACCTTCCCGGCCGGCGCGCCGCAGATCGCGGCGGCTCCCTCCAAGTCGTGGGATGTGGGCGGCACTGGCTCGGTGCCGGCGGTTCTCGGGGCCGTTCGCTTCAACATCGTGACCATCGGCATCACCAATGACGAGTCCAAGACCAACGCGATGATGGTGCGCGGCGACAAGTTCGACGCGATCAAGGCCAACCCGCAGTCCCTGAAGGGCCAGCGGCTGCTGCTCACCACTAACTCGACGGTGGACTACGCCTCCCGCAAGTGCCTGGTGAAGATGGGCCTTGCGGCCAACGACATGCAGTTCGTCAACCTCGGCCAGGCGCAGATCATCACGGCGCTGACCTCGAACAACGGCGACATTGCCGGCGTCTGGGCTCCCAACACCTACACGCTCGAAGAGCGGGCCAACGCCAGGTATCTGTGCTCGGGCGCTGACGCCGATGCGATCGTGCCCGGTGCGCTGATCGTGCGCGGCGACTTCGCCAAGGAAAGGCCCGATGATGTGGCCAAGTTCCTGGCCGTGTTCCTGCGCGGCTGGTCATGGGCCAAGGCCAACCCGGCCGAGGCGCGGACGCTGGCGCTCGACTTCTACAAGCAGGGCGGCCTTGAGGTCTCTCCCCGTGCCATGGATCAGGAATTCGCCCTGCGTCCGACCTTCGGCCTCGAAGAGCAGCTCAAGATCATGGCCCGCGCCGCCAGCGGCTCGACCGTGGACGGCTGGTTCAGCGAGATCGGCAAGTTCATCACCGATGTCGGCACGATTCCAGCCAATCCCGATCCGAAGAGCTACATTTCCGACGAGTTCATGAAGCGCGTCGCGGCTGATCCGAAGCTCCGCGCCTTCGCTACCGAGTTCGACAAGAAGTGACGCACAACGCGCTGCGGACCGGCTTGCCGCGTCCGCAGCGCTTCGTTTCATTGCACCATCCCCAGGAGCCGATCATGGCCATCACCACCCTGAAAAAAGCCAGCAAGACACCGGAAACCGAGACCGACGCTGCCCGCAAGGTTGTCACCGAGATGCTGGCTGCCATCGAGGCGAGGGGCGAAGCGGCGGTGCGGGACTATGCCCTGTCGCTCGACAAGTGGTCGGGGGACATCGTGATGGACAAGGCCGCAATCGCGGCGCGCATCGCGGACATTCCCCAGTCGGTGAAGGATGACATCGCACTGGCGGCCTCGCAGGTGCGCCGCTTTGCCGAAGCGCAGCGCGCCTCGACACAGGATTTCTCGATCGAACTCACACCCGGCCTGCATCTGGGTCAGAAGCTGGTGCCGATCAACACGGCGGGCTGCTATGTGCCGACCGGCCGCTATGCCCACATCGCCTCGGCCTACATGTCTGTCGCCACCGCCAAGGCTGCCGGCGTCAAGACCGTGGTGGCCTGCTCGGCCCCCTTCAAAGGCCAGGGTATTCACCCGCATGTGCTTTATGCCATGACCGTGGCGGGCGCGGACATCATCATGTGCCTGGGCGGTGTGCAGGCTATCGCCGCCATGACCTTCGGGCTGTTCACCGGCAAGAAGGCCGACATCATTGTCGGGCCCGGCAACAAGTTCGTGGCCGAAGCCAAGCGCATGCTGTTCGGCAAAGTCGGCATCGATGTCTTTGCAGGACCATCGGAAGTGGCCGTCCTGGCCGATGACAGCGCCGATCCGCTGATTGTCGCGACCGATCTGGTCGGTCAGGCCGAGCATGGCCATGAGAGCCCGGCCTGGCTGATCACCTCATCGCGCCGGATCGCGGACGAGGTCGCGCGGCTGATGCTGGAGCTGATTGCGACCCTGCCGCCCACGGCACGCGATGCAGCCGGCGCTGCCTGGCGCGACTATGGCGAGATCATCCTGTGCGACACGCGCGAGGAGATGGTCGAGGTGTCGGACGCCTATGCTTGCGAGCATCTGGAAGTCCATTGCTCCGATCTTGGCTGGTGGCACGCCAACCTCACCAACTACGGCTCGCTGTTCCTTGGAGAAGAGACCAATGTGGCCTTTGGCGACAAGGTGTCCGGCCCCAACCACATCCTGCCGACCAAGTTCGCGGCGCGCTATTCGGCGGGCCTGTCGGTGCACAAGTTCCTGAAACCGCTGACCTGGCAACGCATGGACCGCGAGGCCTGCAAGGCGCTGGCACCAGTTTCTGCGCGCATTTCGCGGATGGAGGGCATGGAAGGCCACGCCCGCACCAGCGACGTGCGCATGGCCAAGTATGCGCCGGGCACGAATGTCGACCTCGGCGTGCCGGTGGAGGTCTGATGGTTTTCCGGCTTGGTCATCTGTTCGACCTGACGGGCCGGACAGCACTCGTCACGGGTGGCAACAGCGGCATCGGGCTGGCCATGGCCCGCGCCCTTGGCCTCGCAGGGGCCACTGTTGTGCTGGCGGCGCGGCGCGAAGCGGAGACCGCTGAGGCCATCGCCGGGCTGGGGCAGGACGACGTGACAGCGACGGGCATTCTGGTCGATCTCGCGAAGGCGGATTGCGCGGATGTGGTGGCCGCCCGGCTGAAGCAGTTCGACCTTGATGTGGACATCCTCGTCAACGCCGCCGGCGTGAACCTGCGCCAGCCTTTCATGGAGGTCACGGCGGAGGCTTTCGACCTGCACACAGCGCTGCACCTGCGCGCACCGTTCCTGCTGACACAGGCGCTGGCCCCGATGATGGCGGCGAAGGACTATGGCCGGATCATCAATCTGGCGTCGCTGCAAAGCACGCGCGCCTTCCCGAATTCGGCGCCCTATGGCGCCGCCAAGGGCGGCATCGTGCAGTTGACCCGTGCCATCGCCGAGGAATGGTCTCGCCACGGCGTCACCTGCAACGCCATCGCGCCGGGCTTCTTTCCGACACCGCTGACCGCGCCGGTGTTTGGCGATCCCGAGCGGGCCGCGCGCAATGCGGCGCAGACGGCGATCGGCCGCAACGGCAAACTCGACGATCTGGCCGGAGCCACCGTCTTTCTGGCCTCTGCGGCATCGGCCTACATCACGGGCCAGACGCTGGCGGTCGATGGCGGCTTCACGGCGCGATGACAGGAGACTGGCCGATGAAAGCCCTCGTCTATCTCGGACCCAACCAGATGGTCCATCGCGATGAGCCCGAACCGGTGCCGTTGGCCGACGAGGTGCTGGTCAGGGTCGAGGCCGTGGGCATCTGCGGCTCGGACATGCACGCCTATCACGGCTTTGACAGCCGGCGTCCGCCACCGCTGATCCTTGGGCACGAGGCCGCCGGGCGGATCGTCTCCGGGCCCCGCGCGGGCCAGCGCGTCACCATCAACCCGCTGGTCGTCGATCCTGCCTGTCCCTACGCGATCGAAGGGCGCTGGCATCTGTCTCCGACGCGGCAGATCATCTCGATGCCGCCGCGCCCCGGTGCCTTTGCCGAGTTTGTGCGTATCCCCGAGCGCAATGTGGTGGCGATCCCCGACGACATGCCGATCAGCACGGCGGCACTGGCTGAACCGATCGCTGTGGCCTGGCATGCCGTGCGGATTGGCATGGAGCGCCTGCACCTGCCGCTGGCATCAGCCCGTGTCGTGGTGCTGGGGGGCGGGGCCATCGGGCTTGCCTCCGGCATCGTGGCCCGCCACTTCGGCGCGCATGCCGTGAGGATCGGCGAGACCAATGCCATGCGGCGCACCACGCTGAGCCAGCATGAGCGCTTCGAGACCTATGATCCGCTGGTGCCGGGCATGGTTGCCGACGGCACCATTGACCTTGTGATCGACGCCGTCGGTGCTGCCGCCACACGCAGCGCCGCCACTGCGATGGTGCGCCCCGGCGGGGTCATCGTGCATGTCGGCCTGCTGCCGGGGCAGGATGGTCTCGACGTGCGCAAGATCACCCTTCAGGAGGTCACGCTGATGGGATCGTACTGCTACACGCCGACCGATTTCGTGGACACGGTGCGGGCGCTTGCGGCGCGGCAGCTGGGCGGGCTGGGCTGGTTCGAGGAACGCCCGCTGGCCGAAGGCCCCGCCGCCTTCGCAGCCATCGATGAAGGGCGCATTGCAGCCGCCAAGATCGTGCTGCGCTGCTAGCTTCAGCCGGCAGCAATCCCTTGTCCGACATGGCGCGCGATCTGCTCGTGGGTGGCGAACCAGACGCCCCCGCCGCTGCCAGCAGCCTTGTCCTTGATGTGCCGGATCAGGTCTTCGAGGATGAAGATGCGCGAGCGGTAGGTGATCACATGCGGGTGCATGGTCAGCAGGAACAGGCCTCCGTCCGCATGGGAGCGGTCGAACTCGCGGATGAAGATGTCGAGCACGGCGGGCGGCGGGGTGTAGGGCCGCAGCGCCTGGAAGCGGTTCATGTTGAAGTAGGGCGCGTCGTCCCTGATCCACTCCACTGGTAATTCGACGATGCCGGTCGGCTCGCCGTTCTCCACCAACTCGTAGGGATCGTCATCCGCCATCAGGGAGGAATCATAAATCAGGCCCAGTTCTCGCTGGATTTTCAGCGTGGCGGGCGAAAAGTCCCATGATGGCGTGCGCATGCCGACGGCCCGTTTGCCTGTGATCGCCTCCAGCGCATCGGCGGCCCTGAAATGCAGATCGCGCTCGATCGCTTCGGGCAGGACGGAGTTCAGCTCGTGGATCCAGCCATGCAGTCCGATCTCGTGCCCTTCGGCGATGACGCGGCGCTGCTCGTCCGGATAGAGCTTTGCGGCCACGGCGGGCACGAAGAACGAGGCCGGTATCTGCTCGCGCCTGAGGATGTCGAGGATGCGCGGGATGCCGACCCGCGTGCCATACTGCCCCCATGACATGCGCCCGATCGAAATGCCGCCATCGCGCAACTCGTTGGTGTCATGGTCGCTGTCGAAGGACAGGGCAACCGCCGAGCGTGCGCCGCCGGGCCACGTCGCCGGTTTCAGCGAACGGCCGGCGCGCACCTGTCCGACCCGGCGCTGCCATTCCTCGTCCGGCCACTCCCAGGGTTGCTGATCCATCTGTCAGGCCTCGCCGGCAAGGGGAAAGTGGCAGGAAACGTGATGGCCGTTGCCAGCATCCGCGCCACCGGCCAGTTGGGGGGCATCAGACCGGCAGCGCGCCTCGGCGCGCGGGCAGCGCTGGTGGAAATGGCAGCCCGGCGGCGGCGAAAGCGGGGAGGGCAGTTCGCCCTGGATCGGCTTGAAGGTCACCAGTTCGTCGCTGCCCGTTACCAGCTTGGGCACGCTGTCGAGCAGGGCGCGGGTGTATGGGTGGCGTGGTGCGGCGAAGATCTCCGCAGCCGGGCCGATCTCGACGATGCGGCCCAGATACATGATCGCCACACGGTCGCAGAGGTGGCGCACGACCCCCAGATCATGGCTGATGAACAACATCGTCAGCCCAAGCTCACGCCGGAGCTTGAGGAACAGATTGATGATCTGGGCCTGGATCGACACATCCAGCGAGGCCACCGGCTCGTCGCAGACCAGCACGTCAGGCTGCATGGCCAGTGCCCGTGCGATGGCGACGCGCTGGCGCTGGCCGCCGGAGAACTGATGGGGGAAGCGCTCCGCCGCTTCCACAGGCAGGCCGACGGCTGTCAGCCAGCGCGCCACATAGGCCGGCGCATCGGCGCGGCTGACGAGGCCATGGGCCAGCGGGCCTTCCCTGATGGTCTCGCCGATGCGCACGCGCGGGTCGAGCGAGGCGAAAGGATCCTGGAAGACCATCTGGATGCGGGTCGTGCGCTTGATCGGGGTGCGACCATCGCCCATCACCGTCTCGCCGGCGATGCTGGCGCGCCCTTCACTCGGCGGATGGATGCCGGCGATGACGCGGCCCAGCGTGGACTTGCCGCAACCTGACTCGCCGACGAGGCCGAGCACCTCGCCCTGCTCGAGGCCGAACGAAACCCGGTCGACGGCATGCACGGTGCGCATCTCCACCGGACTGCCGAGCAGCGCCGCCAGCCTGTCGCCAAGGCTGACCTGCGGCGTGAAGCGCTTGGACACGCTCTTCACCTCGACCAGCATGGTGGGCTGAGCGGTTGTCATGGTGCGGTCTCCGCCGCCAGCGGGTGGTGGCATCTGAAGCTGCGGGCTCCTTCGGCGCTGAGGGCCGGCATGGTCGCGCACAGCGCATCGGCAAACCCGCAGCGGGGCTGGAAGGCGCAGCCCTTCGGCAGGTCAATCAGCGAGGGCATGGCGCCGGGGATCTGGACGAGATCCTCTCCCGGGCGCGCGATGCCCGGCAGCGAGCCGAGCAGGCCACGCGTGTAGGGATGGCGCGGCTGGCGCAGCACCTGGGCAATCGGCCCTGCCTCGATCAGACGGCCGGCATACATGACGAGGATGCGCGAGGCGACGGAGGAGACGGTGGCCAGGTCATGGCTGATCCAGATCATCGCCGTGCCCAGCCGTGCCGCCAGCGATTTCATCTCCGTCAGGATCTGGGCCTGGATCGAGACATCAAGCGCGGTGGTCGGCTCATCGCAGATGATCAGCTTCGGACGGTTGAGCAGGGCGATGGCAATGGCGACGCGCTGGCGCATGCCGCCGGAGAACTGGTGGGGATAGGCCTCGATGCGCCGGGCAGCATCGGGGATGCCGACCGCGCCCAGAACCTCGATGCAGCGGGCGCGTGCCGCCGCGTCGCCAAGGTTCTCATGGGCGGCGATGGCCAGCCGCATCTGGGTTTCGATGGTCAGGACCGGGTTGAGCGTGGCCGAGGGGTCCTGAAACACCATGGCGATCTCGCGCCCGCGCATCGAGCGCAGTTCGGCATGGGAGAGGCCAACCAGTTCGCGGCCATTGAGCTTCACCGAACCCGAGACGATCCGGCCGGGTGGATCGATCAGCCCCAGGATCGAGAAGCCGGTGACGCTCTTGCCTGACCCTGACTCGCCGACCAGCCCGACGATCTCGCCTTCCGCGACCGTGAAAGAGACATCCTCGACCGCATTGAGCGAGCCCGCCCGCGTGGCGAAGCGCGTGGTCAGTCCGTTCACATCGAGCAGGACCGGGCTCATCGCCGGAGCCTCGGATTGAGCTGGTCGCGGACCTGGTCCCCGACCAGATTGATGGCGACGATCAGCACGATCAGCGCGACGCCCGGATAGATCGAGATCCAGTAGCGCCCGGACAGCATGTACTGGAAGCCGTTGGCGATCAGCATCCCGAGCGAGGGCTCGGTGACGGGCAGACCAAGCCCGAGGAAGGACAAGGTCGCCTCCAGCGCGATCGAGTTGGCGACCTGCACGGTCGCGACCACGATCAGCGGCGGCAGGCAATTGGGCAGGATGTGGCGGAACACGACGCGCCGCGCTGCCAGCGGCGTGGAGAGCGCGGCATCGACATAGTCCTTGGAGCGTTCCGCCGATGCGGCACCGTGTGCGGTGCGGGCGAAATAGGCGTATTGCGCGGTGACCAGCGCAGCGATCAGGGGCCATTTTCCCTGTCCCAGCAAGGCTGCCAGCACGAGCGCCAGCAGGATGGCGGGGAAGGAGAGCTGAAGATCAATAATCCGCATGATCAGCGCCTCGATCCGCCCGCCAAAGAAGGCCGCGAAGGCCCCCAGCGTCGCGCCAAGGGCAAAGGCGATGGCACCGGCAATCAGGCCGATCTGGATCGAGATACGCAGGCCGTAGAGAATGGCCGAGAGCAGGTCACGGCCCTGCGCATCCGTGCCAAGCCAGTGGGTGAAGCCCTTCGAGCCGACAAAACCGGGTGGCCGGCGCGCATCCATCAGCACCAGATTGGCCAGATCATAGGGGTTCTGCGGCGAGATCAGCGGAGCTGCAATGGCCAGGATGCTGATGGCGATGACCACGCCGAGCGCGATCACCGCTACTGTGTTGTGGCGGAACTCATCCCAGAAACGGGCCAGCGGGGTCGAGGCTTCGGTCACGCGGCCCTCCTTGTCCTGAGGCGCGGATCAAGAGCGGCATAGGCCACATCGACGCTGAGGTTGATCATGATGAAGAAGAACGCCACCAGCATCAGGTAGGCGACCATCACTGGCCGGTCGAGCGTTGAGATCGAGTCGATGATCAGCTTGCCCACGCCGGGCCAAGAGAAGATCGTCTCGGTGACGACGGCAAAGGCCAGCGTCGAGCCGAATTCGAGGCCGAACACGGTGACGATCGGAATGGCGATGAGCCGCAGGACATGGCGCAGGAGGATGGTTCCCTCGCTGAGGCCGGCGGCGCGTGCGAACTTCACGGTGTCGGTCAGCATCACCTCGCGGGTGCCGGCGCGGGCCAGCCTGACCATCAGGGCGAACTTGAACAGCGACAGGTTGAGGGCCGGCAGGAACAGGTGCATCAGCCCGTTCCAAGTCAGGAAGCTCCATTCGATGCCAAAGAGCATGGCCGTGTCGCCGCGATTGCCTGCAGGCAGCCAGCCGAGCGAGACCGCGAAGGTGAAGATCAGCACCAGCCCGATCCAGAAGGTCGGCACCGAAAAGCCCAGGATCGAGATCGCCATGATGGCTTTCGACACCGGGCTGTCCGGCCTGTAGCCGGCATACATGCCCAGCGGCACACCGAGTGCCGTCGCGCCGAGGACCGCTGCGAGGGTCAGTTCCAGCGTGGCCGGAAGCCGTGAGAAGATCAGGTCCAGTACCGGCATGTTGTAGACAAACGAGCGCCCGAAATCGCCCCGCACCAAGCGGCCGAGAAAGTCGAGATACTGCTTCCACAAGGGCTGATCGAGCCCGTAGGCGCGGATCGTCTGTTCGCGGATGAGCTGCGTCGCATCGGGAGAGATCAGCACGTCGATCGGGTTGCCGACCGCGTAGACGCCCGTGAACACCAGCGCCGAAATCACCAGCATGACCACGAAGGCCTGCAGCACGCGCTGGATGATGAAGCCTAGCATGGCACCATCCGGTGGCCGGGGCCTGCCGCGACTTCGCAGACGCTCATGCCCAGCCCTCGGTGATGAGGGTGCGGGTCTCGGCCACTGCGGTGTCCCAGATCGCGAGCATGTCCTCATCGGCGCGCTGGTAGAAGCCGCCATAGTTGCCATCGCCGAGCATGGCTTTCTTGGCGCCGGGATCAAGCTGCTGGAAACGGCCCAGATCGAGCATCGGCTTCTGCGTGGCCGGCATGGCAATGTTGCCCAGCCGCGTCCACGGGAAGTTCTCCATCCACGAGGCGTGGCTGGCGATGGGATCGACGCGCTGGACATGGGCCATCGTGGCCGGCGCGCTCCACCAGTTGTGCCATTTGACCTGAATGCCGCGGTTTCGGTCCAGCCATTCGAGCACAGCGCCATGTGCCGGCGAGTTGCCGCCGTGGCCGTTGACGATGGTGATGCGATCGAAGCCGGAGCGCACCATGCCGTCGAGCACATCGGTGATCAGGGCGCACAAGGTCGACAGCTGGAGCGTGACGGTGCCCGGATAGTCGACGAAGCTGGGCGTCAGGCCGTAGTTGAGCACCGGAAAGACAGGGATGCCCGTGCCGGCCACGGCATCGAGCGCCACCCGCTCGGCCAGGATCGCATCGACGCAAAGGCTCAGGTGAGCATGCTGCTCGGTGGACCCCACGGGCAGAACGGCGCGCCCGTCTGCTTTCGCCCGGGCCTCGACCTGCATCCAGTTCATCTCGGCGATGCGCATGGTCTCAGTCTCCGCGAGGGGTTGGTTCGGTGTCGCCGTGGAACATCGCGAGCACGACCTTGGCCATCAGTGCCGACAGCGTTTCGCGTTCGACCAGGCTGAGAGGGGCGAGCATTTCCTCTTCGAGCGCCACGAAACGCGGCAACGCCTCCTCGAAAATCGTGCGGCCCGCCGGCGTCAGCGAAAGGAACTGCTGGCGGCGATCGATGATGTCAGTGCGGCGCAAAACCAGCCCGAAGCGGATCAGCCGGTTGACCGCGCGGCTGAGCGTGTTCTTCGGGAAGGCGGTTGACGAGGCGATCTCGCTGGCGGTGATGCCGTCCTGCAAGGCCAGGCTGTAGATCACCACAAACTCGATGCGGGCGAGACCGAAGCGCTCAGCCACCCAGCCATAGAGCGGCTGATTGTAGCGCAAGGCCAGATAGTTGAAGCGTGCAGCGAAACCACAAGGGTTCTTCCAGAGCCGGGCATGGGTGAACGAATCCAGCCGCTGCCGCGCCAGCATTTCCGCGCCGATCCCGGCATCGGGCGCAGCCATCTGGCCGGCGAAGCGAAGGCCGCCGGAGGCCGGTCCTTGGAGGGTATCGGGCTGTTCCATCACGAACCTTATGGATGACGAGGTCGAGTATATCGGCAAAAATTAGTTCCACAAGGAATTGACTGTCATGAAACTTGCGCTTTCAATGTGGTTTCGGGCCTGTGCCACGAGGGCAACGGGCTGCCTGGATCGGGAGGTTCTCATGCGCTTGTCTGCCCCTTCGTCACGACGCTCCCTCATGCTGGCGCTGGCCTGCGCCACGGCCCTGTCGGTGCCGCTTGGTCTGCCCTTCGCCGCCACCGCCTCTGCCCAGACGCTGACCATCGGCGTGCGTGGCGGCCCTGATTCCATCGACCCACATTTCACCGCCAGCGGCACCCATGCCGAGGCGCTGAAGCATGTGTTCGACACGCTGACATGGTCTGGCGACGGGCTCGAAATTGAGCCGCGTCTGGCCGAAAGCTGGAAGCCGATCAATGATACGACCTGGGAATTCAAGCTGCGCAAGGGCGTGAAGTTCCACGATGGCTCGGATTTCACCGCCGAGGACGTGAAGTTCTCGATCGAGCGCATCCCGACCGTTTCCGGCCCCAACCCGACCACGATCTACGTGCGGCGGGTCAAGGCGGTGAAGATTGTCGATCCACACACGGTGCACATCGTCACGGACGGTCCGGCTCCGATCCTGCCCAACGACTTCATCCGCCTGTTCATCGTCTCGGCCAAGGCCGCTGCCGGCCTGACCAAGGAGAATGCCAACGAGGCCTTCAACACCGGCAAGGCCGCCATCGGCACCGGGCCTTACAAGTATGTCTCCTGGCAGCCCAAGGGCGATCTCGTGCTCGACCGGTTCGACGGGTTCTGGGGCCCCAAGGAGCCGTGGGCACGGCATGTGCGCAAGGAAATCGCCAATGATGCGGCCCGCGTTGCCCAGCTCAAGGCTGGCCAGCTCGATCTGATCACCCGCGTTCCGGCCACTGACGTCGCCTCGCTCAAGCGCGATGCCAAGCTCAGCGTGCAGACCATCGACACAGTCTATGTCTTCAACGTCGAACTCGACATGCGCGAGAAGGCGCTCAACACCACAGCCAAGGACGGCTCGGCACTGCCGGCCAACCCGTTCCGTGACGTGCGTGTCCGCGAAGCCATCGACCTTGCCATCGACCGCAAGGCACTGGCCGAGGTGGCGATGGAAGGCCTCGGCGTTCCTGTGAACCAGATGGTGACGCCGTCGATCTTCGGGTTCAACAAGGCGCTCGGTCCGCGCCGGCATGACCCTGCCGCAGCCCGCAAGCTGCTGGCCGATGCCGGCTATCCGAACGGCTTCAAGACGCAGTTCTCGTTCACGCAGGACCGACTTCCGGGTGACCGGCAGGTCGGCACCGGCATCGCGCAGATGCTGGCGGGGATCGGCATCGATGTGCAAGCCAATGCGCAGCCGGCGGCTGTCTTCTTCCCGGCCCGCACCCGCGGCGAGTTCTCATTCTCGATGTCGGGCTGGGGCACCCTGACCGGTGAGGCGCACTACACGCTGTCCTCGCTGGCGCATTCCAACGACAGGGACATGCGCATGGGGGCCTTCAATGTGCTGGGCTACAAGAACCCGGTGATGGACAAGCTGCTCCAGGATGCCGCCATCGAGATGGACGAGGCCAAGCGCCGCAAGCTGCTCGAAGACGCCAATGCCCTTCTCGAAAAGGATCGCCAGCGCCTGCCGATCGTGGCTGTGGGCTCGGCTTGGGCCATGCAGAAGGACAAGGTGACGATCAAGGCCCGCGTCGATGAGGACACGCTGGCCATGAACATCAAGCCGGCGCGCTGAGCGATGGGCACAGGGCAGGCCGGTGCGGCACTCGGCCTGCACGGAGGCTGCGGAACACTTGACCGCAGCCTCATGTCCGAGGCGGAGTGGGCGGAGAGCCGGTCCCATATCGCCGATGCGCTGAAGGCCGGCTGGGCTGTGCTCGCCGCTGGCGGCGCTGCGCTGGATGCCGTGCAGGCCACGGTTCTGGTGCTGGAAGACAGCCCGCACTTCAATGCGGGCTTTGGTGCCGCGCTGACCGAAGCAGGCACACACGAACTTGATGCCTCGATCATGGATGGCAGCACGCTGGCAGCCGGAGCGGTGGCGGGCGTGACCCGGGTGCGCAACCCGGTGCTTGCGGCGCGGGCCGTGCTGGAGAGCGGGAAGGCCGTGCTGCTGATCGGTCCCTCGGCCGATGATTTTGCCAAGACGGCCGGTCTGGCGATGGTCGAGCCGGACTATTTCACCACGCAGCGCCGCATCGACGCGCTGGCCAGCCTCAGGCAACGTGCCCGCGATGGCACCACGGCACGCGCCTCCGAGGCTGAAAAACACGGCACGGTGGGTGCCGTGGCGCGCGACATGCGCGGCCATCTCGCCGCGGCGACATCCACCGGTGGCTTCAACAACAAGCCTGTTGGCCGGGTCGGGGATTCGCCGATCATCGGGGCGGGAACCTATGCCCGTGATGGAGTCTGTGCCGTGTCCTGCACCGGTCAGGGCGAGGTCTTTATCCGCACGGCGGCGGCGCATGATGTGATGGCGCGGATGCTTTATGGCCGCGAGAGTCTCGACCAGGCGTCCCGGACACTGGTGTTCGAGACACTCAAGAGCCACGGCATCGGCGCGGGTATGATCGTTCTCGGCGCCGAGGGTGATCCTCTGGCACCGTTCAACACGCTTGGCATGTATCGCGGCTGGATCGGCACAGATGGCCGGATGTTCGTCGCGACCCATCAGGAGGTGCATGCGATGGGAGCCGTGTCATGACAGCCGGATCGATCCTGATCTGGGGAGCCGGCGCGATTGGCGGCACACTGGGTGCCTACTGGGCGCGTGCCGGGCTTCCCGTGCTGATGGTCGATATCGAGGCGGCCCATGTGGAAGCCTGCCGGACGACCGGGCTGGCCATCAGCGGGCCGGTGGAGCAGTTCCGGCAGGTTGTGCCGGCGGTCACGCCCGATGAACTGGAAGGACAGTTCGAGGTCATTGTGCTGGCCGTGAAGGCGCAGGCGACCGAGGCGGCGCTGGCGAGGCTGGCACCGCATCTGGCACCGGGCGGCTATGTTCTGTCGGCGCAGAACGGGCTCAACGAGATCGCCATTGCGCGGGCCGTGGGAGCCGAGCGCACCATGGGCTGTTTCGTCAACTTCGGTGCGGACTGGCTTGGCCCCGGCGAGATCCTGTTCGGAAACCGGGCCGCGGTGGTTGTCGGCGAGATCGATGGTTCGGTCCGTGAGCGGACGCGGCAGATGCATGCCTGGCTGGCCATGTTCGAGCCCGGCGCGGTGCTGACCGATAACATCTGGGGCTATCTGTGGGGCAAGCTGGCCTATGGGGCCATGCTGTTCGCCACGGCGTTGACCACCGATTCCATGACGGCCAATTTCGAGGACGCGCGCCGCTTCGTGGTGTTCGATCGGCTGGCACGCGAGGTGATGGCAGTCGCAACCGCGCGCGGCGTCAAACCCGTCGGCTTCAACGGCTTCGATCCGGCCTGTTTCGCGCCCGGTGCCCCGGTCGATGGCGCGCGGGCCTCGGTGGCTGCGCTGGCCGAGTTCAACCGCCACACGGCCAAGACCCATTCCGGCATCTACCGTGACCTCGCAGTGCGCAAGCGCCGCACCGAGGTCGACCCCCAGATTGGCGTGATCGCCGACCTCGGGGCCGAGGCCGGCATCGAGACGCCTGCCATCCGCCATCTCGTCGCGTTGATCCACGCGATAGAGGACGGCGAACGTCCGATGGACTTCAGCACCTTTGCCAGCCTGATCGACACCTGCGAGGCCGCCCGCCATGCTCATCCGCTTTGATGGCCAGACCGCCCTCGTCACCGGAGCTGCCCAGGGTATCGGGCAGGCCATTGCACTTGGCCTGAAGCAGGCCGGGGCCTCGGTGCACGTTGCCGATCTTGACCGCACCCGCCTCGATGCCTTTGCCCTTGCGCATGATCTGGTGCCGCACAGCCTCGATATCGGTGACAGGGCCGCCTGCCACGCGCTGGTTGCCGGACTGTCTGACGCCGGCAAGGGGCTGGATATTCTCGTCAACGCAGCTGGTGGCGTGCGTGGGCAGACCGGCGGGCCAGTGAGTGCTGTCAGCGAAGAGGGCTGGCGCGCCATCTTCGCTGCCAATGTCGATGGGGCGTTCTGGCTGTCGCAGGCGGCATCCGGGCCGATGCAGGCCCGCGGCCGGGGGCGCATCGTCAACATCGCGTCCGGTGCCGGGCTGCGCCCGAGTCTGACCGGCATTCAGGCCTATACCGCTGCCAAGCACGCGCTGGTGGGCTTGACCAAGCAGCTCAGCCAGGATCTCGGCCCTTTCGGCATCACCTGCAACGCGATTGCGCCGGGTTTTGTGCGGTCGAACCCGACCACCGAGCGGCAGTGGCAATCCTATGGCGAAGACGGACAGGCGCGGCTGATCGCCGGAATCCACACGCGCAGGCTCGGAACGGCCGAGGACATCGCCAATGCGGTCCTGTTCCTCGCCAGCGAACAGGCGTCATGGATCAGCGGGCAGATCCTGTCGGTCGATGGTGGACGCTCCTAGGGCATCCGGATAACGCGTGGATGGAACTCAGAACCGCCCGCCGGTGCTGAAATCGTCGTCGTCATCGTCCTTCTTTCGGCTTTTGCCCCAGCCGCCGCCCCATTTGCCCTTGCGGTCATCATCATCGTCGTCGTCATCGTCCTTGCGCGGGGCCCAGGGGCCAGCCGAGCCGGGATTGCGCCAGCCATCACCCCAGACGCTGCCGGGTTCCTTCTCCTGATTCCTGTGGCCGGGGATCGGGAAGGGGAAGCCGCCACCGAAATCCGGGCGGGATCGGGGGGGCTGGTTCGAGTAGCCGCCACGCAGCGTGTCCCACAGCACCGAGCCCTTCAGCGCGCCTGCAAGGATGCCGCCGAGCACTTCGGCAATGACCCGCTCGTTGCCGAACGTGGCGTTGGGGTGGTCATAGCCCGAGCGCTGGAAGCGTTCGCGGGTGCGCTCCACGTCGGCGCGGCGTTCGGCGAGGCTGCGGGCGGTCTCGCGCAGGCCCTGCAATTCGGCGTCGGCGTTGGCGATCTGCTTGTCAGTGACCTCGATCCGGCTCACGATCGTCTCATCGGCCTTGGTCGGGGTGCGGCGCGCCTCGGCATAGAGCGTGGCAATGTCGTCCTTGGCATCGGCCGCCGCGATCGTGGCCAGCGCCTCGATGTAGGCAGGATCGCCGGCCCCGCTCATCAACTGGTCGCGCTGGTTGTCGGCCAGCGTGAGCGCCTTCCGCGCTTCATCGAGGGCTGCGTCCTTGCCGGCAAGATGCTCGCGGGCGCTTGCCAATGCCCGTTCGAGATCGGCAATGCCGGCGCGGCGTAGGGCTTCCGCCTCAAGGGTCGCCAGCTTCGTGCGGGCTTCGGCGACTGCGGCTTCGCGCGCCTCGGCATGCTCGGCCAGCCTGAGCGGGATCTCGCTGAGCATGTGGTAGTTGGCGCGCACCTCGGTGTAGCCGATGAAACTCGCCACCATCCGGTCGAGAAAGCGCGTCAGGCCCGAATGGGCATAGCTCGCCGTGCCAAAGCCGCGCTGCCAGAGATACTGGAACAGCGGATCCTCGTCGTAGGGCTTCTTCTTGAGGGCCAGTTCCTCCGCGTTCTGTTCAGCCTTGCGCCGGGCTGTTGCAGCGACGGCGAGGCTCTCGTCCACCGCGGCCTGCGCGGCGAGGCAGGCTGGATCGGAAGCAAGGGCTGCCTCCGTCTCATGGCGGAGGGCGTCAAGCCGGGCCAAAGCCTGCTCGACGGCTTCTGCCGCGCTGGCTTGCGCGGCTTCGGCGGCGGGCAGCCTGGCTGCTGCCTCATCGCGCCCTTCCGCCGCGCGGGCGATACGGGAGCGGCGTCCTTCGAGAAGGGTTGCGGCCCGCCTCTCTCCGGCATCGAGCCCCGAGACCAGCCGGCCGCCGGCGATCTCGTCGAGCTTGACGCGGGCCAGTTCGCGCATCAGCCGGCCACGCTCCTGCCGAAGGCGCTCGCCTTCGGCCATGGCCGATTGCAGGGCACGGTCGAGGCTGCTTTCCTCGCTGTGAAGCTTGGAAATGGCCTGATTGATCGAGCCGAGAGTGTCGCGTCCAGACAACATCCGCCGCTACCACTTCGTGATCATGCCGCCCTCGAAGGGCATCAGGTATTCGGGTGTCAGCGTGCCGCGGCGCTTCACGGCAAAACGGTTATGCTGGACGATGCCATCCTGCTGCTTGTCGCGCACCACGGCATCGAACATCACTTCCGGCACGCGCACGCCGAACATGGTCACGGTCTCGGTTGCGCCGGTTTCCTCGTTGCGGATCGGCAGGGCGAGCTTCTGGCCGCCGGGCGCGATGGCCTCGACGATCAGGTAGTGGTTGCGGCCCAGCGGATTGCGGGGCGGCCGGCGCCAGACCCCGGTGTCAGCGCCGGGTCGGGAGACGATGGTCAGCACGTATTCACGCACGAGGTCGGCCCGCAGCGCGGTCAGACCGGCAATGGCCTCGGTCGCGGCGGCCCTGTCGCCATTGCGCAGCGCCCGTTCGGCATCGGCCTTGAGGGCGGCGGCCCGATTGCGCGCCTCGGCATCGGTCGCGACGGCGTTGACGTCGTTGACCGCATTGGCCAGCCGCGCCGGCAGGGTTGTGGACAGTTCGGTGGCGGCCTGTGTCACGGCCTGCCGTTCGGGCTGCACCACCAGGAACTGGTAGGCCCCCCAGCCGATGCCGAGCGCGGCCACGATGCCGAACAGGCGCCGGCCCAGCGCCCCGCGCCGCACGTAGAGCGTTGCGAGGGTGCGCTTCAGGCCGGGGCCGGGCGGGGTATAGGTGAAGCGGCTGTCGCGCAGGGCAGCGACGCCGTCCTTCAGGATGCGGTCCGGCACCTCGATGCCCTGTTCGCGATAGATGCGCCTGAGGTTCTCCAGCAGCTTTTCCTGCTTGCCGGCGTCGTCGAGTTCACGCGCGACCAGATCCTCGCGGTGACGCAGCGTGTCGACCACATCCATGGCCAGCATCAACTCGTCGAGCTTGCCACGCCCGTTCGGCGTGGCGGCAGCGATGTCGGCTGTGTTCGACATGGAGGTCCCGTCGGCTTGGCGTCAGGAGGGCAGGCGCGAGGAGCGCCGGCTCATTTCAGAGGCAATGGCAGGCTGTCGCCGGCTTCGATCAAGCGGGCCACCCGGCGCTTGCCATCCTCGACCGCATCGCGGATTTCCGCCGAGTTCTGGGTCGAGAGCTTGCGCATCTCGGCGATGATCTCGGTGGAGCGCTCCTGGAAGTTGACGACGCTGTCGACGAGCTTCTTCACGGCGTCGGCGCGGATGGTGGGGCCATAGCCAGCCTTGATGGCTTCCTCGCCGACCTTGTTGCCGATCTCGCCCAGTGTTTCGAGGCTTTTCGACATGCCTTCCTTCATAGCGTTCAGCGTCTCGGTGGACTCGTGCAGGCCAAACATGCCGGTGAACGAGGCCTTGAGCGCGGTCAGCACGCTGTCATTGGTGGCAAAGAACGAGACCGACTGCTGATAGACACGCTCCTTGGCGGAGGTGGTCTGCATCAGGCGGGCCATCACCACTTCGGAGGTGTTGTAGGAGATGGTCAGGTTGTCGGACAGGTCCTTGGCGATCTGGTAGCGCTTGTCGGCATCCTGGGTCAGGCGCAGGTGCTCGTCGCGGGTCAGTTCGAGGCGGGCGCGCTCGGCGGCGTTGTCGCCAGCAAAGCCGGACACGCTGGCCGATGCTTCGCCCAGCGCCTTGCGGGCGGCTTCCAGCTTGGCATTGGCCGCGTTCAGCACTTCGAGCGCCATCACCTCGGCCTGCTTCAGCGCGCCGCGATAATCGCGGTAGGCCTCCAGGATCGTGGCCTCGCGCTCGATCTGGTTCTTGGTCTCCTTCGTCACGTCGAGGTAGATCGCCTTCACCTTGTCGAAACGGTCAGCCACATCGCCGCGCGAGATCTTCATCCAGACATTGGAGGCGCGCTCCAGCACGTCGATCTTGCCATCGCCGATCTGGTCGACCATGCGCTTGGCGTCGTCGCGGATCGAGTTGAAGCCCTCGGTGATCGCCTTGTAGCGTTCGCCGATCTCCATCTTGCCGGTCTGCTCGCGCACGACCTCGTTGAACACTTCCGACTGGCCGAGCGTGCGCGCGATCAGGGCAATCTTCTCGGGTTCGAGGTCCGAAATCCGTTCCAGAAGCCCGTTGATCGGGGCAGGGTCGACCTTGACCGGCATCAGGCCGAGATCGCGCAATGCGCCGGCGGCCTTGTCGAGATACTGCATCGGTGTCTTCACGATGATCTGGCTCATGGCTCTCTTCCATCTGGCGCGCGGCACACCGCCCTCGCGGTGCATCTGGCAAGTGTGCGCACGCATCACGTTCCGCAAGATAGGGCGCGCACCCCTTAGCTGCTAATTGTTTTGACCCCTGTCAGCAAGCGCACCACACCGATGCTGCAGAGCCTGGCGCTTGGCCGTGTTGCGCCCCGCCGCCGGCATGTGGAACATGGCAGGCGGATTGGGCGCGACTCAGCGCAGTCCGGTTCCGCCGCCGACGAGAACGAGAGCCACCATGGCGACCAGAACATCGCGCGGCGCGCGCCTGATCCCGCTCTACCATCAGGTTTACCTGCATCTGCGTGACATGATTGCTGCGTGGCCGGTGCCGGATGACAGGCCGCTGCCGTCGGAGCCGAGCCTTGCCAAGCGCTTCGGCGTCAGCCGCGTGACGATCAGGGCGACGCTGGCCCAGCTTGAGGATGAGGGGCTGATCCGCCGTGTGCACGGCGTCGGCACCTTTCCGATCACAGAGGCCATGCCGGACCGGACCAACATCACCGGCCATCTGGAGAACCTGATCTCGTTCGATGATGCGACCACAGTCGAGAACCTCGAATGGTCCTCCGATGCCCTGCCGGATGCCGCTGCGGCCCGTGCGCTGGGCCCTGTGCTCGGCCTTGAGCCTTGCCTGAGGCTGGTGCGGGTCCGCTCGTATGCCGACAGGCCGGTGTCGTTCACGACCATCACCGTGCCGCGCGCCCATGCCGGAATGGTGACATTGCCCCCGGCAGGCAACATCCCTGTGATCAGGCTGCTTGAACAGCGGGGCGTGATCGCCCGCTCGGCCGAGCAGGTGCTGAGCGCGGTGGCTGCGCCAGCTTTGGCTGCAAGGCACCTTCTCGTGCCGGAGGGCAGCCCGCTGATCGCCATGCGCCGGCTGATGCTGGACGAGAACCGCCAGCCGATCCTGCATCAGGAAAGCCTGTATGTTCCTGACCGCTTCGAATACCGGATGACCCTGAGCCGGACCAGCGTGGGGCAGGTCGCGAAGTGGACACCCACTGGCTGACACATTCGCCGGCAGCCATGCACGAGGCACGGCTGCCGGGATTGCCTGAGGTCAGGCCTTGAGCGCCTCGTCAACGAAGCGGTTGGTCCAGAGCTGGTCAGGGTTCGGCGGGTTGGCGAGACCGGCCTCGCGCAGCGACTTGAAGCCCTCGGCCCAGAGTTCGGGAATGTTGCGCAGCAGGTTCTCGCGGCCCTTGGCGAGCCAGAGTTGCTGCTTGGATGCGTCCGACACCGCCACAACCGTTGCCAGATCGCGGATGCCGGGGATGTCGAACTGCTTGCCGGCGCGCTCGAAGATCGGCGGATTGGGCTGGGTCAGCATCTCGCTCATCGAGTCGCGCATGGCCCTGAGGAAGCGCACGACGCTCTCGGGCTTCTTTTCGATCATCTCGCGGGAGGTGATGTAGCACTGGCTCGGCATCGGTGCGTAGCGGTCGGTCGACCACAACTCGATCTGCTCGTTGTTGCGCTGGAGGATGACCGGCACGACGATCGAAGCCATGAAGCAGTCCACGCGGCCCTGGCGAACCATCTGCAGGATGCCGGGCGAATTGCCGGTGACCTCGCGCTTCACATCATCGGGCTTGAGGCCGACCTTTGCGAGGATCAGGTTGAGGAAGATGTCCGTGGTGCCGCCGACCGAGACAAGGCCCACGGTCTTGCCCTTGAGATCCTCGGCGCGGGTGATCGGCTTTTCCTTCGGGCTGATCATGTGGAAGGTCGAGCCCTGATGGCTGGTCGCGATCGCCACCACCGGTACGCCTTGCGTGGCGGCGCGGATCATGTCGATCGATGCCGCGCGAATGAACTGGACCTGGCCGGCTGCCAGCTGTTGAAGGGCCTGGGCAGTGCCGGCAGCGCCCAGCAGCTTGGCATCGAAGCCATGCTTCTCGTAATGGCCGCCGCTGACGGCGTTCATCAACTCGATGAAATCGGGGATGAAGCCGAACGGCGTCATCACAGTCAGTGGTTCCTTGGCCTGCCCGAGCACGGCGGGTGCCCCCAGCAGCGACGCGCCGGTGGCGGTTGCAAGGCCTGAAAGCACAGTGCGGCGTGAGATAGCGCGTGGATTGCGTGTCATCGTTGTCTCCCCTGGGTTCAAGCGCCAAGCTTGCGGATTGCGACCGGGCTGGCGGGCACGGTCACCGTCTTCACTTCCGTGTAGAACTGCTCGCAGGCCTCGCCGCCTTCGCGGCCAAGCCCGGAATCCCGATAGCCGCCAAACGGCGCGCGCAGCTCGCGCACCATCGGCGTGTTGACCCAGACCACGCCGGAGCGCAGGTCGCGCACGGCGCGCTCCACCGTGGGAAGGTGATCCGACCAGACATAGGAGACCAGACCGAAGCTGGTGCCATTGGCCATGGCGATGGCCTCGTCATAGGTGTCGAAGGTCAGGAAGGCCGCAAAGGGCCCAAAGATCTCGTCCTGACAGACCCGCGCGGCATTGTTTGGGGCAAGCACGGCGGTGGGCTCTGCAAAGAAGCCGTTGTCGAGATCGCCGCCAAGGGACGGCCTGCCGCCGCCGGTCAGCAGCACCGCACCATCCTTGCGGGCGATATCGACAAAGGACAGGACCCGGTCCCGGTGCCGGGCCGAGGCGAGCGGGCCAAGTTCAGTGGCATCGAGCATCGGGTCTCCGATGCGGATACGCGCCGAGCGTTCGACGAAGCGTGCGATGAAATCGTCGGCAATGCTGCGCTCCAGCAATATGCGCGAACCAGCCAGGCATTGCTGGCCGTTGTTGGCGTAGATGCCGACCAGCGCCGCATCCAGCGCCCGCTCCATGTCAGCGGAGGCGAAGATGATGTTGGCACTCTTGCCGCCCAGTTCCATCGTCACGGGCTTCAGCCGCTCGCCGGCGATGGCAGCAATGCGCCGGCCGGTCATCGTGCCGCCAGTGAAGCTGACCAGATCGACATCGGGGTGCGCCACCAGCGCTTCGCCTGTGACCGGGCCACGGCCATTGACGAGATTGACCACGCCATCGGGCAGGCCGGCCTCATGCAGCAACTCGACGAAGCGCGACAGCGCCAGCGGGGTCTGCTCGGACGGCTTCAGCACGCAGGTGTTGCCGAAGGCGATGGCTGCCGCAACCTTCATCGAGGCGAGGGCGGTGGGGGCGTTCCACGGCGCGATCAGCGCGGCAACGCCAGCTGGCTCGCGCACCACAATCGAGCGATAGCCCGCACTCTGGTCGTAGACCTGGCCCTTGTTGTGGCTGATATGCTCGGCAAAGAAGCGGAAATTGTAGGCTGCGCGCGTCATGTGCCGCTCGCGCAGCTCGCGCATCGAGACGCCGAGGTTGAGGCATTCGAGGCGGGCCAGCTCATCGGCATGGGCGAGCGTGATGTCATGCAGCTTCATCAGCATGGCATGACGTTTTTCGAGGGTCAGTTGCGGCCAGCCCGAGTGATCGAAGGCATGGCGCGCCGCCTTGACCGCGAGATCGACCTCGGAGGCATCGGCTTCGGCCAGCTGGCTGACGATCTGGCCATTGGCCGGATAGGCCACCGGAATCAGCGGGCCCTTTGCAGGCAACCGCTTGCCGCCGATCAGGCTGGTGACGGTGCCGGGCGGGGTGATGGGCAGTGCGACGGTTGCTGCGCGGCTCACGGCATCAGGCCCCCGCCATTGATGTGAAGGGTCTGCCCGGTGATGTAGCGCGCGCCGGGCGACAGCAGAAACAGGATCGGCCCGACGATATCATCAGCCGTTGCGAGCCGGCCCATCGGAATGGTGGTCAGGTAAGCGTTGACGTCCATCCGCAGCGGCTGGTCCGCGTTGCCATGGGCGATGCCGCCGCGCAGGAACGGGGTATCCACCGCCGAAGGGGCAACCGCGTTGACCCGGATCACCGGTGCTTCCTCGGCCGCCAGCAGCTTGGTCAGGGCGATGACACCGGCCTTGGCGACACCATAGGCGCCGAAGCCGGGCGCAGCCTTGACGGCAAGGCCCGACGCCATGGTGACGATGGCCGGCTCGGTGCCGGCGCGCAGGAGCGGCAAGGCTGCTCTCAGGGGCAGATAACTGGTATCCAGATTGCCGCCGAGCACATCGCTCCAGGCCGCATGGTCGACATCGGCGAGGGAAGCGCGAGCGCGGGCGAAACCAGCCAGCGCTACCATGCCGTCCAGCGCCGGCCAGCGCGCCGCAATCGCCTTGAACGTGGCTGCAACCGATGCCTCGCTGGCCAGATCGCAGGGGAAGCAGGCGACGGACGGCGGCAGCGGGTTGGCATCGAGCACGCGTGGCAGATCAAGGGCGATGACCTCGATGCGGCGTTCGAGCAGGGCTTCGACCACCGCCCGCCCGATGCCGCCACCAGCCCCGGTGACCAGCACGCGCCGGCCCGCCTCGATCTCGTATGCGCTCATGGACAGGTGGCTCCGGTTCGCGGGTGGACGCTGGACAGATCACAGACTTGTCGTATCAATAAGACAAGTCAAGCGGGAGCCGGAATCATGACCAGCCAGACCACGTCCAGCCCCGGCGGCGCGGCAGCGGATGTCGATGTGGCGATCATTGGCGGCGGCCCCGTGGGCCTGTGCCTTGCCTTCCTCCTCGCCGAACAGGGGCGCTCGGTGATGGTGATCGAAAGCGAGCCGGAGATCGTGCGCGAACTCAGGGCCTCGACCTTCCATCCGCCGACACTCGACATGCTGGAGCCATCCGGCCTTGCAGCGGAATTGCTGGCGCGCGGGCTGATCTGTCCGACATGGCAGATCAGGATGCATCCGGGCGGCGAGCGCGCCGTGTTCGACATGTCGGTGCTGGCCGCCGATACGCGCCATCCCTACCGGCTGCAATGTGAGCAGTGGAAGCTCTCCGAAGCGTTGCTCGCCCGGCTGACGGGCCATCCCAATGTCAGGCTGGCCTTTGCGACCAGCCTTGTCGGTTTTGTTGATGAGGACACGCGCGGCGTGATCGCCACCGTGCGCAATGCGGCTGGACAGTGGACCGTGCGGTCTCGTTTTCTGGTCGGATGCGATGGTGCCCGTTCTGAGGTGCGCAAGCAGCTTGGCTTGCCGTTCGAGGGTCAGACCTATCCCGAAACCACCTTGCTGGTGACCACGGACATGGCCTTCGAGGAGCATCTCGAAGGGCTGTCCAATGTCTCCTATTGCTGGAAGGAGGGCGGGAATTTCTCGTTGCTGAAGGTGCCGGGCCGCTGGCGCGTGTCGATCTATCCACGCGAGGACCTGAGCATCGAGGAGCAGCTATCGGACGCCATGATCGAGGCGGCGCTTCAGGTCATCGTGCCCAAGGCCACGCCATATACGGTGATGGAGAAGCGTCCCTACCGCGTGCATCAGCGCATCGTGCCAAGCTATGTGCAGGGGCGGGTGGCGCTGGCAGGCGATGCGGCGCATCTCAATTCGCCCGCCGGCGGCATGGGGCTGAATGGCGGGATCCATGATGCCTTTGCCCTTGCCGGGACACTGGTCGGCATCCTTGCGGACAACCGGCCGCTCAGCGACCTCGAACGCTATGACCGTCGCCGCCGTCCGATTGCTGCCCAGCAGATCCTGGCGCAGGCCGACCGAAACCGCAGCGTGATGCGCGAGAAGGACCCGGCGAAGCGGCGGGAGCATCTGGCGGGCCTTCAGGCCATCACCGCCGACCGTGAGCGCATGCGGGCGCACCTGCTGAAGTCCTCGATGATCGAGGGCCTGAGGCTGGCTGAAGCGATCGACTGAGCGGGGAGGCTCGCCAGCCAGCTCAGTGCCGCACGCTGCCGTGCCAGGGGATCAGCAGGCGCCGCAGCACGCCGATCGAGAAATAGAGCAGGAAGCCCAGCATCGACATGTGGATGAGGATGGCGAACATCTCGTCCATCTCGAAGGCGTTCATGCGCTCGATCAGCATGCGGCCGAGCCCGAGATTGCCGCCCAGATATTCGCCGACGATGGCACCGATGATCGCCAGCACGATGCCGACCTCAAGCCCGGTGATGATGTAGGGCAGGGCGGAGGGCAGTTCGAGCCGCCTGAAGATCTGCCAGCGCGTGGCATTGAGCGAGGTCATCACATCGCGATGGCCCTCGTCGATGGATTTCACGCCAAGCACGGTGTTGGTCAGGATCGGGAAGAAGGCCAGCACGGCGGCCACGATCACCTTGGATGTCACGCCGAAGCCGAACCAGACCACGAACAGCGGCACCAGTGCCACTTTCGGGATGACCTGCGTGGCCACGATGAACGGGTTCAGCGTCAGTTCCAGCCAGCGGATGCGGGCGATCATCACGCCGAGGCCGACGCCGATGACGATGGCCCAGAAGAAGCCGGCGAGCGTGGCGTAGAGCGTCCAGTAGGTGTGGTTCCAGCCGCGCGGATTGACCATCAGATAACGCCACTCGGTCCAGACATCGCCCGGTGCGGGCAGGATGAAGGGCGAGATGCCGGAGTTGCGCACGTAAAGATGCCAGCCGCCAACCAGCACCAGCAGCAGCAGCGGGGTGGTGACCCAGGGCAGCAGGCCTTCGCGCAGGCCACGCTTGCGGGCAAGGACGCTGGCCGGCGGTGTCGGGACGGGGGCCGTCTTCGGGTTCAGGCCAGAGTCGGTCGTGCTTGCATCGGTCATGGGCGTGCCCTCACGAGATTTCGGCGAGCCGCTGGCGCAGTGCCAGCGCGATGGACTGAAAGGTCTCCGAGGCCTGCACCTCGCTGCGGCGCGGGCGCGGGATCGGAACCTCGACGATGGTGTCGATCTTGCCGGGCCGTGGCGAAAGCAGCACGATGCGGTCGGCGAGGAACACGGCTTCCGAGATCGAATGCGTGACCAGGATGATGGTCTTGCCGGTGTCCATCCAGATGCGCTGCAATTCCAGGTTCATGGCGTCGCGCGTCATGGCATCGAGTGCGCCGAAGGGCTCGTCCATCAACAGGATCTTGGGATCATAGGATAGCGCCCGGGCAATCGCGGCGCGCTGGCGCATGCCGCCCGACAACTCCCGTGGCCAGCGCTTCTCGAAGCCCTTGATGCCGACAAGCTTGCACAGCTCGTGCGCGCGTGCCCGTCGCCGGGCCTTGTCCATGCCCTTCAGCTCGAGCGGCAGGGCGATGTTGTCCTCGATCGACAGCCAGGGGAACAGGTTGGCGTCCTGGAAGACCATGCCGAGTTCGGACACAGCTTCGCTGCGCCGGTTCTCGCCATCCCAGAGGCGCTGTCCTTCCACGGTCAGCGTGCCGCCGGTGGGCGCGATCAGGCCGCCGATCATGCGCAGCATCGTGGTCTTGCCGCAGCCGGAGGGCCCCAGCAGCACGACGAACTCGCGCTCGGCTACCTCCAGATCGGTGGCGGACAGGGCGTGGACCGGCGCATCGCGCGTGCCATACCATTTCTCGATACCGGCAAGGGAGATGGCAGGAGCCAGGCCGTCGCCGGCGGTCTGTGCGGGTGTTGTCATGGTCCTGCTTTCCCCCACAGGGCGAGGCGGTCACGCCAGCGTGCTTGCCTTGCCAGCATCCCTTGCGAGATGGCCTGCCGGCCAGCTTCGTCAAGGTGGCTACCGAGAAGGGCGGCAGCGAGGGCAAGATTTGATGAGAACATCGGAAGACCGCTGGTGTTGCCGGCGATGCAGGACAGGCTCGGCATGCCTGTGCCGCCGATCAGCACCGCCTCGGCATCGCGCACATCAAGCCCAGCTGCCATCGTGGCGACATCGGCGGATGTGAGCCGATAGATGCCCCGCGTATCGGCCAGTTCCTGCGGCAAGCTGGCCTGTGCCACGATGTGGAGGCCGACCGCAGCGAAATACCGCTTTGCCTCGGCAAACAGCCATCCCGGATAGGGCGCGATCAGGGCGAGCCGCCGCACACCATGCGCTGCCGCCATGGCGCGAATGGCAAGGGTGGATGTGATGACCGGATAGCCGAAGCGCTGTTCGAGCGCGGTGACATCGGCAGCCTCCGCTTCGGGCCCACGCAGATAGTAGCAGGTGCAGGCGAAGCCTGCGGCTGCCAGCGGGGTCTGGTCGAAGCTGGCGAGGGCCGGCGCGATGGCATCGATGTAGTCCGACAGGCGGGTGCGGCTGTCCGGCGAAGCGGAGGTGGCTCGGGCCGACAGCATGGCCGCCCCGGTGAGGATCGCCAGTTCCGGCTCGGCGCAGGGGTTCCCCATGGGTGTGATGAGCCCGTAGCTTGCGCCATAGGCCCCGCCATTGTTGGCCGGAACAAGGGTCGGACGCGCGTGCAAGGCCTCACCTTCCTGACTGGCCGGAGTGGAATCCGGTGCGGACAGGTTGTATGATAAACAATACAAGCCTTCGGTCAAACCGGCATCATGCGATCCAGTGCCGCGCGCCAGTGCCTGCCATGGATCCAGTCCATCAAGGCCTCGCGCGTGGCCTGAGCAGGGTCGATCAGGGATACGGCGCGCCAGGCGACACAGAGCATGCACGACAGCACCGGCGCGCTGCCGACGAGCGGGCGGCCGGCAATGGCCCGCAAGGTGGGCATGCCGGTGCCGAGCATCAGCACCACATCGACATCGAGCCCTTCAAGTTCTGCAAGGGCCGTGTCGGTAGCGGCAGCCGAGAGCGAATAGATCGGGTGAAAGGCACTGCTCTCGCGCCATGCGCTGGCTTCGGCAACCACCTCAAAGCCGCGCGAGGTCCAGTAGCCGGCGCTTTCCTGGTCAAGCGCCGAGTTGTAGGGCGAGACGAGCGCGATGCGGCGCGCGCCCAGAAGCCGCATGGCGTCGACCGAGGCACTGGCGCCGGTCAGGGCCGGCACACCGCTGCGGGTGGCAATGTCTGCCAGAAGCGCATCCTCGCGGTCCTTACCAATCAGGTAGGAAGCGCCGGTGCAGGCAATCGCGATGGCGTCAACCGGCGCGTTGGCGAACTGGCCCAGCAGGTCCGGGAACTGGTCCATATAGTCGATCAGGCGTTCGCTGATCGTGGGCAGGCCGCTGGTCATGCGGGCGTTTATGACGGCGTGGCCTGGCGGCGTCAGGATCGCCATTTCGGGCTCGACCGTGGTGTTGGCCTGTGGCGTGAACACGCCGATCAGTCCCTTTGGGGCGTATTCAACTGGCATGGACGGCCTCCTCTGGTGCTTGCCCCACCCCATCGGAGTTGTCCATCCGGCTCGGATAGCGGCAGGTTGTATTCATGACAAAACAACCTTGCCTTGGCAACGACCGGTCTTGCCCGCCGGCCCCTGTGCACAGCCATGGCCGCAGCCATCCATAGCGCAGGATCGTGCCGAAAAACGTTGTACGGTCCGCCGCTTGGCGTTAGGTGCTGGTCGTTATCCAGATGGGGCGGGGCGATCCGGGCATGGCCGACAAGGTAGCGTTGATCACAGGCGTCACGGGCCAGGACGGTGCCTATCTGGCCCGGTTGCTGCTCGCGAAGGGCTATGTCGTGCATGGCGTGAAGCGCCGCTCGTCCTCCTTCAACACGGCTCGCCTCGATGATCTTTATGTCGATCCGCGCGAGCATGAGACCCGCTTCTTCCTGCACTATGGCGATCTGACCGACGCCACCAACCTGATCCGCATCATGCAGGAGACAAGGCCTGACGAGGTCTACAATCTCGGCGCCCAGAGCCATGTGCAGGTCAGCTTCGAGACGCCCGAATACACCGGAAACTCGGATGCGCTCGGCACTTTGCGTCTGCTTGAAGCCATCCGCATCCTGGGCCTCGAAAAGACCACGCGGTTCTATCAGGCCTCGACATCTGAGCTTTACGGCAAGGTTCAGGAGACGCCGCAGCGCGAGACGACGCCGTTCTATCCACGCTCACCCTATGCGGCGGCGAAGCTTTACGCCTACTGGATCACGGTGAACTACCGCGAAGCCTACGGCATGCATGCCTCGAACGGCATCCTGTTCAACCACGAAAGCCCGCTGCGCGGCGAAACCTTTGTGACCCGCAAGATCACCCGCGCGGTGGCGAGCATCGAGGCCGGGCTGCAATCGACGCTGTTTCTCGGCAACCTCGATGCCAAGCGCGACTGGGGCCACGCCCGTGACTATGTCGAAGGCATGTGGCGGATGCTCCAGCAGGATGTGCCGGATGATTACGTGCTGGCCACCGGCGAGACGCATGCCGTGCGCGAGTTCGTCGAACTGGCCTTCGGCCATGTCGGCCGCACGCTGGTCTGGAAGGGCAAGGGCGTGGACGAGACGGGCGTCGATGCCAAGACAGGAGAGGTCCTTGTCCGGATTGACCCGCGCCATTTCAGGCCTACCGAGGTCGATCTGCTGCTCGGTGACCCGAGCAAGGCCCGCGACCAGCTCGGCTGGGTGCATTCCACGCCGTTCACCGAACTGGTGCGCGAGATGGTGGTTGCCGACCAGGCCGGCGTGAGGCGCAGTAACCAGAACCCAGGTGCCGGGCTGTAGCATGGCTTGCCGCGTGTCTGCCCTCGTTTGCGCTGACCATCAAGCCGTCCGGAGGATGGGATGAGCTATCGGCTGGCCGGCAAGCGTGTGTTTGTGGCGGGCCATCGCGGCATGGTCGGCTCGGCGCTGGTGCGCCGGCTGGCGAGTGAAGATTGCGAGATCCTGACCGTCTCGCGCGACCAGACCGATCTGCGTGATCAGGAGGGCGTCCGCCGCTGGTTTGCCGCGCACAGACCCGATGCCGTGTTCCTTGCGGCCGCGCGCGTTGGCGGCATCCTGGCGAACGACACGTATCCGGCCGATTTTCTGCATGACAACTTGGCCATCCAGGACAATGTCATCGAGGCGGCCTTTAGCTGCGGGGTCAGCAAGCTGCTGTTCCTTGGCTCGTCCTGTATCTATCCCAAACTTGCGCCCCAGCCGATCCCGGAAGACGCGCTGCTGACAGGGCCGCTGGAGCCGACCAACCAGTGGTATGCCATCGCCAAGATTGCCGGACTGAAGATGTGCGAAGCCTACCGGCGTCAGCACGGCGTCGACTTCATCGCCGCGATGCCGACCAACCTGTATGGCCCCGGCGACAATTTCGATCTTGACAAGAGCCATGTCATTCCGGCCCTGCTCCGTAAGGCACATGAGGCGCGGGCGGCAGGTTCTCCGTCGCTCACGGTCTGGGGCACCGGCACGCCCCGGCGCGAGTTCCTCCACGTGGACGACGCGGCCGATGCGCTGGTTCACCTGATGAGGGTCTATTCCGAGCCGGGCCACGTCAATGTGGGCTGCGGGGAGGACATCAGCATCCTCGAGTTGACGCAGATGGTGGCCGCCGTCGCCGGCTTTGGCGGCGAGATCGTCCATGATCTGAGCAAGCCCGATGGCACGCCGCGCAAGCTGCTTGACGTCACCCGCCTGAAAGCTACGGGCTGGCAGCCGCGGATCGGCCTCGAGGCCGGGCTTGCCGATGCCTGGCGCTGGTTTGTGGAGCATCAGGCGACAGCGCGGCTCTCGGTCTGACCGGCCCGGACGCGCCGTCTCGTCAGGGCCTGTGGCCGGACATGCGCCTGAGTTCGCTGAGCGTTGACGCCACGGCGTCGTGATCGACCTTCTCACCGAACAGGACCATGGGGACGGTCTTGAGCATGATGCGCAAGTCGAGGGCGATGCTGGCGCTGTAGACATACCAGATGTCGAGCGCGGCCTTATCCTCGGCTGAAATGGCGCGACCGCCGATGACCTGAGCCCAGCCGGTGAGCCCCGGGCGCACCACCAGCCGGGATGTGTGACCTTCGGCGAGATCGCGTGGCAGCAGCGGGCGCGGCCCGACGATCGACATGTCGCCGCGCAGGATGTTGATCAGTTGCGGCAACTCATCAAGCCGCGAGCGCCGTAGCAGGTTGCCCAGCGCGTCCGTGCGCTCCTGATCGGTGAGACGCCGTCCGTCCGGATCGACCTCGGCGCGCATGGTCCGGAACTTGAGCACATGGAACGGCTTGCCGCCCATGCCCGGCCTGCGCTGCCAGAACAAAACCGGGCGTCCCATCCGCGCCGCGACCAGCAGTGCAATCAGCACCAGCAGCGGCGAGACCAGCAACAGCGCCAGCGCAGACAGGGCAATGTCGAGCCCGCGCTTGATCAGCCAGTAGGGGCGCTGCGCCATGGCCTCCAGATCGCGGTCATCGACCCGGAAGCCCGCCGGCTGGGGCAATGCAGCCCCAGCAACGGCGACGCCTTCCTGAGTGTCGGAGGCGTCGGTGTCTTCTTCGTCAGCCGCGTCGCTGTCGCTGGAGAAACTCATCAGGTCCGCCAGCTCCAGAAAAACCAGATCGCCGGACTGCACCAGCCCGTTCAACTGCGTAAGGCCTTCTGCCGGAATGGCAGAACGCGGGACGGCGAGCAGCACGTGCCGCACCTCGACCCCGTGGGTCTGCAAGGTGGCGCGGATTTCGGCCATGGCGTTGACATGCCCGAGGATGCGGTGGCCGAAAGCCGTCCGACCAAGTTGCTTGCGCGAGATGGTGACAAAACCAACCACATCCAGATGTTCCGGCGCATGGGCCTCGATCAGGCGCAGCATCACGCCCGTCAGGCTGTTGACGCCGACGATGATCACGCTCTGCGATTTCAGCTGCGCGTTGCCGGAGGTGGAGAGGGGCTGGAAGCCGCCTGTTCGCCTGATGCGGGCATGCTGCTGGGCGACAAGCCGCGCCAGGATCAGCAGCACGCCGCAGAACACCAGTTGCAGCAGCGGGATGCTGCGCGGCACGCCTTCCAGACGCGTCAGGGTGAAGGTCACCGCCAGCGACAGGAAGATCGCCAACGCGACAACCATCAGGATCCGCCCGAAAACCCGCGCGGTGCTGAGGTTCCAGATCTCGCGCCCGGTGCCCGCCGCATGCAGCCCCAGAAAGACGAAGGCGGTGCCGGCGAGCACATAAGGACTGGTCAGTGTCTCGACGAAATCGAACGCTGCGAACGGGGTGCGAATGTAGAAGGCCAGAACACTGGCGACATAGAACAGGGCCGTATCGGCAAGAACGAGCCAATGGTGGCGATGGGCCTGATTGGTCATCAAGAAATGGACCCGCCAATGGGACGTGAGCCCCGCGCGGGGCCTTGCGATCTCGCTGCGCAGGTAGCACGGAACCTTGTCAGCGGTCCAGAAGCCTTGCCTGATCCTGCCTGACCGCGCTGCGTCATGGTTGATCAACGGGGCCGCGCTGTGGTCTAAGGCGGCCATCGGCAAACCGGCCAGGATGCGAGATGGGCTTGCTACGTTCCTTTGTTGCCGCCAACAGGGCTGGCGCACGCTGGCTGGAACGCCGCGCGCCGCGCCTGTTCGGCGCCGAGGACTACACGGCTGCGCTGCAAGCGGCCATTGCGGCCGATATCGCGGCGCTGAGGCCCACGACCGTGCTGGAGGTGGGCGGGATCGACCGGCCGCTGCTCGCAAAGGGGCCAGACTTCACCTATGTCGGGCTGGATATCGAGCATCGGCCTGATTGCGACCTGATCTACGACCGGTTCATCGTGCAGTCGATCGAGCAGCCTGTCCCAGTCGAGGCTGATATGATCATCTCGATCACGGTGCTGGAGCATGTGCCTGACAACGTGTCCGCCGCGCGGGCGATGTTCGGCGCCTTGAAACCCGGCGGCACGATGCACCACTATGTGCCTTCCAAGTGGCATCCCTATTCGGTGGCGCTCAGGCTGGTCGGACCGTCCCTGCAGAAAAAGCTGATCGCCATCCTGCGCCCGGAGGCCATGGCGGTAACGGGCTATCCGGCGTTTTTCGATCATTGTTCGCCCGGTGCCATGGCGCGCCAGTTCGGTCAGGCCGGCTTTGCCGACATCCGCGTCAAGGCATTCTACCGCGCCAGCGACTACTTCGCCTTCTTCCTGCCGGCCTACCTTGCGGTAGTGCTGTTCGAAGCGTTGTGCGAATCCTGTGGCTGGCAACTATTCGCATCCGGCTTTGTCATCAGTGCTGCCCGGCCCGATCTTGCGGAGGCGTTGGCCAGCAGCCCGCCCGCCGTTGCCCATGCCGTGCCGGAGAACTCGCCATGAACGCGGCCGTCACACATGCGCCCATCGCGATCTTCATCTACAAGCGACCGGACCATCTGCGCCGGATGCTGGAAACGCTCGTGGCCTGCGAGGGCTTTGATCAATCGCAGGTTTTCGTTTTCGGTGACGGGCCAAAGGCGCCCGAGCAGGCACCGGCTGTCGAAGAAGCCCGCGCCGTGGCCCGCGCCATGTTGGGCGATCGCTCTGAGTATCGCTTCCAGGACAGCAACCGCGGGCTTGCCAATTCCGTGATTGCCGGCGTCAGCGAACTGACGGAGCGGTTCGGAAGGGTGATTGTGATCGAGGACGATCTCGTGCTCGCGCCGCAATTCCTGAACTTCATCAATAGTGCGCTCGATCACTACCAGGATGACGAGGAGGTCATGCAGGTCTCGGGCTTCATGTTCGATGTGCCGGAACTGCGTGAGCGTCGCGAAGCGGTGGTGCTGCCACTGACCACAAGCTGGGGCTGGGGCACATGGCACCGCGCCTGGAAGAAATTCGACGCAACCGCATCCTCATGGCCCGCAATCCGCGCCGATGCAGCCGAGCGGCGGCGCTTCGACCTCGATGGTTGTTACGATTACGCCGAGATGATGGAGCGGCAGGCGATCGGCAGAAGCGATTCATGGGCGATCCGCTGGTATCTGTCAGTGTTCAGCCACAAGGGACTCGTGATCTATCCACCATCATCCCTTGTCGCCAACACAGGCATGGATGGAAGCGGGTCGCATGGGCGGGGAATTTTGCGGAACGCCGGACCATCCGTTGCGATCGACAGCCAAAGCAACGTGATGTTCGCACCTGCCATTGTCGACGATGCGGCACTCGGTCTGATCAGGGATTTGTTGTGGCTCCAGAGCGGCGGCTTTTTGGGGAAGCTAGGCGGTATGCTCAAGAACCGATTGAAGCGCCTGTCCTTGACAGGCTCCCGTGCTTTTGGCGTGCAGCGCTGATGCAAAAGCAGTAAGCGATGCCGGGCAACGGTCGGAGGCAGCGCATGTTCGGTTGGCTGGCAGGTTTTGCCCTGGGCGCTACCGCGCGCGCGGTCAGTCTGGTCAAGACGGCTGACGGTGCCCGAGGCGCGGTTCTAGGGGCGGCCACGCGCGTTCTGGAAGCAGGCCGGATCCGCAACCTTGGCAAAAGCAGGGACAATATCCGTATTGGCCAGAACGGCCGGATCAATGGAGAGGTTCTGGTGTTTCGCCACGCCGGGCGCATCGTCGTTGGCGACTGGTTCTATCTTGGTGCAGGCTCAACGATCTGGTCATCCGATCCTGAAGGAATTCTGATCGGCGATCGGGTGTTGATCTCCATGAATGTCCATATCCATGACACCAACAGCCACGCGCTTGACCATGATCAGCGCTTCCTTCACACGCAGGAGATGATGCTTCGGGGGCATCCTGTAACCAATCCGGGAATTCGGTCGCGGCCCATCGTGATCGGGGACGATGTCTGGATCGGCTTCGGGGCGTCAATCCTGAAGGGCGTGAGGATCGGCCATCGCGCAATCATCGGCGCCCAGTCCGTCATCACCGAGGATGTTCCCGATGATGCTGTCATTCCTGCGCGGCAGTCACATACGTGAGGTCGCATTGAAGGCCTTTCCGCAATGATCGCCATCCGTCGCAAGATCCGGAAGTTGCTGTTCGATGTGCGCCGGCTGATGGGCATGGAGGCACAGGCTGTGTTGCTCGGTCAGATCAGGGCTGAGCAGATCATCGCAAAGCCGGTAATTGCCTCGCTTGCTGATGCCGAGTTCCGGGTCTTCTCTCAGTGGGGCGAGGACGGGATCCTGTCGTGGCTTATCGATGTGATTGGACCCGCAGCAAACAGCTTCGTCGAGTTCGGTGTCGAGGACTACCAAGAATCCAACACGCGCTATCTCCTGCATGCGCGAGGCTGGCGTGGTCTGGTCATCGATGGCAGCGAGTCCAACATCGGCGCTATCCAGGCGGACCAGATCGCCTACAAGCATGACCTGATCGCGCTGGCTTCGTTCATCACGCGTGAGAACATCGCCGGGCTGCTGCATGCGAACGGTTTTGGTGAGCGGATCGGCATCCTTTCGGTCGACATCGATGGTGTTGACTACTGGGTCCTCGAAGCGATCGACGCACGATGTGATATCATTGTCGTCGAATACAACGATCTGTTCGGCGTGGCCCCAGTCAGCGTTCCTTATGACGCTGCCTTCGTGCGCCTCGATCAGCACTGGTCCGGCATGTATTGGGGGGCGTCGCTCGCGGCGTTCCGTCATCTACTGGAGGGGCGTGGTTATGTTTTCGTCGGCACCAACCGGGCCGGCACCAATGCTTTCTTCGTCGACAGCGCCCACGCTGGCAAGCTGGGGGACAGACTGGAGCAAAAGGTGAGTTGGCCCTGCCGCATGCGTGAGGTGCGCCGGCAGGATGGCACCCTTGCACTCAAGACCTATGCCGAGGCTGGTCAGCAGATTGCACATCTTCCACTGGTCAACGTCGCAACGGGCGCGGCCGTCCGCGTTGCCGAAGCGTTGGCCGAGGGGCCGCCATGACCTGGGAAGAATCCGTTCGCTGGTGCATGGCGGAGCCGTCCATGGCGGCTCTGGCCCGGGCGGCCTATTTCGATGCGCCGGTGCAGGCGGCCTTGCGCTACGAGGCCAGCGCGGAGTTCGGAGTGGTCAAGGCCCTGTTGCCTGCGCCAGCCGGCCGCGCACTCGATCTGGGTGCCGGAAACGGCATCGTCTCCCATGCGCTGGCAAAACAGGGCTGGACGGTCACGGCGATCGAACCGGACGCCAGCGATCTGGTCGGTGCCGGAGCCATTCGCACCGTTGCCCGCGAGACAAGCCTGCCGATCACGGTGATCGAGGCCTTTGGCGAGGCGATTCCGGAAGAAGCCGGCGCTTTCGATCTCGTCGTCGCCCGGCAGGTGCTTCACCACGCCCATGACCTGCCGGCCTTCTGCCGCGAGATGTCGCGTCTGGCGCGTCCAGGAGCAACGATCCTGACCTTGCGGGACCATGTGATCTCCGGCCCCGGGCAACTGGAGCCATTCCTGAAAAGCCATCCGCTTCACCATCTGTATGGCGGCGAAAACGCGTTCACCCTGCCGCAATATCGTGAAGCGCTGACCGCTGCCGGGCTTGTCATCGCCTCTGAACTCAATTCGTTTCAGTCAGTGCTCAATTACGACCCGATGAGTGAGGACGAGATCAGGGACAAGCTTGCTGCCGTGGCCGGGCCGCTTCGCGGGCCTGTGAGGGCCGGGCTGGCAGTGATGCCTTTCGCCGCGATCGCCGCCGTCGCTGCGGCGCTGGATCGGCGACCCGGTCGTCTGGTATCCTTCGTGTGCCGGAAGGAAGCGGCATGACGGCATCCGGCGCTTCAGCATCGGGTGGCCCTGTCTGGGTGACAGGGGCGGGCGGCTTCATCGGGGCGCACCTGTGCAACGCACTGCGTGCCCGGGGGGAAAAGGTTGTCGCTTTCGGACGCCATGAGGTTGCGGGTGCGCTGAGCACTCAGTCGCTTGAAGCTGCGATCAAGGCCGAAGGTGTGCCGCGTGCGGTACATCATCTTGCTGGCGGCGCGAGCGTCGGGCTGTCGCTGGCCGAGCCGTTGGTCGACTTCGAGCGCAGCGTTGCCAGCGCCGCCATCGTGCTCGACGTGGTGCGCCGCCATGCCCCTGATGCCGCTGTGCTGCTGGCGTCATCTGCTGCCGTCTACGGTTCTGGTCACGAGGGTCCGATTGCCTGCGACGCGCCGCTGCGGCCCTTTTCGCCCTATGGTCACCACAAGCGCATGGTGGAGCAACTGGCGCAATCGTTCGCTGAGAGCTACGGGCTCAGGGTCAGGGTCGTGCGACTGTTCTCGGTTTATGGAGAGGGTCTGCGCAAGCAGCTTCTGTTCGATCTCTGCCGGCGGCTGGGACAAGGGGAGCAGGACATCGTGCTGGGTGGCAGCGGGCGCGAGGTGCGGGACTGGTGCCATGTCGATGACGTCGCTGCGATGCTTCCACGCCTGCTGGACAACGCCGGACCCGGCTTTTCAGTGGTCAACGGCGGCAGTGGCGCGGTCGCCTGCGTGGCAGAGGTTGCCGAACAGGTCGTCACGGCATGGGGCGGGGCGCAGCGCATCCGGTTTTCCGGCCTCTCGCGCGCCGGGGACCCTTTCAGCCTCGTCGCCGCGCCAGATCCCGAAGAACGCAGTGCGGCCGCCCGCATCCCGCTGGCAGATGGTATCGGGCGTTACGTTCGCTGGTTCAAGGCCACTTTCGGGACGGTGCCGGCGTGATCCGCGTCGGCTTCACGCTGATCGGCCGAGGTCAATGGTCGGGCGGCGAGACTTACTTGCGCAACATGCTCGGCGTCATCGCCTCGCAGTTGGCGGGGCAGGTATCGGCGACGCTGTTCCTGACGCCTGAGCAGGCCGGCAAGATCGGGACATCGCTGGATTCGCTGTTGCAGGGCCCCGCAATTGTCGATCCCGCGGTTGAAGGCGCGGGTCTCGGACTCCGCGCGGTCAAGGCGCTGATCACCGGTTCAGATCAGGATTTTGCGCAGCTTGTCGAGCGGCACCGCATCGATGTCATGTTCGAGACGGCACAATGGTTCGGCAACCGGTTTCCGGTGCCGGTCCTGTCGTGGATTCCGGACTTTCAGCATCGCCGGCTGCCGCAGCTGTTCGGTCAGATGGGCTGGTGGCGCCGTGATCTCGGTTTCCGCGTCCAGACATCGGGCCGGCGTGTGCTGATGCTGTCGAGCGGCGATGCGCTGTCGGATTGCGAACACTTCTATCCGGCCTCGCGGGGCAAGACGACGACCGTGCGGTTCGCGATTGATCTCGACCCCGCGACATCCCATGCGCGCGTTGCCGAGATGCACCGGACCTATGACTTGCCGGAGCGGTTCATCTATCTGCCGAACCAGTTCTGGAGTCACAAGAACCATGCGCATGTCGTCAGGGCTATGGGCGCGATTGCCGCGCGCGGGGCCATCTCCGATGCTTTGCCGGTGATCATGACGGGGCGCGTCGAAGATCCGCGTGATCCGGGCCTTTTTGGCAGGGTGATGGCCGAGGTCGAGGGGCAGGGGCTTGGCCGCCATGTCCGCCATCTGGGCCTCGTGCCGCTCGCCGACGTGTTCGCCCTGAACGCCGCTGCGGATGCCCTGATCAACCCCTCGCTGTTCGAAGGCTGGTCGACCACGGTGGAGGAAGCGAAGGCTCTCGGCACGCCGATGCTGCTGTCTGACATCCCGCTGCATCGCGAGCAGGCGCCCGAAGCCCGCTTCTTCGATCCTTCAAGTGCTGACGATCTGGCCCGGGTCTTGCTCGAGCACGCCGCTGGTCCTGGCCGGTCTGTGCCTGATCTGGCCGCACTCGATGACGCGCAAAAGCGCCGGCGATCTGCCCATGCCACGGCGCTGCATGCCGCCTTCCGCAAGGCGCTGAGCCAACCATGAAGTTCATTTTCGTCAACCGGTTCTTCCATCCCGACCATTCGGCCACCAGCCAGTTGCTGTCGGACCTCGCGTTTGCGCTGGCGGGGCAGGGCCATGAGGTCACGGTGATCACCAGCCGCCTGCGCTATGATGATCCGGCAGCGCAGTTGCCGGCGCGGGACATCGTCAACGGGGTGAGGGTGGAGCGGGTGCGGACGACGCGCTTCGGACGGCGGACGCTGGCGGGCCGCGCGATCGACTATCTGAGCTTCTATGGTGCGGCGGCACTGGCGCTAGTGGCGGCAGCGCGGCGTGGCAGCGTCATCATCGCCAAGACCGATCCGCCCATGCTGTCGGTGATGGCGGCACCCATCGCGATGGTGCGCGGCGCGGTTCTGGTCAACTGGCATCAGGATGTGTTCCCCGAGGTCATGCAGGCGCTAGGCCTGATGCGGGGCAGGGGCGGGCGCCTGCTGTTGGGCCTGCTGCGCTGGTTGCGCAATCGCTCGCTCCGGCGCGCTGCCGTCAACATCGTGCTGGGGCCTGCCATGGCGCGCCACCTGGTCGGCGAGGGTGCTCCGCCAGAGACGATCCGCATCATGCCGAACTGGGCGGACGGGGCGCTGATCCGGCCTATTGCGCGGACTGACAACGCCCTGCGCCGGTCCTGGGGTTATGAAGACCAGTTCGTTGTCGGCTATTCCGGCAATCTGGGCCGGGCGCACGAGATCGATACTTTCGTGGACGCCATCGCGCTGGTGCAGGCGCGAGCGGCTACGCAGATCGGAGACGACGCTAAGCTGGCCGGGCGCATCCGCTGGCTGTTCATCGGCGGCGGCGCCCAGATGCAGGCCATGCGTGAGGCCGTTGCCGCGCGCGGGCTGGGCGATGTCCGTTTTGAGGATTACCAGCCGCGCGAAATGCTGGCTGAAAGCCTGAGCCTGCCGGACCTGCATCTGATCTCGCTGAGGCCGGACATGGAAGGGCTGATCGTGCCCAGCAAGTATTACGGCATCGCGGCGGCGGGCCGTCCGGCGCTGATGATCGGTGCTGCGGATGGCGACATCGGCAACCTGCTAGCCGAGACGGGCACAGGCCGGGTCATTGCCGAGGGCGATGCAGCCGGGCTTGCCGATGCCGTCATGGCCTTTGCGCGCGACCCTGCCGCTACCGCACGGCAGGGTGAGGCAGCCCGCGCCCTGTTCGAGGCGCGTTTTGCGCTGCCTCACGCGCTGGAGCGCTGGCGCGCGATGCTGGCAAGCCTGCCCGGAGCCGACAAGGTAAGCGTGGGTTGATGGGCATGCGCCGACGGTGTGGCATGGCGTGGCCTGCAAGACCTGCATGGCGTTCCAGCGATTGCAGCTTGAAAACAGCGGCGGATTTGGGTTTGTGGGCTGCGACCGGCTCCATCATGCGGCGCTTGGTCATGCGGCAGGGAGACGGCCCTTGAGACTGGCAGTGATTGGTTCGGGCTATGTCGGGCTCGTGACGGGCGTGTGCCTGGCGATGGATGGCCATCAGGTTACCTGTGTGGACAGCGATGCCGGCAAGATTGCGCTGATGCAGGGCGGCACCTGCCCGATCTATGAAGAGGGCCTGGAGGCGTTGATGCGGCAGGCCCATGCCTCGGGCGCGCTGGCCTTCTCGTCCGATCTGGCTTCGGCTGTCGCTGGGGCGGAGGTCGTGTTCATCTGTGTGGGCACGCCGCCAAGGCCGTCGGACGGCCACGCCGACATGGCCCAGGTTCATGCTGCCGCCGCACAGATTGCCCACGCCATTCCTGCCGACGCCGCACAGGACATGGTTGTCGTCCTGAAGTCCACCGTGCCGGTGGGCACGGGCGACGAGGTCGAGGCCATCGTGCGCAAGCACAACCCTCAGGCCCGGCTTGCCGTGGTGTCGAACCCCGAGTTCCTGCGCGAAGGCACGGCCGTGGCCGACTTCCAGAAGCCGGACCGGATTGTGATCGGCACGGAAGACGAGGGGGCCGTCGTGCGCATGCGTGCGGTCTATGCCCGCTACATCGCGGCTGGCGTGCCGTTCGTGGCCACGAACAGGCGCACCTCGGAGCTGATCAAGTATGCCTCGAATTCGTTCCTCGCGGTGAAGATCACCTTCATCAATGAGCTTGCCAACCTGTGCGAGGAAATCCGCGCCGATGTGCAGGACGTAGCTTATGGCATGGGCCTCGATAGCCGCATCGGCGGCAAGTTCCTGCAGGCCGGGCCGGGCTTTGGCGGCTCCTGCTTTCCCAAGGACATGCTGGCGCTGATCAAGACCGGACAGGATCACGGCATCCCGCTGCGCACGGTCGAGACGGCTGTGGCGGTCAATGACAGCCGCAAGGGCGAGATGGTCCGCAAGATCGTGGCGGCCGCCGGCGGCAGCGTCGACGGCAAGTCCATCGCGATCCTGGGCCTGACCTTCAAGCCGAACACCGACGACATGCGCACCGCTGTGTCGCTGCTCGTCATCCCGCAGCTGGTCAAGGCCGGTGCCCGCATCCGCGCCTATGATCCGGTCGGCATGGACAAGGCCCGCAAGCTGATGCCGGATGTGGCAATGGCCGCCTCCGCCAGCGAAGCGCTCGCGGGGGCTGATCTGGCCGTCATCCTCACCGAGTGGGCCGAGTTCAAGGCCATGGGCCCCGCCACCATCGCCGATCTGCTCGCCACCCCGGTGCTCGCCGACCTGCGCAACGTCTTCTCGCCCGATGCCGCCGCGGCGGCGGGCCTCACCTACCACTCCATCGGCCGCGCGCCGAGGAGGTGAGAGGCGTCAGGGATGTTGCCTGCGATCGATTATGGCCTTCAAGGTGCTGATGGGGCTCGTGAGCATCGCTCTGATATACGATACATAGATCCAGAACCGTCTTTTTGGTGCGGGGAGATCGAAAGTTCTGAACATGCGGGGAACCGGCTGGACGAAAGCACCTCCGGCCCAAGGAACACCAATCACCTCGGTCTCGCGAACGCCTTGCGTTCCAGGCGAGGCGACCAGCATCGTGCCGTCGTAACCAAAGAAATATCGCGCACCCCACTCAATCGAAGTGTCTAGTATATTGAGAGTCGGAATGTCGTGATCAACGTGTCGGTCGACAAAGATCATGTTTGCTCCAATCACGGACACAAGATCGTAGTTTTTGATCAATGCCAGTTCATAGATCGCGCGAGCGGAATTTCCGCGATTTGCACCCTTTGGACTGTTTTCGTAAAGTACGTCCAAGGGAATGGTTGGGTTGAACTCAATAATGACGACTTTTGGCCGTAGCGTCTTGACGCTTCGCCAGACTGCAAGATCATCGGAGTCAATGTCGATCGACAACAAGTCCAAAGATGTCTCGCCGGCTTGGAAACGGCGCGTTCGAGCCAAAACAGCCTCAAGTGTGCTATCGCCTTCCGTACGGACATAAGCAAGAATAGGCTCAACACGTTCATTGGATACATTGGCGCGCAGGTCTTCAAATCGGTCCGAGTTTCCTTCGATATAAAATCCCGACCACCCAATCTCATACAAGGCATAGCAATTGCTTAGATGCTTGCCGTCCCAAGCGCCAAACTCACAGAATGTGCCATTGGTCACGCCAATTCGACGGAATATTTCCGCCAGAATTCCGTCTTCACCATTCTGGCTATGCACAGAATGCCTGAACTCTTTCAAACCTGCCACTTATCTGCCCTTGCTGTCGCCTGCGTTCGTTTCGTCGTTCGCGGGCCCGGCCTGCGATCCTGCTACCAGTAGGCTCTACAACAGGCTGCACTGATCGATGTCAACCGTTTGCAAGGTGTGTACGAACCATGGCTGCGGCCTTTGATCGTACCCGCTTTGCGAAGAAGAATGTCGTGGCGAGTATGAGGCTTGCGCCGACTGCCAAAAAGCCGATCTGGGGGATTCCGTGTGGCACAAATCGGTAAACCTGGTTCATCGAGACTGCGACCAATGCCGCAGGCAGCAAAGGCATGAAGACATCTGCGCCATACCACGCCCATTTCTCGGTGGTCAGAATGCGCCGGAACATCAAGTGTATCATCACTACATTGTAAAAAAGATTCAGCGCTGCCCAGATCAATGCAGCGCCCACCGCGCCGTAAAGCGGTGTGATGTAGAGGATCGCTGGGCAGATGATGAAAATGGCTGTCATGTTTATGCGCAACGCCAAGCCCGTCCAGCCGTATGCAAGCTGCGCTTGATAAGGAATGTACATCAAGCCACTGAGCAGATTGCCGAAAGCCAGTAACTTCACCAGTGGAGCCGCTTTCGCAGCAAGGCTCGCATCCTGCGTCCACAAGGCAAGAAGGGGATCGGCAAAGGCGATCAGGAACAGGGCCGCGCTGCCAACGAGGACGCTGATCAACTGCGCTCCAAGATGGAAGGTGCTGACAAGGTCAGCTTCATTGCGCTCTGCATGCAGTGCGGACAAGCGTGGATACCAAGCTTGAGCCACGGGAAGGCATAGCGCCAGCACGCCTCCGGCAAGGGTCGATGCCAGCATGAACACGCCGAAGTCCGGCAAGCTCAAGAGGCGGGACAGCAACAGCTTGTCAAGTTGCGTCAGTAGGGTTCCAACAATGGCGATGCCTAACATGCCGCCCGAGAAGCGAAGGACCGACCTGACTTCGGCGCCGGAAAACCGCGCTGCCCTCTCGCAGTCGGGCAAGGCCCTGTAGGCCAGAAAGGCCAATGTCAGCAGGGAAAGAACCGAGACCAGGCCCTGCCAAAGGAAGTAGGCTTCAATCGTCGGCGCGACGAGAGTCAGGATCGCAACCGCACCCACTGCTCGCATCGTGGCCGTGGTAGCCATGACCAGATTCGTCTCCACCTGGCGCTGCAGGCCTTGCAGGGCGCTGCGGTAGATGTTCTCGACAAAGCGAAGTCCGATGACAAATGCCATCAGCCCAAACGCATGCATCACGGTGCTCGTCGGCAATGAGCCGGGCTTGACCCAGTGGGACGCCAGACAGCCCGAAACCAGCACAAGGACCAGAACAACGCTCGCGGCGACCCCGCCAGCAATCCATTCAGCGCTGCGCAGCAGGTCCCTGATCGACGCGGCAGTTCTGATGCCGGCAGAAAAGCGCGCCATCTCACGGCTGATCATTGGGCTCATGCCCAGATCGAGCAGGCCGAGAGACATTAGCAGAACAGTAAAAAGCCCAATCAGGCCATAGGCTTCGATGCCAAGAAACCGGATGTAGACCGGGATGAAGGCCAGGGACATCAGTGCCGTCCAGCCGTATCCGAGGAAATTGGCGGCCGTGTTCCGCTTCAGCACGACTCGGCAACTCTGTCATTGCCGGGGGCTGGGCCCGCCCCCCCGGATCGATCGCAGTTCATCGTCCCGGCCCTGAGGCGGGACTTTCACTGCGCACAAAGACCGCATCGACCCACATCACATGGCCATCGTCGCCATAGTGCTGGTCCAGGTTGCCGGCATACCGGAATCCTGCGGCGATCATGAAGGCAAAGACATCCTCGAAACGGCTCTGGTTCTCGTAGAGTTTGTCGAGGATGACCTCGACGATCACGGCGTGGATGCGATTGAGGGTATCACGCGCGCCTTCGAGGACCGCCAGTTCATGTCCCTGCACGTCGATCTTCATCAAGGCGCCGCTCCCAAGGTCGAGAGCCCTGTCCTTCACGAAGATGTCCAGACGCTCTGCCTTGATCCTGACCGAGGACTGGCGTGCCGTGTCAGGGAACAGCACGGCATTGTTGGCTGTCGACGGCAGCAACGATGACGAACTGGGATGATCGTCGTGGACGTGCATATCGAGTTCACCGCTGCGGTTGCCGAGCGCGAGATTGACCGCGGTCACCTGTGCGGTGCCAGAGGCCCATGCTTCCAGCTTGCTAAAAGTCGATGGCACGGGCTCGAAACAGAAGACCCTGGCCTTCGGGAACATCCGGCACAGGTTGGCGGCATAAGTGCCGGTGTTGGACCCGACATCGAAGATCACTGGGAAGTCCCGGTCGCGGAGGCCGAGATAGGTCAGCATTGGCGAGTCGTTGGCCCGCACGACGTCCAGTCCAAGACGATGGGCCGCTGACTTGATCAGTTGGACGAGAGGCTTCACGGAATTGTCCTGCTGCTGCCGGTTGCTGTGGCGCCAGCCCGCCGGGCGTGGAGGCTTGGCGAAGCCGTGGCTTCAATGCTGTGCATACCACACCTGCGGCAAGGGCACGGTGGGCATGGACGGCACACAATCCGCATCAAGCGGGTGGGGGATCACGACCGGCTCTCCGGACAAGGGCCGATCCTTGCGATAGAAGGTCACTTCGATGAAGGGCGGCACGGCGATACCGCCCGATACGATAGGGCCTCGCGTGTTGTTGGGGTGGATGTGCACCACATTGTGCTGGTGTGTGAGCTTGCGGAACGTCGAGATGATCATCTCCGACGAGGCCCGGCCGAAGATGTCGCTGACGGCATGGAACTCGATGACCATGATCCTGAATCTGGCCAGCGTTTGCGGATCCAGATCGAGCAGCACGCGCCACTCCGCACCCTCGATGTCCATCTGGAGAACCAGGTCTCCTGCGTCGTCCGGGATAGAGGAACACAATGTGTCCAGCCGGACATGCGCATCATCCTCGATGATGTCGAGATGCTTCTTGACGAAGCGGAACCGGGGATGGGCGACCGGCGGCGCATCGACCGACGAGTCAGCCATGATGACGTCGACCCCACGCTCAGCCAAGGCCGTGTCAAAGCCGACTTCCTGCGACACGCCCGGGGAAATGCACCCCGCAATGCCGTCCAGATCATCGGGGACGAGATAGCCGCCATCACCTTGCGCGCCAATCCGGATCAGTCCGGAGCGGGGACTTTTCGGTTTCAGGAGTCCGATGGCCGACAGCACCTGCTGGCGCGGTGTCGCACGATCGATCCAGACGGTTTGACCTGAGACGCGTTCAAGAAACGCCTTGATCCGACTTTTCAAAATCGACCTCTTCCCGTGTCTTCCATGCGCGCCGGCGAACCATCGATCAGGCAGCCTGAGCCTTGAGCCTTTGGTGGATCAACCTGCATGACGCCTTAAAAGCGTAGTTCGCAGCATACAAGGGAAACATCCACCAGCAGCCATGGCGCCACATGAAAACGGCATACTGCCGGAAGCCATCAGGCTTGCGTGGCATCGTGCCGGCTCGCTGCATAAAGCGTAAGAATGCAGAAGCGTGGCGCTGCTGTTCGGGGTGGTTCCGTGTTGTGCCGACGCTCCTGCCATGAACGAGAATCGAGGCATTCAACGCCTTGGCCCGGAAACCGAGGTCGATATCGCCGTACGCGTGATGGAAGGCAGGATCGAGGCCATTCAGAACTTTCATGAGGGGAGCAGGCAGGACCACGAAGTTGGCATTAAATGTATCCGCCGGAACGGCTTCGCCCTGCCTCACGCCAACACGCTGAAGCCGCATTGGCCTGCACCGGGCCATGCGGGAAAAGCCGCCATACGTAACCTCTCCATCAGGGCCCTGCACCAAACCGACCATGATCGTGGGCGTCGTTGCATTGCGGGCGTGGCAATCCCGGACCACGGTCGCAAACGCGTCGATGTCGAGATCGAGATCATCGTTCAGAAGGAGGAAATAGTCCCAATCCTGGCGTGCAGCATGTGCTGTCTGGAAGGCCAGGACCATTCCCCGGTTCCAGAATAGAGAGCCAGATCCTGCAACAAGCGTCACGTTTGGAAACTGTCGGGCGACTTCGTCAGCCGTCCCATCGCTTGATGCATCATCAACCAGAAATGTCGTGGTTTGCAGGTCGCCATGGCTGGCCGCCGCTTCTTCGAGTTGCGCCAGGATGCGCAGGGTCAGGTGCTTCCGGTTGTGGCAAGCCATCAGCACGGCGATATTGAGAATAGGCGCAAGTGTCATGGCGAAGTCTCAAGCAATGCCTCTCGTGCCGCAGGTCTAGGGTGATCCTGGCCCATCGGATGCCCCCCTGAACCTTCTTGCGACAAGTCCGGATTCTCGCGCAGATGCGAGGTACCCATCCGCTTGCGGCACTCTCGACCGGCGTCTCGAGAAGGCCTTTGGATGGTGGTGCCTGGTGCCGGCGGAGAGGATTGAACTCCCGACCTTCGGTTTACAAAACCGCTGCACTACCGCTGTGCTACGCCGGCATACCATTGAATTATCCAGCCTTTCTGTCGTTTGGCACATCGTAAACCGCTGCACTTGTGCCGTCCTTTGTGCGGGCGGCTTTCGCTTGTGCGGCTTCCGAGGGCGTCAGATAGGCCAGATATATCTCGGTCGTTTTCACCGAACTATGGCCCAAAATCAACTGCAAATCGTAGATCGCCCCGCCATCGCGCAGATAATTCACGGCAAACACGTGCCGCAGGTCATGGAAACGGTGAGGGGTGAAATCACGCTCTTCGCGCTGTGCCGCCTTTTGTGCGACCTTGCAGGCCCATCGCCAGGCGCTGGAACAATCGCCAAGCCCGAAGCCTTCACGATGAAACACGCGGCGCGTCTTGATGGATGCGGGCTGGCGTTCGAGGATCGCGGCCGCTTCGCTCGTCAGATCAACTGTGCGGGGCCTTCCCGTCTTGGTCTTGCCAAGGAACATGCGCCCATCCTTGATGTTGCGCCGTTCCAGCGTGACAAGTTCATTGAGCCGCGCGCCGGTCAACAGCGCTACCATTGCCAGATCATCAAACGGCTGCTGGCAGAACGCCATCACTGTTTCAACATCGCCCATGGGCGGCAACGTGATCGGGTCACGCCGCTCCTTCAACCTGCGGCTTTTGTCGAGCGCCGGGTTGCCATCTCGCCAGTCTTGATCCTCGGCATAGGCCAAGACAGACGCAACCGCCGTCAGATCGCGCCGGATCGTCGCTGTCGAGACTGCCAAGGCCCGACCGGCCACAAGCGCATTGATGTGAGCCTTCCCAATGGCCTTGATGCTGGTCCCGGTGAGCCATGGTTTGACCATTTCCAGCGAGTTGGCATAGCGGTGTGCTGTACTCGGCTTGACGGCATGGCTGGCGTGATCCGTCCAGGATATCACGGCGTCCTCCCAGGTCCGCGCTTCCTCCCCGAACGCCGCTCCGATGTGCTTGTCTCGGATGGCTCGCGCCCGCCCTTCCGCAATTTTTGGATCGCCTGTCTGTAGGCTCTCTCGGTGTTCTCTGCCGTTTGCGGTGAAGCGGACCCACAGAACGGGCCCGCGCCAGTAGCAGCCTGCCGGGGCTTTTCGACGGTTTGGTTTCTGACCAGCCATTGCCTGATTGTCCTCTCGCAGAACGTCCAGACTGAACCGACTTTTACGGCTCCGGGCAAGTCGCCGCGTGCAGCCATTTGCTGCACCGCCCGAACAGATAAGCTTGCGATCCGTGCCACTGCATCAGACAGGCGGAAGTATCCCGGGAGGTCACATTTCAGCTTTACGCCCGGCCTCATGTTCAGCCAGCTGTAGAATGCGCCACAGCGGCCACGATGGCGAAGGAGGTCGCTGGCAGGAGGCCGCCGAACCAGCCATTGCCGATGTGATAGGGCAGCGACATGGCCGTGTAGGGGATGCGGGTCGGGAAGAACTCGACCAATGCTGCGGCGATCGGGCCGTAGACCATGGTGACGTAGATTATCATCACGGTGAGCAGGGCGATGATCCACAAGGCCTGTGGATTGCCGAGGGCTGCGAAGAAGCCATCGACCTTGACCTTGCCCGGGTCGTTTGCGGCCGGGTGGCCGGCCTTGATGGCTTCAGCCGTCAGGGCCGTGGTGAAGGCAGCAGCGGTCGTGAAGGGCACTTCCGTGTTGTTCACGGTGACCTTCATGGCGGAACCTGCAGGTGCCGTGACAAGGCTGTACCTGAAGGCCTGCTGGGACAGGGCACGGCGCGCCACATCGCATGGTTCCGAGAACTGGCGGATGCCGACCGGATCGAACAGCGAGCCGCACTTGGCAGGGTCAGCCGCGACCTGGATGGTCACTGCGGACAG
>CALRRR020000022.1:0-62882 GCA_943370645.1 Hydrogenophaga intermedia | reverse complement strand
TGACCGGGGGCGGAGCCTGCCGCATTACTGGCGGAGGCTGGCGGACCACCGGCGGTGGCGGCTGGCGGATGACAGGTGGCGGCGCGGGGCGCTGCACCTGCGGCGGCGGAGCCACGCGCTGCTGCACGGGCGGCGCGACCACGGGAGGGGCAGGCCGTTGCGGAACCGGTCTTTGCGGGGCCACGACGGGCGGCGCTGTGACCGGTGGCGTAACAGGCGGCGTTGCTTGCGGGCCGGCCGTTGCGGGGCGCTGCGGCTGGATCGCCGGCAGTGCACGCGGAGGCTGTCCCGTCGCGGCAGGCGGAACCTGCGGCGTTGGCAGCGGAGCCGGCGTCACGGCGCGCGGAGCGACGGGCGGGCCTCCGATCGCGCCGGGGCGCGGCGGCAGGCCGGGCGTGACCGTTGGCTGCGCCGGCGGCTGACCGGGCGTCGTGACCGGGGGGCCGGCTGGCCGCGTCGCAGCAGGCGGTGGTTGAACCGTCGGCAATGGCAGCGGCTGGGGCCGGATTGCACCGGGCGGGGCTGTGACAGGCGGCGTGGTGACAGGCGACGCTGTCACGGGCGCGGTGACGGCGGGCGGTACCGTGACCGGGCCTGTGGCAGCACCAGCCGGACGCACGGACGGACCGGGCGGCGTAGCGGAGCCTGCGGGCGGCGTAGTCATCCCTGAGGGCGGCGTGGCAATGCCCGGCGGTGCTGTGACGGCAGGAGGTGTCACGGCAGGCGGACCCGGCCTCACGATGGCCGGCGGCTGGCCGGGAGGCGGCGTGGTGGGTGGCGTCGTAGCCGGTGAGGTGGAGGTTGGTGGCGTGCCTGCCGGCGGTGGTGTCGCAGGGGTGGTGGCAGGTGTTGTGCCCGGACCGGCTGGACGGACGGTTGGGTTAGCAGGCGTGACGGTGCCTTGAGGCGGCACAACCGTTGGCGGCGTGGTCACCGGTGGTGTGACGCCCCCGGGCGCGGTGGTGGCTGGCGGGGTGACGACAGGCGGCGTGGTGGCCGTGCCGGGAACCGCAGGGCGCGTCAGTCCGGGCCCACCGGTGATGGGCGGCGTGGTGGTGGGCGGCGTGATCGCTGGAGGCGTGACGGTGCCTGCTGGCGGCGTTCCGGGCAGCGCCGGAAGTCCTGAGGGCGTGGTGGGGCGCAGGCCGGGCGCGACGCCGGAGGGAGCCTGCACGCCGGGAACCTGGACAGCGGGTGTCTGCACGCCCGGAACCGGACCGCGTGGCGGCAACAGACCAGGCGCGAGACCCGGAGAACCGCCCGGAGCAATGGCCGGAACAACGGCCGGACCGGGCTGACGCGGATTGAGACGCACACGTTCGTTGACGGACGGTGGCCGCGCCAGACGAATGGCAAGGGCTGCCGCGCCGGCAGCGGCACCGACGGCAAGGGCTCCGGCGGCGACACCGCCGGGGCTGATCGAGGGGCCGGCACCCGGCGGCACGAACGCACCGGGCGGCAAGCCCGTGCCGGGCAGGACACCGGGCGGTGGCGGCGGTAGGCCGGGAAGCACCGGCGGCGGGGCCACCAGCACGGTGTTGTGGATGTTGTAGTAGATCACGTTCGTGGTCGGCGGAGGCGCGATGTAGACCGGCGGCGCGACATAGATCGGCAGCGGCACGAAGACCGGGGCCGGCAGCTCATATTCTTCGAGAATGTCGATGGGCGTCAGCACCCGGATCGGGGGCGGCGGAGGCGGCAGGAAGAACAGCGGCGGTGGTGGCGGCGGGGCGAAGCCGAAATCAGGATCGGCATAGCTCAGCACCGGACGCGACACGAAGATCACCTCCTCCTCGATCGGCGGGCCGATCTCGAAATCCACTTCGGCGAAACCGCGTGGCGGGGCGGGTGGCGCAGTCAGCCGGGCCAGCCGGCGACGCGCTTCGGCGGCATGCGGGCCACGTGGATAGCGGTTGAGGTAGGTCCAGTAGGCCTCGGGCTCGTTCTGGTTGCGCGCCCTGCGCCAGGTGATGGCCTCGCGGCGGGCGGCGAGGATGGCCTTGACGCGGCCAGCCATGGGATCGCGCGGATAAGCCCTGAGGAAGGCTTCATAGGCGGGCACCGTGTCCTTCTCGATGGCGGTCAGATAGGCATCGCGCGCATCAAGCTCGGCGATGGGGCGCTCGCGACGCTCACGCTGGGCCTGCACGTCGACGGCAGGCGGCGGCGCGGATGCGGCAGCCTCAAACAGGGAGAACGGGACCTCAAGCCGGGCAGCATGCCACGGCACCTCGGCCCCGGCGCTGGCCTCGTTGACGCGCAGGCGCACCCGGTTGAACACCTCGTCGATGGGCAGGCCGCCCTCGCGCATCATCTCGTTGAGAGCGAGTGCGTAGGGTCCAAACTCGCCGCTGCCATCGGGCGCGACCACGCCCGGAGAGCTGTTGAAGGCCAGCAGCGTGCGGGCGTCCGGCTCCATCAGGGCAAGGCCGCCCTGAAGCGGGGTGCCGGTCTTGGCGAACGGCAGCGGACGGGCCAGATCGAGCACCACGATCGAGGCGCGCAGCGGCAGCGCCGCCATCGGCCTCAGCAAATCGGCGATGCGGACCGACTCGATCGGTGCATCGACATCGCGGGCAATGCGGGCATCGACCGGAACCACATAGTTTTCGCCATCGAATTGCAGTCCATAGCCGGCCAGATAGACCACGGCCACAGTGTCGGGGCCTGCCGCGGTCGCCTTGTCCAGGAAGTCACGGAACGAGCGCCGCAGCATCTCGGCATCGAGATCGCGCGCACCGACCACATCGAAGCCCGCGGCTTGCAAGGTCTGGCCGATCAGGCCGGCATCATTTGCGGCGGTCTTGAGAGGCCCGGACGGATAGGCCGCGTTGCCGATGACGAAAGCGACGCGCTTCTGCACGGGCTGGCCGGAAGGAGACGTCGAGGGTGTCTGGGCTGCAACGGGCAAGACCGCCAGCAACAGCGCTGCTGCCAAGCCTGCCCACGCCAGACCGAGCCGGCGCAGGAAGCCTCCTCCTGCAAGCGGGTGCCCTGTCATCGTGCGGTGCCGGGTCGTGGCTGTCATTACAGTCTCCTGAAGCGCTGGCGGACGAGGCCGCCAATGAGGCTGACACGCATTCCGGGCCAGACGCTGCGCCCGCCCGCGTGAACGCCGACTGAATGGCTCGGCCTGCCGCTCCCGCAGACGAGGCACTTGCAGTCCTCAGCCGCGATCAACCCTCGGCTGGTTGCCAGAAACCCTGGCGGGCTGCGTCAGTTTTGCCTTGTTTGCGCCGCGCATCAGGTGTCTCATGACGTGCACCCGGCTGCAAGGCCGGGATGATGGATGAGAATCGGCCAGAGAGGACTGCCCATGCGCCTTGTCTCGTTAAAGCCTGTTTCGCCAAAATCTGTTTTGTCTGTGCGGAGCTATTGTCTTGCTGCAAGCTTGGCCATGCTCGCCGCGCCTGTCCTGCTCGGCGCATCCGGTGCCGAAGCGCAGGGCCGGCCCGCCGCGAGAGCGCCTGCCGAACTGACCGTGATCAACGCCCGCACGGCCACGCTGACCGCCTTCGAGATCGCGACGACCGGTGATCAGCCGCGCCTTGTCGGCAAGCTGGCCAAGCCACTCGCGCCGGGCAAATCCGTCAAGCTCAAGCTCAACAAGCCGACCGGGTGCAGCTTCTTCGTGCTCGCCCGTTTCGACGACGAGACGGATAACGATTCCGAAAGCGCCAACCTGTGCGGCGAGAAGCAGATCAGGCTGACCGATTGAAGCCAGCGGCTGAGATGCGGGCGGGCGTGGCGTCTTACTCGCCGCCCACCCCTGCCCTCACCAGCTTGTAGGTGATGGAATCCACCAATGCCTGGAACGAGGCGTCGATGATGTTGGCGCTGACGCCGACCGTGGTCCAGCGCTCGGCGCCATCGGCTGAATCGATCAGCACGCGGGTCACGGCATCGGTGCCGCCCTGGAAGATGCGGACCTTGTAGTCGACCAGTTTCAGCGCCTTGATGAACTCCTGGTAGCGGCCCAGATCCTTGCGCAGGGCCTTGTCCAGCGCGTTCACCGGGCCGTTGCCCTCAGCCACCGACATGCGCGACTGGCCGCCGATCTTCACCTTGACGATGGCTTCGGAGAAGGTGGCCAACTCGCCCACCGCGTTGTAGCGGCGCTCGACATTGACCTTGAAGCGCTCGACCTCGAAGTAATTCGGCACCTGGCCCATCACCCGCTTGGCGAGCAGGAAGAACGAGGCATCGGCGCCTTCGTAGGCATAGCCTTGCGCCTCCTTGTCCTTGACCTCCGACAGGACGCGGCCCAGCCTCGGGTCGGCCTTGTCGATGGCCACCCCGATGCGCTCCAGTTCGGAGATCAGGTTCGACTTGCCGGCCTGGTCGGAGACCAGCACCCGGCGGCGGTTGCCCACCGTCTCGGGCCGGACATGCTCGTAGGTTTCCGGCTCCTTCAGCACGGCGGAGGCATGGATGCCGGCCTTGGTGGCAAAGGCGGAGGCTCCGACGAAGGGCGCGTGCCGGTTCGGCGAACGGTTGAGGATTTCGTCGAGCTGGCGCGAGGCCTTGGTCAGCTCACCCAGCCGGGTGTCGTCAACGCCGATGGCATAACGCGCACTCAGCCCCGGCTTGAGCTTCAGCGCCCCGATCAGCGTGACGAGGTTGGCGTTGCCGCAGCGCTCGCCCAGGCCATTGAGCGTGCCCTGGATATGGCGCGCGCCCGCCTCGATCGCCGCCAGTGAATTGGCCACCGCGCAGCCGCAATCATCGTGGGCATGGATGCCGAGATGGCTGCCGGGGACGACGCCCGCCGTGCGCGTGACGATGGCGCCGATCTCATCGGGCAGCGTGCCGCCATTGGTGTCGCACAGCACCACCCAGCGCGCGCCGGCCTCATAGGCGGTGCGGGCGCAGGCCAGCGCATAATCGGGGTTGGCCTTGTAGCCGTCGAAGAAATGCTCGCAGTCGACGATGGCCTCGCGGCCGGCCGCGACGGCGGCCGCAACACTGTCGCGGATCGAGGCAAGGTTCTCCTCGTTGGTGGTCTCCAGCGCCACGCGCACGTGGTAGTCCCAGGTCTTCGCGACAAAGACGATGGCATCGGCGCGGGCTTCGATCAGCCCGGCAAGGCCCGGATCGTTGGAGGCCGAGCGCCCCGGCCGGCGCGTCATGCCGAAGGCGCAGAACTTCGCGGTTTTCGTGGCCTTTTCAGCAAAGAAGGCCGTGTCCAGCGGGTTTGCGCCCGGATAGCCGCCTTCGACGTAATCAAGCCCGAGCCCATCGAGCAGCGCCGCGATGGTGCGCTTGTCGGATAGCGAGAAATCGACGCCGGTGGTCTGCGCGCCATCGCGCAGCGTGGTGTCAAACAGGTAGACCCGATCCGGCTGGCTGGTCATGGCGACGCTTCCTCGGGCTCGGCGGTCTCGGGTGCGAGCGCCTTTTCCATCACCATGGAGGGCAGCCATTCCTCGCCGATGCTGATCGTGGAGCGGCGCACGGCAACAAAGCCCAGCCTCTCGAAGAAGGGCAGCGCATTGTCGGTGGCGGCAGCGGCGAGTTTCGTTGCGCCCCGCGCCATCGCCAGCCGCTCCAGCGCATCGAGCAACTGCCGGCCAGCGCCCATGAAGGCCACATCGGGGTGGACGTGAACGTTCTCGATGATGCTGTTGTCGCGCATGGCGGCGAAGCCGACCGGCTCGCCGTCTTCCTCCGCCACCAGCACGAGGCAGCCCGACAGGTGCTTGCCCCACGCCTTGGCATCCTCCGCCTTGCCGCCCCAGAGCGCGCGTTGCTCGTCGGAATAGGCATCGGCGGCCAGTTCCTCGATCGAGGCCTGGAACAGGATGGCGAGGTCGTCATAATCCGCCGGCAGCGCCGGGCGCAGCGCATAGCTCATGGCTTGCCCTCCGCGGGCTTCCCGGGGCGCGGACGAGGAGCCTTCGGTGCCGCATCAAGCGGACGCCATGTCGAGGAAAAGGCGCCCGTCACCGGGTCCTTGGCATCCATAAGCACCACGCCCTGCGCCACAATCTCGGCCCGCAGCCTGTCAGACTCGGCAAAGTCCTTCGCGTGCCGCGCCGCAATGCGCGCCTCGATGAGCGCATCGACCAGCACGGCATCGATCATCACGGGTTTGTCTTTCTTGCCCATCAGGGTGCCGTTCCTCTGGTTGTCTTGCGAAGTGCTGGCATCCGGCCACGGTCACCCCGGCCTTGAGCCGCGATCGGACAGGGCCGGAGTTGTTGCAAGCGAAAAGCCTCGCGACGCATGGTGGGACCCCGTCTGAAGGCCGGGATGACGATGCAGGTGGGGATGACGCGGGAGTGGACAGCAGCAATGGCGTTCACCGCTTCACCTCCCACGTCGTCGTCGGATTGCCATCCGCGTCCTTGCCGTCCTTGAGCGCGATACCCATGGCGGCGAGTTCGTCGCGGAGGCGGTCGGACTCGGCGAAGTTTTTGGCAGTGCGGGCAGCTTCGCGGGATTTGATGAGCGCCCTTACATCGGAAGTCTTTGCAATTTCATCTAGTCTAGCGTCACCGATCACAGCTCGTCGTTCGGCAGCTAAAGACCTCATCGTTGCCTCGGGAAGACCGAGGAGCCGCAAGCAGAACCGCAGTTTTCTTGCGCTTTGTTGCGCCTCTGGCAGATTTCTGATCGATGCTGCGGCATGGGCGTTAACAACACGCATAGCACCTGAGATGTTGAGGTCGTCAAAAACAAGCGCAAGAAACTCGTTGTCAGTATCGGCTTGATAGTCGTCATTTTTGCCGTAAGCAGCCAAGGCATACGATATCAATATCTTCTCCGCCTCCTCCAGCGCCCGTACTGTCCAGTCGATTGGCTGGCGGTAGTGGGTCTTGAGCATGGCAAGGCGCAGCACTTCGCCGGGCCAGCTTCGCCCGCCGAATTTGTCCGTGGTCAGCAACTCGTCGATGGTGACGAAGTTGCCGTCGGACTTGCTCATCTTCCGGCCTTCGACCTGCAGGAAGCCGTTGTGCATCCAGATGCTGGCCATCTTCTCGACCCCGAAGGCGCAGCAGCTCTGGGCGATCTCGTTCTCGTGGTGCGGGAAAACGAGATCGATACCGCCGCCATGGATGTCGAACTGCTCGCCCAGCAGCGCGCCGGCCATGGCCGAGCACTCGATGTGCCAGCCGGGGCGGCCAAAGCCCCACGGGCTGTCCCAGCCCGGCTCGGTTGCCGGATCGGATGGCTTCCACAGAACGAAATCCATCGGATCGCGCTTGTAGGGCGCCACATCGACGCGCGCGCCGGCCAGCATGTCGTCGAGATTGCGGCGCGACAGCGCGCCATAGCGCGGCAAGCCCGGCAGTTTGTCCATCTCGGTTGGCGAGAACAGCACATGGCCTTCCGCCGCATAGGCCACGCCGCGCTCCACCAGCTTGGCGATGATGCGCACCATGTCCGTTGGCTGCTCGCCATTGGCCACAAAATCGGTGGCGCGCGGGGTGTGCGTCGGGTCGAGGACGTTCAGCTCCTTCAGATCCTTGTTGAACTGTGCCACCGTGCCTTCGGTGAGGTCGCGCATTTCGGCCAGCAGCGGGCGCTTCCGCGTCCACCGATCAAAGGCACGCTGGTTGATCTTGTCGTCCACGTCCGTAATGTTGCGGGCATAGGTGACGTTGGCCTCGCCGTAGATGTGCCGCAGCAGGCGGAACAGCACGTCGAAGACGATCATCGGGCGCGCGTTGCCGATATGGGCATAATCGTAGACCGTCGGGCCGCAGACATACATGCGCACATTGGCCGGATCGAGCGGCTCGAAGACCTCCTTCGTGCGGCTCATGGTGTTGTAGAGTTTCAGCTTCGGCATCGTCGACATGGGATCAGGTCCGTCAGGGTGCAATCAGAGGAACACGGGGGTTCGGACGTGTTCGGCCCGACCTTGTGGCCGGGGCGCTTGTCATCTTGAGAGATTGCAGAAGACGAGACGGTTCCAGCCAGCGGTCGGGCTAGCGACAAATAATGCTGATCGCGACGGCGATGGGTGCGGACGTCGTCATGGCCCCTTCATGCCGCGTCATGGCGCGCTGGTCAAGGGCGTGCAGGTGCGGCGGGGCCCTGGCCAGGCGGCTTGCTGCGCCTGACACAGGCCGAGCACGGTGCCACTTCATGGTTTGTTAAGGCTTCGCGCGCACGATCAGGGTTGATTTTTCCTTATCAAGGATATGCACACGCCATGCGCCGCGTCATTGTCTCGCTGGGATTTGCGCTGATCGCCGCCGGCGCGGTGTCTTTCTCGGTCGTGCCCTCGGCGGCACCGCGCAAGGCCAGCGACCAGAGCGTGTTCCTGCTGCCGCCATCGGATGGCTACGGCATCGCCGACTGCATCGCGCAGAACCGGGAATGCGGCAAGATCGTCGCCAATGCCTGGTGCGAGTCCAAGGGTTTCGCCAAGGCCGCGTCCTATGCGCTGGTGTCCCCCACCGAGATCACCGGTTCGATCGGCGGGCGCGGCGCGGCCGCTGCCAGCGAGCCGCCGGTGATGATCACGTGTGCCGAATAGCGCTGGCCACCGGGCTCAGCCCCTCACCCACTCCGAACACTTCGGCGCCGTATCGCTGCCCCAGGGCATGATCGGCACGGTCGAGGTCGAGTTCTTGGGCGAGCCGTCGATCAGCTTGTCAGAATAGACCAGATAAACCAGCACGTTGCGCTTGGCATCGCAGCCGCGCACGATCTGCATGCGCTTCCAGATCAGCGAACGGCGCTCGCGGAACACGACCTCGCCCTGCTCGACGCGTTGCTTGAAGCGGATCGGGCCGATCTGGCGGCAGGCCAGCGAAATGTCGGACACCTCCTCGGCCACGCCAAACATGCCGGCGACGCCGCCACGCTCCGGCACGGTGTAGTGACAGGCCACACCCTCGACCGCCGGATCGTCGATGCCATAGACCGCGAGCTTGTCGTCGGGCGTCAGCATCTTCCAGACCGTCGACTTCTTGAAGATCAGGTCAGGATCGTCATTGGCCATGGCAGCGCCGGGCGCGAGCGCCGTGGCGGCACAGACCAGCGCTGCAGCAAGGCTGCCCACGGTGCGGGTCCGGAAGCGGTTGGTCGCGGTGGATCGGGTCTGCATGGGCCTGTCCTCTTTGTCAGTTTCTGAGATGGGGTTTCGCGGCGCGGTTTTGAAGGGTGGTTGGCGCTTGACGCGCCGCGCATGCGGCTCCACGCTGCAAGGATCGTGTGCCCTTGGTGGCACAGCCGCCCTGGGTGCGGCAGGACAAGGACAACACGTCGCCTCTGGTGGCAAAAAACAAAACATGTCGCCTTGGCGACACGGCAAGAACGGGGAGAACTGGCATGAAACGTCGTGATTTTCTGAAGTCGGGAACGCTCGCCACCGCGGCAGCTGTCACGATCGCTGCACCGGCCATCGCGCAGGCCATGCCAGAGGTGAAGTGGCGGCTGACATCGAGCTTCCCGCGCTCGCTCGACACCATTTTCGGCACCTGCCAGACCTTCGCCAAGTACATGGCGGAAGCCACGGACGGCAAGTTCCAGGTGCAGACCTTCTCCGCCGGGGAGATCGTGCCCGGCCTTCAGGCGCTCGATGCGGTGGCCAACAACACGGTCGAATGCGCGCATACGCCGACCTATTTCTACGTGGGCAAGGACCCGGTTCTGGGCTTCGGCACCGGCGTGCCGTTCGGGCTCAACTCGCGCCAGCAGCATTCTTGGTGGCATTTCGGCGGTGGCGAGAAGCTGATCAACGAGGCGCTGGCGAAGTTCAACACCTATTCGATCCCGTGCGGCAATTCCGGCTGCCAGATGGGCGGCTTCTTCCGCAAGGAACTGAACACAACTGCCGACCTGCAGGGCCTCAAGTTCCGCATCGGCGGCATGGGCGGGCAGGTTCTGTCGCGGCTGGGCGTGGTGCCGCAGCAACTCGCGGCAGGCGATGTCTACCCGGCGCTGGAACGCGGCACGATCGATGCCGCCGAGTTCGTAGGGCCCTATGATGACGAGAAGCTCGGCATCAACCGCGTCGCCAAATACTATTACTATCCCGGCTGGTGGGAAGGCGGGGCCATGCTGCATCTGGTGATCAACCAAGGCGAATGGGCCAAGCTGCCGAAGCATTATCAGGCCATGGTGCATCATGCCTGCGAGGCGGCCAACAACTGGATGCTTGCCAAGTATGACGCCGTCAACCCGCCGGCGCTTCGCCGCCTTGTGTCGGCCGGCACGGAACTGCGCGCTTTCCCGCTGCCGATCATGGAAGCGGCGCTGAAGGCCGCCAACGAATACTATGCCGATCTGGCCAGCAAGAACGAAGCCTTCAAGAAGACGCTCGAATCGATGACGGCCTTCAGGGGCGAAAGCCTGCTTTGGTGGCAGGTGGGCGAGTTGTCCTATGACAGCTTCATGGCACGTTCGCGCGGACGCGGCTGATCGCCGTCGGAAGCGCGGCGCCCATGGACCTGCCTGATCCTGCCCCCAGTCCGGCAGCGGACGCGCTCAAGCTTGAGCGCTTCCTGCCCTATCGGCTGGTGGTGGCGGCGACGCTGGCCAGCCGGGCGCTGGCCCGCATCTATGGCCACCATTTCGGCATCGGCATCCCCGAATGGAGGGTGATGGCAATGCTCGGCCAGTTCGAACGGCTGACTGCCCGCGATGTCGGCGAGCTGTCGCACATGCACAAGACCAAGGTTTCGCGCGCCGTCAGCGAACTGGTGGCGCGCGGACTTGTGTTGAAGACACCGAACCGCGATGACCGGCGAGAGGCCTTCCTGTCGCTCAGCCCGCCAGGCCGCCGAATCTATGACCAGATCGCGTCTCTGGCGCTCAGTTTCGAGAAGAGGCTGACCGACGACATCCCGGCCCACGAGATGCAGGCCTTCACCCGCGTACTCTCGACGTTGACCGAGCGAGCCAGGGTGCTCTCGGCCGGTTTCACCGGCGCCGATGATTGAGCCTGTTGCGCAGTCCGGACAGCAAACAGACGTCCATCTTGTTTGCGTTGCGGAATACTGAAATCCCGAAAACGCTGCAAAATCAATGCGCCAGCTTTTCTGATGCGCCGCGAACAGACGCATGCGAACGAGGATTCGGAAGGAACCCTGCAGAGCATGGTTGCTCGCCTCCCGCAGCCACAAACGAACCAAGCCAGTCTCAGAATTCGCCCCAACCCAGCCTTGTTCAGGCCGCGTAAGGGTGACCTCATCGTCAACGACAAGCGGTTCGTCGCGTCGGCGCCACGCTGTTGCTCGTCATTGGAGTGGCCGACGGCGGAGCCTGCGACACGCCGCGGAGCCGCTCAGAGCGTGTAGTGCCGGACCATATCCTCGTCCCAGGCCAGCCCAAACCCCGGCCCACGAGAGGGCGTCGCAACGCTGTCCACAAGTGAAGGGCGGCCCTCTACGATCACAGGGGCGGCGACATCAAGCCACTCGAGCCAATGGCGGTTCGGCGTGGCGGCCAACAGATGAGCACTCGCTTCGATGAACAGGTGGCTGCTGACCGGAATGCCGGCGGCGGCAGCAAGGGCTGTGGCGCGCATCCAGCCGGTCACACCGCCGATCTTCATCACATCCGGCATCAAGAGGCTTGATGCTCCGGCCTCGACGGACCGGGCAAGGTCGGAAGGACCCCAATCATTTTCGCCGCGCTGGATGGGCAATCCAGGACAGGCCATTCGGAGGGCTGAATGGCCCGCAAGATCATCGGCTCGGATCGGCTCCTCAAGCCAGCCAATGCCCCAGTCGGCATAGGCTTTGGCACGGAGCATGGCCTCCGGCAGCGCGAAAGCCTGATTTGGATCGACAAAGATCTGGATATCGGGTCCGACCGCGCGCCGCACTGAATCGTAGACCACGCGTTCGGCAGCGAGGGTGGGATGTCCGAATTTCAGCTTCACAGCGCGAAAGCCTGTGAGAGCCGCAGCTTCAGCCTCCGCAGCCAGCTCGCGTGCCTCCCAGCCCCGCAGAGAGGCATAGGCCGGCGTTCCTTTGGACGGATCGCCACCCAGCAGCGCCGCGAGCGGCAGGTCGTGCAGTCTCGCAAGCGCATCCCACATCGCCATGTCGAGCCCGGCCAGTGCCATGCCAAGAATGCCCTGGGTGCCGAGCAGCTTGAACCGTGCTGCGAGCATTTCGGAGATCGCAGCCGGTTGAAGCGCCAATCCCTCGACCAGAGAAGACAGATTGGCGAGCATCTTGGCGGTCGGGCCGAGCGCCAGCTTTGTGTAGGTGAAGATATACGCCCGACCTGTGACGCCATCTTCGGTGAGGAGGTCGATGAGAACGAGTGGCGCGCTGGTCACGGCTCCCGCGGACGCCTTGACCGGAGGATCGAGCGGCACATCGACGGCGCGCACCTGAAGTGACTTGATCCTTGATGCCGTCGCTACAGCTATCACGCTCCCCACAATCGCCGGTCCGCCAGCTTGATGGCCGCGTTCACGGAGGGCAGCCTCAGGCAGCTTCGTTGCAAACGCGGCGCGCCTCGTTTTCGTACAGCACCTCTGTGTTGGTGGCCTGCCTGACACAGAGGATGGCCGGGCTGATCAGGCGCCCGAGCGCCAGCGCCTGTTGGATCACGTCGCGAGGAAAGATCAGGCAGGCATCGGCGATGTCCATGGGCATTAGGCCTTCAGCGCCCCGATCTCGCGCAGGTAGCGTTGCGCGCCCGGATGCAGCGGGGCAGTGGCGAGCGCGCCCTGGCCGGCGGCGCTCATCGCTTCCATGTTGCGATGGACGGCGATCAGGTCTGACCGCTTCTCGAACATCAACTTGACGATCTGGTAGGCGAGTTCGGCGTCGAAGGCTTCGCCCACCACCAGCAGGTCGTAGATGTCGACGGTGGAGACGGTCGTGGTGTGGCCGGGATATGCGCCCGGCGGGATCTCCCCGCGCGAATAGACCGCAGCGCCCGTGCCGTTCATCTTTGCCACCGCGTCGGCATGGTCGATCAGCTTCATCTTCACGCCGGGTGAGGCGGCGAGGTCGGTGATCGCGGCCACCGGCATGGCCGCGCCGAAGATGAAGGCATCGATCTTGCCGTCCTTCAGCGCATTGACGCTTTCGGATGCCGACAGCCGCTCGCGGCGAACGTCCTTGTCCTTGTCGAGCCCGTAAGCTTCGAGGATGCGGAAGGCGATCACCTCCGTGCCGCTGCCCGGTGCGCCTGTCGAGACGCGCTTACCCTTGAGGTCGGCCATCGCATTGATGCCGCGCCCCTCGATGGTGACCACGTGCATCCGGTTGGGGAACAGCGCCGCCAGCGTGCGCAGCGGCACGGGGTTGCCCGCGAAGCGATCCTGCCCGGCGAGAGCATCAAGGACAATGCCCGCATTGGCGAAGCCGATGTCGGCGCGGCCATTCCGGATCAGGCGGATATTGTCCACGCCGCCGCCAGTCACCTCCGCCGTGGCCTCGGTGCCGGCGATGTTCTTCGAGATCAGGTTCGCGATGCCGCCGCCGATCGGATAATAGGCCCCGCCCGTGCCACCCGTGGCGATGGAAATGCGGCGCGTGGACTGGGCAAGGGCTGGCGTCGCGGCAATTGCGGCAGCTGTGGCGAGCAAGGTCCTGCGGGTCAGATCGGTCATGGTGTTCAAGCCTCTGTGAGGGGTTGCGGGTCAGTCTCAGTGCGGCGTTGGCGGATGAACCGGGTGGCGTGCAGCACAAGGGCGAACACCACCAGCATCCCGCCCGCCAGATCGAAGCGCAGCGCCGGATGCACCAGCGCCAGCCCGCCGATGGCAAGGGCGGCGCGTTCCAAGAAGTTGGCAGGGATCAGTGCCGAGCCCTGCGCCGCGACAGCCAATGCAGCCAGCCCCAGCATGGCTGTGCCAGAGGTGAGGACGATGTTGCCCCACTCGCCTTGCATCAGCAGGCCGACGCCTGCCGGATCGATGACGAAGGCGAGCGGCACCACAAAGGCCGGCAGCGTATAGGCCCAGGAGCGCAAGGTGGCGCGCATCGGATCGGCGCCCGTGATGGCAGCCGCAGCGTAAGGCGACAGCGCGGTCGGCGGCGAGACCTCCGACAACACGGCATAGTAGAAGATGAACATGTGGGCGGCGTAATCCGGCACGCCGAGCTTGATCATGGCCGGCGCGATGATCACCGCGCAGATGATGTAGCTCGCGGTCACCGGCACCGCGAGGCCGACGATCCAGACGATCAGGCCGGAATAGAGCGCGGTAAGTGCGAGGTTCCCGCCCGCCAGGTCGATGACGATGGATGAGAACTTCAGTCCGAGGCCGGTCAGCGTCACCACGCCGACGATCACGCCCGCCACCGCGCAGGTCGCAGCGACATTGATCATCTGGCGCGAGCCCTCGGCCATGGCGCCCCAGATGCGGCGCGGGCCCATGCGGTTCTCGGCGTCGAGCCAGCTCACCACGATAGCCAGCGCGATCGTGTAGACCACAGCCAGTGCCGGCGAGAATCCGGCGAGCATGAAGCCGACGACCGCCACCAGCGAGACGAGGTGGTAGCTGTTGCGCCAAAGAGCGGCGCGGTTCACCGGTGGAAGCGTGCTGACCGGCTTCAGTCCGCGCGCGTCGAGTTCCACCATCAGGAACAGTGCGCCGTAGTAAAGCAGCGTCGGGATCACCGCCATGGCAATGACCTGCAGATAGGAGATCTTCAGGAACTCGGCGATCAGGAAGGCGGCGGCGCCCAGCACGGGCGGCGACAGGATGGCGCCAAGTCCGCCGGCTGCCAGCAGGCCCGCAGCCTTGGCCCGGTCGTAGCCTGCTTCGCGCATCATCGGCCAGGCGACCGTGCCCATTGTCACAGTGGTGGCGACGCCGGAGCCTGATGGCCCGCCGAGCAGGAAGGATGACAGCACCACCGTACGCCCAACCCCTGAGCGCCTGCCGCCGGTCAACGCGAAGGACAGATCGAGGAAGTACTTGCCCGCGCCCGAGACCTGCAGCACCGCTCCATAGATCGTGAACAGGATGATCAGCGTGGCCGCCACATCCACCGCCGAGCCGAACACGCCCTCCAGCGTCATGTACATGTGCCCGACAATGCGGACGAGGTCATAGCCGCGATGCGTCCAGGGAGCGGGCAGCATCGGGCCGAAGGCGGCATAGGCCAGGAACCCGAGTGTCAGCACCGGCATGATCCAGCCCGTGGTGCGCCGCGCAGCCTCAAGGATCAGCACCAGGAACAACGTGCCCATGACGAGATCGAGCCGGGTCGGATCGGTGTTGCGATCGTTGAAATCATCGCCGCCGAGGATCGGATAGGCGATCACGGCAATGCTCGCCGCGACCGTCAGCACATCCGCCCAGCGCAGGCGGCGGTCCCAGCGTTTCACGGCCGGATAAAGCAGGAAGGCTGCCACCAGCATGAACCCGACATGCAACGGCCTCAGTGTCTGCGTCGATACGATGCCGATGGCGACATAGAGATGAAACAGCGACATTCCGACCAGCAGCGCACCGCCAGCGAGCCCGACGAGGCCGGTGAGGCGGCGCATCGCGCCTTCCTCCTGCTCAACCAGCGCCTCGATCCGCGCCTGCGTTGCGTCCGAAAGGGCCATGTCGGCCGGCGTGACGGGCTTCATCTCAGGCTGCATGGCGGGCCTCCGACCGGGTCCGGCTCAGCCAGCAGCCGACAGGCCGATGGGTCGCGACGCCCTCCCGCATTACGCTTTCGCCCCGCACGAACACCTCGACGATGCCGCTGGCCGGCAAGGTCGGCTCGGTGAAGCTGGCACGGTCGATGATGGTGGCCGGGTCGAACAGCACGATGTCGGCCGCCATGCCCGGCGCGATCACGCCCCGATCGGCAAAGCCGAACACGCGGGCCGGCAGGCCAGTCATCTTGTGGACAGCCTCCGGCAGCGACAGGACCTGCTCTTCGCGAACATGCCTTCCCAGCACGCGCGGGAATGTACCCCACAGCCTTGGATGCGGATGGCGGTGGCTGGGAATGCCGTCAGAGGCGATCATGCAGCGTGGGTGGCGCATGATGCGGACGAGATCCGCCTCGTCCATGTTGAAGTAGATGGCGCCGCCCGGCTGCAGGCGGCGTGCCGCCTCAAGGCGGTCACATGCCCAATCAGCCGCGATCTCATCGAGATCACGCCCATTCATCGCCGGATGGGTTTGCGACCATGCAACGATGACGCGCTCAGCCTGCCGCACACGGTCGAGCGTCAGCACGGTCGAGCTCGCTGTGTACGGATAGACATCGAGGGTCACGCCAGGCCCGGCCGCATCGATGGCCGCCAGGGTCGCACGCGAGCGACCCCAATTGGCACGATACAGGCACTTGTGGTGTGAGATGACCACGCCGCAGCCAGCTTCGCGACCGATGGCAATGGCCTCGTCGACGGCCTCGGTGACCTGGTCGCCCTCATCGCGAATGTGGGTGACGTAAAGCCCGCCATGACGTCCGACGACCTTCGCCAGCGCCATAAGCTCGCTCATCGGCGCATGCAGCCCGGCCTCATAGGCGAGGCCCGTGCTGAGGCCGAGCGCACCGGACGCCAAGGCCCGGTCAAGGATGGCCGCCATCGCCGCGATCTCGCCAGCACCGGCAGCCCGGTCGAAACGGTCCATCACGCCTGCTCTCAGGCTGGCATGCCCCACGAGAGCGCCAACATTGACCGATGGTGGCCGATGCAGGATGGCGTCGACATAATCTGCCATTTCGGCAGGATCGCGCTCATCATGGGGAGCAAGAAGGCCGAGCGGATCGGGCAACCGCTGCATCGCGCGCGGCGGGCGCGGGGCGATGCTGACCCCACACAGACCGACCACGACGGACGTGACCCCTTGCGTGACCTTGCAGGCCATGGCCGGTTCATCCAGCACAAGCCGGTCGTCATGCGTGTGGGTGTCGATGAAGCCCGGTGCAACCACCAGCCCGCTCGCATCGATGATGCGCGCCGCTGCGTCATCGATGCTCACGTCGCCAACTTCGGCGATGCGCCCGCCACGCACGCTGACATCGGCCGGCCGACCCGGCGACCCGGTGCCATCGATCAGAAGGCCACCCCTGATCAACAAGGGTTGGACATCCGGGTTTGCGATCGAAAGTGCAGTCTTCATGCATCGAGATGAGTGCACCGCTGATCATTTGTGAAATCGAAAGGGGCGCGCTATTCATCGGACATGCCGATAGATATCTCGCTCCGCCACATGCGCACCTTCGTCGCGATTGCAGAACACGGAAGCTTCACGCGCGCCGCTCATGCGCTGAGGCGCAGCCAGCCGACCGTGACGGAGACCCTGCGTGAACTGGAAGATGCGCTCAACGTGCAGCTTCTGGCCCGCACCACACGCAGCGTGAGTCTGACCAGTGAAGGGGAAGCATTCGCCGAGATGAGCGCACGAGTGCTGCGCGACGTCGACGGGCTGATTGCCGACATGCGCGCTCTCGGCAATCTGGAGCGGGGTCGGGTCCGCGTCGTGGCTGCGCCATCAGTCGCAACACTCGTGCTCGCCCGGCCCTTTGCCGCTTTCGCACAGCGCTTTCCCGGCATTCGCCTGTCACTTGCCGATGTCACCTCGCGTGAAGCCGAACGGCAATTGCTCGACGGGCAGGCAGACATCGCCTTCACCTCCCGGTGGTCAATGCGCTCCGATCTCGCTTTCCGCCCTCTGCTCAGAGACAGGTTCGGCGTCGTCTGTCCGCCCTCTCACCGGCTTGCACGGGGAGACGGCGCGATCGACTGGAAGGAACTCGCGGATGAACGATGCGTCGGACTTGTAGACGCCACCGGCATTCGGGCCATCCTGCGCGAGGCGCCTGACCTGCCGATCTCGGTCACAAACCCCTTCTACGAAGCAGCGACGACGACCAGCCTTGAAATGATGGTCACGCAAGGCCTTGGCGTGGCTGTATTGCCTGCACTCGCTGCGCGTCGACCGCCGCTGGACAGCCTGACTTTTCGTCCTCTGGTGAACCCGGTATCGCATCGCGAAATCGGCTGCATCTGGCGAGCTGACAGAAAGCTGCGGCCGGCAGAAATGCGGCTGACGACTGCCGTCGCCGATGAACTCAAGACGTTGGCGTCACTCGCCGCACCGGAACTGATCAGCATCATGTGAGCGGCCGGCTGCTGCTTGCATTTGCACTTTCTGTTCGACGGAATGGGCCGTCGCCATGCAAAGCCAACACCCGATGCAAGTTTCTGCCTGATCGCCCAGTGCGCTTCTGCAGACTGACCACCGGATTGGGCCGTTCCCAGCCAGCACCCACGAGACAGTTCTCGGGTTTTCACGAAGGGAGGAGTTCTGGTTCATCGTGGCCGCAAGGAGCGAAGATGAGGCAGAAATCCACGGCTGACGAAGCACTCCTTCTCAGGGCGAACCCATAGCGAAAGCCCCCTTCGCTTTCACCGGTCCATCGCAGCGACGCCGTCGACAAGCTCGGGCTCGGCTGAAGGAGCCTGTTGGGCGAACTTGTCCTTGAAGCGGCGCTCGATGTCTTCGGGCATGGACGTGTAAAGAACATCGCCCTGGGCCGACCCGATTGCGGCCGCCACTTTTTCCACACTGATGTCAGCCGCCAGAACAAACAGGGCCGTGCTGGTGCCGGACATCTTCTGGCCCATGTTGGTCATGAACTCATCGGAAATGCCGTAATCCGTTGCGTAGCCGCTGGCTGCACCTGCGGCAGCGCCGAGGGCCGCCCCCAGAAGCGGGCTGAGAAAGATCAACCCGATCAGGCTGCCCCAGAGCGCGCCGGATACAGCCCCCATCGCGGTTGTGTTGAGGCTTTGCTCGAGTTTGACAGCGCCGTCAGATGAGCGCGACACGATCACGGCATCCATCACCGTGATGGTCTGCCCTTTCTGCAGATCGGCAAGCTTGGCCATGGCGGCCTGCGCATCAGCAGCCGAAGGATAGGTGACGGCAAAGAGGGTTTTCATCGGTGTGATCCTTTGGGCCAGGTTGCTTCCGGAACGAAAAATGTCGGCATCTGCATGGACGCGTATGTCAGGCGATCCGAAAAGCCAGCATGATGCGCCAGGCCGCCGTGGCCGAGACGGCGCACAGAAGCGTTCCCCAGACCCAATCGACCGCCATGACAGCAAGCGGAAAATTCTTGAGGGTCGCATGATTGGTGGCGTCATAGGTGCCGTAGGCGGCAAGGCCCAGAAAGGCACCATATCCTGCCACGACAAGCCAGGACGGCTGATCACGGTTTGGCATGACTGCGAAGAAGGCAATGGCAGCTGCCAGAACCAGATAGAAGATGCCCGCGATCCACATCCGCGGCTGGGCCAGCAGCATGTCGCCCATCTGCTGCTCATAGAACCATCGCATGGACTTCAGCCAGACGAAGTCCAACGGCAACATGACGATGGCGACCGCCAACCAGCTGATCAGGAATATGCGCATCAAGACCCCCTCGCCTCGCCCCGAGACCAATTGCCGTGATGGTCAACGCCTGATGCGCCGGAAAGTTCCAGCGCGATCCATGGTGCGTGTTGCTCATCCTCTGGCACCGATGAACGCGAGAGTGGAACAACTGGCTGTCCAGATGGTTCTTCTGTTGTCGTGGACCGACAAGCAGAGGAGACATCACATGCGCGCATTGCTGATTGCCGTCGTCGCCGGTTCGCTGTGCTCAGCCATGGCTGGTGCGCAAACCGCAGCCGTCAGCCCCGGTGCGCCCGCTGCTGTCCAAGGTCCGCTGACCGGCACCAACACCTTCTCCGAACGCGTCATCCGCCAGCGCCTGGAGGGTGCCGGATACACCAGGATTATGGGCCTGCGCCTTGATGAGCGCGGCATCTGGCGCGGCACTGCCATGCACAACAAGGCCATGGTGCCCGTCGCGATCGATTACCGGATGGAGGTTTTCGAACAGTGATGCCACTCGGGTCCAATCGAACGGCATCACCGCGCTGCGGACGTCTGACCACGCGGAAGCCGAGCAAAGACAATGCGTAGTCCGGTTGCGCGAAGCATCGCCAAGCGGATCGCAGCGACCACGACCGAGGTCAAAGGCAGCCCTATGTTGTTGCTGACGCCGGCAAAAGCGATGGCTGATATGATCGAGGCTTCCTAGCGCAACAGGACAGAGCCATGGCCAAGACGACGACCCGCATCGAAACCGACAGTTTTGGCCCGATTGAGGTGAATTCCAACGTCTATTGGGGCGCACAGACGCAGCGCTCTCTTGGTAATTTCAAGATCGGCTGGGAAAAGCAGCCAGCGTCGATTGTGCGCGCCCTCGGCATTGTCAAACGGGCTGCGGCGGAAGCAAACACCAAACTGAAACGGCTTGATCCCACGATTTGCAAAACAATCGTCCTGGCCGCTCAGGAGGTCATTGACGGAAGGCTCGACGATCATTTCCCGATATCCGTATGGCAGACAGGGTCTGGCACCCAGTCGAACATGAACGCCAATGAGGTGATCTCGAATCGAGCAATCGAGATGCTGGGCGGAGTGATGGGCTCCAAGACACCGGTTCACCCCAATGACCATGTGAACATGAGCCAGTCGTCCAACGATACATACCCGACCGCCATGCATATCGCCTGTGTCGAAGAGATTGTGCATCATCTGCTGCCTGCGCTGAAGCATCTGCACATGGCATTGGCCAGGAAATCCAGATCCTGGGCCAAGATCATCAAGATCGGACGGACGCACACACAGGATGCGACACCGCTCACACTTGGCCAGGAATTTGGTGGCTACGCCCAGCAGATCGAGAATGGCATCGACCGCGTAGAGCAGACCCTGCCGATGCTGATGCAACTGGCGCAAGGTGGCACGGCTGTCGGCACTGGCCTCAACGCCCCTGTCGGCTTTGCCGAGGAAGTCGCCAAACGTATTGCCACGATAACCAAGCTGCCGTTTGCAACGGCCCCCAACAAGTTTGAAGCGCTGGCTGCCCACGACGCGATGGTGATGAGCCATGGCGCGATCAACACAGTTGCAACAGCACTTTTCAAGATTGCCAATGACATCCGTTTCCTCGCGTCAGGACCGCGCTCTGGCCTTGGCGAGTTGTCTTTGCCGGAGAACGAACCTGGGTCGTCCATCATGCCAGGCAAGGTGAACCCGACACAATGCGAGGCTTTGACCATGGTCTGCGTACAGGTCTTCAGCAACAACGTGGCGCTCACCTTCGCTGGCTCACAGGGGCATTTCGAGTTGAATGCTTTCAACCCGGTGATGGCTTACAATTTTCTGCAGTCAGTCAAACTGGTGTCGGATGCGGCTTTGAGCTTTACGGACAACTGCGTTGTCGGCATCGAGCCCCGCAAGGATAACATCCAAATGAACCTCGATAACTCGCTGATGCTGGTGACAGCGCTTGCTCCGACATACGGCTATGATCTCGCAGCCAGGATTGCCAAGAACGCCCACAAGAATGGCACCACCCTCAGACAGGAAGCACTTTTGGCGGGGATCTCGGCGGCCGAGTACGATGCAATTGTTCGCCCCGAAAAGATGTTAGGCCCGGGGTGATTGCTTGCGGTGCATGACATCAGTGATCCGCCCCCACGAAACTGGACCGTTTGAAGTTGGCGTTTTCCGCGCCATCATCCCCTTGCTGGGAGGATCAGAGCGGGAGGCGCAGGATCCGTAGCGCTGGGCCATGGCGGCCGAATTGAACGGCGAGCCCGGAAAGGCTTTGCGCAGCGCCGACCGGCATCCGCACGACCTTCGCGCCATGGCGGTGTGCGGTGCCCGATCGCGCGGCCTTGAGCACCAGCAGATCGCAACGCTCTTGGGCATGTCGGCGCTGATGGTCGAGGCATGCAGCCGGCGAATCGATGCGGAGCGGGCCGGTCGAGAAGCGCGCGCGCAAATGGACGAAGCGGGAACAAAGCTCAAAACTCTTCCGACGCCACTGAAAAGTCACCGTTGAACTATAGGGACAAATCTGGCGATGCGGATTACGTTCTGTTATCCATACGCCCGCAAACCTCGCGGGGCGGCGCGCCGAGGTCGGGTCAGAGCAATTTCATGGGTTTTCGGTTTCGACACTTGGTCATCGCGCTTGCCGCACTGGTCGGCACGCCGGCGTTGACCCACGCCCAGTCGCCGCAGTGCGATGCCTGGCGTGGTGAACTGGCCCGCCTCAGCAGCGGTGGCGGGGGCGGCTCGCCGAATGCGGCCCGTGCGGCTGCGCAGGTCGGAGCCCAGCTAGGCCGTGCACAGGCGGCCTACGCCTCGCTGCAATGCGATGGTTCCTGGGTGTTTCAGGCCGCACCGCCGCAATGCGGTGGGCTGAGGGCCCAGATCGGCCAGCTTCGCGCGCAATACAACAGCCTCCAGCAGCAGGCCGGCGGCGGGCCGGGCAACGAAAACCGCCGGCGGGCGCTGATGGCCGCCATCGACGACAATTGCCGGGCAGGCGTCTATCGCAGCCAGCCAATCGCGCCAGCGCCGGTGCAACAGCCGCGCACCCTGTTCGAGGCGCTGTTCGGCGTGCCCGAGCGCCTGCCGCCTCCACCACCCGGCGTTGGAGTCGGGGTCGACGGACTGCCGCTAGATCCGTTTGCCCTTCCCGAGGACCGCACACCGAGCTGGGGGTCGGGCCGCCCGGTCTGCGTGCGCACCTGCGACGGGTTCTTCTTCCCCCTGGCCAATAGCCCGGGAGGCCGCGAGAGCCAGAGCGACATGTGCCAGGCGCTCTGCCCAGCTGCCGAGACGGAAGTGATGTACATGGGCGGCGATGGCAACATCGAGAATGCCACCCGGCGCGGCGGCGGCAGCTACAGCAGCCTTGCCAATGCCGGCAAATACCTGCGCCAGTTCGATGGGGCCTGTTCCTGCCGCAAGCAGGGGCAGAGCTGGGCCCAGGCGCTGGCCGATGCGGAAAGCCTGCTCGACCGCCGGCGCGGCGACGTGCTGGTGACGGAACAGCGGGCCGAGGAAATGTCGCGCGCGCGCACCGCGCCGCGCACCCGGCGCGAGGCCGAGCGGCAGCTCAGGGCGCAGTCGGAGTTGGCACCGCAGGCACCGGCTTCAGAGGTTGCGGCAGATGCTGCGGCGGCGCGTGCGCTGGAAGCGGCGGGGCGCAGCGCACCGACCGCCAGCACGGAATCTTCCGGCATCGGGCCAAGCAGTCTTGGCACCGGCACGGTCACAGCGACGCAGGGCGAGCGCCGCGTGCTCACCAACTCCGCCGGGGAGACCCGCACCGTGCGTATCGTCGCACCGGCCCTGACCCCGCCCTCGCTGCAATAGAGCCCCCGCTGCGATCAGGCCGTCTGGCCGGCCAGCCTGGCGGTGAGCCGGGCGCGGCCGATCAGCGGCAGCAGCGGGGCCAGTTCAGGCCCATGCTCGCGGCCGGTCAGCGCGAGCCTGAGCGGCATGAACAGCGTCCTGCCCTTTGCGCCGGTGCCGGCCTTCACAGCGTCGGTCCAGAGCTTCCAGGTGCCGGCATCGGGCTCGCCCTCCGGGAGCGCGGCCAGCGCGGCAGCAGCGAAGGCGCTGTCGTCGATCACCGGTGTGACGGGTCCGTTGACGACCGTCCACCAGTCGGCCACCTCGGTGAAGCGGCCAAGATTGCCCCTCACTGCGAGCCAGAACGCCTCGCCATCGCGCGGGGCAATGCCCATGGCGGCGAGCCTTGGTGCCGCGCTGGCATAGGCCATCTGGTGCAGCGTGCGGGCGTTGAGATGGTCGAGCTCAGCCTCGTCGAAGCGCGCCGGCGCGCGGCTGACATGGGCGAGATCGACCAATGCTGCGAGTTCGGCGAGCGAATCAACCGGGCGAACCGCATCAGCCGAGCCGACCAGCGTAGCCAGGGCCGCCACGGCCAGCGGCTCGGTGCCGCTCTCGCGCAGCGATGCGAGCGACAGGTGGCCGAGGCGCTTGGACAGCCCCTCCCCGCTGGCCGTGGTCAGCAGGTTGTGGTGCGCGAAGACCGGGATTGCGCCGCCAAGCGCCTCAAAGATCTGGATCTGCACCGCCGTGTTGGTGACATGGTCCTCGCCGCGGATCACGTGGCTGATGGCCATGTCGATGTCATCGACCACGGACGGCAGGGTGTAGAGATAGGTGCCATCGCCCCGGATCAGCACCGGGTCGGACAGCGAGGCGCAATCGACGTGGGCGGCCCCGCGCACCAGATCATGCCAGGCGACATCGCGCGCATCGAGCCGGAAACGCCAGTGCGGGCTGCGGCCCTCGGCTTCAAAGGCGGCCTTCTGCTCCGCCGTCAAAGCCAGTGCGGCGCGGTCGTAGATCGGTGGCAGGCCACGTGCGAGCTGGCGTTTGCGGCGGCGGTCGAGCTCATCGGGCGTCTCATAGCAGGCATAAAGCCGGCCCATCGCCCGCAGCTTCTCGGCAGCAGCGTGATACAGCGCGAAGCGCGCCGACTGCGCGTGGACCGCGTGCGGCTTGATGCCGAGCCAGTCGAGGTCGGCAGCGATGCCGCGCGCAAACTCGTCCGTTGAGCGTTCCTTGTCGGTATCGTCGTAGCGCAGGATGAAGCGGCCTTCATGGCGCAGCGCGAACAGCCAGTTGAACAGGGCCGGCCGGGCATTGCCGATGTGCAGGCGGCCGGTGGGCGATGGAGCGAAGCGGACAGTCGGTTTCATGCCCCGCTTATGGCGAAGGCGGCCGGAAGGCGCAACCGGGAGGCAGACGCGGCAGCAGGGTCAGGGTTGCCTGAGGCCCAGCAGCCTCGCTTCGAGCCCATTTCCGCGATCTGCCGCACGGCGGCGGGCACGGACAAGGAACCAGTGAAACAGCCCGAACAGCAGCGCGAAATGGGCCATGATGATCAGCCCGAACGAAACGATACGGCTGTGCGGATCGTGCTTGAAGCCGGGCCGGTCGAGAAAGACATGCGGGCGGCCCATGCGCCCCGGCACGATCACGACCTTGATGCGGTCGCCCCTTGTGATGCGCTCATACTCATCGCCCATGACGCGCGCGCTGAGGCGCTGGCCGCGATGCACGAGATAGATCATCGGCGTTCTGCTGCGCCGGGCGGGCACCATGCGCTTGTCGACGACGGTTTCAGTCGCGATGGTGCGGGTGCCGTAAAGGCCATTGGCACGGAAGGTGGCATCCATGGTCATGGCAGCCACGGCGAGGATGAAGGCGACCGAGAGCCAAACCAGCACAGGATTGCCGGCGGGCTGGTCCGCTGCTTCGTGTCTCCAGAACGCCAAGGTCTTGCCTCCCTTTCGAGGGGCGCAGCCTCGCGCAAACCGGTTGCCATGGCGTTGCCGGAGGGCACGGCCGGCGCACGCTTTTGCCGGCAGGGTGAACGGGAGATTGCCGAAAAGCGCGCAGACAGCCCTGTCTAGTGCTTCGATCCTCTGATCGCGCTCATCGCGAGCGCCACCACGGCCCCGAGCGCGATGCCCAATATGCCGGTGCCGATCGCACTCACCAGCCAGGCCGTGAAACCTCCGGCGGCTCCGAGCAGGGCAGCGACCTTTGCTGCAACCTCTTGCAGCGCATGTTCGGGGGCGGCCCAGCCCAGCCCGGCTGCGCCATGCACGATGATGCCGCCGCCGACCCAGAGCATGGCCGCCGTGCCAACGAGGCCGAGCAGTTTCAGCAGGCCCGGCATGCCCTTGACCAGACCCCGACCGAGGGCCCGCGTGACGGCAAGATGCCCCCGCGCCATCAGCACGCCGAGGTCATCGGCCTTCACAATCAGCGCCACCGCACCATAGACGACCACGGTGATGCCGATGCCGACCACGGCGAGGACAATGGCCTGCATGGCAAAGGACTGGGCCGGCACGGAAGCCAGGGTGATCGCCATGATCTCGGCAGACAGGATCATGTCGGTGCGGATCGCACCGGCGACCTTGGCGTTCTCCACCGCGCGAGGATCGGGATTGGGCACTGCCACGGTGCCTTCGCTGGCAACCGCAGGGCCATGGCCAACGACAAGGCCGTGGAGTTTTTCATAGCCCTCGAAACACAGGAAAAGCCCGCCGGCCATCAGGAGCGGCGTGATCGCCCATGGTGCGAATGTGGCCAGCGCCAGCGCCCCCGGCAGCAGGATCAACAGCTTGTTGCGCAAAGAGCCAAGCGCGATCTTTCCGATGATCGGCAGCTCGCGATCGGCAGCAAAGCCGACCACGTAGCGCGGCGTCACGGCGGCATCATCGATGACGATGCCGGCGGCCTTGGCCCCGGCCTGCGAGGCCTGCGTGGCGACATCATCGAGCGAGGCGGCGGCAACCTTGGCAATGGCCGCCACGTCATCGAGCAGCGCAAGGAGGCCGCCGCTCATTCAGAAATCGACCACGTCGAGCCGGGCTGCACCTTGCGGGGCGGGACCGTTGGCCACGGGCTGATACGGCCCTTCGCCGGGATCGCGGAAGCGGTTGACGATCGGATAGCGCCGGTCGCGACCGAACGAGCGCTTGGTGACCTTGACGCCGGGAGCGGCCTGCCGGCGCTTGTATTCGGCCAGATAGAGCAGCCGCTCGACCTTCTTGACGGTTTCGAGCGCATGGCCGCGCGCCACGATATCCGCCACGCGCATCTCGCTTTCGACGAGGCCATGCAGGATATCGTCGAGCACCTCATAGGGCGGCAGCGAGTCCTGATCGGTCTGGTTCTCGCGCAACTCGGCGGTGGGCGCCTTGGTGATGATGTTGGGGGGAATGACCACGCCATCGGGCCCCAGCGCGCCATCCGGCTTCCAGCGGTTGCGCAGGGCGCTGAGCCGGTAGACCTCCATCTTGTAGAGATCCTTGATCGGGTTGAAGCCGCCGTTCATGTCGCCATAGAGCGTGCAATAGCCCACCGACATCTCGGACTTGTTGCCTGTGGTGATAACCATCGGCCCGAACTTGTTGGAGACCGACATGAGGATGGTGCCGCGCGCCCGGCTTTGCAGGTTCTCCTCGGTGATATCGGGTTGGCGCCCTGCGAAGAGCGGGGCCAGCGCCGCCTCGAAGCCGGCCACGACCGGCTCGATCGGCACGATCTCGTAAGTAACGCCAAGCGCGTTGGCGCAGGCAAAGGCATCGGCAAGGCTATCCTGCGAGGTATAGTGATATGGCATCATCAGGCAGCGCACGCGCTCAGGGCCGAGTGCATCCACCGCCATGGCCGCGCAGATCGCCGAATCGATGCCGCCTGACAGGCCGAGGACGACGCCCTTGAAGCCGTTCTTCTCGACATAATCCTTCAGGCCAAGGGTGCAGGCGGCATAATCGGCCTGCTCGCCCTCCTCGATCAGCGCCCGCGCGCCTGGTGCGCAGACCCAGCCTGAGGGCTCGCGCCGCCACTCGGTGAGCACCACCGCCTCGCGGAAGGCCGGCAACTGCACGGCCAGCGCCGCATCGGCATTGAGCACGAACGATGCCCCGTCGAAGACCAGCTCATCCTGACCACCGATCTGGTTGAGATAGGCCATGGGCAGGCGGCTCTCGACCACGCGCGGCACGGCCACCGCCATGCGCTCGTCCCGAACACCGCGCCGGTAGGGAGAGCCGTTCGGGGCCAGCAGGATCTCGGCGCCGGTTTCGGAGAGGCACTCGACCACGTCCGGTTCCCAGATGTCCTCGCAGATCGGCAACCCGATGCGCACGCCGCGCACGGTGACCGGGCCGGGCAGCGGACCGGGTTCGAACACGCGCTTTTCGTCGAACACGCCATAATTCGGCAGGTCGACCTTGAAGCGCACGGCCTGCACCCTGCCCTCATCGAGCACCGCATAGGCATTGTAGAGCTTGCCGGCTTCGAGCCAGGGCAAGCCGATGAGCACGGCTGGGCCGCCATCGGCCGTCTCGGCAGCGAGTTCATCGCAGGCCTTGCGGCAGGCATCCTGAAAGGCCGGCTTGAGCACCAGGTCCTCGGGCGGATAGGCCGAGAGGAACAGTTCCGGCAGCATCACCACATCGGCCCCGAGGCTGGCGGCCTCGGCGCGGGCGGAGCGCGCCCTCGCGGCATTGCCGGCAGGATCACCCACCGTCGGGTTGAGCTGGGCGAGCGCGATGCGCAGCGGCGTGGTGCGGGGTCGTGAAGTCATGAACCCGGTTTAGCGCCCGCCGCCGCAAGGGGCAACGGGGCACCCGGCATGGCACCCCAACAGGGGCATCATCCCGGACCTGATCCGGGATGATCTGCACCGGACGGGCTCAGTTGCAAACCCGAACGCGGCGCACCTGATAGGTGTAGCTGTCGATCCAGACCTTCTGGCGACGCCATTCGCAATAGACTGGCTGCTCCTCGTACACGACGGGGGGCGGCGCGTAATAGATGGGAGCCGGGCGATAGCGCGGCGGCGGGGGTGGAAGCGCCTCATAGCCATAGGCGGGCCGCGAGGCGGCAAGTGCGCCACCGGCAATCGCACCAAGCGCGAGGCCGCCGATCAGGCCGGCCGCGACCGCGCCGCCATCATGATGACGGCGGTAGCGCCAATCGGCCTGGGCATTGGTGGGGAGCATGGCGATGCCCGCCGAGAGCGCGGCGACGGACAGAAGGGCGATGCTGGAATTGCGGGCAGTCATGCGGCGGTAAGCCATGGCGCGAACTCCGGTGAGGACGGTTTGGTGACCAATCAGTCAACAGGGTATGGCAAAAAGTCTGTATGATCGCTGAACACAACATGGCGGGGGTGTGGCACAAATCGACATGGTTAACCCTTTGTTAGCCTTACGTTTACCGGGCATTAGGGTTACCGGAGGATAAATGCTCCATCGGCTCACTGGGCTGATTTGAGTGGAGCACGTCCGATGCGTATTCGCCTTGTTGCTGTCGCGGCCCTTGGCCTCGCTGCCAGCCTTCCAGCCTTCGCCGCCGATTATCCGGTGCTGCGCGGAACGTCATCGCCTTCGCTGCCGCCGCCGCCGATGATCCAGGAGGAGCCGACCCAATGGGATGGCTTCTACATGGGCGGCCTGGCTGGCTACAGCTCTGTGATCTTCGATCCGCGCACCGGCGCTGCCGATCTGGCACGTGACGGGGCGTTGCGCAGCACGGCGGTCGAAAACGAATTCGCGGCCTCGCGCCTACTCCAGCCCAGCCAGTTCAGCGCTCGCGGCGTCAACTTTGGCGCCTTCCTTGGCTACAACATGCAGTTCGGCGAGGCTGTGATCGGCTTCGAGGTCGACTACATGCGCTTCGGCAAGGGCGGCTCCAGCACCAATTCGATCGGGCGGTCGTTCGCCACCAGCCCCGGCTACATCGAGAATGTCACACTGACGGGCGGGACCACGGCGAAGCTGAACGACCTGGTGACCATGCGCCTGCGCACCGGCTATGCCATGGGCAACATCATGCCCTACATGACCGGCGGTCTGGCGCTGGGCTACGGCACGGTCAACAACACCGCGATCGTCAACCACAGCGGCACGGATGCCGACCCGCTGAACGCGCCGGTCCTGCCGCCCTTCAACGTCAACTCCGGCACACTCAGCAGCAGCCGCAAGAACGCCTTCATGGCCGGTTTCACGGTGGGTGGCGGTGTCGAAGCTATGCTGGGCGGGCTGATCGTCCGCGGCGAATATCTCTTCACCCGCGTCTCGGCACAGGGCGGCGTCGTCATCGACGTCAACCAGGGCCGTGTCGGCGCCGGCGTAAAGTTCTGAGGTTCAGAAGCCTGCTGCAAACCCACTGGCCCGCCGGCACCGCCCGGCGGGTTTTTCCGTTCTCCCGCCGGCATGGCCCGGCGGCTATCGCTGCCCGTTCGGCCTACTCCGCCGCCTCGACCTCCGGGCGACCCTTGGCCTGGCGTTCCTTCTTGATCAGTTCAGCGACGAGGAAGGCCATTTCCAGCGCCTGCTCGGCATTAAGGCGCGGATCGCAGGCGGTGTGATAGCGATCCGACAGATCGATGTCCGAGATCGAGCGCGCGCCGCCGGTGCACTCGGTGACGTTCTTGCCGGTCATTTCGAGATGGATGCCGCCGGCATGGGTGCCTTCGGCATTGTGTACGGCGAAGAAGGCCTTGACCTCGCTCAGGATCATGTCGAACGGCCGCGTCTTGTAGCCGGACGAGGCCTTGATCGTGTTGCCGTGCATCGGATCGCATGACCAGAGCACATCGCGCCCCTCGCGCTTGACGGCACGGACAAGTAACGGAAGGTGGTCGAACACCTTGTCCGCCCCGAAGCGGGTGATCAGGGTCAGGCGGCCCGCCTCGTTGGCCGGGTTGAGGATGTCGATCAGGCGGATCAGGTCATCCGGCTTCATCGAAGGGCCGCATTTCAGCCCGATCGGGTTGCGGATGCCGCGGCAGAACTCCAGGTGCGCGTGGTCGTGCTGGCGGGTGCGGTCGCCGATCCAGATCATGTGACCGGAGGTGTCATACCAGTCGCCGGTGGTGGAATCGACGCGGGTCATGGCCTGCTCGTAGCCCAGCAGCAAAGCCTCATGGCTGGTGTAGAAATCCGTGGTGCGGGTTTCCGGATGCCGCTCGGGATCGATGCCGATGGCGCGCATGAAGTCGAGGGTCTCGGTGATGCGTTCCGCCAACTCACGGTATCGCCCGCTCTGGTTCGAGCCCGACACAAAGCCCAGCATCCAGCGATGCGCATTGTCGAGGTTGGCATAGCCGCCGGTGGCGAAGGCGCGGATCAGGTTCAGCGTCGCAGCCGACTGGCGATAGGCCATCAGCTGGCGGCGCGGGTCCGGGATGCGGGCTTCCGGGGTGAAGGCGATGTCGTTGATGATGTCGCCGCGATAGCTCGGCAGCTCGACGCCGTTGATCGTCTCGGTGTTGGCCGAGCGCGGCTTGGCGAACTGGCCGGCGACACGGCCGACCTTGACCACGGGGGACGAGCCGGCAAAGGTCAGCACCACCGCCATCTGGAGGAACAGGCGGAAGAAATCACGGATGTTGTCGGCGGAATGCTCCTCGAAGCTCTCCGCGCAATCTCCGCCCTGCAACAGGAAAGCTTCGCCGGCCGCGACCTTGCCCAACGCCCGCTTGAGCTTGCGCGCCTCGCCAGCAAAAACCAGCGGCGGAAATCCGGCGAGCGTCTTCTCGACATTGGCCAGTTCGGCTGCGTCGGGATACTGCGGAACCTGCTGGACCGGCTTTTGCCTCCAGCTATCGGGTGTCCAGCGCTCTGCCATTGTCGTCACTCCTCAACACGGTGCGGGTCAACGGCAACTTTGCGCCTTGAACCCGCCTTTAAACGACGCCTTAACGCCGTTTTGGCCATCCGGCAATGTTCCAGCGCATGGGCAGCGGCGGAACAGCGGCAATCGATGCCCGCGGAAGGCTGGCATGGCGGCACGACCGAGGGTCGGGATTGCAGGGCCGAGTGACAGCAGGTGGCGCTCGCCCAGACACATCATCGTCATTGAAGCGGGGCACAAAGGCGTTATGCTGACGCAAAGGAACGACGCGCGGACCAAACCACGCGACCAATCAGGGCAGGATCCACCATGACATTCAAGACGACATCCCTCAGCCGTCGCCAGGCGCTTGCCGGCGTCTCCGCCCTCGCTGCCGGCGCCATGCTGCCGACCTTCAGCCAGGCTGCCGAGGTCATCGACCGGGTGCAGTTGCTCGTCGGCTTCGGTGTCGGCGGCGGCTTCGACCAGACCGGTCGCGGCATCCAGGAAGCGCTGCAGAAGTCGGGGTTGATCTCTAATGTCGCGGTCGAGAACCGCACCGGCGGCGGCGGCTCGGTGGCCATTGCCCATCTGATCGAGACCGCTGCGCGCCAGCAGAACACGCTGATGGTCAACGGCACGTCGATCGTGATCCGGTCGCTCAGCCGCGAGTTCCAGCAGACCTTCCGCGATGTGACGCTGGTCGGCACCGTGACGGCGGAAATCTTCGGCATCCTAGTCAACCCCGGCTCGCCGCATGGCAACATCGCGGCATTGACGGCGGCGCTGAAGGCCAATCCGCGCGCCGTTCGCTTCGGTGGCGGCAGCCCGCGTGGCGGCATCGACCATTGCGCGGCGGCGCTTTATCTCAAGCAGGCCGGCATCGACCCCAAGGCGATGCAGTATGTGGCCTATGACGGCGGCGGCAAGGCGATGGCAGGGCTGCTCGGCAGCGAGGTGCAGTGCATTGTGATGCCGTTCTCCGAAGCCTTGACCCAGATCCGCGGCAATCAGCTCAAGCTGCTGGCCATCATGGACGAGAAGCGCTCCGCCGATGTGCCGACCGTGCCGACCCTGGCCGAAGCCGGCGTGCCGGGAGCCACCCTGGCGAACGTGCGCGCCCTGTTCATGGCGCCGGGCACGCCTCCGGCGCGGGTGGAAGCCTTTGCCGACCTGTTGGACAAGCTGATCAAGACGCCAGCCTGGGAAGAGGTCCGGGCCCGCAACGGCTGGAACATGTTCTTCAAGCGGGGCCAACCGGCGCAGGACTTCTTCGTGCAGCACGAGAAGGATATCCGCGCCATGCTGATCGAACTCGGCTTCATCCAGGCCTGACACCGCCGCATCTGCACGGGAGGCCATCCATGACCGGCACCCAGCAAGGGCGGTCTTGCTACCGCGCTCCGCGCTGCTTGAGCAAGAGCATCCCATGACCCGCACCCAGGGCGAGCGGCTTGCCGCCCTCGCCATCTTGCTGTTCTCGCTGGGCTATTTCGTGCTGGCCTTCGGGATCAAGGCACCGCCCTCCTCCGATGACAGCCCATTCTCGGCGCGCAGCTTCCCCATGATGCTGGGGCCGATCGGCATGGCGCTGTCGCTGGTGCTGCTGGTGCGTCCGCCAGAAGGCGCGCCGATCGGGGCTGCGGGTTTCTCGTGGGGTCGCGCGCTCGGGCTGGTCGGGCTGATGGTGTTCTATGCGTTGGCGATCAACCGACTTGGCTTCGTGGTCACGTCGGCGCTGTTCCTCGCCGGCGGCTTCTGGGCTTTGGGCGAGCGCCGTCCGCTGGTGCTGGCGCTGGTGGCGCTGGGCGTCTCGCTCGGCTTCTGGACGATGTTCAGCCTGCTCGATGTGAAGCTGGACTGGGGTATCTTCGAACGGATCTGGTCATGATCGAAGGCTTGCTCACCGGCCTTTATGGCCTGATGACCCCGATGAACATCGGGCTGCTGATGATGGGCTGCATCCTCGGCACCTTCATCGGCATGATGCCGGGGCTCGGGCCGGTCACGGCCGTGTCGCTGCTGATCCCGGTGGTTCTGACCATGCAGCCGGCCTCCGCCATGGTGCTGCTCGCCTCGATCTACTACGGGGCGATGTTCGGGGGCTCGACCGCCTCGGTGCTGATCAATGCGCCGGGGGAATCGAGTTCCGTGCCCACCACCTTCGATGGCTACCCGATGGCCAAGCGCGGCGAGGCCGGACGGGCGCTGGCCCTGTGCGCCTGGGGCTCGTTTGTGGGCGGCACGGTGGCGACGCTGCTGCTGATGCTCGCCGCCCCTACGCTCGCGAGCTGGGCGCTGACCTTCCAGGCCCCGGAATACTTCGCGCTGATGGTTCTCGGTCTGACAGCCGTGGCCGCGTTCACCGAAAGCGGCGGGGTCATCAAGGCCCTGCTGATGACCGTGGTGGGGCTGATGCTGGCCACGGTCGGCACCGATGTGGCCGATGGCGTCGAGCGCTATACCTTCGGTATCCGCGACATTGCAGACGGGCTGTCCTTCGTGCTGCTGGCCATGGCGGCCTTCGCGCTTTCGGAAGCCATCCTCGCGGCCTTGCGCAACGAGAAGGTGAGCGAAGAGGCCAAGAAGGCGGCACGCGGCGATGTCGGATCGCTGAAGCTCACCGCAGACGACATCCGCGAGGTAGCTCCGACCATGGCTCGGTCGTCCGTGCTCGGCTTCGTGGTGGGCGTTCTGCCCGGTGCGGGTGCCACGATCGCGGCCTTCATGTCCTATGCGGTCGAGCGGAACATCGCCACGGGCAAGCGCCGCGAGGAATTCGGCAAGGGCTCGCGGCGTGGCGTCACCGCGCCGGAAACCGCCAACAATGCCGCCGCCGGCGGGGCCTATGTGCCGCTGCTGACCCTCGGCATTCCGGGCTCGGGCACGACGGCTGTGATCCTTGGCGCGCTGGTGGCACTGGGGGTGCAGCCCGGCCCGCGGCTCTATGTCGACCAGTCGGCCATGTTCTGGACCGTCGTTGTCTCGATGTATCTGGGCAACCTGATCCTTTTGGTGATCAACCTGCCGCTGATCCCCTACATTGCGCGGACGCTCGCCATTCCCGAACAGATCCTGTCGCCACTCATCGCCTTCTTCTGCCTTGTCGGGGTGTTCCTGGTGTCGTTCAACACCTTCGACCTGTGGCTGATGATCGGGCTGTGCGTGGTCTGCATCGGCCTCAGGCTGCTCGACTATCCGATGGCCCCGCTGCTGCTCGGCTTCGTGCTCGGCAAGCTGCTGGAGGAGAACCTGCGCAGGGCGCTGCTGGTCAATGACGGCTCGTTCGCCTTCATGTGGGAGCGGCCGGTGACGGCGCTGCTGCTGGCCATCTCCATCGCCTGCGTGCTGGCACCGATGGCCATGAAACTGGCCGGACGCAGACGCTGAGGCACTGGCTCTGGGCCTTGATCGGGCCAGAGTCCGCCCTCGTCGTGGCAATGGCGCCGCTGAGGCGCTTCAGAAGCTCTCTTCCAGCAAGGCGAGATAGTCCTGCTTGGTTGCCTTGCGGGCATTGGTCGCCGTGGTGTGGTCAGCCACCGCATGCTCGGCCACCTGATCAAACCAGTCGCGGCTGACACCCATCGCGGACAAGGTGACCGGCAGGCCAAGATCGCGGCTGAAATCATGGATGAAGCGATCCAGCCGCACATTGGCGGCAAGGCCGAGCGCCCGGCCGAGTTTCTCATACTTGTCGCCCACAGCCGGCTCGTTGAAGCGCAGCACGGCGGGCAGCAACACGGCATTCAGCGTGCCATGGTGCAGGTTGGCCGACTTGATGCCGCCAAGACAATGCGAAAGCGCATGGACGGAACCCAATCCCTTCTGGAACGCCATGGCACCCATCATCGAGGCCATCAGCATCTCATGGCGGGCTTCGCGATCCTGGCCGTTGCGCACGGCGCGCGGAAGGAAAGTGACGGCCCGGACCGCACCATCCAGCGCGATCGCTCCGGCGGGCGGGTTCTCGAGCGGCGAGATGTAGCACTCGATGCAGTGGGTCAGCGCATCCATGCCGGTCGCAGCCGTGAGCATTGGTGGCAGGCCAAGGGTGAGTTCCGGATCGCAGATCGCGCGCTTCGGCATCATCGCCGGGCCGATCACGGACATCTTCCGACCATCAGAGAAGCTGATGACAGCACCACGGCCAACCTCGGAACCTGTGCCGGCCGTGGTCGGAATGGCGATGAGCGGAGCGGCATCGGGCCTCACCAGCTTTAGACCGCCAAGAATGAACGCGTACTGCCTGAGCGGAGGAGCATGGGTCGCCAGCAAGGCCACGCCCTTGGCCAGATCCAGCGGCGAGCCACCACCCAGTGCCACCACACCATCGCAGCCCCCTGCCCGGTAGACCTCCAGCGCCAGCATCACGGCTTCCTCGGTCGGGTTGGCCGGGGTGTCATCGAACACCGGTGATCCGGGAGGCAGGAGCGCGGTGATGCGCGCTGCCAGCCCTGCCGCAACCACGCCCTTGTCCGTCACCAGAAGGGGGCGTGTGATCCCTGCCGCCGCCATGTCCTCAGGCAAATGCGCGATGGCGCCGAAGTCAAAGCGGATCGTGGTCAGATAGGAAATGATGGCCATGGCGATTTACCTGAAATGGAGCTGCGGGAGAGTGATGGCAGTGTGGCAATGCAGTCAACCATCGGGGGCATGGCCGGCGCCGGTCTGGTGTCCCGCTCCAGCGCGGCTGAACAGGCGCACGCCCGCAAAGACGCCAGCCAGCAAGAGAGCCCCGCCAGCCCACTCGTGCGAGGCCGGGGCGCGGCCCTCGTAGGCAAAGCCATAGACCAGCGCGAACAGTGTTTCGGAGACAATGAGCTGCGCGGCAAAAGCCAGCGGCAGGCGGCGCGAGGCCAGTGTCCAGAAATACTGGGCCAGCCATGAGCCGATCACGCCGGTCAGCACAGCCCACAGCACAAGCCGCGTGCCGTCAGCCCCGGCGAAGCCACGCGCCGGGATTTCGCTCCAGCCCATCAGCGGCGCGAGCACCAGCAGCGGCAGCACACCCACCATCGCGCCGACGCCTTGCAGGCTCGTCCACGGCAAGGCTTCCGGCGCATCGGCAGCCCGCATGGCCCTGGCATTGATGACGCCGTAGCTGAACCAGACGACAAGCGCGCCGCAGGCCAGCGCGAAACCAAGCAACACATCCGCTCTCTGGCGCGGATCGGCAGCCGCGTTGAGGGTGCCCAAATTGATCACCACCAGCCCGGCCATGATCAGGCCCAGCGGCAGGGCCAGGGCCCGCCAGCGCACCGCCGGCTCATCCCAGTTGCCGTAGATCGCGAGTAAGACTGGCAGCGCGCCGATCACCAATGGCGCGATGGCCGGGCCGGACAGGCGCACCGAGAAGGCCACGAAGATGTAGTAGATCACATAGCCCGTCAGCCCGAGCACAAGCGCCAGCCCGGTCTGTGGCAGCGTGATCCGGCCTGGACGGAAACGCGGGCTGATCGCCATCAGGGCCAGCGATGTCAGGCCAAAGGCGAGATAGCGCAGGATGGCAAGATCGACCTCGCTGTAGGGCTGGACAGCGCGCGGGGCGACAAAGGTCAGCCCCCAGAAAGCGCCTGCGGCAAGGCCCGCGAGAAGTCCGATGAGCATGGGGCACAGACCGAAGAGCTTTGAGAGATATGGCGAGCGCTATAATCGCAGGAACTTCAGTGACTTGCCAACGCGCTTTGATGATCCGATTCATTCATCTGAGAGATTGAATCAAGTCGTTCAGAGGCTGATTCAGGTGTTTGATGAAACGGTCCGGATCGTCGCGTCAGCCCTTGCGCGGGGTGCGCATGGTGACGAACTCCTCGGCAGCGCTGGGGTGCAATGCCATGGTGCGGTCGAAGTCAGCCTTGGTCGCTCCCATCGTGATCGCAACTCCAAGCGACTGGATGATCTCGCCGGCATCCGGGCCGAGCATGTGGGCACCGAGCACGCGGTCCGTGCCGGCATCGACGACCAGCTTCATGTAGGTGCGGTCCTCGCGCCCGGTCATGGTGGCGCGCATGGCGCGGAACTGGGTGTCGAAGATGCGGAGCTGATAGCCAGCGGCCAGCGCTTCCTGTTCGGATATGCCGATGGTGCCGATCTCCGGCGTGGTGAACACGGCGGTTGCGATCGGGGTGTGGGAGACGATCCAGGGTTTGCCGCCGAAGATGCTGTCGGCAAAGGCGTGGCCCTCGCGAATGGCGACCGGCGTCAGGTTCACACGATTGGTCACATCGCCGACCGCGTGCACGCCCGGCACGTTCGTCGCGGACGCGGCATCGACCCGGACCGAGCCATCGGCATTGAGCGCGACGCCGATGCTGTCCAGCCCGAGGCCGGCCGTGTTGGCGCGGCGGCCTGTGGCCACCAGCACGACCTCGGCCTCGGTGACCGAGCCATCCGACAGGCTGACCCGGCGCACGCCGCCGGCAAGCTCATCCATGCGGGTGATGGTGCGGCCCAGCGCCAGCGTGATGCCGCCCAGCGCCAGCGCATCACGCAGGCGGGTGCGGATGTCCTCGTCGAAGCCGCGCAGCACGTTGTCGCCGCGATGCACCAGCGTGACCTTGACCCCGAGGCGGGCGAACACGCAGGCGAACTCGAGCGCGATGTAGCCGCCGCCGACCACAACCATGCGGGCCGGCAGAGCCGGCATGTGGAAGATCTCATTCGAGCTGATGCCAAGATGGCCGCCGGGGATGACCGGCTCCAGCACAGGGTGCCCGCCGGTGGCGATCAGGATGTGGCGGGCCTTTATGCTCTCGCCGGAACGGGACAGGCGCACCGTGCCGGGTGCGGTGACGACGGCGCGCTCCTCGACGATCGTGACCCCCGCCCCATTGAGGCCCTTGCGGTAAAGCCCCGACAGGCGCGTGACCTCGGCAGCGACCGCATCGCGCAAGGTCGGCCAGTCGAAACGGGCCGGCCCGACCTGCCAGCCGAAAGACGCGGCATCGGCGATGTCATCGCCAAGGCGGCTGGCATAGACATAGAGCTTCTTGGGCACGCAGCCCCTGATCACGCAGGTGCCGCCGATGCGGTCTTCCTCCGCGATCATCACGCTGGCGCCGTGGCCTGCCGCAATGCGGGAGGCGCGAACGCCGCCGGATCCCGCCCCGATGACGAACAGATCAACCTGGCGCATGGGGTGTCCTGCCGAAACCTGTGACGCTGATGGTGTCGTTCAGACCGTGTGACCCTTCTTGCGCATTTCCTCGCGGAAGCGCGTCAGGAAGAACTCGGAGGTCTGCTGCATCCAGGGTTCCAGGAACTGGAAGACCTGATCGAGCAGGCCCTGCTGTGCACCGACATATTTCTTGCCGGTGGGCGAATTGAAGAAGGTCACGAGGTCGCGCAGCTCTGCTTCGGTGAAGGTGCTGCCGATCGCGCGGGCCGAGCGCTCGATCATCTCGCCGCGACGGGTGCGGACCTCTGGCAGCAGGGCGACGAGCGTGTCGTCCATGTCCTTGGCGATCTCGGGCCGGTTGGCGAAGTTCTGGCGGATGCGCAAGGCGATGTCCGGCAAGGCGACATCGAAGGTCTTGGCGAGGCCCGAGCCTTCGACAACCTCGCGAGCAAGACGCAGCACAGGCTCGCTGACCGCCGTGACGGGGACGCCGGCAGGGGCCGCCGGGGCTGGTGCCTGCGCCAGAAGGGGGCCAGCCGTTAGGCCAACCAGAGCAAGCGCCGCTGCGAACGATCTGATTTTCATCTGCGTTGATCCTTTGTCGTGACCCGTCCTTGTCAGAGACGGGCGGTCTTCGTCAATCGATTTGACCGATGAGCGTCAGGCCGGAGCCTGTCGCAAGGATGGCACCGGTCGCAAGGCCGAGGAACAGTCCATGTTCCATCACACCCGGCACGGCGGCCAGCGCCAGAGACAGCGCCGCAGGGTCGGCGATTCGGTCCAAGGCTGCATCGAGGATGTGATGTCCGCCATCGGTGAAAAGCATGGCACCAGCCTTGTCGCGCCGAACCGTGACCGAACCGTGACAGTCCGAAGCCTCCAGCGCCCGCCGCACCGCCGCGATGGTGCTGGTCATGCCGAAGGGGGCAACTTCGATGGGCAGCGGGAAACGTCCGAGCGTTTCGACCAGCTTGGTCTCGTCAGCAATGACGATCATGCGCGCCGAGGCTGCTGCGACGATCTTCTCGCGCAACAGGGCCGCGCCACCACCCTTGATCAGCCGGAGTTGATGGTCGAGTTCGTCCGCGCCATCGACCGTCAGATCGAGTTCGGGGGTCTCGTCGAGGGTGCTGAGCGGAATCCCGAGGGAGAGTGCCAGTGCATGCGTCTGCTCGGATGTCGGCACGCACATGACGGAGAGTCCGCCCTGCACACGCTCGCCGAGCAACTCGACGAAGTGCTTGGCGGTCGATCCGGTGCCAAGGCCGAGCCGCATGCCGGGCCTTACCAGTTCCAGTGCGCGTGCCGCAGCGACGCGCTTGAGAGCCTCGAGATTGGCCATGCTCATGTCCCGTTCATCAAGGGCCACATAGCCTTTCGCTCAGAAGGCGTAAACCGAATTGCGGGGCATCCCGGCGGGCCTGCTTGACAAGCAGACATACCGCATGGCCGATTGAGACGTGATGAGACAGAAGCGGGCTTGGGGACTGGGTCTGTGCACGGCCATGCTGCTGGCGATGTCGGCCGGCGGTTCGCCTGCATTTGCCAGCGGGAGCCCTTCGCTGGCGGCCCCTTCATGGTGCCCTGTCAAGGCGGCAGGCCCTGCCATGGCACAGACTGCTGCGTTCCGGCGCATTGCCGAAAAGGCCGCCCGGCGCGAGACGATCACGCTGGTCGCCATCGGCTCGTCCTCGACGGAAGGGTCCGACCTTTCGGACCCTACGCTCGCCTATCCCACCCATCTGGAGCGGCATCTGAACGCCCTGCTCGGCGGCCAGGTCGTGACCGTGCTGAACAAGGGCAAGGGCGGCGAAGGCGTGCCCGAGACGGTGGCGCGCTTCAAGCGCGACGTGGTTTCCTTGAAGCCCGATCTCGTGGTCTGGCAACTCGGGTCGAATGACATCGTGCGCCGGGCCGATCCGGCGGTGACGGCGAAAAGCGTCGAGGACGGGATGCTGGAGCTGGCGATGAGCGGCACCCCGATCGTGATGATGGACACTCAGACCGCCCCGGCCGTGGCTGCGTCCCCCGTGCTTGAGCAGACCCAAACCTTGCTGAAGTCCGCCGCGGTTCGCCATCATGCGCTGTTCTGGAGCCGCTTCGAGCTGATGCGCGGCATTCTTGCCTCCCGCGCAGCAGGCGCTGACGATCTGATCAAGCCGGACCAGTTGCACATGACGGTGCCGATGCATGTCTGCACGGGCAAGGTTCTGGCCGAGGCCATCGCCGTCGAATTGGGCCAGATATCAGCCGAGGTGATCAGCGCCAGTCGATGAATGGCCCGCTGCCGGTTGTCACATCATCAGTTTGAGAGCGGCGCTGCGCTGTCAATGATGCGGATGCGGTCGACAGCCGTTTCGCTGATCCAGATCTGATCGCCAAGCCGCGTGACAGCCCTGGCCTGACCACGCTCCGACAGCGCTGCGATCGCCGTGCTCGACCCGGTGGCGGCATCAAAACGCAGCAGCCGGTCGCGGCCCACATCGGTGACGATGATCGCGCCGGCAGCATCGAGTGTCAGGGCAAACGGGCGCGAACCCTCGCCCAGCGACCACGCATCCCAGGTGCGGCGGCGCGGATCGAAGCGGGCAATGCGCCCGGAGCGGTAAGCGGTGACCCAGACGCGGCCCGTGCTGTCCACGACCATGCCTTTCGGACCCTCGACCCCGGTGGGCATCGCGAACGCGTCCTGCCGCATGCTGACCGGCTCAACTCGGACGATCTGGTTCGAGGCATAGGCGGCGAACCAGACCGCGCCGCCCGATGACAGAGCGACCGTGGACGGGCCACGTCCCGTGACCGCCTCGGCCAGAGAGACCTTGCCGCTGGCCGTATCGAGCTTTCCGAACCAGCCATTGTAGCCTGAGAAGACGACAAGGTTGCCGGCGGTGCACTGCACGCCGGACAGATCGGCGGTATGGCCATCCGGCATGGGATGGCGCACGACCTCCTCGGTTGCCGAAGTGATCTCGTGGATGACATTGAGCGCTGGGTCGAGCGCATAGAGCTTGCCATTGGGGCAGCGGGTCAGCGCGCGCGGGCGGGCGCCGTGGCCCAGCGCGATGTAGCCGACGCTGCGGGTTGCCACGTCGATCTCGCCAATGGCGGAGCGCCGTGCGGCAGAGAACCAGACCGTCGGTTCGGCCCCTTCCGCTCCAACAATGCCCTGCGGCAGGACCGAGCCGCCAAGTTCGATGCTCGACAAGGGCGGGCGCGGCGGCTCTGCGGCCTGTGCTGGCGCGGCCAACCCCGCCACGGCCAGGGCTAACAGCAGGCGCCGCACAAGCATGGCGGCAGGTTGGGTGAAGGCCTTGTTCATTGAGAACATCATGCCACAGCCCCTCACTTTGTCGAGGGCTCGGCGGCCACGGTCGCCATCAGTGCACCGGGGGCGGTGGCAGCTGGCGCGGGGCGCTGGGCCGCGCGGGCAGCAGCTTCGCTCTTGACCTGCCGCGCCTGCCAATCGAGCAGCCCGGCAAAGCCGATCATCACGACTATGCCGGCGAGAACCACCAGCGCCTGCACCCAGAGCACATAGCCGGTCTCCTTGGTGATTACGGTCGCGACGGTGGAGAGCACGAGACCGAGCACGAACACCGGCAGCGAGTGCCGCCCGGCCAGGATCAGCAGGCGTGCCGGCAAAGAGGCCAGCCAAGGCGCTGTGCGGCTGATCAACACGGCGAGGAGCCAGAACTTGGCGAAAGCATCGAGCAGCCTGAGCGGTGTCAGGTTGGTCTTGTCGACCAGCGGCAGCAGCGCGACATCGAGCACCTCGACATTGGCCAGTGAGCCGATCTGACGCCATGGCCCGGCAGCGAGGAAGGTGAACGCGACATAAGCCAGCGCCAGCCCGGTGATGGCCCGAACCAGCCAGCGGCGCGCGAACAGCACATCAAGCCGCCCCGTCGCGCCGAGGTGCGACACGACGATGCCGGCCACGAACAGCACCTGCCAGGCGAACGGATTGAAGAACCAGACGCTCGACGCGTTGATGTTGGGAATGTTGACCCAGGTGACCTGCGTCCAGCCATAGAGCGCCAGCGAGGCCATCACTGGCACCAGCCAGTGCAGGCGCAGAGCCAGCAGCACCAGCGGCATGCCAGCGAGAAACAGGATGTAGAGCGGCAGGATATCGAGAAAGTGCGGCAGGAAGGTCAGCGTGACGATGCCGCGCACTGCATCGGCGGGCGCGCTGAGCAGAATGTCGAGACCGCCCGATTCCAGATAATCCGGATCGCCGAAACGCTGGGCAGCATAGGCCAGGATGCCGGTGATCAGCAGGACCAGCGCTACGTGAGTGATGTAAAGCTGCCAGACCCGCGTGAAAATCGGGAATGTGCCGCGCGCCATCCGCGAAAAGCCCATCTCGCCATGCAGGAAGGTGGGCGCGTAGGCGAAATAGGCAGCGAGGCCGGCCAGCAGCACGAAAGCCTCTGCGGCATCGGCAAAACCGAAGGCACGCGGTGTCAGCCCGGCAAAGACCAGGCCCGGAATATGGGTGATGAAGATGATGACCAGCGCCATGCCCCTGAGCATGTCCAGTCGCACATCCCTGCCCGAACCGGGGGCTCCCATCGCAGTGACTCCACGCGCTTGCATGATGAACGGTTATTCAGAATTCGGTGGCGAAATCACGGCACGCATGGATGATCTGCGTAGATTCCCGCATGTGATGACGCAGACGTGATCCGCATGCCGAGCACTGCCACGGCATGGTTAAGGAGTGGCGAACGCCGCGCGGCTCCGGGCGCGCCAGATTGTCTCAGACGGGGGAAGAGTTGGCTGTCTCACGCCGATTCGCTGCGCTCACGGCTCCGACGGCAGCCTGCCGGCGAGCATGAAGCTGAGTCCTGATCGCATCACTTCTTGCGTCATTCCCGGCCGAAGCGAAGCGAAGGGGATGGGAATCCAGGGCTAGCCCGGACCCTGTCGGGGCTAACCGTTGTCTGGATCCCCTTCCCGAGGGCCGAAAGGCCCTCGCCGGGGATGACACAGTGCCAACGTCAGCAAGCGTTCGGAGCCGTACCAATTCCCTTGCATCCGCAAAGGCCCGGCGCGGCTTCTTCCTTACGAAAAAGGGGCTCAGCCGCCTGGAATTTCAGCCACCAATCCCGCCGAGCAGCACGTACTTGATCTCGGTGAACTCATCCATGCCGTGACGGGAGCCCTCGCGGCCAAGGCCGCTTTCCTTGACCCCGCCGAACGGCACTTCTGCTGCACCGAGCAGGGCGGTGTTGACGCCGACCATGCCGTATTCAAGCGCTTCGGCGACACGGAACACCCGGCCCAGATCGCGCGCATAGAAATACGAGGCGAGGCCATACTGGGTGGCGTTGGCCTGCTCGATCACGTCGGCCTCGTCCTTGAAGCGGAAGATCGGTGCCATGGGCCCGAAGGTCTCGTCGCGCGCCACGACCATCTTGGTGGTGACATGGCTGAGCACGGTGGGCTCGAAGAAGGTGCCGCCGAGCGCGTGGCGCTTGCCTCCGACCACCAGCTTTGCGCCGTTGGCAACCGCATCCTTGATGTGGCTCTCGACCTTCTCAACCGCTTCCATGGTGATCAGCGGGCCCTGCATCACGCCGACTTCGAGACCATTGCCGACCTTGAGATCGATCACCTTCTTGGCGAACTTCTCGACGAAGGCGTCATAGATCGCATCCTGCACATAGATGCGGTTGGCGCAGACGCAGGTCTGACCCATGTTGCGATACTTCGAGATCATCGCGCCTTCGACGGCCGCATCGAGATCGGCATCGTCGAACACGATGAAGGGGGCATTGCCGCCCAGTTCGAGGCCAACCTTCTTCACGGTGCCGGCGGCCTGCCGCATCAGGAGCTTGCCGACCTCGGTGGAGCCGGTGAAGCCGATGGCGCGCACGGTCGGGGATTCGCACCAGACCTTGCCGATAGCCGGCGCGTCGCCGGTGATGACATTGAGCACGCCTGCGGGGATGCCGGCACGGTGCGCCAGTTCGGCGATGGCGAGCGCGGTCAGCGGTGTTTCCGGCGCGGGCTTGATCACGGCGGTGCAGCCTGCGGCCAGGGCCGGCGAGACCTTGCGGGTGATCATCGCGGCGGGGAAGTTCCACGGGGTGATCGCGGCGATGACGCCCACCGGCTGGCGGGTGACCATGACGCGGGCATTGGGGAATGGCGAGGGAATGGTCTCGCCATAGATGCGCTTGGCTTCCTCCGCGTAATACTCAACGAAGGAGGCGGCGTAGACCACCTCGCCCTTGGCCTCATAGAGCGGCTTGCCCTGCTCGGAGGTCATGATCACGGCCAGATCATCGGCATTGGCGATGATCAGGTCGAACCACTTCTTCAGGATCGCGCAACGCTCCTTGGCCAGCTTCTTCGACCAGAGCTTGAAGGCCGCAGCAGCGGCATCGACGGCATCCTGCGCTTCCTTCACGCCATGGTGCGGCACCTTGCCGATCACCTCGCCGGTGGCCGGGTTCTCGACCGGATCGACGCCCTGCCCGACCCACTGGCCATTGATGTAGGACTGGGACTTCAGCAGGGTCGGATCATTGAGCTTCATGGCGTCCTCGGTGTTTGGCAGCATTTTGGATGCTGTTAGCAGGTTGCGCGGCGCAGTTTAAGGGGTCTTGCGGATGAGCTGCCATGCGCTTGTGGCCTGATGGGCCAAGAGGGTGAGGGCTTGCCCGGATGACAGGCCCGCTTCCAGCCACTAGGCTTGCCGTTCCGCAACGATGTTCGGGGGGCATCCGTGATCGTCTGGCTGTTCGAGCATATCGTCATGGTCCACATTGTTGTGGGCGCTTTCGGGCTCGTGGCGTTCTGGGTGCCGGTGATCGGCCGCAAGGGCGGCGTCAACCACAAGCGCTGGGGCCTCTGGTTCGCCTGGGCGATGCTGATCAACGGCGTGCTGGCGGCTGCCATGGCGGCCTGCACACTCGCCGAGCCGTTGGCGACCCACCCCAAGCTGACGGACGCGGCGCTGGTCAGGGGCATTTTCGGCTGGATGATGCTGTATCTGGGCGTGCTGACCGCCAGCCTGGCCTGGCATTCGCTGGTCGTGGTCCGGAACAAGCACAATCACCTTGCCAACCGCGCGCCGTTCCATGTGGCGATGCAGGCGCTGACCATCGTCACGGCGCTGATCTGCCTGGTGCTCGGCATCATGCTGCGCCAGCCGCTGATGATCGCCATGCCGTTCATCGGCTTTGCCTCGGCAGCAACCAACCTGTGGTTCATCGCCAAGCCGGCCCCGCCGCGCATGGATTATCTGATCGAGCATTTCAAGGCCGGCGTCGGTGCCGGCATCTCGTGCTACACCGCCTTCCTCGCTTTTGGCGCAGTGCGCTACGCCCCGCAGCACGCGCTCAACCCGGTCGCCTGGTCGATCCCCTGCATCATCGGCCTGAGCATCATCATCTGGCACGCCCACAAGCGGAACTACTTCGAGCGGTTTGGCTTGAAGCGGGCGCGGGTTGAGGGGTGACCCTTCGGTGGGCTGCGTGATGTCCGGGGCCCGATCCTGACGCAGTTTATCCCGCACTCGCGACAGATAGGCGCCTCATCGGCAGACTGCCGTCTCACCAACCCGCGACGCATGCCGCAAGGCTCAGGGGAGCCTTCCCGCCGAGCTGCGGCTGCAGAATGGAATGATCGTTTTCTGGCATTTGATCGCGGGGAACCGCGATCGTTGTTCTGCTAGCCCTGCCGATGTTCAGGCCATGGCGGGAAGGAAAGGCAGTTTCCAGCGCCTGCGAGGACGGGCTTGTCGATCCGAGCCCGCCCTCGCCGCTGAACTCAGCTCCCGGTGTAGGGGAGCGAGGAGTGGTGAACGACGATCCGCAGCTTGCCTGCGTCGTCCTTCACGAACTTCCATGTCTTGTCGACGGTCGTGATCTTGCCGTCCTTGCCGGTGATGCTGACGTTGCCCATCGTGGTAGCCGAGTCACCAGCGATGAAGATGGCGCTGTTCGCAATGTCACACTTGGTCCAGCCCTTCAGTGCGAAGCCGGTATCCTTCGGGAAGGCGGCATCGCCGCCAACGAAGTAGGCCAGCGCGCCGGCACGGGTCGTGCGGAATGTCTGCGGCGCAACGGTCAGCGTCGGCTTGAAGAGGACTGCGCCCATCTGATAGCCGTAGGCGGCATCAATGACCCGTTCGGCAAGAGCCTTGGCTGCCGCCTGGCCCTGGGTTTCGCCAGTCCGGCTGATCGACACGAGGGCATCACACCAGGCCCTCTGGGCGCCGGTCACTTCAGCTTCGGTGACGGCCTGATTGACAACGGTGGTCTGGGCTATTGCAGCTCCAGCTGGCAGCAGCGCTGCAAGGATGGCGGCAGCGCCAAGCGAACGACGGATTGACATTTTATCTCCAAAGCTTCTGTGGACCCTTGCCTTCGCATCGAACTTGCATTCGCCGGGCACCACTGGTTTAGCTTTGCGTGTTGACACCGGCCTGACAGGCAAATGATCAGAACCTGAGCACAACATGAAAATAAGATGACAAGCCTGTCTGGCTCCAGGCGTTCCAGCACTTTCAGACAGAGGATCACAGTCGCAGCAGCAACGCTCGGCATCGTGGCGGCCCTGCAGGGAGGCTTTGCAATCTGGGCTGTCGGACAGGCAGAACATCATGTGATGCGGGGGCGGATTGCCGCTGACATCAAGCAGGGCTTCACCGAGCTGTGGTTCAACAAGCAACAATTGCGCACCTGGCTGACGGAGCGCCAGTTCGGTGCGACTGCCTCCGATGAGCAACGAGATGCTCTTTTGCTACAGATGCGAGGCGCACTCGACAATCTGGACAGTCTGGCCGAGCAGTCAAAACAGCATGATCCGGAGATCGCTGCGCGCAGGCAACAAGAGCAACGGCGCGACTCCCTCGTGGTGCTGCGGATCAGCCTTGACCAGCTCGCACGTGGCCTTGCGAACCTGAACCAGCTGTCCGCCGGGCTCGATACCGCCTCTGCCTGGCGCGCTGCCAACGAAATGTTCGACAACGCTGAAGGCCGAGACCTGCGGAAGCTCCTGGCCGAAATCCTGGCCCGGGAGGATGCGTCCCTGCGGGAGAAGAGGTCGGACACAAACAATGCCCTCTTCCGGCTGCGGCAACTTTGGATCGCGACGACAGCAACGCTTGTTCTGGCAGCGCTTCTGCTCGCTTTCGGCTTTGCCCGAGCCCTTCGCATGCCCTTGGTCGCCCTGGCCGACGGCGCTTCAGCCTTGCGAACAGGACAACTCTCGCACCGCATCAAGCTGGATGGCGCTGATGAGTTCGGAGAAGTCGCGCGGAGCATGAACGCGATGGCGGAAGAGCTTTCCATCCACCGTGCACGCGAGATCGAGGAGCGTCAGGCACTTGAGGATCAGGTTGCGCGGCGCACAAATGAGCTGACAGCCGCCCTTGACGCACAGAACGTCGCCGAGAAGCGCCGTCGCCAACTCTTTGCCGATATCAGCCACGAGTTGCGAACGCCAACAACAGCGATCCGGGGTGAGGCTCAGGTTGCGCTACGCGGCGAGCAAAAGCCGGCCGAGGACTACAAACAGTCTTTGCGCAGGATCGAGGATGCCACGCAACAGCTCGGCGCGACAATCGACGACCTCCTGACGATGGCACGCAGTGACATCGACCTGCTTTCACTGCGCCGTGGACCCATCGATCTGGTCGACGTCCTGAATGATGTGCTGTCCTTGGGTACCGCCATGGCGAAGACCCGCGACGTCAGCCTTGCCAGTGAACCATGGCCGCCCAGATTGATGTTGCGCGGCGACGCTGACCGCCTGAAGCAGGTGTATCTCGTGCTCATCGACAACGCTATCCGGTACTCGCACCCCGGGGGCACGATCAGTCTCGTTGCGCGGCGTGTCGACTATGGTGGCGCTTTTGTCGAAGTCGAGATTGCCGATGACGGCATCGGAATAGATAGCACTGAATTGATCAAGGTTTTCGATCGCGGCTACCGGGCACCGAATGCCCAGTCCTTTCGGTCGGACGGGAGCGGGCTTGGGCTACCGATCGCGCTTGCGCTCGCCCGGGGCCATGGCGGCGACATCACGCTCAGAAGCACACCCGGCAAGGGAACAGTCGCTGTCGTGGTCTTGCCTTTGACATCTTCGCAGGATGAAAAAACGGCATGAACGTGCTCCTTATCGAAGATGATCGGCGGATTGCAGATTTCCTGCAGCGCGGTTTGCGCGCCGAAGGGATGCATGTTCGCACGTCTCGGGAAGGTCAGGAGGGTATCGCGCTGGCCCAAGAGGCGTGGCAAGAATTCAACCTGGGTGGTGCGAGCACGACGATCATCCTTGATCTGATGCTGCCAGACATGACGGGCCTGGATGTCTGCCAGACCCTCCGTTCCATGCAGATCCAGCTCCCGGTTCTCATGCTGACCGCCCTGTCAACGGTCGAGGACAGGGTTGCGGGCTTGCGTCTCGGTGCGGACGACTATCTTTGCAAGCCATTCGACTTTGACGAGTTGCTCGCGAGACTGGAGGCCCTCGGGCGCCGCGGGCGGGCCTTCAAGTCGCCGGCACCGACGCTGCTCCGCGTTGCCGATCTGGAACTTGATCGTTCGACGATGCGGGTCAGCCGCGCCGGGCGTCCGGTTTCATTGACAGCAAAGGAACTCGCACTGCTTGAGCTTCTGATGAACGCGCCGGGCAAGCTCTTCAGTCGAGAGCGCATTCTTTCCAACATTTGGGGAATGAACGAAGACCCCCTCACCAATGTGGTCGATGTTTACATTGCCCGCTTGCGCGGCAAGATTGACGAAGGCCATGATCGTCGTCTGATCCAGACCCAACGCGGCCTGGGCTACAGACTGGAGGCCGATGACCCTGGCACGGAAGGCGTCAATCAGTGACCGGCAGTTTGACTGATGTTCAGCCATCGGGCCGCCTTGAAACGCAATAGAGCAGTATAAAACAGACAACGACAATTCAGCCGCCGTCCGAAACACGACCTTTGTACAAATCATCTGGATTCTGCACATGATGCATCTCGACATGATCCTGGCCTTTGCGGGCGCCTTCGTGATCCTGGCGGTTTCGCCCGGCCCCGGCCTTGTCGCCATCCTGTCGCGCACGCTGGGCGGCGGTTACGCTGCGGGGCTGGCGGTTACTGCTGGGCTTGTGATCGGCGATGCGGTGTTCCTTGCGATTGCCATGGTCGGGCTTTCGGCCATCGCCAGCGCCATGGGCCCGCTGTTCCAGATCATCAAGTATGCCGGTGCGGCCTATCTGATCTGGCTGGGCGTGCAGGCCTTCCGCTCGGCCAGTGCGCCGGTGTCGATCGAGGCTGCGCCCTCGCGTGGCGGGCTGGTCAAGGATCTTGGCCTCGGGCTTGTGGTGACGCTCGGCAACCCCAAGCCGATCATCTTCTACGGCGCGCTGCTGCCGACCTTTCTTGATCTGTCGCGGATCGGCGTGCTCGACTTCGCGGTGCTGATGTCGGTGGTGGTGGTTGTCTCGTTCGTGGTCTACAGCGCCTACATGGTCGTCGCCTACCGTGCCGGGCGGCTGCTGATGTCGGGCAACACGGCCAAGCGGCTCAACCAGACCACGGGCGTGATGCTGGTAGGCTCCGGGCTGGTGGTGGCGAGCCGATGACGTTCAACCCCGCCTTCTCACCCGCATCATGATCTCGCTTGCGGGCCTTGTAGTCAGCCGCGCCACGGGCTTGACCGCATCGGGCGCGATAGCCTCGAAATCGTAACGGCGCACCAGCCGGGCCAGCATCAGGCCGCTCTCGATGGTGGCGAAGGCGGCGCCGACGCAGATGCGCGGACCAAGGCCGAAGGGCATGTAGCTGCCGGGAATGATCTCGTCGCGCATGAAGCGGTCCGGATCGAAACGGTCGGGATGGGGCCAGAGCGCGTGGTGGCGATGGGTCGTCCAGGGCGCAATCATGATCATCGTGCCCTTCTTGGCCCGATATCGGCCGATCTGCGTGTCTTCGGCGGCCACGCGCGGGATGAAGGTGATCGGCGGGTAGAGCCTCAGCGCCTCGCGAAAGACATCGCGGGTGAATTCCAGCTTCTTGACGTGGGCCAGTTCGACCTCGGCGCTGCCGACCACCGCGTCGATCTCGGCGCGCATGCGTTCGACCACCTCGGGACGCTGCGACAGGATGAAGAAGGCCCAGGTCATGACGCTGGCCGTGGTCTCGTGGCCGGCGAGGAAGAATACGCCGATCTGGTCGATCAGCTCCGTGCGGGTGAAGCCCTCGCCGGTCGTCGCATCACGCGCCGCCACCAGATCGGCCACGATGTCGCCTCCTGGAGCTTCAGCCTCCAGCGCCGGGGCCAGCAGCGCATCGATATGGGCACGAATACGTTCGCAGGCCGACAGCACATGATCAGGCTGGCGCACCTTCGACCACGGCTTGCCGACGATGAGCTGATACAGGTCCACGCTGGCCACCGAGCGCTCGAACTCGGCAAACGAGGTGAACACATCCCGCGCGGTGCCGATCTCCAGCGACTTCGAGAAGATCGTGCGGCAGATGATGTCAGCCGTCAGGTGGCTCATGGCCGCATCGAGCGAGAAGGTCTCGCCGCGCGCCGCCACACCGTCGAGATGCGCTTCGTAATCGTCCACCGCCTCGCGCATCCAGCGGAAGGCACGGGCAATGCCCATGTGGCTGAAGGCCGGCTCGACCATCTGGCGCTGCCGGCGCCAGGCCGCTCCATCCGACACGAAGATCGATTCCCCGACCAGCGGCTCCAGCGCCCCCACCATCAGGTCGTTCTTGGGGAAATGCTCCAGCGGATTGGTGAGGATGGTGCGCGTGATCTCAGGATCGTTGACCAGGAGGATGCCCCGCCGCGAGTAGCCCAGCGGCGTCACCATCTCGGTGTAGGCCTCTTTCGGCACCAGGCCGAGCAGGCTGCGCGGCTGGCTGGTCAGAACACGCAAAAGCGAGACCAGCGGCGACAGCGGCACGGGCGCAGGCGGGCGGTAGAGAGACGAAGCGTTGGTCATGAACCGGTGGCCTCAAGGCGCATCCAACCGCGCGGCATCGCTCTCAAAGCCGCTTGTTGCCCCGTTGGCAAGCCTTGACTCAGGACAATCCCGCCTGCGTCCGCAACCGCGCAATAGGCCAGAAGGTTGTCTTTCTACAAAATACAATTTTAAGTTGTATCGCGTATGTCCGGACGACTGCTTCTGCCACTACGCCTTGATGCAGAGGAGTTTGAAAAAGGAGTTGCCCGATGAAACACCTCTACCCCGCCCTCGCCTTTGCCATCCTGACCAGCTTCGCGCCTGTCGCTGCCAAATCCCAGACGGCAAATGAGCCCAAGCTGACTGTCATGGACCCGCTCAAGGGCAATGCCGAGACCATGCTGTCGATCGCTGACATCCAGAAACTGGGCTCCACCGTCGTGAAAACAACGACGCCCTGGCACAACGGGGTTCAAACGTTCGAAGGCGTATCGCTGGAAAAGCTCGTGAAAAGCGCCGGGATCCAGGGAACCACACTCGTGGTCAAAGCGCTCAACAACTACATGACCGAAATCCCGTTCACAGACCTGACCAAGTTTCCCGTCATTCTTGCCTACAAGCGCAATGGTGAAATGATGCCGGTCTCGGACAAGGGTCCGTTCTTCATCATTTATCCTTTCGATTCAAATCCGGCCCTGAAATCCGAAATATACTACAGCCGATCCGCCTGGCAGGTGAAATCCATTACTGTGGAATAGTTTCATTGATTTCATTAATTGAAACTCAATCATGGCTTTATTTGACCGCCTGCGCATAGTCCTGATCGGCTTTGCTCTCTCGCTGGGGGTCGCCTGCATTTTCCTGCCATGGGCCATCAATTCCATGCAGGACATGATTGAACGCACGCTGGTGCATGACGTGGCGTGGAGTGGCGCCAACGGCCGGGATGACTTCAACAACCTGGTCCGCAACGCCCTCCTCATGAACGCCCGACTGACAGATGACAGTGTCGTCGCGACAACCCTGGCATTGGACATCTTCACGTCGCGCGTCGAAACGTGGAAATCCGGCTCGTTCGGTGCCTTTGTGGCCGCCGATCGTCGGCGGCAGCGCTGGCTGACCCAGATCAACAGCAGCAACGTGCTGGTCCGGGAGGTGCTTGAGACCAGAAGCCCTGAAAACTGGCCTTCCTCCATCATTGAACAACTTCAAAAGGTTGATGGCGACGTTCAGAATCTGACGCGCGCAGCCTATGTTCAAAGCATCCAGGATCGCGACGAGAACAAAAGCAGTCTCCAGTACGTCCAGATGATCCAGCAGGTGCTGATCATCGCGCTGCTCGCGACAGCATTCTTGTTCGTCGGCCTGTTGAGTTGGCAGAATGTCGCTTTGAAACGAAGCAACGCGGCGGAAAAGCGCATCGCAGCCGACAATGCCTTTCTAGCCGCACACGATGTCCTGACAGGTCTCGCAAATCGCACGGCGCTTGGAGATTATCTTTCAGGGCTCAGTTCGGGACACGCGGGACAATCCCTGCGCGCCGTCTTGCTGCTTGATCTGGACGGCTTCAAGTCGATCAATGACGTGCTGGGTCATGCGGCCGGGGATCTGCTGCTCATCAGCGTATCAAAACGCCTCCAGACGTTTGCCGACCTGATCCCCAACGCCCTTGTTGCCCGACTGGGGGGCGATGAGTTTCTCCTGATCGTGCCGAGTGTGTCGGATGTCGCGGCCGCGCTGAGGATCGGCGAAGCCGCGCTGGCGACTGTTCGCGAAAGCTGCAACCTCGGTGCGCACACTGTCTCCGTCGACGTGACGGTGGGCATTGCCGTTGCAGAAGCGGACCACACATCGGCCCCGGACCTGATCGATCAGGCCGACATTGCGCTGGGGACTGCAAAATCATCAGGGAAAGGACGCGTCGTCCTGTTCGAGCCATCGATGCTCGACCAGATTGCGGCCAGCAGAAAGATCGAAGCCAATTTGACCTCAGCGGACGTCTGGAAAGAGTTCGAGCCCTACTTCCAGCCGATCGTCGAGCTTGCGTCGAGCAGGGTCATCGGTTTCGAGGCTCTTGCGCGGTGGAAGCTGCCGGACGGCACGTTCGTTTCGCCTGCGGAGTTCATTCCTGTGGCCGAGACGAGCGGGAAAATCATCGAGATTGGCCGCGTGATGCTGTTCAAGGCCTGTCAGGCAGCGGTGGCCTATCCCGATCCGGTGGTTGTGTCCGTCAATCTTTCTGCGGTCCAGCTCATCAAGCTGGATGTGCCTGCTCTTGTTCTGGAGGTTCTGGCAGCAACGGGCCTCCCCCCCGAGCGCCTGAAACTGGAAATCACGGAGAGCGTCTTCATCAACGATATGCGCAATGTGAAACAGCTGATCGACACACTGAAAAAGATGGGTGTGACCCTCTCGCTGGATGACTTTGGCACAGGCTACTCTTCGCTGTCCTATCTTCGCACCCTGGGCTTCGATGAACTGAAGATCGATCGCAGCTTCGTGTCCGAGATCGGCACGAACAAGCGCTCCCTGGCCGTGACACACACGATCATCCAGCTTGCGCGGACACTCGACATGAAAACGGTTGCGGAGGGCATCGAAACGGAAGAGCAGGCGAGGCTGCTGACGGCCATGGGCTGCAGCTGTGGCCAAGGCTACCATTTCGGCAGGCCGGCTCCGATGCACGAGTGGCACGCACGTCACAAACAGAATGGCCAGATTTTGAAGGTCGCGTAGTGCCGACGGGCAACAAGCCGACGGCATCGAGCATGATTCACGCCTCGACGTCGAACGGGCTGATGTCTCGTGGCGTCAGAGGCCCGCCCTCCAACACTCCTCGCGCATGCTCTCGATGGCAGCTCGCCTTGCATCGTTGTCGCGGCAGCAATCCGGCAAGTCCCTGCGGAGGGAAAAAAGGCCCTCGGTCACGCAAAGAGCCTTGCAGACCAGTGAGGCCAGAGAGCCAGTCATGATCTTGAGGATGGACATGCGCGTTCCCTTTCAGTTCAGCGACAGGAAGGTCTGCCAGGCCAGCCCGGACAGGATAGCGCCGGCCACGGCGAACCCCAGGTAAGCTGCAAAGACGGGCGGGCGGGCGATGGTCCAGACGGCGATGGCCGCAGGGATCGACGTCACACCGCCGCCGATAAGGAACGCGAGAGCCGCCCCCGGCGCCATGCCCTGACTGATCAGTTCGCGCATCAGCGGCAGCGCCGCCGTGCCATTGAGATAGGCCGGGATGCCGATCAGGGAAGCAAGGACGACCGAGCCCAAGCCGTCGCCCCCGAGCAGGCGGCCAATCAGCCCAGGCGGCGTCCAGGCCGACATCAGGCTTTCAAGCACAAAGGCGAGGATCAACATCTTGCCGAGGAACAGCGTGTTCTTGCCCGCCGTGGACAGGGCCTTTTCAAGCCGGGCAGGTTCGCGCCAGAAGCGCCAGACCACCTCTTTCGGATTGCGCACCTTTGAGCCACCGCAACCGCCATTGCCGGCGCTGTCCCGCAACGGCTGCGACAGCCAGCCGGATGCTGTCAGCGCATAGGTTCCGAACCCGCCGAGAAGGCCGACGCTGATCGCGGCCGCGACCTTGGCAAGAGCGAATGGCAGTCCGAGCACCGATGTGGTCAGGACAAACTGGGTCGGGTCCATCAATGGCGACGCCAGCCAGAAGGCCATCACCGCGGGCAGTGGAACCCCCATCGTCAGAAGCGCCGCAATCAGCGGGATCACGCCGCAGGAGCAGAAGGGTGACAGGGCTCCCATCAGGGCGGCCAGGACGACCATCGGCCCGGTGCGCCCGACAAAGGCCCTTGCGATCAGATTGTCGGCACCGCTCCCGGTTGTCGCCGCCAGAAGAGTGATCGAGAACACGAACAGGGGCAGCACCGAGAGCACCGCCTTCAGCACGAAGCCGAGGCTGGCCGAGCCCTGCTCCGGCGCCAGCCAGAACAGCAGGGCAAAGATGACAAGAATGGTCAGCCAGACCGGATCCGGCTTCGGCCACACGCCCGGCAGACCTGTCTTCGTCGTCTCTGCATTACTCATTTGATCCTCCTAGTATTTTCGAAATAACAAGGAAAAAAGAGAGCCCTTGGCCGTTCGGGCCGGGCCTGGGAAGACGTCAGGTTCAGGTTCGGGCGATGATGGCCGGAGCCGGCACGCAGGCGTCGGTGCAGCAATCCGCCGCCAATGCGTCGACCAGTCCGCGCATCATGGCGAAGTTGGCCCGGCAGATCAGCACGGTTGAGCGGCGCTCCTGCGATACCAGACCGACCAGCACAAGCTTGTGCAGATGATGCGACAGGGTCGAAGCTGCGATGCCGATGCGCTCCTGAAGCTGCCCCACGGAAAGGCCCGGGTCGCCCGCTTTCACCAGAAAGCGGAAAATGGCCAACCGAGTCGGATTGCCAAGCGCCTCAAGGCGTGCGGAGATGTTTTCTATGTCCATATTTCTAGTTTTACCGAAATAAAGAGCGCCGTCAAGCCTTCTTGTGACGCCGGTCAGGCGCTTCCCTCATCCGGATTGCAACGGCGGTGCTCGACCTGTGCCCGGAATGGTTCAGCGCAGCATTCATCGGGCTTGCCAACCGGCAGCGGGCCACCAGTTGAGGCCTCACGCCTCGAAGTCGAACGGGCTTATGCCGCGGATGCTTTCGTCGATCTGCAACGTGCGCATCAGCGGCGGGGCGGCGCGCTGGGAGCAGTTGGGGCGCTCGCAAAGGCGGCAGTTGATCCCGATCGGCGTGGGCTCGTAGGCTTTCAGGTCAAGGCCGCGCGAGTAGACCAGCCGGCTCGCGTATTTCAGTTCGCAGCCCAGGCCGATCACGAATTGCGCTTCCGGCTCACCCCAGGGCGAGGCCGTGCGGCGCACGGTGCGGGCCACCGAGAACCAGCGTGCGCCATCGGGCAATTCCACGATCTGCGTGACGACGCGACCCGGCGAGCGGAAGGTCTGGTGCAGGTTCCAGCGCGGGCAGGTGCCGCCGAAGCGCGAGAACGGGAAGCTGCCGGAGGAGAAGCGCTTGGAGACATTGCCAGCATTGTCGACGCGCACGAGGAAGAACGGCACGCCGCGCGCCGTCGGCCGGGCGAGCGTGGTCAGGCGATGGGCGACCTGCTCGAAGCTGGCATTGAAGCGGGCGCTGAGCACCTCGACATCGTAGTCCAGCGCCTCTGCTGCCTGAAGGAAGCGGCCATAGGGCATCATCAGCGCGGCGGCGAAGTAATTGCCGAGCGTGATGCGCAGCAGCCGGCGCATCGGCCCCTGGGTCGGATCGAGCCGGGCCGCGATGGCATCGATCATGTCATTGGCCTCGATAAAGGCGAGCTGGTAGGCGGCCTGGAAGGTCCGCCCCGAGGGCTCGACCAGCTCCGAGATCATGATGCGCCGGCGATGGCGATCGAAGCGGCGCAGCGCCTGACTCATCACATCCACCGGCAGAACCTGCAGGCGCATGCCATGCCGTTCGCGCAGGCGTTCGCTGAGCGCGTAAAACAGCTCATGGCCTGTGGCGGCCAGCTCGCCCGCCATCCGTTCCGCCAGTTCTTCGATTTCGGGGAAGTGGTTGTAGGCCGCGTGCAGGAAATCGCGCACGCGCTCGACCGGGTTCTCGCGCGCGCCACGCCCGCCCTCGCCCCGGTCGATGCCCTCGCCGCGGTCATTGTCGGAAAATCCGCCCTCCCCGCTCTCGCGCGTCTCGACATAGGCGCGGTAGAGTCGCTGGATGGCACTGACCAGAGACGGAGCCACATCGGCAGCTTCGCGCAATTCGGTGCGCGGCACGGGCGCGGCGCGGAACAGGGGATCGGCGAAGACCTCTTCCAGTTCGCTCGCGGCGCGCAACTCCTCCTCGCGGGCGAACGAGCGCGGATCAACATCATAGACCTCGGCCAGCCGGATCAGCACCTGCGCCGTGACCGGGCGCTGGTTGCGCTCCATCAGGTTGAGATAGGACACGGAAATGCCGAGCTCGGAGGCCATCGCCGTCTGCGACAGCGCCAGCTCGCGCCGCAAACGCCTGAGGCGTGCCCCGGCAAGGATCTTCCGGCCTGATTCATCCGACATCGCCAACTCCCTTCGCGCCCATCGCGGAGGTGCGCCACCGCTTCTGCCGACTGCCGACTGCACACCCGGTCGATTGCGATCCCGGCTCAAGGCCGGGATGACGGCGAGGCAATGGTTAACCTGGGGACGTACAATTTTTACATATACACATTTTCACAAAAGTAAAACACACTCACTCACACCTTTGCCTGAAAATGTCCGACTTGCCTCAAATACCGCGTCGCAGCATACACAATCCATCGCAACGACACGGAATTGACCAATCAAGTCGGTCTAATCCGAAAGTTGTAAAACCTCTGTATGAGCGATGCAAGGAGCCTCTTCGATGAGCAAGCTGACATTCAAGGACCTCGTCCCATCCGCCCCGGAAGGCCGCTATGACGGCATCCGCCGCACCTACACACCCGACGATGTCGCCAAGCTGCGCGGCTCCTTCCCCATCGCCCACACGCTGGCCGAGCGCGGTGCCAACAAGCTTTGGAACCTGCTGCACAACGAGCCCTTCGTGAACACGCTCGGCGCCATGACCGGCAACCAGGCGATGCAGCAGGTGCGCGCCGGCCTGAAGGCGATCTACCTCTCCGGCTGGCAGGTCGCCGCGGACAGCAACACCGCCTCCGCGATGTACCCCGACCAGTCGCTCTACCCCGCCAATGCCGCACCGGAACTGTGCCGCCGCATCAACCGCACCCTGCAGCGCGCCGACCAGATCGAGCATGCCGAGGGCGGGGCCAAGCGCGACTGGTTCGCCCCGATCGTGGCCGATGCGGAAGCTGGCTTCGGCGGCCCGCTCAATGCCTTCGAGATCATGAAGGCCTTCATTGAGGCGGGCGCTTCAGGCGTGCACTTCGAGGACCAGCTGGCGTCCGAGAAGAAGTGCGGCCACCTTGGCGGCAAGGTTCTGATCCCCACCGCAGCCCATGAGCGCAACCTGACTGCCGCGCGCCTCGCCGCCGATGTGATGGGCACGCCGACCCTGGTCATCGCCCGCACCGATGCAGAATCCGCCCGCCTGATCACATCCGATGTGGACGAGCGCGACCGCGAGTTCATCGAGGCCGACAGCCGCACGCCGGAGGGCTTCTACCGCCTCAAGGAAGGCACCGGCCTTGATCATTGCATCAAGCGCGGCCTCGCCTTCGCCGAAGTTGCCGACCTGTTGTGGTGGGAAACCTCGCATCCGGATCTCGACGACGCCCGCAAGTTCGCCGAAGCGGTCCACAAGAAGCATCCCGGCAAGCTGCTTGCCTACAACTGCTCGCCCTCGTTCAACTGGCGCAAGAAGCTGGACGAGGCCACCATCGCCAAGTTCCAGCGCGAACTGGGTGCCATGGGCTACAAGTTCCAGTTCGTGACACTGGCCGGCTTCCACTCGCTCAACCTGTCGATGTTCGATCTGGCCGACGGATACCGCGACCGCGGCATGGCGGCCTATTCGGAGATGCAGCAGCGCGAGTTCGCTGCCGAAGAGCGCGGCTTCACCGCCACCCGCCACCAGCGCGAAGTCGGCACCGGCTATTTCGACCAGGTTGCCGTGACGATTTCGGCAGGCCAGTCGTCGACCACGGCGATGAAGGAATCGACCGAGACCGACCAGTTCAACGCCGGCAAGCCGAAGCTCCAGGCCGCCGAGTGACACCAGCCAACACGGCTTCCTCACCCTGAGCCTGTCTGAGGGCGAGGAAGCCGCCGCTGGCGCAAGACACTGGCTCTCATCCTTCCACGGGGCGACGGATGAGAGCCAGCCCTATCCCCGACACGCCCCACCAACTCGGACCGCGGCCAACATACCCGCGCAGAGAGGACACAAGACCATGAAAGCCAATGTGAAAGAACGCGCTGAAGGCTTCGCTTCCAGCATGAACGACGAGCAGAAGATGGCCATCCGCATGCTGGCCAACGACCTGCACCGCCTCAATGCCTCCGTCGTCAAGGCAGTCGATTCCGGCCTCTCGGTGGAGTTGCAGCGCTCGGCCCGCCACCATCACGAGGATGGCTTCTGGGGCGACCTACTGACCCCGATCGTCGTCAAGCAGCGCTGATTCCCCTCCGACTACCGGACGGCTCCGTTCTGAACCGCCGCATGCGCGCCAGCGCTGCGGCGGTTTTTGCTTGCCAGCGGAGGCTTTTTGCTTGCCAGCGGGCTTGGCCTTCTCCAGATGGGCGGCATGATCAAAGACCCTGCACCCGGCTCTGCCAGACCAACCATCGTGTTCGATCTCGACGGCACCCTTGCCGAGACCGCCCCCGACATCATCGGCACGTTGAACACCATTCTGGAGCGGGAGGGTCTGGCACCCTTGCCTGTCTCCAAGGCGCGCGATCTGGTTGGCGCGGGTGCCAAAGCGCTGATCGAACGCGGCTTCAAGCTTTATGAGCGCCCCCTGTCGCCGGAGCGGCTTCAGGAGCTTTTCGAGCTGTTTCTTGACATCTATGCCGGCCGCGTGGCGGAGCAGTCGCACCTCTACGACGGTGTGCTCCCGGCGCTTGATGCGCTCGCCGCCAGCGGCCACAGGCTCGCGGTCTGCACCAACAAGCCGGAGCGGCATTCGCGGCTGCTGCTGGATGCGCTCGGCGTGACGGCGCGGTTTGCGGCGATTGCCGGGCGCGACACCTTTCCGTTCTTCAAGCCTGATGCCCGCCACCTGACGCTGACGATCACGGCGGCCGGCGGCGACCCGGCCCACGCCATCATGATCGGGGATTCGCGCACCGACATCCAGACCGCGCGCAATGCCGGACTGCCGGTGATCTGCGTGCCGTTCGGCTACACGGACGTGCCGATCGAGACACTGGAGCCCGATCTGGTGATCCCGCATTTCGACGGGCTGGTGGCGGCCGTGGCGACTGTTTCGGCACGCTGGACAAGCTGACGTCAGCCAGCCGCGCGGCCTGCAAACAGGGCCGCAAGATCCTCCGATAAGCCGATGCTGCCGACCGGATCATGGGCGCGGCCTGTTGACCGTGCCCGCGCCGCGCCGGCATGAAGAATGGCCGCGACGGCGTCGACGCCCGCCTGGACCGAGCAGATGACCGGTACCGGCACCTTATGGGCGATGGCTGCCGCGATGCCGATCAGCCCGGCCCCGCCCAGAATGACAGCCTCGGCCCCGTCCTCGTCGGCGCACCGGCGGCAAGCCTCGGCCAGCAGCGCGTGGGCCGCAGCGGGATTGGCAGCGATCTCCCCGCCGGTGGGGGCAACCGTGCGGATGCTGGCCAACTGGCCGTCAAGGCCGCGCAGCAGCAGCATCTCGCGCAGCATCGGGCCCCAGCGCTCACCGCCGGTGATGATGCTGAAGCGACGCCCGCCGGCCGCCGCAGCGGCGCAGGCGGCATCGATCAGGCTGACAACCGGCACCGGCGCAACCTCGCGGATCGCTTCCAGCCCCGGATCGCCAAAGCAGGCGAGCAGCACCGCATCGCAGCCCGCGCCATGGGCTGCATAGGCCTCCAGCGCCGCATGGCCGGCGACAGCAAAGCTGGCGCGGCTCGCGATGTAGTGCGGACCGAAGCTGCCAGTGGCGAGCACGATCTCGGTGCCAGCCGGAACATGCGGGCGCGCGGCATCAGCCGCCTTTTCGGTCATGGCGGCAGTGGTGTTGGGATTGATGATCAACAGGCGCATGGCGATCCGGGGATGGGAGAGAAAGAACACAGCGAGAAGGCAACCGACGACCGCCTGCAAAATCAGCAAATGCACAAAAAACATTCACGCGGCGACGGCTGCACAGGGCATGACCAGTTTCCAGGCACCAGCAGCTGTCTGGCGCTGATGCCCGGAACGCCCCGTCAGGCTTTGACAGTGTGAAGTTGGCAGCAGCGCTGTCAATGCTCGACCCGCGAGCCCGGGGCGAACCCGGCCCAAAGTCGGGCGGAATCAATCCTTCAGCCGGATAAACACAGCTGCCCGCACGCGCAGGACGATGCTCCGCCGGCCAAGTTTGCAAGTCGGCCTGCCCGTTGCGAATGGCTGATTCCGGCTTTGGCACAGTGATTGCTGAACAACCCGTTAAGCCCCCGGCCACTTCTCGTGCCGGGCCTTGCCCCTCGGTCCACTGGTCCACCTCCCGGAGCCTGTTTCATGATTTCATCGTTCTCCCGTCTGCTTGCGGCTGGCCTGCTGGCAACCACCATGATGGCCGGCTCGGCGCTGGCGCAGGAAAAGGTCCTGCGCATCGGCATGACCGCTGCTGACATTCCGCGCACGCACGGCCAGCCCGACCAGGGCTTCGAGGGCAACCGCTTCACCGGCATCCCGATGTATGACGCGCTGACCCATTGGGACCTGTCCTCGACCGACAAGGCCAGCGTGGTCATCCCCGGCCTTGCCACGGAATGGGCCGTCGATGCCGCCGACAAGACCAAGTGGACCTTCAAGCTGCGCCCCGGCGTAACCTTCCATGACGGCTCGCCGTTCAATGCAGACGCTGTCGTCTGGAATGTCGAGAAAGTGCTGAAGCGCGATGCCGCCCATTTCGACGCCAGCCAGGTCGGCGTCACCGTCTCGCGCATGCCGACGCTGCGCAGCGCCCGCAAGATCGACAACCTGACCGTTGAACTGACGACCTCTGAGCCCGACTCCTTCCTGCCGATCAACCTCACCAACCTGTTCATGGCTTCACCGGCCCATTGGGCAACGAAGCTGGCCGCAGTGCCGACCAGCGTCACCGAGGCAGCAGCCCGCTCGACGCAAGCCTGGGCGGCCTTTGCGGCCGACCCATCCGGCACCGGCCCGTTCAAGGGTGTCCGCCTTCAGCCGCGCGAGCGCTTCGAGATGGTGGCCAACAAGGCCTACTGGGATCCGAAGCGGACGCCGAAGATCGACCGCGTGGTTCTGCTGCCGCTGGCTGATGCCAATGCCCGCACAGCCGCGCTGCTCTCTGGCCAGGTCGACTGGATCGAATCGCCGGCGCCTGACGCGCTGCCAAGGATCAAGAGCGGTGGTTTCACCGTCTACGCCAACCCGCAGCCGCATGTCTGGCCGTGGCAGCTGTCTTTTGCTGAAGGCTCGCCCTGGCTCGACAAGCGCACCCGTCATGCCGCCAACCTGTGCATCAACCGCACCGAACTCCAGACCCTGCTGGGCGGGCTGATGGGCATTCCGAAGGGCTCGGTTGCGCCGGATCACCCATGGTGGGGCAACCCAACCTTCGACATCAAGTATGATCCGGCAACCGCCAAGACGCTGATGACGCAGGCCGGCTACTCCGCCGCCAAGCCGATGAAGGTCAAGGTGCTGACCTCGGCATCCGGCTCGGGCCAGATGCAGCCGATCCCGATGAACGAGTTCCTGCAGCAGGCGCTGAAGGAGTGCTTCTTCGACGTCGAGCTCGACGTGATCGAGTGGAACGCCGTGTTCACCAACTGGCGCGAGGGCGCGAAGGATCCGAAGGCACGCGGTGCCAATGCGATCAACGTCACCTTCGCCACGATGGACCCGTTCTTCGCGATGGTGCGCTTCGTCTCGACCAAGACCTTCCCGCCAGTCTCGAACAACTGGGGCTACTTCGGCAATGACGAGTTCGACGGCCTGATCGCCAAGGCACGGTCGACCTTCGAAGGCGCTGAGCGCGACACCGCGCTGGCCGCTTTGCACAAGCGCATCGTCGAGGAAGCACCGTTCATCTGGGTCGCGCACGATGTCGGCCCGCGCGCCATGAGCGCCAAGGTCAAGGGCGTGGTCCAGCCCAAGAGCTGGTTCATCGATATCGCACCGATGTCGGTTGAGTGAGCCTTCTGCACCCTGCCGGTCTGCCGGCAGGGTGTTCGTTTGCCCGTTTTCAACGAAGCTTCAGTTCAGAAGGTCACCATCCATGAAGAAACTTGTTCTTGCTGCCGCCGCTCTCACGGCC
>CALRRR020000021.1:0-69866 GCA_943370645.1 Hydrogenophaga intermedia | reverse complement strand
GCCACCGATGCCGCCCTCGCGCGCGAGGGCCCCGCGCCAGTCATCATCGCGGCGTCCACCGAATGGCACCCCGGCATTGTCGGCCTTGTCGCTTCGCGCCTGAAGGAACGCTTCCGCAAGCCCGCCTTCGCCTTTGCGCTCGATCCGGCAGGCGGCGGCACCGGTTCTGGCCGCTCGGTCATCGGGGTTGATCTGGGCCGCGCCGTCCGGGCTGCTGCCGAGGCCGGCATCATCGTCAAGGGCGGGGGCCACGCCATGGCGGCAGGGGCTACCTTGCAGCCCGGTGGTCTCGCTGCATTCTCCAGCTTCATCAGGCCGGAACTCGCAGCCCAGGTGCTCGCCGCCGATGCGGTTGACGCCCTGCTGATCGACGCCAGCCTGACGGCAGCCAGTGTCACCCCGCGGCTGGTGGCCGAACTGGCTGCAGCCGGTCCTTTCGGTGCCGGCTCGCCGGAGCCGACCTTGGTGTTCCCCTCGCACCGACTCATGGATGCGCAGGTTGTCGGTGCCGGCGGGCATGTCCGCATCCGGCTGAAGGCTGGCGACGGCAGCATCGCCAGCGGCGTGGCCTTCCGCGCGGCCGAGCAGCCGCTGGGGCAGGCCCTGCTGGCAAAGCGCGGCGAGGCGGTGCACGTCGCAGCGACACTGGCTGTTGATCGCTGGGGCGGCAACGAACGCGCAGAGTTGCGCATCCTTGATCTCGCCGAGCCGTCGAGGGTGTGATCTGGCAGGCACTGGCCATCGCCGCCATCCGCGATTTCACGGCATTCGGAAAAAACCGCATGCAGGGCTGGTTTTCGGACTTGCCGGAAACCTGAGCCGCCACTATACCCACGCTGCTTCGCACGGGTCGCTTCGGCCCATCGTCAAGCCCGCGCCCATCGTCTAGCGGTCAGGACACGTCCCTTTCACGGATGAGACCGGGGTTCGATTCCCCGTGGGCGCGCCATTCGGCCTTCGCAGTCGAATGGCATCGTTGGTTGTGAACCCCGATATCGCTGCACCAATCCGAACATCCGTTTTCGTGTGCCATGATGCCGGTCCCTATCCGTGCGACCAGGCAGCCGATGCGAGGTTGCAAGCGGCGTGACCGAACACCGGTCGCCAGACTTCGCCTCACGTGCCGCACCCATTTCCTTGCGCCGGAAAGGCTGGCAGAAGTGGCTGGCAGCAACAAAAGGGGCGCGCGATGACATTGCCGGGGCCAGCGTCAATGGATCCGTCCTTGCCCCTTTCTGGCGTGCGCGTGCTTGATCTGTCGAACGTGCTGGCTGGCCCTTTCTGCGGTTACAATCTCGCCCGCCTCGGGGCCGAGGTGATCAAGATCGAGAACCCGGATGGCGGTGATCTGGCCCGCAAGCTCGGTGCCGACCCGGCCATGGCCGCCCGACTGATGGGGCTGTCCTTCGTGGCGGTCAACGCCGGCAAGCAATCGGTGACGCTCGATCTCAAGGCAGAAGCCGGCAAGGAGGCGTTCCTGCGACTGGTCGACCAGGCAGACGTGGTGCTGGAAAACTTCCGGCCCGGTGTCATGGCGCGGCTGGGGCTGTGCTACGCCGTGCTCGCCGCGCGCAATCCACGCATCGTCTACTGCGCCATTTCCGGTTTCGGGCAGGACGGCCCATGGGCTTCGCGTCCGGCCTATGACCAGATCGTGCAGGGCTTGTCCGGTGCAATGAGCGTCACGGGGGATGCCCGGACAGCGCCGCTGCGCACCGGCTTCCCGATCTCGGACACGATCGCCGGGCTGACGGCGGCCTTCGCGATTTCGGCAGCCCTGGTGGAGCAGCGCCGCACTGGCCGTGGCCGGCAGATCGACGTTTCGCTGCTGGAAGCCACCATGGCGGCCATGGGCTGGGTCGTGTCCAACCATCTCAATGGCGGGGTCGAGCCTGAGGCCATGGGCAATGACAACATGACGGCCTCGCCCTCGGGCACCTTCCGCACGGCAACCGGCCCGCTCAACATCGCAGCCAACGAGCAAAAGCAGTACGAGGCCCTGTGCGACGTCATCGGGCGGGCCGATCTGATCAGCGACGTGCGCTTCGCCGGCAGGCAATCGCGCAAGGAACACCGCGCCGCGCTGACGGCGGAGCTGGAACGCGCCCTATCGGCGCGCGGGGCAGCCGAGTGGGAGGCCCTGTTCAATGCCCGTGGTGTGCCCTCCGGCTGCGTGCTGACTGTGCCGCAGGTGCTGCGTGAGGCGCAGGTCATGGGGCGCGGCTTCGTCGAGGACCTCGCGGGCAAGACATCGGGCGGCGCGCCGCTGAGGGTGACACGGCCCGGCTTCAGGCTGGGCGAGCCTTTTCCGCAGCCGACGCCCCCGCCCGAACTCGGTCAGGACACGGCCCGCTGGCTGGCAGCGCTGGGATACACGGAGACCGAAATCGAGGCGCTGCGGGCCAGCGGCGTGACCGAAGGTACGGCCCGGACTGGCAAGGTCAAGGGCGCAGATTAGGCTGGGAAGCGCGGGCACCTGGCCCGGTCCCATTCATTCAGCGTTGCGCTTCATCCTTGTCGCGTAGACGAACCGCTCTGCCGGATGCCAGTTGATCGAGGTCAGTACCAGCGTGCCATCCTGCAATGAATAGCTGCGCCGGAACCGCATGCCCACGGCCTGGCGCTTGGCGCGAAGCGTCTGCACCACATCCGCAGGCATGAGGCCGGCAGAAATCTCCTGCACCACATCGACAATGCTCAGGCCCCAGCGCTGCTCGATGCGCCCGAAGATCGATCCCTTGATCTCGGACAGCTCTTCCGCCACGGCAGCGTAGGATGCGGCCACGAAAACCGTGACCGTGCAGATGGGCTGGCCCGAAGCGTCGCAGCGCACGCCATCGATCCTGAGCCATTTGCTGCCATCATCGGCGCCAATGAGGCGGGCGTCCTCGCCGCCAAGGACAACCATCGCCGTGCGATCGACGGCGAGTTGCGTGTCCACGGCATACTGGAACAATTCGTCCAGCGAACGGGCGCTTTGCACGAAGACACGTGGGCTCTGGTTGGAGATCACCACCGTGCCGGCACCCTGGCGGCGTGCCACCAGTCCGGTCTCGGTCAACCTGCGCAGCGCCTCGCGCACCGTATAGCGGCTGACGTTGAAGTGGGCGCACAGTTCTGTTTCAGCCGGCAGCAGGCTGCCCACGGGGCTCTCTCCGGAAACGATCGCCTCGCGCAGCGCCTGCTCGATCTGCGCATAGAGCGGCTTGGCCGCATCAGGGGCTTTTGGGGCGCGCTTGTCCATGCCGTCGGAGGGTCCGCATGCTGCAATGGCCCTTGGTGTGCATGAGGCAGCGCGGTGACACAAGCGCACCGTGGCCCGCCCGCCCTAAGATTCATGCCGACGGGCAGTTGTTAACACAGCTTTTTGCGAGCCATGGCGGGGGAGGCTGCCGCCAGCCCCTGCCGCTACATCACCGCGGGCTTTTCCACCTGGGCGCTGCACGCGAGAGAGGCTGCCTCGTCCGGCGGCAGGGCAGGGTTCCACAGCCGCGCGATCATGCGCCGGCCGGTCATGGCCGCGCTGGCATCGCTGGCGAGCCAAACAGCGGGGTCACGCATCAGCGCCGGGCTGAGCAGGTTGCCGTCGGCACCGCGCCGTCCCGGTCCGCCCGGCAGCAACTCGGTGTCGCTGGCTCCACCCGGCAGGAGCACGTTGACGGTGACGCCGGTGCCGGCAAGATCCTGCGCGCAGCAGCGCGACATGGCTTCCAGCGCGGCTTTCGAGGGGCCATACGGCGCATAGCCCTTGCGCACCATGGTGATGTCGCTGGTCGAGATGTTGATGATGCGGCCATACCCGCGCGCCACCATGCCCGGCGTCACGGCCTGCGACATGGCAAAGGCCCCGTTCAGGTTGATGTCGACGATCTCGCGCCAGATCGGGTACGGCACCTCCCAGAACGGCACCGGCTTTGTGGTGAAGGTCTCCGAGACCAGCCGCATGCCGCGACCGGCATTGTTGACCAGAACATCGATGCGCCCGAAAGCCGCCATCGTCTCCGCGACAACGCGGGCGCAATCCTCTGGCCGCGTCACATCGGCCTGGATGGCCCTTGCGCCGGGGCCAAGCTCAGCCACCGTGTGGGCGAGTTCGTTAGCGGCCCTGGCGGCGGTGATCACCACATGGGCGCCGGCCAGCGCCATGGCGAGCGCCATTTCCCGGCCAAGACCCCGGCCTCCGCCGGTGATGATGGCGACCTTGCCGTCAAGACGCATGCCGCCCACCTTGCCTCAGCCTGCCTTGGCGGCCGGCGTGGCCGGACCGGCATCGCGCATTGGCCCGATCACGCCGGCGGCGACCAGCGCCTCGATGCGCTCGCGGCTCAGCTTGAGAATGCGCTCATAGACCTCGCGGTTGTGCTGGCCCAGTTCCGGTGCGCTGGCGATGATGGCACCCGGCGTGTCGGACAGCTTCGGCGCGACGTTCTGCATGTTGAGCTCGCCAAAGCGCGGATGCAGGACTTTGACAATGGCCTCGCGCGCCTTGAAATGGGCGTCTGCCAGCATGTCAGGCGCACGGTAGATATCGCCACGCGGCACGCCGTGATCATCGAGCAATGTGCCCAGCGGCTCGGCGTCCATGGTCATGGTCCAGGCCCCGATCAGGTCGTCGAGTTCCTTCTGGCGCTCGCCGCGTGCGCCGTGGGTGGCGTAGCGGGCGTCGCTGCCCAGTTCCGCCCTGCCCATCGCTTCGGCCAGCCGCTTGAAGACACTGTCCTGATTGGCGGCGATCAGCACCATGCGGCCATCGCGCGTCGGATAGACATTGGATGGCGCGACATTGGGCAGGATCGCGCCGGTGCGCTCGCGGATGAAATCGGCCTTGTCATACTCCGTCACCAGCGATTCCATGATCGCCAGAACGGCCTCGTAAATCGCAGAATCGACCACCTGGCCATGGCCGGTCCGGTGCAGCGAATGCAGCGCCATCAGGCCGCCGAGGCAGGCGAAGGTGGCCGCCATCGTGTCGCCGATGGAAATGCCCATGCGGCTGGGCGGCGAGGATGGGTCGCCGACCACATAGCGCAGCCCGCCCATCGCTTCCCCGATGGCCCCATAGCCGGCCTTCGTTGAATAGGGCCCCGTCTGGCCATAACCGGAGACGCGAATCATGATCAGGCGCGGGTTGATCTTCGACAGCACGTCGTAGCCCAGCCCCCACTTCTCCAGTGTGCCGGGGCGGAAATTTTCCAGCAGGATGTCGGACTTTGCCACCAGTTCCTTGATCAGGTCCTGGCCTTCGGGGCCGCGCGCGTTGAGCTCGATGGACTTCTTGTTGCGTGCGATCACCGGCCACCAGAGCGACATTCCGTGCGGCTTCTCGCGGCCCCATTCGCGCATGGGGTCGCCCTGTCCGGGCTGCTCGATCTTTATCACCTCCGCACCGAAATCGGCCAGCAACTGGCCGCAGAACGGCCCGGCCAGCAATTGCCCCATCTCGATGACTCTCAGGTCGGTCAGGGGGCCGCGCCGGCTCGCGTCACGCGCGGCGTCTTGTGGGGCGCTCATCGTTCTCTCCCGAAGTTGTCCAGACAACTGGACCTGTTATACAAGGCTGGCGTTGCTGGGCAAGGGACCTGCCGCGACGCTGCACACCAAAACGGCAATCGTGCCCGCAAGGCGCGCCGCGCCGTCAGAGCGAACGCACAACGAGGAGATACGCCATGGCCGGATCGAGGGTCGAGATTGTCGAGGTTTCACCGCGCGATGGCATCCAGAACGAGCCGGTGCTGCTCTCCACCGCCGACAAGCTGGCCCTGATTGCAGCGGCGAAGGCGGCAGGGATCGGCAGGCTCGAGGTGGCCAGTTTCGTCAATCCCAAGCGTGTGCCGCAGATGGCTGATGCCGATGCGATCTTTGCAGCGCTCTCTTCCGACCATGCTGCGCGGAATATCGGCCTCGTGCTGAATGCTCGGGGCTTCGAGCGCGCCGTGGCGGTCGGCTGCCGCGAGATCAACTATGTCGTCGTCGCAAGCGAAACGTTCAACCAGCGCAACCAGGGGGTCAGCAAGGCCGAGACCATGGCCCAGTGGCACGCGATTGCTGCCCCGGCCAAGGCTGCCGGCATCCGCACCACGGTCACCATCGGGGCCAGCTTCGGCTGCCCTTTCGAGGGCGAGGTGCCGCTTGCGACCGTGCTCGGTGTGGTCGAGGCGCTGCTGGTCGATGCGCCCGACGAGATCGCCTTTGCCGACACGATCGGCTGCGGCGTGCCGGGGCAGGTGAGGGCACTGCTGGCCGGCGCGCGCGCGCTTGCGCCGGGCCTGTCGCTGCGCTGCCACTTCCACGACACGCGCAACACCGGCATCGCCAATGCGCTGGCGGCTGTCGAAAGCGGCGTCGATTCGCTCGATGCCTCGATTGGCGGTTTTGGCGGCTGCCCGTTCGCGCCGGCAGCCACCGGCAACATCGCCACCGAGGATCTGGTCTATATGCTGGACCGCATGGGCGTGAGCACCGGGGTTGCCATCGAGCCTGTCATGGAGGCCGCCCGCTGGCTGTCCGGCCTGCTCGGCAAACCGGCACCGGCTGCCCTCACGCGCGCCGGCAGCTTTCCGTCTGCGCGGCCCGTTCCGCAGGCGGCCTGAGCGCGCCTGTGCAGGACGGCGGCCGTTCCGCAGGCAGGCTCTTTCCTTTCGGCAAATGTCCGGACAATATGGGTCAGGGTTCGTCGCTGCGGGCGCTCGTCCACACCGGCCACGTGCGCACCAAGAAGGAGATCGCGAGATGAAATTGATGCAGGGCTTCAAATCTGTGCAGGGCTTCGCGGCAGCCGCCGCCATCGCCATCGCCTTGATCCAGCCTGCCGTGGCCCAGACCGTGGCTCTCGGCACCACGCAGGGCGGTGCGACGGGACAGATCGCCACCGCCATTGCCCAGGTCGTCTCGCTTCATGCCGGCGGCATGCAGGTCCGTCCGCAGCCGGTCGCCAACACGGCGCAGTACATTCCACCGATCAATGCAGGCCAGATCGAGTTTGGCATCGCCAATGCGCCGCAGACCTCCAACGCCTTTGGCGGCGTTGGCATGTCGCAGGGCCAGGCGGCGCCCAACCTTCGCATGGTCGCAGCCCTGTTTCCGTTCAATGCCGGCCTTGTGGCCACCAAGGCCGGGAACATCAAGGTCAAAGCCGATCTCAAGGGCAAGCGCCTGCCCTGGTTCCCCGACAATTCGCTGGGCGATGTCATCATGCGCGCTTCGCTTGAAGCCGGCGGGCTCAAGCCCGAGGATGTGACGCGCGTGCCGATGCCGAACTTCCCGCGCATGTTCGATGCCTTCAAGGCGGGCCAGATCGATGTTTCGATCGCCACAGTCGGTGCGCAGAACGTGATCGACTTCCAGCAGAGCATCAGCGGCGGCGTGCGCTTCGTCTCGTTCGCAGCAGGCGACCTGGCGACCCTGACGAAGTATCTGCCCGGAGCGACCCTGCGCGTCATGCCGGTCGTTGCCAGCAACATCGGCATCGAGGAGGGCACCCGCATCTTCTCCTATGTCTACACCCTGTTCACGCATGCTGGGATGAACGAGGATGCCGTCTACCGCATGACCAAGGCCATGTTCGAACGCGCCGCCGACCTGAAGGCAACAAGTCCGCTATGGGAAGAGTATGACCCCAAGTCCTTGGGGACCAACATCGGCGTGCCCTATCATCCCGGGGCACAGCGCTTCTTCCGTGAGGCCGGCGTCGGGTTCCAGCCGTGAGTGCATTCCCGCGTTCTGGCGCGGGGTTCCAGGCGGCCCGCCTGCTCGGGCTCTGTGTGGCCCTGCTGCCGCTCGTGGCAGTGCTGTCCCTTCCGGCGCGCTGGGGGCTGTTCATCCTCGATGAGCAGGTCGCAGCGCTGGTGCTGGCGTGCGGGCTTGGGGTTGTGTTCCTGCGCATGCGCGGTGGCTGGGGTGCGCTGGACAGGTCGCTCAGTGTGGCGCTCGCGGTGGTGTCGCTGGCCTTTGGAATTGCGCTGGCGCTGCGCTTTCCCGTGCTTTCGGAAGGGGCCTTCTTCCGGCCGGTTGAGGCCGCTGCCTTCGGGTTCGTTGCCATAGTGCTGCTGGTCGAGGGCATGCGCCGGGTGGTCGGATGGGTGCTGACCATCGTCTTCGCCGTACTGTTTGGCTATGCCCTCTTCGGCCACCACCTGCCGGCCGCGATTTCCGGCAAATCCCTGAGCCCGTTGCAATTGCTTGGCTTTCTGGGGTCCGATTCGACTGCGCTGCTCGGCCAGACGCTGACGGTGGCCTGCTTCGTGATCGTTCCCTTCATCCTGTTCGGACGCCTGCTGGTAGCGGTCGGTGCCGCCGGCGTGTTCGATGCGCTTGGGGCCAAGCTGGCCGGGCGTGCGCCGGGAGCCTCGGGCCGCATCACCATCATCTCGTCAATGCTGTTCGGCACGGTTTCGGGCTCGGCGGTCGCCAACGTCATGGCCAACGGCGCGGTGACCATCGGCATGATGACGCGCAACGGCTACTCGAAAGAGGACGCTGCCGCAGCCGAAGCCGTGTCCTCGACAGGCGGGCAGATCATGCCGCCCGTGATGGGGGCGGCAGCCTTCATCATGGCCGAATATCTCAAGGTGCCCTACGCCACGATCATGCTGGCCGCGCTTCTGCCAGCCCTTCTGTTCTATGGCTCGATCCTGTGCCAACTCGATTTCACCGCCCGGCGCATGGGCCTGCCGGCCTTCGCGGAGGGAGCCGACACGCCGCTGTCGAAGCTTGGCATGGAAAGCGCGCTGCTGGCCCTGGCCTTCATTGTCGTGCTGGGCGGCATCTTCTGGGCCAATCTCCAGCCCGAACTGGCCGCTGTGCTGAGTTCTGCGTTGCTGGCGCTGGTGGCGCTCGTGGTGTTGCGTCGCGGCGGCTTTTCGCTGCGTTACCTGCTCGACGAGGTGTCCGAGACGGGGCTTGCCGCCGCCGATGTGCTGCTGGTCTGTGCGCTGGCCGGAATGATCATCGGCATCCTGAACACGACTGGGCTCGGGTTTGCCCTGTCGCTGATGCTGTTGGAGATCGGCAAGTCCAGTGTCTTCCTGCTGCTGGTGGTGACGGCGCTGGTGTCGCTGATCCTCGGCATGGGCATGCCGACTACCGCCGTCTACATGCTGCTGGCGACGCTGGCCGCGCCAAGCCTGATCAAACTCGGCATCTCCCCCATCGGGGCCCACATGTTCGTGTTTTATTACGGCCTGCTGTCCATGATCACGCCGCCCGTGGCGCTGGCCGCGTTCGCCGCGGCGTCGATCGCCAATGCCTCGCCGGTCACTGTCGCCTGGCACAGCGTCAAGATCGGTTGGATCGCCTTCCTCGTGCCTTTCCTGTTCATCTACCAGCCAGCCATCCTGATGCAGGGCCCGGCGGCCGAGATCATCCTTGTGGTCATCGGCGCGGTGTTGGCCATTCCGTTGATCACGGCAGCTCTTGTTGGCCATGCCCTCGCGCCTCTTGCCAAGATCGAGCGGCTGCTCTGGCTGGGCGTTGGCCTCGTCATCCTGGTGCCGATCGCCGCGGCAGGTCCGCTGGCAATCTGGCTCGAGGCTGTCGCCTTCGTGGCAGGGGCAGGGCTGCTGCTGCGTCATGGGCTTGCCGCGCGCAGCATGGTGCCTGCATGAGCCCGGCCGCACGCGGACTGTCCTGCCCTGCGCAAGCCGCATGGCCGACGCCGGCCTCGTGCGCTTTGTCCGGGCGATTGAACTGTGCCAACCTTTTTGCCGAAGCCCTGCGAGACGGCTCTCGGCCATGAGCGAATTCGACATCTGCAGGCGTCAGGGCTTTGCCCGGAGCGTCGGCATCGGCGAGCGCCCTCGGGCCTGACCCGGCATCATCACGGCCACAAGGAGCATCAAGGCATGACCGACGCACAAGGCTTCCGGCGCAAGTTCGGCGTCCTCGGCCCATCGACCAACACCATCGTACAGCCCGATTTCGACGACATGCGGCCCCATGGCGTGACCAACCACTACAGCCGCATCTTCACGCCCAATGCCAACGCGGTCAGCAACGAAAGCTTCCGCGCCGGCGCCAACACGATTGCGGACAACGTGCTCGATGCGGTGCGCAGCGTCATGACCTGTGCGCCCGACTATCTGGTGATGGGCATGTCCGCCGTAACCTTCTTCGATGGCGAGAAGGGGGCAAATGCTTTCATCGACAAGGTGGAGGGCGAGGCGGGCGTTCGCGTCAGCATCGGCAGCCATGCCTGCACCGAAGCCCTGCGCGCCTATGGCGGCGTGCGCCGCATCGCCGTGCTGTCACCCTATTGGCCGGTGATGAACACCGAGGTGGCGCGCTATTTCGGCGATATGGGCTTCAGTGTCGTGCGCGACATCCCGCTGCAATGCCGCTCGTGGACTGCCATCGCCGAAGTCGATGATGCCACCTTGCGCGATGTGCTGCGGAAGCTCGATGGCGACGATGTCGATGCCATCGTGCAGGTCGGCACCAACCTGTCGATGGTCCGGCTCGCCGCTGCTGCCGAACTCTGGCTCGGAAAGCCGGTGATCGCCATCAACACGGCGACCTACTGGCACGCCCTGCGCGCCAACGGCATCCCTGACCGCAAGGCGGGCTTCGGACGACTGCTGTCGGATTTCTGAGGCCAGTTGGAGAGGACAGCCATCATGCCAGGCCCAGCCAGCGTCGCACGCATCGTCGATCTCGATCCCTTCGTCCTGCCGCTGGCCGGGCTTCTGCCCGCCGCCAGCCTGAATGATCTGGCTGACGCGCGCGATGTGCTGGCCGGCACACACCTCGACTACGAGACCGCGACGCTGAACCTCGCGGTGCAGAGCCACCTGCTCAGGGTCGGTGGCCGCACCATCCTGATCGATACCTGCATCGGCGAGGACAAGCCCCGCCCGCGCCGCGCCGACTGGCACGAGCGCCGGCAGAGCGGCTATCTCGCCCGCCTCGCTGCGGCAGGGTGCAGGCCGGAGGACATCGACATGGTGATGTGCACGCACCTGCACGCGGATCATGTTGGCTGGAACACGCGGCTCGACAATGGCCGTTGGGTGCCGACCTTTCCGAAGGCACGCTATCTGATCGGGCGCACCGAACTGGCCTTCTGGACGGAGGCTGCCGCGCGTCCTGCCGAGCACCCGCTCAACCATGGCTCCTTTGCCGACAGCGTGCTGCCGGTGATCGAGGCCGGCGCTGCCGAGATGGTCGATGATGGGGCCGAGGTTATGTCTGGCGTGACCATCGCGCCGCTGCCGGGCCATACGCCGGGACATATCGGTCTTGAGGTCACGTCACCGGGCCAGCCGTCGCTGGTCTTCAGCGGCGATGCACTGCATTCGCCGGCCCAGGTCTTCCAGCCCGACTGGTCGAGCGCTTTCTGCAGCGATCCGGCCATGGCCGCCGAAACCCGCCGGGGCCTGCTTGAGCGCGCGGCTGAGTCCGACACGGTGCTCATCCCGGCGCATCTGCGAGGGGAGGGCATGCGGATCAGCCGCATGGGTTCTCGCTTCAGGCCGCGCTTCTGCGGTTGCGACGGCCGCTGACCGCGCCCGTCAGGCCATGGACGCCACGTCGCGCAAAGACTGGATCATCGAGGTGCGCATAAGGTAGGTCTTGTGGGCCTCCGCGTCGGCCACCGTGCGGCGAAGGTCTGCATAGTAGGCTGCCCGCGCGGCAGGCTCGCGGGTGTTTAGCATGGCCCGGTTGCGCAAGGTGGTCTGCTGCACGACGTCGAGCGCGACCTTGCGGCGCTGGCGCTCATATTGCTTCAGCGTGTCGAGATCGGCCCCGCGGCTCACCGCCGTCAGCTTCGCGGCGAGGTTGAAGGCATCATGGATGCCGCCATTCAGGCCCATGCCGCCGAGCGGATTGTTGACGTGCGCCGCGTCACCGGCAATCAGCATGCGGCCCGAGACATAGTGCGACGCCACCCGCTCGTGGACGCGGTAGGCCGTGCGGTGGCGGATTTCATATGGCTCGCTGCGGGCATGCGCACCCTGCAACAGCCGCTCGATGCGCCCTGACGACGTCACGTCCTCATCGCTGAGGCTGGAATCGACCGGAAACAGTGCCCGCCAGACGCTGGCCGTGCGGATCAGCACGAACCACTCTTCCGGATCCGAGATGTAGGAGATGTTGGCGACATCCGGCATCGCTTCGCGGAAATCGAAGGTGGTCGAGACCGTCAGGAAGATTTCGGGAATCGTTTGGCCCTGGAACTCCGCGCCCATCGACTTGCGCACCACGCTGCCGATCCCGTCCGACCCGACAACGAAGGCACCGGTGATCGTCTCGGCCTTGCCGTCCGCATCGACCACATCGACCTCGACGCCGTCTGCGCCCTGCCTTGCGGCGACGGCCTTGGTGCCAAAGCGGATCGTGGCCAGGGCATTGTCCTGCAGACGCGCATGCAGCATCTCGCCGAGCCGCCATTGCTCGCATTGCAGGCGATAGGGATGGTTGGTCTCGTCGGCGATGCGGGCCAGCTCGAACGTGGCGACGGCCCCCTCGGTGCGGTCGCGGAACTGCCATGTCGGGCAGATCAGGCCCTGCGCGATCATGGAATCGGTCACGCCGAAGCGCTCCAGCATGTCCAGCGTCGGCGGGTGGAAGGTCGAGGCTCGCAGGTCGCGCGGCAGCTCCGGCGAAGCTTCCACAAGCGTGACCGGGATGCCCTCATCGACCAGGAGATTGGCCGCCACAAGGCCCACCGGCCCCGCTCCGATGATCAGGACCCGGTTGTTGGTGTTCATTTCCGAAGCGCCTTCCTTGACAGTCCGTGCCAGCCGGTCATCATGCAGTTGTCCGGACAATCATGTCGCTGTCCGGCCCTCTGGGCAAGTGCTCATTGTGTCGCTCTCGTGGTTCCGGGGTCGTGGTTCCGATGCAGTATCCGTTCTCAGCCCTTCCGTCGCGCGGCCGCCTGAATTGGCCCGGCGGCAAGCGGCTGGCGCTGATCATCACCATCAACCTCGAATACTGGGACCTGCTGAAACCGACAGCCGCGACCTACTACGCCGGCGGCCCATCGATCCTGCCCGATGCATTGCCAGGCAACATCCCCGATTTCCCCAACTTCTCCTGGCGCGAATACGGCCAGCGCGTCGGGGTCTGGCGGCTGTTCGATGCCTTCGACGAAGCCGGCGTTCCGGCCAGTTGCACCATGAACGCCAAGCTGGCGCTGGAGCGTCCTGCCATCATCGAGGCGGCCTTGCAGCGCGGACACGAGTTGATCCCGCACAATTACGAGCAGGGCGAACTTCTCTGCCATCTCCAGCACGCACCAGAGCAGGAGCGGGCGGTGATCGACCAGACGCTCGACGTGTTCCGCAAGGCCACCGGCCGCACGCCGAAGGGCTGGCTGTCCTCGTCCCTGCGCGGCACGACGCAGACGCCGCGCCTCCTTGCTGAAAGTGGCCTGACCTTCTGGTGCGATCTGATGAACGACGATCAGCCCTACATGATCGACACCGCGGCAGGGCCGATCGTGGTGGTGCCTTATTCCATTGAAATCAACGACTTCACCCTCTTCCAGCGCCGCGGGCTGACCAACGAGGCCGGCTTCGAGTGCATGAAGGAGCAGTTCGACGTGCTCTACGCCGAAGGGGAGCGCACCGGCATGATGATGAATGTCGGCCTGCATCCCCACGTCATCGGCGTGCCGCACCGGATGAGCGCGCTCAAGCGCTTCCTTGCCTATGCGCGCCAGTTCGATGGCGTCTGGTGGGCGACGCGCGAACAGGTTGCCGACGCCTATCGCGCCCAGCACGCCAGCCACATCACGCCCATGGTGGGAGCGTCCTCATGAGCGATGCAGCCGCCCTCGGCGGGACAAAGCCGGTGATTGGCAACGGCATCCTGATTGGCCTCGCCTGCGCCGCTGCCATCGGGTTCGCCATGCTGCTCGGTGGCCGCGTCATCACCCAGCAGATCATCTCGGGCCTGATGCTTGGCTCGATCTACATGACGGTGGCCGTTGCCTTCACGCTCACCATCGGCGTGCTCAACTTCCTCAATTTCACGATCCCGACCCTGTTCATGCTGACCGGCATGGTAGCCTGGGGCCTTCTGGCGCGGGGCTATCTGGCCGGGTTCGGCGCAGCGGCATGGTTCATCGCCCTGATGGCCGGCATAGCAGTGGCGATCCTGGCCTCGCTGGTCGTGGAGCGCTTCACCTTTCGCTATCTCAAGACACGCCACGGCGATGCCACCGAACATGCCATCCCGCTGGTCTCGTCATTGGGCTTCCTGCTGATCTTCGAGCACCTTGTGCTGATCGCGCTGGGCTCGGAAGCGCAGCGTTTCCCGGTGCCGTTCAAGGCTGATATCTATCTTGGCGGCCTTGTCATCGGTTTGCCACAACTGGCGAGCCTCGCGCTGGCGCTCGGCATCGTGGCCGGGCTCACCTATGTGCTCAAGCGCACGCGCATGGGCCGCGCCCTGCGTACCATCGCCGAGAGCCCCGATACCGCATCCCTGCTCGGGGTCGAGGTGGCGCGCATCGTGCCGATCGTGTTCATCCTGACGGGTCTGCTGTCCGGTGTCGCCGCTGCGCTGTTCACCGTCAATTATGGCGATGTCTCGCCGTTCATGGGCGAGCATATCGGCACCAAGGCGATTGCCGCGATGGTGCTGGGCGGGCTTGGCTCGGTCTGGGGCGCGGTGGCCGGCGGGCTGATCGTCGGTCTGGCCGAGACCCTGTCGATCCATTTCCTGGGCGGCGATTCGGTGCAGATGGTGGTCTGGGGCATGCTGCTCCTCGTCATCATCCTCAGGCCGCAGGGCCTGTTCGGCGCATCCTCCATCGGCAAGGGCAAGATGTGATGGCGAGCGCTCCTGTCCAAGCCGCACCCTGCCGGAGGAGCCTGCCATGAGCGGCTACGCCACCGGCATCGTTGCCATCCTGTGCATCAACCTGATCTTCGCCTACGCGATCTTCGTCACGGCAGCTGCGGGGCAGCTCAATCTCGGCGGCGCGGGCTTCCAGGCGATCGGGGCCTACACAGCGGCCTGGCTGTCCAGCAATGCAGGCCAGCCGGTGGTCGTCACCATTCCGCTGGCGATGGTCACCACGGCGCTGATCGGCTTCCTGATCTCGTTCCCGGTGCTCCGCACGCGCGGCGTCTACATGGTCTTGGCAACCTTTGCCTTCGGGCAGTTCGTCTCCGGCTTCCTGCTGCGTTCGCCCACCTTCGGCGGCGCCATCGGCATGGTCGTTTCGGACTATGTCGGCGTCGGGCTCCTGGTCGCTGCTGCCATCATCACCACGGGTCTGGTGTTCTTCCTGATGGCGAGCCGTCTAGGCCTTGCGATCCGCGCCATCCATGATGATGAGCCCGTCTCCACCATCATGGGCGTCAATGTCCGCGCGGTGCAGGTCACCACCTTCACCATCGGCGGTGCATTGGCCGGGCTGTCCGGCGCGCTTTACGCCCATCACTTCAGCTTCGTCGAGGCGCAGTATTTCAACTCGCTGCTCTCGATCTATGTGCTGTTGTTCGTGCTCATCGGCGGCACGCAGACGGCGTGGGGCCCGCTGATCGGCAGCCTGTTCTTCACGCTGCTGCCCGAGGTCCTGCGCGTCGGGGGCTCCTGGCGTTATGTCGTGTTCGGCGTGGCCATCGTCGCCATGATGGTGCTGCGTCCGCAAGGCATCGTGACGCGCGAACTGGTCTCGCGCCTGTCTCCGCGCAACTGGTTCGGCAGCCGGCCGGCGCCGGCAACGAGGTTGGCCGATGGCGGCTGAACCTATCCTCGAGCTCAGAAACGTCACCAAGCGTTTCGGAGGCCTCACGGTCTCCGATCAGGTCAGTTTTGCCGTGCCGCGCGGTGCCCGCATGGCGCTGATCGGCCCCAACGGCGCGGGCAAGACCACCCTGTTCAACCTGATGTCCGGCGTCTATCCGCTCGATGGCGGCGAGATCGTGCTCGATGGTCAGCGCATCGACACCGTGCCCTCGCGCCGGCGCATCGCCATGGGCCTGTCGCGTTCATTCCAGAATATCCGGCTGATGCCGCACCTGTCGGTGATCGAGAACGTCATGCTTGGCCAGCACGCCCAGGCGAGCGGGATCGGCGACCTTTTGACACCGATCTCGTGGATGCGGGGAGGGGCCTGGCGCAGGCTCGCCGTGGAGCGGCTGGAAGCCGCCGGCATCGCGGTCCATCCCGATGCCGATGTCGCGAGCCTGCCCTATGGCGTACGCAAGAAGATCGAGGTCGTCCGCGCCCTGATGAGCAAGCCACGCCTGCTGATGCTCGACGAGCCGGCGGCAGGGCTCAATCCGCGCGAGACGGCGGAATTGTCGGCCTTCCTCAAGGCGGTCGCAGCCACGGGCGTGACGCTGCTGGTGGTCGAGCACGACATGTCGTTCGTCCATGACCTGTGCGAGCACACGGTGGTGCTCAACTTCGGCAAGCTGATCTACGAAGGCCCGACGCGCGCCGTGCAGGATGACGAGGCGGTGCGCGAGGCCTATCTCGGCAGCCGCCGCGTCGAGACGGCGGGAGGCTCCTATGCTGCTTGAGGTCGAGGGCCTCGACGTGCGCTACGGGCGCACCCATGCGGTCAGGGCTGTGTCACTGTCAGTGGCGCAGGACGAGGTTGTCACCGTGCTCGGCGCCAACGGGGCGGGCAAGACCTCGCTGCTGCGGGCCTTGCAGGGCATGGTGCCGGCAGCCGGCGGGCAGATCAGGTTCGACGGGGTGGACATCACACGGATGTCCCCGCCCCAGCGACTGCGGAAGCATCTGGCGCTGGTGCCGGAAGGCCGGCAGATCATCATCAGCCTCAGCGTGCATGAAAACCTGCTGATGGGGGCCTATTGCCGCGATGATGCAGGCGTCAGCCGCGATATCGACGGCATCTACGACCGCTTTCCCAATCTTGCAGCCCGCCGCCACATGCCAGCCTCTGTGCTTTCCGGCGGCGAGCAGCAAATGCTGGCCATCAGCCGCGCGCTGCTGGCGAAGCCCCGGCTGATGATGCTGGACGAGCCGTCGCTTGGCCTTTCGCCGCTGCTCGTCGAGCGCCTGTTCGGCCTACTCGGCAGCTTGCGCGACGAAGGTCTTGCCATTCTGCTGGTCGAGCAGAACACGCAGATGGCGCTGGATGTTGCCGCGCGCGGCTTGGTGATGGAGCTTGGCAGCGTCGTGCTGCAAGGCTCTGCCGATGAGCTGCGCCATAATGACCGGCTTGCCGCTGCCTATCTTGGCCACGCCGCACCTGCGGACAGCCCCTCCTAACCACCGCCACCCTTCAATCCAGCAACGGGAGAGCCTGATGACACATCGCCTGACACCCCTGACCTTCGCGGCGCTTGCCCTGGCCGGGCTGGGCGTCGCGCCCATGACCGCCAGCGCGCAGGAGATCGTGCTCGGCCTGAGCATGGTCAAGTCCGGCCCGCTCAAGACCGTGGGCGAAGCCACAGAGACCTCGGTCGACATCGCCGTCGAGGAAATCAACGCGAAGGGCGGGATCAACGGCAAGAAGATCCGGCTGGTCAAGTTCGATACCGGCTCCGATCCGCGCCAGGCCGCCACGGCCACCCAGAAGCTGGTGCAGGATGACGGCGCGCTGGCGATCATCGGGCCATTCTCCTCGGGCGAGGCCGCTGTTGCCTTCCCCGTCGGCGAGCGCCTCGGCGTGATCCAGATGCCCAACGCCGCCTCCCAGCCCGGCTTGACCGGCAACTTCAGCTATGCCTGGCGCCTCACCGCTGATGAAGGCAAGCAGTTCGGACGCCTGATCGCCAGCCTGCGCAAGAAGAACATCAAGACCGACAAGGCCGAGATCATGTATCTCTCGGATGAGCGCGTCTCGAACATTTCGGGCACGCAGTTCTATCCGGCCATCCTGCGCGCCTCGGGTATCGCCTTCGGTGAGCCGATCGCCTTCCAGTATCGCAGCTTCGATGTCGCCCCGCAGATCGCCCAGATCGTGCAGCGCAATCCGGATGTCGTCGCGCTCGCGGCCACCCCGGACAGCGCCGGCAAGGTCATCAAGGAACTGCGCCGGCAGGGCTTCACGGGCCGCGTCATCGGCTCGCAGATCTTCGCCGATCCCAACGCGCTCGACCTGTTCGGCCGCGATGCGGACGGCCTGCTGATCGTTGCGGGCTTCTGGGCGGATCGCAACGAGGCGACCCGCAGCTTCACCAGGAAGTTCGCCGAAGAGAATGCCAAGCGTGGGCTGGTCACCAAGAAGGTGCCGCACCACACCGACGCGCAGGCCTATGACATCGTCTACCTGCTCAAGCAGGCGATGGAGAAGGCCGCCGTCACAGGCGACCCGGCCAAGCGTGCCGAAGAACGGACCGCCATCCGCGAAGCCATGAAGGGCATCCGCTTCACTGGCGTCACCGGCGACGGCACCTGCTTCAACGCGGCCCGCGATGCACAGCTTCCCGGATTCGTCATCGAGATCAACGAGATGAAGTGGAACCTGTTCGACCAGCACGCCGCCGATCCTTGCCCCTGAGTCTGTGATCGGCGCCCTGCCGGATCGGCAGGGCAGGCAAAAGCAAAGACAGGCCGCCGGGCGGTTCCGGCGGCCTGCGGCTTATCCAAGCCGGCGCGGTGCCAAAGTTGTTGAGATGCGGCCTGCATCCCGCGGTCATGGCCAGGCAGCACGCGTCTTTTCGCTTGTAAGACCGGGCCGGCTTGATTAAAGCGGGCTCACCGTGAACGCGCGTGACATCAGTCCGGCGCGGATCCTGTTGGGGGATCGTCTAACGGTAGGACCCCAGACTCTGACTCTGGTTGTCTAGGTTCGAATCCTAGTCCCCCAGCCATCCTCCGCCAGCTCGGATCGGCCCGCCAGTGCTGCTGCGAAAGCCTGCCGCTTGTCTGCAGTGCCTCGATCAGCCCGGCCTGTGGCTCAGGGTTCGGGCCACGGCATCTTTCCAGGTGCGGTAGCGTGCCGTCCGTGTTGCCTCCGGCATGGTCGAGACGAAGCGCTGCTGCAGGCGCCAGCTTTTGGCAAAGGCCTCGGGCTCGGGGTAGAAGCCTGTCGCCAGCCCGGCCAGATAGGCTGCGCCCAGCGCCGTCGTTTCCATGATCTGGGGTCGGTCGACAGGCGCATCGAGCGTGTCGGCCAGCCGCTGCATCGTCCAGTCCGACGCTGTCATGCCGCCATCGACGCGCAGCACGGTCTGGCTTGCGGCAGGCCAGTCGGCCTTCATGGCATCGAGCAGGTCGCGGGTCTGGAAACAGACGCTTTCGAGCGCTGCCAGCGCCAGTTCGTTCGGTCCTGTGTTGCGCGTCAGCCCGAACAGCGCGCCGCGCGCCTCCGGGTCCCAGTAGGGGGCGCCAAGTCCGACGAAGGCCGGCACCAGCACAACGCTCTGGGCCGGGTCCGCCGCTGCTGCCATGGCGCCGGTCTGCGGGGCCTGCTTCACGATCTTGAGCCCGTCGCGCAGCCATTGCACAGCAGCTCCGGCGATGAAGATCGCGCCTTCGAGCGCATAGGTGCGCTGGCCGCCAAGCTGGTAAGCGATGGTGGTCAGCAACCTGTGGCCGGATGTGACGGCGGTGCCGCCGGTGTTGAGCAATGCGAAGCAGCCCGTGCCATAGGTCGATTTCATCATACCGGGGCTGAAACAGGCCTGGCCGACAGTGGCCGCCTGCTGGTCGCCTGCAACGCCGCGAATCGGGATCGACCCACCCAGCAGGCGCGCCTCGGTCATGCCGAAATCTGCGGCGCAATCCCGCACTTCGGGCAGCAGGCTGGCCGGCACGCCGAACAAGGCCAGAAGGTCCGGGTCCCACTGGCCCTTGTGGATGTCGAGCAGCAGGGTGCGAGAGGCGTTGGTCGCGTCGGTGGCGTGCACGGCGCCGCCTGTCAGCCGCCAGATCAGGAAGCTGTCGATGGTGCCGAAGGCCAGCTCGCCCCGGTTCGCCCTTTCGCGCGCGCCTTCGACGTTGTCGAGCAGCCAGCCGATCTTGGTGGCGGAGAAATAGGGATCAAGCAGCAGGCCGGTGCGCTCGCGCACCATTGCCTCATGGTCGGCAGCCTTCAGGGCCGCGCACAGCCCGGAGGTGCGCCGGTCCTGCCAGACGATGGCAGGCGCGATCGCGGCCCCCGTCGCGCGATCCCAGATCACGGTTGTCTCGCGCTGGTTGGTGATGCCGATCGCCGCGATCTGCGAGGCCTTCGTGCCAGCCTTGCGCATCGCCGACCGCATCACCGACAGCGCGCTCGCCCAGATCTCATCCGCGTCATGCTCGACCCAGCCGGACGCGGGATAATGCTGCGTAAATTCCTTCTGGGCCGAGGCCGCAATGCTGAAATCGGCGCGGAACAGGATGGCACGTGTCGAAGTCGTGCCCTGATCCAGCGCCATGATGAAGCGTTCGCTGCCCTGTGCCATCGCGTCCCCCTTGCATGTTGGCCTTGTGCCGGCGTTTCGGCCTTTGTCTGAAACAGAAGCGGTTCTGGTAACGGGATGTCAAATCCTCTTGTCCTATCGTCCACTTCCGCGTTGCGTCTCCAGTTCGAACGGGTTTGCATGTCCGAGTTGCCAAAGCTGCCCGATCTGGTCGTTCTCGTGGCAGAGCCGGGTGTCCATATGCGCCGGATTGTCCGTGAAATCCTGCTGCGTGCCGGCATCAAGCGCATCATCGAGGCATCAGACGGGGCTGACGCACTGGGGCAGTACACAACGCTCGTGCCCGATATCGTCATCCTGGAATGGGACATGCCGATGCTGTCCGGCGAGGACTTCATTCGTCTGGCTCGCACCAGCCCGGAGACCAACAAGCGTGACACGCCAATTATTGTGACGCTGAGCAATCCGCAGAAGACCACGGTCGATATGGCCATCAAGCTCGGCATCCATGACATCCTCGCCAAGCCGCTGTCGCCGAAAGTGCTGTGCACACGCATGCACGCCTCGGTGCTGCGGGCTCGCGAAGCACAGCGCCAGCGTGTCAAGGCGATGAGACAGCCCGGTGCCGGCCAGAGCAAGCCAGTTGCAGCCAGTGCCTGATCCGCGTTACGCTGATTGTGAACAGGGTGATCGCCGAAAGGCTGAGCGCCAGATGCAAGGATTGATGGTGTGGATATCGATGACGGGCCGCTGGATGGCGGGCCAAAGTCATCCGGTGGCGGCGCGAGTCGCGATCCGGCAACGGGCTTGCATGCCCGTCAGCACGACCTTTATGCCGCGCTGGACCTAGGCACCAACAACTGCCGTCTGCTGATTGCGCAGCCGGCTCAGCACGGGTTTCGCGTCGTCGACGCCTTCTCCCGGATTGTGCGCCTTGGCGAGGGGCTGTCGGCCCATGGCAAGCTCAGCGAGGCGGCCATGGAGCGGGCGCTTGACGCGCTGGCCGCCTGCAGCGCCAAGCTGAAGCTTCGCGGCGTCACCCGCTCCCGGCTGGTCACCACCGAAGCCTGCCGCGCCGCATCCAATGGCCGCGAATTCATCACACGGGTCGCCACGCAGACCGGCCTCGCGCTGGAGGTGGTGGATCAGCGCACGGAGGCGATGCTTGCCGTCACCGGTTGCGCCGCGCTGGCGTCGCCGGAGGCGGACGCGGTCATCGTCTTCGACATTGGCGGCGGCTCGACCGAAATTGTCTGGCTCGGCGGGCGTTCGTCGGGGCGAAGCCCGGCCGAGCGGATACAGACATGGGAATCCATCCCCATGGGCGTGGTGTCGCTGGCCGAGCGCCATGGCGGCCACGATGTCAGCCCGGAGCTGTTCGAGGTCATGGTGGCGGAAGCGATGGCTGCCCTGGCGAAGTTCCACCAGCGCGCCCGTCCCGCCATGTCGCGCCGCGGCTTTCACCTGCTGGGCACATCCGGCACCGTGACCACAGTCGCAGGATTGCACCTCAAGCTGGAGCGCTACGACCGGCGCAAGGTCGATGGCGTCTGGATGCGCACCGAGGAGGTGTCGGCGGTGATGGCGGACATGCTGGCCATGGACTATGAGGCGCGCTCCGCCAATCCGTGCATCGGCAAGGAGCGGGCCGATCTCGTCCTTGCCGGCTGCGCAATCTTCGAGGCGATCCGCCGGCTGTTTCCAAGCCCGATGGTGCGCATCGCCGATCGCGGCCTGCGCGAGGGCATCCTGCTCAAGATGATGTTCGAGGACGGCGTCTGGCGTCGAAAGCGTGCCTCATGACAACGGCGGGTGGAAAAGGCGCAGGCAAGGGCACGGGCAAGGGCGGCGGCGGCTCGCGCGACATGAAGGTCGAGGTCAAGCGTTCGCGCAAGCTCTCGCACTCGTCCCAGCTCTGGCTGCGCCGGCAGCTCAACGACCCTTATGTCAAGCGCGCCAAGGAAGCCGGCTATCGCTCGCGCGCCGCCTTCAAGCTTTCGGAGATGGATGACAAGGCCCAGTTCCTGAAATCGGGCCAGCGGCTCGTCGATCTCGGCTGCGCGCCGGGCGGCTGGTGTCAGGTCGCAGCGGAGCGGATCAACCTCAGGAATGGCAAGGGCAAGATCATCGGCATCGACCTTCTGGAGGTCGACACCATACCCGGCGTCGAGATCATCCAGCTTGATTTCATGGATGAGAGCGCCCCGGCACGCCTGAAGGAATTGCTCGGCGGGCCAGCCGACGGGGTGATGTCCGACATGGCGGCGAACACAACCGGGCACAAGAAGACCGACCATCTCAAGATCATCGGGCTGGCGGAAGCGGCGCTCGAATTTGCGCGCGAGGTGCTGGCACCGGGCGGCTTTTTCATCTGCAAGCTGTTCCAGGGCGGCGAAACGGGCGCGCTGCTGGGCGAACTCAAGCGCGATTTCACGCTGGTCCGGAACCTCAAGCCGGCAGCCAGCCGCTCCGACTCATCCGAGATGTATGTGCTGGCCACGGGCTATCGCCGCCCGGCCGAGGTGGAGCCCTGAGCGCGCCGCCGCTCAGCGGCGCGTCACCAGCATCGGCATGCCGCCCTTCGGCCTGAGCGTGATACGCTGGACCGGTTCGGGCGGGGCGCTGCCGGCATAGGCAAAGCGCAGGCGGCGTGTCAGCGAGGCCAGCACCATCATGGCCTCGACCATCGCGAACTGCTGTCCGATACACACACGCGGCCCGGCCCCGAACGGCAGGTAGGCGCAACGCTCGATGTTGGCGCGGGCCGGCGGCAGAAAACGCTCGGGCCGGAACAGGGCCGGCTGGTCCCAGAGCAACTGGTGGCGGTGGATCACGTAAGGCAGGATGACCACCAGCGCGCCAGCGGGGATGGGCACGCCGGCGGCCTCGTCCGCCGCGATGGCGGTGCGGGTCAGCGTCGCGACCGGCGGATAAAGCCGCATCGCTTCTTCGATCACGGCGCGGGTCATGGCCAGCCGCTCGCCGTCGAGCGCTGCGGCCACCACATCATCGCCGGCGGCGTCCGCCTCCGCTTCGACCGCCTCGCGCACGTCAGGCGCATGGGCGAGCAGATACAGGGCCCAGGTCAGCACGTTGGCGGTGGTCTCGTGGCCCGCGCCGATAAAGGTGACGATGTTGGCGCCAACCTCCGTGTCACTCAGCCCGCTGCCGTTCTCCGGATCGCGTGCCGCAATCAGGGCGCTGAGCAGATCGGCTGGCGCGGGCTCGCCCCGTGCCATCAGCGCCGTGCGGCTGGCCACCACATCGCGCACCGTGCGCTCGAAGAAATCGATGGCCGGCTGCGCCATGATGCGTCCGATGCGCGGCAGCCAGGCGGGAGCATCGAAGATGTCGAGCGGATCGATCTTCCCCTGTGTCTCGAAATAGCGGGTCAGCGCCTGCCCGAAGGCCTCTGCCCCGCCATCGATCACGTTCGAGAACAGGGTCTCGGCCAGCACATCGAAGGTCAGGGTCGTCATCAGATGCGAGACATCGAGCCCGTGGCCGGGCCGTCGTCGCTCAAGCCGGCCCACATGCCGGTCGATTGGCGCCTTCATCGCCTCGGCCAGCGTGACCACGCGGCGCGGCGTGAACAGGGGCGCCACGATCCGCCGGGCGCGCCGCCAGGCCTCGCCCTCGGCGGTGAGCAGCCCGTCACCGAGTCCCGGCGAGAGCACCCGCAATTGCAGGTCGTCCTTGCGGTAGTTGGCGACATTGTCGATCAGCACGTGCCGGATCGCAGCCGGATCAGCGAGGAAGACGCCATGGCCGAACAGGCCGGGGCCGGCCAGATGCCGTTCGGTGAAGTGAGCCCGTCGCCAGATCGTCAGCGGGTTCCGCCTGAGCGCGATCAGCAGTTGCAGCTTGTTGAGCGGGTCGGCATGCGGCTGCGGGGCAGGTGGCCTGAACGGGCCTGCAGGCACAACGCGGGCCGGGCCCGCGCCGGGCTTGGGCAATGTGCTGGCACGGTCGCTGGCAAGGCTGTGATCGGACATGGCAAACGCCTTTCCTCATCCTCAACCTAGGCAGCAACAGGCCGCCGCACCAGACGACGAATGGCCGCGCCAGGCACGCCCGATCCCGGTTCGCTGGACACGCTCACCTTAGCGCCCACTCTTTGACCTTGGCGTCTTCGCAACTGCGTGATAGCCGAACTCGTCAACCGGCGCGGGGCGATCAGGCCTGCGCATTCCAGCACCGAGAGGTTGACCCATGGCCGTTCTTGCCGACACCACGATTCGTGAAGGCCTGACCTTCGATGACGTGCTGCTGGAGCCCGGCCCCTCCGAAGTCCTGCCTTCCGACGTCGATATCCGCACGCAGCTGACGAAAACCATTGCGCTGAACCTGCCGCTGGTCGCGTCCGCGATGGATACGGTCACCGAATCGCGCATGGCCATCGCCATGGCCCAGTCGGGCGGTCTCGGCGTCATTCATCGCAATCTGGAGGCCGACCAACAGGCCGAGCAGGTGCGGCAGGTCAAGAAATACGAATCGGGCATGGTCATGAACCCGATCACCATCTTTCCCGACGAGACGCTGGCCGATGCGCTCGAATTGATGAAGCGCCACCGCATTTCCGGTGTGCCGGTCGTCGAGCGCGGTCCCGCCGGCCACAAGGGCAAGCTGGTCGGCATCCTTACCAACCGCGATGTGCGCTTTGCCTCCCATGCCGAGCAACCCGTTGCTGAGCTGATGACCAAGGACAGGCTCATCACCGTGCGCGAAGGCGTGACGCAGGCCGAGGCCAAGCGCACGCTGCACCAGTTCCGCATCGAGAAGCTGCTGGTCGTTGACGAGCACTTCCGCTGCATCGGGCTGATCACCGTCAAGGACATCGAAAAGCAGGTTGCCCATCCCCATGCTGCCAAGGACGGGCAGGGTCGGCTGCTGGTCGCGGCGGCCACGACCACCGGCGATTCCGGTTTCGCGCGCTCCGAACTGCTGGTCGATGCGGGCGTCGACATCATCGTCGTCGACACAGCCCATGGCCATTCGGCTGGCGTTCTTGCCAGCGTGGCGCGCGTCAAGAAGCTCAGCAACGCTGTGCAGGTCATCGCCGGCAATGTGGCGACGGCGGGCGGCGCGCAGGCGCTGATCGATGCCGGGGCTGACGCGATCAAGGTCGGCATCGGTCCGGGCTCGATCTGCACCACGCGCATTGTCGCCGGGGTGGGTGTACCGCAGCTCACCGCGATCATGGACGCCGTGTCGGCAGCCCGAAAATCCGGCGTGCCGGTCATAGCCGATGGCGGCATCAAGTATTCGGGCGATTTCGCCAAGGCTCTGGCGGCAGGGGCCTCCTGCGCCATGGTCGGCTCGCTGCTGGCCGGCACCGACGAGACGCCCGGAGAGGTGTTCCTGTATCAGGGCCGCTCATACAAGTCGTACCGCGGCATGGGCTCTGTCGGCGCCATGGCGCGCGGCTCAGCCGATCGCTATTTCCAGCAGGATATCAAGGACTCGCTGAAGCTCGTTCCCGAAGGCATTGAAGGACAGGTGGCCTACAAGGGGCCTGTGTCCGGCGTGCTGCACCAGCTGGCCGGCGGTCTGCGTGCTGCCATGGGCTATGTCGGAGGGCGCGATCTGGCTGACTATCAGGCCAAGGCCCGCTTCATCCGCATCACCTCGGCCGGCCTGCGCGAGAGCCACGTCCATGATGTGATGATTACCCGTGAAAGCCCCAATTATCCAAGCGGGCGGGGCTGATCGCGGCGGCACCAGGCACACGCAAGGCTCCGCTCAAATGCCGCGCATCGGCTTCACGGAAGCGAAAAGGAATGCTGGTTAGGCTGAGCAGGAACGAGGAGAAACCCATGCGTCTGCGTCTGTCCTGCTCGATTGTCATGTTCTCCGTTGCCGCGATGATGGGCGGCTGTGTCAGTGCCGATCCCACGGGCTCGACGCGGCCTGCACCTCTGGGCCAGCCCGCCGCCAGCAGCACTTTGAATGCCGGACAGGCCCTCGCCAGCGTCAATGCCTATCGCCGTGCCCACGGTCTCGCGCCGGTCAGGCTTGACGCGGCGGTCACCAGCGCTGCACGCGCCCAGAGCCTTGCCATGGCGCGGCAGGGCCAGATGAGTCACGAGGCGGGCGGTGACTTCCGCGCCCGGCTTCTGGCCCATGGCGTCGGCCGCGTGCCGGCCGTGGAGAACATCGCCTGGGGCCAGCGCTCGTTCCCCGAAGCCATGCAGTCCTGGCAGGCCTCTTATGGCCACGCGCAGAACATGCAGGCCCCCGACATGACGCGCCTCGGGGTCGCCGTGGTCGATACGCCTTCGGGTGCCTACTGGACGCTGGTGCTGGCGGGCAACGCCGGGCGCTGATCCGCCGCGGCGTCGCTTTCGCTGCCGCGATCAGCGGCGGCCTGATTCCAGATTGGTCTTCGCGTCGACGCGCTTGGCTGGCGGCGGGTCGAAATTCTGCGCCGTGGACTGGGCACAGGCAGCGACGGAGGCCGCCAGAAGGGCGGCGGCGGCGAGCTTCAAAAAGCGGTTCATTGCGGATTCCTCAAGGACAGGCGTCGACTTTCGCGCCGGATGCGTGCACAGCCTTCTCGGACAAGGCCTGCGACACCGTTTGCCTCGCCCCGAATGGTGGCGCAAGTGTGTTGCGCTTCCCGACCCGCCGCAAATCCGGACGTTTCCGGCGTCCGTGCATCAGAACAGACCGAACCGATTGCCATGATCCCAGCAGCACGCATCCAGGCCGCCATCGAGGTCATGACCGATCTGATCGAGCGCAAGCGCCCGGCACCCGATGCCCTCAAGGATTGGGGGCTGAGCCACCGCTTTGCTGGATCCAAGGACCGCGCGGCGATTGCCAGTCTGGTCTATGACGGCCTGCGCCGCCGGTCTTCCGCTGCCTGGCTCATGGGGGCGGATACGCCGCGCGCCATCATGGCGGGAGCGCTGAAGCTCCAGCGCGGGCTGGAGCCCGCCGCAATCGGGCGTCTGTTTTCCGGCGAGCGGCACGCGCCCGAGGCTCTGGACGAAACGGAAATGGCGCGTCTGGCTGGCGAACTGGCCGATGCGCCGGACCATGTCCGGGCCGATGCGCCCGAATGGATCTGGCCGTCCCTGCAGGCTGCGTTCGGCGAGGATGCGGTCGAGGAGGTGCTGGCCTTCGCATCGCGCGCCCCTGTCGACATCCGGGTTAACGAACTCAAGACGACGCGCAAGAAGCTGATGGCCGAACTGGCGCATCTCAAGCCCGAAGAGACGCCCTATTCGCTGGATGGCATGCGCTTCCAGCCCTCCGAGGACAGGCGCGGGCCATCGCTGCAAACCGAGAAGGCGTTTCTGGACGGGCTTTACGAGGTGCAGGATGAGGGCTCGCAACTGGCGGCACGCCTGTCACTGGCTGGCCCCAGCGATTTCGCTGTCGACCTGTGCGCCGGGGCAGGGGGCAAGACCCTCTCGCTGGCCGCGCTGATGGAGAATCGCGGCCAGATCTTCGCCACCGAGAACGATAGCCGCCGGCTGACCCCGCTCTATGAGCGCGTCACACGGTCGGGCGCGCGCAATGTGCAGGTGCGCTCCCCCAAGCTGCGCAATGACGATGCCGTGGCCGATCTCGATGGTATGGCCGATCTGGTCTTTGTCGATGCGCCGTGCACCGGCTCCGGCACCTGGCGGCGCAACCCCGATGCCAAGTGGCGGCTGCGGCCCGGCGCGCTGGTGGAGCGCATCAAGGACCAGGCCATCGTGCTCGACCGTGCCGCCCGTCTCGCCAAGAAAGGTGGGCGCGTCGCTTATGTCACCTGCTCGCTGCTGCCCGAGGAGAACGACCAGGCCATCGCCGCCTTCCTGGCGCGCCATCCAGGCTTCGAGGTGATCGATCCAGGCGCGGTGGCAGACAAGGCAGGGCTGGGTGGCCTCGCGTCGTTTCTCTCTCCGATGGGCCACGGCCTGCAACTGACAGCGCTGCGCTGCGGCACGGACGGGTTCTACATCAGCCTGCTGCGCCGCACCGCCTGAGCGGGGCGCGCCTACACCCGCTTCAGCAGCACATGCTTCTTCTTGCCCATCGACAGCTTGGCGATGCCGTCGGCATTGAAGTCGCCGGCCACCAGCGCGGCACGCTCGTCGCTGACGGGCGCATCGTTGAGCCGGAGTCCGCCGCTCTTGATCTGACGCCGTGCTTCACCGGTCGACGGCACGATGCCGGCCTTCACAAAGGCGCTGAGCAGGCCAAGCCCCGCCGCGATCTCCGCGCCTGACACCTCGATGGTGGGCAGGTCGGCGGCCAGCGTGCCTTCCTCGAAGGTTTTGCGCGCGGTTTCGGCAGCTGCCTCTGCCGCCTCGCGGCCATGCAGCAATGCCGTTGCCTCGGTCGCCAGCGTGATCTTGGCCGCGTTGATCTCGGCGCCCTGCAAGGCCGCCAGCCGGGCGATCTCGCCCATCGGCAAGGTCGTGAACAGCTTGAGGAAGCGCGCCACGTCCGCATCCTCGGTGTTGCGCCAGAACTGCCAGTAGCCATAGTGCGGCATCTGGTCGGCGTTGAGCCAGATCGCACCGGCGGCGGTCTTGCCCATCTTGGCGCCCGAGGCGGTGGTGATCAGCGGCGTGGTAACGGCATAAAGCTGGTGCGTGCCCATCCGGCGGCCTAGGTCGATGCCATTGACAATGTTGCCCCACTGGTCGGAGCCGCCCATCTGGAGGTTGCACCCCAGACGCCGCGCCAGCACCGTGAAGTCATACGCCTGCAGGATCATGTAGTTGAACTCGATGAAGCTCATCTCCTGATCACGTTCGAGGCGCATGCGGACCGAATCCATCGACAGCATGCGGTTCACCGAGAAATGCCGGCCGACATCGCGCAGCATCTCGATCCAGTTCAGCGTGGTCAGCCATTCGGCATTGTCGATGGTGATGGCGTCGCGAGGCCCGTCGCCGAAATTGAGAAAGCGCGAGAACACGCTGAAGATGCCGCGCTTGTTGGACTGGATATCTTCCACCGTGAGGATGCGGCGCGTCTCGTCACGACCGGACGGATCGCCCACCATCGTGGTTCCGCCACCCATCAGCGCGATGGCCTTGTTCCCCGTCTGCTGGAGCCAGTGCAGCATCATGATCTGTACCAGCGAGCCGACATGCAGCGACGGCGCGGTGCAGTCAAAGCCGATATAACCGACTGCCTCGCCTTTGGCGGCGAGGGCATCGAGGCCAGCCATGTCGGAGCACTGGTGGATGAAGCCACGCTCCTGAAGCACGGTCAGAAAATCGGATCGAGGTGTGAAATCGGTCATGATGCGCAGGTATCGTGAGGAGAAGGTGTCGTGAGGGCAATGCTGCGAGCCGGCGCAGGCGCTGGTGCGAAGCTGGCCAGCCTCTAGCACGGAACTGCGGATTTCGCGCAACCTTGCTGCAAAAAAGGGACGGTGATTCCGGTCAGAGCCATGCTTTAGTGAGCCGGCTCCATTGTGATTCCCTCAAGTGACGCGGGAACACGCCAAGGCACGAGGAAAAACGATGTCTGAACTGAAAGCCGTTGTCTTCGACGTGGGCAACATCCTGATCCGCTGGGAACCCGACCATGTGCTGAGGCCATACTTCAGCAATGACAAGGACTACGCAGCCTTTCTTGAATCAACGCGCCTGATGTGGATGAACCTGGAATTCGATGCGGGCCGGCCCTTTGCCGATGGCATCGGCGAACTCGTGCGCCAGTTCCCCCAGCATGAAGCGCCTCTGCGCGCCTTCGATACGCGCTGGTCGGAATGCGTTCTTCATGCCATCGACGACAACGTCGCGACCTTGCAGGCCCTGAAGCAGGCCGGGCACACGGTCCATGCCATCACCAATTTTGCGCGCGAGAAGTTCGACATCGCACGCGTGCGCTTCCCGTTCCTCAACAGCTTCGACCATGCGCTGGTCTCGGCGGACATCGCGTTGGTCAAGCCCGATTACCGAATCTATCACCGCTTCGTGCACGATGTCGGGCTCAAGCCCGAGGAACTGATCTTCGTCGATGACAGCGCCGTCAACATCGCGGCGGCGAAGTCTGTCGGCTATCACGTGTTCCACATGCCCAATGCCGACAAGGCCGAGTGCGCGGCTTTTCGGCAGACGTTGCGGCAGCATGGGTTCAAGGTCTGAAAGCGGCGTTGGCCCAGTAGCGCGGCGGCAGCCTCACTCCTTGGGCGGCTTTGGCCCCACGCGCTTGTCGAGGTAGGTGTTCACGGTCGACATCAGCTCATCCACGCGCCCGTCGAAGAAGTGGTTGGCGCCTTCCACGGTCTGATGCTCGATCTGGATGCCCTTCTGGGTCTTGACCTTCTCGATCACGCTGATCACGTCCTTGACTGGCGCAACGCGGTCTTCCGAGCCATGAACAAACAGGCCGGATGACGGGCAGGGCGCCAGGAACGAGAAGTCATAGCGGTTGGCCATGGCGGCAATCGAGATGAAGCCTTCGATCTCCGGCCGGCGCATCAGCAACTGCATGCCGATCCAGGCACCGAAGGAAATCCCGGCGATCCAGCAGGTCTTGGCTTCCGGGTTGATCGCCTGGGCCCAGTCGAGCGCCGAGGCCGCATCCGAGAGTTCGCCCTGACCGTGATCGAAGACGCCCTGGCTGCGTCCGACGCCGCGGAAATTGAAGCGCAGAGCCGAGAAGCCGCGCTCCACGAACGTGTAGAACAGGTTGTAGACGATCTGGTTGTTCATCGTCCCGCCGAACTGCGGGTGCGGATGCAGCACGATGGCCAGCGGCGCGTTGCGCTTCTTGGAGGGCTGATAGCGGCCTTCGATGCGCCCGGATGGACCGTTGAAGATAACCTCGGGCATGGCACGTCAACCTTCGTCGCTGGAGCGCCCCGTCAGCGGGCGCGGCAATCAGGGCGGAAGCCTGCGCTCCCTTGACTTCCTGTCTGCCGCGGCCCAAATCTAGGGGTGTTAGAACTCTTCTAAGTGCCATGAACGCAGCAAGAACATTTGCATGTTTTGCTGTCGGGCACCCGGTGGGGTGAGGGCGTATAGCACGGGTCGCGGGTGCAATTTCAAGCATTTATCGCCGGCAACGCCAAAACAGGCTGCATTGAGACGTCCTGCGCCTTCAAGGCTCGGACAAAAGGGTTCGCGAAGACATGACCAGCGCTGGCCGCGCCTATCTCGACTGGAACGCCACGGCCCCTGTGCGGGCCGAGGTCGTCGAGGCCGTGTCGCGCGCCATGCAGCTCAGCGGCAATCCGTCATCCGTCCACACCGAGGGCAGGGCCGCGCGCGCCGCCATCGAGCATGCGCGCGAGCAGGTCGGGGCGCTGGTGGGGGCTCCGGCCCGCATGGTGGTGTTCACCAGCGGCGGCTCGGAAGCCAATGCCTTTGCACTCACGCCGTCCCTCACGCTCGGTGACAAGCTGCCCACCACGCGCCTGTTGATGAGCGCGACCGAGCATGCCTGCGTGCGCGAGGGGCACCGCTTTCCGGCGGGCACAGTCGGAATCATCCCGGTGTCGCCCGATGGCGTCATCGATCTCGATGCCTTGCAGGCGGCACTCGCCACAACCCCGCCAGGCGAACGCACGCTGGTCTCGGTCCATCTTGCCAACAACGAGACGGGCGTGATCCAGCCGGTTGCGGAGATCGGCCTGATCTGCCGGCAGTCCGGTGCCTTGCTGCATGTCGATGCGGTTCAGGCTGCCGGCAAGATCGAGATCGACATGTCGACGCTGGGCGCGGACGTGCTGACACTGTCGGCCCACAAGCTTGGCGGCCCCAAGGGCGTCGGCGCCGTGGTGTTCGGTTCTGGACGCATCGAGGTGCGCGAGCGCCTGATCAGAGGCGGCGGACAGGAAAAGGGCGCTCGCGCCGGCACCGAGAATGTCGCCGGTATCGTCGGCTTTGGGGTGGCTGCAGAGGCGGCGGGTGCGGAACTGGCTGCGGAAGGCCAGCGCCAGTCGGCCCTGCGCGACCGGCTGGAGCGCGACCTGCTGGCGCTGTCGCATGAAACCGTGCTGTTCGGCCATGCCGCGCCACGCCTTCCGAACACCAGCTGCTTCGCCACGCCGCAGGTGAAGGCCGAGAACGCACTGATCTTTCTCGATCTGGCCGGCGTATCTGTTTCGTCAGGCTCGGCCTGCTCGTCGGGCAAGGTGCGCGCTTCCCATGTGCTTGCGGCCATGGGCGTGCCGGTTGATCTGGCCTCAGGGGCTCTGCGCATCAGCCTCGGGCGCGGCACCACGGCTTCTGATATCGATGCTTTTCTGGCTGCCTACACGCGAGTGCTGGTGGCGTTGACTGACCGGAAGGCTGAGGCCGCGGCCTGAGCCTGAATTGAAACAAACCCACCAGCGGGCCTTGAACCCGCATCGGCGAGGAGGAAGACATATGCCAGCTGTTCAGGAAACCATCGATCAGGTCAAAGCGATCGATGTGTCGGAGTACAAGTATGGCTTCGTGACCGATGTCGAGATGGAGAAGCCCGCCAAGGGCCTCACCGAGGATACGGTCCGCTATATCTCTTCGCGCAAGAACGAGCCGGCCTGGATGCTGGAATGGCGCCTGGATGCCTTCCGCCGCTGGAAGACCATGACCGAGCCGACCTGGGCCCGCGTCTCCTATCCCCAGATCGACTTCCAGGACATCTATTACTACGCCGCTCCCAAGATGAACGGCGCGCCCAAGTCGCTCGATGAGGTCGACCCCGCCATTCTCGATGCCTACAAGAAGCTCGGAATTCCGCTGCGCGAACAGGAAATCCTAGCCGGTGTTGAGCCGCAGAACCGCGTGGCGGTCGATGCGGTGTTCGACAGCGTGTCGGTCGTGACCACGTTCCGGGCCGAACTCGCCAAGGCCGGCGTGATCTTCTGCTCGATCTCCGATGCGCTGCAGGAGCACCCCGAACTGGTGCGCAAATACATCGGCTCGGTCGTGCCAGTCACCGACAACTACTACGCGACGCTCAACAGCGCGGTCTTCACCGATGGCTCGTTCGTCTACATCCCAAAGGGCGTGCGCTGCCCGATGGAGCTGTCGACCTATTTCCGAATCAACGAGAAGAATACCGGCCAGTTCGAGCGCACGCTGATCATCGCCGAGGAAGGTTCCTACGTGAGCTACCTCGAAGGCTGCACGGCCCCGCAGCGCGACGAAAACCAGCTTCATGCCGCCGTGGTGGAACTGGTCACCATGGACGATGCCGAGATCAAGTATTCCACCGTGCAGAACTGGTATCCCGGCGATGCCAACGGCAAGGGCGGCATCTACAACTTCGTCACCAAGCGCGGCGATTGCCGTGGCAAGAACTCCAAGATCTCCTGGACGCAGGTCGAGACCGGCTCTGCCATCACCTGGAAGTATCCCTCCGTGATCCTGCGCGGGGAGGGCTCGCGCGGCGAGTTCTATTCCATCGCCGTCTCCAACGGGATGCAGCAGGTCGATTCCGGCACCAAGATGATCCATCTGGGCAAGAACACCACCAGCCGCATCATCTCCAAGGGCATCAGCGCTGGCCGTTCGCAGAACACCTATCGCGGCCTCGTCTCGGCGCACCGCAAGGCCACCAACGCGCGCAACTTCACCAACTGCGACTCGCTGCTGATCGGCAACCAGTGCGGGGCGCACACCGTGCCCTACATCGAGAGCAAGACCTCGACCGCCACCTTCGAGCACGAGGCGACCACCTCGAAAATCTCCGAGGACCAGCTCTTCTACTGCATGCAGCGCGGGCTGACGGCGGAAGAGAGCACGGCGCTGATCGTCAACGGCTTCGTCAAGGACGTGCTCCAGCAACTGCCGATGGAATTCGCCGTCGAAGCGCAGAAGCTGATCTCGATCAGCCTCGAAGGCTCGGTCGGCTGACCTGTCGCGCGCAGTCGGGCCAGGCCCGACTGCGTTTCGCAAGCCTCATCGTTTTCAAGACCCACTTGGCGCAAACGCCCGGCTCGATGCCCGGCACGCGCCGGCAAACGGAACCAGACCCATGCTCGAAATCAACAACCTGCACGTCAAGATCGCCGACGAAGACAAGGTGATCCTCCGCGGCCTCACCCTCAAGGTGGCCAAGGGCGAAGTCGCCGCCATCATGGGCCCCAACGGCTCGGGCAAGTCGACCTTGTCCTATGTCATCGCCGGCAAGCCGGACTACGAGGTCACGGACGGCGAGGTGCTGCTCGATGGCGTCAACATCCTCGAGATGGCACCCGACGAGCGCGCGGCGGCAGGCCTGTTCCTGGCGTTCCAGTATCCGATGGAAATCCCCGGTGTCGCCACCATGACCTTCCTCAAGGCGGCCATGAACGCCCAGCGCAAGCAGCGCGGCCAGGCCGAGTTGACCACGCCCGAGTTCATCAAGCGCGTGAATGCCGCTGCTGACTTGCTCGGCATTCCCAAGGACATGCTGCGTCGCCCGCTCAATGTCGGGTTCTCCGGTGGCGAAAAGAAGCGCATGGAAATCCTGCAGATGACGCTGCTCGAACCCAAGATGTCGGTGATGGACGAGACCGATTCCGGCCTCGACATCGATGCACTCAAGATCGTGGCCGAAGGCGTCAATGCCCGCCGCGATCCGGAGCACGCCTTCCTCGTGATCACGCACTACCAGCGCCTGCTCGACTACATCAAGCCGGACACCGTGCACGTCATGAGCCGCGGCCTGATCGTCAAGACCGGCGGGCCGGAACTGGCGCTCGAACTCGAAGCCAATGGCTACCGCGACTATCAGAGCGCGGCGTGAGGGTGCGGCGATGAACGCGAAAGTCACCCCCATCCGCACCGCGGCTGAAACCGCGCTGATCGAGCGTTTTCCGGCACTGAAGGCTGGCTTGCCCGGTCCCGCCGGTCCGCGCGAGCAGGCCTTTGCCACGTTCATGGCCAGCGGCCTGCCCAACCGGCGTGTCGAGGCTTGGAAGTACACTGACCTCCGCGCCGCGATGCGCGAGGCAGCGCCGCTCGCGTCGAAGCCCGATGCCGCCCAGACCACCGTTGCCCTCAAGGGCAACAGTCCGCTGGCAGGGCAGGGCGTTGTCACGCTCTCCTTCGTCAACGGCTACCATGTCGGCACCGAGGGCGCTGTCCCGTCCGGCGTCACCATCGAGCCGCTGGCTGAGGCGCTCGGCAGCGGCCATCCGCTGCTCGCCCGCATGGGCACGCTTGCCTTGGCACAGGGTGACACCGCGCTGGCGCTGAACACGGCCTTCATGACCGATGGTGCGGTGATCCATGTCGCGGCCGGCACAGAGGTTGATGGCCCGATCGCCCTGAGGTTTGTCACGGCCGGCCCCACAGCCATTGCCACGGCAGCGCGCGTGCTGATGGTGGTCGAGGCTGGCGCGAAGGTGCTGCTGGTCGAGAGCCACGAAGGGCAGGGCAAGCTCGCCCATCAGACCAACACGGCTGTCGAGATCATCGCCGGCGATGGCGCGGAGGTGCAGCATGTCCGCCTCGGCCTCAACAGCGAGGGGGCGGTCGCCCTGTCGACGTTGACGGCTGATCTTGGTGCTGGCACATCGCTGACCTCGGTCAACGTGGCACTCGCCGGGACCATGGTCCGCCATCAGGTCTATGCGCGCTTCTCGGGTGGCGATGCGCGTGCCCAGATCAATGGTGCAACCCTGCTTCAGGGCCAGCAGCATGCCGATTCGACCCTCGTGGTCGAGCATGCCGCCGAACCGGGCGGGGAAAGCCGCGAACTGTTCCGCACCATCATCGATGATGAAGCTTCGGGCGTGTTCCAGGGCAAGATCATCGTGCAGCCGCATGCCCAGAAGACCGACGGGCGCATGGCGTCCAACGCGGTTCTGCTCTCCGAAGGCGCGGCGATGTACAACAAGCCGGAACTCGAGATCTTCGCCGACGATGTTGCCTGCGCCCACGGCGCGACCTGCGGCGCGCTGGATGACGAGTTGCTGTTCTATCTGATGTCGCGCGGCATCTCGAAGGCCGAGGCCGAGGCACTGATGATTGAAAGCTTCGTCGGCGCGGCCATCCACGACATCGCACATGAACCCATCCGCGATGTGCTGCATGGCCTGGTGCAGCATTGGCTGAAGGACCGCGCAGCGCGCATCAACGCGGGGGCGGGGGCTTGAGCGCCACCAGGGACCGCCGCGCATGATCGCCGCGCTGCAAGGGATGCTGCGGGAAGGCCTGTCCACCGTGACGGATGCCCGCCTCGTGGCGGACCGCCGCCAGGCCATGGGCCTTGAGCGTGACAGCTTCGGGCTGGCGATGGCCGCCTCTGCTGTCGTGACGATGGCGGGAACGGTGCTGCCGGAGATCAACGGCGTCGGCCTCGCCGTCAGCAAGGCGCTGGGCGATGATGACCCACTGTTGCTCGATGCGGCCAGCTATGGCGCCATCAGCATTGCCCTGGCCGGTCTCACGGTGTTGCTAGTCTGGCGCGGCCCGGCGCTGGCCTCGTGGCTGGCAGCGCGGTTCGGCGGCAGGCTGGATCAGAAGGCCGCGGCCTGCTGGATCTACCTGTCGACACTGGCGGCAGTGGTGGTCACGCTCGGCGTCATCGGGCTCGACCTTGTCGGCGGACTGCTGGTCGAAGCCATGCCGGGGCCGGTTGCAATTGTGTCCCTGCTGGTCTCCGCTGGGGCTCTGGTTTTTCTTTTGGCACTGGCCGCCATGCTGTCCGGCCATCTGCTGGGGCTGGCAGGGCAGGCGCGTCGGCTTGGCTTCACGTTGCTTTGGCTGGGGTTGCTCGTGCTGGCGTCGCTGGCCATCGGCATCCCGGCCTATATTTTGTTTGGCGGAGACATCGCATGAACGCGACCGTGAAGCCCTTTGATGTTGCCGCCATCCGCCGGGATTTTCCGATCCTGTCGCGCGAGGTCTACGGCAAGCCACTTGTCTATCTCGACAATGGCGCTTCCGCCCAGAAGCCCCGGCAGGTGATGGATGCCATGACGCGGCTGATGAGCGAGGACTATGCCAACGTCCACCGCGGCCTGCACTATCTCGCCAATGCCTCGACCGAAGCCTATGAGGATGCACGCGAAACCGTGCGGGCCTTCCTCAATGCCGGCAGCACCGAGGAAATCGTCTTCTGCCGCTCGTCGACGGGCGGGCTCAACATGCTGGCCTCATGCCTCGGCCGCCATCTCCAGATCGGCGAGGGCGACGAAATCATCCTCTCGATCATGGAGCATCACTCCAACATCGTGCCCTGGCACTTCTGGCGCGAGCGGCATGGGGCTGTGATCAAGTGGGCGCCGGTCGATGATGAGGGCAATTTCCTCATCGACGAGTTCGCCAAGCTGATCACGCCGCGCACCAAGGTCGTGTCGCTGACCCACATGTCGAATGCGCTCGGCACCATCGTGCCGATCAGCGATGTCGCAGCGATCACCCGCGCCCATGGCATTCCACTGGTCGTGGATGGCAGCCAGGGGGCCGTGCACCTGCCGGTGGACGTGCAGACACTCGGCGCCGATTTTTATGTGTTCACCGGCCACAAGGTCTATGGCCCGACCGGTATCGGCGCGGTCTGGGGCCGCAAGCACTGGCTTGATCTGCTCCCACCCTTCGAGGGTGGCGGCGAGATGATCGTGACGGTCACGACCGACACGATCACCTACAACGATCCGCCACACCGCTTCGAGGCCGGCACCCCAGCCATCATCGAGGCGGTCGGGCTAGGCGCGGCACTGAAGTACATGATGGCTCTGGGGGCAAACAACATCCTCGCCCATGAGAACACGCTGCGCGATTATGCCCACGATCGTCTTGGCCGGATGAATTCGATCCGCATCATCGGCAAGGCTGCCAACAAGGGCGCGATCGTCTCCTTCGAGATGGCCGGCGCGCATGCCCACGATGTCGCGACCGTGATCGACCGCTCCGGGGTCGCGGTGAGGGCCGGCACCCATTGCACCATGCCGCTGATGACGCGCTTCGGCGTGACATCGACCTGTCGCGCGTCGTTTGGCCTCTATAATACCATCGAGGAAGTCGATAAGCTGGCCGAGGCCTTGGCGAAAGCCGAGAGCCTGTTTGCGTGAGGTGCCTGCCATGAGCGAGACCGAAACCGAGATCAAGCCCAACGCGCCGCTGGTCGCCCCGTCAGGGACGCTTGCTCCCGCGGAGATCGACCGGCTGACCGATGACATCGTGGCCGCCCTGAAGACGGTCTACGATCCGGAGATTCCGTCCGACATTTATGAGCTTGGCCTGATCTACCGCGTCGACATCTCCGACGAGCGCCATGTCACCATCGACATGACCTTGACCGCTCCGGGCTGCCCTGTGGCCGGGGAGATGCCGGGCTGGGTCGAGAATGCGGTCAGCGCCGTGCAGGGCGTCTCGGGCGTGTCGGTCAACATGACCTTCGATCCGCCATGGGACCAGTCGCGCATGTCCGATGAGGCCCGCGTCGCACTCGACATGTGGTGAACGAGGTCGTTGCTCGGGTGGGGATTGGTCCTCACTCGACGAACGGCTCGTCAATGATTATCTTCCATGATCAGTTCTGTTGCGCCGGGCCTTGAACCCGAGCGGAAAGGAAGATCGCGATGTTCTCAATTCCAGGGCTCAAGGTCATTTCGCTGACCGACGCCGCCGCGGCGCGGGTCCGCGAGATCGCGGCCCGTTCGGATGATGGTGCACTGGGCCTCAGGGTCGGCATCAAGAAGGGCGGCTGCGCCGGCATGGAATACACCTTCGACGTCGCCCGCGATGTCAGACCCGGCGATGAGGTGGTCGAAGAGAACGGCGCCAAGGTCATCGTTGAAGGCAAGGCCGTGATGTTCCTGATCGGCACCGAACTCGATTTCAAGGTCGACAAGCTGTCTTCGACCTTCGTGTTCAACAATCCGAACCAGACCTCGGCTTGCGGCTGCGGCGAATCGGTCTCGATCACGCCGCGCAAGGACATCGAAACGACCGCGTGAACCGTGGGGGCGGCTTAGCAAGGCGGAGACGCCCTTAGCCGACCCGCTCTACGCGACCTCGCTCTCAGCCAGTTGATCCTCGGTGACGGTGCGGTTGCGCCCGCTGCGCTTGGCGCGCAGCAGGGCTGCATCAGAGCGCGCGATAAGGCTCAGGCCGGTGTCCGAACGCTTCCAGGTGCCAACACCGACCGAAATGGTGATGCGACCGATCTTCTCGCCGGTGGAGCGCTTGACCAGTTCGCGCGCCAGAATGCTTTGGCGTGCTGCCTCGGCACCGACCCACCCCGCCATCGTGTCACCGTCGGGGAGAATGATGGCGAACTCCTCGCCGCCATAGCGCGCAACGGTGGCCCGCGCCGGGAATTTCTCGCGCAGCGCCTTTGCCACCACCCGCAAGACCTTGTCGCCGGTCAGGTGGCCATGCTGGTCGTTGAACTGCTTGAAATGATCGATGTCGACCATCAGCAGCGAAAATGGGCGGCGTGTGCTGGTGGCGCTCTCGATGGCAGCCTGAAGCGACTGCTCGAAATGCTTGCGGTTGGAGATGCCGGTCAGCGCATCCTTGAGAGCTTCGGTCCGCGTGTCTTCCAGCACCTTGCGCAATTCATCGACTTCGGCCCGCGCGGTTCTCAGGCCCTTTTCAAGCTGGGTATTGATGCCCCTTGTATCCTCCGTCGCCTTGACCAGCGTGGAGACGATTTCCTTGAGCGCCGACGGATCGTTGGTGCTGACCATCTCGCCGAGCAGGTTCGACAAGGTGGCGCTGTATGTGCTGCTGGAGCCAAGGGACAGGCGGATCAGTTCGACGATGCCGTCGATCTCCATCATGATCGCGCGGCCTGACCGCTCCGCTACCCGCAAGGCGCGACCGCTGACGATGTGATTCTCGTGCAGTTCCTCGATGAGGTCGACCGTGATCGGAAGCTTCTGGTCGAGCTGACTCTTGATGGTGGCGCTGAGGGCAGCATCACTGCCTGTCAGATGCGTGTGCCACACGGCGAAGGCATGTGGGTTGGGCTGGACACCGTGGCCACAGAGCTCTGCCACGACGCGGGCCGCGATCGTCATGCCCTGTGTTGTCTCTGCTTCGGTCGTCATTTATTCGAATCTCACATCAAATCTGATGTGTTTTAGCAACCGGTCGCTAAAAATTCTCTAAGTTTGTGTCAGCTCATGTCTGTTCTGTTTCTGGGGCTCTGCCTGTCCGGCTTATTTCTTGCCCGGACGCAACAGGAAGGCTGGCATATGGTCGCCTAGACCCTTGACCGGCCTGTCATCAGCCTCATGGTCGCGGCCACTTTCGCGTGACCGAGGTGCAGCCTCGCGCTTCGGTGCAGGACGTGCGCTGTCCGCCTCGGTGCGGCGTGGCGCTGACGGACGCGGCGCAGCTTCTGGCCTGCTTGCTGCCGGGGTCTCCACCTCGGCGCGCCGCCTGCGGGCTGGCCGTTCGGCCCCGGCTTCGCTGATGGTTCTTTCAGCCTGCACCTGATCAGCGCTGCTCGTGGCATGGCCCTCGCTGCGCTCGCGGGGCGCACGGTCGCGGCCCGGCGCCCGGTCCCGTCCGCCGCGTCCTGCGCTGCGTGAGCCGCCGCGGTCGGAGCCGCGGCCCGCGCCGCGCCCGCTGCCGCGATCATCCTCGCTGGCGGTGGATGGCCCCAGTTCGCCCAGTGTCGGACCAGCCCAGGCAATCGTCTGGCCGATCAGCTTCTCGATGGCGCTGATCGACTTCTCGTCATGGCGGGTCACGATCGAGAACGCCGCGCCAAGCCTCCCGGCCCGGCCGGTGCGACCGATGCGATGCACGTAATCGTCGGCATGGAACGGCACATCATAGTTGAAGACATGGCTGACATCAGGGATGTCGAGCCCGCGTGCCGCCACGTCCGAGGCGACGAGGATGTTGGCATCGCCCGTCTTGAAGGCATCGAGCGCGGCCATGCGCGAGCGCTGGTCCAGATCACCGTGCAGCGCCACGGCCTTGAAGTTGTGCCTGAGCAGCGAGCGGTGCAGGTTGGCAACCTCGGTCTTGCGGTTGGCGAAGACGATGGCGGTGTTGAAGTCCACCGCGTCCGTGATCAGCCGGCGCAGGGTCTCGCGCTTCTCGAAATCCTTGCCGTGAGACGCCACCAGCCGCTGCGTGATGGTGGTCGCGGCTGTTGCCGGGCGCGAAGCCTCGATGCGGACGGGATTGTGCAGGAACTGTTCGGTGATGCGGGTGATTTCCGCCGGCATCGTCGCGGTGAAGAACAGCGTCTGGCGGGTGAAGGGCACCAGCTTGGTGATGCGCTCGATGTCGGGGATGAAGCCCATGTCGAGCATGCGGTCGGCTTCGTCAATCACCAGGATCTCGATGCCGGTCAGCAGCAGCTTGCCGCGCTCGTAGTGGTCCAGGAGGCGGCCGGGCGTCGCGATCAGCACATCGACGCCGCGCGTGATCTTGACGTCCTGGTCACCGAAGGACATGCCGCCGATCAGCAGCGCCACATTGAGTTTGTGATTGACGCCATACTTGATGAAGTTTTCCTCGACCTGTGCGGCGAGCTCGCGGGTCGGCTCAAGGATCAGCGTGCGCGGCATCCGGGCACGGGCGCGGCCCTGCTCAAGCAGCGTGATCATCGGCAGGGTGAAGGCCGCCGTCTTGCCGGTGCCGGTCTGGGCGATGCCCAGCACGTCCTTGCGCTGCATCACATGCGGGATGGCTTGCGCCTGGATCGGGGTAGGGGTGGTGTAGCCGGCCGAGGTGACGGCCGCGAGGACCTTGTCGCTCAGGCCCAGTTCGGAAAATGACATGTGATATGGCTCGGGATGTTGGCGGACATGGCGCGCTTCGCAATGAGCGGGGCGAACAGGTGCTCGTGCCGCAGATCACTGTTTGTCGCCCCGTCTCTCGGAAAACCGGTTCCCACTCTTCCGGACGAGGCGACCGATGGCGCGGCTCAGGTTCATGCGCGCCGACGGACTGTATCTGACTTGCGGCAAAGGCCCATAAATGTCAACGAAGTTCATGATTTTCACGGGAAAATGACCATGTCCGAACCCCTTGTCCTGATCCCCGGCCTGACCTGCACGGCGGAGCTTTATGCTCCGCAATGGGCCCGCCTCGGGGTGGACCGGTCTGTGACAGTCGCCGAGCACAGGCTCGATGACAGCCTCGCTGGCATCGTCGAGCGCCTGCTTGCAGCAGCGCCGCCGCGCTTTGCGCTGTGCGGGCTGTCCATGGGTGGCTATATCGCCTTCGAGGTCATGCGCCGGGCGCCTGAGCGTGTCAGCCGGCTGGCCCTGCTCGATACCTCGGCCAAGCCCGCGACGCCGGAGACCAATGCGCTGAGGACGGAGATGATCGCGCTTGCCGAGCAGGGCCAGTTCGAGCGCGTCATGGCGATGATGTGGCTCCGGCTCGTCGCGCCGGCTCGCCGCGAGGACTGTGCCTTGCGCGACATCGTGCGCCGCATGGCCAGCGAGACGGGTCCGGAGGCGTTCGTGCGCCAGCAGCGCGCCATCATGGGGCGTCCCGATTACCGTCCGGAGCTTGGGGGCGTCGCTGTGCCGACGCTGGTGCTGGTTGGAGCCGAGGACATCCTGACCCCGGTGCGCGAGGCCGAGGAGATCGCCGCTGCCATTCCGGCGGCCACGCTGGTCACGATCCCGGGCTGTGGCCATCTGGCCACGCTGGAATCTCCGGACACGGTGACGGAGGCGCTGGAGCGCTGGCTTTCGGCCTGAGGGGCTGGAGAAAAGAGCCTGTCAGCGCGGCGGGCGGGCCTGACCTGGCAGGATCACAGGCTCGGTGCGCGGCACGCTCGTGCTCCGCACGATCGAACCGGTGGCATTGCTGTCGATCAGCCGCCCCTTGGCTGCCTCGCCGGAAATCGTTGCCATTGCGCTCTTTTCGGCTGGCGCGATCCGGTTGCTCATCACATTGGCTGCGATCACCGACAGGAACGTGATGGCGATGGCAGCCTTGGCGATGTCGGTGCTGAAAGCTCCGCTTTGGTCCCGGAGGAAGCTCCGCAAGTTCTGCAAAATGCCACGCATGGCAAGGCTCCCGGCTCGATGCATTCTTCATCATCATGCCGCGGCAGGGTTAAGGCTTGGTGAGCGCGATCGGCGAACCAGCGCGCCGGCCTGTCAGATGTCGACCAGATCGCCAGCAAAAGCGGCGCGTTCCTGGATAAACAGAAAGCGCGCCTCGGGCTTGTTGCCCATCAGGCGCTCCACCGTGTCGGCAGTCTCGTCGCGCGCATCGTGCTCGACCACGACCTTGAGAAGGATGCGGGCCTTCGGGTCCATGGTGGTTTCCTTGAGCTGCGCCGGCATCATCTCGCCAAGGCCCTTGAAGCGGCCGATCTCGGGCTTCTTGCCCTTGAACAGGGTGGCGATCAGCTCGTCCTTGTGGGCATCATCGCGCGCATAGGCAGACTTCCCGCCCAGGCTGAGCCGGTAGAGTGGCGGGATGGCGAGATAAAGGTGCCCCTTGTCGACCAGCTTGGGCATTTGCCGCCAGAAGAACGTCACCAGCAGCGAAGCGATGTGCGCGCCGTCCACGTCCGCGTCGGTCATGATGATGACCTTCTCGTAGCGCAGGTCATCGTCGCGGTATTGCGAACCCAGCCCGCAGCCCAGCGCCAGTGCCAGATCCTGCAATTGCTGATTGGCGTTGAGTTTGTCGCGCGTGGCGTTGGCGACGTTGAGGATCTTGCCGCGCAGCGGCAGCACGGCCTGCGTGGCCCGGTTGCGGGCCTGTTTGGCGCTGCCTCCGGCGCTGTCACCTTCGACGATGAACAGCTCTGAACCCGCCGCGCCCGCATTCGAGCAGTCGGCCAGCTTGCCGGGCAACCTGAGCTTGCGTGTTGCGGTCTTGCGCGAAACCTCCTTTTCGAGCCGGCGGCGCAGGCGCTCGTCGGCGCGGTCCACCGTCCAGTCGAGCAGGCGCGTGGCTTGCGCAGGGGAGGCGGCCAGCCAGTGGTCGAAGCCGTCGCGCACCGCGCTCTCGACAATGCGGGCCGCTTCCAGCGTTGCCAGCTTGTCCTTGGTCTGGCCCTGGAATTCAGGCTCGCGGATGAACACGGACAGCATGGCGGCGCAGGTCGCCATCACGTCATCACTCGTGACATTGGCGATGCGCTTGGACTGGCCAATCCGTTCCGCATGGTCGCGCAGGCCGCGCAGCAGCGCCACCCTGAGGCCCTGCTCATGGGTGCCGCCTTCGCCGGTGGGAATGGTGTTGCAGTAGCTTGATGAAAATCCATCTTCGCCCGTGGCCAGCCAGGCAATCGCCCACTCCAGCGAGCCATGGCCACCGGGCTTCTGGATCTTGCCGGAGAAGATGCTGTCGACGACCAGATCCTTGCCCTCGATGTCTCGGGCGAGATAATCCTTGAGGCCGCCGGGGAATTTGAACACCGCTTCCGCCGCGATATCGCGGCCTTCGAGCAGCACCGGGTCGCACTTCCAGCGAATCTCGACCCCGCCGAACAGGTAGGCTTTCGAGCGGGCCATGCGGAACAGCCGCGCCGGATCGAACTTCGCGCCGGCCCCGAAGATCTGCGCGTCGGGGTGAAACCTGACCTTCGTGCCGCGCCGGTTTTGCACCCGCCCCACCGTGTCGAGCCCGCTCGTGGGCAGGCCGCGCGAGAAGGTCTGGCGATACAGGACCTGCGCCCTTGCCACCTCGACTTCGAGCAGGTCGGACAGGGCATTGACGACAGAGATGCCGACGCCATGAAGGCCGCCGGATGTCTCGTAAACCTTGGAATCGAATTTCCCGCCCGCATGCAGCGTGGTCATGATCACTTCCAGCGCCGACTTGCCGGGGAACTTGGGGTGCGGATCGACAGGGATGCCGCGGCCATTGTCGGTGATCGACAGGTGCCCGCTGGCTTCGAGCTCCACCTCGATGAAGGTGGCATGGCCGGCCACCGCTTCGTCCATCGAGTTGTCGATGACCTCGGCGAAGAGATGGTGCAGGGCCTTCTCGTCGGTGCCGCCGATATACATACCTGGCCGGCGCCGCACCGGCTCCAGCCCTTCGAGCACCTCGATGTCGGACGCGCTGTAGCCTGCCTCGCCGGGCGTGCCCTGGCCCGGTCCGGGCTGCGCGCGTGCTGCTACCTTGGGCGCGGGTGGCTTGGCCGCTGCCGTTGCGGCAGGGTTTGCAGGGGGCGTTGCCGCAGTCGATGCGGCTCCGCCCGTCAGGCCAAAGAGATCGCTGTCAGACATGATGTTCACTCGATTCGTTCACCGCCCTGTATGCCATGCCACGCCGGCAATGCGGAAATGAAACAGGAACATGGGGGCCTGTTCGTGTTGGTCTTGCGTTGGCGAGCAGACCATGGCGTCTTGGGCATCGGGCGAGGGGCTGGCCGCGAATGATGAACGGCGATCTGATCTGTGTTGACTGGGGAACATCGTCGTTCCGTGCCCATGCCCTCAGGGGCGGCCGGATCGTGGCCCGGACCAGCGCTCCGCGCGGCATCCTGACCGTCGCACCCGGCGAGCATGCGGCGGTGCTGGCTGGCCTTCTTGCTGACTTGCCCTCGCAGGCCTTTCAGCCGCCCATCGTGATGTCGGGCATGATCGGCAGCCGGCAGGGTTGGGTCGAGGCGCCGTATGTTTCCGCACCGGCCAGCCTGGGTGATCTCGCCGCACGGCTTGTGACCTGGCAGGAGCCCGGGCTGGGGCCGATCAGTCTCGTGCCTGGCGTGATGCAGGACCCTCAAGGCGGCATCCCCGATGTGATGCGCGGCGAGGAAACCCAGGTGTTCGGCGCGCTCGCGCTGATGGGCCTCAGCGATGGCATCTTCATCATGCCCGGCACCCATTCCAAGTGCATCGTTGTCGAGGCCGCGCGCATCATCCGCTTCGCCAGCTTCATGACAGGTGAGGTGTTTGCAGCCCTGAAGGGCCACACCATCCTTGGCCGCCTGATGCCGGACGATGCAGGGGGCGTGGCTGCCGCGCCGGGCGAGGGCTTTGCCAGAGGTGTGCTGGCCGCGCGCGGGCTGACCAGCGCCGGCGCGCTGCTCAACGCGGTTTTCGGCGCACGCACGCTGGGGCTGTTCGAGCGCCTGCCGGCCAGCGAACTGGCGGATTACCTGTCGGGCGTGTTGATCGGCGCCGAACTCTGTGCTGCCTTGCCGGAACAGGGCCGCGGCATCGTCGTTGGCAGCGGCGAGTTGGTGCTGCGATACATGGAGGCGGCGCGGCTGCTTGGACGAACGCTGACACCCGCCCCAGAGGACAGCGTCGTTGCCGGCCAGGCCGCCATTCTGTCAGCTGCGGGGATATCATGACCGGTTTCGACGAGGCCTTTGCCAGCCTGCCGCTGATTGCAATCCTGCGCGGCGTCACGCCTGACGAAATTCCGGCCATCGGCGATGCACTGGTCGAGGAAGGCTTTCGCCTGATCGAGGTGCCGCTGAACTCTCCGGCGCCACTCGCCTCAATTGCCGCGCTCGCGGCTCGTCACGGCAGTCGGGCCTTGATCGGCGCGGGCACCGTGCTGACAGTGGCTGAGATGGAGGCGGTCGCGGAAGCTGGTGGCCGGTTGATCGTCTCGCCCAACGCCGACCCCGCTGTGATTGCAGCCACGAAGGGGCGGGGTCTGATCTCCGCCCCGGGCATCGCGACACCAAGCGAAGGGTTCGCTGCCCTGCAGGCCGGCGCGGACATGCTCAAGCTGTTCCCGGGTGAACTGGTGACACCGCCTGTCCTCAAGGCCATGCGCGCTGTGTTCCCCGCCAGCACGCTGATGGTGCCGGTCGGCGGCATCAGCCCGGCGACGATGCCGGCCTATCTCGCGGCAGGGGCGAGCGGCTTCGGCATCGGCTCGATGCTCTATACGCCGGGGCTGTCAGCGACCGAGGTGCGCGAAAGGGCCCGTTCGCTGGTGGCTGCATGGCGCGCTCTGGCGCGTGGCTGAGCTTGCGCTCACCACCAAAACGGATTGAACAGGCCCTGAAAAACGAAACGGGCGGCTTGGAGGCCACCCGTCCTAAGGCAGGGATCGCGGTACATCCGCGCGACCACTCTGCTCTATCCGGGAAGCTTGTCCCGAATTCGTTGCCAAATCTTTAACCAGTCAAAGATGGCATGATGATGACAGCTGTCATCATCGGAAGCCTGTCCTCGCTAGACCGCGATCTTTCCGCCACCCCGCCGTGTGATCGCGACAATCGAAGGCCGTGGCGGAACTCCGTCCTTGAAATCCGGCCAGCGGGTCGATGGTGTGTTGAAGGTGACCGGCTGCGCATTCGGATCGTCGTCGTCCGCCTCGCCGGGATGCTGGATGGCCACGAAGAAGGTTTCCATGTCGGGCGTCATCTCGGGGCCGCACAATTCCGCACCGTTCGGGCAGCGGAAGAACAGCTTTGAGGTGCCGCGCGCCGGCCCTTCAGTTTCGAGCGCCCAGACCCCGTCGGCACGACCGGTCTTCGACGGGGCATTGCCGTCCGTGGCGATCCACAGGCGGCCGTCGGCATCGAAGGCGCAGTTGTCCGGCATGCCGAACCAGCCATCCTTGCTAGTGGACGGGTGGAAGGTCGCGCCGACAGCCGCGATCGCCGGATCGCCGCACCGGAGCATGACCTCCCATGTGAACCCGCTGGCGGCGTGGTCGCCCCCGTTCGGTGTCATTTCGACGATATGGCCGAAGCGGTTCTCGGCGCGCGGGTTGGCGGCATCGACCTGTGCGGCGGTGCGGCGGGAGTTGTTGGTCAGCATCACGTAGACCTTGCCGGTCTTCGGGTTGGCCTCGACATCTTCCGGGCGATCCATCTTGGTTGCGCCGAGCAGATCAGCAGCGCGGCGCGTTTCGATCAGCACATCGGCCTGGCTGGAAAAACCGTTCGCCGCCGTCAATGGCCCCTGTCCGAACACAAGCGGCAGCCATACGCCCGTGCCGTCGGCGTTGTAACGGGCCACATGCAGCGTGCCGCGATCAAGGATGTCGCGGTTGTTGGCGGGGTTGGCGCGGTCCACGGAGGCTTCTGTGACAAACTTGTAGACATAGTCGAAGCGCTCATCGTCACCCTGATAGACCACGAAGCGGCCATCGCCGTTGATGATGTTGGCGGCTCCCTCATGTTTGAAGCGGCCCAGCGCTGTGCGCTTCTTCGGCACCGAGGCCGGGTCCATCGGATCGATTTCCACCACCCAGCCGAAGCGGTTGACTTCATTGGGCTCCTTGGCGACATCGAAGCGCTCGTGGTGCTGTCCCCAGTTGTACCAGTTGCCCGGCGCGCCGTAGCGGCGCAGGTTGCCTGCCTCGCGGTGGCCTTCGGATGTGCCCCAGAAATAGCCGTTGAAATTCTCCTCGCAGGTCAGCCATGTGCCCCATGGCGTGGTTGCACCTGCACAGTTGTTGAGCATGCCGCGCACCATCCGCCCGGCCGGATCGTAACTGGTCTTCATGCGCTCATGCCCGGCCGCCGGTCCGGTGATCTCCATCGGGGTCTCGGCCGTGATGCGGCGGGCGAAGCGCGAGCCGTCGACAACCGACCATTTGCCGTTGGTTCCCCGCGCCACTTCCAGCACGGAGCCGCCATGGGCCATCATCTCGATGTCGACCAGATCCCTGGTCATCTCCTTGAAGCGCACAGTGCGAAGGTCCTGCCGGCCCGACAGGGACGGGAACATCAGTTCCTCGTTGGTGTACTCGTGGTTGACCACCAGCAGGCCGCGCCGCGATCCATCGATCGGGATATAGCCGAGATAGTCGTTGTTGTAGCCGAATTGCCCGGCCTGCTTTGCCGGTGTCTGCGTCTTTGGATCGAAGGCCGGTGCACCGGGAAGCACCTTGTCTCCCCAACTGATGAGCACGTCGGCATCATATCCTTCGGCAACATGGTGCCGTTCATCGGAGCCTGCGGCGACCTCCCGGAAGTTGAACGACGGTGTGGTGTTGGCCCCTTGCGCGTTGGCCTTGCCAGCGGCTGTCAGCGCCAGCGGCGAAACGGTCGCTGCCATGGCGGTGACAGCCAGCGTGCCCTTCAGCAGATCGCGTCGGTGGAAGCGTGCGGCGATCACCTCGCCAAGGGTGGAGTTCGAAGAGGCATTGCTGCCGGCGTTTTCGGATTCCTCGGCTGCCTGGGACTTGTTGTGGGGCGTTGTCATGGCGAAACCCTTCCTTGCGTGTTGGCCTGCCTCTGCGCCGGCGCTGGCCGATCATGAGAAGACCAGTCTCGAATGACAGTGTCGAGTCGCGCGATGACAAGACCATGACGTCCGGGCCCGCAACGCCGTGATGCGACATCCGGGCACGCCACGTCATCGCCCGGACGGCATCCCTATGGATTGTCAGATTTGGCTGTAAAGGCGGGGTGCCAAGGCTGCTTGCCACAACAGTTCCCGGACTTCGCCGTTTCTTAACCGCAAAGTGCCAGTTTCATCGCGTTCGGATCAGCGGGCTGCTTCGCATCAGGCGGTGAAGCCGGCTCCGGACTTGCAGGAGGATGACATCGTGGCTCTGCGTGACAATCCGTTCGATCATCTGCGCCTGTCGCGCGACGCCGAAATGGCCGGTCAGGCCTTCGGGTTCGAAGATGTCGACGCCTTGCCCGAGCAGATGTCGCAGGGCTCGCACTGGCTGGCCTGGGCCACCGGGATCATGCTGGTCGCAGGTGGCCTGACCTACGCGATGATGTGAGCCGGCACGCCGCCGTTCTCCACGCCCCGCCCAACAGCAGCCTTGCACAAAAAAGCCGGGGCATGGCTGCCCCGGCTTGAGGTAGACCGTATCCACGGTCGGGAGGAAACGCGTGAGGCCGAAGCCAACGCAAAGTTCCTAGCAAGCGCCGTGCCAAACCACACGACTTTGGTGGAAAATCTGACAGGGCAGCCAGCCTTCCGGCAAACACTGCGGCTCACGATCAGAACCAGGCCGGCCAAGAAACGGGGCACAGCAACGAAAAAGGGCGCAGGAAACCTGCGCCCTTGATCTTGTGCCGATGCTCGACCGGATGGTCTCAGAGCGAGTAGTACATCACGAACTCGAGCGGGTGCGGGGTCATGCGGAAACGGTCCGCTTCGCCCTTCTTCAGCTCGATGTAGGAATCGATGAAGTCGTCGTTGAACACGCCGCCGGCCTTGAGGAAGCCGCGATCCTTGTCGAGCGAGGCCAGCGCTTCGTCGAGCGAGCCGCACACGGTCGGGATCTTCTTCAGTTCCTTTGGCGGCAGATCATACAGATCCTTGTCCATGGCAGGGCCCGGATCGATCTTGTTCTGGATGCCGTCGAGGCCGGCCATCAGCATGGCGGCGAAGGCGAGGTAGGGGTTCGCCATCGGATCGGGGAAGCGGACTTCCACGCGCTTGGCCTTCGGCGACTGGGTCCATGGAATACGGCATGAGGCCGAACGGTTGCGGGCTGAGTAAGCCAGCAGCACCGGGGCTTCATAGCCGGGAACCAGACGCTTGTAGGAGTTGGTCGACGGGTTGGTGAAGGCGTTGAGCGCCTTGGCATGCTTGATGATGCCGCCGATGTACCACAGGCACTCCTGGCTCAGGTCGGCATACTTGTTGCCGGCCATGATTGGCTTGCCGCCCTTCCAGATCGACTGGTGCACGTGCATGCCCGAGCCGTTGTCGCCATAGACCGGCTTCGGCATGAAGGTTGCGGTCTTGCCGTAGCTCTGGGCGACGTTGTGGATGGCATACTTGTAGATCTGCATCTGGTCGCCCATCTTGACCAGCGTGTCGAACTTCATGCCAAGTTCGTGCTGGGCCGAGGCCACCTCGTGGTGATGCTTTTCGACCTTGACGCCCATCGAGGCCATGGCCGCCAGCATTTCGCCGCGCATGTCCTGGCAGGTGTCCTGCGGCGGAACGGGGAAGTAGCCGCCCTTGGTCTGGACCCGGTGGCCCATGTTGCCGCCCTCATAGTCGGTCATGCCGTTGGTCGGCAGTTCGACGTTGTCGAGCTTGAAACCGGTGTTGTAGGGGTCGGCCGCGAACTTCACGTCGTCGAAGATGAAGAATTCAGCTTCCGGCCCGATGAAGATCGTGTCGCCGATACCGGTCGACTTGAGATAGGCCTCGGCCTTCTTGGCCATGCCGCGCGGGTCACGCCCATAGGGTTCGCCGGTCGAAGGCTCCAGGATGTCGCAAACGATCGACATGGTGGAGGCCGAGAAGAACGGGTCCATGGTGGCGGTCGACGGGTCGGGCATGAGGATCATGTCGGACTCGTTGATGGCCTTCCAGCCGGCGATCGACGAGCCGTCGAACATGGTGCCTTCGGCGAAGATGTCCTCGTCGATCATGCCCACGTCGAAGGTGACGTGCTGCCACTTGCCGCGCGGATCAGTGAAACGAAAATCGACATACTTGACGTCGTTGTCCTTGATCGCCTTGAGGACGTCCTTGGCGGTCTTCATCGGTGTTTCCTCAACATCTTCAGTTTCGGGAATGAGACCGGGGTCGGCCTCGTGGTGGTGGGTTCGGGTCTGCCAATCAACAGTCAGCCTGCAAAGGCTGGATCAGATCGCGTCCGCCCCCGTCTCGCCGGTGCGGATGCGGATTGCTTCCTCAACCGTAGATACAAATATCTTGCCATCTCCGATCCGGCCCGTCTGGGCGGCGGATTTGATTGCTTCGATGGCCTTGTCGAGCAGGTCGTCGTTCAGCACGATCTCGATCTTCACCTTGGGCAGGAAGTCGACGACATACTCGGCCCCGCGATAGAGCTCGGTGTGGCCCTTCTGCCGGCCGAAGCCCTTGGCTTCGATGACAGTGATGCCCTGCAGGCCGATTTCCTGCAGCGCTTCCTTCACCTCGTCCAGCTTGAACGGTTTGATGATCGCTTCAATCTTCTTCATGCTTCACAGCTCCTGCCAGACGGCCATGGCGAGCAGGCTTCTCATACCATTTGGATGAGGGCAAGCCAGACGAAGCGTCAAGAAGGCTGCATAAAGGCTTTGCTTGTCCTGATCAAATCGTAGGCATAGTGCCTCAAAAGTAGGCAGAAGCCTTAAGGGTCTGTTCGCGCGGGGCGCAAACGGCAGCCCAAGACCCCAGGCGACTTTCCTGTCGCAAACCTCTTTGTGATGAGAACCGCACGTGCAAGTCTGCGAAACAGGCCATTCGCAGGGGCTGCAGCCGATGGAGGCTGTCGGCGCCGATGCGTGCCCATTCCGGTCCGGGCCCTTCCGGCCGCATCACGACAGGCAAGGACAGACCATATGGCAAGGCGATTGATCATCGGGTTCGTGGCCGGCGCGCTCGCCGTGCTGGTGTTTCATCAGGTGATGATCCTGGCCCTGCATCTGCTCGGGTTTGTGCCCAATTTCCCGTGGTCGATGCGATCGGTCGGCCCGCTCGGCGTGCCTGCCATTGCCAACAGCATGTTCTGGGGCGGCCTGTGGGGCGTTGTCTACGCAGCGATTGGCGGCCGCATTCCGATCGGCAACGATCTTGGCCGCGGGGCAGTCTTCGGCCTGCTTGGCCCCTGGCTGCTCGGCAACGGCCTGCTGGTGCCGCTGATCAAGGGCGGCAACATCCTGTTCGGCTTCAACCCGCAGAACATGTGGCGCGGCATGCTGATCGGTGCCGCCTTCGGGATCGGGATTGCGCTGTTCATGCGGGTGCTGAAGGGGCGGTGAGTCCCCGCCCTCAGCCGGTCACCTCGAACCAGCTCCACAGCCCGGCGTCGAGCCTTTCCGTCACGGCAGAGCTGACCAGCCATTTGCCGGGGAATTCGGCCCGGAAGGCGAAGCGCAGGGTCTTTCCTTCCGGAATCTGCGCGGTGTCGGTCCAGTAGGGCTCCCAGCCATCGTCGAGCGGATGCAGCAGGCGGGCGCTGTGGCCATGCAGGTGCAGCACCTGCGTCCAGATCGTGCGGTTGGTCACCGCCAGCACCACGGGCTTGCCGCGCGGCACGCTGAACAGCGGTTTGGCCGATGTTCCTCCGGGCGCGCCGTTGATCTGCCAGGGTGCATCAAGGTTGACGCCGGCCAGGTCGAGTTTGCCATCTGCCGTGGCGCGCGCGCCGCCTTCGATCACCATTTCGGCCCGGTGCGCGTCCTGCAGCCGTACGGCGGCGGGCAGCAGCCTGTTCTCGCCGATGGGCCCGATGGTCGGCAGGGGCGGGCGCGTCACGCTTCTGTCGGTCGTGGTCAGCATCACCAATGGCAGGCCGCCACCCAGTTGCGCCACCACAGAGCCGACCGCGCCGGTCTCGGCCGGCACGTCGATCAACAGGTCGTAGCGGGTGCCCGGCGCGAAGGGGAGGGCTGCGCGCAGCGGCTCGAAACTGTCTGTCGGCTGCCCGTCGACCGCGATCACGTAAGGCCGCATGCCGTCGAAGCGCAGCCGCATTAGCCGCGCGTTGCAGGCGCTGATCAGGCGCAGCCGCACCCGCGCGCCCTGGGCCACCGCGATTCGCTCTGGTGCCGAGCGGCCATTGACAGTGACCCAGCTCCCCAGCCTGCCAGCGGCAGCATGGCCCGGCCCACGCTCGAAGGGCGCCACTTTATTGTCGTCGGTCAGCAGCCAGTCGTCGACAATCACCACGACGTCGAGATCGACCGGCGGCGGGCTGGCCTCCTCGACAACCAGCGCCCCGGTCAGCCCGCGATCTTGCAAGGGGCCTGACTGGCCCTGAACCAGCGGACGCCAGAAGAAGGTGCCGGCATCGGGCGGTGTCAGCCGGTAGGTGGCGGTGCTGCCGGGTGCGATTGGAGCCGGCCACAGGGCATTGTCGCCACCGGCGGACTGGCCACGCACGCCATGCCAGTGCAGGGCAACAGGCTGGTCGGTGCGGTTGTTGACGCTCACCAGCGCCGTGTCACCGAGCCTGATCCTCAGCGGCCTCGCCGGCGCCACGCCATCGGTGCCCCAGATATCGAAATCCACCGGCGGTGTGGGCCTCAACCGCGCCTTGGCGGGGGCGAGGGTGAGAGTGTGCCGCACTTCGCGCGGCTCGCCGGCGGGCGTGATCGGTTTGCCTGGGCTGGCTGGCGCAGTCCCGGCCTGCGGCGGACGCTGCTGGGCGAGGGCAGGACCGGATGCGGCGGCGATCAGGCCGGCCAGAGCCGCGCGGCGCGAAAGGTCGGTGCGATAGGGTGAACGGGTCATCGCGCTCCTTCGCACGGGATTTGCCTGCCGCTCAAGTGCCGCCTTGCCGGTCGGCTCGTTCTGGGCGGGGTCGTCCTCTGGCCTGTGGCCGAGTTGTCCTTGGTTCATTCGGCTTTTGCACAGCGATCACGAACGCGTTACATCTCGCGCGGGGCATGACCAGCGTTCGATCAATCCATGGCAAGGGGCCAGTTTCCGTGAACAATTATATTGCACGCATCTCGATGAGCCTTGAGGTGCCCGAAGCCATGCACTGGGCCATCAAGGATGTGCTCGAAGGCGAGTATGAGGCAGGCTTCGATGGCATCGGCCTCGACATCCTCGACATCGGGGCCAATGTCGGTTCTTTCGCGTTGTGGGCCACCGCGCGCTGGCCGGGCAGCGTCGTGACCTCCTACGAGCCGCACCCCGGCACGTTCGAGTTCCTCAAGCGCAACACACATCAGCGCCGCGACATCAACCCGGTCAATGCCGCCCTGTTTCCCGGTGGCCAGAAGACTGCAACGTTCATGAGCCGCTTCGCCGGCGATGGCGAATCGGGTCTGGCAGCCTATGCCGGCGACACGTTCGTGGCCGGCGCGCAGGTCCAGAGCTATGAGGTGGCGGTCGTCGATCCGGCCAGTATCGCCTCGCCGGACATCGTCAAGATCGACATCGAGGGCGGGGAGGGCGATGTGCTCGACCACATCGATCTGTCAAAGACCTCGCTGGTGCTGCTCGAATACCAGAACCGCAAGAATCGCCTGCAATGCGAGGCGCGGCTGAAGGCCGATTTCGATCTGATCGACACGCTCGAATACGAGTGGGCGCCACTGCTCGGCCAAGCATGCTATCGCCCCGATCTCGCCGGCGATGTCTATGGCCGCATGTTCGCCGCCCGCAAGGGCATCACCCGCATGACACGCAGCGCCGGTCGCTGAGGCCCGGCGCTCCGCGCTTGACGCAGGTCAAGCCTTGCCGGCGACAGCGAGCCTAGTCTGTCACTGGATCGTCACGACGACGATCTCGACAGAAGGCGCCGGCCATGGACAGATCAGCCGAGAGCATCCCCGAGCGGGAACTGCCCGTGGACAGCGCTGGCCCGATCGGCCGCGCCGCTGCATCGCTTGCCGATCCCGCGCCGGAAGGCGCTGTCACCCGCCGATCCACCAAGGCGGAGCGCCGGGCTGCCTTGCGCCGCGCCGAGGCTGATCCGGACACGATCCGCCGCGCCTTCGAGAGCGGGGCCTATCCTTATGCCGACCGGCTGACCGAAGGTGCCTATGTCCGCCAGATGGCGGCGCTCCAGGTCGAGTTGCTGAAGGCACAGAACTGGATCAAGGAAGCCGGCGAGCGTGTCGTGATCCTGTTCGAAGGGCGCGATGCCGCCGGCAAGGGTGGCACCATCAAGCGCTTCATGGAGCACATGAACCCGCGCGGCGCACGTGTGGTCGCGCTCGAAAAGCCCACCGACCGCGAGCGCACGCAATGGTATTTCCAGCGCTATGTCGAGCACCTGCCGGCCGCAGGCGAAATCGTGTTCTTCGATCGCTCCTGGTACAACCGCGCCGGCGTCGAGCGCGTCATGTCGTTCTGCTCGCCGGGAGACTATCTCGAATTCATGCGGCAGGCCCCGCTGCTGGAACAGATGTTCACCCGCACCGGCATCCGGCTCTACAAGTACTGGTTCTCCGTGACGCGCGAGGAGCAGGTCCGGCGCTTCAAGTCCCGCGAGATCGATCCGCTCAAGCAGTGGAAGCTCTCTCCGATCGACATCGCTTCGCTCAACAAGTGGGATGATTACACCGAGGCGAAGGAAGCGATGTTCTTCTACACCGACACTGCCGACGCGCCCTGGGTCATCGTCAAGTCGGACGACAAGAAGCGCGCCCGACTGAACTGCCTCCAGCATTTCCTGTCCTCGCTGGATTATCCCAACAAGGATACGAGCGTGGTCTTCGGCGCGGACCCGCTGATCGTCGGCTCGACGCGCCACGTTGTCGGTCAGTCACGACATATCCTGGGCAAGACGCTGCATCCGGATGACCGCCCGAGCATAAAGCCCTGAAAGCCGGCCCCGCCGCAGACCCTTGCGCATTTTTTTGCTGCACTTGGCTGAACCTCTGCTATAGGGACGCCAAATCCGTCGTCGGCTGATGGCTCAACGGTACGGTTTGGCTTCGCGGGCGTGGCGGAATTGGTAGACGCAGTGGATTTAGGTTCCACCGCCGCAAGGTGTGGGGGTTCGAGTCCCTCCGCCCGCACCAGCCAGCCGTGCCAGTTTGCCAACACATCATCGGCCTCGGCTTCGGCAGTTTTTGGACAGACAGTTTTCGAAAAGAACGGACCAGCACGATGCAGGTGACAGAAACCCTCTCAACGGGCCTCAAGCGCGAGTTCAAGGTGGTGCTGACCGCCGCCGATCTGGAAACCCGTCTCGTCGATGGCCTCGAAGGCCTCAAGGACAAGGTCAAGATCAACGGCTTCCGTCCCGGCAAGGTGCCGCCCGGCTACCTGCGCAAGATGTATGGCCGCTCGGTCATGAACGACGTGCTGCAGAACGCCGTCAACGAAGCCAATACGAAGATTTCCACGGACAACGCCCTGCGCTTTGCCATGGAGCCGAAGGTCAAGTTCCCGGAAGACAAGGACGAGATCGAGGCCGCCCTTGATGCCAAGGGCGATCTGGCCTTCACGGTCGCCGTCGAAGTGCTGCCGAAGATCGAAGTCGTCGATCATTCCGGCGTGGCGCTGACCCGTCTTGTGGCCGATGTGCCGGATGCTGACGTGGACGGCGCGCTCGAGCGCATGGCCAGCCAGAACCGCTCCTTTGCCCCCAAGGGCGACAAGGCCAAGGCTGAGGCCGGCGACAAGCTGGTGATCGATTTCGTCGGCTCGATCGACGGCGTCAAATTCGATGGCGGCACCGGCCAGGACATCGACCTCGTGCTCGGCTCCAACTCGTTCATCCCCGGCTTCGAGGACCAGATGCTCGGTGCCAAGGCTGGCGAGACGCGCACCGTCAATGTCAGCTTCCCCGAAGGCTATCAGGCCCCGAACCTGGCCGGCAAGGCCGCCTCGTTCGAGGTCAAGGTCAGTTCGGTTCAGGCACCGGAGCCCGTCAAGATCGACGAGGATCTCGCCAAGGCGTTCGGGCTTGAGAGCCTCGATGCGCTGAAGAGCGCGGTCCGCGCACAGCTCCAGCGCGAGATGGATGCCCAGTCCCGCCGCAAGCTTAAGAAGACGCTGCTGGACGCGCTCGACACGCGCTACACGTTCGAATTGCCGCCGACACTGGTCGAGCAGGAGTTCACCAACGTCTGGGGGCAGGTCGAGGCCGACATGAAGCAGGCCGCCAAGACCTTTGCCGATGAAGGCACCACTGAAGAGGCCGCCCGCGCCGATTACCAGAAGATCGCCGAGCGCCGCGTGCGTCTGGGCCTCGTGCTGGCCGAAATCGGCGACAGCGCCAAGATCCAGATCTCCGACGACGAGGTCACGCAGGCCCTGATCGAGCGTGCACGGCAGTATCCGGGCCAGGAAAAGCAGGTCTGGGAGTTCTACCGCAAGAACCCGCAGGCGCTGGCCGAACTGCGCGCCCCGATCTTCGAGGAGAAGGTGGTCGACCACCTTCTCGGCCAGATGGCCGTCGAGGACAGCAAGGTCAGCCGCGACGTGCTGTTCGCCGACGAAGATGCGCCGGCTGCCGAAGGCGAAGCCGCTGCCGCCAAGCCAGCCAAGGCAAAGGCCAAGAAAAAGGCCGACTGACGCCGTCCGGCACGGGCATTTCATCACAGGATACGGCGGCGATGCCTCAGGCTCGCCGCCGTTTTCTATTGCGGGATGGCTGCCAGAATCCCTTTGCGATAGATGGCCTTGGTCTCGTCGCTCCAGCACTGGCGCTCGACAACAGTCAGCAGGTCGTCGCGTCCGGGCAGGCCAAGGTCGCCAAGGCGCTTGCGCGCATCAGCCAGCAGCAGCCCATCCTGAAGGGCCGCGCCGATGCTCAGCCGTGCGATCTGGCCGATCACGAACGCGCGCTGCGGCGTCTGTTCGAGCAGGCCCAGCGCCTGGCGCGGCTCGCCCTTGATCAGGTGATGCGTCAGGCTCGCCAGCGGATACCACGGGTCCGGCAGGGGATTGAGCGCCATCGCCCGGGCTTCCAGTACGGCGGCTTGCGCCCAGTCGCCGGCAGCCATGCCGAGTTTCGATCCGGCATCGGACAGGACATCCGGATTGTTGGGATGGGCTGTCGCCAGTTCGTTGGCGAGACGTCGAACTCCGGCCACATCGGCCTTGCAGGCCGCCAGGGCCATCCGTGCGCTATCCAGTATTGGGTTGCCGCCTGAACTGCCAGCGATCAGCGCTTCGGCGGCCGCCAACTGCGCGACGCGGGTCTCTCCGCCCAGGTTGCGTCCCCGTTCGATCATGTATGAGGCCAGTGCCCCGCGTCCTGTCGCAAAGGCGGGATCATCAGCGATGGCCTCTTTCAGGCAGCGTTCGGCCTCACGACCGGCGTCCTCGTCATAACTGCGCCAGTGATGCCGCATGGCCAGCAGGCACGAGAACTGCGTCTCGGCCCGGTGGTCATCATCCCGCATGGCAAGCTCGGTCAGCATGATGCCGCCGCCGGGTGAGGTCAGATCGCGCGCGATGATGCCGGCAATGTCGTGCATGACCACGGCGCGCACTTTCGCCAGATCAGCGAAGACATAGGCATTCGACCAGAGGATCGACCGCTCCGGCCATCGCTTGAGGAAAACCCGAGTCCGGACTCCGTCATCGCCAGCGATTGTCTGCACATCGAGCACAAAGATATGCCGCTGGCGCGCTGCCGCTGTCAGCGTCGTGTCTGTTGCTGGCGCCGGCTCGGCCATGACGACGGTCAGCCATTGTTGCCGTGCCAGCTCTGCGGCGAGTTCCGCCCGAAGCGCGGGGCCCTGTGCCGCCTCACCGTCGCTGGCGTCAGGACGGCCCTCGATCAGGATCAGGGGAGGCAGCGTCGCAGGCCGCTGCGCCGCGTCCTGCCAGACGGGCAGGGCCAGCAGCGCCAGACCAGCCGCTGCCAGCATCGCCAGAACAATGCCGGCCCAAAGCCATCGGCGTGGCTGGGGCAAGGCTTCCGCCGGCAGCACGGCTTTCATGTCTTCGGGATCAGCTGCCGCCTCGTCCGGCGCGGACAGCTCGATCCTGGGCCGGTAGGAGCCCTTCGGGATGGTGATGCTGACGGACCCGGCATCGGTGTTCGATACGGCCAGATGGTCGAGCGCCTTGCGCAGTCGTGTCATCTCGGTACGTGCGATGCTGTCCAGTTGTGGATCGAAATCCGGCCCGCGACCAAGCACCTCGGTGGCGATGGCGAAAGCCTTGATCCGCTCGCCCCGGCCCGCCAGCTCTTCGGTCACCAGATAGCGCAACAGCGCCGGCAGGCGTTCGCCGCCTCCCAGCGCCCCGGATGCGACGATGGCGTCAAGGGCTTCGAGGACGCGGATCTCGTCGCTGTGGGACAGGCGCGCGCCGCTACCGGGGCCCCGGGGTGCCTCCTCGGCGAAGCTGGTCGGTGGCAGAACGGGTTTCATAGCGATCCCTGGCGCAGCATCGCACCAGAGCGACGCCACGGCACCCTATCACGGCCCGGCGCTTCGTAGGCAACGAAACGCGTCCGAAGGCATGTGCCCGCACGTGCCTGCATCCTGAATGCGAATCAGGTGGTTGGAGCGTGAGATGTATTCCTAGCGCAGCGGATCCGCTGCGAAGCGGGCATGCCAGCAGCAGGAGACCCGCCTTGTCCGACCCGTCCAGCCTCGATCCGGCCCCGTCGCAACCGGACAGTTCTGAAGGAGCGCTCAGGTCTCTGTCAGAACACGAGATCGAAGTCCTTCAGGATATCATCGGCCGCGCCCACTATCTGGCCCTGCAACTGCGCGATGTCTGCGCTGTTTCCGGCGTTGGCGCGTCGGCGTTCAGCGTTGCCGCTGCCTACATGCTGAAGAACTGGGCGATCCGCTTCTCGCAGGAACTGGAAGATGCCACGCGGCCGGTTCCGGGGCCCTGATCATCATCATAGCGCGGTGCCGCTAGTCGGCGTGAGGGCGCAAGTCCGGCCCGCGAAAACACCGCTTCCGTTTGTAATCGCGCAGGGCGTGACTACATTAGCGGAACACGCGCGGTCGAATCGTTGCCCGCGCCGAGGAGCCTTACGTCCATGATCCGCGATCGCGACCCCGTCGAAGTTTACAACAATCTCGTGCCGATGGTGATCGAGCAGTCGAGCCGCGGCGAGCGGGCCTTCGACATCTATTCCCGCCTGCTGCGCGAGCGCATCATCTTCCTGACCGGTCCGGTCGAGGATTACGGCGCGTCGCTGATCGTGGCGCAGCTCCTGTTCCTTGAGGCTGACAATCCCAAGAAGGAAATCTCCTTCTACATCAACTCGCCGGGCGGCGCTGTGACAGCCGGCATGTCGATCTACGACACGATGCAGTTCATCAAGCCACCGATCACCACGATCTGCCTTGGCATGGCCGCCTCGATGGGCTCGCTTCTGCTGACCGCCGGCGAGAAGGGCCAGCGCTTCGCCCTGCCCAATTCCCGCGTGATGGTGCACCAGCCGTCCGCCGGTTATCAGGGCAAGGTCACCGACATCATGATCTACGCGCGCGAGTTTGATACCACCAAGCGCCGCCTCAACGAGATCTACGTCAAGCACACCGGCCGCACCTACAAGGAGATCGAGGATGCGCTGGAGCGGGACAACTATATGTCCTCGGAGGACGCCAAGGCCTTTGGCCTGATCGATCAGGTCATCAGCAAGCGCCCGGATGACGGTGGTGCGGTGACCGCGCCCGCATCGGCAACCTGAACCGGGTCCGGCTGAATCGTCGCAGGTCACGGTTTTGCGACGCAGGCATGACACAAAGCGGGTTGGCGAATGCGCTTCGCCAGCCCATACTGCTCGCGCACGGTGAGTACAATCCGGTCAATGGCCGGCAATCAGGTGTGCCGCGTTAACGTTCTGATGGGACGAATGGGTATTTACTGACCGAATCGGACCGCCAGAGGCGGCTGATGGACATGACCGCGCGTTGCGGCGGTTTTCGAAGCGCAACGATGGAGAACTGCCATGACCAAGGCAACCGGCGACACCAAGAGCACCCTGTATTGCTCGTTCTGCGGCAAGAGCCAGCACGAGGTGCGCAAGCTGATTGCGGGCCCGACCGTGTTCATCTGCGATGAATGCGTCGAGCTGTGCATGGATATCATCCGCGAGGAATCAAAAACCTCGATGGTCAAGGCCAAGGATGGGGTCCCGACGCCCAAGGAAATCCGCAAGGTTCTCGACGATTACGTGATCGGCCAGGAGCACGCCAAGAAGGTGCTCTCGGTCGCCGTCCATAACCATTACAAGCGCCTCAACCACGCGACCAAGCACAACGATGTCGAACTGGCCAAGTCGAACATCCTGCTGGTCGGCCCCACCGGCTCGGGCAAGACGCTGCTGGCCCAGACGCTGGCGCGCATCCTCGATGTGCCCTTCACCATGGCCGATGCCACCACGCTGACCGAGGCCGGCTATGTCGGCGAGGACGTGGAGAACATCATCCTCAAGCTGCTTCAGGCCTCCGACTACAATGTCGAGCGGGCCCAGCGCGGCATCGTCTACATCGACGAAATCGACAAGATCTCGCGCAAGTCCGACAACCCGTCGATCACGCGCGATGTCTCGGGTGAGGGCGTGCAGCAGGCCCTGCTGAAGATCATGGAAGGCACTGTCGCATCCGTGCCGCCGCAGGGCGGGCGCAAGCATCCACAGCAGGAATTCCTCCAAGTCGATACCACCAACATCCTGTTTATCTGCGGCGGGGCCTTTGCGGGCCTTGAAAAGATCATCTCGGCCCGCGGCCAGGGCACGTCGATCGGCTTCGGCGCCAAGGTCAAGGGCCCCGATGATCGCCGCACCGGCGCGATCTTCCGCGAGGTCGAGCCCGACGATCTGTTGAAGTTCGGCTTGATCCCTGAATTCGTCGGCCGCCTGCCTGTACTGGCCACGCTGGAAGATCTCGACGAGGCTGCCCTCAAGACGATCCTGACCGAGCCCAAGAATGCGCTGGTGAAGCAATATGCCCGCCTTTTCGAGATGGAAGACGTCGAGCTGTCCTTCTCTGACGAGGCGCTCAACGTGATCGCCCGCAAGGCCATCGAGCGCAAGACTGGCGCGCGCGGCCTGCGCTCGATCCTCGAAGGTATCCTGCTGGAGACGATGTATGACCTGCCCGGCCTCGACGGGGTCAATCAGGTCGTCATCAGCCCTGAGGTCATCGACGGCAAGGCCCGCCCTCTCTACATCTACGAAGAGAAGGACAAGGCGGCGGAATCCAAGAGCGCCTGAGCGTTCGCAGGCGCGGCTCAACCTCGAGCCATTCGCCTGCGGTCTTGAAACCATCCCCAAACGGCGGATCGCACGATCCGCCGTTTTTATTTGGCCGCCACGATCCTGCTGAAACGCCGCCGGCGGCCTCATCACACAATTTTCACCATGCCGGGAATAACCCGGCTGCATGCGTCGTTCTCCCGGTGACCGGCATTTGAAAGCCGTCGCATCGAAACAGGAGACCACCATGACTCACCGCATCACAGCATCACTGATCGCCGGCGCAGCGCTGACGACCCTGACCGCCACGGGCGCCCTGGCGCATGCCGTCCCCGACGTCGAGGTGGCCAAAACGACACTGAACCAGACGACGCTGAACCAGTCGGCGCCGGCTCTGGTCGGCATGGGCGGCGCGGCTGCAACCCCTGTCGCCCCTGCCATGCAGGTGGCCGCCGGCCCGATGGACTTCATGGGCACAATGTCACGCGGCAACACCTCAACCAACACCTCCACCAACCGCTCGTCCAACGGCTCGCGCAACACTTCCAGCAACACGAGCAGCAATTCCTCGTTCGGCGGCGGGGCCTTCTCGAATGTGAGCTCGAACAGCTCCTCGAACTCGAGCAGCAACGGCTCTTCGAACAGTTCTTCGAACTCAAGCTCCAACAGCTCCTCGAATTCGTCCTCGAACAGCTCCTCGAATTCCAGCTCCAACAGTTCGTCGAACTCGTCCTCGAACGGTTCGTCGAACTCGAGCTCGAACTCCAGCTCCAACTCGTCCAACTGAGGTCGGGATTTCCGGTGGCGCGGCTGGTTCGCGCCGCTGGTCTGGCTGCTGCTGGCATGCGCCTTGCTGATCCGTCGACAGGTCGCATGCTGCATTCATGAACCACCAAGGCTCACCTTGTCGCATTGCGCCGCTTGAAACATCAGGCTGTTATCGCCACCTTGGTATTCGGCTGCAGAATCAAACTTGCCACGCCTGTTGAGGGTGGCACCTGCGGTTCGGGTCCAGCGCCCGCTGGCCCGTCTTCGGTCTCGATGGTCGCCCATATGGGGGCCTGCCTGGCCGCAAACCTGACAAGGAATTCGTGATGAGCGCACAAAAGGCTCGCCCTGCCATCGTCCCCGGTTCAGTTGCCGAATATCCGGTGCTGCCGCTGCGCGATATCGTCGTGTTCCCGCACATGATCGTGCCGCTTTTCGTCGGGCGCGAAAAGTCGATCCGTGCGCTGGAGGAAGTGGTCAAGGCCGACGGCCTGATCGTCCTCGCCACCCAGAAGAACGCCTCCGATGATGACCCGGCCACCGATGCGATCTTCGAGATCGGCACGCTGGCCAGCGTCCTGCAATTGCTGAAGTTGCCTGACGGCACCGTGAAGGTGCTCGTCGAGGGTGCCTCGCGTGGTCGCATCAAGAAGTTCACCAAGGCCGATGAGTATTATGCCGCAAGTGTCGAGGCTTTGGCCGACATCGAAGGCAAGAAGGTCGAGGTCGAGGCGATGGCCCGCTCGGTCATCTCCGAGTTCGAGAACTATGTGAAACTCAACAAGAAGGTCTCGCCCGAGGTCGTCGCCGCAGTTACGCAGATCGACGTGCCCTCCAAGCTCGGCGACACTGTGGCCTCGCATCTGGCGGTCAAGATCTCCGACAAGCAGATGGTGCTGGAGACTCTGGAAGTCGCCGGCCGGCTTGAGAAGGTGCTTGGGCTGATGGAGAGCGAAATCTCCGTCCTGCAGGTCGAAAAGCGCATCCGCTCCCGCGTCAAGCGGCAGATGGAGAAGACCCAGCGCGAGTATTATCTCAACGAGCAGATGAAGGCGATCCAGAAGGAACTGGGCGACAACGAGGAAGGCCGCGATGAATTGGCCGAACTCGAACAGAAGATCGCGCAGACCAAGCTGACCAAGGAAGCCCGCGACAAGGCCATCGCCGAAGTCAAGAAGCTGCGCCAGATGTCGCCGATGTCGGCGGAAGCCACGGTCGTGCGCAACTATCTCGACTGGATGCTCGGCATTCCGTGGAACAAGAAGTCGAAGATCAAGAAGGACCTCAAGGCCGCGCAGGATCTGCTCGATGCGGATCATCACGGGCTGGAGAAGGTCAAGGACCGGATCGTCGAGTATCTGGCGGTGCAGCAGCGCACCAACAAGCTCACCGGCCCGATCCTGTGCCTCGTCGGTCCGCCCGGTGTGGGCAAGACCTCGCTCGGCAAGTCGATCGCCAAGGCGACCGGCCGCGAGTTCGTGCGCATGTCGCTCGGCGGCGTCCGTGACGAAGCCGAGATTCGTGGCCACCGCCGCACCTATATCGGCTCGATGCCTGGCAAGATCATCCAGTCGATGAAGAAGGCCAAGACCAGCAATCCGCTGATCTTGCTCGATGAGATCGACAAGATGGGCATGGACTTCCGCGGCGATCCGTCGGCGGCCCTGCTGGAGGTGCTGGATCCGGAACAGAACTCGACCTTCAATGACCACTACCTTGAGGTCGATTACGATCTGTCGAACGTGATGTTCGTCACCACGGCCAACACGCTGAACATCCCGCCGGCCCTGCTGGACCGCATGGAGGTGATCCGCATCGCTGGCTACACCGAGGAAGAGAAGGGCGAGATCGCCAAGAAGCACCTGATCCCCAATGCCGTGTCCAAGCATGGGCTCGACAAGAAGGAATGGCAGCTCACCGATGAAGCACTGGAGAAGCTGATCCGGCGCTACACGCGGGAGGCCGGCGTGCGCAATCTTGAGCGCGAGATCTCCAACACCGTCCGCAAGGGCGTGAAGGACATCATCCTGCTCAAGAAGAAGAAGGTCTCGGTGACGCCCGATCTGCTTGAGGAATATCTCGGCCCGCCGCGCTATCGCTATGGCGAGGCCGAGAGCGAGGATCAGGTCGGCGTGGTGACGGGTCTTGCCTGGACCGAGGTCGGCGGCGAGTTGCTGACGATCGAAGGCCTGCTCATGCCCGGACGCGGCAAGATGACGGTGACCGGTAACCTGCGTGATGTGATGAAGGAATCGATCTCGGCGGCGGCGTCCTATGTCCGCTCGCGCGCTGTCGACTTCGGCATCAAGCCGCCCTTCTTCGACAAGCGGGACATCCACGTCCACGTTCCGGAAGGGGCAACCCCGAAGGACGGACCTTCTGCCGGCATTGCGATGGCCACGGCTATCGTCTCGGTGCTGACGCAGATCCCGATCCGGCGCGACATCGCCATGACAGGCGAGGTCACGCTTCGGGGCAGGGTTCTGCCGATCGGCGGGCTCAAGGAGAAGCTGCTGGCAGCGCTTCGAGGCGGCATCAAGAAGGTGCTGATCCCTGAGGAGAATGCCAAGGATCTGGTCGATCTGCCCAAGTCCGTGAAGAACGGCCTTGAGATCGTGCCGGTCTCCAGCATGCATCAGGTTCTCCAGCACGCCCTGGTGCGCCAGCCTGAGCCGATCGAGTGGGACGAAGCGGCGGAAGATGCCCGCATCGACGCCCGCGCCGGCCGCAAGGACGACGACAGCGCAGCCTCGGTCGCTCACTGAGCGCTGCTTGCAACAACACGAAGCCCCGGTGTCCGCACCGGGGCTTTTGTTCTGTAAAGGGTGGGCAAAAGCCGGGGTTTGCGATCCCCGCGCCGGCGAGGGGCTTGCCCCCGACCCGCTGACACCATAGGACACAGCGCGTCAGGCGATCCGGGTGCGGGTTCCGGTCTGGCAGGTTCGGGCGGTTAGCTCAGTTGGTAGAGCATCTCGTTTACACCGAGAGGGTCGGCGGTTCGAGCCCGTCACCGCCCACCATGCCGGGGCTGCCGCGACCGCGCGCGCCGAGCCGGCCAGCATCAGCCCCTTCGCATGAAGATCAGCGGAAAGCTGGGTGCCATAGACCGCACTGACCGCCATTCCATTTAGCCTGCTTCCAGCAGCTGCCTGCCCATGGGCACGCCAAACGGGCGCAGGAGCCGTGCGCTCAGCCCCGCTCCGTGCGAGCTGCCTCGAACCAGCCAAGGCCGGCTTCGGTGGTGGTCCTGGGCCTGTATTCGGCCCCGACCCAGCCCGCATAGCCGATCCGGTCAAGATGGGCGAAGAGGAACGGATAGTTGATTTCGCCGGTGCCGGGCTCGTGGCGGCCAGGATTGTCAGCAAACTGGATGTGCGGGATCATGGCGAGGTTGCGCTCCATGGTGCGCGCCAGGTCGCCCTCGGTGATCTGCATGTGATAGATGTCATACTGCACGAACAGGTTGTCCGAGCCGGTCCTAGCGATGATGTCGAGCGCCTGGGCTGTGGTGTTGAGGAAGAAGCCCGGGATGTCGATCGGGTTGATCGCCTCGATCAGCAGCTTGATCCCGGCCTCTTTCAGCCGTCCTGCGGCATGGCGCAGGTTGGCGATGAACGTTTCTTCCAGCACCGCGCGCTCGATGCCGGCAGGAGCGATGCCGGCAATGCAATTGACCTGCTTGCAGCCCAGCGCTGTGGCATAGGCGATGGCCTTTTCGACGCCGGCCCGGAACTCGTCCGTGCGGCCCGGCAGGATCGCGATGCCGCGCTCGCCGCTGGCCCAGTCGCCCGCCGGCATGTTGTGCAGCACCTGGGTCAGGCCATGGGCCTTGAGGCGCTCGACCAGATCCTCCACCGCAAAATCATAGGGAAACAGGTATTCGACGCCGGTGAAGCCGGCTTTGGCTGCAGCCTCGAAACGGTCGAGGAACGGCCGTTCCGTGAACAGCATGGTCAGGTTGGCATTGAAGCGGGGCATGAAGAATCTCGATGAAGCAAAGGGCAGGGGAGGAAACGGCGCGTGCGGACCACCGTCGGTAGCCTGACTGTGACCAACTCCGGTCGCCTGATGCAAGGCAGCAACTTGTTCATGTACCGGCGGTGGCCGGGGCCCTGTCGGCGTGGCGCGTGGCCGCATCCATGCTGACCCAGCCTCTTGATCGTCGACGCTGTTGATCTTGGTGCGCATGGCGACGTTGATGACGTGTCCGAGGATGAATTCGATCACCACCGGAACCGGCAGCCTCTGTCATTGATCGGACACAGGCAAGGCCCTTCTCCCTTCCCGGTCGCACCGGATGCGTCAGGCCAATCTGGGCAGCCTCTCGCTGGAACCGTTCACGCGCAAGACGTTGAACACGCTCTACGCGCTGAACATCGCCGTGCGCGAGGCTGCCAGCCGGATCACGGACGCTATCGGCGGCTCTGCCCCGCCCGCAGTGGGTTAAAGCAGGCCGAGTTCGGCGAGGTGCCGGCGCATCTCTTCGGGCATTGCGGCCAGATCGCCGCCGGAGGCTGCGATATCGCGCGGCTTGTCGGCATCGGTCAGGTAGCGCCAGCCCTGGAAGGGACGGCACGGGCGCGGCTCGACCGGCACGACCACTGGCTCCAGCACCAGATGGCAGCGGCCGATCCCGTCCGCATCGGTGAAGGGCCGGATGTCCACAATCGACTGGCGGCAGCTCACCTGACCCTTTATCACCCAGTAGAGCGAACCCGATCCGATGATCTCGTCCATGCGCTTGGGCACCATGCGCGTGGTGTGAAGCTGTTCCTCGGGCCGGCCAAGCCTGCGCCAGAGCGCCAGCGTGTCGGCGATCCAGTCCTCGAGGTCGCGGATCGAATCCGCCCCGACGCAAAGCTTGAGAATGTGCAGCGGCATGCCAGCCTCATAGCCGAGCCTTCAGGCGAGCGCACCTGCCATGCGGCAGCGGGCTGTGGACCACGCCGCGTTCTGGTTTACGTTGTGCTGCGAAGACTCAACGATTGGAAACAAGGCCATGGCCAAGCGCTTTTCAGGACACGTCATCCTCGTCACCGGTGGCACCAGCGGCATCGGCTTTGCCACCTGCCGCAAACTGCTGGCGGAGGGCGCCAGGGTCATGGTCCATGGGCTGACGCTGGCCGAGGCCCGCGATGCGGTGAAGCGGCTCGGGCGCGGTGCCAAGGCTGTGGGCGGCGATCTGGGCAACCCCAAGACCTGTGCCCGCATCGTGGCCGCCACCGTCAAGGTCTTCGGGCGCATCGACGGGCTGGCCAACAATGCCGGCATCTATCCGCGCCACCGCATCGAGGAGGCCGATGAAGAGGTCTTCGACCGGCTGTTCCACATCAACACGCGTGCGCCTCTGCTCTGCGCCAAGGCTGCCATCGAGGCCTTCCGGGCTCAGAAATCGCCGGGCAGCATCGTCACGATCGGCTCGATCAATGGCTGGATGGGGCTGTCGGAACTGGTGGTTTATTCGATGTCCAAAGGCGCGCTGATGACCATGACGCGCAACCTCGCCAATTCGCTGGCATCCGAGCACATCCGGCTGACCTGTCTTAATGTCGGCTGGACCGCCACCGAGAACGAGAATCGCACCCAGCTCGCCGAGGGCCGCCCGCTGGACTGGATGTCGAAGCTGCCGAAATCGTCAGCGCCAACCGGCAAATTGCTCGATCCGTCCGAGATCGCCGCCCATGTCTGCTTCTGGCTCTCGCCAGAATCGGCCCCCGTGACCGGCCAGATCTATGAGGCCGAGCAGTTCCCGATCATCGGCCGGCTCAACACGCAGGAGATGTGATCGGCGGCCACCAGGGCCCCGCCGGCGTCGCTGGCGACAGGCCACGCACGATCAGGCGCGCGGGGCGGATAGGGCCATGCACAGGTTGGTGTTCAACCCGTCATTGAGCTTTTGCGCAGCGACCCTGACCACGCTGCCGGACTGAAAGTCGATGCCGCAGGCCGCCGGATTGTCACGGGTCCGGATCTGGATCTGGCGGTGGACGCGGCCCTTGATGATGCGCGTCACCTCGATGGTCGCGATCACGCTGCCCGAGCCACGAGGCCCAGTGCGCCGCACATCGCCAACCTTTCCAGCCACGGCGACATCGGCAGCCTCGATAATCTGGGCTTCCGAGCGCGGCAGGCACGAGCAGGCGTGTGCCGGTGTGGCCCCGACCAGCGCCAGCGCGGCAACGGCGAACGCCGCACGCGTCAAGCCGCATCCCCGATGCTGATCAGGCGCGCGCCCTGTGCCACCTGCATGCCGGGCTCACCAGCCGCATCGATCACCACGCCATCGCGCGGGGCGGTCAGCACATGCTCCATCTTCATCGCTTCGACGATGGCGAGACGCTGGCCCTTTTCGACCCTGTCGCCGGTCTTGACGAACAGCGCGATCAGCTTGCCATGCATCGGGGCCTTGATCTGGGAGCCGCCGGCACCGTCGCCGGCATCCGGATCGACGGCCAGCGGATCGACCAGCCGGACCCAGGTCTGGCGGCCATCGCCAAGCACGATCACGCCCTCGTCGGCCATCACCAGCGTCAGGTCGCGTTCGCTGCCCGGCGCGACA
>CALRRR020000020.1:0-75518 GCA_943370645.1 Hydrogenophaga intermedia | reverse complement strand
CGATGAAGGCGGCGACGCGCAGGTCCTGCGGGTTGGTGTAAATGTCCTCGGGCGTGCCGACCTGCAGGATCAGCCCGTCCATCATCACCGCGACGCGGTCCGACATGGTCATCGCTTCGGACTGGTCATGGGTGACATAGACCGTCGATGCACCGACGCGCCGGTGAAGCCCCACGATCTCCGAGCGCGTGGTGACGCGCAATGCCGCATCGAGGTTCGACAGCGGCTCGTCCATGAGAAAAGCCATAGGATGGCGCACGATGGCCCGGCCAAGGGCCACCCGCTGGCGCTGGCCGCCGGACAACTGCGCCGGTTTGCGGTCCATGAGCTTGCCGATGCCAAGCATCTCGGCGGCGTTGGCAACATCCGCGTTGATGGTGCGCTGCTTCTCGGCCACGCCGGGCAGCAGCCCGCCGACGAACGGAATGCGCTCGGCCGCCGAAAGCCGGCGCATCATCAATGGCACACCGATGTTCTGGCGCACCGTCAGGTGCGGGTAGAGCGCATAATTCTGGAACACCATCGCCACGTCGCGGTCGGCGGCGCGCAGGGCCGTGACATCGCGCCCGGCGATCTGAACCTCGCCGCTGCTGACCGCCTCAAGCCCGGCGATGATCCGCATCAAGGTCGTCTTGCCGCAGCCCGACGGCCCGACGAGTGACAGGAACTCGCCTTGGGCCACAGACAGCGAGACACCCCGCAGCACCTTGGTGGCACCAAAGGACTTCTGAATGTCATGAAGGGCGATGCCAGACATGCAGCCTCCCGATCCGGCGCCAGAATTGGCGGCTCCGGGATCGGGATTGCCCTGTCAGCTTGAACCTTTGACAACCGTTCCATGACGGCAGCATGAAATCCGCCGATGCTTGGCATTTGTCCCCAGGCAGGCCTGTCTGTTCGGCCGGCATGCGACCAGACCGCACACTGGCCTTCGCTGGCGCTTGGCCCTAAGTCGTCGGCCATGCCTTCTTCATTCGAGACCCGGCCCGAGCTGCCGTCAGCGCCCGCCCGGTTGCCAGCACAGGATCGCGACGCGGCGCATGGCAGCGCCATCGTCTGGTTCAGGCAGGATCTGCGCCTCAGGGACAATCCGGCGCTGAGCCATGGCGTTGCCCTAGCCGGACCGGACGCCGCGCGGCGGCTGCTTTGCGTCTACATCCATGCCACCGGAACAGCAGGCCAGCGGCCGCTCGGCGGCGCGGCGCGCTGGTGGCTGGCAGGTTCGCTGCGCGCGCTGCAGGCCGACCTCAAGGCTGCTGGCAACGACCTGCTGGTTCTCGAAGGCGATCCTGCTGTGCTGATCCCCGCCCTCGCCAACGCGGCAAAGGCCTGCGGCGTGTTCTGGAACAGGCGCTATGCGAAAGCCGAGACGGATATCGACGCCGGAATCAAGGCACAGCTGAAGGCGGATGGCTTCGAGGTGGCCAGCTTCAACGGCCACCTGTTGAATGAGCCGTGGACGATCACCACCCGCTCCGGCGGGCCGATGAAGGTGTTCACGCCCTATTGGCGCAATGTGACCGCGCTTGGCCCGCCCTCGGCCCCGCTGCCTGCGCCGTCCGCTTTGCCTGCGCCGCCCGATAATCTGGCGGACATGTTGACGCGGGCCGGACTGAACCCTGTTGCGATCGACAGCCTGGGGCTGGAGCCGACACGGCCGGACTGGGCAGGTGGTTTGCGGGCCGAATGGACACGCGGGGAAGCCGGCGCGCGGGCGCGTCTTGCGGACTTCGTGACAGGCAGCATGGACGGCTATGCAGAGGGTCGAAACCGGCCAGACCTGCCATCGACCTCCAAGCTGTCGCCTCACCTGCGCTTTGGCGAGATCAGCGTGCGCCAGTGCTGGCATGCCGCCGTCCAAGCCCACGAAAGCGGCGAGAGCCGTGCCAGTGCGGCGGATCTCGAAACCTTTCTCAAGGAACTCGGCTGGCGCGAGTTCTCGTATCACCTGCTCCATCACAACCCCGACCTTGCGCGTTCCAACCACAATCCCCGCTTCGATGCCTTCCCCTGGCGCGGCGATGGTGCCGGCGACCTCGCCGCCTGGCAGCGCGGGCGGACCGGATATCCGGTTGTCGATGCCGGCATGCGGCAGCTTTATGCCACCGGCTGGTTGCACAACCGCGTGCGGATGATCGTCGGCTCATTCCTGGTCAAGCACCTGTTGCTGGACTGGCGCGCCGGCGAAGACTGGTTCTGGGACACGCTCGTCGATGCCGATCCGGCCAGCAATGCCGCAAGCTGGCAGTGGGTGGCCGGTTCCGGAGCCGATGCCGCGCCCTACTTCCGCATCTTCAACCCGATCATCCAGGGCGAGAAGTTCGATCCGGACGGGGCCTATGTGCGGCACTGGGTGCCCGAACTGGCGCGGCTGCCGCGCAGCCTGATCCATAAGCCGTGGACCGCGCCGCCCGCGATCCTCGCCGCTGCCGGGGTCCGGCTTGGCGACAGCTATCCGCGCCCCATCGTGCCGCATGAGCAGGCCCGCGAACGGGCCCTGGCCGCCTTCAAGGCAATGCCCGGGCCTGCCAGTGCCATGTCCGGTGATGACCCAGCTTGAAACCGAACCGGTTTTCAGCGCGTATCCAGACAACAAGCCCATGCCGTCAGGCAGATCCACCCCGGAAGGACGTCATTTTTCATGCGTATTGCTGTTATCGGTGCCGGCATCGCCGGAAATGCGGCAGCTTGGGCACTGGCCAGCGGATCGTCACACCAGATCACCGTTTATGAGCAGGAACACCGCGTTGGCGGCCACTCGGCCACGGTCGATGTCGACTATGAGGGCACCTCCATCGCCGTCGACACCGGTTTCATCGTCTACAACGAACTGAACTACCCCAACCTGACGCAGCTCTTCGCCCATCTTGGCGTCGAGACGGAAGCGTCGGACATGGGCTTTTCCGTCTCCTCGCGCAACGGCGCGATGGAATGGGCCGGCAGGCCGACGGGGATTCTCAACGGCATCTTCGCACGCCGCCGCAACATCGTCTCGCTGCCGCACCTTAACATGATCCGCGAAATGTTCCGCTTCAACAAATCGGCCCTGGAGGACCGCGCGGCGGGCCGGCTGACCAGTGAAAGCATCGGTGCCTATCTGGATCGCGGCCAGTATTCGCGCCGCTTCCGCGAGGAATATCTCGTGCCCATGGGTGCTGCGATCTGGTCGATGCCGCCGCAATCCCTCGTCGATTTCCCGGCTGACAGCTTCATCGCCTTCTTCGACAACCATCGCCTGCTGCACTGGAACAGACCCGTCTGGCGCACGGTCAGCGGCGGCAGCCGGGCTTATGTTGCCAAACTGACGGCGAGCTTCGCCGATCGCATCCGCACAGGCGTCGCAGTCCGCAACATCCTGCGCCATGATCTGGGCGTCACGATCACCGACACGACCGGCCACAGCGAGCGCTACGATCAGGTCATCATCGCCGCCCACTCGGATCAGGCTCTTGCCATGCTGGGCGACGCCAGCAGCGAGGAGCGGGCGATCCTCGGTGCAATTCCCTATCGCAGCAACGATGTCTGGCTGCACCGCGACCCCGCCCTGATGCCGAAGCGCCGCGCCGCATGGGCAGCCTGGAACGTGCTGCAAGGTGGCAACGGGGCCGAGATCACCCTCACCTACTGGATGAATGCCTTGCAGAACATCGACAAGCGCATGCCCCTGTTCGTGACGCTGAACCCCGAGAAGCCGCCGCGCGAGGACCTCACATTCGGCCGCTACAGCTATGCCCACCCCCAATACCGGGCGGGTGCGACCGCGGCGCAGAAGCAGCTGCCGGCAATCCAGGGCAGCAACCACACCTGGTTCTGCGGCGCCTGGACAGGCTACGGCTTCCACGAGGATGGGCTGACGTCGGGGCTGAACGTGGCCGAGACACTGGGTGCCGCCATTCCGTGGCGCATTTCCGAGCGTCGCCTTGCTGCTGCCGCAGAATAAGGATGCTGCTGTGTCCATGACAGTTCCGATGCAGCACGGATGACAGCGGCACATGCCAGCCACCCCGAACCTTGACCTTGCACGCCCTGACGCCCTGCGGACCCGATCCGCAGCGCAGCGTCATGGCTTTGCGCCGCCGGAGGCAGCCGCCCTGCTGTATCCCGGCGACGTGATGCATGCGCGCATGAAGCCGAAGCCGCACCGCTTCGCCTACAAGGTCTTCTGCCTGCTGATCGATCTCGACAGGCTCGATGAGGCTGCGGCCTCGCCGCTGTTTTCCATCGGGCGGTTCAACCTGCTCAGCTTTCGCGAAAGCGACCATGGCAGCGAGGACCGCACAGCGCCGAAGGGCCACCTGCGCCGCCATGTCGACGCGCTTCTCGCACCGACCGGGATTGATGCGGCAGGCGGGCGCGTTCTGTTGCTGTGCTACCCACGCATGCTCGGCTTCGCCTTCAACCCGCTCTCGGTCTACTTTGTGTATGCGGCAAGCGGCGAGCCGGTGGCGATGATCTACGAAGTGCGCAACACCTTCGGCGAGATGCACACCTATGTCTGCCCGATCGAGGATGGGCAGATGAACGAGGCCGGGATCCGGCAGGAGCGCGATAAGCTGTTCTACGTCTCGCCGTTCATGGCGCAGGAGATGCGATATCGCTTTCGCATCCTGCCGCCCGGACAGCGGGTCTCGGTGCGGATCCTGGAAAACGATGCCGAGGGGCCGATCCTCGCCGCCACCTTCACCGGGACGCCGCGCAGCTTGACGTCTGCGGAAATTCTGAAAGCATGCCTTGCGATGCCGCTGATGACCCTCAAGGTCGTTGTGGGCATCCATTGGGAGGCAGCGAAGCTTTGGTTCAAGGGAATCGCGTTCTACAACCGCCCGGCGCGACCGAAGCCTGTATCCTACAACGACCCTGCCTCACCCCTGTGACCCGACCAAACGCGGCGAGGCTTGCCTCCCCGCGGGACCAACGACGAGACCTGCATGGACCTGACAATGACCAGACCGACTGCCCCCGAAGCTGCGCCGCAACTGGTCACGGCAGCCAATCTCGACGAGATCACGGCAGGCATGCCGACTGTGACGCGCGGCGCCTTTGCCTATGGCACCCGCATCGAGCGCGGCAGCTTGACCATCATCCTGCCTGACCGTCGTCAGTTCATGTTCCGGGGCAGCCAGCGCGGACCAGAGGCCGTGTTTCAGGTCAACGACTTCGCCTTCGCTCGCCGCCTCGCCACCGGCGGCGACATCGGCTTTGCCGAAGCCTATCTGCGCGGCGAGTGGGAGACGCCGAACCTCGCGCGCTTCCTCGAACTGTTCGCCACCAACTACAACGCCATCCAGACCATGCTGGCCGGAAAGCCTCTGGCGCGGCTGTGGCAGATCCTCAGGCACTTTTTCAACCGCAACACGCGGGCCGGATCGCGCAAGAACATCCATGCGCACTATGATCTGGGCAACACGTTCTATGCGTCCTGGCTTGACCAGACCATGACCTATTCCTCCGGCATCTATGCGCCCGGCGACAACGACCTGTCCTCGGCGCAGACCCGGAAGTACCGCGAACTGGCCAGCAAGACCGGCATCGGCCCTGACGACCATGTGCTGGAGATCGGCTGCGGCTGGGGCGGCTTTGCCGAGTTCGCCGCGCGTGAGATCGGCTGCAAGGTCACCGGGCTGACGATTTCGCAGGCCCAGTACGATTTCGCCATCGCGCGCATCGCCAAGGCCGGTCTCAGTGACAAGGTCGAGATCAAGCTCCAAGACTACCGCGACGAGAAGGGCACCTATGACCGCATCGCCTCGATCGAGATGTTCGAGGCGGTCGGCGAGCAGTATTGGCCGGCCTATTTCGAGCAGGTGCGCGACCGCCTGCGCCATGGCGGCACCGCCGGGCTTCAGGTCATCACCATCAAGGACGAGAGCTTCCAGTTCTACAAGCGCGAGATGGACTTCATCCGCGCCTACATCTTCCCCGGCGGCATGCTGCCGACACCGACCCACATGCGCGATCTCGGCGCCCGCTACGGGGTGCCCATGGTCAACGAGCGCGAGTTCGGCCTCGATTATGCCCAGACCTTGTCAGACTGGCGCGACCGCTTCCGTCTGGCATGGCCAAATCTGCTGCCGCTGGGCTTCGATGAGCGCTTCCGCCGCATGTGGGAATACTACCTCGCCTATTGCGAGGCAGGCTTCCGCTCCGGCAACATCGACGTGCGCCAGATGGTCTTCGCCAAGAACGGCTGATCGGCGACACGCACGTCTGGGTTGGTTGCGTTGGCGCACCGTCAGCGCACCTGACCAGCCACGAACCACTTCGCGCCCGTTTGCGTAACATCATCAAGCGGCGCTGCCGCGCGCAAACCCGAAGCAGGCTCCATGACCTCTCGCCCTGAACCGACCGCGCGCCAGTTGCTGGGCTATGCGCTGCCGGCCCTGCCCATCGCAGCCCTGAGCTTGCCGTTCTACGTCATGGTGCCGGAGTTCTACACCAAGGATGTCGGCATTCCGATCGCCACGGTCGGCTTCGTTCTGTTGCTGGTTCGCATTCTGGATGCCGTGACGGACCCGCTGGCTGGCGCCCTGTCGGACTGGACCCGCCCCGCCTTTGGCCGACGCCGCACCTGGGTGATCGTCTCGGCCCCGCTCGTCGCGCTCGCGGCCTGGTTCGTCATGCGCCCGGCTGACGGAGCGGGTGCCTGGTATCTGTTTGCCTGGGCCACGGCCCTGTCGCTGGCCTGGACCGCGATCTCGGTGCCCTATCAGGCCTGGGGCGCGGAAATGTCACGCAGCTATGAGGGGCGCACCCGTGTTGCAGCCTATCGCGAGAGCTTCACTGTCGTCGGCACGCTGATCGCCTTGCTGCTGCCCGCCATCGTGCAGCTGCAGGGCGGCAGCAGCCGCGACGGGCTGGCGGCGCTCGCCCTGTTTATCGCCATCCTGCTGCCGCTGGGGGCTCTTGTTGCGATCCTGTTCGCACCGGAACCGGTCGAGCGTGTCCAGTCCAGCGTCGATCTGTCGGAAGGGTTGCGCCATCTGCTCGCGAACAGGCCATTCCGGCGCTTGCTGGCGGCCTTCTTCGTCAACTCGCTGGCCAATGGCCTGCCGGCCACGCTGTTCCTGTTCTTCGTTGCGGACCGCCTCGGCGCGAAGGATCAGGCAGGCCCGTTGCTCGTGCTGTATTTCCTCTGCGGCGTGGCCGGCGTGCCGCTCTGGCTCTGGCTGGCGAGGCGCACCTCGAAGCACAGGGCCTGGGCGCTGGGAATGTTGCTGGCCTGCGTTGCCTTCGCGGTGGCGCCCTTTCTCGGCGCGGGACAGGTGGCGCTGTTTGCAGTCGTCTGTGTCGTCACCGGGTTCGCTCTGGGGGCCGATGTCGTGCTGCCGGCAGCCGTGCAGGGCGATGTCATCGATGTCGACACGGCGGCCTCAGGCCAGGAGCGCGCGGGGCTCTATCTCGGGCTCTGGGCACTGGCCACGAAGCTCGCCTTTGCCGGCGCTGTCGGCCTCGCCTTTCCGCTGCTCGCCGCCAGTGGCTACGACCCCGGCCTTGGCCTGAAGAGCGAGGGCGGACTGCTCATGCTCGGCCTGCTCTACGCCGGCCTGCCCGTGCTGCTGAAGCTGGTTGCCGTGGCCCTGATCTGGAACTTCCCGCTGAGCCGGGAGGACATGGCCGACGTCGCCCGCCGCATCGCGGCGAAAGGCTGAGCCGGCGGTTCAGGCCTGAGGTTTGTTCCAGCCTGTCTGACGCGCCACGAGCGGAAAATACCACGCATATGGCAAGAGCCGCATGACCTTTAGAATGAAGGCCAGCCGGCGCGGAAAGATGATCTCGAAGCGCCCACGCTCGAAGCCGTCGACCACGCGCCGCGCGGCATCATCCATCGACATCAGGAACGGCATCGGGAAATCGTTCTTCCTGGTCAGCGGCGTGTCGATGAAGCCCGGGTTGACCACCTGCATGGTAATTCCGAGATTGTCGCAATCGAACTTCAGCGCCTCGCACAGATGGATCGCTGCCGCTTTCGAAGCCCCGTAGGCCGCTGCCTTGGGCAACCCGCGATAGCCGGCCACGGACGCATTGACGGCAACCTGCCCCTTCTTGCGTGCGCCCATGCGGGCCAGAACTGGCGCAAGCCCATTGGCAGCGCCCAATACGTTGACGTTCAGCGCCTGCCGGAAGGCGTCCACATCCAGCGCGCCGGCGCGGGTATAGGGCGCAACTCCGGCGTTGAAGAAGGCCAGCGCGATCGGGCCATGGATGCGCTCGATCGTTTCGACCAATGCTGCCATGCCAGCCTCGTCGGTGACATCGCCGGCATGGGCCACCAGCCGACCGGGCAGTCCGGCGGCTTCACCGGCCAACGCCTCAAGCTCCTCAAGCCGCCGCGCCGTGAGGCACACTGTCCAGCCGCGCCGCGCCAGTTCGAGCGCCGTGGCCTTGCCGATGCCGGAGCTGGCACCCGTCAACCAGGCCACGCCATCGGCGGGCGTCATCGTGGCAATGCGCATGATCCATCCTCACAACGAAAATCGCGAGAGATCGGTGATCCCCCGCGACTTGCAACGAACGAAACCGTTGATCAGTTCCGGAACAGGCCCTGGATCACCTTGCCGACCGGACCCGTAAGCTTGAGCGGAGCGTCGGTCACCGCAAAGCAAATGCAATCCTCATCAGCGTCAGCAACCGGCTTGTGGTCGACATCCTCATCGGCAATCGCAATGTCGCCGCGCATGTAATGGCCCGATACGTCGGAAAAACCGCCGCGCAGCACGAGCGTGAACTCCTGCCCCTCATGGGTGTGCGAAGGGATCTTGCGGCCGGCCTTGATCCAGTAAAGCTTGGCTTCCACGCCGTCACGGTCGGACACCACATGCTCCTTGACGCCCGGAAGCACCGTGCGCCACGGGACTTCGGCAGAGGACACGCCGATGAGGCGGCGCAAGGCCGGCGGAAAAATCTCGTCCTGCGCGTCCTCGGCAAGCGCAGGACGCTCCGGTTCAGCCTCATTGAAGATCCGGCTGAGCATCGAATCACGCGAGGACACAGGGACACGCGGCTGGTTTGCCAGTTCCGCCCCGCAAAGGGCTTCCAGATCATCGACAAAACGCTGGCTGGCCGGATTGAATGCGACATGGGAGCCGACCAGCGCGTGGAGCGCCTGATTCAGTGATCCGGCGGCATACTCGCCCAGAAGCGTATCGAGAGGACGGGCGGACGACGAAGCCGGAGAATGATGTTTCAACGTCGCAGTTCCTGATGTCGCAGTGCGTGATGCCTTGAACGGCCTTCGGGACGAGAAGGTTTCCGTCCGCCAAGCCCTCGAGGTTCTTATAATTCCGGAATTGTTTACGTCAATTCAACAACGCTGGATCATTCCCTTCAAAAAAGCATTTAGACAAGCAATTGCAATGACTTAAACTTTAAAAGTGGCCGATACGGGTTTTTACCTAGTTTGGCAGCGCCCGGTTTCGCGCTCTGCGCCCCACGCAATCGAGATGGTGTGGCCCCAGCCGCTGCATGCACAGCGACATGCGCGGACACCGCTTCCCTTCCCGCCCCTCTCCGCCGTATCGTGCCACTCCTGACCTGATTGGAACCAACCTCGATGTCTCCCACGACCCTCCTGTTTCGCGATGACGCTTATCTGGCCAGCACGCCGGCCACGGTCCTCGGCATCAACGAGCGCGGTGGCATCATCGTTGATCGCACGGTGTTCTACGCCAACGGAGGCGGACAGCCCGGCGACACCGGTTGGCTGGTCCGCGCCGACGGCAGCGAGATCACCATCGGGGCCACCGTCTACGATCCTGAAGACCGGTCGCGCGTGATCCATGTTCCGGCCGAAGGCCAGCCCGCTCCACTTGCTGGCGAGGCCATCACGCTGCGGCTGGACTGGGAGCCTCGGCTGAAGCGCATGCGGGTGCACACGGCGCTCCACCTGCTCAGCTGTGTGCTGGCCTACCCTGTCACCGGTGGCGCCATCGGCACAGGCGATGGCAGGCTGGACTTCGACATTCCCGAAGCCGGGCTCGACAAGGCCGAGATCGCCGAGCGCCTCATCGAACTGATCGGACGCAACGCCGCCGTCACCGACCGCTGGATCACCGATGCGGAACTCGATGCCAACCCGGGCCTCGTCAAGACCATGAGCGTGCAGCCGCCGCGCGGCTCGGGCCGGGTGCGCCTCGTCAGCATCGACGGCATCGATCTCCAGCCTTGCGGCGGCACCCATGTCCGCAACACCTCGGAGATCGGCACGGTTCTGGTCACGGACATCGAGAAGAAAGGCAAGCAGAACCGCCGCGTGCGGATCGCGCTGGCCTGATCCCTGACGCAAGCGAAGAAGGACGAGACCTATGAGCCGCGCCGACATTTTCGTGACCACAGAGTGGCTCGCCGCGAACCTTGGCAGGCCGGGCCTCGTCGTCGTCGACGGCTCCTATTATCTGTCGACCATGAACCGCGATGCAGCCGCCGAGTTTGCTGCCGGCCACATTCCGGGCGCCATCCGGTTCGACATCGATGCCGTCAAGGACATGGCCAATCCGCTGCCGCACATGCTGCCCGGTGCCGCCGAGTTCGCCGAGAAGGTCGGCGCGATGGGCATTGCCGATGACATGACCATCATCGTCTATGACGGCATGGGGCTGTTCTCCGCCCCGCGCGTGCGCTGGACCTTCCGCACCTTCGGCGCGAAGGATGTGCGCATCCTTGATGGCGGCTATCCGAAGTGGCTGGCCGAAGGGCGCGCCACCGAGAGCGGCCCTGCCCGCCCCCGCGCCGGAGCGCGCTTCAACGCGGCCTTCGATGCTTCGGCGGTCGCCAGCATGGGCGATATCAAGGCCGCACTGGCGTCGCGCTCTGCCCAGGTCGTCGATGCGCGCCCTGCCGGGCGCTTCGCCGGAACCGACCCGGAGCCGCGCCCCGGCCTGTCCTCGGGCCACATGCCGGGCTCGGTCAACCTGCCCTTCGCCGCGATCATCGAGAATGGCCAGCTCAAGGACGAGGCTGCACTTGCGTCAGCCTTCGCCGGTGCCGGTGTCGACCTCGACAAGCCCGTCATCACCTCATGCGGCTCAGGCGTCTCCGCTGCGATCCTGTCCACCGCAATGGAACTCGTCGGCAAGCCACCGGAGGCGCTCTATGACGGCAGCTGGGCGGAGTGGGCAAGCGCTCCCGGCGCCGAGATCATCATCGACAAACCGTGAGCGTGGCCGGCGCGCGGCCAGCAACAGCTCGGTGCTGCCCTGGCCTTGCGCCGCTCGCGTCCCTCAGTGCAGGATCTGGCTGAGGAACAGCTTGGTGCGCTCGTGCTGCGGGTTCTTGAAGAACTCGTTCGGCTCGTTCATCTCGACGATCTGGCCGGCATCCATGAAGATCACGCGGTTGGCGACCTGACGCGCGAAGCCCATTTCGTGCGTCACGCACAGCATCGTCATGCCTTCCTCGGCAAGGCTCACCATGGTGTCGAGCACCTCCTTGACCATTTCCGGATCGAGCGCCGATGTCGGCTCGTCGAACAGCATGATCTTGGGGCTCATGCACAGCGAGCGGGCGATGGCCACGCGCTGCTGCTGGCCGCCTGAAAGCTGGCCGGGATACTTCAGCGCCTGCTCGGGGATCTTGACGCGCGTGAGGTAGTGCATCGCGATTTCCTCGGCATCCTTCTTCGGCATCTTGCGCACCCAGATCGGGGCCAGCGTCAGATTTTCGAGGATGGTCAGGTGCGGGAACAGGTTGAAGTGCTGGAACACCATCCCGACATCGCGGCGGATTTCGTCGATCTTCTTCAGATCGTTGGTCAGTTCCGTGCCATCGACGATGATGTTGCCCTTCTGGTGCTCTTCCAGCCGGTTGATGCAGCGGATCATGGTCGATTTGCCGGAGCCGGAGGGCCCGCAGATGACCAGCCGCTCGCCGCGCGCCACCTTGATGTTGATGTCGCGCAGCACGTGGAAGTCGCCATACCACTTGTTGACGCCGATCATCTCGACGGCTGTTTCCGTGTTCAGCGTAGTCGGCTTCAGCGCGGCAGGCTTGGTCGCAAGTGCGGCAGTGGCCATATGTGGAACTCCTCTGGATGACGTCAGTGTTTAGCGTTTTTGGCCTGCGGCAAGCTTCTGCTCGACCGAGATGGAATAGCGCGACATGCCCCAGCAGCACAGGAAGTAGAAGATCGCTGCAAAAGCATAACCTGTGGAGCGCGTGGTTGGCGTTGCCCAGGACGGGTCGGCGAAGGAGGCTTCGATCGTCTTCATGAAATCGAACAGGCCGATGATCGTGACCAGGGTCGTATCCTTGAAAAGACCGATGAAGGTGTTGACGATGCCCGGGATCACGATCCGGAGCGCCTGTGGCAACACGATGAAGCGCATCATCTTGCCATAGCCAAGCCCGAGCGACATCGCCCCTTCATACTGCCCCTTCGGGATCGCCTGAAGCCCGCCGCGCACCACCTCAGCCATGTAGGCAGAGGCGAACAACGCAACACCGATGAGTGGACGCAGCAACCTGTCCGGCGACCATTCCTGTGGCACGAACAGCGGCAGCATCACGTTGGCCATGAACAGCACCGTGATCAACGGCACGCCGCGCACAAACTCGATGAAAATGACCGAGAACATCTTGATGATCGGCAGCTTCGAGCGACGGCCCAGAGCAAGCGCGATGCCGAAGGGCAGCGAGAACACGATGCCCGCCGAGGCAATCAGCATCGTGACCAGCACCCCGCCCCACAAGCCAGTCTCGACAATCGGCAATTCGCCGGTGCCAAACTGGACATAGAGCCCGAACAACAGCATGGCCCCCAGCATGCCATAGCGCACCAGACTTTCGGGCCGGGTGAACGCATTGGCTTCGCCCATCTTGAGCGCGCCGTAATCGCCCCAGATCGACCAGGCGATCAAGCCAGCACTGACAACAAGGAACCAGAATTCGGAGCGCGCGCCGCCGTATAGCAGCATCCATGCCGCAATCGGCAGCATGCCGAAGACGAACATCATCCCAAGCGCCTTGAAGGGGGCCCTGTCCCACAGCAGCCAGACCATGGAGATGGCGACGCCCACGAACACGAGGTTCACACGCCAGCGCTCGGCCTGCGTGTACGACCCGTAGATGAAGTACTGGTAGCGGTCTGCGACAAAAGCCCAGCAGGCGCCGACCTGGCGCCCCACCTTCTCGCTCAGGCAAGCATCGCGGTTGGCCCCGGTCCAGACCGCATCAAGGATGTAGAACTTGATCAGAGCGGGAACGGTGGTCGCAATCACATAAAGAGCGAGCAGCGTCAGGATCGTGTTGAGCGGCGAAGAAAAGAGGTTCTGGCGAACCCAGTGAACAGGGCCCTTGGTGCTCGATGGTGCCGGCAATTGCGGCAGCGCGTTAGCTTGCACATAGCCGGGCGCATTGGCGATGACGTTCATGGCTGCGCTCCTCACCGCTCAACCAGCGCCATGCGCTTGTTGTAGTAATTCATGAAAGCCGAGGTCAGCAGGCTGATCGTGAGATACACGCCCATCGTGATGCCGACGATCTCGATCGCCCGACCGGTCTGGTTCAGCACCGTGCCGAGGAAGACCTGGGCAAGATCCGGGTAGCCAATCACCACAGCGAGCGAGGAATTCTTTGTCAGGTTGAGATAGTTCGACGTCAGCGGCGGGATGATCACACGCAGCGCCTGTGGAACAACGACATTGTTGAGCGTCCGGCCATACGGCAGACCAAGCGAATCCGCAGCTTCCCATTGGCCTTTGGAAACCGCGAGGATTCCGGCGCGCACGACCTCCGCGATGAAGCCCGCCGTGTAGGTTGTGAGGCCCAGCAACAGCGCGATGAATTCCGGATACACGGTGATGCCACCGCGCACATTGAGCCCGCCAAGGGCAGGATAGTTGAAGCTGATCGGGCCCCCGGTTGCCAGATAGGCAATCAGCGGCAACCCGACCAGAGCGCCAAGCGAAACCAGGCCGATGGGATAGATGCGTCCGGTCGCAGCCTGCTGCTGCTTGGCCCACATATAGAAGGCGATCGAGCCAAACACGGCCAGCAGGAACGCCGCGCCGATCAGGCCTGCGCCGGGGCCGAAAACGGGTTCCGGCACATACAGGCCACGGTTGTTGAGCAGCGCTCCACCAACGAGACTGATCGAGTCACGCGGGCGAGGCAGCGGCTCAAGAACAGCCTTGTACCAGAACAGCAATTGCAGAAGCAGCGGCAGATTGCGGATGACTTCGACATAGACCATCGCGGCCTTGGCCACGATCCAGTTCTTCGACAGTCGCGCGATGCCGACCAGAAAACCCAGAATGGTGGCAAGAAAGATACCGATCGCCGCAACGAGCAGCGTGTTGAGCAACCCAACCCAGAAGGCCTGACCGTAGGTCGACTGTGCCGTGTAGGGGAACAGCGCCTGGTTGATGTCGAAACCGGCCTGCGAATCCCAGAAATCAAGCCCGAATGGAATGCGCTGTCTGGCCAGATTCTCGCTCACATTCGAGACCATCTGGTAGCCGAAATAGATCACGATGCCGATCAACAGGGCCTGATAGACATAGCCACGGACTTTTGGATCGTAGAGCAATGAGGCTTTGCCGATTTCCGGCGCCGGTTGCATAGACACGCTTTTCCCCTCACTTTTCGGGCTATTTCGGCCATTCGGCCTGTTTCCGCCCACACCAGACGCTTGCACGATCTGGGTCAGTATCAACTTGTTAGGTATGCTGCCGCAATTCCCAGGCAGGCGCAACCAAGCGACCTTCCGGAACTGCACAAAAAAGCGCCCGGCACTGCCGGGCGCTCATCATTTGTGCTGATTTTTCAGCGGATTGGCGGAGCGTACTGCAGGCCACCGTTCGACCACAGCGCATTGACGCTGCGGGAGATCTTGAGTGGCGAGCCCGAGCCGACGTTCCGCTCGAAGCTTTCGCTGTAGTTGCCGACGTGGCGGATGATGCGGGCGGCCCAGTCATTGGTCAGGCCAAGGCCTTCGCCGAGCTTCGCCTCGACGCCAAGCAGGCGACGAATTTCCGGGTTGGTCGACTGCAGCGACTGCGCGATGTTGGCGCGGGAGACGCCGAGCTCTTCGGCATTGAGCATCGCGTAGTGGGTCCACTTCACGATGTTCGCCCACTGGGTATCGCCATTGGCGCGAACGGCAGAAGCCAGCGGCTCCTTGGAGATCACTTCCGGCAGAATGATGTGATCATCGGCCTTGGAGAGCTTCAGGCGCTCGGAGTACAGGCCGGACGCATCCGTCGTGAAAGCGTCGCAACGACCGGCTTCGTAAGCGGAGCGGGTTTCGTCAGCGGTCGCGAACGTCACTGGCGTATACTTCAGGTTGTTCTTGCGGAAGAAGTCCGCGAGGTTGAGTTCGGTCGTGGTGCCCTGCTGGGTGCAGACCTGCGCGCCATCAAGCTTCAGTGCCGAGGTGACACCGAGGCTCTTGCGCACCATGAAGCCCTGACCGTCGTAATAGTTGGTCGCCACGAAGGTGATGCCGAGCGTGGTGTCGCGCGTCATGGTCCAGGTCGAGTTGCGGACCAGAATGTCCACTTCGCCGGACTGCAGCGCGGTGAAACGGGCCTGCGCCGTCAGCGGCACGAACCGCACCTTGGTTGGGTCATCGAAGATCGCGGCGGCAACGGCGCGGCAATAGTCGACGTCAAGGCCCGACCAGTTGCCCTGCGCATCCGGAACGCCGAAGCCGGCAAGACCCGTGTTGGCGCCGCAGTTCAGAACGCCGCGCTGCTTGACCTGGGCGAGTGTCGAGCCCTGTTGTGCTGATGCGGCGGTCACGGTCAGCGCGAGCGCTGCACCGGCAACCAGACCGGTCATGATTGACTTCATGTTTCTTCTCCCAATGTGGCCGTCCGACTTTCTGATCGGCGGCAAACGTGACAAGGCACAGGAACCTTGCCTTCAAGCGTCATCCCCGAAAGTGATCTGACCCATGCGCCTCGCGCAAGGCCGTCATCGACTTTTGGCTGATGCGCACCTGCCAGACTGGCGGGTTGCCGTCAAGCAAAGGCGCAGATCACCGTTCGCGATGGGTCCAGCCCATCCTGACGATCAATTGCAGGGCAGTTTGACCTTCACGTCAAGCGCCGTCACAGTGATGACCCGCCTGAACTGATCAAAAAGAAGCCAGCCCATGAAGAAAGTTCCGCTCGAAGGCCTCAAGCGCTTCCGTGAGCGCACCCGCCTTGTCCTCGCAGGGCGTGATCCGGAAGACAGCTACGGCTTCGTCAACACGCCGATCGTGCGCGGCTCGACCGTTCTCTATCAGTCGCTGGACGCCTTCATGGCCCGCAAGGCGCGCTACATGTATGGCACAATGGGCAATCCCACGCTGGATGCCCTCGAAGTTGCCCTCAACAGCATGGAAGGCGGAGCCGGGGTCGTGGTCTGCCCATCCGGCCTGCTGGCCTGCACACTGCCACTTCTGGCAACCCTGTCATCGGGCGATCATCTGCTCGTCACCGACAGCGTCTACCGGCCGACCCGCAACTTCGCCGAAGGCATGCTGAAGCGCATGGGCGTCGAGGTCAGCTACTATGACCCGCTGATCGGGGCCGACATTGCCAGCCTTTTCCGGCCCAACACCAAGGTGGTGTTCACCGAGGCGCCCGGCTCCCAGACCTTCGAGATGCAGGACATTCCGGCCATCGCCAGGGTCGCCCACGAGAAGGGCGCACTGGTGATCATGGACAACACCTGGGCGACGCCGCTGTTCTTCGACAGCCACGCCGCCGGCGTCGATCTGTCGATCCAGGCCGGGACCAAATACTACGTGGGTCACTCCGATGTGCTCATCGGCACCGTCTCGGCCCGGACGCCGGAACTCTACAAGCTGATCCGCAGCACCTGGGAACAGTTGGGCGTGATTGTCGCTCCGGAGGATGCCTTCCTCACACTGCGCGGCATCCGCACGATGGCGCTGCGGCTGAAGGAGCAGCAGGCGGCAGGTCTTGAAATGGCCCGCTGGCTCGCCAAGCGCCCGGAGGTCAAGCAGGTTCTGCACCCTGCCCTCGAAGACGATCCGGGCCACGCCATCTGGAAGCGTGACTTCACCGGCGCTTCGTCGCTGTTCTCGATCGTGCTCAACCCCGTCCCGCACAAGGCGGTCGCCGCTCTTGTCGATCACCTTGCCCTGTTCGGCATGGGCGCATCGTGGGGCGGCTATGAGAGCCTTGTCCTGCCCTTCGACTGCTCGACCTATCGCACCGTGACCAAGTGGGAGCCGGGCGGGCCGACGATCCGCATCCATATCGGCCTTGAGGACACCGAGGACCTGAAGCAGGATCTTGATGACGGCTTCAAACGGATGACGGCAGCCATCTGAACCACCGGGCGGCGGATCATGGCGTCAGCCAGACCCCGTCCGCCGCAGATGTGCCGCCAAAGCGCGCCCGCCTGTGGCCGGCATGGGCGAGGAAGAGCCATTCCAGCGCCTCGACCTCGATCATGACCGCGCTGAAGTTCTCACGCCCGGCGGCAATCTCGGCATCTTCGGAGGGCAGCGAGAAATCGCCTGCCGCCTCCAGCAGCGTGCCGGGCGCCGGCGCGGTCCCGTAGCAGATGCGGCTGAACGGACGGGCAGCAGCCCAGGCCGCGTCGGCCACCGCATCGTCGACATGAAGGCTGGCACGCCCCTCGATCCTGATCTGGATCTTTGCTCCGGCATCATAACCCGTCAGCGCCACCAGCGGATTGGCGGCCAGTTCCGCGAACTTCGCCGTGCGCCGGTCGGTGTTGAAACGCAACATGGCCCGCGCCGAATCGCAGGCCCGTAGGATCACCACACGGGCACGCGGCCGACCGTCGAGCCCCACTGTGGCCAGAGTTGGTGCATGAAATGGCGAGCGCCGGTCCGCCACGCCGCGCGCCAGCAGCGCCCAGGCCTGTGCCCGCGTCTCGGCGAGATCGTCATAGAAACTCGGGATAGGCACATCATTCATGGCGATCGCTCATGCGGCAGCGCTACGGGCTGGCCAAGTGAAAGGAGCGATGGCGACCCCGGCTGGATTCGAACCAGCGACCCACAGCTTAGAAGGCTGTTGCTCTATCCAACTGAGCTACGGAGTCAGACACGCTTGGCTATTGCGCCGCACACGCTGGCTCAATGGGTCCAGAGGCCGACGCGGGAATACTTGAAATTGTCGGAGTAGGACATGCCGCGCCGCTTCGGCTCGGTTGCCATCTCGACGCGGTAGGCGATGCCGTTGCGCTCGGCATAGGCAACAGCCTCTTCGGCGCTTTCGAACCAGATCTTGAGCTGGCTTTTCATGTCGCCGGTTGAAGTCCAGCCCATCAGGGGCTCAACCTCGCGGGGAGCTTCCGCCTCGTATTCGAGCAACCACCGTGTCTTGGCCATGCCGGACTGCATCGCGGTCTTGGCGGGGCGGTAGATCTTGGCGGTCATCGTTCCGCAAACCTCTTGTTTGCCTACGCTTGGCTGACACCTCTGGCGAGGTAAACCCGGTCGATGGTCGGGGTACTAGGATTCGAACCTAGGACCTCAAGTACCCAAAACTCGCGCGCTACCAGACTGCGCCACACCCCGAAACATCGACCGAGGCGTGAGCGATTATCATGGGCAGCAAGCCTCGGCAAGAAATACCGCGCCTTCCCGGACACTTTGGGACCTGAGCTCCCGCCGGATGCAAAACACCCCGGCAAGCAGGCACTATTGGGCCTATCGCGGCTTGAACAGACCGTGCTCGACCTTGTCACCCGGCTTGAGGCCGATCTTTTCGGCGATGCCACCATTGAGCTCCAGCACACTCAGCACAGGCTCGCCCGAGGGAATCGTCCGTGTCGACAAGGGCTCTGTGCGCTCGGCGATGCGTGCCACGCTGCCATCGGCGCGGATGAAGATCATGTCGAGGGGGATGTAGGTGTTCTGCATCCACATCGCGACCGGCTCGACGCGCTGAAAGTCGAACAGCATGCCCCGGTCAGCCGGCATGAAGCGCCGGAACATCAGCCCCTTGGCGCGCTCATCCGGCGTGCGCATGACCTCGACCTGAAAGTCATGGCGCCCGGAGGCGGTGACCAACGTCAGCTTTTCCAGCGTCTGAGCATTGGCATGGCCGGAGCCAAGGCAAGCGACAAGCAAGATGGAACCCAGCGCCAGAACCATGCGGCGCAGCACGATGGCAAGCCGGCCCTGGCGGAACGTCGGCACCACGAGGGCCATCTCAGCTGACCATCGGACCCGACGAGGTCCCGTCCAGCCGCACTTCGGCAGCCATCTGGCCCTTGGGGCCATCGCCGAAGCGAACGAACACGAATTGGCCCGGCACAAGATCCTGGATGCCGTAGCGGCGCAGCACTTCCATGTGCACGAAAATGTCCGGTTGCCCCTCGCCACGCGTCACGAAGCCGAAGCCGCGCAGCCGGTTGAACCATTTCACCATGACGCGCTCGTAGCCGGACGTGGCCGAGACCTGCACATGCGTCCGTGGCGGCGGCATCTCGGCGGGATGAAGGGCGGTCGAGTTATCCACCGAAATCACCCGGATCGCCTGCAGACCCTTCTGCCGCGGCACGGCCTCCACCACCACGCGCGCGCCTTCGGACACGGTGCCGAAGCCATCGCGCTTGAGAATGGTCACGTGAAGCAGGATGTCGGCGCCGCCAATGTCCGGAACCAGAAAACCGAAGCCCTTGGCCACATCGAACCATTTGACCCGGCCACCGACCTCGATGCCGGTTTCAAGGGTGCCGGGCCCACGGGAATCCCCGGCAATTGCCTGCCCGGAACCCGCCTGATCCGGAAAGGTTGTATCCCGCTCGTCGGTCATCGACTGCCGCCCCAATGCAAAAACGCGATTCGCAATTCAAGAATAGCATCGAAGCATCAAACACCCATAGGGCACAGCGACCACTCCAACGAGAAACGCTCTTGTCATGCAACCCTGAGAAGCGGCTCCAGCGCATCTCCGATGTCGGCCCTGATCACCAGATCGGCGATGTCATCGAAGTCAGTCGGCTCCCGGTTGACGATCACCAGCGTGGCACCGGCCCGTTTGGCGAGCAAGGGCAGCGTGGCCGCAGGATACACCACCAGCGACGAGCCAATGGCGAGGAACAGATCGCAGTCCTCGGCCAGCGCCCGGGCACGGCGCACCTCGTCCTGCGGCATGGCCTGACCGAAGCTGATCGTGGCGCTCTTCACGACGCCTCCGCACGCGACGCAGCATGGCAGATCGCCGGTCCGCTCGAAGGCGAAGCGGATCGGCGCCAATTCGTGCCGCTGACCGCACCTCAGGCAAGCCGCGTAGGTCCCGTTGCCATGCAACTCGACGATGTGCGCAGGCTCGATCCCCGATGACTGATGCAGGCCGTCGATGTTCTGTGTGATCACTGCGCGCATGCGTCCGCGCTCGATAAGATGGGCCAGCGCCTTGTGGCCTCGTCCCGGCTGCGCGCCGGCAAAGCTGTCATCCATGGCGAATTTGCGCCGCCAGGCTTCGGCGCGCGCCTCCTCGCTGGCCATGAAGGCGTCAAACGGGATCGGCTTGTTGCGCATCCAGGGGCTGCCCGGGGAGCGGAAATCCGGCACCCCGCATTCCGTCGAGATGCCTGCGCCAGTGAACGCCACGACGGAGCGCGCTGCCGCCACTTGCTCGAACAGCGCAGTCACCGCGTCGTCCACATCCGGCTCTGTCATCGTGCTGCCCCTCGCCTGCGTCCCAGGCCTCTTGCCGCGACAGGCCCGATCTCATGTGGGTCGCTGATGGGCAACGACAAGTCCGGTCAGAACCCGAACCGACAAGCCCTTGCGCGCGGCGGATGCCTGCGCTTGAGTGTTGCGGCATGACCATCATCAATCCCCTGCTCCACGATACCGGAACCCCTCCGATCCCCGAAGCCAAGGGCTGGCTCGCCGCCTATGATGGCCGCCATGGCCCTGGCATCGACCTGTCGCAGGCAGCGCCGGGCTCCGCTCCGCCGGAAAGCCTGCTGGCGCGGGCGGCGACAGCCGCCGCCGATCCGGCCCACGCACGCTATGGCGCGATCCAGGGCGACATGGCCCTGCGCGAAGCCTTCGCCGCTGAGAGCACGCGGCGCTACGGCGCGACCATTGCCGCGCAGAACGTCGCGATCACGGCTGGCTGCAACCAGGCCTTCGTCACCACGATCATGGCGCTGGCAAAAGCCGGCGACGCCGTTCTGCTGCCTGTCCCATGGTATTTCAATCACCAGATGACGCTGGCCATGCTCGGCATCGAGGCGCGCCCGTTGCCGACAACGCCGGAGGCTGGCTTCGTGCCGGATGTCGAGGCCGCGCGCGCACTGCTGCACGATGGCAAGGTGCGCGCCATCGTGCTGGTCTCGCCCAACAACCCCACGGGGGCCGTTTATCCGCCGGCCACGATTGCCGCCTTTGCGCAATTGTGCCGCGAGGCAGGCATCGCGCTCGTGCTCGACGAGACCTACCGTGACTTCATGCCAGCAGGCCACGACAAACCCCATCGCCTGTTCGAGGCAGCGGACTGGCGCACGCATCTCATCCAGCTTTACAGCTTCTCGAAAGCCTATGCCGTGCCCGGCTGGAGGCTGGGCGCGATCGTGGCCGGCGAGGCCGTGCAGGGCGAGATCGGCAAGGTGCTGGATTGCATCCAGATCTGCCCTGCCCGCGCAGGCCAGTCGGCCCTGTCATGGGGCATTGGAGCGCTGGCGGACTGGCGTGAGGCGAACCGCGCCGACATCAACAGCCGCGCAGGCACCTTTCGGCAGGCCATGAGCGCCCTCAATGGCTGGTCGGTCGATCAGGCAGGAGCCTATTTCGCCTATGTGCGCCATCCGTTTGGCGGGGTAGCCGCTGTGCAGGTGGCCGAGATGCTGGCCGTGCGCTGGGGTGTCCTGGCCCTGCCGGGATCCTATTTCGGCCCCGGGCAGGACAACCACCTCCGGCTCGCTTTCGCCAATGCCGACGAGGCCGGCATCCGTCAGGCCGTGGCGCGCATGGCGCTGGCGGCTCGCAGCGCCTGATTCAGCCACGCCCGAAGGCAAAGCCCCGGCCGGGCGCCGCGTCCAGCAAGGCCCGGCTGTAGGGGTGCTTCGGCGCGGCATAGAGTTCTGCCGTCGGGCCCTGCTCCACCACCTGACCCTTGCTCATCACCACGATCCGGTCGCAGATCTGCGCAGCAACTCTGAGATCATGGGTGATGAACAGCACGGCGAGATCAAAGCGCCGCCGGACGTCATCGAGCAGCTTCAGCACCTGGGCCTGCACCGAGACATCGAGGGCGGACACGGCCTCGTCTGCGATCAGCAGTTCGGGCTCCATCATCAACGCGCGCGCAATGCAGATGCGCTGGCGCTGGCCACCGGAGAATTGGTGCGGATAGCGGTCGAGCGCATCGGCCTTCAGGCCAACCAGCACCATGAGTTCGCCCGCCTTGCGCTCGGCCTCACTTCGCGCCATGCCGAAGTTCATCGGCCCCTCGACCATACTGGCGCCAACGCTGCGGCGCGGATTGAGCGAACGATACGGGTCCTGAAAAACGATCTGCACCTTGCGGCGATAGGGCCTGAGTTCCCCCTGCCCCATCCTGGCGATATCGACGCCGGCAACGCGGATTTCGCCGCTGGACGGGTCGATCAGCCGGGCCACGCAGCGCGCCACGGTTGACTTGCCGGAACCGGATTCGCCAACGATGCCGAGCGTCTCGCCGCGCCTGACCTCGATCGTCACATCGCTGGCGGCCTTGACCACCCGGCCCTTGCCGAACAGGCTGGTGCCGCCATAGGTCTTGGCCAGAGCCGTTGTCCGCAACGCCACCTCACCTACCACCGCGTCCGGCCGGGCGGGCGGCTCAAGGCTCGGCACCGAGCCGATCAGCATCCGCGTGTAGTCCTCGCGCGGCCGTCGCAGGACCTCGTCCACAGGCCCTTGCTCGACCAGTTGGCCATGACGCATCACCGCCACCCGGTCGGCGATCTCCGCCACAACCCCGAAATCATGGGTGATGAACAGAACGCCGGTGCCGCGCCGTTGCTGCAATTCACGGATGAGTTGGAGGATCTGCTTCTGCGTCGTGACATCGAGCGCGGTGGTCGGCTCATCCGCGATCAGCAGGGCAGGATCGAGCACCAGAGCCGACGCGATCATCACACGCTGGCGCTGACCGCCGGAAAGCTGGTGTGGATAAGCGTCGTAGAGTTGCTCCACGTCAGGCAACTGGGTGGCGCGCATCACGTCGAGCACGCGAGCCTTGCGCTCCTCGCTGCCCAGATCTGTGTGGATCGACAGGACCTCGTCGATCTGGTCGCCGCAGGTCATCACCGGGTTCAGCGCCGTCATCGGTTCCTGGAAGATCATGGCCATGCGGGTGCCGCGCAGGTCCCGCAAGCGGTCCATGCTGACATGGCTGATATCCTCGCCTTCCAGCACGATCTTGCCGCCACTGCGGGTCAATTGCCCCTTCGGCAACAGGCCCATCACTGCCTGCGCCGTCACAGACTTGCCCGAGCCGCTTTCGCCCACGACGCAGACGATCTCGCCGGGATTGACGCTCAGTGTGAGCCCGCCAACCGCATGCTTGCGGTCAGCGCCGCCCGGCAGGTCGACGAACAGGTTTTCGATGCTCAGGACCGGACCCGCCATGACCTACATCCGCTTCGCGAGTTTGGGGTCCAGCCTGTCGCGCAGGCCATCGCCGAGGATGTTGACCGACAGGATCGTGACCGCCAGCGCAACACCGGGCCAGAGCAGGTTCCACGGCGCGATCTGGAAGAGCAGCCGGCCCTCCGCAACCATGTTGCCCCAGCTTGGGATGGTCGGTGGCGTGCCGGCCCCCAGGAAGGACAGGATCGCCTCCGTGAGCATGGCCGAAGCGCAGACGTAGGTCGCCTGCACGATCAGGGGCGGGATGCAGTTGGGCAGGATATGCCGGATCAGGATCAGCGGCAGGCGCGTGCCGATCGACACGGCGGCCTCAACATAAGGCTCCTCGCGCACGGTCAGCACCACCGAGCGGACCAGCCTGACCACGCGCGGGATTTCCGGCACCATGATGGCGATGATCACTGTCATGAGGCTGGCGCCTGAGACCGACACCAGTGCGATGGCCAGCAGAATGCCCGGAATAGCCATCAGGCCGTCCATGATGCGCATCACGATGGCATCGAGCCAGCGGACGTAGCCGGAGATCAGACCAATCACGAGCCCGATGATCACTGACAACCCAGCCACGGCAAGGCCGACGATCACCGAGACACGCGCGCCATAGACCAGCCGGCTCCAGACATCGCGGCCAAGATGGTCGGTTCCGAGCCAGTAGGCCTCGGATGCCGGCCGCAGCCGCTGCAATGGCGACATGGAGGTCGGATCGCGCGTGAACATGAACGGTGCGAACACCGCGGCGAGCACGATCATGCCGAGGATCACCCCGGCGATCACGACAAGCGGATAGCGCCTCAGGAACGGGAACAGCCCTGACAGCCGCGCCGCCGGCAAGGGGGTGGCTGGGGCGCTCAATACCTGATCCTCGGATCGACGATGGTGTAGATGATGTCGATGATCAGGTTCAGCACGATGTAGATCAGCGCAAAGAACAGGATCAGCCCCTGGATGATCGGATAGTCGCGCCGCGTGATCGCATCGACGACCAGACGGCCAAGTCCCGGGATGTTGTAGACGCTTTCAGTCACCACCACGCCGCCGATCAGCAGCGCGACACCAAGCCCGATCACCGTCACGATCGGCACGGCAGCGTTCTTCAGCGCATGCCGGAACAGCACCTTGATCTCGACCTGTCCCTTGGCTCGCGCCGTGCGGATATAGTCCTCGCCCAGCACCTCGATCACGCTGGCACGGGTAATGCGCGCGATCAGCGCCACGTAGATGAAGGACAGTGTCAGCGTCGGCAGCGTGATCTGCGAGACAAAACGCCCGAAATCGACGAACGGACTTGTGTAACCCTGCACGGGGAACCAGCGCAGCGTGATGGCGAAGTTGAAGATCAGGAAATAGCCCATCACGAACACCGGCACCGAGAAGCCGAGCACGCAGATCACCATCACCAGACGGTCGATCCAGCTGTTCGCCTTCCACGCGGCGAGCACACCCATTGGAACGGCCACCAGCACCGAGAAGACGATGGTGCTGAGCGCCAGCATCGCCGTGGGCTCGATCCGTTGCGCGATGAGGGTTGTGACCGGCAGCCCTGTGAACAGCGAGGTGCCAAGGTCGAAGCGCAACAACTGAATGATCCAGCCAAAGAATTGCTCATAGAGTGGCTTGGTCAGCCCAAGAGAGACGCGGATGCGCTCAACCTGCTCGCTGGACGCCGTGTCGCCGGCCAGGATAGCCGCCGGATCGCCCGACAGGCGCAGCATGAAGAACACGATCAACGCCACCACGCCCATGACGGGGATGGCAGACAGGACGCGTGTGAGAACCAGACTGATCATGCAATGTCCCTTGGACCAGCCGTCTGTCGGCCGGCCCTTCGACAGAAGGCGTGCGGCAAGGTCGGGCTTGGCCCGGCCTCGCCATGGGGGGAAAGATGCCCGGTCCGGCGTCCGGACCGGGCCGCATCATCAGGCCTTCTTGATGTTCCAGAAGAACGGCGGCGCGTTGAGGATGCCGGAGACGTTGTCCCGGTACCCTGTCGGCACATAGAACATGCCGGTGTAGACGTTAAAGCTCTGCTCGAACTGACGCGCCTGAACCTGAGCAGCGATCTGCTTCTGCTGGTCGAGGGTCGCCGCTTCTGCGTATGCGGTGCGCAGCTTCTCGGCTTCGTCATCCTTCGACCAGCCGACCCAGGCCCCCTGCTCGCCAAGGCCGGACAGCGCGAACTGGATGACCGGATCAAGCAGGTCGGCGCCTTCCCACCAGGTGAAGAACATGTTCCAGCCGCCCTGATCGATCGGGTTCTTGCTGGTGCGCCGCTGCAGCACCGTCGCCCAGTCCATCGCCTGCGCATCCACGTTCATGCCGATGCGCTTGAGAACGTCGGCAGTGTATTGCGCCATGGCGCTCTGCACGGGGATGTCGGTCGTCGCCAGCAGGACAAGCTTTTCGCCGTTGTAGCCGGAAGCCCGCAGCATGGCACGCGCCTCGTCGAGTGACGACTTTGCCATCAGGTCCGAGCCTGATGTGTTGTCGAACGTCGTGCCGCACGGATAGACCGAGTAGCAGGTCTTGTAGAAGTCGGGGTTGCCGATGGCGACCTTGAGCAACTCGCTCTGGTTGATTGCCTTGGCGATGGCGCGGCGAACGCCGGGATTGTTGGTCGGCCCAACAAGACTGTTGAAGCGGGCCATGCCGAGATTGCCGAGCGGGTTGAAGTTGGCCACCTTCACGCCGGGCGCGCGGCTGACGATCGGCAGAAGATCCGCAGGGATCTGCTCGTAATAGTCGACCTCGCCGGAGACGAGCGCATTGAGTGCCGTATTCGGGTCGGGGAAGTTGACCCATTCGACACGTTCAAGATGCACAACCTTGCCGCCGGCAGCGTTGGACGCCGGCTCCGAGCGTGGCACATATTTCGGATTGCGGTCATAGACGACGCGCGCGCCGGGGCGATACTCCGCCTTGTTCCAGCGGAACGGGCCCGAACCCATCATGTCGTCCGCCCCGAGGCGATCCGTCACGGCCTTTTCAGCAAACCGCTTGGGCATCATGAACGGCACGTTGGTCGACAGCTTGCCGATCGATTCGAGCACGAGGCCATAGGGGCGCTTGAGCTTGATCACGATGACCTTGGGGCCATCGGTCGTGACGCTATCGATATAGGTGAACAGCCGCCGGCCCATGCCATCCGCCTGTCCCCAGCGGATCAGCGAGGGCACGCAGTCAGCCGAGGTCACGGCAGTGTCGTCATGCCAGGAGAGGCCATCGCGCAGGGTGATTCGATAGGTGAGCTTGTCGGCCGAAACCTCGACACCGCTTGCCATTTGCGGCTTGACGGCAAGCTGCTCATCCTGCGCGAACAGGGTGTCCCAGACCATGTAGCCGTGGTTGCGGACGATGTAGCCCGTGGTCGCCACCGGATCGAGCGTGGTCAGCGCCGCATGGGGAATCACCCGCAAGGTGCCCTTTGGGGCCGCCTGTGCGAGGGCAGCCTGCGAACCGGGAAGGGCCAGCCCGCCTGTCAGCGCCGCAGCGCCAGCCATCAATTCACGACGTGAAATGCTCATTTCGACAAGACCCTCCCAAGGTCGGTTCAGCCATCGGACAATGGCGTGCACGGGGTCATGCGACCCATGCACGCGCCATCCCTGAAAACGATTACAGGACGGCATTGCACCGGCTGTCAACTTGCGCGCAGATTGTGGGAGCGCTGCCTGCATCCCGGGCGGCATGGATCAACCTTGGAACAGCCCATGCGCCTCCTGCTTGCGATGATGAAACACGAGACAAACACGTTCTCGCCGGTGCCGACGCCGCTGCAGCGCTTCAGGGACTGGGGCCTTCACGAGGATGAGGCCGTGGTCACGGCCTATCGCGGCACCAACCACCCGATTGCCGCCTACATCGACCTTGCTGACGAGATTGGCGCGGAGATCGTCACACCCATCGCAGCCGAGGGCATGCCGTCAGGGCCGGTAGACCGCGACGCCTACGCCTATCTCACTGGCCGGATTCTGGATGCGCTCCAGAACCAGGGGCCGTTCGACGCCGCGCTGCTCGACCTGCACGGGGCGATGGTGCCCGAAGGCATGGTGGATGGCGAAGGTCCGCTGCTGGCGCGGATGCGCGAGATTGCGCCGGGCCTGCCGATCGGCATCACCTTCGACATGCATGGCAACATGACGGATGCCATCATGGACAACGCCACAGTCGTGGTGGGCTACAAGACCTATCCACACGTCGACATGTACAAGTCTGGCCTGCACTGCGGCCGGATCATGCTGGCTGCGCTGCGCGGCGAGGTCCGCCCGGTCATTTCCTGGGGCCAGGCCGGCATTCTGGCCCAGACCCTGCGCATGGGCAGCGACGAGCAGCCGATGCAGGGAGCCATCGCCGCGTGTCTTGCCGAAGAGGCCCACAAAGGCATTCTCGCAGCCTCGATCTTCGGCGGCTTCCCCATGGCCGACATTCCCGATGCCGGATTGTCGATGGTCGTCGTCGCAGATGCCAATCTCAGCGATGGCAAGGCTGCCCGCGAGCGCCTGCTCTCTTATGCCCGCGACACCCGCACCGACTGGTTCCATGTCCACAAGCCATTGGAACAGGCTGTGGCACGCGCCCGGCAGATCAGCGACGGGCCGGTCGTGCTGCTCGACCACGCTGACAATGTCGGCTCTGGCGGCACATCGGACGTGATGACCGTCATCGCCGAAGTGCTGCGCCAGGGGCTGGAAGGCGTCGCCATGGCCGCCGTCTGGGATCCGCTGGCGGTCCAGGCCATGCAGAAGGCCGGCGTTGGTGCCACGATCACACTCGATCTTGGCGGCAGGACCGCCATGCCGTCGATCGGCTTTCCGCCGAAACCTCTGACATTGACTGGCCGGGTCCGCCGTCTGTCAGATGGCGAATGGACCGTACGCGGGCCGATGTACACCGGCTCGAAGGTCACCGCCGGGCCGACCGCCGTGTTCGAGACAGGCGGCATGCAGATCGTGGTGACCAGCCTGCACCACGAGCCGTGGGATGCCGGCATCTTCACCCATATCGGCATCGATCCTGCCCATTGCCGCTACATCCTGCTGAAAAGCCGGGTGCACTACCGGGCAGGCTTCCGCCCTTTCGAGAAGCACCGGATCACGCTCGATGGCGATGGCGTCACCACCTCGGACAACACCCGCCTCACCTATCACCATCTCAAGCCGGGCATCTATCCGTTCAACTGAGCGCGTTGCGGCTCGATGCCGCAGTGCAGCAAGATTTCGCTAACCATGTCTTTTAGCCGTCCGTTGACCGGCTTCATTCAGGATAACGAGGTGTGAACAGGCGGCCCGTGGCCAACTGTCGCGCGTCATGTCGCCTGCTGGCGACGACGGCCAAATTCCGGTGTACCCGCGTCCATGACCAAACTTTTCGGCCTCCTCATCTCGTCATTCGCTGCGCTTGCACTCTACTCCATGCCAGCGGCTGCCCAATCGCCGAAGGCTCCCGCCACCCAGCCTGGTAACTGGCAGATGACAGTCGGTGCCGGCGTGCGCATGCAGCCCGGCTACGAGGGTTCTGACCGCTTCTCCATCGCCTATCGTCCAATCATCAGCTTTGGCCGGGCCGGCGTCGTGCGCTGGTGGTCTGCGGAGGATGACGCCATCTCGATTGGCCTCGTCAACGGCGACAACTGGCGGGCGGGTGCGGGGGCAGCCCTCGTGATGCCGCGCACCGGCAAGGACCAGCGCCGCCTGCGCGGCCTCGACAAGGTGCCGTTCGGCGTCGAGATCGGCGGCTTCGGCGAGTATTATCCGACCAACTGGCTGCGTGCCCGCGCTGATCTGCGCCAGGCCGTGCGCGGCCATGCCGGCCTCGTCAGCGAACTCAAGCTCGATGCCTTCACCGATCCCAACGGCATCTGGTCGTTTGGTGCGGGCCCGCGCCTGACCATCGTCAACACACGCTATGTCGACAGCTATTTCTCGGTCAGCCCGGCCGAAGCCGCCGCATCCGGTTATCCCGTCTACAATGGCAAGGGCGGCGTTCATTCAGTGGGAGCACTGGCGCAGGCCAGCTATCGCTGGACCCCGGCGGTCAAGTCGACGGCCTATGTCAAGTATGACTACCTGACCGGCGGTGCCTCCAAAGCACCGGTCGTTGTCAGTCCGATGGGCTCCCGTCACCAGCTCGAACTCGGCTTCTCGACGGCCTGGACGTTCGACCTGTCGCGCTGACGGCCCGCGGCCTACAGCCCGCGATAGCCGACAACGCTTTCCAGAGCGCGTGAGGCACGCATCACCAGGTGGTCCTTGCGTGCCGGCCCGACAATCTGCAGGCCGACCGGCAGGCCAGCCTTGGTCTTGCCGACGGGCACGGATGCGGCCGGTTGGCCAGTTAGGTTGAACGGGTAGGTATACGGCGACCAGTTCACCCAGTCCGAACCAAATCCACCATCGGCAGGCGTGTCGCGCCCGGCCTCGATGGCGGGGATCGGCATGGTCGGCGTCAACAACAGGTCGTATCGCTCGTGATACCGCCGCATCACCTCGGCGATGGCCGCGCGTGTCTGGAAGGCAGCGACAAGCTCAGTGGCGCCGTGACCGAGTCCCGCCAGTCCGGCTGCCACAAAGCCCTGATCCTGTTCAGACCGCCGCGCCTCGGGCAGGCCCTTCAACAGAGCTCCGGCACCAGCCTGCCACATCATGTCCGCCGCACTTCGGGCATCAGCGCCGCTGAAGCCGGGGTCGGCCTGCTCGACATGCGCGCCAAGCTGCTCGAACAAACAGGCGGCAGACGCACAAAGCGCCTCCACCTCTGGGTCAAGCCCCTGCACATGGCCGAGCCGAGGCGACCAGCCAACGCGCAAGCCAGCAACCCCATCGCCAAGCCCGATGCGGAAATCGGGCGGAAGGCTGTTCCACGCCAGCATGTCGCGGTCATCAGGCCGGGAGAGCACATTGAGCATGTGCGCCGCGTCCGACACTGTGCGCGCCATCGGCCCCAGATGCGCGAGGATGCCGAAGGGCGACGCTGGATAGGCGGGCACCCGACCGAAGCTCGGCTTGATCCCGAACACGCCAGAGAAGCTGCACGGAATGCGGACCGATCCAAGCCCGTCCGTGCCCAGATGCAGATGCCCGATGCCAAGCGCCGCCAGCACAGCCGCGCCAGCCGATGAGCCGCCGGTGGTGCGCGATGGATCGTGCGGATTGCGCGTGATGCCGGTCAGCGGGCTGTCACCGACGCCCTTCCAGCCGAATTCCGGCATCGTGGTCTGGCACAGGATCACCGCGCCGGCCCGCTCTAGGCTTGCCACGGCCGGGCTGTCGAAACTCATCGGCGCATCGCCGCCGAGCTTCGAGCCGCGCCGCATCGGCCAGCCGTTCTTCATGACATTGGATTTGACGCTCGTGACGATGCCATCGATCGCGCTGTGGGCCTCGCCGCGCATCCAGCGCGCTTCGGAGGCTCGGGCCTGATCAAACGCAGCTGCCCGGTCCTCATGCGACACCGGGTTGAGGGCTGCGCTGATGACATCAAGGCGCTGGTAGGCGTCGGCCAGAACCTCCACCGGCGACACGGCCTTGCGGCGGTAGGCGGCAACCAGCGTCGCCACGTCATCACCGTGATCCCAGGCCTTGCCGCCTCCCCGGCCCTCTGGCGCTGCTTGGCTTGTCCTGTCAGGCATCACGACCCCTTCCCTGACCACTCTGTCATGGCCTGATGCACGCTGTCGCGCTCAGCCTCTGTCATATGCAGACCGAGCTTCGAGCGCCGCCAGAGCACGTCATCGGCATTCTCGGCCCATTCATGTGCCATCAGGTAGCGGATTTCGGCCTCGCTCAGACCGGCACCGAAATCACGCCCGAGATCGGCCCGCGTCTGTGCCTTGCCAAGCCATGTGCGGGCATCAAGCCCGTAGGAGCGGGCCACCCGCAAGGCTTCAGCCGGTGCAAGGAACGGGTATTCCTGTCTCAAAGCCTTGGCGAGATCGCTGGTTCCGCCCACGGCGAAGGCCCCGCCCGGCAGGGCCTCCTGCGCCGTCCAGCCCGCAGCTTTCCCTGACGCCTGCGCCAAGGCGCCGTGCAGGCGTTCGAGCGCTTCTTCCGCCAGCCGGCGATAGGTTGTGATCTTGCCACCGAAGATCGACAGCAGCGGTGCTTCGCCGTTCGGTGTCTCCATCTCGAAGACATAATCGCGCGTCGCGGCCTTGGCTTCGCTGGCGCCATCATCATACAGCGGCCTGACGCCGGAATACGTCCAGACCACATCACCCGGCACCACAGGACGGGCGAAATACTCCGATGCCGCCGCGCACAGATAGTCGATCTCGGCCTGCGTGATCGCAACCTTGGCCGGGTCGGCATGGTAGTCCTGATCGGTGGTGCCGATCAGGGTGAAGTCCTGCTCGTAGGGAATGGCGAAGATGATCCGGCCATCGGCATTCTGGAAGATGTAGGCACGGTCATGATCGAACAGCTTCGGCACGATGATGTGCGAGCCCTGCACCTGCCGCACACGCGCCTTCGAATTCGAGCGCAGGGCGCCGGTCAGCACCTCGGCCACCCATGGCCCGGCAGCGTTGATCAGCGCCCGAGCGCGGATGGTGCTCACGGTGCCGCTGCGGCCGCAGGTCTGGTCGAGCACCCACAGGCCGCCCTCGCGCCGGGCAGACGTCACCTTCGTGCGCGTGGCGATCGTGGCTCCGCGCGCTGCCGCGTCGCGGGCGTTGAGCACCACGAGCCGGGCATCGTCGACCCAGCAATCGGAGTACTCGAACCCTTTCGAGAACAGCCCCAGCTTCAGCGGCTTGCCGCCCTCGTCCGTGGTCAGGTCCAGCGTGCGGGTGGCCGGCAGCAGCTTGCGCCCGCCGATATGGTCGTAGAGGAACAGGCCCAGGCGCAGCAGCCAGGCTGGCCTGAGCCCCTTGTGATGCGGCAGCACGAAGCGCAGCGGCCGGATGATGTGCGGCGCGATTCCCCAGAGCCGCTCGCGCTCGATCAGCGCCTCGCGCACCAGCCGGAACTCATAGTATTCGAGATAGCGCAGGCCGCCATGGATCAGCTTGGTCGACCACGAGGACGTGCCGCTGGCGAGATCGTTCATCTCCGACAGGTGGACCTTGAGCCCCCGCCCCGCCGCATCTCGCGCAATGCCGCAGCCATTGATGCCACCGCCGATGATGGCCAGATCATACACCTCGGACATGCGCGCCCTGTTCCTTGCTCAGTATCTCATTCATGGCGGCGAAAGCGGCCGTGGGCAACTGCCTTGGCGAGGTCAGGCCCGCAGCAGCCCATTGATCCGGCACGGAAGCCAGCATATGGTTCACATATAAACAAGAAGGGCCAGACCGAAACGAGCCATCCACAGGGCCCGCACAGGAGGACACGATGAAGACCATGATTGCCCGCGCTGGCGCCATCACCCTTGCCACATCCGCGCTGCTCGCCATCAGCCTTGCGCCGGCGGCGGCCGATCCGAGCGGCACCTGGCTGCGCGAGAACGGCGAATCGCGGGTGCGCCTGGCGAAATGCGGGGACGCGATCTGCGGCACGATCACCTGGCTGAAGGACCCGGCCAACACCAAGTCGAAGATCGGCCAGCGCGTGTTCTTCGACATGAAGCCGAGCGGCGCCAATGCCTGGGCCGGCAAGGCCTTCAACCCCGAGGATGGTCAGACCTATGCGGGCAAGATCACCCTGTCAGGCTCTAGCATGACGACCGCCGGCTGCGTCGCCGGCGGCTGGATCTGCCGTTCCGTGAGCTGGTCGAAGGTCAACTGAGCGACCTTCGCGAGCGCCCCCTCAGCACGCTGTCTGCCCGAACAGCACCGCGCGCACCTTAGGGTCCTGCATGTTCGACGTGTTGCGCAGCTCGCCGGCGACGGCGAGTCCGCGCTGCACGGCCGGCCGCGCCAGCAGCGTGTCGAGCCAGCGCTTCACATGCGGGAAGTCGGCGATGTTCTGGCCCTGCCGTTCCCACAGCTTGGCCCAGCCCACCATGGCCATGTCGGCGATCGAGTAGTCACCGGCCACGAAGTCGTGCTTGGCGAGCTGCCTGTTGAGCACCCCGTAAAGCCGGTTGGTTTCCTTGGTGTAGCGCTCCATCGCGTAGGGGATCTTCTCGGGCGCATAGTGGTTGAAATGGTGGTTCTGGCCCAGCATCGGGCCAAAGCCGCCCATCTGCCACATCAGCCATTGATCGACATTGACCCGGCCGCGCTCATCCGACGGATAGAACTGCCCGGTCTTGCGCCCCAGATATTGCAGGATCGCGCCGGACTCGAACACCGAGATCGGCTGCCCGCCCGGACCATCAGGGTCGATGATCGCCGGCATCCGGTTGTTGGGCGAGAACGCGAGGAATTCCGGCTTGAACTGGTCGCCCGCCGAGATGTTCACCGGGATGACATTGTAGGGCAGGCCCATCTCTTCGAGGGCGATCGAGATCTTCCAGCCGTTCGGTGTCGGCCAGTAATACAGATCGATGGGCTTGGGCGGGGCGCTGGCCATGGGATTCTCCGTGGTGGGAACCGGAACCTAAGCACGCCCGGCGCGATTTGCGATGCCGGAATTCCGCAAGGCTGCCGTGAAATAGTGGCTGGACAGACGTTGCTATTCACAACCGCGCGATTACGCTGCGTCGCAAGCTCTTCGATGTCTGGGAAAGGAACTGACCGATGATCCTGCGCAACGCGACTGCCGCATTTGCCATCGCCCTCGCCGCTTCGCTGGCTGCGCCGCTGGCGACTCCGGTCATGGCGCAGGCCACCGCCCCTGCCGCCGGCAATCCGTTGCAGCCACGCGTGGTGCGCCCCGCGCCCGCAGCGCCCGCCCAGGCGGCACCCGCCGCTCCCGCGCAGGCCGCCCCGGCCAAGCCGGCCCGCCAGCGTTCGGCAGCCCAGCTCGCCAACGACCAGCGCATGCGCGATTGCGGCGCCGAATGGCGCGCCAACAAGGCCGCCCTCAGCGCCCAGGGTAAAACCTGGCGCGTCTTCAACGTCGAATGCCGCGCAAGGCTGAAGGCCTCAGGCCGCTGAGGCAAGGCAGGCTTCAACCCGCCACGGTCATCGCGGCCTTGAGCCGCCACCGCCCCATCGCCGTCATCCCGGCCTTGAGCCGGGATCACGCGCCGAGCATTTGCGCTGGGGATTAGAGCAGCTGCGCCACAGCCAAGCGATCAACGCACGCGGAATGATCCCGGCTCAAGGCCGGGATGACGGAGGTGCGGGCAAGCGGCCGCTTTGCGCCCCCAATTCGGTCATTCAAGTACGTCGACGAAAAAGCCAGAACCGGACGAAAAAAGTCCAGACATTCATGGTGATTGAATCAGTTTGCGGTGGCGAAATGTCACTAGCCACCAGTTTTATTGCCAACCTGAAGGTGCGGCTCGCCTGTTTCCTCATCGAGCCAAAACCGGGCCATGTATTCTGCTAGAGATGGGAATGCATCAATGCCGACTTTGACTTCGTTGTGACCCTTGCTCAACCTGAGAAAAGGCGGGTCGCCTAGCGGCCCAGAATTCCGAACGCTGATGAGATCGTTCGGGAGTTGATCGACGCTATGAAGTTCTCCTTCAGCATTGATTCGATAGTACAAATATCGCTTATCTGATATATGATTGCTGCTTCGATTATTGTCGCCGTAGCCAAAGAGTGAAAAATAAACAGAACGATCCTGCCATCCCCTTATCGATGCATGCTTAGGCTTTGGAATGCCACCAAACCCATCGATCTCAGCAGCTAGCGTAACCGTCTCGCTCTTAAGGTCGATGATATAGATGCGAGCTTTGCGCTTAAGCACGCGCCAAGTGCCTCCATCGGGAAATGTGCTAAGAAGTCCTGTTGGGTGTTGAACGCGCATATAAGTTACTGCAACAGCAAAGACGTGGCTGCCTGGCCGGGCTAGAGCGTTGTTGAGCTCGACATGAGTGCGGTCATCGCTATACGAGCAGCCAGCGATGTTTGTGGACAGCGCTGATATAATGAGTGCGATAACGATTTTAGCCATTTATGTATATTCTTTAATTGCGCTCAACGTTTTATGATCAGAATATAACTGTATGTCTTTAAAAGAATATAAAGCTGTAAATAGCCCTCTATCAAGCCTTTGTCATGGTTGACTTTTATCTTGATGCCTTGGCTTTGGTTTACGGCATTTGGCCGCGCTTTGTTGATGCGCCTCCAGTCCGGTCAATAGAGCCGCTCTTCATGCGGGCTGGTTAAAGTCCGTGCCCGGCCCGCCATGTCCGCTGCCTGTTCCAGATTGAAGTGCAATTGTGCCGCCTGGAAAGGCAATGCTATCGTGCCGACTGCAAGCTGGGCGGAGGGGAATCAGCATTTGGGCAACCGGCGCAAGATGGAAATAGGTGACTGGATCGATGCAATAGCTTTTCTGGGAGTAGGGTTCTTCCTAGGTCTGGCTCTCGACGGCTTACTTCGGTTGGATGGAACTGCCTTCTGGATCGCGACGATCAGTATGACGATCATGTTTTGGGGCCTGATTGCCGTTTCAAGTCTGTTCGATGGCTTGATCGATCGGATTTTTCCAAGCGGAATCAAAGCAGCGCCCGGCACCCAGCCAAAGAAACGCAAACCACTTGCAGTTCTTCTCTGCGCGCCAGCGGGCATCGTATCAGGCTTGGCAGGAGGCCAATTCGGTCTGGCTGGCCTGCTTCATTAATCAGTCCATCGACGACAGGTTCAGAACTAGTTGAACGCTACTGCACACTGATTGATGCTGTCATCTCGTTCGATGACAGCTTTGGTCAAAAAGCATTTGCCGCCTGACATTCCGCTTTCGCCCCCCCTAGCCCCCTCACCTCTGCCCATCCCATTTGCTGATCGCCGAGGCTTCCAGCCCTCCCATGCGGGCGTGGGGGCGGCCGCCGGTGGACATGCACAGGGCGAAGAGGATTTCGTCGGGGCGCGGCGCATCCGGGACCACGCAGGTGATCGCGTCGAAATGCGAGCGCACATAGGCCGCGTCCTTGTGGTGGATCGGCAGGTCGAGCGCGCTGCCCATGGCCGCCACCTTGGCCGCTGACGGCACGATGGCCAGCGCCTGCCCGATCAGCTCGCGCATCGCATAGCCGCCCGGCACATGCCAGAGCGCGCCGTGCTCGACCTCGCCGGCCACGCCGACGATGGCGCCCTTGCCGTAGGCCTCGACCTCGGCCGGCTTGATGCCCATGGCGGCGCACAGCCGCGTCGAGCATTCCAGCCCGAGCGGCTTCAGCTCATCCATGTAGCCTTGCAGATCAGGCTCGTAGCGGCCCGCAAACGGATTGTGGATGATGGCCGCAACCCAGCCCTTGAGAGCCGGAACAGCCCGGACAGGCCCGCCATCGTGGTGGATCGTCTCCACATAGGTCACGATCTTGCGCAGCTTCACGCTCATGGTCAGGCCTCCTCCAGTCGTTTCACACAATGTGCCAGCACGAGCGTGCGCCCTTGCAGCGACAGGGCTGCATCGGCGATCAGGCCCTGCTGCGCAAGCTCCGTTGCCCGCGCAAGGCCGGCACGCAGCGCGTCCTCGATCTCGCCCGGCAGCAAGGCGGGCACGGCGGTCGTGACCATGGCCTCGTGCAGGTCGCTGTCAGGGTCGAGCGCGGACGCCGGCCTGCGCCCGATGCCGGGGTGATCGAGATCGACCGCGTTGCCGATGATCGTCGCCGCCGCATCCGCTGCCGCAGCACTGCCCGCCAGAACAGTGACAGAATCCGCGATCCCCAGCGAGAAGGAACGCCCGCGCGCACCCGATGTCGCTACCCCGCGCACGGCATCCTCGCCCCGCACGACGAGGCTTCCGTTCATCGCCGGCAGCGGCCCACGGCCAAAATCCCCCATCACGCCCAGCGTCAGCGACTGGCCCGGCTCGAGCACCAGCGCGATATCGCCGCCATTGTTGACAAAGGCTTTGGCGATGCCGTGCGCGGCCAGCACCGCAGCCATCTCGTCAGACACCGCACCCGCGACCGCCGCCATCGGCGTGATGAACTCCGCCGACAGGGGCAGGCAGGCAGCGACCATGCGCCGGCCGACCTCAGACCCCATCGGCGCGATCCGGCTCTTCGCCGTCACCGGCTGGCGAAGCTCACCAAGCTCGGCGCAAAGCTCGGGCAGGATGGTGCCGAAGCGATGCCAGGCCGCCTCCATCGCCCGGTCGATGGCCGCTGCCTCGCCCCAGGCCTTCAGCACCAGATCAATCGGGCCATGCTGCAGGTGCAGCCTGCCGCCATCCAGCATCCGACGGGTTGGCGCATCCCACATCGCCGTCACGCCAGCTTGCCGATCAGCGCAAGGAAGACGCGCGCCTCATCCACCGAGAGCGGTGCCAGCGTGGCGGCCGAAACCTCGGCGGCAACGGCCTTCATCTGCCGCACAGCGACAAGGCCAGCCGCGCTCAGCCTTACCATCACCAGCCGCCCATCATGCGGATCGGGCATTTGCGTCACCCAGCCGCGCCGCACCAGCCGCCCGACGACGCTGAAGATCGTGGCAGGGTCCATGGCCGTCAGCCGCCCAAGCTGGTTCTGCGAGGTCGGGCCCACATCATCGAGCTTCGCCAGCGCCGCAAACTGGGTGGGCGTGATCTCGAACGGCGCCATCACCGCGTTGAACTGCTCGGTGGCCCGCTGCTGGGCCCGGCGCAGCATAAACCCGACCTGCTCCTCCAGCACATAGGCGCTCGCCCTGGCTTCCATGGCCGCCGCCATCACCGCTGGCCTGCAAGCGGGCCCTTGGGCCACGGGTTCGCCTCGGACCACGGCTCGATCCGCACTTCGCTGGCAAAGGCTGCAATCAGCGCCTCCATCGGCACGATCTCGCCGGCATGACCGCCGATCGCCGCATAGAGCGCGCGCGGCAAGGTGAACTCGATCGGTGCGACGATGGCAGGCGTCGGCACCGATCCGAACGAGCCCTTCGGCATCCGCGTCACATCGGCCATCACCGTGATGCCGCCGCCGGCCCAAACATGCGCCGGAGCGCCGCCGAGCGTCACCCGCGTCTCACCGCGCGCCACCGAGCGCGTCAGCAGCACCGGGTTCTGGCTGACGCCGGCCCTGAGCGAGCCCCCCGCCCCGGCCATGAACAGCACCGAACACAGCGAAGGCTCGCAGTTCTCGCCGATGCGGTCGACCACCTGCCGCACGGCCTCTGGCATGGCCGCCGGCACCGGGACGAGATTTTCGTCGAGCACGCAGTAGAGCGCGTCCTCGCCCGTGGTCGAGGTCAGCAGCAGCCGCAACCCGGGCCAGGCCGTGGCAGCGTCGATCTTCTGGATGATTGAGAGCGGATCGTCGATATCGGTCCCGCCCCAGCCGAGCCCCGGCTGCGCCACCTGAAAATAGCGCCCCGGCGTCGATTTCCGCCCCCGCACGCGGATGCCGCCGGCGCGCATGCCCAGCACCTTGCCAGCCTGATGCTCGGTCAGAACGCCCGTGATGTGATCATCGACGACGATCACCTCGTCGACATGGCCATGCCATTGCTGCGCGAAGATGCCGATCGTGGCCGAGCCACAGCCGACGCGCATGCGCTCCTCCGGCTTGCCATCGACGATGGGCGCGGCATTGGCCTGCACCACGACCTCGTGGCCGGCCGCAATCTGCATCGTCACGGCCTCGCCGGAACACAGCTTCAGCAGCGTGTCGCATGTCACGTTGCCTTCGCGCTTCGAGCCGCCGGTGAGGTGACGGACGCCGCCGATCGACAGCATCTGCGAGCCGTATTCGGCGGTGGTGACATGCCCGACCTGTTCGCCATCGACCATGACGGCAGCCGTCTCCGGGCCGAGGTGGCGGTCGGTGTCGATCTTCAGCTTGACGCCGCAATAGCTGAAGATGCCCTCGGTCACGACCGTCACCGTGTCGACGCCCTCATGCTGCGAGCCGACGATGAACGGTGCCGGCTTGTAATCGGGATAGGTGGTTCCGGAGCCAACGCCCGTGACGAAGGTGCGCGACGGATCCAGCGGCTGGCCGTCCCAGTCCGCGTTGGCGAAAGCCACCAGATCGCCGCCTTCCTCCACCGCACGCTGCAACAGCAGCACGGGGTCCGTGCGCACCAGTTCGCCCTCGACATTGGCATAACGCGAGCAGGCCCCCGCACGTCCCGGCCGGATGCGGCAAAGGACAGGGCAGGCATCGCAGCGCACGATGCCATCCCCTTCGGCAGCGCCGAACTGGGCAGAGCGCGCAGCCTTGGTCAGCGGTTCACTCATGGCGCGCCCTTCGCTGCGCCCTGAAGCGCCTGCCAGAGCCGGTGCGGCAGCACGGGCACCTGCGTCATGCGCGCGCCACAGGCATGGCGGATGGCCGACAGGATGGCCGGCGCGGTGGCGACTAGTGCAGGCTCGCCCACGCCTTTCGCGCCGAACGGACCGGTCGCTTCCGGCTCCTCGATCAGGTAGGTCCGGATCGGCGGCATGTCGCCCGTAGTCGGGATCAGGTAGTCGTGCAGGTTCTCGGTGCGTCCGGGAATGAACTCCTCCATCAGCGCCAGGCCAAGCCCCTGGGCGATCCCGCCATGGATCTGGCCTTCCACCAGCGTCGGGTTGATCGTCCGGCCGACATCATGAGCGGCGATGATGTTGAGCACCTTGACGGTTCCGAGCGCGACATCGACCTCGACCTCTGCGATCTGCGCAGCGAACCCGTAGGTGCCGTAGGGAATGCCCTGCCCGTCCGCATCCAGCCCCGTTGTCGGCGGGTCCCATGTCGCCAGTCCTTCGAGGACCACGCCATCATCGTCAGCCGGCAAGCTGCCCAGATCGAGGCTGCGGACGGTCTCGCCATCGCTGATGCTCAGGGTTTTGCCGCTGAGGGCCAGCGTCGCGCCCGGCCCGGCATTGGCCAGCTTGAGAATGCGCGCTCTGAGCGCCTCGGCTGCGAGCCGGCTTGCATTGCCCGAGACATAGGTCTGGCGCGAGGCGGATGTCTTGCCGGCGTCGGCGGTCAGGTCTGTGTCCCCGACAACCAGATCGAAGGCAGACACCGGCAGGCCCAGGGCTTCAGCGGCAATCTGGGTCAGGATCGTGCTGGACCCCTGCCCGATATCGACAGCGCCGTTCCAGAAGGTCAGTCGCCCCTCGCGCGAGAGTGTGATCCGCATGGTCGAGGGGTTCGACATCGAGGTGTTGCCGCAGCCATACCACATGCAGGCAATGCCAGCGCCACGTCGCTTCCGGCTCGCCAGTTCGGCGCCGGACTCATTGTGCGAAGCGACACGCGCAAGCACCTGATCCCAATCAGATTTGAGCGCATCGAGGCATTGCGGCAGACCGGCGGACGAGGCCAGCCGATGACCGGAATAGGTGACATCGCCCTGATCGAGGGCATTGATGCGGCGGATCGCCCATCGGTCGAGACCGAGCTGCAGGGCCAGATCATCGAGCAGGCATTCATGGGCAATGGCGGCCTGCGGCACACCGAACCCGCGAAAGGCCCCCGCTGGCGTCTCGTTGGTGTAGACCGCCCGCGTCCGGTTCAGCACATGCGGCACCTTGTAGGGTCCTGCGCCATGCACCGGCACGCGGTTCGCCACGGTCGGGCCCCATGAGGCATAGGCCCCGGTGTTGAAGTCGCCCTCAAGCTCATAGGCCGTGAGACGTCCTTCCGCATCGGCGGATGCCCTGGCGGAAATCTGCGCCGGATGGCGCTTGGTGCTCGACGCCATCGATTCCGTGCGACTGTAGATGATCCGAACCGGTCGTTTCAGCACCCACGCGGCCACTGCCAAAAGGGGCTGCACCGAGACATCGAGCTTGCCACCAAAGCCGCCGCCGCAGGCGCTTGGCCTGATGCGGACCCGATCGGGCCGGATGCCCAGCACCCGCGCCGTCTCCTCAAGGTCCATGTAGGGAGCCTGCGTGCAGGCCGTCACCTCGATCCGGTCGCCGATCCTGACCGCATAGCCAGCCTCGGGCTCGATGTAGGCATGCTCGACGAACGCTGTGGTGAAGGCGCCGCTGGCGGTCGCCGCACCCAGTGCGTGGCCGACGGCCACGTCACCGTGCCGAAGATGACCACGGGCGAGCACGTTGTCGGGCGCGAACGCATGCAGCACGGGCGCGCCCTCTGCCAGCCCCTGCACGGTCCCTGTCACGGGCGGTTCGACCTGCCACAGGATCGGCAGGCTGGCATCGGCAAGCGCTTCCACCGCCGCGCGCGTGCCGACCAGAGCCAGCACGGCTTCGCCGCGAAAACGCACATGCCCCGGAGCCAGAACCGGCTGGTCCTTGAGGTGCGGGAAGATGCCGAACCCGTTTTCACCGGGCACGTCGGCATGAGTGAGGATGGCCGCAAGGCCCTCGACCGACCGGCGCAGCGTCTCCAGATCACCCAATGTGAAGCGGGCGCGGGCATGCGGCGAGCGCACCACCCGCATCCACAGCGCATCAGCGGGGGCCTCGTCCGCTCCGAACAGGTCGCTGCCGCAGACCTTGGCCCAGCCATCGAGGCGCGGCAGCCGCTGGCCGACAGGGTGTTCGCCATCGAGGTCCGCCACATCCGCGCCCGCCACGGAAGCCGCCACGGCCATGACTGCCTCGATGATCTTGGTGTAGCCAGTGCAGCGGCAGAGCACACCGCCAAGCGCGGCCTCGACATCGCTCCATGACGGCGCAGCCTGCCGGGCCAGCAGATCGGTGGCCGCCATCAGCATGCCCGGCGTGCAGATGCCGCACTGGGCAGCCCCGTGGGCCAGAAAGGCGTGACGCAGCCGGTCCGTCAGTCCGTCGGGGCCGGAGCCTTCAACTGTTTCGATGCGGCCGTTCTCGGCCTGGGCTGTCGGTACGAGGCAGGCGCAGACCTGCGCACCATCCAGCAGCACTGTGCAGGCACCGCAATCGCCGGCCTCGCAGCCGACCTTGGTGCCAGTAAGCCCAAGCTCCTCGCGCAGCGTGTCTGACAACGGCCGGAACGGATTTGTCTTAAGCGCATGCGTCTGCCCGTTGACCGTGAGCGTCATGGCCTGCGCCGCAACGGCAGCGGCGCGCTGCATGGACGGGGCACCCATCACGCAGCCCTCCGGACAGGCCCAGCAGCCAGGGCCGTCAGGCAATCGCCGACCAGCACCGTGGCGGCCTCGCGGCGATGGGCCGCCGAGCCGCGAATGTCGTCGATCGGCATCAGGCCCGAAAGGTGTTCAGGCACCACCAACCTGGCAGCGTCAGCCAGGCGCTGGCCGATCAGTGCTGCTTCCAGCAAAGGCAGGCGCTGCGCCACCACGGAACAGGCCCCGACAGCCAGACGCGCCGCGCCGATCACGCCGGCCTCGTCGCTCTCGATCACGGCTGCGACCATCACGATCGAAATCACCAGATATCGCCGGGCACCGAGCTTGCAGAAATGGCTGCGTGTGCCAGCGCTCGCCTTCGGCACCAGCAGGGCCGTCACCAACTCGTCGGGCGCCAGCGCGGTCTGCCGATAGCCGGTATTGAAGGCACTGAGCGGCAGAACCCGCTTGCCACGCAACGAGGCCAGCTCGACCGAGGCATCCAGCGCCATCAGGCAGGGGATCCCATCTCCGGCGGGCGACGCGGTGCAGACGTTGCCCGCCAGCGTGCCGCGATTCTGGATCTGCACGCCGCCCACCTCGCGCGCTGCCAACTTGTAGCCATCAAACAGCGGCGGCAGATCGGCACGGATCAGGTCGCTCCAGCTTGTCAGAGCCCCAAGCCGCCAATGGTCGTGGCCTTCAGTGATGCCCGCCAGCCCGGTGAGGCGCGAGATATCGAGAACGGGCTTGTGGGCCGGATCGCCCCAGGCCGCCCTGCTCGCCTTGGCCGGATAGACATCCGTGCCGCCGGCCAGCACGGTGACATCGTGGGCCGCTCGGATCGCCAGTGCCTCGTCCAGTGTCGCGGGGCGGTGATAGTCAGCCATGCGCACCTCCGCGCTGTGAGCCTCGGCCAGAGGCGATGCCGCGTTCGTGCCTCATCACGGGCCCTTCCCCGGAACACCCGGACCGAACAGCCTTTGGGCCTCTTGTGGCGTGTAGTAGCCGCGCCGGACATCGCGCGCGATCAGCGCGCTGTCGCGCTGCGAGGCAGGGCCATAGCCGCCGCCGCCGGGTGTCATCACCTCGACCCGGTCGCCGGCCTTCAACGGAATGTCCTGATCCTTCGACAGGTGTTCAGGCACAAACACCTGCCCGTTGCGATGGATGCGCACGATGTTGGGCGCGCCATCACAGCCGCCCTCCACGCCCGGTGGTCCGAAGCGGCCATGGTCCATCACGAACGACGCGCGCGCATCGCCCCGCAGCACCTCGATCTCATAATGGACACCGAAGCCGCCGCGATGCTGGCCCGCACCGCCCGATCCCTCGCGCAGGGCAAAGCGCCGGAAGAGGATCGGGTAGTATTGTTCCATCACCTCGACCGGGGCCGTCTTGGAAATCCCGATGGTCGAACAGCCATTGCTCAGCCCATCATGCAGGATGTTGCCGCCATAGCCGCCGCCGGAAATCTGATACATCACATAGGCAGCGCCTTTAGCCGGATCAAAGCCGCCGAGCGCGAAATTGCCCGATGAGCCTGCGGGTGCCGCCGTGACCTTGTCAGGAATGGCTTTGGCAAGCGCCAGGAATACCGCTTCCGCGATGCGCTGTGAGACTTCCGCGGCGCAACCCGACACCGGGCGGGGATAGCGTGCATCGAGAAACGTGCCTTCCGGCCGCACGATCTTCAGCGGCTCGAAGGCACCGGCATTGAGCGGCGTATCGGGGAAGATGTGCCGGACCGCGAGGTAGACCGACGAATAGGTCGTCGCCACCACGGAGTTCATCGGACCCCGGCATGGCGGCGAGGAACCGGTGAAATCGAATCCAAGTTCAGTGCCTTGCACGGTAAGCTTCAAGGCGATCCTGAGCGGCTCGTTGACCACGCCATCGGAATCGACGAACGCCTCGGAGGTGTAGACGCCATCGGGAATCGTCGCGATATCGGCGCGCATCATGTCTGCGGCACGCAGTCTGATCTCGCCGATCGCGGCCTTGACGGTCTCGGCGCCATGCCGCGCGATCAGGTCAGCAAGCCGGCTTGCCCCGACCTTGAGCGCCGCCGCCTGGGCCTTGATGTCACCGATGCGCTGGTCGGCGATGCGGATGTTGGACGAGATGATCGAGAAGATCTCGCGGTCCATCACGCCGCGCTTGAACAACTTGACCGGCGGCAGGCGCAGGCCCTCCTGCTCCACTTCCGTCGCCTTGGCGGAGAACCCGCCCGGCACCATCCCACCAATGTCGGGCCAGTGGCCGGTGTTCTGAAGCCAGCAGAACAGCGCGCCATCCACATGGAACGGCAGCGCGAAACGCACATCCATCAGGTGCGTGCCGCCCAGATAAGGGTCGTTGACAATGTAGATGTCATCGGGCTCGGGCGGTGCCACCTGCCCTTCGCGGATCAGGCGCGTCAGTTCGGCGGTCGAATACTGCATCGTGCCGACAAACACCGGCAGGCCGAATTCCCCCTGCGCGATCAGGGCACCGGTGTCCTTGTCATACAGGCCCGACGAGCGGTCATCGGCTTCCGCAATCACCGGCGAGAAGGCCGCGCGCGTGAAGGCGATGTCCATCTCGTTGCAGACCTGCGTCAGGCCAGCCTGAATGACCGCCACCGTGATCGGATCGAGCGCGCTGCCGGTCATGCCCCCGCCTCCGCGCTGATCCTGAGATTGCCGATCTCGTCCACCCGCGCAGTCCAGCCGGGCTCGATGATCGTGGTAGCATCCACCTGCTGAACAACGGCAGGTCCAGCGAAGACCGCGCCAAGCGGCAGCATTTCGCGCTGGTAGACCGGCACGTCATGCCAGGCACCATCGGCAAAGAGCGGACGCCGGCTGACGATGGCCGCTTCCGCAGACACCTTGCGGCCAGCGGGATCGATCAGGCTGGCCAGCGGCAGCGTGCGGCGCTTTCCGATAACCGAGGTAACGAGATTGACCAGCACCGCCCTGATTTCGGGCAACTCGACCTGAAAGCGCTGGAAGTACGCCGCCTCGAACAGTGCCTGCAAGGCGTCGCGGCTGACGTTGCGGTCAGGCAGCGCCACCCGGATCAGGTGGGTCTGACCGCGAAACTGCATGTCGGCGCCATGCATCACCACCGTCTCGATGATCTCGGCCTGCTCCTCGCCGTTGATGGCCAGCCCCTGCTCTGTCTGGGCAGCCAGGATGCGCGCCACCTCGTCCATGTCGGCGCTGTCGAGCGGCACGTTGAGCGTCTGGACGAAATCCTGCCTCAGATCGGCGACAAGGCATCCCAGCGCGTTGGTCAGCCCGGGCCGCGCCGGCACCAGCACCTCGGCCAGGCCCAGTTCGCGCGCCAGCGCAACAGCATGCAGTGGCCCTGCCCCGCCGAACGCGAATAGCGCGAAATCGCGCGGATCATGCCCACGCGACAGCGACACCATCCGGATCGCGCCGGCCATGTGCGTGTTGCCCAGCCTGAGCACGGCGGCCGCCGCAGCCTCGACGCCGAGCCCGAGCGGGCGGGCCAATGTCTCGTCGACGAGCGCACGCACATGCTCGACGGTGACAGGGTTTTTCACCGCCAGCAGCTTGCCGGGGTCGAGCCGGCCTAGCACCAGATTGGCATCCGTGATGGTGACGGCGCGCCCGCCGCGACCGTAACAGATCGGGCCGGGCTCGGAGCCCGCCGAGTCGGGGCCTACGGTGAGCAGACCAGCGGCATTGATCCGCGCGATCGAGCCCCCGCCCGCCCCCACCGTGCGCACATCGACCATCGGCACGTGGATCGGCAGGCCATAGGCGATGGTCAGTTCGGCTGAGACTTCCGGCACGCCGCCATGGATCAGCGCCACATCGGTCGAGGTGCCGCCCATGTCGTAGGTGATGGCGTTGGCGAGGCCCGATTGCTGGAGCGTGGCAGCGGCTGCCATCACGCCCGAGGCCGGGCCGGACATCACTGTCTTGGCCGCATCGCGCGCCACCAGCCGGGCTGAGACCGTGCCGCCATTGCCGTTCATCACCAGAAGGTCATGGGCGAAGCCCTGCGCTTCGAGTTCGCCCTGAAGCCGGCGCACATAGCGGTCGAGGATGGGCTGCACCGCGGCATTGACGCTGGCCGTCGTGCCGCGCTCGTATTCGCGGTATTCGGACAAAAGCGCATGGCCCATCGTGATGTAGTCGTTGGGCCAGATCGCGCGGGCAAGCTCAGCGGCCCGCAGCTCATGGGCCGGGTTGGCATAGGCGTGCAGGAAATGGATCACGAGGCTTTCGCAGCAGGCATCCAGCAGGGCTTGTGCGGCCTGGCGCACCGCCCCCTCGTCGAGCGCTGTCAGCACCTGCCCGCGCGCATCCATCCGCTCGGGGACCTCGATGCGCAGTTCGCGCGGAATCAGCGGCTCGAATGTGCCAAACAGGCCATAGGGCTTCGGCCGCGTGCGCCGTCCCAGCTCCAGCGTGTCGCGGAAGCCCATGGTGGTGATCAGCCCGACCCGCGCCAGCTTGCGTTCCAGCACCGCATTGGTCGTGGCTGTCGTGCCATGGATGATCAGGTCGAGATCGGCGGGCGCGCAGCCGGTCGCGGCAATCGCAGCCAGCACGCCATGGGCCTGATTGTCCGCCGTGGTCGGGATCTTCGCCAGCCGGATCGTGCCGGCCTCGCCCGCCGCCGCCTCATAGAGCAGAAGGTCGGTGAACGTGCCCCCCACATCGATGCCAGCAACCCGGCGCAATCGGCAGCCCTCTCATTCGCAGGAGATCATTTGTGCACGAATGAGTTGGGTGGGCAAGGGCCTCCACCGCCCTCTACCAGAGGTCTCGCGCGCACCGTTACACCGTCAGATACGCTTCCCTGATCTCGTCGTTCGCTTCCAGTTCGGCCATCGTGCCGGAATAGCGGATCGCGCCTTTTTCGATGACATAGGCGCGGTCGGAGACGGCGGCGGCGAAGTGCAGGTTCTGCTCGCACAGCAGCACAGCCAGCCCCTCGGCCTTCATCGCAATCACAGCCTCGGCCATCTGCTCGACAATCACCGGAGCCAGCCCCTCGGACGGCTCATCGAGCAGCACCATGTCCGGATTGCCCATCAGGGTGCGCGCAATCGTCAGCATCTGCTGCTCGCCGCCCGACATGGCTGACGCCCGGCGCCCCTCCATCTCTGCCAGATTGGGAAAGACCTTGTAGAGCTTGTCCAATGTCCAGGGTGCGCGCCCGCCCCGCGCCGGCCTGCGCCCGACATCGAGGTTCTCATGCACGGTCAGGTCCGTGAAGATGCGCCGCTCTTCCGGCACATAGCCAAGGCCGAGCCGGGCAATGCGGAAGGTTTCCAGCCCCCGGATGTCATGGCCGTCGAAGCGAAGCGTCTCGGCGCCGGCCTTGACCATGCCGATGATCGCCTTCAGCGTCGTGGTCTTGCCCGCGCCGTTGCGGCCCATCAGCGCCACGACCTCGCCGCGCCGCGCCTCCAGCGACACGCCGAACAGCACCGCAGCCTGACGATAGGCGGCGCTGAGCCCGCTGACCGTGAGCAGTGCTTCCGTCATGCCCGCCCTCGCCGCGCCCGCATGGCAGCTTCCACGCCCATATCTCCGAGATAGACCTGCTTGACGCGGGCATTGGCCCGGACCTCATCCGGCTTGCCGGCCGCGATGATCTCGCCCCGCACCAGCACGAGGATGTTGTCGGCATGGGCGAAGACCGCGTCCATGTCATGCTCGGTGAACAGCACGCCGATCTGCCGCTGGCGCGCGATTGAAGCGGTCAGCTCCATCAGTTGCGTGCGCTCCTTGGGCGCCATGCCCGCCGTCGGCTCATCCATCAGCAGCAGCTTCGGCTGTGAGGCCAGCGCCACGGCCAGTTCCACGCGCTTGACGTCGCCATAGGCCAGCTCGCGCACCGGCCTGTCAGCATCGCCGCGCATGCCGACCAGATCGAGCAGATCGAGCGCCTCGGGGCGATACAGCGTCTCGGCCCGGCTCCGGAACGAGAAGATGCGGCCATGCCAGGAGATCAGCGCCATCTGCACGTTCTCGGCCACGCTCATTGACACGAAGGTCTGCGCGATCTGGAAGGTGCGCCCGACACCCCTGCGCCAGATGGCGCGCGGCGCAAGGCCAGCCACGTTCTCGCCCGCCAGCATGACCTGCCCGGAATCGGGCCTGAGCTGGCCGCCGACCATGTTGAACGTGGTCGACTTGCCGGCACCGTTCGGACCGATGATGGCCAGAAGCTCGCCGGCTGCAAGCGAAAACGCCACATCGCGCGCCGCCACCACGCCGCCGAAACGCTTGTTGAGGCCGGACACCGCAAGCAGCGTCATGTCGCAGCCTCAACAGGGGCAGCGGTCGTGCGCTTGCGATCAACCAGCGCACTCGTGGCACCGGCAATCCCGCGCGGGAAAACCAGCACCATGATGATGATCGACAGACCGAGGAACAGCCGCCAGAAATCGGTGAGCGGCATGAAGAAGTCCTTCACCGAGTGGAAGGCCGCTGCGCCAACCACCGGGCCGATCACGGTCTGGATGCCGCCGACCAGCACCATGACGAGGAAGTCCACCGACATGGGGATCGAGATCATCGTCGGGTCAATCGAGCCTTTCGAGAACGAATACAGCCCGCCGGCAAGCCCCGCCGCCGCGCCCGAGAGGGTGAAGGCGAACCAGCGGATGCGGCCCACATCCATGCCGATTGCGTCAGCCCGGATGGCGCTGTCCCGCGCCGCACGCAGGCCGTAGCCGAATGGCGCGTAAATCGCGTGCCGCAGCAGGATGATGGCCGCCAGCGTCATCGCCAGCACGAGATAGTAGTAGACCTGCCGGCTGGAGGCCCACGCCGAGGGCCAGACCCCGACAACGCCATTGTCCCCGCCCGTGAAGGCCACCCACTGAAAGCAGACCGCATAGACGATCTGCGCGAACGCCAGCGTGAGCATCGCCAGATAGATGCCGGACAGCCTGACGATGAAGAAGCCGAACAGCGCCGCAAAACCGCCTGCGACGAGCGGGGCCAGCAGCAACGCCGGCTCCATCGCCATGCCACCGCGCGTCACCAGCAGGCCCGCCGCATAGGCCCCGAGCCCGAAATAGGCTGCGTGGCCGAAGGAAACGATGCCGCCGACGCCGATCAGGAACTGGAGACTGAAGGCGGCCAACGCCAGCACCAGCACCTCGATGCCGACCTTGACCATGTAGTTGTCGCCAAAGATCGGCAACGCGATCAGCACGGCGATGGCAATGCCGGCGATGATGGTGTCGATTCGGCCAAAGCGCTTCAGCGATAGGATGCCTTCGGGCAGGATGGCGCGGCCCGCCGCCGCATCGGGCTTGCCGAACAGCCCCCAGGGCTTGACCACCAGCACTACCGCCATCAGCAGGAACACCAGCACCAGCGTGATCTTCGGGAAGATCAGGATGCCGAAGGCCTGCAACTGCCCGATGATCAGCGCCGCAACGAAGGCACCGGTGACCGAGCCCATGCCGCCGATCACGGTGACGACGAACACCTCCGTGATGATCGAGATGTCCATCTGCGTGTTGACCGCAACGCGCGGGATTTGCAGCGCGCCGCCAAGGCCCGCAAGGAAAGCGCCAAGGAACAGCGTGCCCGTGAACAGCCACGCCTGGTTGACGCCGAGCGCACCGACCATCTCGCGATCCTGTGTCGCGGCGCGGATCAGCACGCCGAAGCGGGTCTTCTGCATCAGCAGCCAGAGCAGGCCAAGCACCACTAGCCCCATGCCGATCAGGAACAGCTCATAGGCGGGGAAGCGCTGGTCGAAGATGAAGACGCCGTGGCGCAGCGATGGTGCGCGCGGCCCCGGGATCTCTACGGCTCCCCACAGCTTGATCACCAGATCCTGCACGATCAGCACGACGCCGAAGGTCGCAAGAAGCTGGAACAGCTCCGGCACATGGTAGATGCGGCGCAAGAGTATGATCTCCATCGCCGCACCGATCACGCCCACGATCAGCGCCGACAGCAGGACACCGAGCAGGAACATCGGCAGCGAGCGATCGACCTCAAGCAGCATCGGCACGATGGTGACGGCCAGATAGGCCCCCAGCATGTAGAGCGAGCCGTGAGCGAAGTTCACGATCCGTGTCACGCCGAACACGATTGTCAGCCCAGATGCGATGATGAACAGCGACGAGGCGCTGGCAAGACCTGAAAGGGACTGGATGACGATGAAGGCGGGATCCATCAGACCCAACGTTTACGGGAGCCGTCATCCCGGCCTTGAGCCGGGATCGGTCTGAGCATGCAGATGAAGTTCCAGATCAGCGTAGGCGGGGCGTGTGATCCCGGCTCAAGGCCGGGATGACAGCACATCTTGAAGGGGCAACTCACCCTTTGCGCGCCGCGCGGACCTCGGCCTCGCTGAACATGTAGTTGGCGCCATCAACGAAACGCCAGTTCTTCATGGCCCCGACCTTGCCCTTCAGCGTGGTCTCGCCGACCCAGGCGCCCATCGTGGCCTGCTTGTCGATGCCACGCATCGTCACCGGGCCGGAAATGGTCTCGAACTTCATGTCGTCGAAGGTCTTGAGTAGCGCCTCGGTGTCGAGTGAGCCGGCCTTGGCAATCAGGTCCCGGCACATGTAGGCAAAGACATAGCCCAGGAACGAACCCAGCCGCGGGGTATCGTTGAACTTCGCGCGATAGCCGGTCACGAAGGCCACATGGGCGGGATCAGTGATCTGCTCCCATGGATAGCCGGTGATGATCCAGCCTTCGGGGGTCTCCTCGCCAAGCGGGATCAGATACTCGGGCTCGCCCGTCAGCAGGCTGACCACCGTGCGGCGCTCGAACAGGCCGCGCGTGTTGCCCTCGCGCACGAACTGCGTCAGGTCGGCACCGAAAGTGACATTGAAGATGCCATCAGGACGAGCCTGCGCCAGGGCGCCCACAGTCGCGCCGGCGTCGATCCGGCCCAGCGCCGGAAACTGCTCGGCCACCACCTCGAAGCCAGGTGTCGCCTCCGCCATCAGCCGCTTGAAGTTCGCAGCAGCGGACTGTCCGTATTCGTAGTTCGGCGCAACGATGCCCCAGCGCTTGATGCCGCGCGCCTTGACGGCATCGACCAGCATCTTGGTCTGCATGAAGGTGGAGGGGCGCAGCCGGTAGGTGTAGCGGTTGCCCTGCGCCATGGTCAGCGCGTCCGTCAGCGGCTCGGTGGCCATGAACATGATCTTGCGCTGATTGGCGAAGTCAGACACCGCAAGCCCGACATTCGACAGGAAGGTGCCGGCAATGAACGACACGTTCTCGCGTGTCACCAGTTCCTCGGCCACGCGCACCGCATCGCCGGGCGTCGAGCCATCATCGCGGAACACGAACTCCAGCGGCCGGCCCAGCGCGCCACCCTTCGCGTTGATTTCGTCCTGCGCCATCTGGATGGCATTGCGATAAGGCAACGCGAACGCGGCCATGCGGCTGTAGGAATTGATCTCGCCGATGCGGATCGGCGCGCCGGCGGCAGGCGCCTGCGCCCCCGCGGAGAACGGCATCAGCAGGCCGGCGGCACCGAGGCCACCGACAACAGAGCGACGTGTCGTGTTCATCACCATCGGACCATTCTCCCCCAAAAGCCACGGCAAGGCTGATTGGGGGATGATACCGGGGCAAGCGATGGCTGCAAGCACAAAGCGCGGGCGCAGCCGGCGCAAGCATCAACAGATCACTTCTCGACGAAAGCCTTCTCGATCACGTAGTGGCCGGCCCTCGATGACGAGCCTTCTTCGAAGCCCAGATCCTTCATCAGCGTCACGGTGTCCTTCAGCATGGCCTCCGAACCGCAGATCATCACCCGGTCAAGCGCAGGGTCGAGCGGCGCAAGGCCCGCCTTGGCCGGGATTGAGCCATCGCGCAGGCCGGTGGTGACGCGCCCGACATGCTCGAACGCCTCACGCGTCACGGTCGGATAATAGACCAGCTTGCCGTCAACGACCTCAGCCATGTACTCGTCGGCATGGAGCCCGTCGACGATATGGCGGCTGTAGGCGGTTTCCGCCACGATGCGGCAGCCATGGATCGCCACGACCTTGTCGTAGCGCTCATAGACCGTGAAATCCCGGATGATGCTGGCAAAGGGCGCAAAGCCGGTGCCGGTCGAGACCAGATAGAGGTTGCGGCCCGGCAGCAGGCTGTCCTGCACCAGCGTTCCTGTGGGCTTGCGCCCGATCAGTACGGTATCGCCGAGCTTGATGCCTTGCAGCCTTGAGGTCAGTGGCCCGTCCGGCACCTTGATCGAAAAGAACTCAAGGCCATCATCATGGTTCGGGCTCGCCATCGAATAGGCGCGCAGCAGCGGCCGGCCATCGACCATCAGGCCGATCATGGCGAATTGCCCGTTTTCGAAGCGGAAAGCCGGATCGCGCGTGGTGCGGAAGGAGAACAGCCGGTCCGTCCAGTGATGGACATGGGTGACAGTCTCTTCAAAGAAAGCGGCCATTCCGGAACTCCAGCGCGATGACCGCTGCTTAGTGGACGAATGATGGGTCAGCAAGCATGACCTGGATCAAGCCTCAGGCCACCACGCCTCGCCGGCTGCGGTTCAGACAACCACCTCGCGGAGCGGCTGGGCCTCGACATCGAAGACACGCATGTAGCGCGAGATTTCGGTGTTCGGGCCGGTTGCCTTGGTGGGATTGTCGGAGATTTTCACGGCAGGCCGCCCGTTGGCCGAGACAACCTTGCAGACCACCGAGATCGGATCGAGCGCCCGCTCGGGTGCCAGACCACGGAAATCATTGGTCAACAGCGTGCCCCAGCCGAAGCCGAAGCGTACCCGGCCCTTGAAATGCGCATGGATCGACTCGATCGCATCCACATCGAGCCCATCCGAGAAGATGATCTGCCGCGTCATCGGGTCGACCCCGCGGCTCTGCCACCAGGCGATAGCTTCGTCACCCCCGGTAATCGGATCCTTGGAATCGATGCGGATGCCGGTCCAGGCATCCATCCAGCGAGGCGCCCGCGCGAGGAAGCCGCTGGTGCCATAGGTGTCTGGCAGGATGATGCGCAGGTTGCCTTCATAATCCTGCTGCCAGTCGGCGAGCACCTGATAGGGAGCATTGGCGAGCTCGGCATCGTTCTCGGCCAGCGCCGAATAGACCATCGGCAGTTCATGCGCGTTGGTGCCGATGGCCTCGACCTCGCGGCGCATGGCGATCAGGCAGTTCGAGGTGCCGAGGAAGTTCTTGCCGAGACCCTCGATCATGGCCTGCACGCACCAGTCCTGCCACAGGAAGCCGTGCCTGCGCCGCGTGCCGAAGTCGGCGATGCGCAGATCGTCGAGCTTCTGCAGGCGGGTGATCTTCTCCCAGACCCGGGTCATGCCGCGCGCATAGAGCACCTGCAGCTCGAACCGCCCCATGCCCCGCAGAACGGCGCGCGAACGCAGTTCGTTGATGATCGCAAGCGCCGGGATTTCCCACATCGTGGTTTCGACCCAGGGCCCGTCGAAGGTCAGCTCATACTGCCCGTCGCGCATCTCCAGATGGTATTCGGGCAGGCGCAGCGCCTCGTACCACTCCATGAAATCGGGCGAGAACATCTGCCGGCGGCCATAGAACATGTTGCCGCGCAGCCATGTGCTTTCCCCGCGCGACAGCCGGAGCGAGCGCACGTGGTCGAGCTGTTCCTTCAGTTCGCCGACGTCGATGATATCGGCCAGCCTGATCCGCGTCGTGCGGTTGATCAGAGAGAACCGCGCCGTCGTGCTGCGCTGACGCCGGAAGATCGTCTGCGCCATCAGGATCTTGTAGAAATCCGTGTCGAGCAGCGACCGGACGATCGGATCGATCTTCCAGGTGTGGTTGTAGACGCGGGCGGCGAGGTCAGTCATGGGCCTGTCAGTTCATGAGATCGGCAATGGCAAGGACGCCAAGTGGACCATGAATCCGGGTCCATGGCGAGATCAGCGAAACGTGTCCTGGTATTGCGTACGCAGCACGTTCTTCTGGACCTTGCCCATGGTGTTGCGCGGCAGATCGTCCACGATGAAAACGCGCTTGGGCTGCTTGAAGCGGGCCAGCCGCCCCTCCAGCGCTGCCATCACCGCCTTGTCGTCGATGTCCGCTCCCTTGGCGCGCACCACAACGGCTGTCACGGCCTCGCCGAAATCCTTGTGGGCAAGCCCGATCACGGCACTCTCGACCACGCCCGGCAAGGCGTCGATCTCGCTCTCGACCTCCTTGGGATAGACGTTGTAGCCGCCTGTAATGATCAGGTCCTTGCCGCGTCCGACGATGTGGACGTAGCCCTTCTCATCGATCTTGCCGAGATCGCCGGTGATGAAAAAGCCATCAGGCCTGAACTCGGATGCCGTCTTTTCCGGGTTGCGCCAATAGCCCTTGAACACGTTCGGGCCCTTGACCTCGATCATGCCAATCTCGCCGGCAGGCAGGGCCGCCCCCGTTTCCGGATCGGTGATGCGGGCCGCAACACCCGGCAGCGGCGGGCCGACGGTGCCCGCCACCCGGTCCCCCTCGTAGGGGTTCGAGGTGTTCATGTTGGTTTCGGTCATGCCATAACGTTCGAGGATGGCATGGCCGGTTCGCTGGCTCCAGTCACGGTGCGTGTCAGCCAGCAGTGGTGCGGAGCCCGACACGAACAGCCGCATGTGGGCGGTCGCCTCCCGCGTCAGGCCGGCATGGTCGAGCAGGCGCACGTAAAACGTCGGCACGCCCATCATCGTCGTCGCGCCCGGCAGCAACCGCATCACCTCATCGGCATCGAACTTCGGCAGGAACAGCATCGAGGCTCCCGCCAGCAGCACGACATTGGTGCCGACGAACAGGCCGTGGGTGTGGAAGATCGGCAACGCATGCAACAGCACGTCGGAGCGGCCGAAGCGCCAGAAATCCACCAGCGTCAGCGCATTCGAGGCCAGATTGTCGTGGCTGAGCATCGCGCCCTTGGAGCGGCCCGTGGTGCCAGACGTGTAGAGGATCGCGGCCAGATCATCGGGTCCGCGCGCCACATCGGCAAACCGGGCCGGCATGCCTGCCGCCTTCTGCATCAGGCTGCCCTCGCCGCTGGAATCGAGCGTCTCCACCGCCGCGCCGCGGGCGATGGCCACAATCCCGGCCTGCCGGGACGGATCGCAGACGATCAGGGAGGGCTCGGCATCGCCGATGAAATACTCCAGCTCTGCCAGCGTGTAGGCCGCATTCAGCGGCAGGAACACGGCCCCGGCCCTCACGCAGGCCAGATACAGCATCAGCGCATTGGCGCTCTTCTCGACCTGCACAGCGACCCTGTCACCGGGCACGACGCCAGCCGCCACGAGCACGCCGGCAAGGCGCGCCGACACCGCGTCAAGATCGCCATAGCTCAGGGCCTTGCCGTCAGGGTGGATGATGAACGGGCTCTCGGCAGCCGGCATGCGGGCGCGGACAAGGTCGAACAGGTGGTTGGCCATAGGTAGTCTCGTTCGGTGGGTGGTCCCGGTCCGGGCTCATGTCGGGCAGTCAAACCCGCTTGCCGCAAAAAACACAACCGGCAAAGCGACATTGTCGCAAAGTGCACCCCGATCACGTGGGCCCCTCCGCAAATTCGCTTGCAAAACCTCGGCACAATGCGCCTGATGTTCCGATAAGCCCGGCAACAGTCCGGGTGGACCATCGGAGAGGAAACATGATGTCCCGACGCACGCTGGCGCTGCTTGTTGCAGCCGGCTCCGCTGCCGCTTTCGGCGCGATCCTTGCCCCATCGCAAGCCACAGCCCAGGCTTGGCCCAACAAGCCGATCACCTTCATCGTCCCATTTGCAGCTGGCGGCGGCACGGACGCGTTTGCGCGCCCCCTCGCGGTGCAACTGGAAGCGCAGCTCGGCCAGCGCATCGTCATCGACAACCGCGCCGGGGCGGGCGGCACGACCGGCGCCTCCGCTGCCGCGAAGGCCGCGCCCGATGGCTACACCTTCTTTGTCGGAGCAGCCCACCACGCCATCGCGCCGGCGCTCTATCCAAGGCTCGACTACAACATCGAGACCGATCTGATTCCGATCGGCCTGGTGGCATCCCCGCCGCAGGTCATTGCCGTGCACCCGACCAAGGTCGCGGCGAAGACGTTGGGCGAGTTTATCGCCAACCTGAAGGCCAACCCCGGCAAGCTGAATTATGGCTCGGCCGGCAATGGCACCACCCACCACCTCACCGGCGAGTTGTTCAAGCTCCAGACCGGCACCAACATCGTGCATGTGCCCTATCGCGGCGCTGGTCCGGCCCTGGCCGACCTCGTGGCGGGGCAGATCGACGTGATGTTCGACGGCCTTGGCTCATCGGCTGGCCAGATCCAGGGCGGTGCCCTGCGTGGCCTTGCTGTTGCCGCTCCGAAACGCTCGCCCGCCATCCCAGATGTTCCGACCACCGCCGAAGCCGGATTGCCCGGTTTTGAGGTGGCGACATGGTATGCGCTCTGGGCGCCGAAGGGCACGCCGCCCGAGGCAGTCGAGCGCATGGGCCGGGAGCTTCGCACCGCCCTCGCCTCCCAGCCGATCAAGGAAGCCTGGGCCCGCAACGGCTCCGACATCCCGACGTTGATGGGGGCCGAGTTCGCCGCCTTCCTCAAGTCCGAGATCGCGCGCTGGGGCAAGGTCGTCAGCGAAGCCAAGGTCGGCCTCTAGGCCAGCTTGCCCTTATTGCGGCGCTGATGACGGCGGCTTCAGACGTATTGGCATCAGCGGCAGCGCAGACCTGATCGGCAACGATGGCACGGCTCGTGCTTTCCCACAGCCGATCAGGCCACGCCCCTTCACGGCGCTGGCCTGCCCGGCCACACTGATGCCGGATCCCGAACCGATCCAGCGCACGCCACCCATGAGCACGCCGCCGGCATGAGTACAGCCCCTCCCCTGATGCTGGCCACTGGCATCACCAAGCGCTTCGGGGCCTTGGTCGCCAACGATCATGTCGATCTGGCAATCGGGCCGGGCGAGGTCCACGCCTTGCTCGGCGAGAACGGCGCGGGAAAGTCGACACTCGTCAAGATCCTCTACGGTCTGTTGCAGCCGGATGCGGGCACGTTGGCGTGGGAAGGCCGCGCGATCAGCCTGAAAAGCCCGGCCGAGGCTCGCCGCCTCGGCATCGGCATGGTGTTCCAGCATTTCTCGCTGTTCGAGGCGCTGACCGTCGCGGAGAATGTCGCGCTCGCGCTCGACGGGACAGAACCGGTTTCGGCCGTTGCCGACCGGCTGGTAGCTGTCTCGGAGGCTTATGGGCTGCCGCTCGATCCGCGCCGCGAGGTCTGGCGGCTCTCGGTCGGCGAGCGCCAACGCATCGAGATCGTCCGCTGCCTGATGCAGAATCCGCGCCTGCTGATTCTTGACGAGCCGACATCGGTGCTGACCCCGCAGGAAACCGAAGGCCTGTTTGCAACGCTGGCGCGCATCAAGGCCGAGGGCTGCGCCATCCTCTACATTTCCCACAAGCTCGAAGAGGTCAGGCGCATCTGCGACCGCGCCACCATCCTGCGCCACGGCAAGGTGGTCGCCACTTGCGATCCGGGCCATGAAAGCGCGGCCTCGCTCGCCCAGATGATGGTCGGCAGCAAGGTCATGCCGACACGGCATGAGCCGGTGCTGTCCGAACAGGCCCCCTTTCTGAGCGTTCGTGACCTTTCCCTGCGCTCGCCTGATCCGCATGGCACCCATCTCAGTGGCATCGATCTCGATGTCAGGCCCGGCGAGATCACCGGCATCGCAGGCGTCGCTGGCAACGGGCAGGACGAGCTGTTCGCAGCCTTGTCCGGCGAGATTCTCGCGGCCCGTCCCGAGGTGGTCGTCCTTGGTGGCCAGCCGGTCGGGCGCGACGGCATCAACACCCGCCGCAAGCTGGGCGCGGCCTTTGTGCCCGAAGAGCGGCTGGGCCATGCGGCAGCGCCGCGCCTCAGCCTCTCGGACAATGCGCTGCTGGCCGGCCATGCCACCAACGGCTTCGTGCGCTCCGGCATGGTCGACAAGCCCGGCACGCTGGGCTGGGTTGACCGTGTCGTGGCGGCTTTCGATGTGCGCAAGGGCCCGCGCGATCCGGCCGCCAGCGCCCTGTCCGGTGGCAACCTCCAGAAGTTCGTGGTTGGCCGTGACATCCTGCGCAACCCACGCCTTTTGATCGTCTCGCAGCCGACCTGGGGCGTCGATGCCGGCGCTGCTGCGCTGATCCGGCAGGCGCTGGTCGATCTGGCACGCAGCGGCGCGGCGGTTCTGGTCATCAGCCAGGATCTCGACGAGTTGTTCGAGATCGCCGACCGCATGGCCGTGATCTTCCATGGCCGCCTGTCGCCGGCGCAACCAACGGCCGGGTTGGCCCGCGAGGCCGTCGGGCTTCTGATGGGCGGCTCCGGATTTGGTAGCGGCCCGGCACACACACAGGATGCCGCCTGATGCGTCTCGTCCTCAGCAAACGCGAGAACCGCTCGCGCTGGATGGGCCTGCTCTCGCCGCTGCTTGCGGTGGCATTGACCATAGCCTCCGGCGCCATCCTGTTCGCAGCGATGGGGCTCGACCCGATCAAGGCGCTGTCGATCTATTTCCTGTCGCCGGTTTCCGACACCTGGGCCTTGCAGGAACTCGCCGTGAAGGCGACGCCGCTGGTGCTGATCTCGGTCGGTCTGTCGCTGTGCTACCTGTCGAACAACTGGAACATCGGCGCTGAGGGCCAGTTCGTCATGGGCGCCATCTTCGGCGGAGCGATCGCCATCGCCACCCATGGCGTCGCCAATGGCCCTTGGGTGTTTCCCGCCATGATGCTGGCCGGAATGATCGGCGGCGCGGCGCTGGCCATGATCCCGGCTTTCCTCAAGACCAAGCTGTCCGTCAACGAGATCCTGACCAGCCTCATGCTGGTCTATATCGCAGAACTCCTGCTGGACTGGCTGGTGCGCGGCCCCTGGCGCGATCCGAAGGGCTTCAACTTCCCGCAATCGGTGATGTTCGAGGCCGAAGCGCAGACCATCCGGCTGACCAGCGATGGCCGCATCAACATCGGCACGCTGATCGCGCTTGTCGTTGTCGTGCTGGCGGCCTTCCTGCTGTCGCGCATGCTGAAAGGGTTCGAGATCAGGCTTGTCGGCGAAGCCCCGCGCGCGGCGCGCTTTGCCGGCTTCTCGCAGAGCCGCCTGACCTGGACCGTGTTCGCCATCTCCGGCGCGCTCGCGGGACTGGCCGGCATCATCGAGGTGGGCGGCACGATGGGGCAGCTCCAGCCCACAATCTCACCGGGGTATGGCTTCACGGCAATCATCGTCGCCTTCCTAGGACGGTTGAACCCGATCGGTTGCCTGATCGCCGGCATCTTCCTCGCCATCACTTTCATAGGTGGGGAGAATGCCCAGATCGCCCTGCGCCTGCCGCTGGATGTGACACGGGTCTTTCAGGGGCTATTGCTGTTCTTCGTGCTGGCCTGCGATGCCTTCCTGATCTACCGCATCCGGCTGGTGCGCACCGCTCCGCAGGAGCGATCGGCATGACAATGTTCGAAGCCATCCTCCTGACGATCATCACCGCTTCGACGCCGCTGCTGATTGCGGCCATCGGCCAGCTCGTTGTCGAGCGCTCAGGCGTGCTCAACCTCGGCATGGAAGGCATGATGATCATGGGCGCGGCCTGCGGCTTCGGCGCGGCCATCCTGTCCGGCAACTCCTACATTGGCGTGCTGGCAGCCATCGCGGCGGGCATGGGCATGTCGCTGATCTTCGCCGTCCTCACGCTCGGGCTTGCGGCCAATCAGGTCGCCTCCGGGCTCGCGCTCAGCATCTTCGGGCTTGGTCTGTCGGGCGTGATCGGAGCCCCGTTCGTGGGAGCGCGCCGCGACACCATGGCCCGGCTCGATCTGCCCGTGCTCAGTGATCTGCCTCTCATCGGCAAGGCGCTGTTTGGGCAGGACCCATTCGTCTACGCATCGTTCGCGCTAGTGATCGGCGTGTGGTGGTTCCTTAATCGCACCAAGTCAGGCCTGATCCTTCGTGCCTGCGGCGAAAGCCACACATCGGCCCATGCGCTCGGCTATCCTGTGCTGAAGATCAGGCTGTTCGCGATCCTGTTCGGCGGGGCCTGCGCCGGCCTCGCCGGAGCCTATCTCAGCCTCGTCTATACCCCCTTCTGGTCGCCGGGCATGACGGCGGGCCGGGGCTGGATTGCACTTGCCATCGTGGTGTTCGCGTCGTGGCTTCCGTGGCGGGCCATGGCGGGTGCCTACCTGTTCGGCGGCATCACCATCCTGCAACTTCATGCCCAGGGCGCGGGCGTGAAGATACCGTCACAGGCCATGGCGGCCCTGCCCTATCTGGTCACGATCATCGCGCTCGTGATCATCATGAGCCGGCGCGGCGGCCAGCAGAGCGCGCCCGCCTCCCTTGGCGTACCATTTGTTCCTGATCGGTAGTTGACGTAACGCTTGGCAGGCATAGTTCTTGCTAGGTCATTACGTATATTTCCATAAATCAGGAGTGAAATCATGAACATCAATCGTCGCCAGATTCTTGGCGGTGCTACTGCCCTTGCCGGTGCCGCAACACTTGGCCAACCTGTGTTTGCACAGTCAAACCCGCTTCAGATCGGCTTCATCTATGTCGGTCCGGTCGGCGACTTTGGCTGGTCGACCATGCACGATCTCGGACGCAAGCGCCTTGAGGAGGTGATGGGGCCGGCGGTCAAGACGACCGTGGTCGAAAGCGTTGCCGCCAATGACATGGAGCGTGTCGCGACCCAGCTCGGCCGTCAGGGCCACCGGCTGATCTTCACCACGTCGTTCTCGTTCTTCCAGCCGACGATGCGCGTCGCGCCGACCCTGCCGAACGTGTTCTTCGAGAGCGCGACCGGCACCCAGACGGCCGCCAACGTCTCGCTTTACAACGCCCGCTTCTATGAAGGCCGCTATGTGCAGGGCGTCATCGCCGCCCGCAAGTCGAAGACAAAGACCATCGGCTACATCGCGGCTTTCCCCGTGCCGGAGGTCATCCACGCCATCAACACCGTGATGCGCGGGGCCTGGTCGGTCGATCCCGCGATGAAGATTCGTGTCATCTGGGTCAATGCCTGGTTCAACCCCGGCCGCGAGGCCGATGCGGCGCGCGCCCTGATCGATCAGGGCTGCGACGTGATCTGCCAGCACACCGACAGCCCTGCCCCGCTGCAGCTCGCCAACGAGCGCGGCGTGTTCGGCTTCGGTCAGGCCTCCGACATGACCCGCTTTGCGCCGAAGGCTCACCTGACATCGAGCGTCAACAGCTGGGGCGACTATTATGTCGAACGCGCCAAGGCCGTCATCGCCGGAACCTGGAAGCCGGGCGATGTCTGGGGCGGCCTGAATTCGGGCATGTTCAAGCTGGCTCCGTTCACCAACATGACGCCGGAAGAAGCCTCCGAAGCACAGCGCATCGCCGATGCCATCTCCACGGGACGGCTGCATCCGTTCGATGGTCCGATCGTGCGGGCTGACGGCACGACGGTCGTGCCAGCCGGCGGGCGTCTCACCGACGACCAGATCCGCGCGCAGAACTACTTCTATCGCGGCATCGAGGTCGCCCTGCCAAGCTGACACCGGCGCAACGCACCATGCGAAAGGGCGGCTCTCGCGAGCCGCCCTTTTTTGTGTCCGTTAAGACGGGATCGATCAGAACCGGGGCGGCGGCATGTCGGTGGGTCCGCCAAGACCGGGGATGACGAGGTTCTCGAGCTGGCGACGCACGTCCGCAGGGTCGGCCTGCGGCAGGGTGTCCTTGTAGTGCTCGACGAGTTGCGGCGTGAAGTAGACCACGAACACCATGAAGATCTGCAGCAGGATGAACGGGATCACGCCCTTGTAGAGAGTGGTCGTCTCGACGCCTTCAATCCGGCGGCCTGTGACCTTGTCGTCATAGGCCAGCCTCGGCGCCACGCTTCGCAAGTAGAACAACGCGAAGCCAAAGGGCGGCGTCAGGAAGCTGGTCTGCATGTTCATGGCCATCAGCACGCCAAACCAGACGATGTCGATGCCGAGCGCCGTCGCCGGTGCCACCAGAAGCGGCATCAGGATGAAGGCGATCTCGAAGAAGTCGATGAAGCAGCCCAGGATGAACACGACGAGGTTGGTGAAGATGATGAAGCCGACAGCCCCGCCCGGCAGCGACAGCATCAGCTCTTTCACCCAGACATGGCCGTTGATGCCATAGAAGGTGAGCGCGAACACGCGGGCACCGATCAGGATGAAGATCACGAATGCCGAGAGCTTCAGGGTTGATTCGCAGGCCTGCTTGGTCAGCATGAAGGTCAGGCGGCCATTCATCGCCGCCAGCACCAGCGCCCCGATCGCACCCATCGCGCCGCCTTCGGTTGGCGTCGCAAGGCCGATGAAGATCGTGCCGAGCACGAGGAAGATCAGCGCCAGCGGCGGCACCAGCACCATGATGACGCGGGTGGCGAGGTAGGACAGCCACTTCAGCTCGAAACGCTTGTTGGCAATGGCGACCAGCAGGGCAAAGACCACCGCCACCGACGAGCCGTAGACCTCCGGTGCCTGTTCGACCAGCGGTGCAAAAGCGTAGGTTGCCGCAATGCCGACCAGAATGGACAGGCCAACCATCACGAACAGCGAGGTCACGCCAGCACCCAGCGTGCGCGCCTCGGGCGGCAGGGCCGGCGCAACATTGGGGCGCAGCCAAGACAGCACGAAAACATAGAACGCATACAGTGCTGTCAGCATCAGGCCGGGAATGATCGCGCCCTGATAGAAATCGCCCACGGACTTGCCGAGCACGTCGGCGAGAACGATCAGCACCAGCGACGGCGGGATGATCTGGGCGAGCGTGCCGGATGCCATGATCACGCCGGTCGCGAGCTGGCGGTCATAACCGTAGCGCAACATGATCGGCAGCGAGATCAGGCCCATCGAGATCACGGCTGCCGCCACCACACCGGTGGTTGCCGCCATCAGCGCGCCGACGAAGATCACCGCATAGGCAAGACCGCCACGAACCGTGCCGAACAACTGGCCAATCGTGTCGAGCAGGTCTTCCGCCATGCGTGAGCGCTCAAGGATGAGGCCCATGAAGGTGAAGAACGGAATGGCCAGCAGCGTCTCGTTCGACATGATGCCGAAGACGCGCTCCGGCAGAGCCTGCAGGAAGTTGGGCGTGAACAGGCCCAGTTCGATGCCGATGAAGCCGAAGATCAGCCCGCACGCTGAGAGCGTGAACGCCACCGGATAGCCCAGCAGCAGGAAGAAAATCAGCGAGCCGAACATGATCGGCGCCAGATAGTGGATGATGAAATCGATCATGGAACGCTAGCCCCCAGTCTTATGTGATGACGAGCCGGGGCTCAGTGCTTGATGCCGGTGGCGGCAGGATCGACGTCGGCAAGAGCCGGATGGACCGGCACATGCTCCTGCATCATGTCGTCCTTTTCATCGAGGTCGCCGCGAATGATGGCGATGCGCTTGATGAGCTGGGAGACGCCCTGAAGCGTCAGCAGGAAGAAGCCGAGCAGGACCATGCCCTTTGCTGGCCAGATGATCAGGCCGCCGGAATTGGTCGACCACTCCTGCGTCCGCCACGATTCCATGAAGAACGGGTAGGAATAATACAGGTGGACCAGCGCGAACGGGAAAAAGAACACGATCAGACCGAACACCTCGATCCGGTCACGGACATATTTCGACAGGCGCGACGAAACCACGTCGACCCGGACATGCTCGTTGGTCTTCATGGTCCAGGATGCGCCGATCATGAAGACGATGCCGAACAGATACCACTGCAGTTCGAGCATGCCGTTGGAGGCGATGTTCAGAACCTTTCGGGAAACGGCGTTACCAGCGGACACGACCACAGCAGCGAGCACCAGCCACGCCACCATGCGCCCCAACCGGCCGTTGATGAAATCGATCACGCGCGAAAATGAAAGCAGCGCACCCATGGAACAACGTCTCCGTCCGTTCGTTTTTTCTTGTCTTTGTCAGGTCGTTGACCCTGACTACCACCCGCGGCAACCAATGTGTCAACCGCCATTTCACATGAAGGAAATGTAGTTGCTGATGCAACCACCTGACCTTCAAGAAGAACTGGCCGCCGCGCGAAGCTGCGCGACGGCCAGCCGTATCAACCCAAAGCGACGTAATCAGGCGCGGCTGCGCGCACGGATCATGAAGCTGTCGAACGAGAAATCGCCGATCTGGTTGTAGAGGTAGAAGTCGTTGCGGAAGGCAACGGCTGCGTCATAGAGCTTCTTAAACTCGGCGTTGCGGCCGCTGATCTCAGTGTACAGCTCCTGCGATGCCTTGAAGGCTGCGTCCATCACGTCCTGCGGGAAGGCGCGCAGCTGCGTGCCGGTCGCGAGCAGGCGCTTCAGGGCGGCCGGGTTGCGGGCGTCGTACTTCGCGGTCATCTCGGTGTTCGCGAAGGCAGAAGCGGCACGCACGATGGCCTGGTAGTTCTTCGGCAGTTCGTTCCACTTGGCCGTGTTGATGCAGGTGTGGAGCACTGCGCCACCTTCCCACCAGCCCGGATAGTAGAAGAAGCGGGCAACCTTGTTGAAGCCGAGCTTCTCGTCATCGTAGGCGCCAACCCACTCGGCCGCGTCGATCGTGCCACGCTCGAGAGCCGGATAGATGTCGCCACCGGCGATCTGCTGGGGCACGACACCGAGCTTGGCGATGACCGCGCCGCCCGAGCCACCAATGCGCATCTTGACGCCCTTGAGATCCTCGACGTTGCGGATCTCCTTGCGCCACCAGCCGCCCATCTGGGTGCCGGTGTTGCCGCCTTCGAAGGCGACGATGTTGTGCTTGCCGAGGAAGTCGTTGAGCAGCTTTTCGCCGCCGCCATCGATCATCCATGCGTCCTGGGCGCGCTTCGACATCAGGAACGGAACGGCCGTGGTCAGACCGAAGGCAGGATCCTTGCCCCAGTTGTAATAGACGGCAGTGTTGGCCATTTCGACGGTACCAGCCGAGACCGCGTCAACCGACTGAAGACCGCCGACGATTTCGCCAGCGCCGAAGGGCTGGATCTCGAAACGACCATCGGTCATTTCCTTGACGTACTTGGCGATGGTTTCCGAGGAACCGTAGATGGTATCGAGCGACTTCGGGAAGCCGGAGGTCAGACGCCACTTGAGGGTGGGCATCGACTGGGCGATGGCCGGCATGGCCACTGCGGTAGCGGCGCCGGCAACAGCCGCGCCCTTCAGAAATTGACGACGCTTCATGCGAGCGGTTCCTCTTTTATGATAAGCCGCCATGACAGGCGGTTATGCGCGGCATGTAAATCGCGCATGCCATGCACTCGTCAAGATGCCACGCGAAAATTTGTCGGATTTTCGTCTAATGGTGCCGAGTTTTCCGGCATGCTGCTCGCAATGGCCCAAATGCCCGGAGGATCACGCCGGAAAGCGCCCAAAAACAAGGCAGTTGCTGGCGGTATTGACCGTGTACGAGCGCGAAAACTGGCCAGAAGTCCGTTGCCACCGGGGCATGACCTGCTCTACTGCGACGCGGCTTGCTGACGCAGCGCCAACAGGAGACGGGCATGAATACGAACAAGGCTGCCGAGACGCCAGGCAAGGTGGCGTTGATCACGGGTGCCAGCGCCGGCATCGGCCGCGCCGTCGCCATCAGCTTCCTGAAGGCAGGCTACAGCGTGGTCCTTACCGCGCGCCGTGGCGATGCGCTCGACGAGACGATCCGGCTGTCTGGAATGCCGGCTGACAGGGCCCTCGCCCATCCGTGCGACATCACCGATGCGGCCGCCGTCGCAGCCTTGTTCGCGGCCTGCAAGGCCCGATTCGGGCGGCTTGATGTGCTGTTCAACAATGCCGGTGTCGGCTCGCCGGGTGGCGTTCTGCTGGAGGACCTCAGCGTTGCGCAGTGGAAGGCCTGCGTCGACACCAACCTCACCGGCCCTTTCCTGTGCACGCAGGAGGCCTTCCGCCTGATGAAGGCGCAAACGCCGCGTGGTGGCCGGATCATCAACAACGGCTCTGTTTCGGCCTATGCGCCGCGCCCCAATTCGGCGCCCTATGCCGCGACCAAGCATGCCGTCACCGGCCTGACCCGCGCCACCTCCCTTGATGGTCGCAAGTATGACATCGCCTGCGGGCAGATCGATATCGGCAACGCCCTGACCGAGATGGCGGTGGCCATGACGAAGGGCGTGCCGCAGGCCGATGGCTCAGTGAAGATCGAGCCTGTCATGGATGTGCAGCATGTTGCCGATGCGGTGCTGCACATGGCCAGCCTGCCGCTTTCGGCCAACGTGTTGTTCATGACTGTGATGGCCACTGCCATGCCCTTCGTCGGACGTGGCTGAGCGCCAGCGGCGCAGCCTTATGTCACCGGCAGATCGCGGAAGCAGGCCGCGCTTGGCCTTGCGATAATGCGCTGGTGCCAGGCCTCGACATTCGGGCGCGGCTCCCGCGCGATCGGCATGTTGAGCCAGCGGTGCACGGTTGGCCCGAGCGCCAGGTCGCCAATGCCGAAGCTCGCTCCACCGAGATGGTCGTGCTTGGCAAGGTGCTGATCGAGCATGGCCAGCAGCGGCTCCGTCTTGGCGCGCGAGGCCTCGATGGCCACAGGGTCGCGCTTGTCCGGCGCGGTTCGCACAAGCCCTGAAAAGGCGGGGGCATAGGCCGGGTAGAAGGTGGTGGTCTGCCAGTCCATCCAGATGTCGGAGCGGGCGCGCAAGGCCGGATCGCGCGGCCAAAGCGTGCCTTCGCCGTAGCGGGCCGCGAGGTAGCGCACGATGGCGTTCGATTCCCAAAGCACGACGCCGTCATCGTCCAGCACCGGCACGAGGCCGTTCGGGTTCATGGCCAGATAGTCGGGTGTCTTGACGATCCCGAAGGCCATGCCGGCATCATGCCGGGTGTAGCTCAGCCCGAGTTCCTCGGCTGCCCAGACCACCTTCTGGACATTGATGGAGTTCATCCGGCCCCAGATCGTGCGTGTCATGGCCCATGTCCTCTTGCAGGGTGGTTTCTGGCGGACCGGCCCGGCCCATGGCCTGTGCGCTACCGCAACAGCCTTGGCCTGGAAAGGGGCAACGGCCCCATGCGGCTGCGCATCTGGCGCATGCACTGCAAAATCCGCATCGCCAGAGCCCGGGATGATGCCTGCGCGGCACGGGTGCGCTATGCGTGACATGGACCACCCCGGCCCCGGCGGCGTGATGCGGAGACCTCGATGTTCTTCTACCTCTCCAAGCTGATCTGGCTGCTGATCGCGCCTGTGAACCTGCTGCTGCTGCTCGCGCTGGCAGGCATCATGCTCGGCTTCACGCGCTTTGTCCGGTTTGGCCGCGTGCTCGCGCTGCTGGCAGTGGCCGGGTTGCTGTTTGCCGGTTTCGGCCCGGCAGGCACGATGCTGGCGCGCCCGCTGGAGGACAGGTTTGCCCGCCCGTCCAACCTCGATGGCATCACCGGGATCATCGTTCTGGGCGGCGCGATCGGCCTCAGCCGCGGCGAGGTCACCTTCAATGGTGCCGCCAGCCGCATGACCACCTCCGCCGATCTGGCCCTCAAGCACCCACAGGCGAAACTGGCCTTCACCGGTGGCAGTGCGGCCCTGCTCGGCTCCGGAGGGCCAACCGAGGCCGACGCAGCGCGGGCGTTCTATTTGTCGCTTGGCATCGCTCCGGAGCGGCTGATTCTGGAAGACCGTTCGCGGAACACAGTCGAGAACGCCGTGTTCCTCAAGCCGCTTCTGGGCCAGAAGCCGGGCGAGCGCTGGCTGCTGGTCACCTCGGCCTGGCACATGCCCCGCTCGGTCGGCATCTTCCGGAAGGCCGGGATCTCTGTGGTGCCCTACCCCGTCGATTTCGCCAGCAGCGGCACTTTGCGCGACTTTGTCGGCATCAACCGTGACCTGTCGCGCGGGCTTCAGGAAACAGACCAGATGGCCAAGGAATGGGTCGGGCTGCTGGCCTACTGGCTGGCTGGACACACCGATGCCCTGCTGCCCTCGCCCTGATGCTCACGCTGGCGTCCGGCTTCCTGAAAACCTGGGTTTCAGATGTCGTCGCCCGCTCCGCTGACAGGGGACGCTCCGGCCCCCTCTCCCGGCGGCAAGGCCAGCCGATACACCCCCTTGAAGCTGTCCGGATCCACGGGCCGGCCCTTGCGCAGGATGACGAGTTGGCCGCGATGGGCCAGCCGCACAGCTGCTTTGCGCACGGGCGGCATCAGCGGCCCCCAGCCATCTGGATGCGGACCGCCAAGCACCCGCGCCGCTTCTGACGGGCAGATCGTCTTGCCATGCCCCCGCGCCTCCACAAGACGCAGGATCGCCTCTTCGACAGGATCCGCGGTTGAGTCGGCTTCCATCATGACGCGTTGCCTCTTGCCGCGAGCGCATCGTCCGAACCGCGCCCGAACTGCCGGTTCCACATCACAACCATGACCCCGATGGTGAACGCGCCCAAGGCGAGCGGCCCGATGAACCAGCCGAGATAGGCCAGTACGAAAAAGAAGGCCCTCTGCCCCCGGTTGAAATGCCGCCCCGCCGCCACGTTCATGGCCACGCATTCCTCCAGAGCCTGCCGTGCTTCCGGGCTGTCTCGCAAAGAGGCAACCGGCAAGGCTCCCAGCAGGATGGCGCTGTAGTTGAACAGCCGGTAGCTCCACGCGAACTTGAAGAAGGCGTAGGCGAAAATCACCGCAAGGCCCACCACCTTGAGCTCGAAGCCCAGGCGCGTGGTGATGCCCGAAAGCGGGAAGTCGGACCGAACCTGCATGATCTGGTCGGTTGCGCCGAGCAGCGTCACCGCCCCGCCAACCGCAATCAGCGAGGTCGAGGCAAAGAACGCCGTGCCATTCTGCAAGCCGTTCATGACCTGCGTGTCGATGATGCGATTGTCCCGCGCCAGGGCCTGTTCGAACCAGCGCCGACGCCTATCGTTCATGCGGGCATTGAGGCTGCGCGCCGCATGTGGCCCCCGCTCGACCGCCACATGGTAACCCAGCCATGCCGCCACGAAGCCGACCAGCGCCACCACATCCCAGACACCGAATCCGTGCACCGTCCATCCTCCTGCCCGTCAGCATGGCCCGCAAACAGCCCGCCCGGCAACCTTCCCTTGAGCAGCCCGGAGGGCGATAGCGGAATTGCCTGTCTTCGGCCCGTTGACCGGGCCACGCCAAAGCGGCAGTGTCCGCCGGCAGGCGAGGACCGGACGATGCCCCAGACGATCACCAAAGGCTACAAGGCCCTTCTGGCCGAGGCGGAAGCCCGGATCACGACGCTGGATGTTGCCCAGGCCTCGGCCATGCTCGGCAAGGAGGATGTCGTGTTCGTCGACTTGCGTGACCCACGCGAGCTCGAACGGGAGGGCCGGATGCCGGGGGCATTCCATTGCCCGCGCGGCATGCTCGAATTCTGGATTGACCCCGAGAGCCCCTATGCCAAGCCGGTCTTCCAGCAGGACAAGACCTTCGTGTTCTTCTGTGCGGGCGGATGGCGCTCGGCGCTGGCCGCCAGCACGGCGAAGGAGATGGGCCTGAAGCCCGTGGCCCATATCGCTGGCGGCTTTGGCGCATGGAAGGCTGCCGGCGCACCAGTCGATCCCGCGGCGCCCCGCGCCTGATAACCGGATGGACGGACGCCGCCCGTGACATGGTTCCTGACAGGCACGGCGCTTGGCCTCTGGCTGTTCCGCAAATTCATCATGCGGCAGCTCGCGCCCTATCTGCCCGACAAGACCAGCCGCCACCGCGTGCTGACCTTCATCATCGTGGCCTTCGCGATCACGGCGCTGGTGCGTCTGGTCGCCCGCTTCGTGACCGGCTGAAGGCCTTTCAGCCGGGCGGACGGCGGCGCACGGCAACGACTGTCGGAACAGGCGCCTCGCCGCGAGCCTGCACACCGGGCACCGGCCCTGCCCCATGGCGCGCATCATCGGACGTGGCGACTGGCGGCACCGGCATGGCCAGCTTTTGCGACGCCCCAGAGCGCATACATCGCGCGATCTCCTGCCGGTAAGCCACGGGCAGATTCCAGCTTTCGGCGCTGGCCAGCACAGCTTCGAGATAGCCCGGCCTCGGCTGCCCCAGCTCGGCATTGACGCCGACATAGACCAGCGCCCGGCGAGGGCCTGCCTCGGTGATCACCGCCTGCGTGATCTTGGCATAAAGGCCGCGGTCCACAGCCTCGAACTTGTCGAGCACCCTTACCTCGCTCATCGCCAGATCCCAGATCACGCCGTGCACAGTCAGGCGCGGATCGCGCACCACCGAGGCATAACCATCGCGAGTAATGACGAAGCGGTGCCGCGGCAGGCGCGCCGTGCCAAGGGGCCGTGACAGCGGGCAGCGCACCGCCATCGCGTCACGGTCCATGTTGGCCCCGTAGGCGAAGTAGAGCGGCATCGACCTAGCCTGCCTGCCGTGTGGGTCTGGCATCCGCAGGCAGCCATTCGCCACCCTCGCAGACGAGCGGCAAACGCGCTGGCGGGGTGTCCGAGACTGGCACCAGCGCGCCCTCATCCTCGCGCAACCAGGCGAGTGATCCGGTGCGCACATCGAAATGCGCCGCATGCAGGTGCAGTCGCATGCGGCTTTCAAGAATACTGACGCACGGAAAGGTGCGAAGGTTGGCAAGGCTCTGCTTCAGCGAAGCAACCTCCAGCAGCGCCGCAAAACGATCCGGATCACGCTGCTCTGCCGTGCCGATGCCCTCCGCTGCAGGCTCCAGCAGGGACATCCAGCGCCCGACGAAATCACCCGGCGACAGGGCCTTGCGGTCCCGTTCGGCAAAGGCGCGCACACCGCCGCAGCGCCCATGGCCCATCACCACGATGTGCTCCACCTTCAGCGCCTGCACCGCGTATTCGAGCGCCGCGCTGGTGCCATGCAATTCGCCGTCCGGTTTGTAGGGCGGCACGAGGTTGGCGACGTTCCGGACCACGAACAATTCGCCCGGCCGCGCGTTGAAGATCACCTCGGGCGGCACCCGGCTGTCGCAGCAGCCAATCAGCATGATCTTCGGCGACTGGCCGGTCAGCGCCAGATCGGACAGCCGCTGCTGCTCCTCGGGCAGACGGCCACCAACGAAGGCATGGTAGCCGGCCACCAGGGCCTCAGGCAGCCCGGTCGCGATGGTCATCAGGCAAACTCCATGATCACCGCGTCGACCGCGAGGCTGTCACCCTCGCGTGCGTTGACCTTGCTCACCGTACCGTCACGCTCGGCACGCAGCACGTTTTCCATCTTCATGGCCTCGACGATGCACAGCTGCTCGCCGGCCTTGATCTCCTGCCCTGCCTTGACCGAAATCGCCTTGACCAGCCCCGGCATCGGGCACAGCAGCACCTTCGAGGTGTCCGCCGCCACCTTGGCCGGCATCTTGGCGGCCAGCTCTGCCTCACGGCGTGTGTACACCCGCGCGGCGGCATGCGTGCCGGCATGGGCCAGCGTCACGCCATTCTGGATCGGGCGCACCTGCACCGCGACCCGCTCGCCCTCCACCAGACCGCGCCAGACCGGCTGGCCCGGCCGCCAGTCGGACACCACCTCGGCTTCGGTTCCGTCATCCAAGCTCACGCTCACGGCATTGAGCGCGCCCGACACAGTACCCCCGAACACCGCATCCCCCAGCATGACCACACGCTCGGCCTCGAAGGTGACCGTGCGCCAGCCCTCCATCTGGTCGGAAATCGCGCGCTTGCGCCGGTTCTGGACGTGGTCGATGGCAAAGGCCACCAGCGCGATGCGCCGGGCCAGCGCCCCGCTCGGGGCGGTCAACGCAAAGCCCTCCGGGAACTCCTCTGCGATGTAGCCCGTCGACAACCGGGCCGAACGCCAGCGCTCCTGCGCCATCATTGTCGCGAGGAACGGGATATTGTGGCGGATGCCGTCGATGGCGAAGGCATCGAGAGCCCGCGCCTGGGCCTCGATGGCCTCGATCCGGGTCGGGGCATGTGTCACAAGCTTGGCAATCATCGGGTCATAGTAGATCGAGATCTCGCCACCCTCGAAGACACCGGTGTCATTGCGCACCATGGCCGCTCCGTCAGGCCCTTCCGCCGGTGGCCGATAGGTGACCAGCCGGCCCGTCGAGGGCAGGAAATTGCGGGTCGGGTCCTCGGCATAGATCCGGCTCTCCACAGCCCAGCCGTCGAGCCTGACATCGGCTTGCGCCATCCGCAGCTTTTCACCAGCGGCGACGCGGATCATCTCCTCGACCAGATCGACGCCCGTGATCATCTCGGTCACCGGATGCTCGACCTGCAGTCGCGTGTTCATTTCGAGGAAGAAGAACGAACGGTCCTGCCCTGCGACGAACTCCACCGTGCCGGCAGAATCGTAGTTCACGGCTTTTGCGAGCGCGACGGCCTGCTCGCCCATCTTGCGGCGGGTGGCCTCATCGAGCAGCGGCGAAGGCGCTTCCTCGATGACCTTCTGGTTGCGGCGCTGCACCGAGCATTCGCGCTCGCCGAGATAGATGACATTGCCATGCTTGTCGCCGAGCACCTGAATTTCGATATGGCGCGGATTGACGATGAACTTCTCGACAAACATCCGGTCATCGCCGAACGACGACGCAGCCTCGGACTTCGAACGGTCGAAGCCCTCCTGCACCTCCGACGCCGACCATGCGATGCGCATGCCCTTGCCGCCCCCGCCGGCGCTGGCCTTCAGCATCACCGGATAGCCGATCTCCTCGGCAATCGTCATGGCATGCTGGGCATCGTGGATCACGCCAAGGTAGCCCGGCACGGTGGACACGCCCGCCGCGGCAGCCGCCTTCTTGCTCTCGATCTTGTCGCCCATCGCCGCGATGGCATGGGGGTTGGGCCCGATGAAGACGATGCCGTTGTCCTTGAGCGCCTGCGCGAAGGCCTCCCGCTCTGACAGAAAACCATAGCCGGGATGCACCGCCTCGGCGCCGGTCTGTTTGCACGCTGCGATGATGCGCTCGATCAGCAGATACGATTGCGCGGCTGGCGCCGGGCCGATCCACACGGCCTCGTCGGCCATTTCGACATGCAGCGCGTCCCGGTCCGCATCCGAATAGACCGCCACGGTCTTGATCCCCATGCGCCGCGCCGTCTTGATGACACGGCAGGCGATCTCGCCGCGATTGGCGATCAGGATTTTCGAGAACATGCGCGTGCGGCCCCAGTTGACGTCAGTGCGTTCTGAGGGCGGTTTAGGACAGGTTCGCTCTTGCGTCCACTTGGCCAAAGGGCGCGGAAGGCACAGTGCCGCCCGCGCATTGCTGCACAGGCGGCACCGGAATTCGATGTTGTCGCGTCAGGCGATCAGCAGTGCCTTGTCGCAGCGTGACAGGTCTTGCCGGGCCGGAAGGCTGGCCTTGCGCATCGCGAACGAGATCAGTTCCTCGTCGCAGCGCTCGGCTTCGCGCACCACCTCGAAAGCGATGCGCATGGCGTTGCTGGTCGGGCCCTCGCCAACAGTCAGGCTGGCCATCAGCCATTGCGCCAGATCCCGATTAACGACACCGGTCGGCCGGCTGGTCCAGACCACGAAATCGACGACAGTGGCCACAAGAAACGCGGACCAGTTGGCGTTCGGCGTGGCCATGGCGCGGTCAAGGGCCACAAGCACGTCGATCACATCCTGGGAGCCGGCACCGTCCGGCAGAATATCCCGCGCCAGTTTGTTGACATCCGCGTCACAGATCTCGCGTTGTTCCAGAACATGGTCGACGAAATCACGAAGTTCACTACAGATCATTGTTTGACCCCTTGCAGCGATTTGTTGTGCTGCTTGTCCCTGTTTATGAAACGGACATTGCCGCGTCGGGGTGGTTAAGTGGTTAATCCGCAAATCGGAAATTTTATTCACCTTAAATGCTTGTGATCAGACATGGTTTCGTCTTTGTGACATTCACGGATATTAAACCTTGCGCCGACGCAAGCAAAGTCTTGCTAACCTTTTCCAATTGGCAAACCTGCACCATCTTGGGTCCAGCAGCGGCGGGCTCGTCGCACGTTCACAATGGAGTTTCCGATGCCAGGCCTTCACCATGTCACCGCCATTGCCGGCAGCGCCGCTGGCAATCTCGCCTTTTACCGCGACGTTCTCGGGCTGCGCCTGATCAAGCAGACGGTCAACTTCGACGATCCGGGCACCCATCATCTGTATTTCGGCGACCATCAGGGCAGCCCTGGCTCGATCCTGACATTCTTCCCCCATGAGCAGGCCGCGCCCGGCCGCGTCGGGGTTGGACAGGTTGGCGAGACAGTGTTTGCCGTCCCACAGGCCAGCCTCGGGTTCTGGACAGAACGCTTCATCGCCCTGTCCGTGCCGTTCAGCCCGCCGGAAAAGCGCTTCGGCGAGACCGTCCTATCCTTCCAGGACCGTGACGGGACGCGTCTCGCACTGGTAGCGCTGGCCGAAGCTGATGCCCTGCCGGGCTGGACTGGCGATGGCGTCGGCGCGGAACATGCCATCCGCGGCATCCGCAGCGTGACCTTGTGGGTGGCCAGCAGCGATCGCAGCGCCGCTGTGCTCACCGGTGCGCTCGGCTTCCGCGAGGCTGCCCGGGAAGGCAATGTCGTGCGCCATCAGGTTGGCACGGGGACGACCGCACCGGTGATGGGCGGCGCCGTCGATCTCAGGATCGTCAGCGATGTGCTGCCGGGCCGGATGGGTGCCGGCTCGGTGCACCATGTCGCCTTCCGCGCCGCCAGCGACGAGGATCAGGCCGCGATGTCCGCAGCGCTGGCCGACCGGCTCGGCATCCAGACCACGGAACAGATGGATCGGTGTTATTTCCGCTCGGTCTACTTCCGCGAGCCATCCGGCGTGATCTTCGAGATCGCGACCGATGCGCCCGGCTTTGCGACCGACGAAACCATCGAGACCCTCGGCAGCGACCTGCGCCTGCCGTCCTGGCTCGAAGGGCGGCGGGCCGATATCAAGCGCGCCTTGCCACCCCTCGGTGCAGCCCACACCGCCGCGTGATACTGACGTGAAACGCAAGCGTGCCGCCGCGAGCCGGCGGTACCAAAAAGGACTCTGCCATGAATGACATGCATGCAGGCTTTCATGTCCACCATGAGCCGTGCAGCAGCAGCAGCGCCCCGCCGCTGCTGCT
>CALRRR020000019.1:0-86439 GCA_943370645.1 Hydrogenophaga intermedia | reverse complement strand
CGACGCCGGACGAAGCCGCGCAGGCCCTGGCCGAGCCCTTGCCGACCGCCCGCCAGCTCTTTCCGCTGCTGGCCGCCCATGCCGCCGAACGCGCCGTGGCCGAGAAGCCGACGATGAAGGACCACAGGCTGAGCATCGATGCGGTCTGGCAGGCAGCGCTGGAAGGGCTGGCGCGCGAGCGGATCGAGGCGCTGGGGCCCAAGCTGGCTGGCGCGATCCTCGTCGTCGAGCATGCCACGGGTGCGGTGCGCGCCCATGTCGGCGGGCTTGGCCTGATGAGCCGGGAACGGGCTGGCGCGCTTGACCTCGCGCAGGCCGTGCGCTCGCCGGGTTCGGCGCTGAAGCCGTTCATCTACGCTCTGGCCTTTGAGCAGGGCATCGCCCACCCCGAAACGATGCTGGAAGACCGGCCCAACCGGTTCGGGGCCTATGCGCCCGAGAATTTCGACCTCGGCTTCCTCGGCAATGTGACCGCGCGGCAGGCCTTGCAGCAGTCCCTGAACCTGCCGGCCATCGAGCTCCTCGCCGAAGTCGGACCGCAGCGGTTGCTGAGCCGCCTCACCAGCGCCGGTGGCCAGCTCGTGCTGCCGAAGGACGGCGCGCCGGGCCTTGCCATCGGGCTTGGCGGCGTCGGCATCCGGCTGGCCGATCTGGCGCGCCTGTATGGCGGGCTGGCGCGTGGCGGGCAGAGCGTCGCGCTGCAATGGCGTGAGCCGGCGGGTCCGGCGCAGGACGACGACGAGCGCCGGCTCACCGATCCTCTGGCGGCCTGGTATGTGGGCGATGTGCTGCGCGGCGCGCCGGCCCCGGCCAATGCCCTCAACGGCCGCATCGCCTACAAGACCGGCACGTCCTATGGCTACCGCGACGCTTGGGCGATCGGCTATGACCGCCGCCACACCATCGCGGTTTGGGTGGGCCGGCCCGACAATGCCTCAGTGCCGGGGCTGGTGGCGCGGCAGGTGGCAGCGCCCGTGCTGTTCGATGCCTTCGCCCGCATCGGCATGGAGCCTGATACCGCGCCACCGCCGCGCGATGCCATTGCCGGGCGCAATGCCAGCTTGCCTGCCCCGCTGCGCCATCTGCGCCGCGATATTCCCAAGACGATGAGCGCCTCGGTGCGAGGGCCGATCCGGATCGCCTTCCCGCCGGATGGTGCCGTCGTCGACCTCGCCGGCGGCGGACTGCGCGAGCTGACCGTGAAGGCGCTGGGCGGGGTCGCGCCGATGACCTGGCTGATCGACGGCGCGCCGGTGGCGCAGAATATCAGCCGGCGTGACGCCACGCTGCCGGCCGCCGGGGCTGGCTTCGCGCGTGTCTCGGTGATCGACGCCAGCGGCGCCAGCGACAGCGTCACGGTGCGCCTGCAATAAGTCTCGGCCGGTCCCTCAGCCTGTCGCCAGCAGCCACAGGCCCTTGGCAAGATAGACCGCACTGATGGCGAGAATGATGGACCGGCTCCAGGACCGGAAGCTGGCCTCGCTGATGCGGGCCAGCACCAAGGCCGCCAGCGACGTGCCGGCAAAGGCAATGGCGATTGCCGCGCCGTAGACCCAGAACGGGAAGATGTCACCCGTATCGGACAAGCTGCCGAAGAACACCACGCGCTGGACGTGAGCCAGCGTCTGCGAGGCCGCCTTGGTGGCCACGACAGTCTTGCGATCCAGCTTCGCGTTCTGGAACAAGGCATCCAGCACATTGCCAGCGACCCCCGCCAGCAGCTGGACCATCATCACCACCGCACCGCACAGAACCGCGCCGCCGCGTTGCAGGACGTCCGGCCGCCAGCGCGCAGGCAGGACCTCAAACAGGAACGGGGTGATCCCCATCGCGATATACACGAACGCCTTGTCCGGAACTCCGGCCACCAGACGCATCACGGCAAACATGGCGAAGGAGCCGACCATGTAGCCACCGATGATGCGCCAGTCGATGTGTGCCCGCCAGAGCAAGGCGCGCCAGCCATTGGCGGCGGTCTGCGTCACGCCATGGAGGACCATCGCCGCCGTCACGTCCATGAGCAGCAACAGGATGCCCATCAGGATCATGCCGCCGGCCATGCCGACCACGCCGGACAGGAAAGAGGTGCCCAGCACAGCGAGGCCGGCAAGACCGAGGATGAGCGGGCTCAACATGGCGACCTCGGGATGAGGCCGCGTGGCGGAGCCAGGGCGCTGGCGGAGCGGCGCACGGGCCCCATGCCTTTCAGCCACGCGCCTTCATGAAGGCCTCGTGTTCGGAGATCAGCGCGCCGGACAGGCCTTTGGCAATCAGGGCGCGGGTGTTGGCAATGCCGTAAATGGCGGCGAAGGAGCCGAAGCGCGGCCCCTGATCCTCGCCCAGCAGCACCTGATAGATCGCCTTCCACCACTCGCCGGTCACCGCCGGGCGTTCGGGCGTGGCGCCCTTGGCCTGAAGGTTCTGGTAGCGGGGCTCGGAGCGGGCGGCATCAAGCGCAACCTCCTGGATCAGCTCCGGTGTCGCGCCATCGGGCAGCGCGGCGAGCGCCGCATCAAGGCGCTGCAGGGCAGCCTCCTCGACGGCATCGGCAGCGCGGTAGCTCTTCCCGGTCTTCACGAAATCCCGGAAATAGGCGATCGCGTAGCCGACCAGAGCATCGAGCTTCGGATGCGTTTCGGGCGTCACCGCCGGCGCATAGCGGCGCAGGAAAGCCCAGAGCACGGCCTTGTCCTCGGAGTTGGCCACGGCCACGAGGTTGAGCAGCAGGCCGAAGGTAACCTGAGTGCGCGGGGCATTGTCAGCATCAGCCCCTTGCTGCGCAATCAACTCCGGCTCAGGCGGCTCGCCGGCATGGATATGCCAGACCGGGTTGCCGAGACGGTTCTTCCAGTCCTGCCGGGCATAGCCGCCGAGGAACTGCTGGTAATCGTCGACAGCGCGCGGAATCACGTCGAAGTGCAGCTTCTTGGCCTCGCGCGGACGCTGGAACATGAACAGCGCCAGGCTCTCGGCGGGGCCATAGCCCAGCCACTCGTCGATGGTCAGGCCGTTGCCCTTCGACTTGGAGATCTTCTGGCCCTTCTCGTCGAGGAACAGTTCGTAGTTGAAGCCCTCGGGCGGGCGGGCATCGAGCGCGCGGGCGATCTCGCTGGAGAGCTTGACCGAGTCGATCAGGTCCTTGCCGGCCATCTCGTAATCGACGCCGAGCGCAACCCAGCGCATGGCCCAGTCGGGCTTCCATTGCAGCTTGCAGTGCCCGCCGGTGACGGGCGTCTCGAAGCGTTCGCCACTGTCCGGATCGCGCCAGATGATCGTGCCGGCCTTCACGTCGCGCTCTTCCACCGGCACCTGCATGACGACGCGGGTGCGCGGGTGGATGGGCAGGAAGGGCGAGTAGGTCGAGGCGCGTTCCTCGCGCAACGAGGCCACCATGATCTTCATGATCGGCTCGAAACGCTCCAGCATCTTGAGCAGGGTCGCGTCGAACAGCCCGGCCTTGTAGCTCTCGGTCGAGGACTGGAAGGTGTAGGCGAAACCGAAACGGTCGAGGAAGGCGCGCAGCATGGCGTTGTTGTGGTGCGCGAAGCTCTCGTACTGGCCGAACGGATCGGGCACCTCGGTCAGGGGCTTGCCCAGATGCCGGGCCAGCATCTCCTTGTTCGGCACGTTGTCCGGCACCTTGCGCAGGCCGTCCATATCGTCGGAGAAGGCGATCAGCCGCGTCGGAATCGTGCCTTCGCTCAGCACCTCGAAGGCCTTGCGGACCATGGAGGTGCGGGCAACCTCGCCGAAGGTGCCGATGTGCGGCAGGCCCGAAGGGCCATAGCCGGTCTCGAACAGCACCTCGCGCTTGCCGGATGCCTGGATGCGGGACACCAGCTTGCGGGCTTCCTCGAACGGCCAGGCCGCCGAGGTGCGGGCAGCTTCGACAAGGGCGGGATCAAAGGTGGTCATCGCGGACGATCGCCTTGGAGGTTGGGCCAGGAGCCATTGCCGCGAGAGCGGGCGCTTGCGGGCAGGGCGCGGTTGTGGCGAAGGGCGGCGCTGACGTCAACCTTGATGCCGGCCCGGATGGCTGCACGGGCCGCCGGGCTCAAGTCAGAAAGCACTCACCGGGAAGTAGCGCAGAAACAGGCGGGCATAGGTGCCGTCATCCCACACACCCTGAAGGGCATAGTCCACCGCGCGCTTCAGGTTGGGCTCGTCCGGCCTCAGCACGAAGCCGATGCCCTCGCCGAAATGCCGGATTCCGAGGAACGGGCCGCCGACGAAGCGGAAGCCGACCGATCCCCTGCCACCAAGCCACAGGGCCGCCGCCTGACCGTCGCCGAAGACCAGATCGACCTCGCCGCGCTGCAGGGCTTGCAGCGCCGCTTCCAGATCGGCAGCACCAGTCGCTACGGCCTTGGGGAAATGCTCCGCAAGATAAGCGGCATGGGCCGTGTCGCGCGCCACGCCGACCCTGACTCCGGCGAGCCCGGTCTCGACGCGGGAGCGATCAAAGCCTGCGGCACCGACGAAGCGCGCCGGCAGGCGATGATAGATGCGGCTGACTTGAAACCGCGATTTCAGCGCGCCCGTAACCGGGATCGCCGCCGCGACGATGTCGGCCTGCCCTTCGGCGAGGGTCTGGAGCAGCGTGTCGAAGCGCCGGACCTGAATGGTGCAGGCCACGGCCATGCGCTCGCAGATGGCGCGCATCAGATCGACCGAAAATCCGACCGGCTGACCATCGGGATCGGCGAAATGCAGCGGCGGAAACTCATCATCGGTGATGATGCGCAGATTGCGCGGTACCGGACCCTCGGGGCGCTCGCTGCGCACGCGCGGATCGCCATGGAACGGGATGACCACGCGCTCACGGGGAGCCGGCAGCCCTTGTGCCTGAGCCTGCCAGCCGGACGCGACGCCGAGCATGGCGGCGAGCGCGACAAACAGCGCAGCGAGCCCCCTCGCCGTGGCAGCCTTCACCCTGTGGGATACGCGAAGCATCGCTGATCGGTGGCGCAGGATGCGGCCATGGTCAAGCGCGCGATCATGGATGCCGGAGCTATTGGCAGGCCTTGGGCAGTTCTTCGGGATCGAAATCAGCCAGCGTCACAGGCTTGACCCTACCGGGATAGGGTTTGTCGTTGCGCAGCGCCCTGCCTGTCAGGAAGTTGACATCGCAGGAGTAGTTGCTCTCGCGGTTGTCGAGGTCAATCGTGTCCCATGTGGCATAGGTCAGGCCGGCCACGACGAAGCGGCCGTTGCGGAAGGCGATGGTCAGGGTCTGGGTCCATTTGTTGCGGCCAATGCCCTCGTTGAGCGACAGCACCCGGAGCGAGCCGCCGCGCCCGGCTTCCAGCGAGGCCCTCTGGCCTGCGAGCGAGCCGTGGAACACCAGATCCGGCTTGATTGCTGGCGCTTCAAACGTCACCGCTTCGCCGCTGCGCCTGCCAAGGGCGATTTGCAGCGTGGCTGGCTCGTGCTCGGCGGCCACAAGCGTTGCCTTGTCCACCACGCCATCGCCGTTGAGGTCGAGCTTGAGTTCCGACAGCGTCGCGACCTGATCTGCTTTCTGCGGCTCGGGCTTGGCGGCTTCGAGGGCGGGAGCAGCGGGCGGGGTCTGCGCGCGCACAACATCGCCTAGAAGCACAGGGCACAGGGCGACGATGGCAAGGCGCAGGGCGAACAACATGGCGATATGACTTTCAGGCGGCATGCCGAGCCTAACGCGTCACCACGCCGGATGCCAGCCGTTGCCGGCTTCGGCGTGCGGCCCATCAGGGATGTGCAGCCTTCTTCAGCGCATAGAGCGCTTCGAGCGCCTGCTTCGGAGTCAACTCGTCCGGGTCGATCCCGGACAGCACCTCGCGCACGGGGTCGGGCCTTGCAGGCTGGGTAGGGGTTGCCTGCCGGATCGGGGCTGCGAACAGCGGCAGGTCATCGACGATGGTTGCCACGGGCTTCTCGCGCTCGGTTTTCTCCAGCTCGGCGAGCAGGAGGCGGGCGCGCTCGACCACGGCAGGCGGCAGGCCAGCCAGCTTGGCGACCTGGATGCCATAGCTGCGATCGGCGGCTCCCGGCACGACCTCGTGCAGGAACACCACATCGCCGTTCCATTCGGTGACGCGCACAGTGGCGTTGCTGATGCGCGGCCATTTTTCGGCCAGTGCCGTCAGTTCGTGGAAGTGGGTGGCGAACAGTGCCCGGCAGCGGTTGACCTCGTGCAGGTGCTCGATGGCCGACCACGCAATCGACAGCCCGTCGAAGGTGGCGGTGCCGCGTCCGATTTCGTCCAGAATAACAAGCGCGCGCGGCCCCGCCTGATTGAGGATGGCAGCCGTCTCGACCATCTCGACCATGAAGGTCGAGCGGCCACGGGCGAGATCATCGGCGGCGCCAACCCGGCTGAACAGCCGGTCGACGAGCCCGATCCGCGCCGCAGCTGCCGGGACATAGCCGCCCATCTGCGCGAGGATGACGATCAGTGCGGTCTGGCGCAGGAAGGTGGACTTGCCGGCCATGTTGGGTCCGGTCAGCAGGGTGATGCGGCCTCCGCCTTCGGCGGTCAGATCACAATCATTGGCGACGAAGGGCTGGCCCGAGGCCTTCAGCGCCGCCTCGACAACCGGGTGACGCCCCCCGGTGATCACCAGCGCGTCGGACGCGTCGATCAGGGGGCGTGACCAGCCTTCGTTCGCGGCCAATTCAGCCAGCGCCACCGAGACATCGAGCAGGGCCAGTGCCGCCGCGACCTGCCGGATGCCATCGCCTGCGGCCAGCACCCCGCCGCGAAGCGCTGCGAACAGCGCAAGTTCAAGCCGGAGCGCACGATCAGCGGCCGAGGCGATCTTGTCCTGCAACTCGCCCAGTTCGACCGTGCTGAAGCGCATCGCGCCCGCCATCGTCTGGCGGTGGATGAAGGTGCCGCGCCATGGCTCCTGCATCAGGCCCTCGCCCGCCGCCTGCGCCACCTCGATGAAATAGCCCAGCACATTGTTGTGCTTGATGCGCAAGGTGCGCACACCGGTCTCGGCAGCATAGCGGCCCTGCAGGACGGCGATGATGCGGCGGCTGTCGCCCTGGAGCTCGCGAAGTTCGTCGAGATCGGCGCTGTGACCCTCCCGGATGAAGCCGCCGTCGCGCGCCAGAAGCGGCACCTCGTCGGCCAGCGAAGCGGTCAGCCCTGTCGCCAGCGCGCGGTCTACACCGGCGAGGCGGCGGGCGGCCTCGGCCATCTCGGACGGCAGCTCCCGCAGGTCCGCCAGCCTTTCGGCAATGCGCGCGGCAGCATCGAGCCCCGCCGCGAGAGCCTGAAGATCGCGCGGCCCGCCCCGGTCAAGGGACAGCCGCCCAAAGGCCCGCTCGATATCGGGTACCCGCAGCAATTCGGCGCGCAGTCGCTCGCGCAGCAGGGGTTCGGCGAGGAACAGCGCGACGCTGTCGTGCCGGGCCGCGATGGCCTCGACATCCATCAACGGGGCGGCCAGCCGCTCGCCCAGAAGGCGTGCGCCACCCGGGGTCAGCGTCCGGTCGATGGTCTGGATGAGGCTGCCCTGCCGCTCGCCCGACAAGGTCCGTGTCAACTCCAGGTTGGCGCGTGTCGCGGCATCGATCCGCATCACCGCTTCGGTGGTCTCGCGACGCGGCGGCAGCAGAGGTGCCCGCGCGGCAAGCTGGGTGCGCGCGACATAGGCCAGTGCCATGGCCGCAGCCGCCAGTTCGGAGCGGCTGAACTGGCCGAAGGCATCGAGCGTGGCCACGCCGAAATGCTCCTTCAGGCGCCGCTCGGCCGAAGCCGGATCAAACCCCTCGCGCGCCAGCGGGGTCAGGGCCGCGCGGGCATCGCGCCAAAGCGGCTTCAGCGCCGCATCCTGATGCAGCGCCTCGGGCAGGACGATCTCGCGGGGTTCGAGCCGGGCCAGTTCGACCGGCAGGCCGGCCTCCGTGGTGTCCGTCACCGTGAAGCGGCCCGTGGAGATGTCGACCGCGGCAAGGCCATACATCCAGCTGTCATCCGGCAAGCGGCGGCGCGCGATGGTGACCAGCCAGCTGGCCCTCGACGGGTCGAGCAGGTTCTCCTCGGTGACGGTGCCGGGTGTGACCAGCCGCACCACATCACGCCGCACCACGGCCTTGGAGCCACGCTTGCGCGCCTCTGCCGGATCCTCAAGCTGCTCGCAGACGGCCACGCGGTGGCCAAGCCCGATCAGCCGCTGCAGATAGTCGTCGGCGCGCACCACCGGCACGCCGCACATCGGAATATCCTCGCCGCCGTGGCGTCCGCGCTTCGTCAGCACGATGCCGAGGGCACGGGAGGCGATTTCGGCATCGGCGAAGAACAGCTCGTAGAAATCGCCCATCCGATAGAACAGCAGGCTGTCCGGATTGACGGCCTTGATCTCCAGATACTGCGCCATCGAGGGCGTCGCCTTCTGGGCGGCATCAGGACCCATGCTGTCGGCAGGCTGGCTCATGGCCTGTCCCTATCCGATGCGGCAGCGTTTTTCACCCCTCGAGCATGCGCCGTGAACAGGAAAGCGGGCTCATCTGCGCCCTGTCTGCACGCATGGGGCCGCCGACGGCATGCCGGCTGATACAAGCATCTTTTCCATTCTGGCCAAAATCAGGGCTTTCGCAGTGGCGGCGCGCTCTCTAGGTTGCGGCACTCCCAGAACGAGCCGCGCCCACGCGGTCGCCCCCGTTGCCCAAGGATCTTTCCATGGCCAAGCGCCCCCGCCCCACCTTCACCGATCAGGAAGCCTTGCAGTTCCACTCGATGGGCAAGCCGGGCAAGCTCGAAATCGTGCCGACCAAGCCGATGGCGACCCAGCGCGACCTGAGCCTCGCCTATTCGCCGGGCGTGGCCGTGCCGGTGCTGGCCATAGCGCAGGATCCGTCGAAGGCCTACGATTACACCACGCGCGGCAACCTCGTGGCGGTGATTTCCAACGGCACCGCGATCCTGGGGCTCGGCAATCTCGGCGCGCTCGCCTCCAAGCCGGTGATGGAAGGCAAGTCGGTGCTGTTCAAGCGCTTTGCCGATATCGACTCCATCGATCTTGAGGTCGACACCGAGGATCCGGAGCAGTTCATCAACGCGGTGCGCTATCTCGGCCCGTCCTTCGGCGGCATCAACCTTGAGGACATCAAGGCCCCTGAATGCTTCATCATCGAGGAACGCTTGCGCGAGTTGATGGACATTCCGGTGTTCCACGACGACCAGCACGGCACCGCGATCATTGCCGCTGCCGGCCTGCTCAACGCGCTCAAGCTCACGGGCCGGGACATCAAGTCGACGCGGCTCGTCGTCAACGGGGCAGGCGCTGCCGGCATCGCCTGCACGGAACTGCTGAAGGCCATGGGCTTCTCGCCCAACAACGTGATGCTGTGCGACACCAAGGGCGTGATCTGGCGCGGGCGGCTGGAAGGCATGAACCAGCAGAAAAGCGCCCACGCGGTCGTCACGGAGGCGCGCTCGCTCGCCGATGCGCTCGCCGGGGCGGATGCCTTCTTCGGGCTGAGCCAGAAAGGCGCCGTGACGCCCGAGATGGTGGCCTCGATGGCGCCGAACCCGATCATCTTCGCCATGGCCAACCCGGACCCGGAGATCACGCCCGAGGAGGTCGCCGAGATCCGTGACGACGCGATCATGGCGACCGGGCGCTCGGACTACCCGAACCAGGTCAACAACGTGCTGGGCTTCCCCTACATCTTCCGCGGCGCGCTCGATGTGCGCGCCCGCACCATCAACATGGAGATGAAGATCGCGGCAGCCGAAGCCATCGCCGCGCTGGCACAGGAGGATGTGCCGGACGAGGTGGCCGCTGCCTATCAGGGCGCGAGGCCCAAGTTCGGGCGCGAATACATCATCCCGGTGCCGTTCGATCCGCGCCTGATGACCACCATTCCGCCCGCGGTGGCCAAGGCAGCCATGGAAACGGGCGTCTCGGCCAAGCCGATCGTCGACATGAAGGCCTATGTGGCGCAGCTTTCGGCCCGGCGCGACCCAGTGGCCGGCACGCTGAACCGCATCTTCGAACGCGTGCGGCGCTACCCCAAGCGCATCGTCTTCGCCGAAGGCGAGGAGGAGCAGGTGATCCGCGCCGCGGTGTCCTTCGTCAACCAGGGGCTGGGCCGGGCGATTCTGGTCGGCCGCGAGGACCGCATCAGCGAGACCGCGACCTTCCTCGGCGTCGAACTCGAAGGCAAGGACATCGAGATCCACAACGCGCGGCTCTCGAAGCGCAACTCGGCCTATGCCAACTTCCTCTATGAGCGGCTGCAGCGGCAGGGATACCTGTTCCGCGACTGCCAGCGCCTGATCAACAATGACCGCAACCACTTCGCCGCCGCCATGGTTGCGCTGGGCGATGCGGACGGCATGGTCACCGGGGTCACCCGCAACTATTCGATCGCGCTGGAGGATGTGCGCCGCGTCATCGACGAGAAGCCCGGCCACAAGCTGATCGGCGTGTCGCTGGTGCTGTCGCGCGGGCGCAACGTGCTGGTGGCTGACACCGCCATCACCGAGATGCCGACTGCGCAGGAATTGTCGGAGATCGCGGTCGAGGCGGCAGGTGTGGGCCGGCGGCTGGGCTATGAGCCGCGCGTGGCGCTGCTGGCCTTCTCGACCTTCGGCCACCCGGCGGGTGAGCGCTCGGACAAGGTGCGCGAAGCCGTGAAGATCCTCGACCAGATGCGCGTCGATTTCGAGTATGACGGCGAGATGGCCGCCGATGTCGCCCTCAACCGCGACCTGATGGCGCAATACCCGTTCTGCCGGCTGACGCAGCCTGCCAACATCCTGATCATGCCGGCTTTCCACTCGGCTTCGATCGCCACCAAGATGCTGCAGGAACTGGGCGGCTCCACCGTCATCGGCCCGCTGATCGTGGGCCTCGACAAGCCGGTGCAGATCGTGCCCCTCGGCGCCAAGGACACCGACATCGTCAACATGGCCGCGCTGGCAGCGTTCAATATCGGTGGGTGAGGATGTGGTCGGTTTTGCCGATCAAAAGGAAATGTTCGTGCTCATCTTCCAGAAGGTCACGTTCTTTCCTGAAGCCGTCGTGGGGCTTATCTTCTGAACGTTGAGGTTCAGCCGGACATAGGGGCTGACTGCAAGGGAATAGAATGCTTCGATGCCGCGCTCGTCGCGCAGGCGCACAACTGGCCTGAGTGCATCTACCAGCGCGTTGCTCAGCGAATATCGGAATACACCTATTCCAAACCGGTCATTCTCGCGCGTCGGGATTGGACTGGATCCGGCCAGTCCGATCAGGGCTGACCAATCCAGGAAAGTCGGATTGCCATCTGAGATGGCGGCCTGCCCAAACAGGCCCCACCCACGGCCAGGGTTGGACTGGTCTTGCCAGAGGTACTGCTGCAACGAATAGGCGGCATACCAGATGCCGCTCTTGCGCCGGATCGTGCCCTGTGTCGCCCCCGGAACGGACGCCTCGCCACGGTATGAGAAATCGACGCCGGTGGCGGAACTCGTCACAAATTTGAAGCCGTGATAGCCTTGAAGGCCTGCAATCTTGACGGGCACCGTGACCGATCCGAGGAACGTGGCCCCATCCCGGAACAGTCCCGTTGAAGGATCCCGCCGGACTGCGCTGGTTGGATCGTAGACCATGGCGATGAAGATGGCATGATCCGAGCGATAGCTTGCCAGGGCACCGAACAGATACGGCGGCGTGACACCACTCGCGGGTGCAGCAAGACCCAGATGCAGGAAGCCGCCGCGACCTCCACTGCCCACAAGCGGAACAGCCTCGGCTTTCTCGACCATGTTGAGCTTGCCGACGCTGATCGAAAAGCGGTCGCCGATTCTCTGTGTGAGATAGGCCGCCGAGAGATCGCCGCCTTCCACGCCGCTGCCGGGGAAGGCAAGTGTGGTGTTGAAGGGCAGCAGCGCTCCGCCATTGCCGTTGAAAGATCGACCGACATTCTGGTCAAACCTCATATGAACAGATGTTCCGGCTAAGCCGGCACTCCTGGCGAGGTCAAGATCCAGCCAGACTGTGCCCTGCCCGCCAAACCGGGGACCAGACCCTGCACTGGCAGTTCCGGCAACGGCTCCGAAGCCCGATACGCGGAAGCGTAGATCGATGCCCTGCTCGCGCAAGGCTGTTCGCGGATCAACCCAGACCTGAGCGGTTGCTCCTGCCGCCGACATGGACATGGCCGCCATGACTGGCAGGAGATGCCAAAGCTTCATGATCATCGGCTCCGCGATTGCAGACTGGCCATCGTCCCCCGCAGGGCGACTAACGGGAAACGGAAAGGTCCTTGACCGTCTGTTTCCTCGACGATCCATCAAGCACATAACGCAAGCCTGACCCGTTGAAGTCTATCTGCTTCAGGTCGAGCCGACGGATCTGACGGTCCGACATCGTGTGGAAATACAGGACCCGGTTCTTCAGGTCAGATGCTGTGGTGATCTGCGTTGCGCTCTCGATGTCCTTCGCGATCTTGTCGCGATCAGCAATGGCGCCAAGCGGGATGTTGAAATTGTCGAGCAGCCGGAAGGCTTCGAAAACGGCCTCATCGGCCGTCTCAAGTGGTCGAACCGACGCGGTAAAGGCTGCCGCCCGCACAAACCGCGATGGTGGCGTGAAATCACCGGGTAGCCCCAGCAGGCCCGACCCTGCGCCCAGCGGTGAAAGCTTGAGGCGTTCGATCGAGATCGGGGCTTGCGGGGCCGGTGACAGGCCAATGTAGTTCCGCAGATTGGTCAGGTGCCAATCATAGGCGGGAGAGTTCGTGACGACTCCAAGGAAGGCATCGTGGATCTTCACCATTCCCTGATCAACGATCTCGATGATGATCGCTTCTCCGCTCGGGTCTGCCACTTTCCAGTGAAACGGCAAGGGCGCGCCGCCAAAGCGGGGATCCTGCACATTCACGACCCGGACCCGTGCAAGATTCTCGCGTACGTCGCGCACTGTGCGGAACGAAGACAGCATCCACTGCATCAGGTCGCCGACGCTCATCGACCGGTCAGCCTGCTGCTTGTCGTAGTTTGCGAAGCTGGCGAAGTCGGGGAAATAGTACATCCCGACATACAGGCCGTGTTCGTTCATCCCATCGGGCCCGAACTCCTGCCCGTAAGCCATGAGCGACACAAAGCCGTTCTGGCCCTTCCACGCCATGCCGTTCTTTCCATCAGGGGTTTGTCCTGTGAAGCCGTGGCCCCGCGGGAAGATCACCAGACGGTCATGGGCCGCATCGCCAAGAGCCCATTCCACGGTGCGTGCCGCGATGACCGCACCGTCCTTCGCCCGCAGTGAGATGCCCGTGCAGGCAGAAGCGGCCACATGACTGAAGACCGCCGCCCAAGCGATCACAACGCCCATCAGACGAACAAGGTTGCCAACACGCATCGCGGATATTCCCCTTGCAAGCTTCGAAATGCTGCCCTTCGGTCCGGCTGGCAGACATCCGTTATCGCCAAACCGGTTCAATTGTCCAACTGGCAGGCAGGTGTCGAAGGTGTGGCCTTCTGGCGTGTCCGGCCGCCCCCTCACTCCGCCTTTTTCGGCTTCACCGCTTCCACCGTCCACTTGTCGGTGAGGGCCATGAGCAATCCCGAGACCACGAACATCATGTGGATGCCGACGAGCCAAAGCAGTTCGCGGTCGGAGACCTTGCCGACATTCATGAAGGCCTTCAGCACCTGAATGGCCGAAATCGCGACGATGGATGAGACCAGCTTGAGCTTGAGCCCGGTGAAATCGATCTTGCCCATCCATTCGGGCCAGTCCTTGTGGTCATCCGCCTCGATGCGCGAGACGAAGTTCTCATAGCCTGAGAAGATCACGATGATGATCAGCGAGCCGGTGAGCGTGAGGTCCACCAGCGCCAGCACCCCAAGGATGATCTGCGACTCCGTAGCGCTCCAGGCTGTGAGCATGAAATGCACCGTTTCCTGGCCGGCCTTGAGCAGCAATGCGACCAGCGCCACCACCAGCATCACGTAAAACGGGGCCAGCAGCCAGCGGCTGCCGAACAGGAACTTCTCGAGTGTCTTTTCAATCATGGCCAGCAATCCCGCGCATCACCGGCTTGTCGCACCAGCGCGACACGAGGGCAAGGGCAAGACAGTGAGCGCGCCGCTCAGGCACCAACGCCCGTGCCGATCGGGCACGAGACGCCGGTTCCGCCCAGCCCGCAATAGCCGGATGGGTTCCGCGCCAGATATTGCTGATGGTAGGTCTCGGCGAAATAGAAGTCCGGCGCGTCGATGATCTCGGTCGTGATCGGCCCCAGGCCCCGCGCCGCCAGCGCCGCCTCATAGGCCTTGCACGAGGCTTCCGCCTCGGTCCGCTGGCCGGAGTTGGTGGTGTAGATGCCGCTGCGATACTGCGTGCCGACATCATTGCCCTGGCGCATGCCCTGGGTAGGGTCGTGGCTCTCCCAGAAGGTGCGCAGCAATTCGGCAAAGGGCAGAGCTGCCGGATCGAACACCACGCGCACCACCTCGTTGTGGCCCGTCAGGCCCGAGCAGACCTCCTCATAGGTCGGGTTGGGCGTGTAACCGGCCGCATAGCCGGCTGCCGTCACCCAGATGCCCTCGCCCATCTGCCAGAACTTGCGCTCCGCGCCCCAGAAGCAGCCCATGCCGAACAGCACCTCCTGCATGCCCTCTGGCACGGGCCCCTTCAGCGCGCGGCCGTTGACGACATGGTTCTCAGCCGTGGCAATCGGGTGAGGGCGGCCCGGAAGGGCGCTGGCCTTGGCGGGCATCTCGGCTTTCTTGCGCATGAAGAACATGGCGGACTGCTCCTGCTGATGATCGTTCGGGTGGACCGTGAGCTTGATATGGGCATCATCTGGCCAGATCGCGAGGCTCCCCCGCGCAACGTGGCGCAGTGCCGGGGGCGTGGCCTGTCACGGGCGCAAGACATGGCCGATGCGGCTGCCGGAACGACGCCCGATGCGGTAGGACAGGAAGCCCAGCACCAGCAGCACGACCGAGGTCGGAAGCACGAGCAGGTTGAGCAGCACCGGGTCCCACAGCAGCGGATGCACATGCCGCTCAACGGCAGGCTGGAGCAGTAGGAAGCGCTCGCCAAACAACCGGAAGAGCGTGCTGCCGAGCTTGGCATAATCGACTGCGCTGTTGGCGATCGTGCGCGCGCCATCCATCACCGCTGCCACAAAGCCGGCGGCCAGCAGCAGGAAGGCAAGAATGCGGAACAGGCCCTTGATCACGGCGGCAACCTCCGGATGCGTCTGCGCGCACGCCTCGTTCAATCACGATGCGCGCCGCAAGGGCAAGGAGAAACCGGCCAGCGACTGCGGGCCTGAGGACATGAACCGGAAGTCATGAGCCAAGGCTCGCGGGGTAGGGGCCTCTCGCTATGCCTCTCGACAAGCCCTGCCGCGAGACGCCGCACAAAAATGCTGGAGTTATGCCTGCGGGCAACCGCCCAAGGCTTGCATTCTGCGCCCGAGCCAGTCATAGCGCCTTGCGGTCATTGGCAGGCTCAAAAAGCGGGTCGATGACAGCGCAGTTTGCGTGCGCCTGGGCGTACGTCGCGGACAGGTGGCCGAGTGGTTGAAGGCGCACGCCTGGAAAGTGTGTATAGGGGCAACTCTATCGCGGGTTCGAATCCCGCCCTGTCCGCCATTTTTTCATGCAAATATTTGATTTATATGCGCTTTTTGGAAGATCTTTTTCTCAGCCCCACACGCAACCCCACATGGTTGCGCTGGTGGGGATGCGGCAACATTGAGGGTGTGCACACCCATCGACGTTCCGGGGGTTGATCCCATCGCAATCCAGGTTTACTCGTTGCAGGCAATATAAATCCAAATCAGCGCATGACGTGCATTCTGGGAGACGGCGAACAGCCGTCCGCACGTCATGGCGAACAAATCCGCATCTGCTGATCTCGACCTCTTCTCACTTTCCCTACACGACGACCCGGCTTTCCGGCAGGTCATGCCCAAAGGCGTCGGCAAGCCGGCCTCACCTTCGGCACCCGGTCCGGAGCCGGAGCCAGACCTGGCGCTGCACGGCAGCAGCGCTGAAGCAGCACCTCAATCTGATGCAGCGATGGTGCGTGAGAGTGATCGCGCCACGCATGGTGTCGATCAGGAAGCCCGTCCTGTATCAGCCGGCATGCCGAAGGCGAAGACCGCCCGCCCCCTACGGCTCCGGAACCAGGAACGGAAGCCTCGAGCCGAGACCGCTCCTCCGATCCCTGCCCCCCTCCGCTGCGACCCCACATCGCCCGCCAGGTTTCTCAACGTCCGCGATGTGGCTGCCCGCTACAGGGTGAGCGTTCCCACGATCTGGCGCTGGCTGAAAAACGGCAAGGGCTTCCCTGCGCCCTTCCATCTGTCGAACGGGACCACCCGTTGGCGCATCGCTGATCTTGATGCCTTTGAAGGTGCCCCGGCACCAAAGCCACCAGACACGATCGGCGAAGACAGCCCGGTCTCAAGCACTGGCGGCGGGGTGACCAAGCGCAGGCGGAGGCGCTGACCGTGCCGCGCCAGCATGATCCAACCCTGTCGCGCCGCCAATGGGTTTATGATCGCAGTGATGTGAGCCGCATCTTCCGCGTCGGGGACAGCACGATTTCCTCCTGGATCCAGCGCGGCCTCGAGCCGGTGGACGGGAAACGCCCCCAGCTGTTTGCAGGGCACACATTGCACCATTTTCTGAACAGGCTGCGATGGCCGCACGGTCGCCCGCCCGAAAACGGCAGACTGTTCTGTGAACCCTGCTCCGGCTTCAGAACACTGGTGCCTGACAGCGTTAGCGTGACACCACTTGATACTGGACGCTATCAGCTGACGGGCAAATGCACCGATTGCCACGGTGCGCTGAAGGCCTTTGTCTGCACGCGGGATCTGCTGGAAATCCAGGAACGATCCTTCAACAACCCCCGACACACCCCCGACGTATCTATGGGGGGAGTCTCCGGCGGTACCGGCAGAAGTGCCCCTTCAATCCCGCCGGAAACTTCCAAGACCAATCAGCGCTGGCTCTACAGCTATCGGGTTTACCTCGAAGGCCACGAGGAACTCGAAGTCTCAAGCATCGATGAGCATCTGCGGGCGCTCGCCCGGATGAGCTTTCACTTTGGCCATCGGCCGTTCGAAAAGATCGTGATCCGCGATGTGCTGGCATTCAAATCGGCGATGCGCGAGGCATGCGATCCAGAGGATGGCGAGGCCCTCAGCCGTTCAACGCTCATCCACACGCTGCAGCGCTGTGGCGCATTCTACAGCTGGCTGAGCAAGAGGCCGGGCGTAAAGCTGGAACGTGACCTCCCGGGATATTTCCACCTGTCCCGCAAAGAACGGGCGGCAGCTGCCAGCGATGCCAAGGGCACGGACCTGACCTACGACCTTGCGCTCTGCATCTTCGCGGGCATGCCGGATTCCCAGCCGCTGGACATCCGCAATCGCGCGATCGTCGCCTTTTGTATCTGCACCGGCATCCGTGTTGCGGCGCTCATCTCGCTTCGCGGCAAGCACGTGAACATGACAACCCGGTGGATCAATCAGGATCCCCGCGAGGTCGACACCAAATTCGGCAAGCACATCCGCACCTATTGCCTCGATCTTGGACCGGGTCTCATCGAGGCAATCACACAGTGGGCAAACTGGCGCAACCAGGCTGGCTTTGGCGACAACGATGCGTTCTTCCTGCCGGATCGACACATCCAGGCCAACCAGGTCGGCCTCGGCTACAGGCCAGCTTCCACCGAGCCCGCCCCATGCTGGAAATCTGACGACCCGATCCAGAAGATCATCAAGGACGCAGCACATGCGGCAGGCTTCTCGGATCTGAAAATCTCCTGCCACGACTTCCGGAAAATCGCACAACCTTTCCTCGCGAGGCGCGGTGCGATGATAGTCTCGGAAGAGGTGGCGCTCGATCTGAACTTCGGACGCACACCACAGGAGACCATCCGCAAGCACTATGCGCAGATGTCAGAGGCTGATCGCGAGGCTATCCTCGACGAGCTCTGCCGCCGCGCGCTCAGCGATCGTTCCGAACTCGACCTGTATCTGGCATACGAGCGCGGAGAAATCCCCGAAACCCATCCAGATTACCGCCGTGCCCAAGGCATCTATCGGAACAATGCAAAGCCCCCGTTGGTGACCACTCTCCTACAAGAGGAGTAGGACGCGCTGTCAGCCGTCGGGCTTCATGCTCTGGTCCGTTCAAACAAGACAGCCAGAACAAAGTTCAAGCCGGATTAGGTTTGAGTGGCAGAGTCAGATTGAATGCCTCGAAAGGCGGCTGTGGGGCCGAAAGCGGACAGGCAGCTTTCAAGTAATGGTTGCCGGTAAGCCGCCGTATCTGAAGATTGCCATGAACGATTCACGCGTGAAAGCTGCCCACAGTCATGCTCGTCATGTCCGTTCGTAGGCGGCCAGTTCGCTCCGTAAATCATGCTCGTTGTAGACAAGATTGCGGTCGAACTGATCGAGGATCTTCTTCTCCCGGGCGCTGCCACCCGGCGCTCTGCGACAAAGTTCGATCAAGACGCGGCTTAGGTGGTGCGTGGTCGTGTAGTGTCCGTTGCGCTGTTGCCGCTGACCACGCGCCCATCGCGCAGATGAATCATGCGATCGAGACGAGAGAAGATTTTCTCGTCATGCGTGACGACGATCACCGCCGCTTCACGTTCGACGGCAACCTTCTTCATAAGGTCAATCACGATCGCTGCGCGCTCTGAATCCAGAGCGGCGGTGGGCTCATCCGCCAGAATAATGCGCGGTTCATTTGCCAGTGCGCGTGCGATCGCGACGCGCTGCGCCTCCCCACCGGAGAGCTTGGAAGGCAGGGAGTCCGCCCTGTTGTCGACCTGGAGATAGCCAAGCAGATCCATCGCTCTGGCCTTTGCCCGGGCTGTGCTCTCGCCCATCAGCGTGCGCACGAGCGCGACATTTTCCCATGCCAGCAGGAAGGGCAGCAGGTTATGGAACTGGAAAATGAAACCGATGGTTTCGAGGCGCAGTCGCCTCAGGTCATCAATCATCCACTTGTCGTGATAGATCTCGCGTCCGTCGAGCCTGATCTGACCTCGGTCCGGCTCAGTGATGCAACCGATGCAGTTGAGCAGCGTGCTCTTGCCGGAGCCGGACGGTCCGATCAGCCCAACCACCTCGCCGGTGTTGATCGTGAGATCGATGTCGATGAGCGCATGGACAGCCGATGGTCCATCGCCGAAGGTTTTCGAAACATGGGCGATCTCGACGACGGGGCGCACGGAGACAGGCATTCAACCTCCCAAAGCGGAGGCTGGATCGATCCTCAGGGCCGAGCGCACGCCAAAGACGCTCGCTGCAAGGCAAACGACCACAATGATGCCGAACAACATCAGCGTGTCGCTGGCCTCGAAAACCAACCGCCGCGGGAAGTAGTCCTGTCCTAGCCGGATCAACGCAGCGCCCAGTGCAAAGCCTGCCAGCCCCATGGCCAACGCCTGCTGGATGATCAGCATGACGATGGTCCGGTCCGGCGCCCCGATCAGCTTGAGGGTTGCGATGGCCTTCTTCTTGTCCATCGTCATCGTGTAGATGATCAGGCCGATCACCACCGTCGAGACGATCAGCAGAATGCCGGTGAAGAGGCCGATCTGCTTGCGCGCCTTGTCGATCACAGACCGTGTCAGGATGCCTTGCTGCTCGGAATTGGTCATCGCTCCCAAATGCTTCCAGCGTCGCACCGGATCGATGACGGATTGTGGCGAGGCCCCCTCGTGCAATCGGACGGCGATGGCATTGACGGTATCGCTCGTCGTGCCCGGCTGGGAATTGCGGGCAGTTTCGCGCCGCACAGCTGACGGGTCAAACTCCAGTTGAACCAGTTGCGCATCACGCAAGGTCATCATGATGACAGGATCACCGCCGGAACTTGTCGTGTTCGACAGCAGGCCGACCACCGTGAAGTCATTGCGTCCGATGCGGAGCCTTTCGTTCAGGACAAGGCCGGTCTTGTGATCGGCCAGCACTTCGGTGCGTGATTTCAGGATGGACCTACCGTCGACCAAAACCGCTTCACTGCCTGGGCGTCCGGCTTCCGAACCGATCACGAAAGCGCGCAGGATCGCGCCACGATGCGGAACTTCGACGGTCTGATAGACGACGGCCCCGGCCGCTGCGACCCCGGACTGCACAAGCGCAACATTGCGGGTGTCGCGGGGAATGCGCGACGCCTCGGCGAAAGGGCCTCGCTTGCCGCCCTCGACGATCCAGAGATCAGCCCTCGCTTTGTCGACAACGCCCAGTGCTTCGGCAACGAGGCCACGATAGATCGCCGTCATCCCCATCACGACACCGAGCAGAAGACTCAGGCCGATGCAGGTCAGGATGAAGCGTCCCAATCCATGCTGCACATCGCGCCAGGCAAGGTTCATCGGACCGTGCCCTTTGGCGCAGCATCAGGCGCCCTTGACGAAGCCCTGCGCCCGATGGCAAGGCCGCTTTCAGCAGGCCCCAGCACGGCCTGCGAACCGTCCGGCAGACCACCGGTAACCAGCACATGACCATCCAACGTCCTGTCGGCCAGCGACACGGTGCGCCGGTTCAGCTTCCCGTCTTCAAGCGTCCAGATCGTTCCGGATGTGCCGTTGTAGCCGTCGACCGTTATGAGCGGGACAAAAATGCCCTCCGGCACCACGCGCCGGATGATCTCCACCTCGGCCTGCTCCCCGAGGAAGCGGGACTGGTGCTCCGGCACGCACGCAACGCAGCGCACATAAACGCGGCGCTCCTCGGTGACCCGGTCACTTTCCTGATCGATCCTGACGATCTGGGCCTCGACACTCGTCGTCATGTCGGAGCGCAGCCGGACCAGTGCCTTCTGCCCGACACGCAGCCCTCCGGCCTGCGCCTCGTCAACATAGGCGCGCACCCAGATGGAGTTGGGATCGATCAGGCTAAAAAGCGCTTCACCGATCCCGGCAACAGAACCGGCCTCCTTGAGGCGCGAGAGTACGCGCGCACGGAACGGCGCAACCAGTTGATGCTGGTTGAGCAGGACCTGTTCGATTGCGAGGGTCGCCGCGACATCGCTGCTCGTTGCTGCTGTCACCAGAAGCTCCGCTTTGGCGACCTCCAGATCGGCGCGGGCGAGCATCTCATTAGTCTGCGCGTCATCAGCGGCCTCACGCGAGACGCTGCCCCGGTCCACGAGGGATTGGCGCCGCTGATTGACTGCTGATTTCTGCTGGAGGTTTGCTTCGGCGCGGCCCAGAAGGGCTGTCGCCCTGGCCAGGGTCGCCTCGGCCTGCATCTTGCCGACTTGTGCCTTGGCAACGCGCGCACGCTGCGAGCCGTCTTCCAGGCTCGCAAGTACGGTTCCCTCAGCGACGATCTCGCCCTGATCGGCCAGGAGCTTCGCGACCTTCCCGGAAACCTGGAAGCCCACCTTCGTCAGCACCTGCGCCTCGACCGTGCCGATTCCAAAAACACGAATTTCGACATTGGTCCGGGGCTGCGCGAGGCCGACCGACAGCGGGCTGAATTTCTGGACGTAGACCAATGCCGCAATGGCAACGACAGCGGCGACTGCGGCGACAACAGCCAGTCTGGATCTGGTCAGCACAGCGGGGCAACTTTCAATCGGGCAGAGGTTCAGGGCCTGAACAGTTCGAAGTCGTCGAGTCGGCCGGGTAATGTCAGCGTTGAGTTCGGCGGCCTTCACCCTCCATGATCGCCGATCCGTTGCAGCGACAATGTGATCGAGGTCAACCTTTCGTGGTCGATTCGGTCATGGCCGAGGCGCGCAGCCAGCATGGCGCAAATGGCTTCGGCCTGACCGGGCCTGCCGTCCAGAATGATCTCCTCGCCCAGGTCACCCGCAAACAGCCGCCAGCCATCAATGTTGCGCCATGGTACGGCGATGAGTACCGGCGTTTCGCGCATCAGCGCTTCAGCAATCAGCGGCCGGAAGCCGCCGCCTTCCCCTTCTGTCTTGCCGAACTTGTTGATGATCAGAAGATCAGCGCCGGCATCGAGTGCCTGCCGCGCCAGCGCCAATCCGCGCAGCAATTCGCTGACGTCGAGATGGCAACCCCGCGCCATAGCTCCGCGATCTTCCGAGATTGCGATCTCGGTCCCTGTCGCCAGATCTTCGAGCACCATGTCGCAGCGCCGGCGTCCGGGTCTGGGTGCATTGCGCTGCAAAAAGCCGGCGAGTGCGCAGCCGCGATGGCGCAGCCCGGTGGCGATGCGCGACATGACTGGATCGGCCTTGCAGCCTTCGCTGTAGATGATGGCCGTGACAGGGCGTAGCGGTGTCAGCGTGTTCATCGTGTTCATCGTCCTGGGCTATGTTCAGGCGGCGGGGCGGAAGGCCTTGCAGCGCTCCTCGTGTGTGTCCAACCGTGGCCCGCCGATCAGATCGATGCAGTAGGGGATGGCAGGGAACACGGCATCGAGGCAGGTCCGGATCGAGGCCGGTTTGCCCGGCAGATTTATGACGAGCGAGGTCTTGCGGATGCCGGTCACCTGCCGCGACAGGATAGCGGTCGGCACATCCTTCAGGCTGGCCTGCCGCATCAGTTCCCCGAAGCCGGGCAGCAGACGATCACAGGCATCCATCGTGGCTTCAGGCGTCACATCGCGTAGGGCCGGGCCGGTGCCGCCCGTGGTCAGGATCAGAGGGCAGCCGCGCAGATCGGCAAGGCTCTCGATCATGGCGGTGATCAGGTCACGCTCATCGCGGACAATCGCCAGCAGCGGATGCCAGGGCGTGGCCAGAACTTCGCCCAGATAGGTCGTGATTGCCGGACCGCCCTTGTCCTCATAGACGCCGCTGGCAGCGCGGTCGGAGCATACGACGATCCCGATTGGAACGGCATGGGTTGCGGCAGATTGCATGGGTCAGTCCTTCCGTGAGGATTTGGCAGGTTCGTCGTCCAGCGCCGGCATGCAGCAGGGCGGCGACGCCATATCATCGAGCGACAGCGACGAAAACGCATCGAGCGCCTGGCGCCGGAGCGCGCTCATCGGTTCGTTCGGATTGAGCACACGATGATCGATCGAGGGCAGCGCATCGCGCTCTTCGACTGATGACAGGTGGGGCCCCAGATCACGCAGCAACCCGTCATGGATGGCATAGATCCAGCCATGAAGATTGAGCTTCTGGCCGCGTGCCCAGGCATTCTCGACAATCGGCGTCTGCGCCACACGGCGCACCTGCATCTCGATATTGACCTCGCACATGCGGTCAAGCCGGGCGTCTTGCTCAGGGATCGCATCGAACACGGACCGGTGCTTCCGGTAGAGCATCGAGATCGGTTGCAGCCAATGATCGAGCATCGCGCCGCGCTCGGTCACCAGCGCGCGTTGCACGCCGCCGCAGCCATAGTGCCCGCAAATGATGATATGCTCGACCTTGAGATGATCGACCGCATATTCGAGCACCGACAGGATGTTCATGTCGCTGGTGTGCACGACGTTGGCGATGTTGCGGTGGACGAACACCTCGCCCGGATCAAGACCGAGCACGTCATTGGCGGTGATGCGGCTGTCGGAACACCCGATCCAGAGATAGCGCGGCGTCTGCTGCTCAGCCATGCGGCGGAAGAAATGCGGATCGGCGTCGGTCTTGGCGTGAGCCCAGCCCACGTTTCGGTCGAACAGGTGGTCAAGCGTGCGGGACATCAGGATGCCACTCCCCTGCGCAGCTTCATGGCATGGCTGATGGGTTTCAGGTCGGAAGGTTTAAGCCTGATTCGAGCAATCGCCATGACGATACCGTTCTCCATGGCCAGATGCCGGTGTTCGCTCGCGGCATAGGCCAGCATGACGTCGCGCGCCTGGCGGTCGAGCTTCACCGGATTGGCGGCAGGAGTCGAGGCAAGCACCTCGATGATGGCATGGACCATCACATCCGACAGCCGGTGATCCTCCGACAGCCTTGCCAGCACCATGCCGAGATCGTCCTCGGGCAAGGACCGCCGCCGCACGGCCGGGAACAGGTCCTGGTCCTCATCTTCGTGGTGAAGTGGCAGGTCGTGATCGAGAAAGGCGATGACCATGTCCGCCTCGCTACGGGCAACCCTGCCTTCACGGGCGAAGCGCTGGAGTGCGATACAGACGCTGCGCTGCCGGAAATGATCGGCAAGGATATAGTCGAGCGGCGCGTCGATCAGCGAGAACGGGATCGCTTCGACCATGGGAGGCCCGGCGGGCATGGCCGCGTGAGCGCCACCGGCCTCATGGCTGGTCATGGCAGCCTCCGCCACCTCCGCAGGAGCAGCCCTCATGCAGCGCCTTGTCAGTTGCCGTGTCCTTGTCGAGTGACCACAGCACGATCTTTTCCAGCACGGCGCGCCCCGGATCGTCAGCCCGCTCGATGGCGTTCATCAGCCCGAGCCAGTCCTCGTCGCTTGCGCGAGCCGCGAAGCGCCGTGCACCGTTCGCGACGTATTCGCCGGGTTCTTCGTCATGTTCGGCGCCCATGGCTTCGACGCGAGCAAACAGCGTGATGTCACCCAACGCCAGCAAGGCAGCACCGGCATTGGCGTCGACTTCCAAATGGTTCAACAATGTGCCGAGATGCATGGCGCGCTCCTATTGGACCAGCGGTGATGGGCTGGCGTTGATCTCGAAGCCGATGATGACGGCCTTGCCAGCCAGGATCGAGATGTACTGCTGGATCGCCGTGCGCCGGACTTTCTCGTCCAGCCATGTCGCTATGCGCTCCTGCACCATCTCGAAAGGCAATTCGCGCCCTTCTACCCGTCGTTCGACCTTGACGATATGCAACCCAAAACGCGTCCTGACAGGCTCGGGTGCGACCTTGCCCACAGGCAGGCCGGCAAGTGCTGTCTCGAATTCCGGGACAGTCTGGCCCGGCCCGATCTGGCCAAGGTTGCCGCCAGTATTCTTCGACGGGCACACCGAATTGAGCATGGCCATGGCCTCGAAGGATTTTGGGTCATCACGCAGCGCGGTCAGGATCGCTGTCGCCAGCACGTCGACCTCGTGGGCATCATGCGGCAGCAGGATGTGTGAGACCTCGTACAACGTCGGCGAGGTGAAGCGCCGCCTGTTCTGCTCGTAATACCGTCGGCAGTTTGCTTCATCGGCTTGCGGCGTCGCGACCTCACTGTCGACCAGCCCGCGCACCAGCGCTTCCTCGTCGGTTTCGCGGCGGCCCTCGTCGTCGCTCATCGGCGTTGGCTCAAGGTTGATGCGGCGCGCTTCCTGCAGTAGCAACTCGCGCACCACAAGCGCCCGAACAGCCCCTTGCCACGCCTCTATTGGCTTGGCAGCGGGGTGGTTCTGGGTTTCCTGCGAGATCGCAGCGCGGGAGATGGTAACGCCGTTGACGCTTATGATCTTGGATTTGGCGGTGATCACGGGCTTGACCGTGCAGCCGACGTCTTCAGTTGCATCACTCATGGTCATCACTCCGCTGCTTGTGTTGGACGGGGAGCGCGCGAGCCATCCAGCGTGGAGCGGGTGCGCACCACCTGATAGCCCTTGCGACCGAGATAGCCGATCGGAGCCGACCAGATGTGGACCAGCCGCGAGAACGGAAAGATCAGGAAGATTGTCATCCCCATGACAAGGTGGACCAGGTAGGGCCAGTCGAGCCCCTGCAGGGTCTTTGCGTCAACCGGTTGCACGGTAAGGATGCCCTGTGCCCAATGCGACAGGGTGATCATCACCGAGCCATCGGTGTGGCCGATTGAGAAGGGCAGTGTGATGAGTCCAAGCACCAGCTGCACCCACAGGATGATCAGCACGCCCAGATCCATGTAGGTCGAGGTCTGCCGGATGCGCGCATCCGTCAGGCGGCGGTGCAGCAGCAACGTTAGCCCGATGAAGCAGACGATGCCGGCAAGGCCACCCGCCACGATGGCGATGAGTTGCTTGGTTTGCGGCGACATGAAGATCGCATAGACGGCCTTCGGCGTCAGCAACCCGACCGTGTGGCCCATCAGCAGGAACAGGATGCCGAAATGGAAAAGGTTGGAGCCAAGCCTCAGTTGACCCTTGCGCAGAAGCTGACTGGATGAAGCCTTCCAGGTGTACTGCTCGCGGTCATAGCGAATGATGCTGCCGAAGATAAAGGCCGACAAGCAAACATACGGATACCAGACGAAAAGGATGTGAAAGATCGCATCGCGCATGGCTCAGGCTCCCCTCGGAGTGGTGGCTGAATGGGTGTGGACTGTGCGTGGCCCTGCGCCGGGAATGGGCTCGAGGCCAGGGGCGGGGCGGCGGGCCTGGCGCAATTTGGCACCCAGCGAGTCGATGCCGCAGTCATCAGCGGCGGCGCCAGGGCCAAAGCTGACCTCTTCTTCGGCCCAGGCAGCGTCGAGTGCTTCAAGATCGTCCGGCTCCGGATCAGGCTCGGCGCGCAGGGCTGCGAGCGCTGCCTCATCAAGCTTGGCTTTTGATAGCGCGACCAGCGCCGTGAACACGGCCTGATAGGGCGATTGGCGCTTGCCAAGCCGCTCAGACAGCGCCGCAAAGACATGGCCTGGCTGGCCGATCAGTTCGAGCGCTGCCTCCGGGGTCTGGATCGCGGCATATTCCAGGAACAGCGGCAGGAAATCCGGCAATTCCGAAATCGTCGGCGTGAAGCCGCCATCCTCATAGACCTTGATGAGATCGACCATGGCCTGCCCACGATCACGGCTCTCGCCATGGACATGCTCGAACAGGTGCAGCGACAGCGAGCGCGTGCGGTCGAATAGCAGGATGTAGCGCTCCTGCGCATCGAACAGATCGCCCTCGACCAGCGCATCAACGAGGTTGAGCACACCGTTGAGGGCCTGCTTCTTGAGCACGCCCTCACGTCGGAGGACCGCTTTCAATTCATCCGCCGCCTCTAGCAATTCCGGTGTCGGATAGGTCAATAGTGCCGAGAGAACCTTCAGCGTTTTCATCAGTAGGCTCCCATCTTCGGCTTGTCGTTCTTGACCTTGATGCCGCCGAACAGGTTGACCTTGTTGTCCGATGGCAGGCAGCCATCGCCGAAGGAGAAGCCGCATTCGCCGCGCAACTCGTAGGCGTCCTGCGTGACCTCGCGGTGGGTGGTCGGGATGACGAAGCGGTCTTCATAGTTGGCGATGGCCATGAGGTGATACATCTCCTCGATCTGCTGGCCGGTGAGGCCGACGCGCTTGGCGATGCTCTCGTCGATGACGCCATCAACGGTCTTGGCCCGCATGTAGGCCCGCATGGCCAGCATCCGCTCAAGACCCGTGGCGATTGGTTTCTCGTCGCCGGCGGTGAGCAGGTTGGCGAGGTACTTCAGCGGAATGCGCAGCGACTTCACGTCCGGCATGCCGCCATCGGTGCCCATCTGGCCGGCCTCGGCGGCCGCCGTGATCGGCGACAGCGGCGGCACATACCAGACCATCGGCAGCGTGCGGTATTCCGGGTGGAGCGGGAAGGCGACCTTCCACTCCATCGCCATCTTCCAGATCGGCGAACGGCGCGCGCTTTCCAGCCACTGATCGGGAATGCCGTCGAGCCTTGCCTGCTCGATCACGGCCGGATCGTCGGGGTTAAGGAATATCTTGAGCTGTTGCTCATAGAGATCCTTCTCATCCGGCGTGCTGGCCGCCGCCTCGATCTGGTCGGCGTCGTACAGGATGACGCCGAGATAACGTATGCGGCCGACGCAGGTCTCCGAGCACACCGTCGGCTGGCCAGCCTCGATGCGTGGATAGCAGAAGATGCACTTCTCCGATTTGCCGCTCGACCAGTTGTAGTAGATCTTCTTGTAGGGGCAGCCTGAGACGCACATGCGCCAGCCGCGGCACTTGTCCTGATCAATCAGGACGATGCCGTCCTCTTCGCGCTTGTAGATCGCGCCAGACGGACAGGCTGCTGCGCAGGTCGGGTTGAGGCAGTGCTCGCACAGCCTCGGCAGATACATCATGAAGGTGTTCTCGAACTGGCCGTAGATCTCCTTCTGGATGCCTTCGAAGTTGGCATCCTTGGAGCGCTTGGCGAATTCGCCGCCGAGGATTTCTTCCCAGTTCGGGCCCCATTCGATTTTTTCCATGCGTTCGCCGGTGATCAGCGAGCGCGGGCGCGCGGTGGGGAAAGCCTCCAGTTCTGGGGCCTTCTGCAGATGCTCGTAGTCGAAGGTGAACGGCTCGTAGTAGTCGTCGATCTCCGGCAGGTCAGGATTGGCGAAGATGTTGGCCAGGATGCGCCACTTGCCGCCGATCCGGGGCTCGATCTTGCCGTTGGCCTTGCGCTTCCAGCCACCCTTCCACTTGTTCTGGTTCTCCCAATCCTTGGGATAGCCAATGCCAGGCTTGGTCTCGACGTTGTTGAACCAAGCGTATTCCATACCTTCGCGGTTGGTCCAGACGTTCTTGCAGGTGACCGAGCAGGTGTGACAGCCGATGCACTTGTCGAGGTTCAGCACCATTGCAATTTGAGCGCGGATTTTCATGTGTGTGCTCCTGTCACTCGGCTGCGGTGAGGGTTGTCTGGGGGGGATTGGCGGCAAGTTCGGGCCGGTTGAGCGGCCGTTCCAGCCAGTCGACTGTTTTAACCTTGCGGATCACCACGAACTCGTCGCGGTTGGTGCCGATGGTGCCGTAGTAGTTGAAGTCGTAGGCAAGCTGGACGTAGCCGCCGATCATGTGGGTCGGGTTGAGTACTGCGCGCGTCACCGAGTTGTGGATGCCGCCGCGGTTGCCGGTCATCTCCGAGCCCGGCACGTTCACGATCTTTTCCTGCGCGTGGTACATGAACAACGTGCCGTTCTTCATGCGCTGGGAAACCACGGCGCGGGCGACAAGCGCACCATTCGAATTGTAGGCCTCGACCCAGTCGTTATCGACGATGCCGGCAGACTTCGCGTCGTCCTCCGACAACCAGACGATGGGTCCGCCGCGTGACAGCGTCAGCATCAATAGGTTGTCAGTGTAGGTCGAGTGGATGCCCCATTTCTGGTGCGGCGTGATGAAGTTCAGCACGATCTGCTTCTCGCCGTTGGGCTTGAGGTCGATCACTGGCGCGATGGTGCGCAGGTCGACAGGCGGGCGGTAAAGGCAAAGCGAGGCACCGAAGGCCCGCATCCACAGATGGTCCTGGTAGAGCTGCTGGCGCCCGGTCAGCGTGCGCCATGGGATCAGTTCGTGAACGTTTGTGTAGCCGGCGTTGTAGCAGACCTTCTCGCTCTCCAGCCCCGACCAGGTCGGCGCGGAGATGATCTTGCGTGGCTGGCTGACCACATCGCGGAAGCGGATCTTCTCGTCTTCCTTGGGCAAGGCGAGGTGAGTATGCTCGCGCCCGGTGGTCTTGCCGAGCGCGGCCCAGGCCTTGACCGCGACCTCGCCATTGGTCTCGGGTGCCATCATCAGGATCATCTCGGTGGCATCGATGTCGGTGACGATCCTGGCCATACCCTTGTTGACGCCCTCGGTGTGGACGCCGTTCAGTTCCTTGAGATGCTGCACCTCGTGGCCGGTCTTCCAGGCCATGCCCTTAATGCCGTTGCCGATGCTCTCCATCAGCGGGCCGATGGCCGTGAAGCGCTCGTAGATGTGCGGGTAGTCGCGCTCCACCACCGTGACCGTCGGCATGGTCTTGCCGGGGATCGGCTCGCACTCGCCCTTCTTCCAGTCGCGCGGATCGAAAGGCTGGGCGATCTCGCCTGCGCTGTCGTGCTTGATCGGGTTCAGCACCACGTCCTTCTCGACGCCGAGAACCTCCGGGGCCACTTTCGAGAAGGCCTTGGCGATGGCCTTGTAGATCTCCCAGTCGGAGCGCGCTTCCCAGACAGGGTCCACCGCGCTGGTCAGCGGGTGGATGAACGGGTGCATGTCCGAGGTGTTGAGGTCGTTCTTCTCGTACCAGGTGGCCGTGGGCAGAACGATGTCCGAGTAGACGCAGGTCGTCGACATGCGGAAATCGAGCGTGACCAGGAGGTCGAGCTTTCCTTCCGGCGCATGCTCGTGCCAGACCGCCTCATGCGGCTTGGCCCTGCCTTCCTGTCCAAGATCCTTGCCGAGAACACCATGGGTGGTGCCAAGCAGATGCTTGAGAAAGTACTCGTGCCCTTTGCCGGATGAACCCAGCAGGTTGGAGCGCCAGACGAACATGTTGCGCGGCCAGTTCTTCGGATCGTCCGGGTCTTCGCAGGACAGCTTGAGCGAGCCGTCCTTCAGCGACTTCGCAACGTAGTCCTTGGCCTCCATGCCGGCTGCCGCAGCGTCTTTCGCGACTTGCAGCGGATTGGTTTCGAGTTGCGGCGCTGAAGGGAGCCAGCCCATGCGTTCGGCCCGGATATTGTAGTCGATGATCGCGCCATCCCACGATCCGTTCGCGCCCGGCCCCGCCGGAGCAGTGGGCGAGACAAGGTCGCCGACATTCATGGTCTCGTAGCGCCATTGGTCGGTATGGGCATAGAAGGCCGAGGTCGAGTTCTGCTGGCGTGGCGGGCGGCCCCAGTCGAGCGCGAAGGCCAGCGGCGCCCAGCCGGCTTGCGGCCTGAGCTTCTCCTGGCCGACATAATGCGCCCAGCCGCCGCCGGACTGGCCGATGCAGCCGCACATGACCAGCATGTTGATCACGCCGCGATAGTTCATGTCGGCGTGGAACCAGTGGTTCATGGCAGCCCCGATGATGATCATCGAGCGGCCATTGGTCTTTTCGGCGTTGGTGGCGAACTCGCGCGCCACCTGGATGATCTTGTCGGCGGAAACGCCGGAGATCTTTGCGGCCCAGGCGGGGGTATAGGGCACATCATCGGCAAAAGACCGGGCGATGTTGTCGCCGCCATGGCCGCAGTCGACGCCGTAATTGGCGAGGAAGAGATCATGCACCGAAGCGACCAGCGCCTCGCCATCGGCGAGTTTCAGCTTCTTGACCGGGATGCGGCGCTTGAGCACGCTGCCATGGTCGGTATGGGTGAAATGCGGGGTCGGGATGTTGCCGAAATACGGGAACGAGATGTCGGCGAGGTCATCCTTGATGTCCGACAGGGACAGGCGCAGCTTCGTTTCCGCGCCGCCTGATTCCTGCTCTTCGAGGTTCCACTTGCCGCTTTCGCCCCAGCGGAAGCCGATCGTGCCTTTGGGCGCCACGATCTTGCCAGAGGTCTCGTCATAGGCGACGGTTTTCCACTCGGGGTTGTTGGCTTCGCCCAGAGACGCGTCGAAGTCCGAAGCCCGCAGGAAGCGGCCCGGCACCAGTTGGTCGCCCTGCTTGTCGAGCCTGACCAGCATCGGCATGTCGGTATACTGGCGCACGTAGTCGCGGAAATAAGGCACCTGCCGTTTGACGTGATACTCGGTCAGGATGACATGGCCCATGGCCATGGCGAGTGCCGAGTCCGTGCCCTGTTTCACGGAGAGCCAGATGTCACCGAACTTGGCGGCCTCCGAGTAGTCCGGGCAGATCACGGCGCTCTTGGCCCCGCGGTAGCGGGCTTCCGTGTAGAAGTGCGCGTCCGGCGTGCGCGTCTGGGGCACGTTGGAGCCCCACAGGATCAGGAAGCCGGCATTGTACCAGTCGGCTGATTCAGGCACGTCAGTCTGCTCGCCCCAGGTCTGCGGCGAGGCGGGCGGCAGATCGCAATACCAGTCGTAGAATGACATGCAGACGCCGCCGAGCAGGCTCAGGTAGCGCGAGCCCGCTGCGTAGCTCACCATCGACATGGCCGGGATCGGCGAGAAGCCAAAGATGCGGTCTGGGCCGTAGGTCTTGGCGGTGTAGGCATTGGCCGAAGCGATGATCTCGGTCACTTCATCCCACTTGGCGCGCACGAAGCCGCCATGCCCGCGCACCTTGATGTAGTCGTCGCGCTTGACGGGGTTCTCGACGATGGATTTCCAGGCAGCCACCGGTGACAGCGCCTTGCGTGCCTCACGCCATTGCTTGAGCAGCCGCGAGCGGATCAGCGGATACTTCACCCTGTTGCCAGAGTAGAGATACCAGCTGTAGGAGGCCCCGCGCGAGCAGCCGCGAGGCTCGTGGTTGGGCAGGTCGGGCCGTGTGCGGGGATAATCCGTCTGCTGGGTTTCCCAGGTGACGATTCCGCCCTTGACGTAGATCTTCCATGAGCACGAGCCGGTGCAGTTGGCGCCATGGGTGGAGCGCACGATCTTGTCGTGTTGCCAGCGCTTGCGGTAGCCATCCTCCCAGCGCCGGTCTTCGTCCGTGGTGATGCCGTGGCCGTTCGAGAAAGGCTCCGAGACCTTGTTGAAAAAGGTCAATCGATCAAGAAAGTGGCTCATGATTTGCTCCTGTCAACGGATGTCGGGCAAGGAAGAACGGTGAAAGCAGCCAAGGGCGCGGCATGCCATGACCGCGACCAGGCACCAGAACGAGAGCCTGAGCAGCATCGCCATGACGGTCCTCATCTCGAACAAGCCGCCGGCTGCGATGTGGAAGGCAAAGAGCCCGGCCACGAGGAGGAGGCTGGCTGCAAGAACCATGGCGAGGACAGCGCCGCTCCGGCGCCAGCGCATCAACTGGACGCCTGACAGGACATAGACAAAGCCTGACAGGAAGTTGAACCAGACAATCGCCGGAACAATCTGGCCAGCATCAGTGCGCACGGCTGCTGCGCCGAACAGGACCTGACCACCGGAGTAGATCGACAGCAGGCCGAAGATGACCGCGACAGCGCCTAATGCCAGACCCCATCGCGGAGGCTCTGTTTTGTGTGTTCTTGTCGCCGACATCATGCCAATCCTTGTGCCAGAGGCGGCTTGGATGGTGTACGCGCACGCTCGATGTCGTGGAGCAGGCCGCCCCGCCTCGTGTAGAACCACCAGGTCACGCCGATGCAGATCACGTAGAAGCCGAGGAAGGCGTAGAGTGCGGCCTCGGCCCCACCGGTGGCTGCAATCGAGGTGCCGAAGCTCTTGGGAATGAAGAAGGCGCCGTAAGCTGCCACCGCGGAAGTGAAGCCGATGATGGCCGCGCTTTCCTTGTCGGACTGCTTGACGAGGTCCTGGCCCTTCAGGCCGGGCTCCAGCCGCGCCACTTCTTTCCTCATGATCGCGGGGATCATCTGGAAGGTGGAGGCGTTGCCGATGCCGGTCATCGCGAACAGGAAGATGAAGCTGGCGAAGAACACTGGGAACGAGCTGGGATCGCCCTTCATGCCGATGGCGTAGAGGATGCCGACCACGCCCAGGCACATAGCGATGAACGCCCAGAAGGTGATCCTTCCGCCGCCAATCTTGTCGCAAGGTTTGCCCGCGACGACCCGGGAGAGAGCGCCGACCAGCGGCCCCAGAAAGACGTACTGGAGGATGTTGACGTCTGGATAGAGGATCTTCGACAGCAGTGGGAAGGCCGCCGAGAAGCCGATGAACGAGCCGAATGTGCCGGTGTAGAGCCAGCACATGATCCAGTTGTGTTTGCGCCGGAAAATCACGGCCTGGTCTGCGAAGCTCGCTTTCATGGTTGCGATGTCGTTCATGCCGAACCAGGCCGCAAAGGCCGAGGCGATGATGAAGGGCACGAAGACGAAGCCGGCATTCTGCAGCCAGAGTGTCGACGTCACACCCTTGACGGTTGCCGTCTGGGGATCGCCGCCGAGAGCGCCGAAGATTCCTGCCGTGATGGCGAGCGGTACCACGAACTGCACGACGCTGACGCCGAGATTGCCCATGCCGGCGTTGATGGCTAGCGCATTGCCCTTTTCAGCCTTGGGGAAGAAGAACGAGATGTTGGCCATCGAAGAAGCGAAGTTGCCGCCACCGAAGCCGCAGAGCAGGGCCAGACCGAGGAAGATCCAGTAAGGCGTGGCCGGGTTTTGCACGGCAAAGCCCATGCCCAACGCCGGGATCAGCAAGGACCAGGTTGCCAGCGTGGTCCACAGCCTGCCGCCGAGCATGGCCGGCATGAAGCTGTAGAAGATGCGCAAGGTCGCACCTGACAAGCCTGGCAGGGAGGCCAGCCAGAACAGTTGCTCGTTTGTGAACGCAAAACCAACGCTGGGCAGTTTGGCGACCACCACAGACCAGACCATCCAGACTGCGAAAGACAGCAGCAGGCAGGGCACCGAAATCCAGAGATTGCGGCGCGCAATGGTGCGGCCACCGTCAGCCCAGAAACCCTTGTCTTCCGGTCGCCAGTCGCTGATGGCCCCCTTGGCGGCCAGCGCGCCTGCATGTGCTGTGCCATGAATGGGCTGCATCTCGGGCAGTTCCGGCAAGGTCTTCATGGCGACACCGGCAACGGCGGCGGTCTTCTCCATGTTCAGGATGGCAAAGTGCATCCAAAGGGTCGAAACGGCCACGATCAGGAAGAGCAGCCAGAAGCAGCTCTGCCAGACGCCTGTCAGGTCGTTGAGCATGCCGAAGGCGATGGGCAGCACAAAGCCGCCAAGCCCGCCGACAAGGCCGACCACGCCGCCAACAGCACCAACCCGGCCCGGATAGTAGACCGGGATGTGCTTGAAGACGGCTGCCTTGCCGAGGCTCATGAAGAAGCCGAGCACGAAGGCAACCACGATAAAGCCGGGCAGGCTCATGCGCGTCGTGAACTCGACCGGCCCGCGGATGCCCTGAATCACGTAAGAGGTTGGCGGATAGGACAGGATGAAGGTGCACACCACCGAAACCCCGAAGGTCCAGTACATGATGGTGCGCGCGCCGTACTTGTCGGACAGATGCCCGCCATAGGCCCGGAAGACCGAGGCCGGGATCGAGTACGCCGCGCCGATCATGCCCGCGGTGGCGATGTCGAGATTGTAGACGCCCATCAGGTAGCGCGGCAGCCACAGCGCCAGCGCCACGAAGGCCCCGAAGACGAAGAAATAGTAGAGCGAGAAGCGCCAGACCTGGATGTTGCGGAGTGGCTCCATCATAGCCGATAGCGGCTCAGGCTTCTGACCAGTGGCGCGGCGCTTGGCGAGGTCTGGATCATCCTTGGTCATCAGGAAGAAGATGATCGCCGTGGCGGCGAGCACCGCCGCCCAGACCAGCGCCACCGTCTTCCAGCCATAGGCAACCATGATGACAGGCGCGGCGAACTTGGTGACGGCTGCACCGACGTTGCCCGCGCCGAAGATGCCGAGTGCTGTGCCCTGCTTTTCCTTCGGGAACCACTTCGAGACATAAGCCACGCCGACCGAGAACGAGCCACCCGCGATGCCGACGCCGAGCGCCGCGATCAGGAAGGTGGTGTAGTCGTAGGCAAAGGTGAGGAAGAAGGTCATCACCGCCGCCGACAGCATGGTGAAGGTGTAGACCACCCTTCCGCCATATTGGTCAGCCCAGATGCCGAGGATCAGGCGGATCAACGAACCGGTAAGGATCGGCGTGCCGACCAGCAGACCGAACTGCGTGTCGGTGAGGCCAAGGTCTTTCTTGATCTGGATGCCTATGATCGCGAAAATCGTCCACACCGCGAAGCAGACGGTGAAGGCGATGGTCGAGAGCCAGAGCGCCCGCCCCCGATCGCCTTTGTCGATACCGCTTGTGGTCGATGATGCTGCTGTGACCGCCATGCCAGCCCCCGTCAATTCTGGATGCCCTTCATCCGGATGCGGGTTCACTGGCTCTGTGAATGCGTAGTTCGCCTGATTCAGATCAAGGAATCAGGGCAGTTCAAACGATTCAAGGCGCAGCAGCAGAAAGGTCATTGGCAGGCCGTAACGCGATCAAGCTCGGGAAGGCCGGACGCCCTGGCAAGCATGACAAAAGTCAAGGACGCGATTGCGCTGAAAGCCTATGGATATTCGCAAGGAGGCACCGATGCGCACCGAAGATCTCGACGAGATGAGTCGCCTGCCCCTGTTCGCCGGGGTCAATCCGGCGCTGATCGACAGCATGTTGAAGTGCGCTTATCTGCAGCGCTTTCCGGCGCATGTCGAACTGGCACGGGAGGGCGATCCGGCCGATTTCCTGCATGTGATCGTCGATGGCCATGTCGAGGTCTACTCGGCCTACCGCGAGCGTGAGACAACCGTCGCGGTCCTCGGGCCCGGTCAAAGCTTTATCGTGGCAGCGGTCATCCTTGACCGCATCTATCTCAAGTCAGCGCGTGCGCTCACGGCGGCCAGGGTGCTGCTGATCCCGGCAGAAGCGGTCCGGGAGGCTTTCGGCCAGGATGCCGAGTTCGCACGGGCTATGGCGGTCGAACTTGCCATCGCTTACCGCGGCGTCGTGAAGGAATTGAAGAACCAGAAACTTAGATCGAGCCTCGAGCGGCTTGCCAACTGGCTGCTGGCGCAGGATGCCGCGACTGGGAGCACGGGCCAGATTGAGTTGCCGTTCGATAAGAAGGTTCTTGCATCGCGCCTTGGCATGGTGCCCGAAGTGCTGTCGCGCTCGTTCGCGTCACTTCAGGCTTATGGCGTGGTTGTGTGCGGGGCCTCGGTCACGCTTCGCGAGCGGGAGTCGCTGATCCGGCTTGCGCATCCGGCCGCGACCATCGATGATCCTCTCTCATAAACGAAGTCTTGATAGGAACGGCGTGTTCACGTGCTGACATCGAATGATTGGGCACTGGCTAGGCAGTGCACTCTGCTGAAGGAGTTGGATCCTGCCGACATTGTCCGACTGATCGACGCCAATTCAGTTATCAGGTTGGCGCGAAACCAGAACCTGTTTAGTCAAGGAGACCCCGCCAAGGCGGCGTTTCTGGTTATCGAAGGGCAGGTCAAGCTCAGTCGCCTTGCTCCAGACGGCGGCGAAGCCGTCGTTCATGTCTTCGGGGTTGGCGAAACCTTTGCCGAAGCAGCCATGTTCATGGGCGGACGCTATCCGGTGACGGCGACTGCGGTGACAGATGCCAGGCTCGTATCAATCCTGAATGCGCGGCTGCGGGACCAGGTCCTGGAGAAGCCAGAGACCGCCTTCGCGATGCTTGCGTCCATGGCGCAGCACCTGAAGTTGCTCGTTGCACAGATCGAACAGATGAAATTGCTGACAACCAGGCAGCGCGCCATCCAATTCCTGCTTGACCAGTCTGGCCTGACCGAGGGCGCAGCCCAATTTAGTCTCCCACATGACAAGGCCTTGCTCGCCCATCGGCTTGGGATGAAGCCGGAAACGCTCTCGCGCGCCCTCGCAGAACTCGTCAGGCACGGGGTGCACATGAATGGCTCACATGTGACGATTGCTGATGTTGGGCATCTCAGCGATCTGCTCTCACTGGAGTGAAAGATTGGCTGGCAGACGCCTGAAAATGTCAGGTAAATCTATCCGACCAGGACAAGATGGTCTTCGACGGAATGAACCATGTGCGCGTCACATCACAGAACCTGTTTCTGTGGATTTGACGCCGGGCAATAGCTTGGATCACCCCGAGTTTTCTGAACGTTTTTGCTGCCCGGTTCCGGTATTTTGCTGAAGTGCTCTGAACGACCAAACTGGGGCGTACAACCGACTCCAATACACTCCGAGTCGATGGGTTAACGCCGCACCTGGCCGCCAGCCTGTTCGATGAGCCGTGCAACTTCCGACTGCCCCCTGGCGCGGGCATGCGCCAACGGCATCACTCCGTCCTTGTCCGCCAGGTTGGGATCGGCCCCCGCCTGCAGCACCAGCTGTGTTGCTTCCTGATGGCGCGGGCCGCCCTGACCAAGAATCACGATTTCCAGAAGACAAGTCCAACCTAGGTTGTTGACGTGATTCACGTCGATGCGCGTCGCCAGCAGTAACCGGATCGCCTCTACATGTGCGCGCTCGCATGCTGGAATCAGGGCGTTGCCGCCGAAGCGGTTGCGGATCGAAAGATCAGGCCCGCGCGGGATCATTTTCGCAATGATCTCGGCCCGACCCTGCGCACCCGCCAGCAGCCAGGGCGTGTCACGATTGGCAGCTTGCACATTGATGCTGGCGCCCGCATCGATGAGCACTTTGGCAATGGCGACTTGATTGCCGCCCACCGCAACAAGAAGCGCTGACCGACCGGCCCGGTCCTGCGTATCGACCGGCGCCTTCGCCGATAGCAAGGCCTTCACACGCGCAAGATCACCGCGCCCGGCGGCAACGACCAGTTCCATCCCTTCTTTATGCTGCGCTAAGGCGAGCTCTGATGCATGGATCTGAAGCGCCGCGACGGCAACGAGGAGGCGACAAACCCGAACCAAGGTCAAGGTATAGCTCCTCTTGGCGCTCCGTACTCACGACCTTCAGGGCCGACACGCATGCTGGAGATCCTGGCCTTGGCCAGGGCACGCTGGCAGGTCGAGCAGGGAGGCGAGGTGGCAAAGATCACCGCGCCGGATAAGTCTGCGCGACCGATTTGCCTTTGGGCATCCCACAAGGCGATGCGCTCGGCATGCGCATCCGGATTACTGTCACTGATCACGCGGCTGCGACCGGTTCCGACGATCCGACCATTTAGCACCACAACGGCCCCGTAGGGCTGGTCGCCGGCTGCCACGGCGGAATCGCGCTGGCGGGCGGCCTCGGCAATAAAGACATCGCTCTGCGCCAGCGCCCTGTGCTGCGCATCGAACAGTTCCAACAAGGAGGCCGTGGCTGCGAGTCCTTGCCGACGGGTCAAATGTGGAACGCTTGCCATGAACATCTCCCCAGCCACCGAGCATGCCTGCAAGCGTGTGAAATGCAACTATCTGCTGGACTCTTCTGCTTTGTATTGGGTGCTGCCGTTCATGTGCAGATGGCGTCTTGCGCCAATTTCCCGGCGTTCAAGTTTGGGCACAATTGCGGCGCGCCAACCGGGATGTCCGCTTACTGGTAAGCGCACAATCAACATCAATGACGGGAATGGGGGCGCTAAGCCGTCTGCCCTGGGGCCGAAAGCGGACTGACGGCTTGCCGAATAGCGATTGAGAAAAGCCGACATTCCGTCTCGTTTCTTCAGATGTTCACCTGTGTGCCAATCTCGACCACACGCCCTGCCGGGTGCGAGACATCCACTCGATGAAGGCTCGCGGTGCGGAAGGGATAATGACGATCAACAAGTTCAGGCGCAAAGCTGGCCGCTCCCCGCAGACGTTTCCTCACGGATCGAGATGGCGGCATCGGGCGCGACGTCAAGATGGTTGTTGTTTGCAAGAAGCCAGGTCGGGATGACCCGGGGGCGTCACTTGCCTGAGACCGCATCCGGATGGCGATTGTTGACCTCGGCCGAATATCCTGTTTGGACCCACGTCTTCACCCGCTCAAGCATGTCCATAAGCACCTTGCGTTCCGCGTCGCTCAGTGGCTCGAGCATTAGCGCCTCAAGCTCGCGGGTCAGCGGGTCAGCCTGACAGCACAGCGCCTCCCCAGCCTTGGTGACGCGCAACGTGAAGACGCGGGCGTCTTGCGTGCTGTTGGTCCGGGTGATCAGCCCGGCCTTGATCAGCGCCGAGACCGTGCGCGAGGTCAGCGAGCGCTCGAACTTCGTGCTGGCCGCCAGCCGCGTGAACGTCATGTTCGGGGTCTCGCGCACCAGCCGCAGCACCCGCAACTCCCGGACGCTCCAGCCGAAACGCGCTTCGAAAATCGCGTTGGCGCTTCCGATTCCGTCCTCGGCGATGGACGTCAGGAAATAGGTCAGGGAGCGGTCGAGCATCGCGGCCTCTGGCGCCTTGGCGGCTTTGATACGCATTGGGTATGAATCGTTGCGAATTTCAATAGTTGTAAAATGCAACAAAAATGTAATTGTCGCCCCCGATGGTGAAACGCACGGAAGAATGCGGTCACATCAGGGAGACGTCCATGGTCGCAATCAAGAGCCCGAGAGAGTTCTATGCCGGTGCGATCTATATCGCCTTCGGTGCGGCTGGCTTGTGGCTCGGCTGGGCCTATCCCATGGGGACAGCAGGGCGCATGGGCGGCGGCTATTTTCCCAAAGTGCTGTCTGTCCTGCTGATCGCCTTCGGTCTTATGGCTCTTGCGCGCGGCATCAAGGTGTCCGGCCCGCGGCTGGCGAACATCAATGCGCGGCCGCTGCTGCTCATCCCCGCAGCCTGCGCGCTGTTCGGCCTGTTGCTTGAGCCTATCGGCTTCATCGGAAGCCTGTTTCTCCTGATCGTAATGTCGGCGATGGCGAGCCGCGAATTTCGCTGGAGTCTGCAGGCCCTTGCCGGGGCCGTCGTCATGGTCGTCGTGTGCGCCCTTATCTTCGTCAAGGGGCTCTCCGTCCCCATGCCGCTGCTCGGCAGCTGGCTGACCGGCGGTTGAGGAGAGCATCATGGATGTGCTCGCGAACCTCTTTCTCGGCCTCTCCGTCGCAGTGACGCCGACCAATCTGCTCTGGTGTTTGATCGGTGTGTTTCTCGGAACGGCAATCGGTGTACTGCCCGGCCTCGGGCCATCTGCGACGATCGCTATGCTTCTTCCGGCGACCTTTGGTCTGGAGCCGGTCTCTGCGCTCATCATGATGGCCGGCATATTCTATGGCGCCCAGTATGGCGGTTCGACAACCGCGATACTGATCAACCTGCCGGGCGAAGCAACATCTGTGGTCACGGCCATAGACGGCTACAAGATGGCCCGAAAAGGAGCCGCGGGACGGGCACTTGCCGCCGCTGCGATCTCATCGTTCATCGCCGGCACGGTCTGCACCTTCCTCATCGCGTTCTTCGCGCCGGCGCTCACGGAACTGGCTTTCAAGTTCGGCCCTGCCGAGTATTTTTCGCTGATGGTTCTGGGCCTTGTCGCATCGGTGGTGCTGGCAAGCGGCCACATCCTGCATGCGCTCGCCATGATTGCGCTGGGCCTGCTGCTCGGACTCGTCGGGACCGATGTGAACTCCGGCTTGCAGCGCTATTCGCTTGGGCTGCCGGAACTCGCGGACGGGCTCAATTTCGTCATCGTTGCCATGGGCGTTTTCGGCATCGGCGAGATCATCGCCAATCTCGATGACGAAGCACGCCGTGACCTCGGCGTCGCCAAGGTCGAAGGATTGATGCCGACACGGGAGGACTGGCGTCGCATGATAGCACCGACTGCACGCGGCACGGCACTCGGCGCAGCGCTCGGCGTGCTGCCGGGGGGCGGCGCGGCGCTCGCCTCCTTTGGCGCCTATGCATTGGAGAAGCGCGTCTCCGCCAACCGCCATGAATTGGGCCAGGGCGCGATCGAAGGCGTTGCGGCTCCGGAAGCCGCCAACAATGCCGGCGCGCAGATGTCGTTCATCCCGATGCTGACGCTGGGCTTTCCGGCCAACACCGTGATGGCCCTGATGATCGGCGCGATGATCATGCATGGCATCCAGCCTGGCCCCGGCGTGATGACCGAACAGCCGCGCCTGTTCTGGGGTCTCATCGCCTCGATGTGGATAGGCAATCTGATGCTGCTGGTGCTGAACCTGCCGCTCATCGGGCTCTGGGTTCGCATGATCATGGTGCCCTACCACTACCTGTTCCCGATGATCATCGTGTTCTGCGCGATCGGCGTCTTCTCGCTCTCCAACAATGCCTTTGATCTGCAGATCATGATGCTCTTCGGGATGCTGGGCTACGTCTTCAAGAAGCTCGATTGCGAGCCGGCGCCCATGCTGCTCGGCTTTATTCTCGGTCCGTTGATGGAAGAGTTCCTGCGCCGCACGCTCCTGCTGTCGCAGGGCGATCCGTCGGTCCTGATCTCGCGCCCGATCAGCGCCGTCCTTCTCGTAGCCGCAGCCGGCATCCTGCTGATTGTTCTGTTGCCGTCATTCGGCCGGACACGCGCGGAAGCCTTCCGCGAGCCTTAGACACCACAAACCGTTTCCATCCAGGGAGGAAGACATGACGACATTGACACGCCGCGAAGCATTGGCCGCTACGGCCGCATTTGCCGCGCTCGGACTCGGGTTTGGATCTGCCAATGCGCAGGTCGGGCCAGGCCGCACGCTGACGCTGATGGTGCCCTATCCGGCTGGCGGCCCATCCGACGTCATCGCGCGTAATCTTCAGCCTGCACTGCAGAAGGCGCTGAGCCAGACCGTTATGGTCGAGAACCTTGGCGGAGCCAGCGGCGGCATTGCCGCACAGAAGCTTCTCCAGACCCCCGCCGACGGCCGCATGATCTTCCAGGGATCGCCCAACGAGCTTATTCTGTCCCCGCTCGTGAATGCCGACATCAAGTTCAAACCGGACCAGTTCCGTCATGTCACGCAGATCACGCAGAACCCACTGGTTCTGATCGCGCGTCCCGATCATTCCGCCAGCAATGTCGACGAGCTTGTCGACTTCGCCAAGAAGGCGGGCAAGCCACTGTCTTACGGCAGTGTTGGCATCGGCTCGCTTTATCACATCCTCTCGGAAGAAATGGCGAAACAGGCTGGCTTCAAGGTCATGCATATCCCGTATCGCGGCGTCGCGCCGATGCTGCAGGATATCGCCAGCGGCCAGGTAGAGTTCGCGATCTTCCCGTATCTGACCTCCTACAAGGCGTTGCAGGAGCAGAAAAAACTGAAGCTGCTGGGCTGGGTCTCGAAGGCACGCAATCCCTTCATTGCCGAGCTGACCGCTTTTGGCGAGAGCAAGACCTTGCCAAACTTCGACCATTCCATCTGGGCTGGCATCTTCGTGCGCAAGGAGACGCCCGAGGCCATCGTGCAGGCGATCAACACTGCCATCGCAGAGGTAATGAAGACGCCGGAGGTTCGAACCGCGCTGACCAACATGGGTTCAATCGTCGTGGACACCACTCCGTTGGATGTCGCCCAGCGCTTCTATGAAGACCAGATCAAGGTCCTCAACGCCATGACCAAGGACATGGACTTCAAGGTGTAAGGACGGCTGGGCCAGAGCGCACCGTGCTTGCTCTAACTGTAAGGTCGTCCCGGTCGTGCCTTGTAACGTGGCAACGACCAGCTGTTCCACAACGCCACCGTGCGGACGCCCAGTCCGACGGCAAACCCGAGCCCCAGCGCGGTTTCGCGCTGGGCTCCCCATCCGGCAGCGGCGACAAAGACCACGGCCCCGGCAAGCGCCGCCGAGACATAGATCTCCCGACTGAGGATGACGGGTGTCTCGCCGCCGAGCAGATCACGGATGATGCCACCAAACGTGGCGGTAACGACCCCCATCGTCACGGCAACGACAGGGCTGGCGGATGCAAGCAGCGCCCGTTCAGCGCCCGCAACGGCGAAGAGGGCGAGACCGAGCGCGTCGACCCACAGCAGCACCCGGTAGCGCGACGTCGGAACGTGCGCGATGAAGAACATTACGCTGGAGACAATGACGCACACGATCAGATAGCTCGGCTCCCGCACCCAGAAAACCGGCACGCCGAGCAGCAGATCGCGCAGCGTGCCCCCGCCGATGCCGGTGACGGTGGCGAGCAGGGCGAAGCCGAACAGGTCCATCTCCTTGCGGGATGCCACAAGCGCGCCTGTGACGGCGAAGGCGACGATGCCGAGCCAGTCAAGCGCAAAGGTCACGGTGTCGAACATGTCCCGTCACCCTGCTTTTGGAACGGCGCCGAGCGCCGGATCCCATTGATCGAATTGCCGCACCAGGGTCACAAGTTGCTGAAGAAGCCGTGACGTGTCGTTCTTGCGGTAGCTCATGATGATCGGCGTCATCATCTGCGGCTCGTCAAGATCGAGATAGCGGACATCGTCACGCCCCAGGCGCCTGACGGAGGCCGGCACCAGGCAGACCCCGCCGCCAGATGCGACGAGCCCGAGCGCCGTCTGGAGTTCGCGCGCCTCTGTCGCGATCATCGGCTCGACTCCGGCATCGCGGTAAAAGCCGATCACCTGGTCGGCGTAGCTCGGGCGCGGCGTTTTCGGATAGATGATCAGCGGCGTGTCCGCCGTATGCCGAAGGCGCAATGGCCCCGCGCGGTCGCACAACTCATGCCCGACCGGTACGGCCAGGCACAGCTTTTCCTCGCGGATCACCTTGCGCGTTATCATCTCGTCATCGAAACGCAGGCGACCAAAGCCGACATCGATGCGGCCGTCCTTGAGCGCCGCGACCTGCTCAAGTGTCGTCATCTCCAAAAGCTGCACCTCGACGCCCGGCACGGTGATTCGGAAGCGGCGTACCAGTTCCGGCAAGGCGTCATAAAGCGTCGACGCCACGAAGCCGATGTTGAACTGCAGCACCAATCCCTTGGCAAGGCGCTTGGTCATGGCACGCGTGTCGTCGACCCGCTGGAGGATCTGCCGGGCCTGCTCGAAAAGGTATCGACCAGGTTCGGTGAGCGTGATCGGGCGGCCCCGATCAAGAAGCCTCACCCCCAGTTCCTCTTCAAGCTGCTGGATCTGCCGGCTCAGCGGTGGCTGGGCGATATGCAGCTTTTCGGCGGCGCGACTGAAGGATCCCTCAGCGGCAACGGTGGTGAAGTAGCGCAAATGGCGCAGCTCCATGGTGACCTCCCACGAGACATTCCGAGATATGCGCCGCGCCTTCGTGACCGGGCGCGTCCAATTTCCGCATACCTTGTGGGTATGAAAATAGACACAATCGATCCTGTCCCGCAATGGCGCCCGGACCTATCGTCTCAGCATCGAATTGGAGCCGAGACGCCCGTGCCACACACCCAGATCAGGATCGAACAGGTCGAGACCTTTCTGGTTGATCTGCCGACCATCCGCCCGCACCAGCTGGCCATGACGACCATGAAAGGCCAGACGCTAATGATCGTCCGGCTGCGCATGTCGGATGGCGTCGTCGGCATCGGCGAAGGAGCCACGATCGGCGGCTTGGCCTATGGTCCGGAAAGCCCCGAGAGCATGAAGCTCGCGATCGACACCTACATCACGCCGATCCTGCTGCAGGCGCAGCCCTCGCGCATCGGTCAGACGATGGCGCAGATCGGCAGGTCCGTGCAGGGCAATCACTTTGCCAGATGCGCTGTCGAGATGGCGCTGATTGATGCGCTGGGCAAGCGCACCGGATTGATGGCTTCCGACTTCTTCGGTGGTCGCCAGCACGACCGGTTGCCCGTGGCCTGGACGCTCGCCAGCGGCGACACGGCCCGCGACATCGCCGAAGCCGAGGAGATGCTGGCGAAACGTCGCCATAACATCTTCAAGCTGAAGATCGGCAAGGGTGACCCGAAAGCGAACATTGCCCATGTCGCCGCCATCAAGAGTGCACTCGGCGATCGCGCGTCGATCCGCGTCGATATCAACCAGGCCTGGAGCGAAGCGACGGCCTCGGCCTGCCTGCCGCTCCTGAAGGACGCCGGCGTCGATCTGATCGAACAACCGGTCGCGCTGAAGAACATCCGCGGCCTCGCCCGTCTCGCACGCGAAACTTCTGTGGCGATCATGGCTGATGAGGCGCTGACCGGACCCGAGACGGCGTTTCAGGTGGCGCAGGCGGAAGCGGCCGACGTGTTCGCGCTGAAGATCCTGCAGTCCGGCGGGCTGTTTGCCGCGGCCAAGGTCGCCGCTATCGCGGAAGCGGCCGGCATAGGCCTTTATGGCGGCACGATGCTGGAGGGCGGCGTCAGCACGGTCGCCTCCGCTCACCTGTTCTCGACTTTCGCCAAGCTGGAATGGGGTACTGAGTTGTTCGGGCCACTGCTGCTAACCGAGGAAATTCTGGAAGAGCCGCTCGACTACAGCGAGTTCAGCCTTGGTGTGCCGACCGGGCCAGGTCTCGGGATCGCGCTCAATGAGGAACAGATCAATCGCTTCCGCCGCGACCGCTCCGAACGCAGCCTGCATATGGTGCCGCGCCTGAAGACGGGGTCATGAGCCATGCTGTTCCAGGTCCAGATGGATGTCCGTATCCCCCACGATCTTCCGGCCGATCAGGCGGATGCCCTGAAAAAGGCCGAGCGTGAGCGCGCCCAGGCGCTGCAGCAGTCCGGCAAGTGGCGGCATCTGTGGCGTCATGCCGGCCGCTACGCCAACACCTCGATCTTCGATGTCGAAGGAGCGCAGGAGCTTCACGACATTCTCTCAACGCTGCCGCTGTTCCCCTTCATGGAGATCTGCGTCACGCCGCTCTGCCGGCATCCGTCGTCCATCCGCGACGACGATCGGTGAACTGCATTACAAGCCAAGACTGCACAACCAACAACGCGCGAAAGGGAAACGCCATGCCCGCCAACCTGATGACCAAGGCCCAGATGAAGCAGCTCGCTGAGGAGGCCTCCGGCTCCGGTCAGCCGGGCGGCGACGCCCGCGTCAAGGAAGTCACCAACCGGCTGCTCTATCGCCTGATGCAGGTGATCGACGAGTGTGACGTCTCGATGGAGGAGTTCTGGGCCGGCATCGGCTTCCTCGCGCAGACAGCCAAGAACAACGAGTTCGGCCTGCTGGTGCCCGGCATCGCGCTGGAGCACTTCCTGGATCTGCGCCTCGACGAGGCCGACAAGAAGGCCGGCATCAAGGGCGGCACGCTGCGCACGATCGAAGGCCCGCTCTATGTTGCCGGCGCGCCGCTCACCAAGGGCGAGGCCCGCATGGATGACGGCACTGATCCTGGCGAGCCGTTTGTCATCGAAGGCAAGGTCAAGGGCGAGAATGGCAACATCATCGCCGGCGCCATCGTGGACATCTGGCATGCCAATTCGAAGGGCGGTTACTCGTTCATCGATGGCGAGCAGGCCGCCTACAATCTGCGCCGCCGCATCGAGACCGACGAGAAAGGTCGCTATCTCGCCCGCTCGATCGTGCCGAACGGCTATGGCTGCCCGCCGGAAAGCTGCACCCGCAAGGCGATGAACCTGCTCGGCCGCCATGCCGAACGCCCGGCGCATGTGCACTTCTTCGTCTCGGCACCTGGCTACCGCAAGCTGACGACGCAGTTCAACTTCACCGGCGACAAGTATCTCTACACCGACTTCGCCTTCGGCACCCGCGAGGAGCTGGTTGTGACCCTCGAGCGCGTCATCGATCCGGCCGAAATCCGCAATGCGGGCTTCAACCGCCCGTTCGCCAGGGCGACCTTCGATGTAGTGCTGACCAAGGACCGCGCCGGCGCGCCAAAGACCGAGGTTGCCCGGGAGCACGTCATCGCCGCCTGACGCCCAAGGACTGCGACCAAGCAATCAAGAACAACGGGAGAAACGCCATGTCTCAAGCCCTGATCCAGCGCCTGGAAGACAGCGTCCAGCATGACGCCGCCACCGGCCACTACCGCTGCCGCCGCGATATCTTCACCGATCCGGAGTTGTTCGAGGTCGAGATGCGGCACATTTGGGAGAACAACTGGGTATATCTCGCCCATGAGAGCCAGATCCCGAACAACAACGACTACGTCACCGGCTTCATCGGTCGCCAGCCGATCGTGATCAGCCGGGACCGCAAGGGCGAGCTGAACTGCTTCCTGAACGCCTGCTCGCACCGCGGCGCGATGATCTGCCGGCACAAACGCGGCAACAAGACGACCTACACCTGCCCCTTCCACGGCTGGACGTTCAACAACACAGGCAAGCTGCTCAAAGCGAAGGATCCGGACGGCGCAGGCTACCCCGAGAGCTTCAACAAGAACGGCAGCCATGACCTGCAGAAGGTCAGGTTCGCCAACTATCGCGGCTTCCTTTTCGGCTCACTGAATCCCGACGTGAAGAGCATCGAGGAGCACTTGGGCGAAAGCCGCAAGATCATCGATCTGATAGTCGATCAGTCGCCTGAAGGGCTCGAGGTGCTGCGCGGCAACTCGCAGTACATTTATGACGGCAACTGGAAACTCCAGGCCGAGAACGGCGCGGATGGTTACCATGTCTCGTCGGTGCACTGGAATTATGCGGCAACAACGCAGGCCCGCAAGGCCGCCAACGCCAAGGACGACATCCGCGCGATGGACGCCGGCGGCTGGGCCAAGAAGGGCGGCGGATTCTACTCCTACGAGCACGGCCATCTGCTGCTCTGGACCAACTGGTCCAACCCGGAGGACCGCCCGAACTGGGAGCGTCGTGGCGAGCTAGCGGCCGAGTTCGGCAAGGCCCGCGCCGACTGGATGATCGAGAAGAGCCGCAATCTCTGCATCTATCCGAACGTCTTCCTGATGGACCAGTTCTCGTCGCAGATCCGGATGTATCGGCCGATCTCCGTCGACAAGACCGAGGTCACGATCTACTGCATCGCCCCCAAGGGTGAGAGCGCCGAGGCCCGCGCCCACCGCATCCGCCAGTATGAAGATTTCTTCAATGCCTCGGGCATGGCGACACCGGATGACCTTGAGGAGTTTCGCTCCTGCCAGATAGGCTACGGCGCGCGTCACGCGCAGTGGAACGATCTCTCCCGCGGCGCAACCCACTGGATCGACGGTGCCGATGACGAGGCGAAGTCCATCGACATGAAGCCGCTGCTCTCCGGCGCGCGTACCGAGGACGAGGGTCTCTTCGTCATCCAGCACGCCTACTGGCGCGACGCCCTGATCGAAGGGCTGAAGAAGGACGCCGCTGCGTCCATGCAGCAAGCCGCCGAATAGCAACCCCTGTGAGCCGGGCGCTTCAACCCCGCCCGGTCCCGCCAAACCACATCGCCATCAGGCGCACAGCCTTCAGACGAAGGGGAGGACACCGATGTCCCTCGCATTCCAGACCAAGAGCCGCCCAGAAGCCGTCGCAATCTCTGACGTTCAGGCCTTCCTCTACGCCGAATCCCGTGCGCTCGATGACCGGGACTGGGATGCGTGGCTCGCCCACTACGCGCCGGCGGCCACCTTCCACATGCCGGCCTGGGACGACGACGACCTGCTGACGGAGGACCCGCAGCGCGAGATCTCGCTGATCTACTATGGCTCGAAGCAGGGACTTGAGGACCGCGTCTTCCGCATCCGCACCGAGCGATCCTCGGCGACCTCGCTGCCAGAGCCACGCACCTCGCACAACATTTCGAATGTCGAGATCGTTGAGGAGAGCGAAGGTCAGCTCAAGATCCGCTTCAACTGGTTCAACCTGAGCTACCGCTACAAGACGACCGACAGCTATTTCGGCACGTCCTTCTATACGATCGACACCAGCGGCGAGCGCTGGCTGATCACGGCGAAGAAGGTCGTCCTGAAGAACGACTACATCCACCACGTTGTCGACATCTACCATATCTGACAGGCTTCAGTCGTCGGGCGGGAGGAACGCGCAATGACCCACAGGATCGCACTCAACTTCGAGGACGGCGTGACGCGCTTCATCCAGGCGCGTGCCGGCGAACTGGTCGCTGACGCGGCCTATCGCGAGGGCGTCAACATCCCGATGGATTGCCGCGACGGGGCCTGTGGCACCTGCAAGTGCCGCTGCGAGCAGGGCGATTACACGCTCGGCTCCTACATCGACGACGCCATGACCGAGGAGGAAGCCGCCGACGGCTTCGTGCTCACCTGCCAGATGAAGGCGCATTCGGACTGCGTGATCCGCATTCCGGCGTCCTCCGCAGCCTGCAAGGTGAAGGCAGGCGCGATGACCGCGACCATGGTCGAGGCGAAGCCGCTTTCGCCCACCACGATCGGCTTCAGCGTCAGGCTCACCGACCCGGCCACGCTGTCCTTCCTGCCGGGCCAGTATGTCAACGTGTCAGTGCCGGGTACGACGCAGACGCGCTCCTACTCGTTCTCGTCGATCCCGAAGGAAGGGATGGTGGAGTTTCTGGTTCGCAACATCCCAGGCGGCCTGATGTCGTCCTATCTGGCGGACAAGGCCGCCGGAGGCGACGAGCTGACGATCACCGGGCCGATCGGCTCGTTCTATCTGCGCGAGGTCAAGCGCCCGGCGCTGTTCCTCGCCGGAGGCACCGGCCTTGCCCCCTTCCTCGCCATGTTGGAGGTGCTGCAGGCGTCCGGCTCTCAGCAGCCGGTGCACATGATCTACGGTGTCACCAACGACGCCGACCTTGTCGAGGTCGACAAGCTCACGGCCTTCGCCGCTGCCATCCCCGGCTTCACCTTCACAACCGTGGTTGCAGACGCTGCGAGCACCCATGAGCGCAAGGGCTACGTAACGCATCATCTGCCAGATTCGGCGCTGCATGGTGGCAATGTCGATGTCTACCTGTGCGGCCCACCGCCGATGGTCGATGCTGTCCGCGGCTATCTCAACGACAAGGGCGTGAAGCCCGCGAGCTTCCATTTCGAGAAGTTCTCGCCTTCGGAGACAACGAAGTGAGCGCGCACATCGACATCGAAGCGGCCGCACTCGCGGCGCTGAAGCCCGCGCCCGGACGCTTCCAGGGCAAGAGCATGATCATCACCGGCGCCGCGCAAGGCATCGGCCGGGAAGTTGCGCTCACAGCCGCGCGCGAAGGAGGCCGTCTTCTGCTGGTCGACCGTTCGCCACTGGTCGAGCAGGTCGCCAGGGAGATCATTGATGCCGGCGGGCAGGCTCTTGCCATGACCGCAGACCTTGAAACCTGGAGCGGGAACGTCCAGGCGATGGAAAAGGCCCACCGCGAGCGCGGCGCCATCGACGTGCTGATCACCAATGTCGGCGGCGCAATCTGGATGAAGCCCTTCCAGCATTTCGACGATCGTCAGATCGAGAAGGAGATTTCCCGCTCGCTGTTCCCGACGCTGTGGGGCTGCCGGGCTGTGCTGCCCTACATGCTGGAGCAGGGCCGGGGCGCAATCGTGAACGTGTCGTCCATCGCTACCAAGGGCATCAACCGCGTGCCGTACTCCGCCGCCAAGGGTGCGGTGAACGCGCTGACGGCATCGCTCGCCTTCGAGGTCGGCACGAAGAACATCCGCGTCAATGCGGTGGCGCCTGGCGGCACGACTGCCCCACCGCGCAAGGTGCCACGCGGCACCGATGCGCTCACCGAGCAGGATAAGCGCTGGATGCGCGAAGTGGTCGACCAGACCGTGCAGTCGAGCCACATGCGCCGCTATGGCCTGCTGCGCGAGATGGCCGCTGCCATCCTTTTCCTGGCCTCCGACGCCGCCTCCTACATCACCGGCACGGTGCTGCCGGTCGGCGGCGGCGACCAGGGTTGAAACTTGAAGGACACTGCCATGCGCCCCGTCGTCATCGCTGTCGCCATCACCGGCTCCGTGCCGCGCAAGAAGGACAACCCGGCGCTGCCGGTGCTGCCCGCCGAGCAAATCGAGTCGACTCATGCAGCCTTCGAGGCAGGCGCGACGCTGGTGCACATCCACGTCCGCAACGATGATGAGACCCCGTCCTCCGATCCCGAGCGCTTTGCCGTGGTGCAGGCAGGCGTTCACAAGCATTGCTCGGGCATGATCGTTCAGTTCTCCACCGGCGGTCGCGGTCGCGATCCGGCGGCGAGGGGCCTCAGCCTCGTCCACAGGCCAGACATGGCCTCGCTTTCGACAGGCTCGGTCAACTTCCCGACCATTGTCTATGAGAACCACGCGACGCTGGTGACGGACCTAGCAACGCGCATGAAGGACTTCGCCATCGCGCCGGAGATCGAGATCTTCGATCTGTCGCACATCCACGGTGCCCGCCGCCTGATCGACGCCGGACTAATGTCGCCGCGGCCGCACGTCCAGTTCGTCATGGGTGTGCAGAACGCCATGCCGGCAGACGAGCGGCTGCTCGACATCCTGCTGGAAGAGACGCGCCGCGTGATCCCGGAAGCCACCTGGACCGCCGCCGGCATCGGCCGCGAGCAGAGCCGGGTGATGGGCTGGGCTCTGGCGCGCGGCGCGGATGCGGTGCGCACGGGGCTCGAGGACAATATCCGCGTCAGCAAGGACAGGCTCGCCAGCGGCAATGCCGAGCTGGTTTCGATTGCGGCGGACCTGTTGGCGCGTCATGGTTGCCGCCCCGCAACGCCTGCCGAAGCTCGCGCCGCCTTGAGGCTGCGTGCCGCCTGATCGACCATCCTTGTGAAGCCCTTCGAACCGTTCAGCCCAAACCGGCCATCGCTCGCCGACATCGTCCGTGACATTGGCCCGTTGCAACTCGCCACCGGCCTTGTGGCCTTTCTGTTCGGCGCGACGGGGGCGCTCGCCATCATTCTCGCCGTCGGCACGGGCGGGGGCTTGAGCGAACGGGAACTGGCCTCCTTCGTCTTTGGCGTTTTTGCGATCAATGGCGGGCTGACGCTGGTGATGGCCTGGCTTTACCGGCAGCCTCTGTGCCTGTTCTGGACCATTCCCGGCACGGTGCTGATCGGACCGGCGCTGACCCACATGAGCTTCGCAGAGGTGGTCGGGGCCTTCTGGGTGACGAGCCTTCTGGTGCTCATACTCGGCTGGACGGGGCTGGCGCGTGCCGTGATGCGGCTCATCCCCATGCCGATCGTCATGGCGATGGTGGCTGGCATCTTCCTGAAATTCGCACTCGACATCGTGCGCTCGCTGCATAGCGATGTCGGTGTGGCCGGCGCGATGGTCGTCGCTTTCTTCGCGCTGACGGTCTGGCCCGCCGCCCAGCGCTACATGCCGCCCGTGCTTGGCGCGCTGCTGGCGGGCGTGGCGGTTGCAATCGCCACCGGGCGTTTCGACGGCGCGGAGCTGGGCGGGCTTCAGCTGGTGCAGCCGGTCCTTATCACGCCGATCTTTTCAGCCCCTGCCATGATCGAACTGGTGATCCCGCTCGCCATCACGATCATCTTCGTCCAGCATGGCCAGGGGCTTGCGGTGCTGACGCAGGCCGGGCATCCGCCGCCGCTCAATGCGGTGACCATCATGGCCGGCATCGGCGGCTTGCTCAGTGCTGCGGTCGGCGCGGTCGGCACCGCGCTCACCGGTCCGACCAATGGGCTCATCACCGCGACAGGTCCGCGCGAAAAGCACTACGCCACCGCCATTGTCACCGCGCTGATCGCGATCCTGTTCGGGCTGCTCGCGCCGACGTTTACCCGCCTGATGCTGGCCGCGCCGAAGGAACTGATGCTGACGCTCGGCGGCCTCGCGATGCTGCGCGTGCTGCTCGGTGCCTTCACAACCGCTTTCAAGGGCCCCTTCGCCTTCGGGGCGCTGATCTGCTTCGTGGTGACCGTGGCTGACAAACCTCTGTTCAATGTCGGCGCTGCTTTCTGGGGGCTGGTGGCCGGTCTCGCCGCATCATGGCTGATGGAGCGCGCGGATTTCGCCGCCAAGGTTTGATACCCAATCGGGATTGGACTGTCCGGCTGGTGGCCCGACGCGTAGGATTGGACCAAATGCCTGCGTTAAATCGCATCCTTCTGCTGACCTCCATACCCATCAGGTATCAAAATAGACGCAATCGATCCTGTCCTTGAGAGGGGGCTCTCCCTAACGTCGGCAGCGGGAAGAAACGCTCGCGGACTAGGAGGACGGACATGTGCAGACCTGCCGCTCCCGGCCACGAGACATGCTCGGAAAACTGCCGGAGGAACTGCCATGTCACATTCGATTTCGTCGCCTTTCTCGACCAATCGCCGCCGCTTTCTGATGGGCGCAGCGGCGCTGACCACCGGCGCTTCGGCGTTCCGGTTTCCGACGCCGGCGATCGCCCAGGGCGCGCCGCTGAAGGTCGGCTTCATGCTGCCCTATTCGGGGACGTTCGCGAAGCTCGGCAAGTTCGTCGATGATGGCTTCCGCCTGCAGGTGGAACGCCAGGGCGGCTCGCTCGGCGGCCGCCGGATTGAATTCGTGCAGGTCGATGACGAATCCAAGCCGGAGAGCGCGACCGACAACATGAACCGTCTGGTCGGCCGCGAGAAGGTCGACCTCGTTGTCGGCACTGTGCATTCCGGCGTCGCCATGGCGATGGTCAAGGTCGCGCGCGATACCAACACGCCCCTCATCATTCCCAACGCCGGCGTCAACGAGGCAACCGGGCCGATGTGCGCGCCGCACATCTTCCGCACGTCATTTTCCAACTGGCAGGTCTGCCAGCCCATGGGAAAGGTGATGTTCGACGAAGGCCGCCGCCGTGTTGTCACCATCACCTGGCGCTATGCGGCCGGCTCGCAGATGATCGATGCCTTCAAGGAAGGCTTCACCCGCGCCGGGGGCACCGTCGTCGAGGATCTGGCGCTGCCTTTCCCGGAGGTCGAGTTCCAGGCGCTCATCACCCGCATCGCCACCCTGAAGCCGGACGCGGTGTTTGCCTTCTTCGCTGGCGGCGGCGCGGTGAAATTCGTCAAGGATTATGCAGCGGCTGGCCTTAACCGCTCGATCCCGCTCTATGGTGCGGGCTTCCTCACCGACGGCACATTGCCTGCTCAGGGGGCCGACGCCAACGGCATCAAGACGACCCTCCACTACGCCGACAATCTCGACAACCCGGCCAACCGTGCCTTCCTCGAAGCCTTCAAGGCCAAGACCGGCCAAGACGGCGACATCTACGCCGTGCAGGGCTGGGACGCTGCGGCGCTCCTCGCCGAAGGGCTGAAGGCGACGAACGGCGACTGGTCGGCGCGGGCGCAGGTCACGGCGGCGATGCGTGCGGCGAAGATCGACAGCCCAAGAGGGCCGCTCTCCTTCAACCGCGCCGGAAATCCGGTCCAGAACATCTATCTGCGCGAGGTCCGCAACGGCCGCAATGAACTGGTGTCCATCGCCGGACAGGCGGTCGACGATCCCGCCCGCGGCTGCCGCGTGCAGTCGTAAGGCTTCGCCGCCATTCCCGGCGCGCCAACGGCGCGGGACGGGGATCCAGACAGGCATGCGAGACGGCAAGTCTCTGGATTCCGTTCCCCCGCCCTCCGGCCGGGAATGGCACCCACTGCTCCAGCTGAAAGGCGACCATCATGGACGCGCTGACCTTCGCCGTTCAATTACTGAACGGCGTGCAATACGGCCTCGTGCTCTTCCTCGTCGCCAGCGGCCTGACGCTTGTGTTCGGCATCCTGGGCGTCATCAATCTCGCGCATGGCGCGTTCTACATGCTCGGCGCCTACCTCGCCTGGGCCATCGCGGCGTACACCGGCAGCTTCGCACTCGCAATTGCCGGCTCCATCGCGATCTCATTCTTGCTCGGGATGTTGCTGGAAGAAGTCTTCGTGAAGCGCATGATCGGGCGTGACCACCTCGCTCAGGTGTTGCTCTCCTTCGGTCTGATCCTGGTGATCGACGAGGTGCGCCAGATCGTCTTCGGCAAGGATGTGCATTCGGTCGCTCCGCCCGAATGGCTGCGCGGCTCGATCCAGCTCACGGAGGTCTTGTCCTATCCGGTCTATCGCCTCGCGCTCTGCTTCGCCTGCCTGATCCTTGCCGGCGTCATCTTCTGGATGATCCAGAAGACCAGGCTCGGCATGGTGATCCGCGCCGGTGCAGAGAACCGCGACATGACGCGAGCGCTCGGCATACCCTTCGACCTCGTCAACCGTTACGTCTTCGCAGGCGGCATCGCGCTCGCCGCGCTGGGCGGGGCGCTCGTTGCGCCGGTGTCCACCGTCTTTCCCGGCATGGGCGACGGCATGCTCATCCTCTCCTTCGTTGTGGTGGTTCTGGGCGGCATCGGCTCTGTGGCGGGCGCAGCTATCGGCGCGTTGCTGATCGGCCTCACTGACACGTTCGGCAAGGTCTTCTTCCCGCAGATATCGTCGATCCTGATCTACGTTCTCATGGCCGGCGTGCTGCTCTGGCGGCCAAACGGCCTGCTCGGCAAAGCCTGAGGAGGCAACCATGATCCGCGATCTTTCGACCCGCTCTCCTGTCACCACCGCCTTGCTCGCCGCCGTGCTGGCGCTCGCCGTCGCGCTGCCCTTCGTCGCGCCCGGCTATTATGTCCAGTTCGCCACCAAGGCCATCCTGATGGCGATGCTGGCGCTCTCGCTCAACCTCGTCGTCGGCTACGGCGGCATGGTCAGCCTGTGCCACGCTGCCTTCTTCGGGCTCGCGGGCTATATGCTCGGTTTCATGACCCCGGAGGCAACCGGCGCCAGCATCTGGCTGGCACTGCCGGCCGCCATCCTTGTTGTCGGAGTCGTTGCGGCCGTCATCGGCGCGCTCAGTCTGCGCACCCGCGGCATCTACTTCATCATGGTCACGCTCGCCTTCGGCGAAATGCTGTTTTACCTCTTCCACGATACCAAGATCGGCGGCGGCTCCGACGGGCTCTACATCTACTTTAAGCCGGAACTGGCCATCGGCGGCGTCACGCTGCTCGATCTGGAAAGCAATCGCGCCTTCTATTGGCTGGTCCTTGGTTTCCTTTTCGGTGCCGCGCTGCTGGTCCAGGCGCTGGTACGCTCCCCCTTCGGCCACGCCCTGGCCGCGGCAAAGGAGAATGAGCGGCGCGCACTGTCTCTCGGCTTTCCTGTCTTCCGCATCAGGCTTACCGCCTTTGTCATCTCGGCCATGATTGCGGCTGTCGCCGGCTTTTTCTCTGCCGCGCAGTTCGGCTTCGTCGCTCCGCAGATGCTCGGATGGCACCTATCGGCCAGCGTTCTGGTGATGGTCGTGCTCGGCGGCATGAGCTCTATCCTCGGCCCCATCGTCGGCGCGATCGCACTGCTTGGGCTGGAGGAGGTGCTGAAGTCCACATTCGAGCACTGGAAGCTGATCAAGGGCCTGATCGTGATCGCGCTCGTGTTCGTTCTGCCGGGCGGTCTGCAGCAGCTTGCCGCAATGCTGGCACCAGCCAGAGCGGACGACCGTGACGCCAAGGCACCCGCCACCCCGAAGGAGGCTGTGACCCATGTCTGAGATCCTGATGAAAGCAACCGCGCTGGAGAAGCGCTATGGTGGTCTGAGGGCTGTCGCCGGCGTCTCCGTCGATGTGCACCGCGACGAGGTTCACGCCGTGATCGGGCCCAACGGAGCCGGCAAGTCGACGCTGATCAACCTGCTTTCTGGCGATGTCCCCGTGACCTCCGGCGCCGTGATGCTGCGTGACCGCGACATCACCACGCTGCCTCCGAACCGCAGGGCCATGGCAGGCGTCGGTCGCTCCTACCAGAAGACCACGATCTTCGCAGGCGCGACCGTGTTCGAGAATGTCAGGCTCGCGGCACAGGCCCATGGTGGGCAGCCCCTGCGCCTGTTCGGGCCGGCTTCGCGCGACAGCAATGTCAATGCACGGGCGGACGCCGCGATCGCCGAAGCGGGGCTCACTGCCAGGCGCGACACCGTCGCCCGGTTCATGAGCCATGGTGAACAGCGCCAGCTCGAGGTCGCCATGGTGCTGGCGACCGAACCCAAGGTGATCCTGCTCGACGAACCGCTGGCCGGCATGGGCCACGCCGAAGCCGCACGCATGATCGCGATCATCCGCCGGCTCAAGGACGGCCGCGCCGTGCTGCTGGTCGAGCACGACATGGACGCCGTGTTCGCGCTCGCTGACCGCCTCACCGTGATGGCGGATGGCGAGGTCATCGCCTCGGGCGACCCTGCCTACGTGCGCAGCCACCCCGCGGTTCGCGCCGCCTATCTCGGACACGAGCAGGACAGCCACATGCAGGAGGTCGCGGCATGAGCACGCTTCTCGCCATCAATGACCTGAAGAGCTTCTACGGCGTCAGCCAGGCGCTTCATGGCGTCAGCCTCACCGTCGCGCGCGGCGAGCAGATCGCGCTCATCGGGCGTAACGGCATGGGCAAGACCACCCTTCTCAAGTCGATCACCGGCCTGCTTGCCGACAGGCGCGGCGACATCGCATTCGCGGGCGCGAGCACACTCAAGGCCAAGCCAGAGGACATCGCGCGCAGGGGCCTCGCCTACGTGCCGGAAGGGCGTGGTGTCTTCGGCGCACTCTCGGTGGTCGAGAACCTGGTGATGGCGGCCCGCGCCGGGGTGTCCGGCTCGCGGCGCTGGACCATCGACCGCGTGTTCGAGGTGTTCCCGCGCCTGCATCAGCGGCGTAGCAATGGCGGGCATCAGCTTTCGGGCGGCGAGCAGCAGATGCTGTCCATCGGCCGCGCGCTGATGACCAATCCGGACCTGATCCTGCTCGATGAGGCCACTGAAGGCCTGGCACCGCTGATCGCGCAGGAGATCTGGAAGACGCTTGGCATCATCCGCGAGGAGGGCATCGCGACCATCGTCGTCGACAAGGACCACCGGTCGTTGGCCAAGGTCGCCGACCGCATGTTGGTAATGGCCAAGGGCGAGATCGCTTTCGACGGCGCGCCGGCTCAACTCGCCGCCGATCCGTCTATCCTTGAAAAGCACCTAGGCGTCTGACGCTATGCCATTCCTCGATACAGGCACAACGCGGCTTTTCTTCATGGCGCAGGGGTCGGCCGCAGCGCCGGCCATCCTGTTCTCCAATTCACTCGGTACGACGCACCGGATGTGGGACGCGGTGGTCGACCAACTGGCTGCGGAGTTCTTGTGCATCCGCTACGACACGCGCGGCCATGGCAGCTCCGATGTCAAAAAGGCGTCCTTCGAGATATCAGATCTGGCCGATGACGCAGTCGCCATCCTCGACCATCTGAGCATCAAGCGCTGCCATTTCGCCGGGCTATCTCTCGGTGGCATGGTTGGACAGTCCTTCGCCGCCCGCCATCCGGAACGGACCGCCAGCCTCACGCTGATGGCGACGACCGCTTTCTTTCCCACGCGCGAGAGCTGGTACGAGCGCGCAGCGCTGATCCGCCGGGAGGGCACGCAGGCCATCCTGCCCGCCACGCTGGAGCGCTGGTTCACGCCGGGCTTCCGGGCAAGCTCGCCCACCGTTGTCAAGGCGGTGGCCGACGGCTTTGCGGCCAGCGATCGCGAGGGCTACGCCGCGGCGTGCGAGGCCATCGGCCGGATGGACCTCAGGCCGATCCGGAAGAGCATCACCGCGCCGACGACGATCATCGCCGGAGCCGAAGATCCAGCCACCCCGCTCGCCATGGCCGAGACGCTGCGCGAGGGCATCGCGGGGGCTACGCTGGTCACCTTATCGCCGGCGGCGCATCTTCTGGCGGTCGAGCAGGCCGCCGAGGTTTCCAGCACGTTGCGCCGGTCGGTCGCCGCGCTCATCGGATCCAGGAGTTGACCCGACCAACCGGTATTGCAGCACCAAGCGAAGATGTCGGCTTTCGAGCGGTCAGAGCCACAACCAGTGACTCGGCTGGTCCGCTTTGGGCGCGCGTTCGAGAAGGGGAGGACGGGGGCCTGGGGCATACTTTCCGCTATCACCCCGTGCTTACCTTGGGTCTTCTGCCCGCAACCGTGGGACGGCATATCGGTGACATCATGTGCGCCCGGCAAACCGAGCCTCAGCCTGCGACATCGTAAGCGCAGCGGAAGCCGATATAGACGGCGTAGAAATCCGCCGCTTTCCATTGTGCGCCATCGGCCCGCGCCTGAGCCGGGCCATACCACCAAGAGCCTCCGGCGGTGAGCGCATCGCTCCCACGCCGATCGGCGATCCATTCCCAGACATTGGCACCCATGTCGAAAAGGCCATTCACGCCGCGTTTCGTCGTGCCGACAGCAACATGCGCCCGACGATTGTTGTTCATGCCGGCAGGATCATCACCCACGGGATAGACATAGGTCCGGCCTTTCACGAAGCCGTCGGCGGGTGGATTGCGCGCTTCGGTATAGGCCGCGTGCTTCCACTCGGCGAAGGTCGGCAGGCGGCCGCCGAGATGCGCGCAGTAACGCGCTGCCTCATGCCAGGTCACATGCGTCGCCGGCTCGTTCTCGGTGCCGGACTGGCCTTGCGGGTTGGCGTAGGTCCAGCCGGCACGACGCGTCCAGCCCCCGGCATATTCGAAGCCGCCACCCTCCCGCTCGGCGGCGGTGGTGAGGTTGGTGGCGCGCGCGACGGCCCGGAACTGCCCGATCGTCACTTCCGTGCGGTCAATCGCAAAGTTATCGATCCGAACGCGGTCAGAGGTCTGGGCGGAAAGCGGTGCAGCGAGCGCCAGGCTGGCGAGCATCAGAGGAAATAGGCGGGACAAGCGGATCATGGCGTGAGGACAAACCGGGTTGTGGAAACAACGGCACAAGAGCATTCTCTACGCATGGCCCGGCGCACTGGTTGCCGTTCCGGGTCATGAAGCGAGATCATCCGTCTCGCGATTAAAATGCATGTCCGCTCTTCGGATCGTCCGCTGACCGCCCGAACGACTGCAAGGAGGGCGCAAAGCTGCCAGCTTCGGGGCCGGAAGCGGACCGCCGGTTTCTGTTGTCACTACGAGGATACCGGACATTCCACCAGTTTAAGCAAACGTCGTGATCGGGGCCCATAGCTGACACCGGCAATGTCCATTTCTAGGTGCCCCGTTGCGGTGGGCGCGCAGCTGTAATCCGGAAGATTCCTTTCGCGATTTCAGCGCCACACTCCAGCGCCCGGGTCCCAAGTCCCGCGCGCGCCTTCCGGTGTGGCGAGGCTGGCCAAAATCGGTCCGAAGAATCGGCGAAGCTCGGCTTGCAACTCGGAGAAAGGCGGGGCCTCTACGGTCGACGAAGTGCGTCGCTGGAAACCCTTCCAGAGACCCCGGCCCTCCTGGATCGCGGAGAAGGCGTCCGTGAGACCAATGGGCATCTCCGTCGGGGCCGCGGTCTCCCGTCGCCGAAGGGTGCCGCCCACTGCCGCGACCATGCTAGCGAGATCGAGCTGGAACGTCCGCGTCGTTACCCAGATGTCGTAGAAGTCTTTGATGCGCCCGTTGGCTTCGCCGAAGCGGATCATCGCCTCGAACTTCTCGGCGATCACCGTCTCGGGCGGATACATCAGGATGTTGGCCTGCGGCAGGCCTGCCAGCAGGCTTGGGAAAACCTCGCGCTTGGGAGCCGGATGGACATGGTCGCCGAAGCCTATGTCGATCAGCACGGTGATAACCGCGCCGGTGAGGGTCGCCTTCAGACTGAGTATGGCACCTTGGTACTTGTCGGCCTCGCGGATCGGTTCGATTTTGACCGTGGCGGGGTCGAAGCGGATGCCGTCCTCAGCCAACTCCAAGTTGCAGATGCGCATGAACAGCGCCTTTAGCGCCTCGGGATCGGGGTCGCCCTGGCCAAGAAGGTCAAGGTCGCCGGTCGGCCGGGCCACGTGCTGCGGCCAGGTGACGAATAGCATGGCGCCCTTCAGTACATAGCGTTCGGCCGCCTCCGTCTGGCTGAGTCGGAACAGCAAGCGTTCGATAGCATAACGCGTTAGCACACGACCAAAGTCGTTGTTGTTGGCCTTGGCGTGGGCTAGCAGCCGGGCGCGGATCGAAGCTGCTGGATCCTTGATGACCTTATTTTTCATTGTAGGGCTCTAATGAACGGCGCCATCCGGCTGGCGACCCGGTTGATCACGGCGAAGCGCATTAGTTCGGCCGGCGTGGTCTTGCGATGGCGCAGGGCGTCGCGCAGAGCCTCGACGGCGACGTCCTCACCGACGTGTCGGCGATGCTTGAAGCAGTCGGCTACGGTTTTCGCCACGCCATAGATCGGCACCTCGACCCCCTCGACTCGGATATATTCGACGCCTGCGGTCAAGGCCTCTCCGGTGGCGCGCACGATCTCGAGCCGTAGTCCGGCGATCGCAGGGGTGCGCGCCTTATGAGGGATGGTCATCCACACCCCATGTGGCAGTTGGGTGGTAAGATTATGTTGGCGCAGCGCACTCAGCAGGCTCACTACACCTTTCGGAACTAGCCTTGCGGCCTCAGCGAGACCATGAGCGATGTCAGCGCCCGCGTGCTCGGGGTCTTGGTAGAGTCCGCGGCTGAGCTTGATCAGGTCTCCTGACTCGGTCAGGCGTTTCAGATACACTAGTGGTATGCCGGCGGCCTTGAAGTCGCGCGCACGCGCGATTCCCCTGTCCCGTGTGAGCTCCAGAGCGCGCTCGCGATATGTTCTATGATCGGCAGCCATTTTGTTACCTATTGTCGGCAATACTCTATAATTGTCGACGAAAAAGAACAGTTTGAATTTCTTCGCTGACGTCATATAATTATTATGACATGAGCCTGTCCAGCCCGCCTCTCGATTTAACGCCGAAGCACGTCCGTGCCGCCCGCGCCCTACTGGCCTGGTCCCAACAGGACCTAGCCAAGGCCGCCGGGGTCGGCACCTCGACTGTCGCCGACTTTGAGCGCGGGTCACGAACTCCCGTAGCCAATAATGCCCAAGCTATCCGCATGGCGCTTGAAGGAGCGGGCGTCACCTTCTTGTCTGGCGGCGCTGTGATCGGCCCGGCTGTCCCAGCCTTCGCCGGCACCGTCGCGCACGGCATTCCGGTGCGTTGGGTAAGCGCGCAGGACCTTGCAGAATGGGGCGACCGCACCGACGGCGCCGTCAGCCTGCCAACCCTGGTCGCCAAGCTCGTGCAGGCCTCGCTCGACCCAACCCTGACGCTGCGCTTTCCGTCCGACGAGGGTGTGCGCCATCCTGGCTGGGACGGTGTCACCATAGCGACGATCGGCAACGCCTATGTTCCCAAGGGCCGCGCCGGCTGGGAGCTCAGCGTCCAGCGCCGCAGCATCCCGCAAAAGGCCGAGGGCGATTACGCCAAGCGCACCGCCGATCCGGACACGCTCGACCCGACGACCGACTCTTTCGTCTTCGTCACCGTGCGCCACTGGCCGCAGAAGGATGCATGGGCCAAGGCCCGAAAGGCCGAGGGGCCCTGGCGCGAGGTCCGCGTCTATGATGCCGATGATCTCGTCCACTGGATCGAGCAGCATCCGGCCGTCGGGCTCTGGATCGCCGCGCGCCTGAACAAGCGCCCGGCCGGCGTCCGCGAGCTCAAGGAGGTTTGGGAAGAATGGTCACTTGCCACAGAATGGCGGCTGACCGAGGATCTGGTGCTCTCCGACCGCAGCGAAGACTCAGCCGAGGTGCTGCGTTGGCTGCGCGGCGCGCCGTCCGTGCTTTCTCTGCAGGCCACCACCACAGAAGAAGTAGCGGCTTTCATCCACGCCACACTGGCGGAGTTGCCAAACGATGCGGCGGCGCCCTATCGCGCCCGTACCGTGGTAGTGACGACGCTCGACGCCGCGCGGTCGCTGATGAACGCGCCAGCCCCACTGATCCTGCTGCTCACTGAACCGGATGCCGGCATCGCAGGTAGCCTCGTACAGCGCGGTCACTTCGTGCTCTTGGCCTTCGACGAACGCCTTATTGGGCGAGGCGAGGTCCGCTCGCTCGCCCGTCCGTCCCGTGATGGCATCGCCGCGGCCCTGGAGGCTGGCGGCATGGCCGAGCTTCGTGCCAAGGCTCTGTCCCGCGACAGCGCACGCAATCTTGCCGCACTGCGCCGTCTCATCCCCGGCGCGCCAGGCCGCCTACCTCGCTGGGCCGAGGGCGCGCCCCCAAAAGGCCTGCTGGCGGCGATGCTCGTCGGCGGATGGGACGAAACCTTCGATGGCGATCGGGCGCGGCTCGCCGATCTCGTGGACCAGCCCTACGACGCGGTGATCGCTGAACTGGCGCCCCTGCTCGGGGCCTACGACAGTCCAATACAGAAGATTGGCCACGCTTGGCGAATAGCCTCGCCTTCCGACGCCTGGTTCCTGCTCGCTCATCACCTGACGGCGCCGATGCTTGGGCGATTTGAGGATATGGCGAACGCTGTCCTCGGCGCGGCTGACCCGCGCTTCGAGATAGATCCCAATGATCGCTGGATGGCCGCAGTCCGGGGCGTCAACCCCGAGAACTCCGGGCTGCTACGACACGGCGTTGGTCAGACCCTTATTCTTCTGGCTCTGTGGGGCGACAAGGCGGTCGCCGTCTCCAATGCTCCCAGCCGTGCCGAGCTGGTCGTTAGCAAGCTGCTACGCCACGCGGATGAGCGGCGCTGGTGGTCGCTTTCGGGCGACTTCCGCCTGCTTGCGGAAGCGGCTCCGGGCGCCTTCCTCGGGGCGTTGGAAGATAGCCTCGACCAAAAAGATCCGCCGATTAGCGCCCTGTTCGGCAACGATGACGGAGGCGTCTTCGGTTCCGAGCATCTGTCGGACCTGATGTGGGCACTTGAAGCCTTGGCTTGGTCGCCCGAATGGATTGCGCGGGTAACCCAAGTGCTAGCACGCCTTGACGCCATTGACGCCAAACCACGCAAGTACGTCAACGGACCAATAGAGAGCCTGCGGAAGATCCATATTCTGTGGCGGCCCCAGACTTATGCTACTCAAGATCAGCGTATGCGCGCGCTGGATCTCATCCGCCGACGCGAGCCCGCCGCGGCTTGGAAGCTGATGCTGAAGGTACTGCCAAGTGGGCATCATAGCGTCAGCCCTTCGCCGCTGCCGCGTTGGCGAGATTTCACCGTTGACAAGCCCGAAGTCGTCACGTGGGGTCTGGTTCATCGCGGCACCACCAAAATCACCGAGCGGTTGATCGCAGACGTGGGTGTCGACGCGAGGCGTTGGGCGTCTCTGATCGAACAGCTAAACGATCTGGCGCCCAGTCTACAGTCAGTGATGGCCGCACTCGACGCCGCCGAGCCGCAGATCGTTGACCTATCTGATCGCAACTTCCTGTGGGATAAGCTCCGCCGGCTACTCCATCATCACCGCCACTATCCTGATGCTGAATGGTCGCTGGACGAGGCTGTGCTTGACCGACTAGAGGCGATTTACGAGCGGCTCGCGCCAATTGATCCGCTAGAGCGCTCGGCTTGGCTGTTTGAAAACGGCGTGGTCATGCCTAGGCCGACCACGGAGGGGTGGAAGGCAGAACAGCGGCAAGTCGAAGCCGCTCGTGAAATCGCGGCCAAGTCCGTGTTCGCTGAGGGCGGCGCCAAAGCCATTCTGGCGCTCGCCCGACTAGTCCAGACGGCAGGGTACATCGGCAAGGCGCTCTATGACGCCGGGGTCCATGTTTCGGAGCTTGACCCGCTGCTGGAGATGGCGGTCCGCAGCAATGACACGCGCGAGCGCGACGTCGCCCACGGCCTGATCATCTCGATGTTCCGCGACCGCAAGGAGCAATGGGCCGCCGATGTGATCTCTCGCGCACAACGGGAAGCCTGGGGGGAGGTCGCGCTGGTCACCATCCTCCTGGCGCTACCAGCCTCGCAGTGGACTTGGGATCAGGTTGCCGCCATCAGCGGAGAGATCGGAACTACCTACTGGAAACGCACGCCAGTGCTCTGGATGGACGAAGACAGCGTCGCCGTCGGCTACGCCGTTCGTCAATTGATCGACGTCGGCCGCGCTCGCCATGCGCTGGCCCTCGTGGGCCGCCGCGATAAGGGCGTTGGTCTGCCTACGCCACTCCTGCTGGAGGTGCTGGAACAGGCCGCCAAGCAACCGTTCGAGAACGAGGGCGACGGCAATGAGGCAACCATGTTCCAGCACTACGTCGCTGAAGCCCTTTCCGAACTTGACGACCGCAATGACGTCGATCGAAACGCGCTGGCTAGGCTGGAGTGGAACTATCTACGGGTGCTGGAGTACTCCCGCCGCCCGGCCAAGGTGCTGCTCAGCGTGCTCGCCGAACAGCCGAAGCTCTTCATTGAAATGCTCACCGCCATCTACAAGGCAAGCGAGGACAGTGGGGTCGTGGACCCAGAGCCGGAAGACCCCGAGCAGGCGCGCGCTGTGGCGAGCCAAGCCTACCGCCTGCTGGACCTCTGGGATCATATCCCGGGTCGCCGAGACGGCCACACCATCGACGGCGTTGTTCTGGAGGCTTGGATCAAGGAGGCGCGCATACTGGCCGAGGCAGCCGGGCGCGCCGGCATTGCCGAATACAAGATCGGCGTCATGCTCTCAGCTGCGCCCATGGGCGCCGATGGGAATTGGCCCGCCGAGCCAGTGCGTGACGCTCTCGATCTCTTCCGCAGCAAGCAGATGCTGGAGGGCTTTCGGGTCGGCAAGGCCAATCGCCGGGGCGGCACTACCCGTTTCCCAAGCGATGGCGGCGAGCAGGAACGCGCACTGGCGGCCCAGTATCGCGCCTGGGCGAAGGCCGTCGTCTTCGACCACCCACACACTGCAAAGGCACTCGACGAGCTGGCCGACAGCTACGAGTGGGACGCCAAGCGCGAGGATGAGTCCGCCGAGCGCCGCGACTGGTCCTACTAAAACTCGGATAGCGCGTGAAGCTAGCGGCTATGCGGACGGCGAACCTAGCGACTTCGTCCCGCGAACCCGTTGGGTCGCCGTACGCGCCGACCCGCCCAAGATGCCTGCGGACGTGCCAGCCGAGTGACCTGCGCTAGATTAGGCAGGTCGGCGTCGAACAAGCATGCTTCCGAAGCAATGCGTGATGCGAGCTATCAATGTTAGGTTTCGAGCGATGGTCCAACATCTGGACTTGGCACAATCGCAACACACCGCTTTGCACTCGCGATGTCCGCTTTCGGTCTCGCTGCACGGTGCCAAGAACGGCCGCTATGAGGGCGCGTAGCGGACCTCAGCCGGGCATTCCGGCCTTGACGCAGTTTCCCGACGCGGTCTTAAGCAGCCAGCCACTTGGCCCATGCGTCCATCATGCTGCGCCTTTGGTCGAGAAGATCCGTGCGATGATAGGCTGCTTCGGTTGCGTCTTTGATGGTGTGAGCCAATGCCCGCTCCGCAAGGTCGCGGGGATAGGCATGTTCAGATGCCCAGTCTCGGAACGAGGACCGAAAACCGTGGACCGTTGCCGTGCGGCCGGCGGTGTCGCTGGCAATGGCGGCATCCCGCAGGATCTTGGTCAATGTCATGTCACTCAGGGCAGTGCCGCGGCGGGAAACGAATACAAGCGGGGAGCCATCGCTCTGGGCTTCCATGTACCTCAGGATTTCGAGGACCCTTGGAGCAAGTGGCACCCTGTGAATGAGGCGGGCTTTCATGCGACCAGCCGGGATCGTCCAGATCGCCTTTGCCTGATCGATCTCGCTCCAGATCATCCCCCGCGCCTCGCCTGACCGGCAGGCCGTGAGGATGACAAACTCCAGCAGAAGCCGCCCGGTTGTTTCGGGCTTGTCACGGAACAGGGTCCTGCACACTGCTGGGAGCTCACGCCATGGCACCGTGGGGTGATGCTCCACGCGTTCACGCTTGCCCGGCTGTGCCGGTAACAGAGCCGTCACAACCTTCAGCGGGCTCGCAACAATGATGTCGCGCGCGGCACACCAGTTCATGACAGTATCGCAGCGCTGCTTCACGCGAGATGCTGTCTCAGGCTTTGCAAGCCAGATTGGCCGCAGGGCTCCGGCAAAGTCCGCAGCCCGCAGTCCCGACACGCTCCGATCGCCGATCTTCGGGAAGACGAAAGCCTCCAGCGTGTTGATCCATTGTGCCGCATGCTTGGCATTGCGGAATCCGTCTCGCAGTTCCGCATGCACTGACTGGGCCGCCTCGCGGAACGTCCGGTCTGCTGCGACTGCACGGATTTCAGCGGCCTCCATGCGTCTTGCCTCGATGGGATCGCGGCCATCGGCGATAGCACTGCGGGCCTCCATCGCCAGCTTGCGGGCCTGCGCGATGCCGACCTCGGGATACGCACCCAGGCCGAGATCCCGCCGCCGCCCCGTAACGGGCGAGACGAACCGCAAGAACCAGCTGCCCTGTCCGCGCGCCGAAGACGGTCGCAGGTAGAGGCCGGGAACCATGCCGGCTGCGAGAGATTTACCGCCCGGCGCGATCTGTCGCGCCTTCGCATCCGAAAGCATCTGCTCACTCCAGCGCGTTTCCAGCCCCACATCCAGCCCCACACGAAACGCGCGATGCGATGAGACGGATCGAGACAGGATAAAACAGAAATACCGAAATTACGTAAACAATACAATGAATTAGTTAGGCGCAATGATACATCCTGAGACAACGTGAAACATCAAACAAGCGGACGCCCATGTCCGCTTCCTCCCGGCGGGGCGTACCGGCCCTATCGAGCACTTCCGCGCGGCGATCGATTCACCCGGTATTGGTTCGAGCGCCGGCGAGGCACATTACGGACACATCAGCTACCGCTCCAACTGGCACCGGATTGAGAGCGTCGTGGGCGACCTGATGAACCTAGATCAGCGTCCCGATTTGCGGATAAAAGTCGAAACGCGTCTGCAGCAGCTCTTTGAGCGCGGGATAGACTTTCAGTGGAGTCAGAATGGTCTTTCAGTCTCGTTCTCTGCCATATCCGGCAACGCTCGCTATCACTCCGGGCTCGAGGCGAGCGGCATTACGCAGCTCGTTTCGCTCCTAGCCGCGATTTATGACGACACGATCGGCACTCTCATCGTTGATGAGCCCGAAATCTCGCTGCATCCGCAGCTCCAGGCGTTCATCTTCGAAGAAATGGAGTCAGTCGCCGGCGACTGGGCGCATAAGGGCAAGAAGCGGATCGTGATTTCGACACATTCACCTTCGTTCCTGCCTCTGCGCTCGCTTGCCGACCTTCCCAGCATCGTGTTCTTCGGTGGCGACACAGATTGCCGCCAGATCGATCCCGCCGATGGGCTGCTTCAATCGTCGAAGCTCGCCCATTTTGTCGCACGCACTACCCTGTCCCACCGGCAGGCGCTGTTTGCCGAACGCGTCCTCCTCGTCGAAGGACCCAGCGACGAGATCGTCGCGGCGCGGACCGCCCAGCGCCTCGGCATGAAGATCGGGGCGCGCAACACCCAGATACTCCCCGCGCTTGGCAAGGGCGAGTTTCGCGAGGCAAGCAAGCTTTTGACGAAAATCGGCATGCGGGTCACCGTTCTTGCCGATCTCGACGCCCTTGCTGACGACAACAGCTTGGTGAACGACTTCAGTAATGTCGACGGGGCAAGCGCGATCGCCAACGCTAGGGGGCATACTTCGCTCATTGACCTGGATGGCAAGCTGCGGTCTGAACTCGCGGGACTAGTCGAGACGAACGGCGCTGCAATTGACGCGGCGATCGAGGCCTATCCTTACTGTTCAGACACGCAGGATCCGAATGTTAGGCGTCGGCGGTGCGCATTGGCCCAACTTCTCACCCAGCCTTCAGCGTTCACCGGTGACCTCGGTGAAAAGATGACGGCGCTGGCCACCAGATATGGCGTGCTGCTTGACGACCTCGAACAGCTTGGCTGCTTTTTCCTCCGCCGCGGCGCTATTGAAAACTACTTCGCTGATACTTCGGGCGGTGCCAGCAAGCCAGCTCGCGCAAGCGCAGAGGCCGAACGCCTTGCCGCGCTGCCGCCAGCGCAACTCGCCACGGAACATCCCGAACTCGTCCGCGCGCTGCGCTGCGCTGCACCCGGGCGCAGCATCGACGAAAGCGTGCTTCTGCGCGGCAAGCTCGCAGCAGCGTTGGGCGCGATCTTCCAGTCGATGGAAATCGGCTCCACCGATGCGCAGATCGAGGGCATCGCGATGTCGGTCCTACCGGCGATCAAAGGACTATTCACATTTCACAATGCAACGAGTGGCGACCAGCCAGCGGTGCGCGTCGAACTCCTATCAGAGATTTTTACCCTGATAGGATTTCCCCTCACAGTCGCGAGGAACGACAATCTCAACGAAGCGGTCAGCAGGATCAAGCCCGGCTGATTGCCTTCGTCCGCTCCAATGAACGGCAGCTCTCGGGAAGAACTAGCAACCACCCGAATGGCCGAGATGGGGGCGCAAACCAGAACTCGGCTCGATTGACCGAAATGGGGGCGCCTATCGGGCGCGTGGCGGGCGGTCCGTCGATCCTGCCCGGCCGCAACTCAGGCGTTCGACAAGTTCGACATCCAGGCCCTCGGGAATGATTGTGCGCCTGTCCTGAAGTGCGCCAAGCAGCGCGCGCGCGACCTTGCGGCCCATCTCGACGACCGGCACGCGGATCGTAGTGATCGGCGGATCGAAGATCGCGGCGACATCGAAATCGTCGAACCCTGTCACGGCGATGTCGCCTGGGACGGACAGCCCGGCGTCGTGCGCGGCGAGCACGGCCCCGATCGCGAGGATGTCGTTGATGCACAAGATCGCGGTCGGACGCGGACAGACCGAAAGGAGCCTGGCCGCCGCCACCCGCGCCTCGGCCACGTCATAGCGGCATTCGACCACCGGGACGCCGTCGGCCTCGATTCCAACGGCAGCGGCCTCTTGCCGGATCGCAGCGACGCGTTCCCTGACTCGATCGTTGCCGCGGCTGAATCCGGATAGGACGCCGAGGTGCCGGTGTCCCAGTCCGAGTACATGGCGCGCCATCAGCGCCATGGCCTTGCGGTTGTCGAAGCCGATGCAGGGAATGGCGCTGGCGGGATCAAACGCTCCTTGGATGACGGCTGGCAGGCCTGTTCTCTGCAGCAATGCGCGCAACTCGGGCCTATGGCTTGTCCCCACCAGGATCAGCCCATCCACCCCGCGCGCAACCAGCCGTTGAGCTTGAGTGAGCGCCCGATCTGCGTCGTAGCGGCAGGTGGCGATGACGAGACCGTAGCCGCCAGCCTCCAGAGTCTCCTCGATGGCCTGGACGCCGGGGGCGAAGATTGAGTTGGCAATCGTGGGTACGATGATGCCGATCGTCCGGGAGCGGTTGCCAGCCAGCGTCCGCGCCGCCGCGTTAGGTCTGTAGCCGAGTGCATCCGCCGCTTGGCGCACGCGTTGGCAGATGTCGGCGTTCACGGTGGCTGGTGCATTGAGCGCGCGCGAGACCGAGGCGGTAGAAACGCCTGCACGGCGCGCCACATCCGCCAGCGTCACCCGCCCATGCGCCTTGCGATTGCGTGTTCTTGCGTTGTCCATTCCGCTCTTCTAGCCGGTGGGCTTGACGATCGCATAGTCATCTGACAGCTTGCAAGTAAGCGCTTACAGGAAAAGGGCGCGGACAGGGAGCGAACGATGTTCAAGAGAATGGCGGCCGTCTTGGCCGTTTCGACCGCGGCGCTGACCGGCGGACAGCCAGCCTCAGCACAGGAATTCAACTGGCGTGCCCATCAGGGCAAGACCATCAATTTCCTCTCGTCGAACCACCCCTGGGCGAACGCAGTGCTGGCGCGCCGGGCCGAGTTCGAACAGCAGACGGGCATACGCATTCAGGTCGACTCGTTCCAGGAAGCGCAAATGCGCCAGCGCCTGGTGACCGTACTGCAGGGCCGAAGCGCCGACGTCGACCTCTTCATGTCGCTGAAGTCGCGCGAGGGCCTGCAGTTCGCCAATGCCGGCTGGTATGCCGATCTCGGCCCGCTCGCGGCCTCCCGGTCGGCTACAGGTCCGACCTTCGACATGGCGGATTTCTCAAAAGGCCTCTTGGACGGCGAAACCTTCGGCGGAAAGCTCACTGGCGTGCCGCTCAACATCGAGGGGCCGGTCCTGTATCTGCGCAAGGACATCTTCGAGCGCTGCCGCGTTGCGATGCCGGCCAGCATGGCAGACCTACCGCGCGCGGCCGCCGCGTTGAAGGCATGCGACTCCAGCATCATTCCGATCGCCAGTCGCGGGGCCAAGGGAGCGATTGCCTACACCTTCTCAAACTTCCTGCACAACATGGGCGGGCGTTACTTCAATGAGCAGCGTCAGCCCAACATGTGCGCGGCGCCGAACAAGGCGGCGCTGGAGATGTACGCCAACCTGCTGAAAGATCACGGCCCACCTGGCGTGACGAACGTCTCCTTCCTACAGATCCGCGAGCTTTACGGGCAGGGCCGCGCCGCGATGGCGTTCGAATCGTCCAACGAGTTCGGCCCGATCATGGGCTTCCAGGGGCGGCTTGCAGACACCGCGGTGAGGCTACTGCCGCCCGGGCCCGGCGGCGCGCGCCCGACCGTCATCGGCTGGGGGCTCTCCGTCTCCGGCTTCTCGCGCAATGTGGAGCCGGCCTGGCTGTTCGCGCAGTGGGCGACATCGAAGGAGATGCAGGCACATCTGGCGCTACAGGGCATCGCACCCCCCCGAGTCTCCGTCGCCAACAGTCCCGAATACGCCCGTTGGCTCGCCGAGCATGCGGTACGCGGCGAATGGGCGAAGGCGCTCGACGAGATGGCGAAGACCGGCACGTCGGAAGTCGGACCGCCAATGGAGCAGCAGCCTGAAGCGCGAGACATTCTGGGCGACGCCATCCAGAAGATGATCCTGGGCCAGGCGAACGTGGATCAGGCATGCGCCGAGATAAACCAGCTCACCACCGCGCTTCTGGCGCGCGAACGGCGTTGACGAAGGCGGCCTTAGAATGAAGCGCGGCGTTCCGGGGCTGTCGGCGGGCCTGTCCGCCACCTGGCTGATGGTCCCGGGACTCGTCTTCGCAGCGGCGCTCATTGCCTTTCCGGTAATGTTCACGCTTTGGCTGTCGCTGCACGACTATCAATTCGGGCGGCAGTCGCGCTTTCATGGCGTCGGCAATTACCTCGAGTTGATGCGCGATCCCGTCTTCTGGCAGGGTCTGCGCATCTCGTTGACGCTCTATTTGGTCTGCCTCGCCGCGCAACTCGGGATCGGGCTTTGGCTCGGGCTTCTGCTCAACGCCCGCATACGTGGCCGGAAGGCGCTGCGCACCGTGCTGATCTCGCCATTCGTGTTACCTGGCGCGATCGTGGGGCTGATGTGGCTGGTCATCCTCGATCCCTCGATCGGCCCGGCGAACTACCTGCTGACCTCCCTCGGCCTGCCGCGTTCCGACTGGCTCGCCAGCCCGCATCTCGTCATCCCGGTCATCGCCCTGATCGACACCTGGCAATGGTCGCCCTTCGTTGCGCTCATCGTGCTCGGCGGCCTGCAGACCCTGCCTGATGAACCTTACGAGGCGGCCTGGATCGACGGAGCGACGCGGACGCAGGCTTTCCTCCACCTCACTCTGCCGATGCTGCTGCCGACGCTGCTCACCGCTGCCATCCTGCGTTCGGTCGACCTGTTGCGTTTCTTCGATCTCATCTACGTGACGACGCAAGGCGGGCCGGGCAACGCCTCCACCACGCTCAATATCTACGCTTACAAGCGCGGCTTCGAGTTCTTCGACATGGGCAAGGCCAGCGCGATCATGGTCGTGCTGCTGCTTGCTGTGATGGTCATCGTTGGCCTGTTGACGCTGGCGCGCCGGAGGCTTGCCCAATGAGCGCCGGTCCCTACGCCGTCACGCGGGTAACGCCGGGTCTCGCTGCCCAGATGACGCTAGCGGTTGTCGTCATCGCAACGCCCATCCTCTGGATCGTCCTGTCGAGCCTCAAGGCCGGGCAGGATGTGACAGCTTATCCACCAAGGCTCATCTTTGCTCCGACCCTCGCCAATTATGCCGAGCTGTTTGAGCGCCATGCCTTCTTCAGTTTCGGCGTCAACAGCCTGGTCGTCGCGGCGGGATCGACCCTGCTTGGCCTGCTGCTTGGCGTGCCGATGGCCTTCGCCGTCTCCTACAGACGGCTGACATGGCCGGCCTCGGCGGTGCTGATCGCGCGCATGGCACCGGGCACGCTGTTCCTTTTGCCCTGGTACGTGATGTTCGCCTCCGCAGGGTTGATTGGGCGGCATGAAATTCTCATCCTCACGCACTGCGTGATCACCATGCCGATGATCGTTTGGATCATGCTGCCCTATTTCGACGCGATCCCACGCGAACTGCACGAGAGCGCGACAATGGACGGGGCGACCCCGTTCGCCATTTTCAGACATGTCGCGCTGCCGCTGGTGAAGCCAGGCATGGTGGTCGCGACCATCCTTGCGTTCGTCTTCTCGTGGAACTACTTCCTGTTCGCGCTCGTGCTCTCGGGCTTCCGCTCCAAGACCATGATCGTGGCCGCCTTCAACTTCGTCGGCGAGGGCGTCAGCGCCTGGGGAGCCTTGATGGCCGCCTCGGTCGTCATCGCCTTGCCGCCCCTTCTCCTCGCCCTGATCGTTCAGCGCTGGCTCATCGCCGGACTGACCGGCGGCGCGGTGAAGGGATGACCTGAAAAGGATCGTCGCCATGCGCCATGCCGTCTTCCTTGGCGAGCAACGGATCGAGATCAGGCAGGGGGCCGAACCGAGCGCCGGAGAGGGCGAGGTTCTGCTCGATGTGCTCGGCTGCGCGCTTTGTGGCTCGGATCTTCGTGTCTGGAAGCAGGGCTGGCCCGTGACGCCCGGCCACGAGATCGTTGGCCGCGTCGCCTCCGGCCCGCGACGTGGGCAACGGGCGCTGGTCTACATTCCGGTCTTCTGCGGCCGTTGCGACGACTGCGCACGGGGCGACACCCATCTGTGTCTGACCCACGCTTCCCTAGTCGGCTGGCAGCGGGACGGCGGCTATGCTGAGCGGCTGAGCGTTCCGGAGCAGTGCCTGATCCCGATACCTGACGACATTGACGCCAAGACTGCGCCGCTCCTGCTCGATGTGGTCGGTACGCCGGCGCACGCGCTCAGGCTGGCCCACCGCGTGACGCCTTCCGGTTCGGTCGCGGTCCTGGGAGCCGGCCCTATCGGCCTCGGCGCCATCCTCGCCGCGCAGAACATGGGGCACGAGCAGGTCTACGTGAGCGAACCGGGCGAACGCCGGCGCATGGCGGCGCTCGGCCTCGGGGCCGAGACGCTCGATCCGGCCCGCCGCTACGACATCGTACTGGAGAGCTCGGGCTCAGATGCAGGACGCCAGCAGGCTCTGGAGATCACGGCGGCCCATGGCGTCTGCGTCTTCCTTGGCGAAAGCGCGCGCTGGGACATCGAGGAGACGCGCGCGATCCGCCGCAAAGACTTCTTCATCGCGCGCTCCTTCTATTTTCCGTTGAACGAGGTCGCCGACAACCTCGCCATCTTCCGTCGCGACATGAAACGCTATGCATCGCTGGTCGACGAAGTCGGCCCTCTCGACGCGCTGCCGGCAATGTTCGATCGGTTCGGCCGCGGCGAAACGCTCAAGCCGATCTGCGTGCCGGCGAGGCCGTCGGAAGCCTGACGCGCCCCTAGCCGTCGGCTTCAGGTGTTGGCATGCCAGCCAATAAAGGGCGTCAGCCGGACCGGCCGGACCGGGGCCGAAAGCGGAATGTCAGCTTGCCGAAGAACGATCGGGAAAAGCCGACATCCCGTCTCGTTGCTTCAGATGTTCACCTGTGTGCCAATCTCGACCACGCGGCCTGCCGGGATGTGGAAGTAATCGGTCGCCGCGGCGCTGTTGCGCGCGAGCAGGATGAACAACCGGCTCTGCCAGCTTGGCATCACGCTATGGGCAGCGAGCCTCAGCGAGCGGCGCGAGACAAGGAAAGAGGTCGACATGATGTCGAACTTCCAGCCCAGTTTCCGGCAAAGCGCGAGACCGCGCGGCACATTCGGTTCTTCCATGTAGCCGAAGGTCATCGTGATCTGCCGGAAGCGATCGGAAACATCCGTCATGACCACCCGATCCTCATCCCTGATCCGCGGCACATCAGCTGTGATGACGGTCAGAATCACGTTCTGCTCATGTAAGGATTTGAAGTGTTTCAGGCTGTGCATCAGCGCGGCTGGCGCGAGTTGCGGATGCGCCGTGAGGTAGACCGCCGTGCCGGGGATGATCGGCGGCATCTTGCGATCGAGCGAGCGCAGCAAGTCCGCCAAAGGAATTTCGGATTGCATGTCCTTGCGGGCAAGCACAGTCGCGCCGCGCACCCATGTCCACATCACGCAGACGACAAGCACGGCGATAATGAGCGGAACATACCCTCCTTCGAGCACCTTCACGAGATTGGCTCCGAGGAAAACGAGCTCGATGAGCAGAAAGGGCGCGATCAGCGCTACCGCAGCCGGCAGCGGCCAGTTCCAATGCTTGTGCACCACGATCAGCGCGAGCAGAGCGGTCGCCACCATCGTGCCGGTGACGGCGATGCCATAGGCATTGGCGAGCTTCGACGAGGAGCCGAAGGCCAGCACCAGCGCCAGCACACCCAGAAGGAGGAGTACATTCACGCCCGGCATGTAGATCTGCCCCTCCTGCGTATCGGAGGTGTGCTGCATGCGCATGCGCGGCAGCAGCTTCAGCTGAATGGCCTGTTTGGTGAGCGAATACGCCCCGGTGATGACGGCCTGACTCGCGATGATCGTGGCACAGGTTGCGAGCACCACAACAGGCAGCAGCGCCCAGCTCGGGAAAAGCAGGAAGAACGGGTTCTCGATCGCCTTGGGATCAGCCAGAAGAAGCGCACCCTGCCCAAGGTAGTTCAGTGCAAGAGCGGGAAATGCCGCAAACATCCAGGCGAACTGGATCGGCTTGCGCCCGAAGTGCCCGAGATCCGCATAGAGCGCTTCGGCACCCGTCACCGCGAGGAAGACCGCGCCGAGTGCAATCAGCCCCAACGTGCCATTGTTCATCACGAAGTGCAGGGCATGGCCCGGATTAAGCGATTCCAGGACACTTAGGTCATTCACGAGGTGCGAAAGACCACCCAGTGCCATTACGATAAACCAGGCTAGAGTGATCGGTCCGAACCAGCCGGCAACGGCGGCAGTCCCCCTGAACTGCACCATAAAGAGGCCCAGGATGATGCCAATGGTGATCACGAGCACATAAGGCTCGAATTGCTTGGTGACGAGCTTCAGGCCTTCGACAGCCGAGAGCACGGAGATGGCCGGCGTGATCAGCGCGTCACCGTAGAACAACGCCGCGCCCACCATACCCAGCGCCAGCACGGCCGGCGTAGAACGCCCCATTGCGCGCTGCGCCAGCGCCAGAAGCGTCAGTGTTCCGCCTTCGCCCTGGTTGTCGGCCCGCAGCAGGATCAGGACATATTTCAGCGTAACGATGATGATCAGTGCCCAGATGATCAGCGACAGAACACCCAGCACGTCATCGCGCTGCACGCCGCCATGGGATGCCCCGGCCGCGACCATCGCCTCGCGAAACGCATAGAGCGGCGATGTGCCGATGTCGCCGTAGACAACACCAATGGAACCCAGTGTGAGTGCCCAGAAGCCGGGCTTCTTGCCATGTTCGGTCACGCGCGTCGCCGTGTCGGCGTTTGCCAACTGCATGTCAGTCCCCATCTCTGGATCGAAAAGTAATCAGGCTCCGGATATGCCGCGTGGCGCCGTAAGGATGCGACAGGGTTTTCCGGACCCACGCATAAGGAAACCATAAAGATCATGGACATGGGTCGGCATCTGCAGCCAGATGATGCCTATGTCCGAACCGGCCTTGCCCGCTCCCTCGCGTATTCCCGGCGCCCGGGCCCTCGTCGCATCTATGTTGATCGTGCTGCTTGCAGGCCTCGCGGCGGCTGTTTTGCGCCCGCTGACGCCGCCGGGCAGCATTGCCCTTGTCTTTCTGGTGGCCGTGCTGTTCAGCGCGGTGTTTTTCGGATTATGGACCGGGATCGCAGCATCCGGTTTGGCATTTCTCGCCCTTAACTTCTTTTTCGTCGAACCAGTGCTGACCTTCCGCGTGGCGCTGGCCGAGGACTTTCTCTCCCTCAGCGTGTTCGTCCTCGTCGCTGGGCTCACCGGCACGCTGGCCGGGCGCTTGCGCGAACAGGCGACGGCTGCTGAAGAGCGCGCCCGGCTTCTCGAGCATCTCTCGCAGCTCTCGAGCACGCTCGGTGCCGTAGCTTCCGAGGATGAGGCGCGGCAGGCCCTGTTGCATTGTCTCCACGTCCTGACGGGGCGACCGGCGCTGATTGTCGATCACAATCTGTCTGCCGATCCGCCAATGAGCCCGGATGATCTGCAAGCCGCCGACCGCGTGCTGCGCCATGGCACGCCGCAGGTTGCCACAGCTTCGGGCTGGTCAGACGGCCGATACAGTTTCTATCCGCTCGTCAACGACCCCGATGCTCCGCTTGTCGCCGGGGTGTTTCGATCAGGCCCGTCGCCGGACCTCGGCAGAGCCGTGATGTCGGCCATTGAACAGACTGGCGCGGGGATCCACCGCTTGCGGCTGGGCCGCATCGCCGGAGAAGCGCGCATGCAGGCCGAACGGGAGAGCATCCGGTCGGCGCTTCTCTCCTCGCTTTCGCATGACCTCAAGACGCCACTGGCCACGATCCTCGGCTCGGTCACGACTTTGCGGGAACTGGCCTCGGCCCTTCCGGAGGCAGCCCGCAATGATCTTCTCGCGGCGATCGAGGAGGATGCGCGCCGCCTGAATGCCTATGTTGGAGATCTCCTACATATGACCCGCCTTCAGGCCGGGCTCGACCTGCGGCTGGACTGGGTCGATCCGCGCGACATTCTCGACGCCGCAGTGGCGCGGATCAGGCGGGTACCTTCCGGACGGATCATCATCACGCCCATTGACCCCGACTTGCCACTGTTCCGCACGGACGCCTCGCTATTAGAGCAAGCCTTGTTCAACTGTATCGACAATGCGAACGGCATTGCACCAGAGGGAACGACGATCACCGTGGCTCTCCGGCAACAGAAGAACGCGCTGCGGTTCTCTGTTGAGGATGAGGGGCCTGGCATACCCGTTGACGACCAGCATCGCATCTTTGAGCCCTTCCAGCGTGGGGAGACTGGCGCAGCGAATGGAACCGGGCTCGGCCTTGCCATCACGAAGGGCATCGTCCACGCCTTGGGCGGCAGCCTTGGGGTCGAGAGCCCGCTGACTCCGAAAGGCGGTGCGCGGTTCTGGCTGGCCTTTCCGCTCCCGGAGGGACGTTCTGCGTGAAATCCCGGATCGTGATCCTGATCATCGACGATGAACCGCAGATCCACCGGTTCCTGAAGCATTCGCTGGCGGCGGCCGGCTATCATCTGCTGCATGCCGAAACCGCTGCGGTTGGCCTCGCGGCGTTCAGCGCGCATAAGCCGGACATCATCGTGCTTGATCTCGGCTTGCCTGATCTCGATGGCAAGGCCGTGATCGGTCAGATCCGGCAGACCTCGCAGACACCGATCATCGTGCTTTCGGCCCGCGATCAAGAGGCAGAGAAGATCGCAGCACTTGATCTGGGAGCTGACGACTTTGTCGCCAAGCCATTCGGAATCGGCGAATTGCTCGCGCGCATCCGCGTCTGCTTGCGGGCCAATCGCGCCATTGCGGCGCAAACGCACAAGCTGACATTGGGCGATCTCACAATCGATGACGAGGCGCATCGGGTGGAGCGGGCAGGCAATGCGATCCGCCTCACGCCGAAGGAATTCGACCTCCTCGTGCTGCTCGCCCGAAATGCGGGCAAGGTGCTGACCCACCGCCATATCCTGCAGAGCCTCTGGGGCCCCGCCCATGTCGAGGATACTCCGTATCTGCGTGTCTTCATCGGTCAGTTGCGTCAGAAGATCGAAGCGGAACCGACATCTCCAAGACTGATCCTGACAGAGCCAGGTGTGGGGTATCGAGCCGTGGCCGGCGAGTGAGAGTGTTTGCCTCCGGGCGAGATGGTCTTTCGACGGTCGGACAGCTTTAGAAATGACTGATTCAGGCTAGTACCCGCGTGTTTCCCAAAGGCTGACATGAGGGCACAAAGTGGCAGCAAGCATCTTGCCGCTTTGAGAAACCAGCATTCCGGGTCGCCTCGGTTCCCAAGCATAGCCAGTAATTCGAGAACCCGCGACGTCAATGATCCTTACGAATAGGCTTGTCTGTCCGTTGGCAAAACGGATCGCCGAGGCTTCGATATCATGATGGCTTGCTTGCTAACGACCTGGTTCCGACAAGCCCCTCACTGCAATGAGTACATTCCGGCGCTGGCGGCCACTGCCTGACCATGAATGATGACGCCTCCCGGCCTCGCGACTTTCCGTCGTCGATGCCGAGGCGATTCAAGAGGGAAACCCGGCATGACTGACGCGATCACGACTTTTAATCTGAGCCTTCAGGCGCATGTCAAAGACCTTCAGGACCGCATCGCCGCGCTGAATGCCAAGGCCGATACAGGTCTTGAGCATGCCGGTCAGGAAGTCCGTCGCCAAATCGATTTGCTGGAAGCGAGGGCCGACAAGGCAAAGGCCTCCGTGGAAGCGTCGGCATCCGTTGTCCAGAAATGGCGAGACGATTCCATCGAAACGATTCAGGGATGGAAGACCAAACTCGATGTGAGCATGCTTAAAGCGCGCGCTGATCGTGCTGATCACTATGCGAAAGCCGCGTCCGAGGTCGCAATTGCCAGCGTCAGTGCTGCCGAGGCGGCCGCACTCGCCGCAAAGCTCGCCCATGCTGACGTCAAAGTTGCCTCAGCGCACAAGGCCGCCTGACGGCCGTTAAGCGAAATTTTCTCCCCTTGTTTCGGACCCTACCCTTCTAGGTCTGGACCTATCTCATAAGGAATTCGACCATGAAGCTTCGCAATTGGCTGCTGGCAGCATCATTTCTGCTGCCGCTTGCTTCTCAGGTTCAAGCCCAGACAGCGGCGCCTGCCCAGACAACTCCTTTACCAAAACCTGCTCCTTCAACCATGGATGCTGCGCGAATGCTGCGGCAGGATGCGGCCCGCGATGCCAATAAAGCCGCCTCTGAAGCCCTCGCAGCATCGAAGTTGGCCCTGACCGCAGCAAAGGCAGCGGCCAGAAGTGTTTCGCGCAAAACCGCAGAAGCCGCGCAACGGCTAGCCCTTGATGCGGAAAGCGCAGCCAAACGTGCTCAGGAGAAGATCCTTCTGGCCAACAAGGCCGTTCTGACCTCCGCTGATCGCATGATGACAAAGGCTGAGACCGCAGCACAAGACGCGGTTTCAGCGGCGGGGAATGCTGTCGCAACGGCCAACGCATCTGTCGAGGCGGCCATCAAGGCGGATACGGTCGAAGCTAAAAGGGCCGCCGGTGCTGCAAGCGACGCGATGTCAAAAGCTGCCAAAGCCGTTGCTGCGTCCACGCGTGCTGCGAAGCAGGCGGCCAAAAGCACCTGGGACAAGGAAATGGCAAAGACACCTCCCAAGGGCTGATACCAATCACTCATGCTTGTCAAACTTGAGCAGGGATCGGAGGGGCTATCCCCATTCGGTTCGATCAGGTCGAAATTTCGCCTGTCACAACCTTCGGATCGCCGAGGTGCACGGCCCATTAAAGGTGGTGTCTGTCGGTCGAGCGGAACCAAAGGCAGGCATGATCGGTTTCAGAGTTCGCACGCCTCTCACAAAAGGATCGAAGCGATGGACACCACGACGGAACAGGCAAGCCTGCGCTTGCGCGATCAGGATACCCTTTCGGATATCTCTCAGTTGAAAGCAGGCTGGATCATCGCCTTCGGTATCTTGCTCGCGGTGCTCGGCGCCTTTGCTTTGGCAAGCGTGGTGACGGCGACGATTGCATCAGTTTATTTCGTTGCGATCAGCATGATAATCGCTGGCGTCGCGCAGATAGTGATGGCGTTTCAGTCAAAGACATTCTGGACCGGGTTTACTTGGTTTCTGAGCGGAGTTTTCTATTCTGCGGCCGGACTTCTGACCTCTTCCAATCCCTTGCTCGCGGCCACTGGCCTGACATTGCTTCTGGGCATTGCGCTGGTCGCCAGCGGGATTGTTCGCCTTGTCATTGCCTTCCAGATGCGATCCCGGACTGCATGGGGATGGGTCGTTCTGTCAGCGATGATCACAGCACTGCTCGGTATCACGGTTCTCTCGCAATGGCCTATGTCAGGTCTTTATGTGCTTGGCACCGTTCTCAGCATTGATCTCCTGTTCACAGGCGCGAGCTGGCTCGCACTTGGTTCAGCCCTTCTGGCACGTCAAATGCCCGCCGGCCAAATTTCCGAAAGCCGTGTCCAAGCCTGACGGATCATTGCGCACCAATCGGTTTGGAAAAGGGTGACGCATGATTGACAGGCGAAGATTGCTCATTGGTGGTGCCGGTTTGGCATTGGCGGGAGCCAGTGCCACCTCACTTTTGGCTAGTCGAATAGCGGGCATGGCGGAGTACAATGCCGTCGTGCGCGAATTCCGTTCAATCCTTAACGAAACGCCGGACGCGCGCGACCTCATCCGCTTCGCAACCCTCGCAGCGAACAGCCATAACTCGCAACCCTGGCGCTTCAGCCTCGTCGCTGGTGGCATCGAGATCAGGCCCGATCTCGGCAGGCGACTGGCTGCAGTCGATCCCGACAACCATCATCTCTTCGCCAGTCTCGGATGCGCGGCGGAAAATCTCTTGATCGCGGCTGCTGCTCGCGGACAGGCAGGCGAGCTTAGCTTCGATCCTGATCGGGATGGTGTTGTCGGGTTCGCCTTCGGAACAGGGAAGCGCCTGCCATCGGAGCTGTTTGAAGCCATCCCGCAGCGGCAATCCACGCGCGGAGAGTTTGACGGTCGAGTGGTGAGTGCCAGTGATCTGGAAGCGTTGCGTTCGGCGGCTAACGCGGTTCCGAGCGTCGATCTCGTCCTGATCACGGACCGGCCTCGAATCGACCAGATGCGTGATCTGGTTGTTTCCGGCAATAGCGCACAGATTGCCGATCCCGCCTTTCTGCGCGAACTCAAGGCCTGGCTGCGCTTCAACCCCCGGCAGGCTCTCGCGGCCGGTGATGGATTGTTCAGCGTGGCGAGCGGCAATCCCGTGCTTCCAACCTGTTTAGGTTCGCTCGCGATCGACACCTTTTTCAGCGCTGCAGCCGAAAACGACAAGTATGCGCGCCAAATCGCGTCTTCGGCCGGCGTCGCGATCTTTGTCGCTGAAAAAGATGATCCCGAGCATTGGGTCCTCGCGGGACGCGCCTGCCAGCGATTTGCGCTTAAGGCGACCGCGCTTGGCATGAAGCACGCCTTCATCAACCAACCCGTCGAAGTTCCGACGCTTCGGCAGGAACTGGCGAGCCTGATCGGGCGGACTGGACGCCGGCCAGATATCGTGATGCGCTTCGGCTATGGCCCTGCATTGCCATACTCCGCACGCCGGCCGGTTGAAGCAGTGCTGGCATGACGTTACCCTTCACCATCGCGCAGTTTCTGGGTGTCTTCGCTGCGTACAATGCTGCCATCTGGCCTTTGCAGATCGTCACCTTCGGGCTCGGGCTGGTCGTGGTGATCGCCCTCTGGCGAAAGTGGCCGATTGCGGGACAGTTGGTGCCGGCCATCCTCGCTCTCCTGTGGTCAGTGAATGGGGTGGGATATCACGCCCTGTTCTTTGCCAGCATCAACCCGGCCGCGCCCCTGTTTGCGGCACTTTTCATCGCGCAGGCCATCCTGTTTTGCGCAAGCGCCATGTCACCGACGGGCTTGCGCTTTGAGACCGGGCGCGACGGGCAGACAGCCTTGGGGGTGGGCTTCGTCACCTATGCGATGGCGATCTATCCGCTCATCGGCATCTGGGCGGGCCATGGCCTAATGCAAGCGCCGATCTTCGGGGTGGCGCCTTGCCCGACGACGATCTTCACGCTTGGCCTGCTGTTGATGGCACGTGGCTTCTGGGTGGCGTGGCTCGCAATCATTCCATTCCTGTGGTCGCTGATTGGTATCGCTGCGGCATGGCAACTCGGCATCCCGGAGGACATTGCGCTTCCTGTTGCCGGCATCGCGCTGCTGATCACCTGCGCACTGCATGCGTTTCGACGTGATCGACCTCTGCTGCCGAATGATCTCAGCGCTGAAAAGATGGCGAGCCCCCGGCAATGAGACCGGCCGCTCGCATAGGACACAGCACACACCATGACTGAGCTAGTTCAGACATCCTGAGACGTCTGCCGCCGGTGGTCTCAGATCTCGCGCTGCGCCTTGGCGCTGATCCACGCTGAGCCTTCGATGCGGTCGGGCTTTCGCAGCGCAGTTCCATGCGGATCAGCTGGAATTCTCGGCTCTGGCTCACATTCACCGCCCGCCAGACCATGTCGATCAGGTCCTGTGTCTTCACGTGGAACGCCCGGCACCTGCCGCTCGGCTACATGAGCGTCATCGATGCGCTTGAGGGCGCCGCTGGACGGTTGAATGTGACTGCACTCGGCATCATCCCTGTGGCACGCTCGACGCCGAGTGCGACTCTGAAGCGGGGTGAGCTCATCCGCCAACTCGCCGAGCTGCCATTCGCGCCCATGCCGTGGCGCGACGTTTTCTCCGACTATCGCCAAGTGAATAGCCGATGGATTCCCTCGGCCATGCATGTTGCTTGGGTTATCGGTTATATCATACGCGCTCGGCAAACCGAGCCTCAGCCTGCGATATCGTAAGCGCAGCGGAGGCCGATATAGACAGCGTAGAAATCCGCCGCTTTCCATTGCGCGCCATCGGCCCGCGCCTGAGCCGGACCATACCACCAAGAGCCTCCGGCGGTGAGTGCATCGGCCCCACGCCGATCGGCGATCCATTCCCAGACATTGGCACCCATGTCGAACAGGCCATTCACGCCGCGTTTCGTCGTGCCGACAGCAACATGCGCCCGACGATTGTTGTTCATGCCGGCAGGATCGTCACCCACGGGATAGCCATAGGTCCGGCCTTTCACGAAGCCGTCGGCGGGTGCGTTGCGCGCTTCGGTATAGGCCGCGTGCTTCCACTCGGCGAAGGTCGGCAGGCGGCCGCCGAGATGCGCGCAGTAACGCGCTGCCTCATGCCAGGTCACATGCGTCGCCGGCTCGCTATCGGTGCCGGACTGGCCTTGCGGTCTGGCGTAGGTCCAGCCGGCGCGACGCGTCCAGCCACCGGCAAATTCGAAGCCGCCACCCTCCCGCTCGGCGGCGGTGGTGAGGTTGGTGGCGCGCGCGACGGCCCGGAACTGCCCGATCGTCACTTCCGTGCGATCAATCGCAAAGTTATCGATCTGAACGCGGTCAGAGGTCTGGGCGGAAAGCGGTGCAGCGAGCGCCAGGCTGGCGAGCATCAGAGGGAATAGGCGGGACAAGCGGATCATGGCGTGAGGACAAACCGGGTTGTGGGAACAACGGCGCAAGCGCATTCTCTACGCATGGCCCGGCGCGCTGGTTGCCGTTCCGGGTCATGAAGCGAGATCATCCGTCTCGCGATTAAAATGCATGTCCGCTCTTCGGATCGTCCGCGGACCGCCCGAACGACTGCAAGGGGGGCGCTAAGCTGCCATCGCTTTTGGTGGTGCGAAAAGCGTTCGTCCTCGCCTGCAGTGCGGCTGTCGGGCAGCAATGAGTCGAGGCCGGACCCATTCGGCCAGACTTTCGCACTGAACCGAAAGGAACCTTCCAGGGTGCATCTCCAACGCACTTGTGCGTGGTCGTAAAGTTTGATATCAAACTAATAAAGTTTGATATCAAACTAAAGGAGAGGATTTTGATCAATCGTCGCAATCTCATTCTTGGCGTGGGCGGAACGCTCGCGCTGGTCGGCGCTGGCACCGCTTGGCGTGTGACACGCGTTCCGCAAAAGGCTGATCGGCCTTGGGCACAAGCCGGCGGAGCTGAGCTCGACCCGCGGCTGGATGCATTCCGTCACGCCATCCTGGCGCCCAATCCGCACAATATGCAGCCTTGGCTGATCCGGCTTATCGGCACCGATCAGGCGGAGATCTCCTGCGATCTGGCACGCCGGTTGCCGCACACTGACCCCTTTGATCGGCAGATCGTCATTGGCTTTGGCTGCTTTATTGAGCTTGCGGGTATCGCTGCATCGCGTCGCGGCCTGAAGGTTGAGGTCGAGGCGTTTCCGGAAGGCGCGGGAGAAGAACGGCTGGATGCCCGCGCCGTTGCGCGTTTGCGCTTTGTCGCCGAGCCGGGATTGGCCGCTGATCCATTGGCGGGTTTCATCCGCGATCGACGTTCGGCCAAGATCCCATTCGATCTGACGCGCCCGGTTCCGCCTGAAAGCTTCGCTGCGCTCCAGGCCGCAGGGTCAGATCTCATCCGCATCGATTACACAAGAACAGGCAGTGAGGTGAAGGCCCTGATCGGGATGGCCTCGGTTGCCTTCGAGCGTGAAATGCGCACGCCCCGCACCTTGCGCGAGAGCATTGATGTGTTGCGCGTCGGCGCAAGCGAGATCGATGCAAATCCGGATGGAATATCCCTGCGCGGCCCGCTGTTCGAGGCTCTGAGCCTCTTGGGCACTGACAAGGTGCGCGCGCAGGCGATGGACGTCCAGTCCGATACAACAAACCGCCAGATCGCGCGCTACCGGCAGATTTTTGCGCAGACGCCGAGTTTTGTCTGGCTGACGGGGCTCGGAAACAGCCGCGCGCACCAGCTCGCGGCGGGCAGGAGCTATCTGAGGCTCAATCTTCTCACCACACGCCTTGGGCTTGGACTGCACCCCATCAGCCAAGCTTTACAGGAATATCCGGAAATGGCGCCTCATTTTGTCGAGGCGCGGCAGTTATGCAGGGTCGAAACGGGCGAGACGCTTCAAATGCTTGCTCGCCTCGGCTACGCAGATCCAGTTGCGCCAACACCACGTTGGCCCTTGGAGGCAAAGCTGATCCGCGCATGACCAATCCGGATGCCTTCTTCGCATTCTTCACCGAAATTGGCATCCTTGCGCAGCTGTCGCAGACGCAGTTCGAGCGCCTGATGCCGGCTGGAATGACTCTCGCGCAGTTCACGGTGCTGAACCATTGCGTGCGTGTGTCGGACGGGAGATCTCCCGCCACACTCGCACGCGCCTTTCAGGTGACGAAGGGCACAATGACCAGCACCCTGCAACGATTGGAGCAGAAAGGTCTGGTCCTCATCCATTCGGATCCCCGGGATGGCCGTTCGAAAATCGTTCACATCACAGAAGCGGGCCGCGCGATGCGTGAGGCCTGCATTTCCGCGACAGGCCCCTGGGCGAACGACCTGCTCCTGAAATGCGATCCAGGAGAGATCTCGGAGCTCATCCCGCGGCTCGCCGCTTTGCGCAAAATTCTCGATGCAGAGCGCGATTGAACTTCTTTGCCAGATAACCGGGCAACAAGACCAGCATCGGCAGAATGTTGCTTCAGGGCCTCTGATTTGTATGGCTCTTCTGATTTTCGCCTTGCGAATCTCTGGCTCGGGATGCCCCGAGTTTTGAAGGGACAAAGAACGGCTGGCTTTGACTAGTCGCCACAAAGGACAGAACGGCCTTCATGAAGGCATGAAGCTGCCTAGCGCGCTGCACCCTGTTCAAGGATCGCGCGCCCGGCTTCCGTCAGCTCAAAGCAAGGAGCTTCACCATTCTCGCGCCCGACATCCTTCCAACTGTTAGGCATAGGACCTGCAAGACGACACCAGCCGCGCTTCAGGCAGCGGCCAAGTGGTCCGTCTGCAACAGCTTTCGGCCCGTCAGCCAGCTGCAGGAGCAGCGCCATTTCTGTATTGCGGAGCGCGCGCGGAGGGGAGCGGCGTTGATAGGCCATGCC
>CALRRR020000018.1:0-86606 GCA_943370645.1 Hydrogenophaga intermedia | reverse complement strand
AGCTGAAGCGTATCTCTGCCTCGCTCTCGGCACCGCAAGTGGCGAATATCGTCTTCGGCGGACGCACGCCTGATCCGGGACGCGAGAAGCTCGCCGAGATGGGATTCTCCGTCGTGCTCTACGCCAATGCCGCCCTACAGGCCGCTCTGCGGGCCTCCTACGAGGTGCTTGAAACACTGAAGCGCGAGGGCAACCTCGCCACAGTCGCGGATCGTTTGGCGACCTTCGAGGAACGCCAGCGCTCCGTTGCCAAGAACCATTGGGACGCGATTGAGGCGCGCTATCGGGTTAGCACATGAAGGAGAGGACAATGGCGTTCCCATGGGACGGAATCATCTCTGAGGAAGAACAGCGGGCCTACAACGCCGCCGGGTTCGGACGAACAACCGGCATTGGCAGCCGCCCGGCCCTCCTGATAATTGATGTCCAGTATCGGACTGTCGGCTCGCGGCCGATGCCGTTTTGGGAGGCCATCAAGGAGTACCCGACATCCTGCGGCGACGTTGCATGGAAGGCCGTCGGCAACATCACATTGTTGCTCGCCCTCTTCCGCAAGCGTGGGTGGCCAGTACTCTATCCCTACGTGGCTCCCAAGCTTGCCTTTGATGCGGGGCGCCTGTCCGACAAAGTGCCTGCCATCATGAATGTCGCGGCGAATGGCTACGACTTTGTGGAGCCCATCGCGCCCGTCGAAGGCGACATTCTGTTGCCCAAGAAACATCCCAGCGCGTTCTTCGGCACGCCGCTTGCGAGCTATCTCATCAACCTCGGCGCCGACACGCTCGTCGTCACGGGCTGCAGCACCAGCGGCTGCGTGCGCGGTAGCGTCGTGGATGCCTTCGCCTACAATTTCCGGGTCCTCGTCCCAGAGGATGCTGTCTACGATCGCTCTGCCACCTCGCATGCGGTGAACCTGTTCGACATGGCGTCGAAATATGCCGATGTGATGCCGACCCTTGACGCGATGGAAGCGCTGGGCTCGATCGCCTGAAGCAGGCCCGACCGCGGCCGCCGGATGCGGAGGCGGGGTAGCCCCAAGAGCCGAAGGACAGACAATGGGCAGTTTCGATCTCATCATTCGTGGAGGCGAGGCCGTATTGCCGGGCATCGGCGTGACCGCCTGCGATATTGGTATCCGGGACGGCCGCATCGCAGGCCTGTTGGCGCCAGGAGAGAGTGCGATTGCCGGAACCGAGCATCAGGCGAGAGGCCTGACGATCCTGCCAGGTGCCATCGATGCCCACCTTCATCTTGGGCATGGCAAAGACATTTCCCGACCGCGCGAGGCGGCAGATGCAGACCGCGAGACAGCGGCGGCCGCAGCCGGCGGCATTACAACTTTCATTCCCTATCTGATGGCTAGCGAGCCGTTCGAGGACATATTCCAGCAGGTTGTGGACATTACCGCGGCTGGAGCCCGGATCGATTTTGGCTATCACTGCATCATTTCCACCGAAGCCCAACTCGCAGGTGCGCCGCGCTACGCCAAGGAGTTCGGCGCTCCTAGCTTCAAGATCTTCATGAATAACCGAGGCGGCGAAGGCGCCCGTCTCGGCTTGCCGGACATCGACGACGGTTTCCTGCTTCGGCTCTGCGAGGCCGCGGCCGCGAATGGCGGAATGGTCTGCCCGCATCCTGAGACGATCGAACTGGCTTGGGTTCTGAGGGAGCGCGTGAAGCAGGAGGATCCTGATGGCAAGGGCGGCCTGCGCACCTGGAACCGCTCACGGCCACCCTTTGTCGAAGCCGACGCCGTTCAACGCGCCGCACTGATCGCCCATCAAGCCGGCGCACCGCTGTACATCGTCCATACCTCATCTGCAGAGGCGCTGGAGGCGGCCCTTCGCCACCGGGCTACAGGAACGAACGTCTATATTGAAACCTGCCCGCATTACCTGACCCATGACGTCGATTGGGCTGGCGGCGACACCGGAAAAATCAATCCGCCGCTCAGGGAGGCGACAGACAGGGAGCGTCTCTGGCACGCCGTGCTGAATGGCGAGGTCGATACGATTGGCACGGACCACGTTCATCGAACCATCGATTCAAAAGCGGGCGGCATCTGGGCTGCCTCACCTGGCTGTCCAGGACTAGAGACCATGCTTCCCGTACTGCTCAGCGAAGGGCATCATAAGCGCGGCCTCGCGCTCGAACGGATCGCGGCCTTAACGGCAACGAACCCTGCACGGATTATGGGGCTTTCCCATGCCAAGGGCTCCATCGCTCTTGGACTGGACGCCGATCTCGCTCTGGTGGATCTCAATGCCAGCTGGCGGGTTGAGCGCAGCAACGTCCTGTCGAGCGCAGGATACTCAATCTACGAAGGTGAAACCCTTAAGGGTCGCGTCAACGATGTCTTCGTGCGCGGTCGAGCTGTGCTTCAGGACGGCTCGCTTCAGCCCGCTGCGGTCGGAACAGGCAGATATGTGCATCGGGCATTGCCTGGGAGTTTGGCTGGTCGACAGTAGGAGCAGTCGCACCTTTCCCGGTGCGAACTGGCCTCATCATGCCGACCGCCAAACCCGCTGTATGAACCGGCGCGCCATTTGACCTTAATCGGTTCCGAAGGCTGACCCTATCCAACTCCCGGTAAGCACTTGATGCCATCCCGCAGATTACGGGAGCAAGGGGGGCCCTTCCTGGACGCATAAAGGGATCAAACACCGAAGCCGATCCACAGCCGAGGGCGTCAAGAAAACTCGAGACGGTTCAGTTCTTCATTCGACCACGTTTCAACAGGAAGCAGCTTTTCCTTGGGCGGGTCCTGTGGCAGGCAGATGCGATGCTTTTCGACAGGATGATCAGCAATGACCCTTGACCTGAACGCCGTGCGCTCCCGATTCCCTGCGCTCGCCGATGGCTTTGCCTATTTCGACAATGCAGGCGGGTCGCTGGTGCTGCGCGACGTGGCCGAACGGATCTCCGAGTATCTGCTGACAACCAGCGTGCAGACCGGTGCATCCTATGTTCACTCGGTACGCGCCTCCGAACGTCTGGCCGCGTCCCGCGCCAGCATCGCACGGTTCGTCAACGCGGCCCGGCCGGAGGAAATCGTCCTGGGTCCGACCACGTCGATGATGATGCGCCTTCTGGCAACATCGATGGCCGCGCGCTTCAGCCCTGGCGATGAGGCCATCGTCACCAATTTCGACCATGAATCGAACATCGGACCCTGGCACATCCTTGAGCGGCAAGGTGTCGTGATCAAGGTCTGGACCATCGAAAAGGAGACGTTCGCGGTTGACCTTGACGCATTGCGCAAGCTGATGACACCGCGCACGCGCCTGGTCGCGGTCACGCACGCCTCGAACATCCTCGGCACGATCAACCCGGTTGCGGAAATCGCCGCGATCGCCCATGCCGGCGGCGCACTGCTCGCGGTGGACGCGGTGGCTTACGCGCCACACCGGGCCGTCGATGTGCAGGCATCGGGCGCCGATTTCTACGCCTTCTCCTTCTACAAGACCTATGGTCCGCATTTCGCCGTGCTCTGGGGCAAACATGACCAGTTGCTTGAGCTCGACAGCCAGTACCATTACTTTTACGGGCGCGACAAAGTCCCAACCAAGCTCGAGCCCGGCAACGCCAATTACGAACTGGCCTGGGGCTGCACCGGCATCGTTGACTACTTCGACGAACTTGGCGGCGGGACTGGGGACCGCGCGGCGATCGAGCGCGCCTTTGCTTCGGTGACGGCACATGAGGCCGTGCTGGGCGAGCGGCTGCTGTCTTACCTGCGCGACCGCAACGATGTCCGGATCATCGGCGATCGGCACGCGCCGACCGCGACGCGGGTGCCAACCATCGCCTTCAAGGTTGACGGCAGGCGCTCGGACGAGATCGTACGCGCCGTGGACAAGGATCGGATCGGCATCCGTTTCGGCGACTTTCATTCGCGCCGTCTGGTCGAGGATCTCGGCCTTTCGGATGGTGCGGGCATCGTGCGCGTATCCATGGTGCACTACAACACGGTCGAAGAGGTCGATCGTCTCGTGCTCAGCTTGGACCGAGCCCTCACGGCCTGATGCGATGGGCCCCGATGAATGGCTCGGACTATCCTGCGAGCTGAAGTGCTGCGACCCGGTGGCGGGATGCCGTCCGGGCACCAGCTGCCTGCACGATGAAGGTCGACATCGGCGTCGCCTGATGATCTAGAAGTTGACCCTGTCGGCACCCTTCAGTTGCAGCATTTCGCGGGCGTCGTCAGGGGTTGCAACCTCAAGGCCCAACCCCTCGATGATCTGACGCGCCTTCAGGACCTGATCGGCGTTGGATTTGGCCATCTTGCCGGCCCCGAGCCAGAGCGAATCCTCCAGTCCAACGCGGATGTTGCCACCCATGGCGACGGCCTGTGCAGCGATGGGCAGTTGGTGACGGCCGGCACCGAGCACGGACCAGTGATAGTCCTTGCCGAACAGCCGGTCGGCCGTGCGCTTCATGTGCGAGACATCTTCCGGATGCGGGCCGATGCCGCCAAGGATGCCGAAGACGGACTGGACGAAGAAGGGCGGCTTGACCAAGCCCCGCTCGGCGAAGTGTGCCAGCGTGTAGAGATGACCAATGTCGTAGCACTCAATTTCGAAGCGGGTGTCGTTCTCGGCGCATCGCGTCAGGATGCCGGCAATGTCCTTGAAGGTATTGCGGAAGATGCGATCATCGGAGCCCGCAAGATAGGGCTCCTCCCAGTCGTGCTTGAAGTCCTTGAAACGGGTCAGCATCGGATAGAGCCCGAAGTTCATCGAACCCATGTTGAGTGACGCAACCTCGGGCTTGAAGGTGGTGCAGGGGCGCAAGCGCTCCTCGATGCCCATGGTCGGTGCGCCGCCGGTGGTGATGTTGATCACTGCCTTGGTGCGCTGCTTGATCACTTTCAGGAACGGCTCGAAGGCTTCCGGCGACTGGTCAGGCCTGCCATCGACCGGGTTCCGGGCATGGACATGGACCAGCGCTGCGCCCGCCTCCGCCGCCCCAATGGCAGCGTCCGCGATCTCGCTGGCGGTGATGGGCAAGTAAGGCGACATTGAAGGGGTATGGATCGCACCTGTCACGGCGCAGGTGATCATGACTTTGCGTGCCATCTCAGTTCTCCATCTCTCGCTTGTGCGCCTGCAATGCCGCCAGCCGCTCGTCGCGTCGCTGCGACCTTCGGTTGATTTCGGCGGCATCGGGTGTGCGGCCCCATTCGCTGGCTACCCGCGCGGCGCCTTCTCCTTGCCAGGCAGAAGCAGGCGCGGGGTCGGCAGCCAGCCGCTGGTAGAATGCCGAGTAGCGCGCGATGTAGTCAGGAATGCCGCCGGGCGCGTTGAGTTCAATGGTCTCGAAAGGTCCGAGGAATGACCAGCGAAGGCCAAGCCCGTCCTTGATGACATGGTCGAGATCCTGCGGCGAGACATAGCCTTCACCCGCGAGCTTCATCGCCTCGGTCAGCAGGGCACCTTGCAGGCGGTTGAGGATGAAGCCCTCGAGCTCGCGCTTGACGATGATTGGCACCTGGCCGATGCCGAGGTAGATCGCCCGCGCCCGTTCGATGATGTCTGGCGAGGTCCATGGCGCGCCGCACAGCTCGACCACAGGAACCAGATGCGGCGGGTTGACCGGATGTGCCACGAGGCAGCGATGACGCCCTGCGAGATGCTCGGTGAACTTCGACGCCACGATGGCCGAGGTCGAACTGGCCAGAATGGCGTCGGCGGGGGCAAGCCTGTCGAGGTCGGCGTAGATCGCCTGCTTCACTTCGACCTTTTCCGGACCGTTCTCCTGGACAAGGCTGACGCCGTCGACAGCCGCTTCGAGTGTGGTCGATACCTGGATGCGAGCCAGTGCTTTGGCGGGATCATCGCACAGGCCATGGCGCGCGAGTTGTTCAAGTGCTTCACGGCACAGGGCATGACAGCGCTCGGCCTGGCCGCCCACGGGGTCGAACAGCCTGACATGCCATTCGGCCCGGGCAAAGATCGAGGCCCATGCCCGGCCAATCAGCCCTGCACCGACAATCGCAACGTCATTCACAGCCACAACACCTTTCGCCTCAGTTCGATATCGCGCGAGAGCACATCGGAGGGCCCGGTATGCTGCACCTCACCGCGCTCCAGCACTACAGCACGGTCCGACAGCGCCAGCGCCAGATCAAGGTGATGATCGACAATGATGATCGAGATGTCCTGGCGCAACTTGTCAAAAGCCTCGAACAACTCCTCGACGATGGCCGGGGCAAGCCCTTCGAACGGTTCATCAAGCAGCAGGATGCGCGTGTCACCAGAGAGCGCGCGGGCAACGGCAACCATCTGCTGCTCGCCGCCAGACAGATAGTCGGCAGGTGACAACCAACGCTCCTTGATGCGCGGGAAGAAGCTGAAGATCTTCTCCTCGTCCCAGTGCATGCCCTGGCCATTGCGGCGCTTGAGGCGACCAAGTTCGAGATTGTCCTTCACCGACATCCCTGCGAACAGCCCGCGGCCCTGCGGCACATAAGACACGCCCTTGCGGGTGATCACAGCGGAGGGCTGGCGCGCCAGCGCCGTGCCGCCAAGCGTGATCTCGCCGGCAGCGGGCGGGGCAATGCCAACAATGGTTTTCAGCAGCGTCGACTTTCCGGCACCATTGCGACCAAGGAGGGCCACGATCTCGTTCTGCCCGACCGTGAAGCTGACATCGCGCAGGATGTGGCTCTTGCCGTAGAACGTATCGACATTGCTGACCGTCAGCAGAACCTCTTCGGTGGCAGCGCTGGCACGTTGCTTCTCGGCCAGCGCGTGGGAGCCGGAGCCGATGTAGACCTCCTGCACCTGTTGCGACGAGCGCGCATTCTCGACATCGCCGTCAACCAGCACCGCCCCTTCATTCATCACGGTGACATGGTCAGCGATCTGGAAAACACGATCGATGTCATGCTCGACCAGCAGCACCGGCATGTCGCGCGAGATCGCCTTGATCAGGTTGCCGACGCGCTCTCGCTCGGCGGCGGCCAGACCCGCCAACGGCTCATCGAGCAGGAGCACGCGCGGCCGGGTGGCCAATGCCAGGCTCATGTCGAGCAGGCGCTGACCGCCATAAGACAAAGAGCCTGCCTCATGTGTCTCGACGCCGCCAAGACCCATGGTGGCGATGACCCCGGCGGTCTGCGTGTTGATCTCGGCAATCGAGGCTGCGCTGACCCATGGGTTGAACGCCTGGGGGAAGCGTGCCTGCACGGCGAGACGAACATTCTCGGTGATGGTCAGCGTGGGGAACAGGTTGGTGATCTGGAACGAGCGACCAATGCCCGCGCGCGTCACCTGTTCCGGCGACAGGCCGCCAATGCTGCGACCTGCCAGCGTGACAGTGCCCTTGTCGGGGGCGAACATGCCGGAGATCAGGTTGAAGGCTGTGGTCTTGCCAGCGCCATTGGGGCCGATCAGTGCATGCAACGTGCGGTCTCGCATGGCGATGTCGACGCCCTGCACCGCCTTGATGCCGCCAAACGACTTGGCAATGCCATCCGCCTTCAGCACATGGCCGTCGCCGATCGGTGGATGCCTGAGATAGTCGGGCAAGGTCACGGCGCCCGCCTTGCGGGCCGACATGGCGGCATCGCCTGCCACCTGCTTCAGGAACGGCTTCAGGAGTTTTTCAGCGACCCCCACCAGCCCGGTGGGCGAGAACACGATGAAGGCGACAAACAGGAGCCCGAACCAGAGCAGCCAATTCTCGGTTGCGCTGGAGAGATAGTCGCGGAAAATGACGAAGAACAGCGCCCCGAGCGCCGGCCCGAGGAACGAGCGCATGCCGCCGATGACCACCATCGCCAGAAGCTCGCCCGAGAAGGCGACGGAGATCGGCTCGGCCGAAGTCATGCGGTTGTTGAACAGCAGAAGCGTGCCGGCAAGTCCCGTGATCGATGCCGAAACCACGAAGGCAACAAGCTTGTACCGATCAGTGGCATAGCCGACGAACCTGGCCCGCTGTTCGTTCTCGCGGATGGCGACAAGCACTGTCCCGATCGGCGAGCGGTGAAAGCGCCAGAGTCCATAGACAACGACGAAGGCGATCGTGGCAACGAGGGCATAATAGGGTGGAGCGACATCGAAATTGATGCCTGCGAACGCAGGCCGCTTGATGCCACCAAGACCATCCTCACCTCCCGTCACTGCCGTCCAGCGGAAAGCGATCGCGTAGAACATCGCGGCCAGCGCCAGCGTGAGCAGCGAAAAGTAGACACCCTTGCGCCGCAGGATGAGCGCGCCGAAGGCGAACGAGATCAGGGCAACCAGACCCACTGCCGCCAGCACGGGCAGCGCGAAATGGCCGGGCAGCAGCTCCTTCTGGATCATGCCCGCCGCATAGGCCGCCAGCCCGAACCAAGCGCCGTGCCCGAAGGAGACGAGGCCGGTGTAACCGACGAGGATGTTGAGCGCCATGCAAGCCATGGCGAAGATCACGACCTCGGTAGCCGAGGTCACGCCGAGCCCGATGCGCGGCATGACAAAGGGCAGCGCGAGCAACGCAAACGCGGCGATGACCAGTGGCAGACGGTCCTTGAGTGCAGCAGGCATCATAAGGGTCACTCGAACCTCTGGATGCGTTCGCCGAACAATCCGCGCGGGCGGAACAGCAGAACAAGCAGCATCATCAGATAAATCACGGCAGTCGCCCATTGCGGATAGCCAAGGCCGATGGTTGCGCCTTTCACGAGGCCAACCAGCAGCGCGGCGACCACGACGCCCCAGAACGACCCCAGCCCGCCGATGACCACCACCACGAAGGCCGGGGTGATGATGTCCTGGCCCATGGCCGGATGAATGGAATAGATCGGCGCAAGGAGAACGCCGGCCAGACCCGCAAGCCCGATGCCGATGCCAGCGACCGTCATCATGTAGGGCGACAGCGAAATTCCAAGCGCGCCGACCATGTCGGGGTTCTGTACACCGGCTTTCACGACGCGACCAAAAGCGGTGCGGTTGAGCAGGAGCCAGATCAGCGCCACGCAGGTGGCCGCGATGAGGAGAAGTGTGGCGCGATAACGCGAATAGATGAAGTCGCCGAGGAAGATCTGCCCGCGCAGCCACGACGGTATCGAATAAGACAGCGGCGGCGCGCCAAAAATCATGCGCAAGGTCTGCTCGGCCACGAGCGCAAGCCCGAATGTCAGCAGCAGCGACAGGATGGGGTCAGACCGATAGAAGCGCTGGAACAACAACCGCTCGAAGGCGACGCCCAGCAGCGCGACCAGAAGCGGTGAGACGAACAATGCTCCGCCAAAGCCGATATGCGGGCCCAGCAGAACGGTGAGATAAGCGCCCACGGCATAGAATGCGCCGTGGGCGAGATTGACGATACCGCCAAGCGAGAAGATCAGCGAAAGGCCGAGCGCGATGAGGAGATAGTAGGTCCCATCGAGCAGGCCATTCGCCAGATGCTGAAGAAAGAGGGTCGACATGACGCTCTCACGACATCTTGCAATCGTTCTCTTCAGCGGTGGATGCAATCACTTCGAGGCTCTCGTTGGCCGCGGGAACGGCTGGTGACGCCGCAAAGATGTCCCACTGGTTGGGTGCCTTAGCGCCAACCCCCGAGACGGTGAACATCTCGTGCATCATCTGGTGGTCACGGGCGCGGAAGTAGCCTTCGCGGGTCTTCATCACATCGAACTTGGCACCCTTTTCCCAATGTTCGATGATCTTGGCCGAGTCGGTTGATTTCAGCTCGTTCATGGATTGCGCGAAGATCTTGACCGCGAGGTAGTCGCCCCAGGCCTGGTTCTCTGGTGGCTTGCGGTATTTGGCCGTGAAGGCCGCCACGAACTTCTTGGTGTTGGGCGTGTCGATCAGGTGATGCCAGACCACCGGCCATGTCCCGATGAAGTTTTCCTTGCCTGCCGCCCAGGCGAGTGCGGTGTCGAAGCCGAAACCACCGACCGGGAATTGCAGTCCGAATTCGGAATACTGCTTGAGGAAGTTGGTGATCTGGTTGCCAGCAAGGTTTGCAATGACCAGATCGGGGCGCGCGTTGCGGATCTCCAACAGCAGCGCGGAGAAGTCCGTCAGATCGGTCGGCACCAGCTTGTCGGCGGCGAACTGGCCCCCGGCGCCTTCCATGAAGCGCTTGGCAACCTTGAGCAGATCATGGCCGAAGGCATAATCCGCCGTCAGCGAGAACCACTTCTTGCCCTGCACCAGCCCCTGCGCCATCAGCGAGCGGCCACATGTCTTCACGTACATCGAGTTCTGGCTCTCGACGTGGAACATGTACTTGTTGCAATTGGCGCCACGCAGGGCATCCGAGTTGCCGCCGGTGTTGATGTAGAGTGTCTTGGTGCGCTGTGCGACCTGCGCGATCGTCAGGCAGGAGGCGGACGAAATCTCGCCGATGATGGCCGCCACCTTGTCGCGCTCGACCATGCGTTCGGCCTTGGTTGAAGCCGTCTGCGGATTGACCGAATCTTCCTTCAGGATTTCAAGCTTGCGGCCAAGCACGCCGCCCGCCGCATTGATCTCCTCGACTGCGAGGTCAGCTGCCATGACGCCATATTCGCCGAGCGGACCAAGGAAGCCCGTGCGCGGCGTCAGGTGGCCAAAGCGGATGACATCAGAGGTCTGGGCGAGGATCACCGAAGGTTTGGCGATGATTAAGGCACCGGCGGCAGCTGCGCCGCCCAATGCGGCGCGGCGTGACAGCGTGAAGTCTTTGGACATGGATTGCCTCCTTGGTTCGGTTCTCTGGTTTCCGGTCCCTGCCCGCCACTGTCGGTCCTTGCGGGCCCGCAGCGGGATTGTATAAGACGGCTGCTTCTGTCGGCTTGCCGTGATCTGTGATCACAGTTAGGCTATCGCAAATCAAACGCCTGTCCAGAGTAAATTCATGTCGGCGAACGCCTTGTCGGTTATGGCCGTCATCCAGTCCGGGCCACCGCTGGAGCGCAACACGCTTGGTGACCAGGTCTACGCCCACATCAGGGCGCTCCTGATCGCCGGGCGGCTCGCACCCGGAGACCGACTGTCGCTGCGCCAGGTTGCCGACGTGATGGGCGTCTCGATGATGCCGGTGCGGGAGGCTGTAAGCCGGCTGGTGGCCGATCAGGCCATCGAGGTGATGCCGAACCGGGCGCTCAGGGTGCCAGTGATGGGCCGCCACCAGTTCGAGCAACTTGCCGTCATCCGCTCGGAAATCGAGGGATTTGCCGCCGAGCGCGCAGCGGCGGTGCGAACACCGGCACAAATGACGGTCATCACATCAAGCCAGCAACACTTCGATGAGCTTGCGCAGGCAGCGGAGCCCGATCTGCCTGCGGTGGTCGAGGCCAACCAGGCCTTTCATTTCGCCGTCTATGCGGCGGCGGGCCTGCCGGACCTCGTGGACGTGATTGGTAGCCTCTGGCTGAAAGTCGGACCTGTCATCAATCTCGATCTGCGCGAAAATCCCGAAAGGCTCGCCACCGGGCAGGCGGCGGAGTTGCATGCAGCCTGCGCCAGGGCGATTGCGCGTGGTGATGGCAAGGCTGCCCGCGCCGCCATCGCTGCCGATATCAGAGGTGCGGCGGATTTCATCCTGTCGCAGGGGCGACTGCCGGATTGTTGATCAACGGGGGAGTTTGCCATGGATATGGGCTTGAACGGCGCACGTGTGCTGATCACGGCAGGAGCTGCAGGCATCGGGCTTGAGATCGCTCGCGCGTTCATCAGCGAAGGCGCAAAGGTGCATGTCTGCGATGTCGACGCAGCAGCGCTTGCTGCGCTCAAGACCAGCGACCCGACCGTAACATCAAGCCGGTGCGATGTTTCGGATCGTGCAGCCGTTGCCACCCTGTTCGATGACGCCCTCAAGGCGCTTGGCGGCCTCGATGTCCTCGTCAACAATGCTGGCATCGCCGGCCCGACGGGCCGGGTCGACGAGGTCAATCCGGAGGACTGGGATCGCTGCCTCGACATCTGCCTGACGTCGCAGTTCAATTGTACCCGGCTCGCCATTCCGCATCTGCGCCAGAGCAAGAATGCTTCGATCGTCAACCTGTCTTCGGCGGCGGGGAAGGTCGGATTTCCGCTGCGCAGCCCTTACTCGGCTGCAAAATGGGGCGTTATCGGCTTCACCAAGTCGCTCGCCATCGAGCTTGGCCCCGATGGCATCCGTTGCAATGCCATCCTGCCGGGGATTGTCACCGGTGACCGGATTCGCCGGGTTTTCGAAGCCAAGGCGCAGCAGCGCGGCATCTCCTTCGCCGAGATCGAGGCGACGATGCTGCAGTACACAAGCCTGAAAAGCTATGTGACACCGCAACAGATCGCCGACCAGATCGTCTTCATTGCCTCGGAGCGCGGGCGTACGATCAGCGGGCAGGCCATCTCGGTCTGTGCGGATACGCAGATGCTGGCTTGAGGTTGGTTTTTGCAAACGACCTCCAGCTTGTCGTCGAGGCTCACGGTCGTGGCAAAAGCGGCATGATGCGGACAGCCTTGGAATGCACGTTCGTCAAAAGCCGCAAGCACGGCCGCAGCCATTCAGCGCAAAAGGATCGTCAGGAGAGGTTTCATGGAGCGCGAAGTCATCGAGGTGCCTGTCATTTCGGAGGCGATCCGTCGGCTAGGGGCTCCAACCTCCGCACTCGTGCGCGCCGGCGGGCTGCTCTTCACATGCGGGATGCCACCTGTCGATTGCCGGACCGGTGACATCGTCCGGGGCGACATCGCTGTCCAGACACGGGCCGCGCTCGACGCACTGGAGGTCACACTTGCCTTTGCCGGCTCATCGCTTGCCCAGGCGGTCAAGACCACCGTGTTCATCACCGATCCTGCCCTTATGGGCACGGTCAACGCGATCTATCGCGAACGCTTTCCTGCCGGATTCCCGGCACGAACCAGCGCCGGCATCAACCCATGGCCGGCCCCCTTCGACATCGAGATCGAATGCATAGCGATCATTCCGTGACGCCATCTTGTGCCTGTGCATGATGTGTGGCCCGATAGTTCATTGCAGACCGCTACGGCGACCGGTCATCATTGCCGCCCAAGGACAGCCCCATGAGCCTGACCCTCTTCCGCAACTTCCTCCTGCTTGATCCAGCCATCTCCGATGATCTCGTCGGCGGCTACGAGATGCTCGTAGAGGGCGACACGATCAAGGAGTTGTCCGACAAGCCCATCAAGGCTGCGAACGCCACCGTGATGGATTGCGGCAAGCGCACATTGATGCCGGGCCTCGTCGACTGCCATGTCCACGTCATCGCCACCATGGTCAATATCGGCCAGAATGCGCTCACGCCCGACGCGCTGATCGCCTATCGCGCCGCGCGGATCATGAAGGGCATGCTGGATCGCGGCTTCACCACCGTGCGCGATCTTGGCGGCGCGACCTATCCGCTCGTCGAAGCGCAGGAGCAGGGCCTGATCGAGGCACCCCGCCTGATCATCCCCGGCAAGGCGCTGTCCCAGACTGGCGGCCATGGCGACAGCCGGTCGCGCTATGACCGCCGTGATCCCGAGACATGGACACGGTCGCTCGGCTCGCTCGGGCGGCTCGCGGACGGCGTCGACGCTGTCAGGATGGCATGCCGCGAGGAGATCAAGCAGGGCGCTCATTTCATCAAGATCATGGCCAATGGCGGTGTCGCCTCGCCAAACGATCCCATTCACTTCCTGGGCTACTCCCGCGAGGAAATCATCGCAGCCGTCGAGGAAGCATCCAATGCCGGCACCTATGTCGCCGCGCACCTGTACACGGATGAAGCGATCCGTCGCGCGGTCGAATGCGGGGTTCACAGCCTCGAACACTGCAACCTTATCCAGCCCAAGACCGCTGCTTTTGCGGCCGAGAAGGGCGCCATCGCCTGCCCGACCCTGGTCACTTACGAGTATCTCGGGGTTGAGGGACCGGCTCTGGGGCTTGACCCGATCTCGGTTGGCAAGGTCGACACGGTGCGCGTTGCTGGCATGAAGTCGCTCGAGATCATGCGTGACGCCAAGCTCACCATGGCCTACGGCTCCGACCTTCTCGGCGAGATGCATCGGCACCAGTCCGAGGAGTTCGTGATCCGGGGCCGCGTTCTGCCGGCCATCGAGGTCATCCGCTCGACGACAGTCCATGCCGCCCGGCTGTGCCGCAAGGAAGGCAAGATCGGCACGCTCAGGGCCGGCGCCTATGCCGACGCGGTTCTGGTCGACGGGAACCCGCTCAAGGACCTGTCGCTCCTGACCAAGCAGGGCGCGCATCTGGCCCTGATCATGCAAGGCGGCCGCATGCACAAGAACCAGCTCTCCTAGGGCCAGGTTCGCATGGGGGGATCGATGGCATGATGGCGGATGGACGGTTTGCGGGGAGGGTGGCGCTCCATGGCGTCGCCTATCTGACGCTCGGCTTCATCCTCATGCCGCTGGTCTTCGTCACCTGGCTGGCCTTTTTCGCGCAGGAGATCCCCTCCTTCCCGCCGGAGGGGTACTCGCTCAAATGGTTCGGCGCGATCGCCAATAACCGGAGCTTCGTGAACGGGCTCTGGACAAGCATTCAGGTCGCAATCGCAGCGACCATGATCGGCCTCGCCCTGGCGGTGCCGGCAAGCCTGATCCTGGCCCGCAGGCAGTTCACCGGCAACGCCGTGATGAACCAGTTCCTGCTGCTGCCACTGGTGGTCCCCGGCGTGGTCATGGGCACGTCCATCTATGTTTTCCAGATCGAGACGGAGATTGCCACGGGCCTGCCCATCCTGGGTTCGCTCGGCGGCCTGATCGCGGGCCACACGCTCATTGTCATCCCCTGGACGGTCCGCCTCGTGACAGCGAGCCTTGCGGGGCTTGACCGCGCGGCGGAAGAAGCAGCCCAGAGTCTTGGCGCCAACCAGTGGACCACCTTCTTCCGGGTTACCTTGCCAGCCATCCGGCCCGGTGTCGTGGCCGGGGCCTTGTTCGGTTTCGTGACATCCTTCGGCAATCTCGAGATGAGCCTGTTTCTCGTGGGGCCGGGGCGCATCACGCTGCCGATTGCCATCCTCCAGTATCTGGAATGGAAGATCGATCCGACCGTTGCGGCTGTCTCCGTCCTTCAGATCCTGCTCATCGCTGGAGCGATGATCATCACCGACCGCTACGTCAAACTTGCCCGAGTTGTCTAAACCATGGCCTCACTGACCCTCGACGGACTGACCAAGAGCTACGGCGATGTCGCCGTGGTCAAATCCGTTTCGCTCGAGGTCAGGGATGGCGAGTTTCTCGTGCTGCTCGGCCCGTCCGGCTGCGGCAAGACCACCACGTTGCGCATGATCGCAGGTTTCGTGCCGCCAAGTGGCGGGTCGATCCGCATTGGCGACCAGGATATCACCGGCCTGCCGCCGTGGAAGCGCAATGCAGGCCTCGTTTTCCAGAGCTATGCGCTGTTTCCCCACATGACGGTGGCGCAGAACGTCGCGTTCGGGCTGGAAATGCGGAAGGTCGCGCGCAGTGAGGTCGGCACGAGGGTTGCCGAGGCTCTCCGGCTGGTCCGGTTGGACGGCTACGGCGAACGCTATCCCCGCCAGTTGTCCGGCGGGCAGCAGCAACGCGTGGCCCTTGCCCGTGCGCTGGTCATCCGGCCGGATGTCCTGCTGCTCGACGAGCCGCTGTCGAACCTCGATGCCAAGCTGCGCCTGCAGGTGCGCCTCGAGATCCGGGCGTTGCAGCAGCAGACCGGCCTCACCACGGTGATGGTGACCCATGACCAGGAGGAAGCCCTGACCATGGCCGACAGGCTCGTCGTCATGTCCGACGGCGCGGTCCGGCAGGTCGGCACGCAATCGGATCTGTATGAGCGTCCAGCTGACCTGTTCGTCGCCGACTTTGTCGGCCGCTCGACCATGATCGCCGGCATGGTGACGGGCTCTGGCTCCTTTCGGTCAGATGGAGGACTGGTTCTCACCTGTCCGGCAGCGGCCTCGCTTGGCCCCGCCACGCTGGCCCTGCGCCCCGAACGGCTGACGCTGGGCCCCGCCGCCCGAGGCCTCGACAATCATGTACCGGGCAAGGTGAGTTTCGTGTCCTATCTGGGCGCGATGCTCGACGTCCATGTGCGCCTGAACGACACGGACCATGTCGTGGCACAGATTCCCAACAAAGCTGACGGCCTAACTCCGGCTGTCGGCGACGCCATCGAGGTTGGCTGGCCGGCCTCGGCCTGTCTCGTCTTTCCACGCGAGACAGCCTGAACCTGCGGCATCCGCCGCAAACTGAAACATAAGAAAGGGAGAAGTCGATATGTCGAAGTCCACCAAGGGAATTGACAGGCGCACCACGCTCAAGGGCTTTGGCCTGGCCGCCGCTGGAGCGCTCCTGCCGGCCGTCGGTTCAAGCAAAGCAACGGCGCAGGCCGCAGGCCGCGTCGTCGTCGGCACCTGGGGCGGTGACTATGCCCGCCTTCTGGCCAAGAACGTCGAGGATCCCTTCCTCAAGCCAAAGGGCTTCGAGGTTGTGCAGGATCAGGCCTCGGATGCTCCGCGGCGGGCCAAGATGGTCGCCGAGCGCCGCCTGCCGCGCGGAACGACCGACATCCAGGGTCTGTCGGCTGCACAGATGTTCGAGATGGACGCGGCCGGTGTCGCTGAGCCGATCGACTATTCCAAACTCAAGAATGCCGCCAACATCATCCCGATCGCGCGGTATCCGTTCGGTGTCGGCCACATCATCTCCGGCAAGGTCGTGGTCTACAACCCGAAGCTGGTGACCCCTGCCCCCACGGCCTACAAGGATTGCTTCGATCCGAAGTATGGCAACAAGCTTGGCTTCATCGACATCCAGTACCAGTTCGTGATGCTGGCCGCTGGTCTCGCTGCCGCCGGCGACATGACGAGCCTTGAAAAGGGCAAGGAGCTGCTGCTCGCAGCCAAGCGTGCCGGCGCCCGCATCTATCCGACCAACGAGGCCTTCGCCCAGGCGCTGAAGACCGAGGAGATCAGCATCGGCATGATGTGGAGGGCCCGCGCCGTGCAGTGGCAGAATGCTGGCATCCCGGTGGATTCGATCGCTCCGAGCGAAGGCACCATGGCCTATGTCTCGGGCTTCATGATCCCGAAGAACGCGCCCAACAAGGCTGCCGCCTATGCCTACATGGACGCCATGCTGGAGAAGGGCGCGCAGGAAAACTTCGCCATCGACATGGGCTTCAATCCGACCGTGACAACCGCCTCCGTCGCACCCGAACTCCAGAAGCGCATCGGCTTCACCGAAGAGGAGAACAAGAAGATGAAGGATCTCGACTACGACTTCCTCGCGAAAAATGACGCGGCGATGAAGGAGTGGTGGGACAAGGTCTTCAAGGCCTGATCCGGGACGGCGGCTCGCCATGGCGCATGTTTCACAACGACCCGTCGGCGAGCCCGGCAACCTCACGGCGGCGGGCCTTCTTGTGCCCGCCACCATCTTCGTCGCGATCGGCCTCATGGTGCCGATCGCGATCCTCTTCCGCTACAGCCTGAACGCCTTCGTTCCGGGCAAACTGATGGTCGACGCGCTGACCATTGCCAACTACGTCAAGTTCTTCACCGACCCGTTTTACCTGCAGGTGCTGTGGCGGACTGTGCGCGTCGCGGTCGCCTGCACGTTCTTCTGCCTGATCTTCGGTTTTCCGCTCGCCTACGTGCTGGCGCGGACGCAGTCGCGCTACAAGAATCTCCTGGTCATGGCGATTGTGCTGCCGCTCTTCGTCGGCAATGCGGTGCGCGCGGCCGGCTGGATGGTCGCATTTGGATCGAAGGGCTTCGTCAATGCGACCCTGATGGGCATGGGCGTGATCTCCACACCCATCGAGATCATGTACACCGAGACGGCCGTGGTCATCGGCATCATCGCGGTGAACATGCCCTTCATGGTGCTGACCCTGCAAAGCGTGATCGAGGGAATCGACCGCAATGTCGAGGAGGCCGCCTTCTCGCTCGGTGCGCCGCCAATGACGATGGCGATGCGGGTGCTGTTCCCGCTGGCGCTGCCCGGCATCCTTGCCGGTGTGATCCTGACATTCATTCTTGCCATGAACGCCTATGCGACGCCGGTGCTTCTGGGGGGGCCGAAGTTCCAGACCATGGGGCCCCTGGTCTTCTCCACCTTCGCGCAGCAGAACAACTGGCCATTCGGCGGCGCCGTCTCGTTTGTCCTCATGACGGTGACGTTGATCCTGACCATCGCCTCAACCCTGTTGATCCGCCGCCGATACGCCTGAAGGGCCAACACCCATCCGCCGTCGACGCAGAAGACCTGACGGCCCCCTGCGCGGTGCGCTACCTGCGCGAGATCAGGGCGTTGAAGACATGATGTGAGGGCGAGGGCCGAACTCGGGCTGCCAACTCCGGCGTGAAACTGCAACTGGGCGCCTGTTGAAGCCGGAGAAAATCTGCGCGTTAGTGTTACTGACCGGCATTGATGGCCTCGCCCCGGTCCATATGCGATCAAGCCTGCAAAGGGGCCAGAAGATCGCATGGGAGCCACTGAAACTGATCGCATGTCCGGCCTGGGCGATGCGACGACGACGATCGGCGGCCTACCCATCACGGCGCTGGGCATGCAGGCATCGGCGCGTTGCCTGATCGACGCGGCCCTCGGCGCGCGCGGACTCGGGCATCGGCCCTTCTATGCGACATCGGCCAATGGTCAGGTCATCGCGCTGGCGCGAAGCGATGCGGCATTCCGGAGTCTGCTGCTTGCTGCCGACCAGATCCATGCCGACGGGATGCCCATGGTGCTTCTGTCCCCGCTGGTCTCGCAGGCACCGCTTCCGGAGCGGGTCGCAACGACCGATCTCGTCCACGAGGTAGCGGCTCTGGCGCAGAAGGACGGTGTCAGCTTCTACTTTCTGGGCGGCACGGACGAGGTCAACCGGGCGGCCGTTACCCGCATGCAGGAGGCCTATCCGCAACTGACGTTCGCCGGAGCACGATCCGGCTACTACGACGCGGAGCAGGAGCCAGCCATCGTGGCCGAGATCGCACGCCTTGAACCCGATATCCTCTGGATCGGATTGGGCGTTCCGCTCGAACAGCAGTTCGTTGCCCGCAACATCGACAGGCTCCGGGGGGTTGGTGTGATCAAGACCTCCGGCGGATTGTTCGACTTTCTTGCAGGCCGGAATTCCCGCGCGCCACACTTCCTGCAGGCAGTCGGACTGGAATGGGCCTATCGCACCATGCTCGAGCCACGCCGGCTGCTGGGCCGCTATCTCCGGACAAATTTCATCGCGATGTGGCAGATCGTGAAGCACTCGAAGTGACTTACGCTTCCCCTGGCCGCTGACGCCCCATATGCCGGGCCGTGCCGCCGGACACTCAGGGGCAGATCGTGTCCACGACCGTCTGCCACACCGTGCTGATCTCCGCACCGAGATCCAGTTGCCCGGGCGGTGCTGCGACCGCAGCCAGAACCGCATCGGCGATTGTGTCGATGTCCGCCCCCGTGGGCACGAGGCGGATAGCCCGGCCAGCGATCAGTTTCTGATACAGGCTGTGATGGGCGAGGGAGTCGTCCTGCACGGGCGCATTGACGACGACGGGCTTGCCGAAGAGAGCGACCGCCAGCACGCTGGCCCGCCGCGAGGTCAGGCCCTCGGGGAAAATGTAACAGAAGACGTCGACGGGTTCGAACATGCCGAACAGTTCGCGATCATCGCCGACATAGCCGGTCACGAGCACGCGGTCGGCCAGCCCTGACTGCTGCACATTCCGGAAGAAGGCCCGCTCGACATCGTCCATGCCCTTGATGAACGAGCCGATGAAAACCACGAACACATCATGACCGCGGGCGATAAGTCTTTGCGCAACCTGAAGGACGGCGGTGGACTGCTTCTTCGGATAGATCGAGCCAAACTGGCCGAGGATGATCCGCTTGCGCGCACTCTGTGCACGCAATTCTTCGCTCACTGCTGATGTCTTCAGCGCTGCCGGCGGCAACAGGTTGGGCGGGACGGGAACGATCTGTCGGTCGGACGTGGCGGCCAGCGACAACGGGCTTTGGCGAAATTCGCTGGCGATCTCCGGAGCCGAGAAGACGATCCTCGTGGCCAGCGCGACGACCGGTGCCAGCACGATCCGCCGCTTCCAGTCGAGGGCCTGCCATTCGTGCAGGACGACAATGGCCTGCTTGCGCCTGAGCCGGGTCAGAAGAGCGATCCATGTGGGCCAGACCAGCTTTTTCTTCCAGGCAACGATCGGGAAATTGAGCACGACGCCATCAACGTTGCGCAGCTGTGCAGAGAGCCCGGGCCCATCCTTGCCAAGAACGCAGGTCGAAGAGCGGCCGGCCAACCGGAGCGCGAGTTGCCGGGCAAATTCCTCGACCCCGCAGGTTGCGGACGCGTCCGACAGGCAGATGAGATAGCGCTTGGACATGGTCGCGGCGGTCATTCCGTTTCGCAGAAGGGTGCAACGTCAAATTAGGATTGCCGCGTTAACGAATCAGCCTGCGAGTGGCGGTGCCGCGTTCCGCACGGCGGCGGCTCGGCCTCAAAGGGACGAAAGATGACCGGTGAGCTTTCGGTGGTAACGCCCAGCTACCACGGCGATCTGGAGCGATGCAGGCTGCTCTGCGACTCGATGGACCGCTTCTGCACGGGTTTTGCGCGACACTACATCGTCGTCGATGACGACGATGCTCCACTGTTCGCGCCGCTTGCAGGCCCAAAGCGCGAGGTGGTCGCCACATCGGCGCTTTTTCCGCCACTCTGGACGGTCGGTCACTGGCGTGGACGTCAGTATCGCTGGCACCCCGGACTTGGTCTGCCGATTTACGGCTGGCACCTCCAGCAGTTGCGGAAGATCGCAGTGACGCTGGCCCAGCCAGCTGGCCGCGTCGTCTGCATCGATTCAGATCTCTGTTTCTGCCGGCCTTCGGATCTGTCCGGGCTGGCCACTTCGCCCCGCGTGCCCCTGTTCGTCCGCCGGCGAGCGATCACGGCGCAAATGCCCCGCCACGTGACATGGCACGCCAATGCCTATGCTGCCTTGGGGAGCACTGCTCCGTCCCTCCCGGGTGATGATTTCATCGAAGGCATGATCACCTGGGAACGTGCCACGGTCGTTGCGATGACCGAACGGATCGAGGCCGCGAACGGTCGCCCGTGGTGGCAGTCGCTCGCCCGCCAAAGGGCCTTTTCCGAGTATCTGACATATGGCGCGGCCGTTGCGATCGATCCGGCGCTGCGAGAGCGGCACGAAGGAACGGACACTTCGCTGTGCCTGACCTATTGGTCCGGTCCTGCGCTTGACGGACCCGGCATCCGGCATCTCATCGACCGGATGCAGCCTGGCCAGCATGGCATCCTGATCCAGTCCCATACCGGAACGCCAGCTTCGGTCATCCGTTCGGAAGTCTTGGGCGCACGATCCGGCGAATGACCGGGACAGGGCAACCTGGAGAAGGCGACGACGGTTCCGATGAAAAGGATTTGACCCATCCCATCTGGCTTTTGTCTTGCGGCATTGCATTTCCGCGAGCTGGCATTCAGCTCGCCTGATCCAGCCCTAGGAACCTGACATGTAAGGCTTGGGCAGCCATCCGAGGCTGGCGGTGATCCTGCCGACCGGCATCAGGACGGGGTGGCTCGCCAGCAGCAGGGAGCCGGTGCGCAGGAGAATGCCCAGCCCACGCACAAGACCGAGGACAAGGCTGGCCGCGTTCTTCAGCAGCATGGCCGGAAGGGGTTTGTGCGTCCGGTCGACCAGGTAGTTGATGCTGCCGGTTCTCAGCGAGCGTTTTGCCAAGAATGACGCCGTGATCCGGTCGGGCGACACGAATTCGTGGGCTATCGCCTCCGCGCACCACCACGTCCGGAAGCCGGCCAACCGGCAACGCGTGAAGAACTCCATGTCACCGCCGCCCAGGAAGTTGAACGCCGTGTCGAAAGGCGGCGACGGCATTGTCTCGAAGACGCGGCGCTGGATCAGGCAATTGCCCGAGCCATGAAGCTGATCGATCGGGCGGGTCTCGCCATCGATCGAGACGAACAGTGGGTGCCGCATCACATCACGGCCTGGCTCGACCTCGAAACGGCGCAGCACGGGCCCGCCCACAAGGTCGGCATCCTTGTCGCGGCACAGGCTGACCATTGCTTGCAACCAACCCGGCAAGGCGACCTCGTCATCGTCGATCATCAGCAAGAAGCGGGCATCTGGATAGGCTTTGAGTGCCTCGCCAAAGGCCCGGTTGATCGCGTGGCAATTGCCTTGCTGGTGCTCGACAAGCACGATGTGCGACAACCCCGTCGTGGCCAGCAGGTCGGTTGCCAGGGCGGCGCCGACGGGATCGCGGCCATCATTGTCAACAACAACGACCGCGAAACGGACATCGCAGCGTTGCTGCGCCACCGACATCAGGGTGCGGCGCAGCCAGTCCGGACGCCGGAACGTGGGGATGCAAATTACGGCTTCGACAGAGGCGGGGTCCACAGGCTGGTCAGTCATGGCCAAGGCTCATGCCGCTTTCGCAGCCGGATTGGTCAGCGCGCGGCCATCGCTTTCCTGCTCCGTACGCCCGGCCATCTTCAGATCGCCATAGGCGAGCATGCGCAGGCCGAAGACGGCGATCAGCATCGTGAACCAGACAGGGCCGCGGTTGTCGAAGAACGGGCTTTCGAGGCAGGACAGGAACAGCATGAAGAGCCAGCAGCGCACGAAAAGGCGCGTCAGTTCCGGGTTCAGCGCCCGTTTGAACGCCAGGCCCGCGTGGTGACAGGGCAGCAGGACAAGCCAGACAACCATGAGCACGAGAAGCGGAAACCCGCCATTGATCACCTGATCGAGGTAGGCATTGTGGGCATTGGCAGCTGTCACGGCCCAACTGGTGCTCGCCGCCTCGCCATAAACCAGCGTCTCCATCTGCCAGAAGGCCTGGAAGCCGTGCCCCACAACAGGCTCCTTGGCAGCGGCACCCAGCGCCAGTTGCCAGATCGAGGCCCGGTCGGTGAAGGTCGGATCGATGCCCAACGAGGTGAAAAAATCCTGCATGTCGCGGGAGACCGAGGTCAACAGCAGCAAGTAGTTCACCAGGCCAAGGCCGCACGCCACGAACACGACCCTGAGCGGGCCGATCCGCTCGAACAGCCAGCTTGCCAGGAGGATGGCCGGCAGCATGGCCGCAGCAGTCTTGCCTCCGGAATTCAACAAGAACACAGAGGCACCGGCGATGATTGCAGCGCCGATCCAGAGCGAGCCAGTCCTTATGGCGAAGATGCCGAAGAACACGGCGAAGACCATGGCTGCCGCCGCGACGTTCTTGTGGCCAAAATGACCGCGCCAGTCTCCCGCGAGTTGAAACTCCAGCGCATCGGACCCTTGATGGATCGCGCGTTGGGGGACCGCAATGACGCCCAGCAGCGAGAGCAGGACGGCTGCCAGGACGCAGGCCCCGATCAGCTTGCCGAAATGGTCGCTGTCGCGGGGCAACAGCAGGACGGTGCTGGCGCACAGGCAGACCAGCATGGCGAAGATGATCCGGCGCAACGCAGTGTCGGGAAACTCGGAAAAGGCGGCCGTGACCAGCAGCCAGCAGAAGATCACCGCCAGCAGCCCGTAGGAACGAAGGACAAGGGCACGGGCCGGATGATTGACGAGGACCACGAGCACCAGTGATGACAGCCCGACAACGATGATCTGGTTCATCACGTTCGAGGACGTCCCGAAGGCTGTCAGCAATCCCGGCGCGTTGGGGTCGGGAAAGGGTGAGAGCCCGATCCAGAAGAAGCAGAACAGCACAACAAGCAGCAGCGCCGGGAACCAGCTGCCTTCAGCGCCACGTGCGGGTCCGGTCTCCAACACGATGCTGCCTCTCGTCGTTCGTGCTGATGCGCCCGTTTCCGGCGGCGTTGATCGTCGGGGCTTCGGGCAGAAGCAAACCGGGACCATCAAAGGACCGAGCCGTTAAGTATGCCATAACAAGCACGGCCAATTCGCGGGATCGGCGCGATCCATTGTGCTATTTTTCCGGGGTTCCGTTGCGACAGTCGAGGAACAAGGGCCCGCGGGGAGATCGGCATTGCACAGAAGGCAGTTCGTCCTTGGCGGCTTGGGAGCTGGGATCAGTGCAGGTTCGGCGCTTGCGTTCCCACAGGCCGGCTCCCGCGTGTGCAGCCGTGGCGCGATCCCGTTCGGCGCGGCCATCAGGGTCGATGCGCTGCGCGATGAGCCCGCATATCGGCGGGCTGTCCTTGAGCATTGCCAGTTGCTGGTTGGCGAGGGCGGGCTCAAGTGGTTCGATCTGCGGCCAGCAGCGGACAAGTTCGTCTTCGACCATCCTGATCGTCTGATCGCGTTCGCCGAAGCCAACGGCATGAAGATGCGCGGCCATACCCTTGCCTGGTATGCCGCCATGCCGAAATGGACCGAGACCATCTCGACCCGGCAGGAAGCGGAGCGCGTGCTCTACGAGCACATCGACACCGTGGTTGGCCGCTACAAGGGGCGCATTCCCAGCTGGGATGTTGTCAACGAGGCGATCAGCGATAATCCCGCCATCGAGAAGCCGATGCGGAAATCGATCTGGCAGGATCTTATCGGCACGCGGCATATCGAACTGGCCTTGCGCCGCACTGCCGCCGTTGACCCGAAGGTGCAGCTGGTTCTCAATGATTTTGGCTTCGAGAACCCGACAATCCAGTGTCGCGCGAAACGGGCAGCGTTCCTGAGACTGGTGAAAGACCTCAAGGATCGTGACGCTCCCCTGCATGCGATCGGCCTGCAAGGCCACCTTCCGGGCGAGCAGGAGATCGACAGGGACGGGCTGTCTCGCTTCGTGGCCGAACTTCATGGCATGGGCCTGTCGATCCTGGTGACCGAACTCGATGTCATTGATGACAAGCTGCCAGGAGATGTCGTGATCCGCGACGAGATCGTGGCCGCGCGGGCCCGTTCGTTCCTTCAGGCGATCGGCGATGTCTGCCGCCCCGAAGCGGTCCTAACATGGGGCATCAGCGACCGTCATACCTGGGTTCCGATCTGGTTCAGCCGGAAGGACGGAATGCCAAACAGGCCGCTCCCGCTCGACGGCAACTACCAGCCCAAGCCCTTCATGCAGGTGATCAAGGACTTCACGCGCGCGCAGCCCTGAAGGACGCTGGCGCTACCTGTCCCTGACATACATGTCCCAGCAGGCTGAAAGCTCGACGCGGCGCCGGTTCGCCAAGGCGGCGGCGTAGTGCGAGGCCAGACGCGCCCGTGCCGGCGTCGGCGGGCATTTCGGCAACAGGATCGCATCAGTAGCCGCCAGCGAGGCCAGCGTGCGGTCCGTCAGCCCCGGCAGATTCCGGCCCGGCGTGATGCCGATCGGGACATGCCGCGGTGCGCTGCGATCAAGCAGCGCATTGAAGGGATCGACGAAATCAAGCGTGAAGAAGCCGTTCAGCCGGCGGGCCTCGCGGGCTTCCCACGCCATCAAGGCCAGCACGCCTTGCCGGACCTCCAGCAACCAGGTCGCCTGATTGTCGATTTCCGCATGGAGAATGGCAGAGGGCTCCTGCCCTCGGCCGGCGAGAGCCCTGAAGCTGGCGGAGTGGCCGGCATAGATGTCGAGCATCACGGCCGCGCGCTCGGCCAGCCCGCGCCTGAGATTGACGCGGCCCAACGGACCGACCTCGGCAGCCTGCAAGGCGACGGCATCACCCATCGCACCGACCAGCGCGCGCGTGCCGCGTTCAATGCAGAACAGCAGGCTCGGCAGGGCAACCGCCAGGGCCAACACGATTGCAATTGGCCTTGAAGGCTCGTTACGCGAGCGCCCTTGCAGCAACACGAGCAGCAGCACGGGCCATAACCCCACGAATTCGAGCGAGCCGGTGTTCTGCGTCTCGAACAGTGTCAGGGCCAGAAGCGTGGCCGCCAGCCAGCCTGCCGGGCCAGTGGCGAGGCGATGCAGGCGCTGGAGCGGAGCGCCTGCCCCGGCGCGCCATCCTGTCCAGAGCAGCAGCGCGACAAGGGCCAAGGCCGGCAGCACGACACCGAACTTGGCGGATGCGACGGTCAGCACACGCGGCAGGAGAGTGTCGGTGTTGAGGCTCAGCAGTGTGAGCATATCGCCCAGATAGGCGCGAACCAGACCTGTCTGCCAGTCGACCAGCGCCAATACCAGAGCGCACGCGAGGGCCGCGGCAGCTGCATCCCGCACCCGCAGGCGCCCGGTGAGACAGGCATAGCCAACCAGGATCGCGCCAGCCACGACGCCGGTGATCTTGGTGAGAAACAGCGCCAGCATGATCGTGGCAACGAGCAGTGTCTGCGCAGGTGAACGCTGGACGAACACCAGGGTCGCCAGCAGCCAGTAGAGCAGCAAGGCCGCATGGCGATTGTAGGCCCCAAAGCCATCGAGGCCGGGTGCCGGGTAAAACGACGAAAGATTCACCGGCAATGCCGCGAAGATCAGGAACGGCACCACGAGCGCCAGCGCATGCCGCCTTGCGCCGGGCTGCACCAGCACCAGGACAGCCAGCGGCATCAGGACCGGCATGATCGCCCAGTTGACGACCAGCATGGGCTGGGCAAGCGGAAATGACCGGTGAAGCCAGGCCCCGAGATAATAGCCCAGAGGGCCGACAGGAGCGAAAAAGTCGATGGCTGGTGCCTGTCCTGACCCCATGCGCTGGAACGCATCAAGATAGACAGCGACATCCCAGTAGAAGGAACCCAGCGGCAGGCGCAGCGGCAGAGACAAGGCCAGCAGTGCTGCCGCCGCGAACATCGCGACCAGCAGCAGGGGCACGAACAGCACCGGCAGGCGAGAGAACGGTGAGGCCTGTGAAGAAGGCGCGCTTTGCTGTGTCATCATTCCACCGGGCCGCCTTGCCAAACAGGTCTTGCCGGCGACGGCAACAGTCCGTCGGTCACGTTTGGCCAGCCGGCGACATGCCCTGTTGTTGTGATGCTTGCGGGCTGCATGTCAACGACCCTCCACACCCGCCTTGTGCCCGGGCCGTCAGGCCGTTGCGGACAGGCGCCCGGCGAGCCAGTCATCGATCAATGTGCCATAGCGCTCGACCTCGCCGCGCGTGCGCGGATCCTCCGAGATGGCCGCGACCGCACGGGCTGCACGTGGGCCGATCCGGCTTGTCAGGCCCAGCGGGTGCTGGAGCCGGGCGTGCCAGCTTGCACTGGCCGCGAGCCCGCAATCGGCAAGACCGGGGCTGGTGCCGCTGGCAAACGGTCCGTCAGGGTCAAGCCCCTGTTCCAGAAGAGCAAGGCTCGCCTCGATCAGGGCATCGGCGCTCCTGATGTCAGCCGGCACACGCCCTGCCGGGGCAATCTGGGCAAACAGCTTGCGCAGCGCCGGCTCCAAGCGCAGGTCGACCCAGCGCGACAGCATCCGGTCCCGCGCCCGCTGGTGCGGGTCTGGCGGGCGCAATGTCAGCCCGATGCCCACATCGTCGAGATACTCGATGATGGCGTCGCTCTCGGTCAGCCAGAAATCGCCATCGACCAGTGTCGGAATCGTGCCGGCGGGGTTGATCAGCGCGAAAGCCGCCGAACGGTAGCTCCCGCCCGGTGGCGGTTGCGCTTCGATGGCGGCTGACTTCAGCTGCAGCGCCAGCCGAAGCTTGAAGCTGTAGAGCGAGATCGGCAATTCGACGACATGCATGGGCAGGTGGTCCAGAGGCTGGCGAGGGCCAGATGCACGGTTCGACTCGCGCAGCCTGCCCCTCTAAGCTGAGGAATCAAACACTGACATGAAACTCTCCCTGATTGCGAGCCAGCATGCGCCTTGAACTGATGACATCGCCCGCCGTCGCGGATTATCTGGGCCGGAACAAGGGGATCATCATCCCGGTCGGCGCCACCGAGCAGCACGGCCCCGATGCGCTGATCGGCACCGACCATCTGTGCGCCGAAGCGATCGCGCGGCGCTGCGGCGAGGCCAACGGCATCGTCGTGGCTCCGACCGTGGCCTATGGCATGTCGCAGTTCCATCTCGGATTTCCGGGCACGCTGTCGCTCAGGCCATCGACGCTGACCGCCTTGATGCTCGATCTGATCAGCTCACTGGCTGTCACCGGCTTCACCCGCATCTACCTGCTCAACGGCCATGGCGGCAATGTCGCGCCGCTGCGCAGCGCTGTTCAGGAGTTCTACGCCGCCCGTTCGCTGGCTGGTCTCCGCGAGCCGTCACAGGTCCACTGCCGGATCCTGAGCTGGTGGGAATTGCCCCGGGTCAACGCGTTGCGCACCCAGCTCTATGGGGCTCAGGAAGGCTATCATGCGACCCCGTCCGAGGTGGCGATTACCATGGCAGCGCACCCTGGCGCCATCGCGCCGTTTGACCGGCCGGCGCCGCCCGCTCCCGGCCGGGACATGATCCTGCATGCCGGGGACAACTACTATGACGCTGCCGATTTCCGCCAGCGCTTTGCCGACGGACGGGTGATCTCGCATTCGGCGCTGGCGAAGCCTGAGGATGGCGAGGACCTGATCCGCCTCGCCGCCGAGGATCTGGCGCAGGACTTCAGCGCCTTCTGCGAAGCGCACTGAGACAGCTTGAGGCGGATTGCATGCCGGTTGGCGTGACAGCCATCCGAAGACCGGAAAGGTCTGCGCGCTCCGGAGGCTGCCGTCAGTGGCCGCGCTCGCCTGCCCCCATGCGCTTCTCCAGCCGGCGCACCAGCCAGGACACGATGAGGATCAGCACCAGATATTCGAGCACCAGCACGGTGTAGATCTCGAGCGGACGATATTCGACCAGCGTCAGCTCGTTGGCGCGCCGGGTCAGCTCCTGATAGCCGATGACCGAGATCAGCGACGACATCTTCAGGACATAGACGAACTGGTTGCCCAGCGCCGGCAGGATGCGCCGGATCGCCTGCGGCAGGACCACGAAGCGCATCACCTGCCAGGGGGTCAACCCGATGCTCTTGCCGGCCTCCCACTGTCCCTGCGGCACCGACTGGATGCCGGCGCGGAAGATCTCGGCTTCGAAGGCTGAATCCGACAGGGCGAGCGAGAGCACGCCAGCGGCGAACACTCCAAACTGGATGCCTGCCACCACCGGCAGCCCGTAGTAGACCCAGAGCAGCAGCACCAGCAGCGGGATCGAACGGAAGGTCTCCACATAGACGCGGTTGAAGCCGCGCAGCGCACGGTGCTTCGACAAGGCGCAAAGCCCGACCAGAAGGCCGACTGCCACGGCCGCCACAATGGCAACCACTGAAATCAGCAGCGTGGCCCAGACACCGGCCGTGAGGAACGCAAGGTTGTTCCAGCCCCGCTGATCGAAGGGCATGACGACGTGCCAGCCCCACGTGTAGCTGTTGCCGGAGCCGGCGCATCCGGCAAGCAGGAGCACGGCGGCGAGTACTCCCGCCGCCGCAGCATGTCGGACAAATGGGCTCACGATGCGATCACGCCGAAGGCAGCCACTTGCGCTCTAGTCCGTCGAAGTAGCCTTCGATGCGCCTGAGGGTGACCCAGGTGTTGACGTAGTTCAGCCAGGTCACATCATCCTGCGGCACCACATAGGCGAAGGGGCGCTTGTTGCGCATCTGAGCGCCAGGCACCGGCATGGCGAGTTGATCGAAGCGCTTGATCAGGGTCGATGCCTCGACGTTGCTGGTGATGGTAACGTCGGCACGACCGGCGAGCACCTCCTGGAAGCCGGTAGCGGGCGTCTGGACGGCGGTGATGGTCGAAAGCGGGAAGTGTGCTTTCGCCTGATCGTGGAACACGGTGCCCATGCTGACCGCGACGCGCACGCCGGCAGCGTTGATCGCTTCCCAGCTGGCGAAGCGCGCTGCGTTCGCCTTGCTGGACACTGGCACGGTGCCGGCTTCCAGATACGGCACACTGAAGGCAGCCGTGCGGGCGCGGCCCATGGCGACCGAAGCGCCGGAGAAGATGTCGTAACGGTTGGCAGCGATGCCGGCGACGAGCGTTGCCCATTCGGTGGGGACCCACTCGATCCGCACGCCGAGATCAGCGGCAAACTGGGTCATCGCTTCGATGTCGAAGCCGACATACTCGTTCGAGCCGGGGTTGCGGAACGACATCGGATTGAAATCGCCGGTGGTGCCAACGCGGAGCACCCCGCGCTTGAGCACATCGGAAAGCCGGTTGTTGCCGGCGGGCATTGCGGCCGGGGCGGGTGCCTGGGCCTGCGCCACGCGGGTACCGGCGAGCATTGCGCCGGCCAGAACAAGGGACTTCGCCACGTCTCGTCTCTTCATTGTCACCACCTCTGGTTGCTCATTGTCAGTTAAAGGGCCGGGACAGGCCTCGATCCTGCGCCGCCGGCTTTCGGATGCCAGGGCGAAGGGTTCTGTCGCAGCGTCGGCCAAGGTGGTCGTCGCTGTCAATTCGGATCGGTGCGGGTACGCCCGCATTAGCGACGCTCCGCCTGCACCGAAAGGAAGCGCAGGCGCGCGGTCAACACCTTCTGGATGCCATAGCGCAGTTCCGCGTCGAGGCAGATTGAGTCGCCCGCCTTCAGATGGACCTCCTGCCGTCCGTAGCGATACAGCGCTTCGCCTTCGAGCACGTAGATGAAGACACAGCCATGACCCGTATAGGTTGGCGGCGCAATGTCCTCGTGTCGTTCCAGCGTGACCATGACAGCTTCGAATTGCATGTCGACACGCCTGTGAAAGCCGAGCGCCGTGAAATCGTGGGCGTGCTCGCCCATCATCCGCCGTGACTTCAGACCCTCGCCGTTGCGGACATGGGTGAAGTCCGACACGGCGGAGCCGGTGTCGCGGAACAGCGACGCGATCGGCGTTTCGAGGGCAGCGGCCAGCATCTCGAGCATGCTGAGTGATGGCGAGACCTGCCCGCTCTCGATGCGGGAGATCATCGCTGCCGACACGCCGGCCCGTGCCGCCAGATCGCGGGCCGTGATGCGCTTGAGTTCGCGCAGTTCCCTGATCGCGCGGCCCACCGCAGCATTGACATTGCCAGGCGGCGCGGTGCGCCATGGACCCTCGGCATGCCCGTTCACGGAGCCACATCCAACCCTGTGCGCGGATCTGGAGCAGCGAACAAGGCTGCCACATCCGGACTGGCCTCGAGCACGGCGGCTGCGCCGGGCACGGCATCGATGACGATCCGGCCGCGATCGAACACGGTGATCCCATCGACCATGATCGTGGGGTCCATCACGTTCCAGCAGATCTCGCCGGGCGCATAGGCGCCACAGGTGTGAAAGTGCAGCAGCCTCGGGTTGCCGAACGCCGATCCGCTCCAGCGCCCATAGGCATCATGGGCCGATCCATCAAAGGCACAGCCGGGATGGATGCCGGCGTGCCAGGAATGCACGACGCCACCATCGATGTCGAACAGGGCTGCCACGTGGGCATAATGCGCCTCGGCGCGGGCGACCTCGCCGGCCTCGCCATCCCAGCCTAGCAAACGCCCGCCGCCGATCCGGGCCGACAAGGTGCTTTCCAGAGGCAGGCCATAGGGCTCGTAATAGCGCGAGCCCGTGCCGACCAGGAGCCGCGCCACCGCGACCCGGCCCTCGAAACCCTGCGCATCGAGCGGCGCAAAGACCGACATCGGAAAGCGCTTGATGCTGACATCGGCCGGCCCGTCGCTGCTGGCGGAGCGTGGCGCCCGGCCCCTGATGTCAGTGCCAAGCGGACAGGTGGCGCGAATCTCGCGCGCATCGGCAAAGAGTGCATCGAAGCTGGCCTTGAGCGCGACGAAGGCCGCATAGTCGGCACGGCCGAAGGGCGAGGCCAGCATCTGCCGGTCCAGCACATAGGACACGACGGGTCGGCTACCCGGCGGCATCGCCCGAAAGCGCAACTGGTCGCCGGCACGGGCCAGAAACAACGCGTGGTCATGGGCAGCAACCGCAGCTGTCTGATCTGCATCAAGGCTGGCGGCATCGGGACTGAAGGGCGCTGCCATCAGCGTCGTGCGCAGGCCAAGCTCGCTCGCTGCCCCGGCCACGGCCTCCGCCAGCCCTTCGCCGAAATAGCCGAGGGCCGGGTCCTCGTGCAGAATCAGAAGGCTTTCGCCCGCTCTGGCCCCGGCACAGCCGAGAAGCAGGTTCCTTGCGCCATCCCGTAGCGCATCCGGTGCTGCATCTGCACTCGGCTCCATCCAAGCCCCCGGTGCCAAAATCCTGTTTGACCTCGCAAAGCTATACATGGCACAATTTACTGTCGATCAAATATTACATGGCGACGCAATTTTGCGCATTGCTGCCGATCTGGCGGGCAGCCACGCTCAGGATCATCGTCGCGACCTGACGAAAAGGAGTTCGGGACATGTATCTGCGCGATTGCTGGTATGTTGCGGGATGGTCGAAACAGATCGGCCAGCGCCTCACCCCCGTGCGCATGCTGGGCGAGGACATCGTGCTTTACCGCACTTCCACTGGAGAGATTGGCGCGCTCGAGGATGCCTGCCCGCACCGCAAATTGCCGCTGTCGAAGGGTTCGCTCAGGGATGACAAGGTGGTGTGCGGCTATCATGGCCTGACCTTCAACCATCATGGCGCCTGCGTTGCCGCCCCAACCCAGGAGCGCGTTCCCACCGGGGCCGCGGTGCGGCGCTACCCTGCCATAGAGCGCTACGGCTTCGTCTGGCTGTGGATGGGCGCGGCCGACCAGGCCGACGAGAGCAAGCTGATCCGGATCGAGAATTACGACGCGCCCGGCTGGGGCCGCACGGAAGGCGGCGACATGCCGATCGCCTGCAACTATCTCTACATCGTCGACAATCTGCTCGACCCGGCGCATGTCGCCTGGGTGCATGTCAGTTCGTTCGCCGGGGCCAAAACCGAGAGCCAGCCGCTCAGGATCGACGTCAACGGCGATGGCGTCGTGGTCTGGCGCTGGATGATGGACACGCCCGCGCCCGCCTACTATGCGCCGCTGATCAAGTTCGCGGGGCATGTCGACCGCAAGCAGCACTATGAATGCGTGCTTCCATCCACCGGGATCAACAAGTCGATCTTCTCGCCCGCCGGCCATGGCGGGCCCGACAAGCCGCTTCACGAGCAGACCTACATCAACATCTCATACAACTTCATGACGCCCGTTGATGAGGACAACAGCCGCTACTACTGGTTCCAGCATCGCAACACCGACCCGGACGATGCCGCGATCTCGGAGCGCATGAACGCAGGTGCCCTGATGGCCTTCAACGAGGACAGGGAGGTGCTGGAGGCTGTGCATCTGGGCATGAAGGAGCGCAAGACACCCTATCTCGATCTGGCGCTTGATGCTGGGGCGCTGCGCTTCCGCAAGCTGCTCAAGGCCCGGATCGAGGCCGAGCGCGCACCGGCAGCGGCCTGACGGATGCAGGCCGAAGCCAGCAACTGGCGCAGCTTCAGGGTCAGCCGGCGGGCGCGCGAAAGCGAGACTGTGGTGTCTCTGCACCTGGTTGCCGCCGATGGCAGTCCGCTCCCGCCTTTCGAGCCGGGCCAGTTCCTGACCTTCCGCCTCGAAGGGGCCGATGGCCGCCTCATTCCGCGAAACTATTCGATCTCATCGGATCCGGCGGATCGGACGCACTATCGCATCAGCGTCAGGCGCGAGCCGGACGGCTTTGGCTCGGGCGTGATGCACGATCTGATGCAGGAAGGCGCCCTCGTTGCCGCGAGTGGCCCGAAGGGCAGGTTCACCCTCGACCATGCCTCGCGCCGGGCCGTGCTGCTGCTGGCCGGCGGCATCGGCATCACGCCGCTGCTGTCGATGGCGCATGCGCTGGCCCGTGAGGGAACGCGGCCCGTCTGGCTGATCCATGCCTGCGAAAATGGCGCGGTCATGCCCTTTGCGCGAGAGTTGGCTGAGCTTGAGCGGCGCAGCACTTCGTTCAGGCGCATCACCGTGCTGGCCACCCCGACCGGGGCGGACCAGGCTGCGGGGCAGCATCAGCATGAAGGCCTTGTCACCCGCGACCTGCTCCGCTCGGTGCTGCCGCTGGATGATTATGACGCCTATCTGTGCGGACCGGGCGCGTTCATGCAGGCCATGTTCGACGCATTGCTTCAGCTTGGCGTGCGGCAAGAACGGATCGCCTACGAATTTTTCGGGCCGGCCCGGACCCTTGTTCCGGCTGAGGCACCCCCTGCCGCCGCCGCTGCCGATGGACCCGCGACCACCGGCTCCGAACGCGGGGTTGCGGGACATGATCTGGCCCAAGGGAGCATGGTGACCTTCACCCTGTCCGGCCGCTCCGCCGTCTGGGACGGGGCGCAGACGAGCTTGCTGGACTTTGCCGAGGCGCAAGGGTTGTCGCCAGCCTTCTCGTGCCGGAACGGCATCTGCAACACCTGTCTTTGCAGCATCGAAGGCGAGGTCCGCTATGTCGAGGAGCCGCTCGACATGCCGGGGAAAGGCCAGGCCCTGCTCTGCTGCTCGGTGCCTGTCGGCCCGGTCAGTTTGAAGCTCTAGGGCCAGCGCGGCTGAACGCGGGGCAGGCCGGTCAGGCGAGGCTGTCCAGCACGCGTTCTGCCGTGCCGCGCAGGATCAGGGCCTTGTCGGCCTCGCTCAGATCGGCGGCCTCAAGCGTGTGCGTCACCTGATCGGGAGAGAAGATGGGATAGTCGGTGCCGAGCATCACCCTGTCGGCACCAAAGACCCTGACCGCCAGTTCCAGCGCGCGTGGCCCCAGCGAGGCGCAGTCATAGACCATGCCGCGCAGGCTCGCGCGCGGAAAGGGCTCGTGCGGCGGGCGCGACAGGGCGACAGCCTCCAGGCGCTCCAGTACGAAGGGGATCGTGCCGCCGAGATTGACGAGCTGGAATGTGACGCGGGGGTAGGCCTCGGCGAGTTTGGCTGACAGCACGGTCATGCCCATCTGGGCCAGACTGGCCTGAAGGTTCAGCACCGAGGCACGATAGACCGTCGCGTCCGGATAGGGCTCCGGCGGCACCCCGCCCGGCATCAGGCCGGGATGGATCATCAGCAGTGCGCCGGTCTCGTTGGCAGCCTCGAACACCGGTGCCAGCAGCGAGGCAGAGGACGCCGACAGGAAATAGTCGCCCGGCAGGATCACGCCCGGCAGGCGCAGTTCGCGCCGAATGCGAACCATCTCGGCCCTCGCCAGCACCATGTCGGCGAGAGGCAGGCCGGCCAGACCGGCAAAGCGTCCGCCCGATCCGGCACATATCGCGGCCAGGTGATCGTTGAAGGCCCTGATCGGACCGGCAACCTCGGCCACCGGCATCACGTCCACGCCGAGCGCACCGGGGAAGGTGATCAGTTGCGTGGCGATCCGGTTGGCGTCCATCCAGGCCAGCCGCGCCGCAAGGTCGGTATAGCCGTCCGACATCTCGGTGGATGCGGTCATGGCATTGAGCACCAGCCGTCCCTTGTCGTTGCGGGAGACAAAGGGCCGTGTGGTGCGCGTCAACAGGTCATCGACCAGGCCGCCATAGTAGTGGGAGTGCATGTCGATCGCCGTCATGGCGCGCTCCTGCTGAGGGCTTTCGTATGGTGATAGCAGAATCCTGACGACGAACGAGGCTGAAACCAGCCGGCGTCGTCAGCGCTCAGGGGCTCAGCGAACGCGGAGGGCTCGTCATCGTGCCCGGCTTCAGGACAGAGGGCGCGCCAGACGCCACCGCCAGCCAATCTTCGACGTAACCTGCCAGTGACGTATCGACGAGCAGCGTGAAACCGGCCTCGGGATCGGGACGGCGAAGGATGATCGCGGTCACCGACCACAGTTCCGTACCAGCCACCGAGCCGGGCGGAAATGCCGGCGGCGAGAGATCCAGCGGCGCGCCCTGGCGCAGCACATCAAGTGCGCCAGGTCCGCTGACCGAGAAGACGGCATACATATCCGAGACCAGCGCGAAATCGGCTTGCGCCTGTGCCGCAAAGGAGCGGTCCAGCGCCCGCACGAGTGTTGGCTCCTGCGCCGCAGGGGCCAAGACCAGCAGCCGGGCAGGCCCGAGCAGCACCACCCCGGTGCCGGTCTGGTCCGGCAGGAAGCGATGATGGGCCTTTGGCCAGACAAGACCGGCAGCGGTGATCGCGGCAGCCAGCGCAGCGGCATCGCCGCGCGCCTCAAACAGCGCCAACATGGTCAGCCGCTCGATCCTCACCTGATAGCGAAGCTGGCTCATGAGCGCACCCTTGCCCTGTCAGCGTCATGGAACACCGGTGCCACAACACGCAGCGGCACGATGTCATTGCGTATCCGCGCGTACACGGTGTCGCCGATCCGCGACCGGCCGCGCCTGAGCAGCCCGAGCGCGATCACCCTGTCGAGCGCGACGCTGCGCACGCAGGCCGAGATGAAGCCCTCCTGATCGACCTTGTCGCCGCCCGGTGTGAGTGGCGCACCTTCCGGCACGGAGCGCTCCGGATCGGATGGCAGCAGGCCGACCAGCTCGAAGCGCTCCGGGTCAAGCTCCCTGCGCATCGCCATCGCGTGCTTGCCGAGGAAATCCGGCTTGGTGGTCGAGACCAGCGCGCCGAGACCCAGATCGTGCGGATCGGCGGTGCCATCCACCTCATGGCCGGTCGAGATGTAGCCCGCCTCGACACGCAGGATGTGGTTGGCCTCCGACCCCACAGGCGTGATGCCGAAGGGTGCACCTGCAGCCATCACCTTCTCCCAGAGCGCGGCGGCATGGCGGGCGGGCGTGTTGAGTTCGAAGCTCAGCGCGCCGGTCCAGCTCACGCGGAACACCCGCACCGGGATTGTGCCGAGATGGCCCTCCACCATGCCCATGAACGGCAACGCCGTGCGCGAGATATCGAAGTCTGGCTCCAACGCCGCCAGCACATCACGCGCGCGGGGGCCGCACAGGGTGGCGTTGGCCCATTGCGTGGTCACCGGAATGATGCTGACCTGCCAATCGGGCCTGTGCACCTGCACGATCTGTTCGAGATGGGCATGGACCCTGTCGGCGGCGCCGGTCGAGGAATGCAGCAGCCAGCGGTCTTCGGCGAGGCGGAAGGCGACGCCGTCATCCATGATGAGCCCGTCATCTGACATCATCACGCCGTACTTGCCGCGACCCACCGCGACCTTGCCGAAATCGCTGATGTAGACGAGGTCGAGCAGTTTGCCGACATCCGGGCCCTTGAGCTGGAACTTGCCCAGCGGCGTGCCATCATAGACGCCGACACCGTTGCGCACGGCGCGGGCCTCGCGGCTGGCTGCAGCCGCTCCGTCCTCGCCCGGCAGCGGATAGAATCCCGGTCTTTGCCAGCGAAGACCCGCCTCATACATCACTGCACCGCGCTCAAGGTGCCAGTTCGCAAGGGGCGTGTGACGCCAGGGATAGAGCCGGGCCTTGTGCCGCCCTCCGGCAATCGCACCGAACTCGACCGGCACATATGGCGGGCGGAAGGTCGTCGTTCCGACCAGTTCAGTGGCCTGCCCGGTGAGGGCACCGACGATACCGATGACATTGACGTTGCCGGACTTGCCCTGATCCACGCCCATCCCGGCGGTGGTGTAGCGCTTCACCAGTTCGATCGAATCGTAGCCCTCGCGCAGCGCAAGGCCGAGGTCTGCAGTGGTGACGTCGCCGGACAGATCGACGAAGACCTTGTCACGGCGGCGGCGCGGCGGCACGAACCAGAGCGGCGCGACCGAGCGGGCGACGAAGGGATCATCCAGATCGGGCAGGTCGATGGCTGGGCCCTCGCGCCCGATGGCCCGCAACGCCGCCTGCCCTGCTTCCATGCCATCGCGTGCGCAGGCACCGGCTTCGAAGATGCCGCGGGCCGCGCCGGCGAGCCGGAAGCGCCCTTCGCCATGGCTGGCGACAAACGTAGCGAGATCATGATGCCAGACCGACTTTGCCTCGCGGGTCTGGGATGCAAGGTGGAAGGCCGGGTTCCAGCCGCCCGACACCGCGACAAGATCGCAAGGCAGGGTCGCAAGACGGCCATCCGCATGGCGCATCTCCACGGCCTCCACACGCTTGGTGCCGATGGCGCGGAGAACGCAGCCGCCGGCAAGAAGAGTCACGCCGCGCTGTGCGAGCGCGGCGGCGGCCATGCCGCCGGGATCGGACCGGATGTCGATAAGGGTCACGGCGGCCCCGACTGCGGCCAAATCCAGCGCTGCCCCGCGGGCGGAATCGTTGTTGGCAAACAGAACAGCGCGCTCGCCGGCCAGCACGCCATGGCGGTGCAGGAAGCTGCGCGCCGCCGAGGCCAGCATCACGCCAGGCCGGTCGCCATCGGCGAAGGGAATCGGGCGCTCATGCGCACCGGCGGCGATCACCACCTGCCGGGCCCTGATCTTCCAGTTGCGAAAGTCGAGATCGGGCGCATCGACGGGCCTGCGCTCGATCACGGTCAGGAGATTGTGCTCGTGGTAGCCCCAGACCGTGGCGCGCCGGAGCAGGCGCACATGCGGCAGGGCTTCCAGTTCGGCCACGGTGCGGCTGGCCCAGCCGCCATCGTCAAGCCCGTCGAGCAGCAGCCGTCCGCCCGGCGCTTCGCCATCGTCGATCAGCATCACGCTGGCGCCGGACCGCGCCGCCGTGAGCGCCGCGCCAAGGCCCGCAGGTCCGGCACCGACCACCAGAACGTCGCAATCACCGAAGCGGCTTTCCGAAACCGGCTCCCAGGCCGGATCGGGCACCCGGCCCAGCCCGGCAGCGCCCCGGATGAACGGCTCGAACAGATGCCAATTCGGCAGCATGAAGGTCTTGTAGTAGAACCCCGCCGGCAGCAGGCGCGAGAACCATTGCGCCACAGCCCCGATATCGTGACGGGCATTGGGCCAGGTGGAGACGCTGACATAGGTTGCGTCCTGCTCCAGCGGCGTCACGGTGGCCAACTGGTTGGTGGCCGGCCTTGGGGAAAGGCGGCTGACCATCACGCCATCCTCGTGGCCTGCGCCGAAGAAGCCGCGCGGGCGATGCAGCTTGAAGCTGCGCCCGACCAGCGCGACATCGTTGGCCATCAGCGCGGATGCCACGGTGTCGCCGGCACAGCCGCTCAGTTCCATGCCATCGAAGCGAAAGGAAAGCGGCTGTGACCGCTCGATGATGCCGCCATGGGCCAGGCGTCGCGCGGTCACGGCGTGGCCTCCGGCGCCGCCGTGCCGTCCGGACCGGGCGCGATGGCGTGGGTGACGGTGTCGCGCCAGATGGTGAGAATGCGCCCACAACTCCTGACATGCCACCAGCGCTCGGCATGAAGCCCGCGGATGTTGGCGCGGTTGGCGAGGCTGGCAGCCCATTCCGCTTCCGTGAGAGCGGCAGGGTCCGGGCGCGGCGGCACGGCTTCCCCAAGGCAGACGAACTCCCCTTCGGGACGCAATCCGCACCAGGGGCAGGAAATCTGCAACATGGCCGTTCTACCTTTGCGCCACAGTGCCGGCTTCGAGCAGGAAGCGCAGGCCGGTGAAACGATCGAGCCCGAAGGCCTCTGCCAGTGGATGCGGCGCGCCGGTCGCGATCAGGTGCGCATAGGTGAGGCCGCCGACCGGGATCGACTTGAAACCGCCATACCAGCCTGTGCTGACCAGAAGGCCCTCCACATCCGTCTTCGAGATGATGGGGCTGGCATCGTAGGCGAACTCAATCGCACCGCCCCATTGCCGCAGCATCCTGAGGGCCTTGAAGCGGGGGAACAGCTCGACCAGCGACGCCACCACATCCTCGAAGGTGGCGACGTGGCTGCCTTGCCGGTAGGACGGAATCGGGTCCGTGCCGCCGCCGATGACCAATTCGCCCTTGTCGGACTGCATCACATAGAGCCCCACATCCGGGCAGTTGACGATCACATCGATGATCGGCTTGACCGGCTCGGAGACGAAGGCCTGGAGATTGCGTGTCACCAGCGGCAGCGACAGCCCCGCCTTGGCGGCGACATGGCTGGTGTTGCCCGCTGTTGCGAGGGCGACCTGCCCGGCCCGCACAGTGCCGCGACTGGTTTCGACGCCCGTGACCCGGCCGTGCGCATCACGCAGGAAGCCGGTGACCTCGGTGTGCTGATGGATCTCGACGCCGCGTGCATCGGCCGCCCGCGCATAGGACCACGCCACCGCGTCGTGGCGGGCCATCGCGGCTTCAGGGTGGGCCATGCCGGCGAGGGGCGGCAGGCGAACCCCTATCAGATCGCCCATCGCCGGAATGCGTCGGCGCAATTCGTCGACCGAGATGAGGTCATAGCCGGGGCCATGCAGCGCCATCGCGAGCGAGCGGCGGCGAAGGTCGCGCAGCTTCCCCCAACTCTGGATCAGGTCGATCATGCTGCGCTGGCTGAACAGGATGTTGTAGTTGAGCTCGCGCGACAGCTGCTCGTAGAGTTTCACCGACACATCGTGAAAGCGGATCGAAACATCGCGCAGGAAGTTGGCGCGGATGGTGTGTGTGTTGCGGGCCGTGTTGCCGCCGCCAAGCCAGCCCTTCTCAATCACCGCGACATTGGTGATGCCATGCTCCTTGGCGAGGTGATAGGCGGTCGACAGACCATGCCCGCCCGCACCGACGATGACCACGTCATAGGCCTCCCGCAAGGGCGGGCTGCGCCATGCACGATGCCAGCCCTCGTGATGGGAGAGGGCATTGCGGGCCAGGGACAGAAAGGAAAAGCGCTGCATCGGGCGGTCCTCCATCACATAATATCGAAGCATCGATCTTTGCCAAGATGGCCGTCAATGTTATGTTGGATCAAGGGCGCACCATGGCGATGACGTTAAAGCAACTCGAGGCTTTCCATGCGGTGATCGTGGCCGGCTCGGTGACGCGCGCCGCTGCCATGCTGCGCGTTTCCCAGCCGGCGATCAGCCGGCTGCTCGCCGATCTTGAAGCGAGCGCAGGCTTTGCCCTGTTCGTGCGCACGGCGCGCCAGCTCAGCCCGACGGAACGGGCGCGGGCGCTCCATGCCGAGGTCGAGCGCTCGCTGGTGGGGCTTGGCCAGATCGAGGAAGTGGCCCGGACGCTGAGAGAGCGCGGCGAGGGTCAATTGCGCCTTGCGGTGATCCCCAGCCTGCTGTCTGCCGTGACCGGGCAAATGCTCGCGCCGTTTGCTGCGGCTCATCCATCGATCTCGGTCTGTGTCGAGGTGGCGGCGACGCTTGATGCACTCGACTGGCTGGGCGCACGCCAGTGCGATCTCGGCATCACCTTCGAGCCGATGAGCCAACCTGGCATCGAGGCCGAGATCATCGGTGCCACCGAGGCTGCCTGCGTCGTGCCGCGCGACCACCCGCTGGCGCAGCGTGCAGGACCGGTCGGGCCTGCCGACCTGGCAGGCTGGCCGTTTATTTCCTACCGGCTGGATTCCGCCTTCCGCGCCGATGTTGATCGGCTGTTCGAGGTGGCTGCCATCGCACGAGATATGCGCTTTGAGGCGCGCACCACCGCAGCCGTGTGCGAACTGGTCGCGGCCACCGGCGGTGTCGCAATCATTCCGTGCACTGGCCCGGCCCTGGCCGCCGATGCGCGGCTGGCCGTGTTGCCGCTGCGCCCCTGTTTGTCCTCGCAGGTGCTGCTGATCAGAGCGCCGGGAGTGCTCTCGCCGCCGGCAACGGCCTTCACCGACTTCATCAGGACGTGCCGGCTCGACTTCGTCGGGCAGCTGCCCTCAGCCCCTGCCATCGGCACGGGGTCTTGACGAGGTTGCGCTGACGTCGGATCACCCGGTCAAGGCCGTTTGCCCACGCTCCGGAAGTGGATCATCATGACTTCGGTTCCCGACATCCTCGCCATCGGCGAGCCGCTTGGCGAATTCAGCCAGACAACGCCCGGTGATCCCCGCTACCTCTTCGGCCATGGCGGCGATACGTCGAACGCCATCATTGCAGCAGCGCGCTCGGGCGCGAGCACGGGCTACATCACCGCTTTGGGAGATGACAGTTTCGGGCGCTCGTTCCTCGATCTGTGGGCGAAGGAGGGCGTGGACAGCTCAGCCGTCAAGCTGGACCGGGCGGCCCATACGGGCATCTACTTCATCACACATGGCAAGGATGGGCACGAGTTCTCCTACATGCGCGCAGGCTCGGCCGCAGCCCGCATGACCACGGCAGACCTGCCGCAGGCCATGATCCGGCAGGCGAAGGTGCTGCACGTCTCGGGCATCAGCCAGGCGATTTCCGCCTCGGCAGCCGACATGGTGTTCGAGGCCATCCGCATCGCGCGCGAGGCCGGCGTCACGGTCTCCTACGATACCAATCTCAGGCTCCGGCTCTGGCCGCTGGCGAGGGCACAGGCGGTGACCAACGCCGCCATGGCCTTGGCCGACATCGCGCTGCCCGGACTGGATGATGCCCGCCAGCTGACCGGCCTCAGCGAGCCTGACGCGATCGTGGACTTCTACCTCGGGCGTGGCTCGTCCATCGTGGCCATGACGCTCGGCAAGGATGGCGCGCTCGTCGCCACCAGGGCCGAGCGGCGCATGGTGCCTTCGATAACGGTTGCTGCCATCGATGCGACCGGGGCGGGAGACTGCTTCGATGGCGCGTTTCTGGCAGAATGGGTCAGGACGCGCGATCCGTTTGGCGCCGCGTCCTATGCCTGTGCCGCCGCCGCACTCTCGACCACGGGCTATGGCGCAGTTGCGCCGCTGCCCCGGCGCGAGGCCGTGTTGGCCGCGCTCAAGCCCCGGACCTGAACGTCCGGCTCAGACGCTCATCCGCGGACGGATCTCGGCTTCGTTCATTTCAGCGCGGGTGCCGGACAGGATGACTTCTCCGCGGTCCATCACATACCAGTGGTCGGCGAGCTCCTGGGCGAAGTCGTAGTACTGCTCGACCAGCACGATGGCCATGTCGCCGCGGTTGCGCAGCCAGGCGATGGTGCGGCCGATATCCTTGATGATCGATGGCTGGATGCCTTCTGTCGGCTCGTCGAGGACGAGCAGCTTCGGGCGCGTCACCAAAGCGCGGGCAATGGCCAGTTGCTGCTGCTGGCCGCCGGAGAGATCGCCGCCACGCCGGCCAAGCATCGACTTGAGGACGGGAAACAGCTCGAACAGCTCCGCCGGGATGTGCCGGTCGGCGCGCTTGAGTGGCGCGAAGCCGGTTTCCAGATTCTCCTTCACCGTCAGAAGCGGGAAAATCTCTCGTCCCTGCGGCACATAGGCGATGCCAAGCCGGGCGCGCTCTTCCGGGCGCTTGCCCTCCAGCGGGATGCCGCCAAGAGAGATCTGCCCGTCCGAGATCGGCTGATGGCCGACGATGGCGCGCAGCAGCGAGGTCTTGCCGACGCCATTGCGGCCCAGAACGCAGGTGACCTTGCCGATCTCGGCGCTGATCGAGACGCGGCGCAGCGCGTGGGCCGCGCCGTAGTGCAGGTCAATGGCATCGACGCTCAGCATCATCACCGCCCCAGATAGACTTCGATGACACGCTCGTTGCCGGCCACGGCATCGATCGAGCCCTCGGCCAGCACCGCGCCTTCATGCAGGCAGGTGACGCGGCAACCGAGCGCGCGCACGAAGCCCATGTCATGCTCGACGACCACGACCGAATGATCTCTGGCGATGTCCTTGAGCAATTCAGCCGTGACGTCGGTTTCGGCGTCCGTCATGCCGGCCACCGGCTCGTCTATCAGCAGAAGCTTTGGATCTTGCGCCAGCAGCATTGCGATTTCCAGCCATTGCTTCTGGCCGTGGCTGAGAGCGCCGGCAAGCCGCGTGCGGTGATCCAGCAGGCGGACGATGGCGAGATAACGATCGATCGTTTCGGCAGCGATCCGGTTGCGCGCACCGAACAGGGCCGAGAACGGGCTGCGATCACCCTTCAGGGCCAGCAGGACGTTATCGGCGACGGTGTGGCTCTCGAACACGGTCGGCTTCTGGAACTTGCGGCCAATCCCAAGTTCCGCAATGGCCGCCTCGTCATAGCGGCTGAGGTCGATCGTGCCCTTGTCGAACAGGACATCGCCCTCGTCGGCCTTCGTCTTGCCGGTGATGACATCCATCATGGTGGTCTTGCCGGCACCGTTCGGGCCGATGATGGCCCGCATTTCGCCCGGCTGAAGCGTCAGTGACAGCGAGCGCAGCGCCTTGAAGCCGTCGAAGGAGACACTGACTCCGTCGAGATAGAGGATCGACTGGGTCACGGCGCTCATCGCGGCACCTGCGGGCCTTGCGACCTGACATCGGATGATCCGGCATCGGACGCCTTCGCATCAGCGATGGCCTTGCGGTTGGCGAGCCGTGCCCGCACATCCTCCCAGACACCGATCAGCCCCTTGGGCATGGCCAGCGTGACCAGCACGAACAGCCCGCCCAGAGCGAACAGCCAGTAGGGGGCGAGCCAGCCCGTGGTGAAGACCGTCTTGAGCCAGTTGACCACGACAGCTCCGAGCGCAGCGCCGACCAGCGTGCCCCGGCCACCTAAGGCAACCCAGACAACCGCCTCGATGGAATTGGCCGGGTGGAACTCCGACGGGTTGATGATGCCGACCTGCGGCACATACAGCGCCCCGGCGACACCCGCCATCATGGCCGACACCACCCAGACCAGCAGCTTGTGGTGCTCGACCCGATATCCCAGAAAGCGCGTCCGGCTCTCGCCATCCCTGATCGCGACGAGAACCTTGCCGTAGGTCGAGGCGACGATCATGCGTGCGATGATGAAGGTCAGCGCCAGTGCGATGCAGGTGATGATGAAAAGACCGGCACGGGTGCCCTGCGCCTGCACGTTGAAGCCGAGGATATCCTTGAAGTCGGTCAGGCCATTGTTGCCCCCAAAGCCCATGTCGTTGCGGAAGAAGGACAGCCACAGCGCATAGGTGAGGGCCTGCGTCATGATCGACAGGTAGACGCCGGTGACGCGGCTGCGGAAGGCCAGCCAGCCAAAGACGAAGGCCAGAAGGCCCGGCACAAGCACGACCATCAGCATCGCGTAGGGGAAGTGCTGGAACCCCCACCAGGTCAGCGGCAATTCCTTGTAATTGAGGAAGACCATGAAATCAGGCAGGACCGGATGGGCATAAACGCCGCGCGTGCCGATCTGGCGCATCAGATACATGCCCATGGCGTAGCCGCCGAGCGCAAAGAAGGCGCCGTGGCCAAGGCTCAGAATGCCGCAATAGCCCCAGACCAGATCCAGTGCGACGGCGAACATCGCATAGCAAAGGTATTTGCCGAGCAGCACAACCGTGCCGTTCGAGACATGGAACGGGTTGCCGGGCGGCACATAGAGGTTGCACAGCGGCACCAGCAGCGCCACGGCGGCCACGATGCCGAGAAAAGCCAGTCCCCTTCCCTCGATCATCCTGAAGAAGCGCGCGGTCAGCATGAACTGACCCTCCTGGCACACGGTGTCATCACTGTTCCACCGCCCTGCCCTTGAGCGCGAACAGCCCGCGCGGGCGCTTCTGGATGAACAGGATCAGCAGCACGAGGATGATGATCTTGCCGAGCACGGCTCCAGCGAAAGGCTCCAGCAGTTTGTTGGCGATGCCAAGCGTGAAGGCCGCCACCAGCGTTCCCCAGAGGTTGCCGACCCCGCCGAAGACGACGACCATGAAACTGTCGATGATGTAGCTTTGCCCAAGGTTGGGCGACACGTTGTCGATCTGGCTGAGCGCCACGCCGGCCACACCGGCAATGCCGGAGCCGAGCCCAAAGGTCATGGCATCGACGAAGCGGGTGCGGATGCCCATGGCGCTGGCCATGCGGCGGTTCTGGGTGACAGCACGCATCTGGAGGCCCAGCGGCGTTGCCTTCAGGACCAGAAGCAGCGCGGCGAAGACGCACAGCGTGAAGACCACGATCCAGAGCCGGCCATAGGTGATCTGAAGCCCGAGGAACTCGAACGAGCCGGCCATGTAGCTCGGTGCGCTGACTTCGCGGTTGGTCGGTCCGAACCAGGTCCGGATGGCCTGCTGCAGCACGAGGCTGATGCCGAAGGTTGCAAGCAAGGTTTCCAGCGGCCGGCCATAGAGAAAGCGGATTACGCCGCGCTCGATGGCGATGCCGACAAGCCCAGCCGTGCAGAAGGCCAGCGGGATGGCGAGCGGCAGCGACCAGTCGAGCAAATGGGGCGCATGCGTCCGGAAGAGTTCCTGCACCACGAACGTGACATAGGCCCCGATCATCACCATTTCGCCATGGGCCATGTTGATGACGCCCATCACGCCAAAGGTGATGGCCAGTCCGATGGCCGCCAGCAGGAGCACCGAACCGAGCGAAATGCCGAACCACAGTGTCTGGCCCCAGGCACGGATGCGCTGGGCTTGCTCGATCGACACAATGCCCTGATCGATGACAGCCTTTAGCCCGCCGGTGGTCTGGCCGGAGAACTGGCGCAGGAGACTGATCGCATCGTTGTCGGCAGCTTCCGCGATGCGTCTGGCCGCCGCGATGCGCAATTCTTCGGGCGCATCGGCCGATGACAGGAGGATGGCAGCCCGCGCTTCCTCAAAAGCCCGCCGGACGCGCGGGTCACGCTCGCCGGGCAAGGCTGCGTCTATGGTGGCCAGCGCGCTGGCATCGCGCGAGCGGAACACCGCCTCCGCCGCGCGGACGCGCTGCGCCGGATCGGGTGACAGCAGCGTCATCGTGCCCAGCGCGGCCTGCACGACATTGCGCAGGCGGTTGTTGAGCCGGACCATGCCGGCATCGGCCGGGATGGTTGCAGGCTGGCCCGTGAGCGCATCGAAAGCCTGCCCTGCCGCATCACGATAGAACACACCCGCTGCCCCGGCGAACAGACGCCGGTCGGCCAGCGCCGACAGAATGGCGACACCTTGCGTCGAGCCGGAGGCGGCAACCGCCGCAACCGCTGCTTCCGTGTCGGCAAAGCTGTCGGCCTTGAAGCGTTCGAGGCCGGCCGCCAGCCGTTCGCCCTGCGCTGGCATCGCAGCAGGTGCCTGGGCCTTGGCCGGCCCCGGAACCATGGCTGGCGCGAGCGCGCACAGCATGACCAGACAGCACAACATGACGGCCCGCAGAAGCGGCGCAAATGGCATGATGGAACCCTGGGATGGCAACCGGGTGAACGCGAAAGGCATCATGGCAAGGCACGGGGCCTTGCCATGATGCCATGGTGGATACCGGAACTGCGACGACGAGCAGGGGAGGAAACCCGGATGGCCGCACACGCGGCCTTCCGGGTCCGGCGGCACAGGGCCGCTCCACTGCAAGGACAATCCCGGATCTGGATCAGCCGCACTTCTTCAGGACGGTGTTGTAGTTGCCGCACTTGAGCGTGACCCAGTCGGCTTCCAGATCCTTGGAGCCGGGCAGGTGGTCGGTCCATGCATCGCCGGGAACCAGACCGGAGGTCTTCCACACCACATCGAACTGGCCATCGGCACGCACTTCACCGATCAGCACCGGCTTGGTGATGTGATGGTTGGCCAGCATGGTGGAGACGCCGCCGGTCAGGTTGGGGGCGGTGATGCCGGGCAGGGCATCGATGACCTTGTCGACATCGACGGTCCCGACCTTCTCGACAGCCTTGACCCACATGTTGAAGCCGATGACATGGGCTTCCATCGGATCGTTGGTCACGGCCTTGTCCGACTTCTTGTAGGCTTTCCAGGCCTTGATGAAGGCGTCATTGGCCGGATCCTTGACAGACTGGAAGTAGTTCCAGGCTGCCAGATGGCCGAGCAGGGGCTTGGTATCGATGCCGGCGAGTTCTTCCTCGCCAACCGAGAAGGCCACGACGGGAATGTCGGTCGCCTTGATGCCCTGATTGCCGAGTTCCTTGTAGAACGGCACGTTGGCGTCGCCATTGATGGTGGAGACCACGGCGGTCTTCTTTCCGGCCGAACCGAACTTCTTGATGTCGGACACGATCGTCTGCCAGTCGGAATGGCCGAACGGCGTGTAGTTGATCATGATGTCGGCGGGCGCAACGCCCTTCGAGATCAGGTAGGCCTCGAGGATCTTGTTGGTGGTGCGCGGATAGACATAGTCCGTGCCGGCGAGAACCCAGCGCTTGGCTTCCCCGCCATCCTTCGACATCAGGTAATCAACAGCCGGAATCGCCTGCTGGTTCGGGGCAGCGCCGGTGTAGAACACGTTGCGCTCGCTCTCCTCGCCCTCATACTGGACGGGGTAGAACAGGATGTTGTTGAGTTCCTTGAACACCGGCAGCACCGACTTGCGGCTGACCGAGGTCCAGCAACCGAACACCGAGGAGACCTTCTCCTTGGAGATCAGTTCGCGCGCCTTCTCTGCAAAGAGCGGCCAGTTGGAGGCCGGGTCGACGACCACCGGCTCAAGCTTGCGGCCGAGCAGTCCGCCCTTGGCGTTCTGCTGCTCGATGAGCATCAGCATCACATCCTTCAGCGTCGTTTCAGAAATGGCCATCGTACCCGACAGCGAATGCAGGATTCCGACCTTGATCGGTGCGCCCTGCGCAAAGGCAGGCCGGTAGCCGGTTGCCAGCGCGGTGGCACCGCCCAATGCTGCGCTCAATACTCCACGTCTTGTGAAACCCATGCGACAATCTCCAGGTTGGGATGCCCGGCCAATGGCGGGCCCGGAAGACGCCATCGCAAGTCATGTGCCACGCAGGAAGAGACGATGGTCGTAGGTGATTCATCTGATGGGCGGGGACGCGCACCGCTCTCTTGGCATCCAGGGCCGAGTCATCCGTGCTTGCAAAAATCCCCTTTCGAAGGCAGGGAACATGATCATTAACAATGCGTTAAGACCTGTTGTCTGGCAGCGATGTCAGGATGTCTCCGCTGCGATCTTACCGGTTGGCGCCGGTGCGCGCCGGTGCCGCTTTGTCGATCAGATCCACAGATCATGCCTGTTTCTTCGCCACGGCATCGTCATCACCCTGATGTCGGCTCATCTGCGGACAAGGCGAGAACCTGAAGATGACGATGATGAAAGCCGTCGGCCCCATTCGCGGAGCCCAGACCCGGTGCCGACAAGGGCTGGTTTCCGGCCGCACGCCGCCATGCCGGACAACGGCGGCGGGTTGACGACAGCGGGTTGACCGCAGCATAGCGTTGCGTCTTGCATGGTGCTTGCGCAACAGGGCACGCCACAGGGGAATTAACGCATGGCACGGTTCGATCTGGTGATCAGCGGCGGCACGGTGATCACGGCCGGTGACACCACACGCTGCGATGTCGGGGTCCGGGATGGCCGGATCGTCGCGCTTGGCGAGAGCCTCACCGATGCGGCGCGCATCGTCGATGCCAATGGCCTTTTCGTGCTTCCGGGCGGGATCGACAGCCATGTTCATCTCGACCAGCCCTCAGGTGATGGCATCGTGATGGCGGACGGTTTCGAGAGCGGCACGCGCTCTGCGGCGGCGGGTGGCACGACGACGGTGATCCCGTTCGCGCTGCAGATCAGGGGCTCCTCATTGCGCGCCTGTGTGACGGACTATCACGCCAAGGCACGCGGCAAGGCCTATGTGGACTATGGCTTTCACCTCATCGTCTCGGACCCGACACCGACCGTCCTCAACCAGGAACTGCCGGCCCTGTTCGCCGATGGCTGCACCTCGTTCAAGGTGTTCATGACCTATGACGACCTCGTGCTCTCGGACCGCCAGTTGCTTGAGGTGTTCGCGGTGGCGCGGCGCGAGCGGGCCCTGGTCATGGTCCATGCCGAGGGCTACGACGCGATCCGGTTCCTCTCGGACCGGCTGGAGAACGAGGGCAAGACCGCTCCTTACTACCATGCCGTGTCGCGGCCCGAAGTCGTCGAGCGCGAGGCGACGCACCGGGCCATCAGTCATGCCGAACTCGTCGACGTGCCGATCATGATCGTCCATGTTTCCGGGCGTGAAGCGATGGAGCAGATCCGTTGGGCGCGGGCCAAGGGCCTGAAGGTGCATGCAGAGACCTGCCCGCAATACATCACGCTGACGGCCGACGACCTCAAGGGTCTCAACATGGACATCAGCGGCGCAAAGTATGTCTGCTCACCACCGCCGCGCGACACGGCCAGCCAGGCCGCGATCTGGGAAGGCCTGCGCGAGGGGCTGTTCAACACCTTCTCCTCGGACCACTGCCCTTTCCGCTTCGAAGATCCGATGGGCAAGCTCGTGCCGAAAGGGCGCACCTCGTTCCGCTGGGTGCCGAATGGCATTCCGGGCGTCGAGACGAGGATGCCGATCCTGTGGTCGGAAGGTGTCGCCAAGGGCCGGATCAGCCCGAACGAGTTCGTGGCGCTGACCGCGACCAACCACGCCAGGATGTATGGCCTTTATCCGCGCAAGGGCACGATCGCGGTCGGCAGCGATGCCGACATCGTGCTGTGGGATCCGGAGCGCCATGAGACCATCCGGCAGGACCTGCTGCACCACGATTGCGATTACACGCCGTGGGAGGGCTTTGCCGTCAAGGGCTGGCCAGTGATGACGATCCTCCGGGGCAAGGTCATCGTCGAGGATGGCCGCGTGGTCGGCACTCCTGGCGACGGGGTCTTTCTCGAACGCGAGGTCTCGCCATTCGCGGCGCCAGTGTGAGGCCCTGCCGCTTCCCCGCCTGTGCCGATCAGCGGTGCATGCCGGAAGCCGCCACTTCCTTGGGCGAGACATAGGCTGGATCGTCGATGAAGGGCAGGGCCGTGCCGCTTCGCAGGGCATCGAGGATGGCCGCAAAATCAGTGCGGCAGCGAAAACCGAGTTCGCGCTCGGCCAGACCAGCGTCGTAGACACGCCCGATCCGGGCTGGCAACTGCCAGCCCTGCCCGGCATAGAGTGCCGCAGCATCGGGAAAAAGCTCGCCGATAACGGACGCCGCGTCGCGCTTCAGCGCTGCGGCATCCGAGCGCCGGAACGGCGTGGGCGCGGAAATGACATAGCAGCCGAAACCGATGGCTGGCGCCTTTTCCAGTGCGGCGAGATGGGCCTCGGCGGCGTCCTCGACCGTCAGCCGCCGGTTGAGAAACTCGTTGGCCTTGAGGTTTGGACCAGACAAGCCCTTGAGCGTGTCGTCCTCCTCCGGGAAAAACCGACCGGTGCGGAGCACGATCGCGTTGAGACCGTGCTCGGCATGGAACAGGCGGCACAGACCTTCCGCCGCCAGCTTGGTGACACCGTAGATGTTGCGCGGCGCCAGCGGTCCAGCCGTCTCGTCGAGCCAGATCGCTTCGGGGGCCCGCTCATCGCGGATGGCCTGCGAAATCATCAGCGAGGTGGTCGAAGTCATCACGAAGCGGTCATGGCCGGCGCGGGCCGCAACGGTCAGCAGGTTGAGGGTGCCGGTGACATTGACGTCGACAAAGTCCTGCGTGGGATGGCGGGCGATGTCCGGCTTGTGCAGGGCTCCGGCATGGATCACGGCCTCGATGCCGAAATCCGCAAAGATGCGCTCGACCAGCCCCCGGTCAGCCACGCTGCCGATGACATCGGTGCATGCGCCCGGTGCCACATCGAGGCCGGTCACGACATGGCCCGCATGATGCAGCCTGGGTGCGAGGAACCGGCCCAGCCAGCCGGACGAGCCTGTCAGCAAGATCCGCATCGACCCTGATCCCTCTTCAAGACGTCCGCGACCGAGTTGCAGGCAGCGCAGCTATCATGGCCGGAGCAACCTTTGGAGAGGGTGCCGGCACATGGGGCCGGGCATGTCAGCCGATGCGGCGGATGCTGGTGACCTTGCCGCCGCCCTTGGCCTCGATCCGGTCGATGGCCACCTGCAGGGGCTCGCTGGCCACAAGCATGTGGTACCCATTGGCATGGAGAAGCTGGTGGGCATCCTGCATCAGCCCGACATGACCTTTCCAGAACACCAGATCGCCGCGCCTCAGGGGCGGCAGACCGTCACCGAGCGGAAGTGGCGCTCCGACGCTGCGCTCCTGCATGTCGCTGTCACGCGGTGCAGCGATGCCGCCGGCATCAAGGGCCAGCTGGACCAGCCCGGAACAATCCAGCCCGAGGCTCGATTTGCCACCCCATAGGTAGGGCGCATGCAGCAACTGCTCGGCCACGCCGACCGGATCGGGCTCATGGTGATCGAGCGCCTTCAGATGTTGAGCCCAGACATAGGAGCGGGCGAGACCGGCCACGCCAGCGACGATGGCGAAATCGCCTTGCCGGTCGAGAAGATGCATGCGCGAGCCGAGTGACAGCGTCATGGCCCGGGGCAGCTTCATCGAGGGGCCGGGATAGGCAAAGCTGCGCACGGCATTGACCCGGTGGCTTGCCGGAGGCGAGGGGGCAGCCAGACGCTCGGCAGGCAGGTAGCCGACATAGCCGTCGGAGGCGAGCTGGCACCAGGCCCAGCCCTCGGCCAGCTCGAACACGGTGACCCGTTCGCCGCACAGCGCCTCGGTGTCGAGGGGGGCATCCTTGCGCGGCTCGCGGTGCAGCGGCGCGGTGTGCGTGATCACCTGCATCACCTCGCCGGCAACGAAGCGCTCTGCCTCGACGCGGCCCTTCAGGGCGAGGTCGGCGAGATCGGGGCGGAAAGCATGCAGGCGGCGGTCGAGGGTTGTCATCAGCGGCTCAGATCCTTGAGGTGGGTGACGATCAGACCGGCGAGATGGTCCACCGCCTGGGCGCCGGCCACCGTCCGCTTGATGATGACATTGCGGCGATCGAGCGGGTCGCGCTCGCGGGTGACGAGGCCAAGCTTGCCCATGGTATCAAGTGCGCGCGTTATGACCGGTTTGGTGACCGCCAGACGCTCGGCAAGGCCACGAACCGTATGGGGCGGCAAATCCAGATATATGATCAGCAGGATGGCAAACTGGCGCGAGGACAGATCCGGCTCGCCGGCGCGGACCAGCGAGAGATTGACGTCGCGCCACATGAACAGCGCCTGTGCCGGTCTGATGTCCTGCATGTCGTCCTTGCCAGCCAGAAACTGCCGCAGATTGCCCCACCGATGGTGAAAGAAGCCTCAAGGGGCGGGGTAGCGTTCCTTGAGACAGGCATAGATCAGCCGAGCCGCCTGCACTTCACCGCCATCAGGCCGGCCCGGCTTGGCAGTCGGGTTCCACGCAAAAATGTCGAAATGCACATAGGACGCGGCGCGCGACACGAACCGGTTGAGAAACAGCGCGGCTGTGATCGAACCCGCGAAAGCCCCGCTCGAGATGTGGTTGAGACTGGCAATGCGCGACTCGAGCAGGCCATCATAGGGGCCCCAGAGCGGCAGCCGCCAGACCGGATCATTGACCTTCGGCGCGAGACGGGCCAGATCCGCGGCAAGCCGGTCATCATGGGTGTAGAACGGGGGCAGATCGGGGCCGAGCGCCACGCGGGCAGCGCCCGTGAGCGTGGCAAAGTCGGCAAGGAAGGCAGGTTCGTCCTCGTCGGCGAGGGCGAGCGCATCGGCCAGGATCAGCCGGCCCTCCGCATCCGTGTTGCCGATTTCCACAGAAAGGCCCTTGCGGCTGGCCAGCACATCGCCCGGGCGGAAAGAATTGCCCGCAATCGCGTTCTCGACGGCAGGCACCAGCAGGCGCAATCGAACAGGCAGCTTCGCGCCCATCACCATTCGGGCTGCCGCAATGGCCGCCGCCGCACCGCCCATGTCCTTCTTCATGAGCAGCATCGCGCTGTCGGGCTTGATGTTGAGACCACCCGTGTCGAACGCCACGCCCTTGCCGACCAGCGTCACGCGGGGATAATCGGGCTGGCCCCAGGTCAGGTCGATCAGGCGCGGGGCGCGCACCGACGCCCGGCCGACGGCATGGATCATCGGAAAGCCGCGCGTGAGCAGGTCATCGCCGAGTGTGACCGCGACATGCGCGCCGTGATCGGCGGCCAGCGCCCTGATCGCGGCCTCGATCTCGTCAGGGCCAAGATCGTTGGCCGGGGTGTTGACCAGATCGCGCGAGGCCGCCACCGCGTCGGCCAGCATGACGACCTCGGCATGATCGACACCGCGTGGGCAGACCAGCCGCGCCTTCGGCAGGGGCTGTTCGCGATAGCGCGTGAACCGGTAGGGGTTGAGCAACCAGGCCAGCGCAACGGCAGCTGGATCGGCAAGCTTGCCCTTGAAGGCATAATCGCCGGCGGGCAGGACACCGGACAGCCTCCCTGGTCCGAACGGATCACGGTGGCGGGCATCGCTCGCCTCAACACCCAGCAGCACCGCGGCGATGTTGCCGCTCCTGTCCGGCATGACCAGATGCCGGCCGATCTGTCCGGAAAACCCGGACGTTTCCGCATAGGCCTGAAGCACCTTGGGCAGGCGCGCCTTCACCGAGCCCCAATCGCTGGTGCTGCACAGATGGACCGGAATAGCGGTTGGCGAGGATGTGATCAGCAGGTCAGTCAAGACGCGGTGTCCTTCCGGGAATGAGCGGTGATGGCAGCGGCCACCTTTAACAGTCCGTTAGGGTTAACGATTTATCACCAAGGTGACCATCGGGTCCACGCTGCCACCTGCCAGGTGGCGGGGAACCGGATCGGGCTGGAGCAGAGGCAACACCATGGGGCGGATCAACCCGTTCAGGCTTCGCGGCATCGTTTCGATGACGGCACTGGCGCTGGCGCTCAGTGGCTGCGTGGGCCGCGGACTGCCTGACATCACAGGCTCGCTGGGTGGTTCGACCACGCCAGTGACAGAACCGCAGTGGCGCTCGGAGCTGCAAACCTGGCAGCAACGCTACGATGCGAATCAGGGCGACCGCACAGCCGCCTTCCGCTATGCCCGGGCACTGCGGGCCCTTGGCCAGAATGCCCAGGCGGTGGCCGTTCTGCAGAATATCATCCTGCGCCATCCGAAGGACATGGAACTGCTGGGCGCGTTCGGACGGGCGCTGATGGATGCCGGCCAGCTCAAGCAGGCCGAAGAGGTGCTGGCCCGAGCCCATCTGCCCGAAAGGCCGGACTGGCGCATCCTGTCGGCGCAAGGTGCCGTCGCCGATCAACTGGGTGACCACCAGCGCGCGCAGGGCTTCTATGAGGCCGCCTTGCGGATCAATCCCGGCGAGCCGACGATCCTGTCCAATCTTGGCCTGTCCTATGCGCTCTCCAAGCGGCTGCCTGAGGCTGAACGCGCGCTTGGCGAGGCCGCTCGGCATCCACAAGCCGACAAGCGTGTGCGGCAGAACCTCGTGCTGGTGCTGGGACTTCAGGGCCGCTTCGCCGAAGCGGAGCGTGTCGCAGCGACCGACCTGCCGCCGGCAGACGTGGCCAAGGCGATGGCCCAGTTGCGCCAGATGGTCAGCCAGCCCAATAGCTGGGACATGCTGCGGCAAGGCGGCAAGCCTGCCGGACCGCGCACCCAGGGCAGCGCCGCAGCACGAACACCGCCGCCGAAGCCCGCCGGCTGAGGCAGGCTCACGTTCTTCGATCAGTCGGGGCTGCGGTCTTGCGAGGGCAATCCGCGACGGCGTTCCGCGCCTATTTCAGCCCCATCGAGCTGATCACGGCCGGCATCATGATGACCAGCATCAGCACGGGCAGGAAGAACAGGATCATCGGCACGGTCAGCTTGGGCGGCAGTGACATGGCCTTCTTCTCCGCCTCCGACATGCGCATGTCGCGGCTTTCCTGGGCCAGCACGCGCAATGCCGTGCCGAGCGGGGTGCCATAGCGCTCCGCCTGCACCAGTGCCGTGGTGACCGACTTGACCGACTCGACACCGGTTCGGGCGGCCAGGTTCTCGAAAGCCATCCGCCGCTCCTGAAGATAGGACAGCTCAGCCGTGGTCAGGACCAGTTCCTCCGCCAGCGCGATCGACTGGGTGCCGATCTCGGAACTCACGCGGCGGAAGGCATGTTCGATCGACATGCCGGATTCCACGCAGATCAGCAGAAGGTCGAGCGAATCGGGAAAGGCCTTCTTGATCGAAAGCTGCCGCTTGGAAATCTGGTTGCTGAGCAGCACTTCGGGCAGCTTGAGACCGATGTAGATCGACGCCATCGTGGCCAGAAGATTGACCGTTGTGCTCTGCTTCAACACGTCGAGATACAAAAAATAGAACGCGCCGATGAACAGCCCAGCCACCGGTGCGATCAGGCGATAGAACAGCAGAGCGATTTCCGCGCCCTGGCCCCGGTAGCCCGCCTGCACCAGCTTGGCACGGGCATCATCCACCCCCAGATGCTTGGCAAGCTGCAAACGCTCGACCACATCCTTCATGTAGGCCTTGGGTTCCTGCCGCAGGCGGGAGCCCTGATGCACTCGGGTTCGCTCGCGTGCACGCAGGTTCTCGCGCTCGCTGGCAGCAGACTTCATCCGGCGCTTGAGGCCATCGGTGTTGAGATAAGGCAGCGCCAGCGTCAGCACGGTGGCTGCAGCGGCAATGGCAAAGATCAGCGAAGCGATGAACTTCGGATCGATGAATTTCTGGATGATGAAATCGATCACGGCGGCCTCGCTTCAGACGTCGAAGTTGATCATCTTGCGCATCACCATAACGCCCATCAGCATCCAGATCGCCGAGCCGACCAGGGTGAATTGGCCCGCTTGCGTCAGCCAGAGCTTTTCGATGTAGCTTGGCGTGCTGAAGTAGACGAGGCCAGCAACGGCCACCGGCATGCAGGCGATGATGCCCGCCGACGACTTGGCCTCGGCGCTCAGCGCCTGGATCTTGCCTTTAAGCTTGCGGCGCTCGCGCACCACGCGGGACATGTTGGCGAGCGACTCAGCCAGATTGCCGCCGCTCTTCTGCTGGATGGTGATGATGATGCCGAAGTAGTTGGCTTCCGCGACCGGGATGCGGCGATAGAGGTTCTCGATCGCTTCGCCCAATGACAGGCCGACCGCCTGCGCATCCATCATCGCGCGAAACTCGGACTTGACCGGTTCTGCGGCCTCCGAGGAAATGATGCGGATGCAATCGTTGAGCGGCAGACCGGATTTCAGGCCGCGCGTGATGACATCGAGCGCGTTCGGGAACTCCTGCAGGAATTTCTTGATCCGCTTGGCCTTGCGCATGCCGAGATACCAGTTGGGCAAGCCCAGCCCGCCCACGATCAGACCCGGAATGACGGCCATGGATGAGCCGATCGTGGTGAAGGCGAGCAGCCCGACGCCCACGGCGCTGGCAAGGCTGGCGATGTAGTAGGTCTTGCGGTCAATGCTGAGGCCGGCTTGCGAGAACTTGTCCTCAAGCGTGACCTTGCCGCGTGCCTTCTCGCGCTGCTCCACTTCCTTGAGGCTCTGCGCAACCTGATCGCGCTTGTTCCGGGTCGGGCCGGCATTGCGGGTGGGCCGCACCGTATCGGGCGTAAGCGCCAGCGCCCGGCGCCGGCTCTCGGAGCGGGCCTGACCGGACAACAGCGGAAAAAGCAGCGCATAGGCGATGCCCGCAGCGGCAGCGGCAATCAGCAGGACAGGCGCAAGGGTGGCAAGCATGCCGGAAACTCCCATCCCCGATCATCGAGGCCCTGGCCGGAATTGGCGGGCCCTGATCGCTGTTGCTCGCCGGTGCTTCGGCCCACTCCGTGCCTGCGTCGCTTGCGCCGCCGGAGCGGCGCGCGGCGCGGACTACCGGGATTCGGGCCTGACTTCCATGGCGTCGAGCGCAGCCGCGAGGTTCTTCTCTTCGTTGTAATAGCGTGCCCGTTCCCAGAACTTCGGGCGCGCAATGCCCGTCGAGCGATGCGCGCCGATCAGCTTGCCGTTCGCGTCCTCGCCCGAGATGTCGTAGACCACCACGTCCTGGGTGATGATCACATCGCCTTCCATGCCGAGCACTTCGGTGATGTGGGTGATGCGGCGCGAGCCATCGCGCAGGCGACTGGCCTGGACGATCACATCGACCGACGAGACGATCATTTCGCGGATGGTGCGCGAGGGCAGCGAGAAACCGCCCATGGTGATCATCGATTCGATACGGGAGAGTGCTTCGCGCGGGGAGTTGGCGTGCAAGGTGCCCATCGAGCCGTCATGGCCGGTGTTCATGGCCTGCAGCAGGTCGAAGGCTTCGGGGCCGCGGACTTCGCCGACGATGATCCGCTCGGGACGCATGCGCAGGCAGTTCTTGACCAGATCACGCATGGTGATCGAGCCTTGGCCTTCAAGATTGGGCGGGCGGGTTTCGAGGCGCACCACGTGGGGCTGCTGCAATTGCAGTTCGGCCGCGTCCTCGCAGGTGATGACCCGTTCGTCTTCGTCGATGTAGTTGGTCAGGCAGTTGAGCAAAGTGGTCTTGCCCGAACCGGTGCCGCCGGAGATCACGACATTGCAGCGCACACGGCCGATGATCTTGAGCAGCGCCGCACCTTCCGGCGAGATCGAGCCGAAGCGGGTGAGCTGATCGAGGGTCAGCTTGTCCTTCTTGAACTTGCGGATGGTGAGCGCAGCGCCATCGATGGCTAGCGGTGGGGCAATGACGTTGACGCGGGAGCCATCGGGCAGGCGCGCATCGCAGATCGGCGATGATTCATCGACGCGGCGACCAACCTGGCTGACGATGCGCTGGCAGATGTTCATCAACTGCTGGCCATCGCGGAAGCGGATGGTGGTCTGCTGAATCTTGCCCGAAACTTCGATGTAGGTCCTGTTCGGGCCATTGACCATGATGTCGGCGATGTCGTCGCGGGCCAGCAAGGGCTCGAGCGGGCCGTAGCCGAGGATATCGTTGCAGATGTCGGCCAGCAGATCTTCCTGCTCGGCGATCGACAGCACGACGTTCTTCAAAGAGATGATCTCGTTGATGATGTCGCGAATTTCCTCGCGTGCACTGTCGGATTCGAGCTTCGCCAGCTGGGCCAGATCGATGGCCTCGATCAGCGCGCCGAAGATCATGCTCTTGGTCTGGTAGAACTCCTCCGACCGCACGATCTCCTGCATCACAGGCGCGACGCGCGGAGGCTCGGGCTGGCGGACCGGATCGACCTGGCGCACGGCCGCTGCCGACGCCATCCCGCGCGGCATCATCGCCGCCGCCGGTGGCGGGCTTGCGAGGCCTGCGGGGCCGCTCGTCGTTCTCTTGCCGAACATGGTTCAGTCCTCGCCTGTTCTGACGGATCAGGAGGCTTTGCGCCGCAGGAGCTTCGCCACGAGTGGCTCGATCAGGCTGCGCTTGGATTTCTTCGATTCGATGCGCCCCATCAGGCTTGCCGCAAGCTTGACGTAGTTCTGGGCAATCGGCCCGTTGGGCTGGACTTCGGCAATCATCTGGCCGTTGTTGGCCGCAGTGCCGAAGAGCTGCGGATCGAACGGGATGGTGCCGGCCAGTTCAAGGCCGAAGGTCTTGGCAAACTCGGCAGCGGCAATCTCGGGCCGCTTGGGCACGCCGACCTGGTTCAGCATCAGTTGCGGCTGACGATCGTGGGTGCGGGTCTGCCGGCACAGGTCGATCAGGTTCTTGGCATTGCGCAAGGACGCCAGATCGGGCGTGGCGACGATCAGGATATCGTCGGAGGTCATGATCACACGCTTGGTCCAGGCGTTCCAGACATGTGGCACATCCATGACGATGGTCGGCACGAGACCACGCAGGATCTCGATGAGGTGGTCCATCGCCTCCTCGGACATGTCGTAGGTCTTGTCGAGGATCGCCGGAGCAGCGAGCAGGCTCAGGTTCTCCGAGCAGCGCGACAGCAGCCGGTCGACGAGCGCCTGATCGAGGCGGTCGGGCGCGAAGATGGCATCGGCCACGCCCTGCGGCGGATCCTGGTTGAAGTCGAGTCCGGCGGTGCCGAAGGCGAGATCGAGATCGACCAGCACCGTGGAGGCATCGAGACTCTGAGAAATGGCCCAGGCGATGTTGTGGGCAACAGTCGAGGCCCCGACCCCACCCTTGGCGCCAACGATCGAAATGGTGCGCCCGAGGCTGGCAGCACCGGGCGCGCCGAAGAGCTGGGAGACCGAACGCACGACATCCAGAACGCCGATCGGGGCAATCAGGTAATCGCTGACGCCCCTCGACGTGAGTTCTCGGAACAGGGAAATGTCATTGACATGGCCAACCACGATGACGCGCGTGCCGGCATCGCAGACCTCGGACAAGCGTTCGAGATGGGCAAAAAGCTGCGCCCGGTCCTGCGTGTTCTCGAGAATCAGCGCATTGGGCGTTGGCGCATCCTGGAAGGCTTCCACAGCGGCGGCAGGCCCGCCCATCTGAACCTTCGAGATGGCCTTCTGCATGCGCCGATCGGTGATGGCGGCCTGGATCGCCGCCGCCACATCATGGCTCTCGCAGAACGCCTGCAGGGTGATGCGCGGAACTGGCGCGATCACTTCTGCATTGGTGTCAGACGATCCTGCACTGTCTTGGGTCATGATCAGTTTCCGACGGACTGGTTGATGCGGGTTGCGGCATCGCGGTAGGTGGTCGAAGGATCCTGGCCGGCACGCAGCTTCTCGATCGCGGTCATGCGCCGGACCGTATCGATGCGGCCCTCGGGGCGGCCACGCTCAAGATCAAGCGGATCGGCCACGAACGCAGCGAGATTGGTCTGCGACGCACAGCCGAAGTTCCAGTACGAGTGGTTCTGGGCGGAGAAGCGCCAGTTCGATGCGCCGAGATCTTCCGGCCAGTGGCCGCACGAATGGGGCACCTGCGCCTGAAGCTTGGCGAAGGACAGCCGGATCGGTGCCGCAATGGTGTGGTCCGGTGCCGGATAGCCGCGCACCTGAACCACCGAGCCGGCGACGCCGTTGCGTGACAGGGCGCTGCGCACGGCGTGCAACCCATGGTGTCCCGCCGTGCTGCGACCATCATAGGTCGGCACTTCGGCAATGATCTGGCTGCGGCCATGCGCCCGGTATTCGGCGGCAAAGGCGGCGATGTCGCTGGACTGGCGGGGATCGAGCTGTCGCGCGCCAGCGTAGACCTCCAGCGAGCGCGGTGCTTCGGTCAGCATGATGGGATGGCGTTCGCGGTAATCAGGCGGCACGGAGCCGGTGATCTCGGCCTTGCGGCTCGCACAGGCTCCCAACGCAAGGCCGAGCGCGACGACGGCAACGAATGTGCGGGCATGCGGCATCATGGGGGCTCCGGAACGTGACGTGCTGAGACGTGTCATGGCGGTGATCAACCCCTTCAATCTGCAATGAAGCCGATGCGGCCGCGATAGCCCTGTCCGGCGCTCGGCTTGCCACTGCCGTAGATCTTGTTGAGGCGGCCAAGCAGTATGGACTGAGCGTCATGGGCATCGACGAAGCCGTCATCTGGCCGGGCGATCTGCCTGGGATCGGCAGGCTTGGCCAGGTAGGGCGTAACCATGATCAGCAGTTCGGTTTCGCTGCGCTGGTAGTCTCGCGAGCGGAAGAGCGCGCCAAGGATCGGCAGGTTCAGCAGGCCCGGAAAACCGTTGATGGCCTGACGTGATGATTGCTGGATGAGACCGGCGGTCATCATGGTCCCGCCGGACGGGACCTCAACCGTGGTGTCAGCCTTCCGGACGCGGAAGCCTGGCACGAGAATCGCACCGATCGAGCGCGAGCTTTCAACGTCCACCTCCGTGACCTCGGTCGCCACCCGCATGCTGATGCGGCCTTCGGAAAGAACGATGGGGGTAAAGTTCAGCGACACACCATACGGCCGGAACTCAACGCCGATCTGGCAGGTTGGTGCGACACCTGGGATCGCCGAAGGCGTGCAGGACTGGCTGGCAGGGACGGGCAGCTCGCCGCCAGCGGTGAACTTCGCCGCTTCTCCGGAAACAGCGGTGAGGGTCGGCTCCGCCAGAATGCGCGAGACACCCGCACGCTCCATGGCGCGAAGCACCGAACCGTTTTGGGTGTTGCCGAGGGTCATGCTGGAGTCCGGCTGGGACAGCCCGACAGTGAACGGGTTGTTCAAATTTGCGGCGAGATTGAAGCTGCGGGTGACCCAGCTCCCTTGCGCATCGACGCCAAGCTGTTTCATCGCCTGACGCGAAACCTCGGCGATGGTGACCTTGAGCAGGACCTGATCGCGGCCACGGATGGTCAGCGAATTGATCACCGCGCCGGAACTGGCACCCGAAGCACCGGCACTCACACCGACGAACGCCTTGGCGATGTCCATGGCCTGCGACGCATCCGAGGCGTTGGGAACATGCCCGATCAGCAGGATCGAGTCGCCGGCAGGCTTGACCTCGATCTCGGCGCGCGGAAGGGCCGTGCGCAGGGTCTGGCGCAAGACGTTGAGGTCGCGCCCAACCGAGATTTCCAGCGCCGCGATCTGCTGGCCGTCGCCATCCATGGCAAAGATCGAAGTGGCACCGTCGGCCACGCCGATGATGAAGAGCTTGCGGGCCGAACGCACCACGGCATTGGCGACGCGGGGGTTGGCCACGAACACTTCCTTGGCGTCGCGGGGCAGATCGACGATCAGCGACTTGCCGATCGACAGATCAAGCTTCTGGGCGCCGGAACCGGAGCTGCGCGTGGTGATCCGATGGCTGGAAGAGCCGCTCTGGGCCTGCGCTTCGGCAATGGCCAACTGCAGTGGCAGGAGCACGGCCGCCGATACAGCGGCCCAATGCAGGGCGCGTCCTGGCAACGCACGTGGCCGGATGGCATTGGCAAGGCTGGGACGGATCATCAGGCTGACGGACCGGTTCATGATGCCCTCACGGCTTTGCTGACTGGGTTGTGACGCCGAACCGCACGAGCGTCAGGCCCTGACGCTCGGCAGTGTCGACAGGTGCGACCTCGCCGGCATCGGCCAGGCTGCGCAGTGCCAGCGAAATGGCCCCGGATTTCTGGGCAAGCGTCACGGTTTCGACCTGGCGCGGATCAAGTTCGAGCGTCGCCGTCTCGCCGACGACAACCTTCTCGCCATTGCGCTCCTGAATGTTCTGGCCGATCGCCAGAACCCGGATGTTGGTCAGGATGGTTTCGCTGACGAAGCTTTCGACATTGGTGGGCGCCGTGTCCTGCCGACCGGTCTTGATGATGTCGACCCGGTCATTGGGGAGCACGAAACCGCCGGCCGTGCTGTTGCCGGCCCGGTCGATCGAAATGGCGATGGCGCGTTTTCCGGAAGGCAGGACTGCCGACAGGAAGCCCGAACCATCGGGACGGATTAGCTTTTCGCGGCGGATCGGCTCGAAGGCGACGAAGGAGGAGCGCACGAGAGCCCCGATCACTTCCTTGTCGAGCGTGGCAGCCTCTTCCTTACGGATGGCGCCCTGCGGAACGCTGTCCTGAGGCCAGGCGAGCCAGCGGATATCGTTCTGCGTGATGGAGTTGCCGAGAGGCAAATCGACGCCCGCCACGAGCACCTCAACGGTGCGGCTGGGTTCGACTTCTTTCACGACCTTGACGGTCGATGGCGGTTCGCCCGGCGTGATCAAGACGTATGCCACCATCATGGTGAGCACCGAAATGCCCAACACAACGGCTCTGGCGCCTGAGATTCCCAACATGGTGACCACCCGTACTGACGACTTATGCCATCACCATGCCGGGGGAATCGTCAAATTATGGTTAACTGTGCGTTGATGGCGAGACCTTTGCGCCCGCCCGTCCAACCCGACGGTCTCAGCCGATCATGGCGGCCGACTTCCAGATGGTGGAATAAGGGAAGATGAACAGCCCGGCCATGGCGAGGGCAATGCCATAGGGCACCCCGTTGCTCGGAGAGTGCAGCCTCTCAAGCCAGGTCCAGCCCAGCGCAAAGCGCGGCAAGGGATAGGTGCGCATGTTCAGGATCCACAAGGTCAGCAGGCCACCTGCGACACTCGAGATCATGACATAGGCCGGAAGAAGCTCGGGGCCGATCCAAAGTGCCGTCGCAGCGGCCAGCTTGGCATCGCCGCCGCCGATCCAGCCGGCGGCAAACATGCCAAAGCAGATGACGAGAACCAGTGCGCCTGCGCCGAGGTGCAGGCCAAGCTGCGCCAGAGGCAACTGACAGACCAGCGCGAAAACGACAAAAGCCAAGATCAGGCCGAGAGAAATTCGATTGGAAATGCGCATCGACACCAGGTCGCTGGCCGCGGCATAGGCCATGAAGGCCGGGAAGATCAGCAAGGTCGCGAGCGTCATGATCGACATCAGAAATCTCCGACAAGGATGATCCGGCGTCCGGACACTGAGCATGCGGGTGGTGAAGATCCGGTTTCCGCGAACCGCTGGGCTGCGGGCTCATGTCTGCACCCGTGCAGTGCCCATAACGCCGTCAGAAAGCGGACCGCCCGTGAGGGGCGGTCCACAATTGTTCAGCAACGCCGAAGCGTCACCAGGACATGTTTCTTCACTTCTTGACCAGACCGTTGCGAACTTCTTCGAAACGCGCCTTCAGGTTCGTACCGACAGTGGTCCAGACGCTGATGCAGACGACTGCGATGAGGGCGGCAATCAGGCCGTACTCGATTGCGGTTGCGCCAGACTCGTCCTTCGCAAAGCGATTCATCAAATTCTTCACGGAAGCACCCCTTTTCCAGCCACGCGAGCGATCCCGATCGCCCCATAAAACTGCGCAAACCTAAGCCCCTGCCCCGGCCTGCACAGCACTCACCAATAAGAAAGAGAAGGTGGACCGCCCGCTAGGAGCGATCCACCCGTGTCCGGCGACACCGAAGCGTCGGCCTGGACGTTTTCTTCACTTCTTGACCAGACCGTCACGCACTTCTTCGAAGCGGGCCTTCAGGTTGGTACCAACAGTCGTCCAGACGCTGATGCAGACCACGGCGATGAGGGCGGCGATCAGGCCGTACTCGATTGCGGTTGCGCCAGACTCGTCCTTGGCAAAGCGATTCATCAGGTTCTTCATGGGAACACTCCTTTTACACCACGGTTTCGTCGATCGTCACCGGTGTTAAGGCCCGAAGATCGTCGACTGAGCTGACCCTACATGCCATCTATTGCAGATCGGTTAAATCAAAGAACAATTTTGGCAGCGTAGCTCTATGTATTAGATATGGTTAATTGCTGATTTAGTTGAAATTATACTGAGTATAAGATCCTTTATGAAATCCTAAATTCAAATTTAGCTTCATTTTGTCGCGAACTGATTTTGTTTTTTCGTCGAATAAAGGTGTTATCTATTTGCGTCCTGAGCCCAAACCGCAGGTGTCATGCCGAATATCGCTCAAGAACGGTATTGATCGGTCGGGACGATGCAAATCGCACGGCGGGCCAATGCCTTCCCGGCGATCCGCAACACTCTGGGCAAGCCTTGTTCTCGGCTTGCGCCAACACTCAAGGCACCGTGCAGCGGCCTGCCGTCCATCCCATGGCGGCACGTTATCGAATTCTTCACCATGCCTGGCGCATAAAGCCGTCGAATGATCCCATCACACGGGGCCTGGACACATGATGCCGATGCCGGAACAGTTTTGCGATCGAGACGGGCCAGTAACCGCCCGTCCTTCCTCGTCGCGTCTTTCATTGGCAATCATCATGCCGGCAGCTGTCACCCTCGCCATGCTCGGAGGCATGTCGGCAACAGTATTGCCGGCCGTTGCAACCGAGCGGCTGGATTCCGTGGCTGTGGTTGTCGACCACGCCAAGGTGATCAAGCTGCCTGAGAAGACCCAGACCGTGATCGTGGGCAACCCAATGATCGCAGACATCACGGTTCAGAAGAACGGTATTCTGGTCGTCACCGGCAAGAGCTTCGGCGTCACCAACTTCATCGCGCTCGACGCAGCTGGCAGCATGCTGGCTGAATCGCGCGTGACCGTGCGTGCGGCAACCGACGCCGTCGTCACGGTGCAGCGCGGCATGGACCGCGAGTCCTATTCCTGCGCACCCCAGTGCCAGCCAGCAATCCAGCTCGGCGACTCTGCCAAGTTCTTCGGCGATGTCGGCGGTCAGGCCAGCAGCCGCAACCAGATGTCCGCGCCCGCACGGTAAGCGTGGTTAAATGGCGGTTTATGCCGTTGTTCGTGAGCTTTCCGGCAAACTAACACTTCCGAAAACAATATTGGCTAGTCTGCAGTGCAAGCTGGAGATTGAATGCCATGTTGAGGGATCTTGTCAGGTCGTGCCTGATCCGTCCGCGCCGCGTGCTCACGCGCTTCCGCAAGGATGCAAAGGGTGCGACCGCGATCGAATTCGGCCTGCTCGCCATGCCGTTTTTCATCATGTTGATGATGATCGTAGAGACGTCGATGTCCTTCTGGACGCGGCAGGTGCTGCAGGAGGCCACCTCACAGGCAGCCCGCACGATCCTGACAGGTGAAAGCCGCAAGCTCTACACCGGAACAACAGTCGAGCAGACGGGCAAGTTCCGTGACGCGATCTGCGCCAACATGAAGATCGGCAGCGATTGCGCGGCCCGACTGTTTGTCGACGTGCAGCCAATGGGCGCCTCATTCCCGCCGAGCGCGGCCGCCACCATGATCTCCGGCAACAAGATTGATCCGTCCAAGTTCATGATGCGCCCCGTCGCGCCATCCGAAGTGGCTGTCGTGCGCGTTGCCATCAAGATGCCGGTTCTGGTGCAGGGCTTCTTCGGGACGATGGCTGCGCTCGATGATGGCTCCAGCGTCCTGCAGGCTGTCGTGGCCTTCCAGGCCGAACCCTACGTGTTGTGAGGCAACAGCCATGATCAGCTTGCAGCAACTCCTGCGGCGCGTCCGCCGCCCGGCCACTGCGGCCCCCATCGCCTTGGACAGCGCCGGCACGCGGGGCACACCCTCGCTGCTGTCTCGCCTGACCCACCAGCGCCGCCGGCTCAAGCGTGACGAACGTGGCGTTGCGGCCATCGAGTTCGGCTTCATTGCGCCGATCATGCTACTGATGCTGATCGGCATCGTCGACATCAGCAACGCGGTGTCGATCAACTGGCGCATGGTCAACCTCAACAAGGCGCTCGCAGACCTGTCCTCGCAGACGGCGAGCCTGACGACCGCGCAACTCGACAACATCTTCACCGCGAGCGCCGTGGTGCTTTCGCCCTACGAGGGCAAGCTGCCACGCATGACCGTTTCCAGCGTGATCGTCGGCAACGACAAGATCGCGCGCGTCTGCTGGAGCGAGGCGAGGGAAGATGGCCGGCCCGGACCTTTGCTCAAGACGATCGCCGGGCTGACCAAGGGCACCGTCGTGCCACTGCCGAACCTCCAGATGGCCGAGCCGGGCATCTCCTACATCGTCACCACGACGGTTCTCGACTTCAAGGGCATCATCAGCCCTGAGATGGAGATGAACGCGAAGACGCTGTATTTCCGGCCGCGTGCGGGAAACCGCGAAAACGGCACCGAGCAGGTCGAACGCATCGGCCAGCCCGTTTGCAAGCCGGTCTGAACCCGGCTTCGTCGGGCAGGTGTGCTACAGGGTCTGGTTGTAATCGCCCACTTCAGGCCTGAGCCTGAGAATTCCGTCGACGAGGCGGAACATCTCGTGCTTTCGGGCATCGGAAACCGGGCTTTCGACGACCACGACGATCTCCGGCTTGTTGGACGAGGCCCGCACCAGCCCCCAGGTGCCATCCGTCATGGTGCAACGCACGCCGTTGACCAGGTTGAGATCGCGGATGCCGTGACCATCCGCCCCTTCGCCGGCTGCGGCCATGGACTTGAAGCGGGCAATGGCATCGTCGACCACGCCATACTTGATCTCGTCAGCGCATTTGGCCGACATCGTGGGTGAACCCCAGGTGCGCGGCACGGCGCGATACAGATCGGCCATCGAACGCCCCGGGTTGCGGTCGAGCATCTCGATCACGGCAATGGCGGTCAGCAGGCCGTCATCATATCCGCGCCCGACCGGCGTGTTGAAGAAGAAATGACCCGACTTCTCGAAGCCGGCCAGCGCGCCCAGTTCATTGACGCGGCGCTTGATGTAGGAATGCCCGGTTTTCCAGTAGTCTGTCTGGACGCCAAGGCCCTGAAGCACGGGATCGGTGGCGAAGAGCCCGGTCGACTTCACATCGACGACAAAGCGCGCGCCGGGATGCAGCCTGCCGAGGTCTCGCGCCAGCATGACACCGATCTTGTCAGCAAAGATCTCCTCGCCCTCGTTGTCGACCACGCCGCAGCGGTCGCCGTCGCCATCGAAGCCGAGGCCGACGTCGGCACCGGTCTCGCGGACCTTGTCGGCGATGGCGTGCAGCATCTTCAGGTCTTCGGGGTTGGGGTTGTAGCGCGGGAAGGTGTGGTCAAGCTCGACGTCGAGCGGGATAACCTCGACACCGAGGCGTTCCAGCATCTCCGGCGCAAAGGCCCCTGCCGTGCCGTTGCCGCAGGCCGCAACGACCTTGAGCGGGCGCGTGATGCGGCGATCCTTGAGCAGGTCGGCGATGTAGGTTTCGGCGAAGCCGGAAACGAACTGGTAGGCCCCACCCCCGCGCATCTCGCCTTCGCCGCCGAGCACGATGTCGCGCAGGGCGCCCATCTCCTCAGGGCCGAAGGTCATGGGCCGGTTGGCACCCATCTTCACCCCGGTCCAGCCATTGTCATTGTGCGAGGCGGTGACCATCGCAACGCAGGGGCAATCAAGTGCGAACTGGCCAAAGTAGGCCATGGGTGACAGGGCAAGCCCGATATCCTTGACCCGCATGCCCGAGGCCAGCAGGCCGGCGATCAGCGCATACTTGATGGCTGCGGAGTAGCCACGAAAATCATGCCCCACCACGATGTCGGGCCGCACACCCAGCCTGTGGACAAGCGTGCCGATGCCGATTCCCAGGGCCTGAACGCCCATCAGGTTGATCTCTTTCTCGAACAGCCAGCGCGCGTCATACTCGCGAAACCCGGTGGGCTTGACCATCGGCTGGGATTCATAGGCGGCGGTGTTGGGCAGGAGCTGCGCCACGGGGACAGGGAACATGGAGCCGTGATTCCTTGTTGAAAGCGGCCTCGCTATACCACGGCTTGGGTTGGCGTCGTCAGGCTTGTGCCAGGACGCGGGCAAGGACACGGCAAGTGATCCTGCGGCAAGCTTGGACGCACCGCCCGGCCCCTGGCCGCTTGCGCTGCGGCCCGCTTGCGCGCAAGGGAACGGCATGAGCGATCACCCGACCTCGACCGCCGGCTTTGGTGTCTACCTGCACTGGCCCTTTTGCGCGGCCAAATGCCCATACTGCGACTTCAACAGCCACGTCCGGCACAGCAAGCCCGACGAAGCGGCCTATGTCGCGGCGTTTCGGCGCGAGATCGCGCATCGCGCCACCCTCAGTCCGGGTCGGGAAGTAACGTCGATCTTCCTGGGTGGCGGCACGCCCTCGCTGATGCAGCCGGCCACAGTGGCGGCCCTGCTCGATGCGGTGGCCGAAGCGTGGCCGACCGCACGCGACATCGAGGTCACGCTCGAAGCCAACCCGACCAGTGTCGATGCCGAACGTTTTGCGGGCTATCGCAGCGCAGGCGTCAACCGGGTGTCGCTGGGCGTGCAGGCGCTGAACGACCGTGACCTGAAGGCGCTGGGCCGGCTGCACAGCACCGAGGAGGCGCTGGCCGCAGTGGCCGTCGCCGCCCGGCATTTCGAGCGCATGTCGTTCGACCTGATCTACGCCCGCTCGCCGCAGCAGAGCGTGGCCGAGTGGCGCGGCGAACTGGGCGGCGCACTGGAGAGGGCAGTGGAGCACCTGTCGCTCTACCAACTCACGATCGAACCGGGCACGGCCTTCCATGCGTTGCACGCTGCCGGCAAGCTGCCGGTGCCAGACGAGGATCTGGCGCGCGCTCTTTATGAAACCACGCAGGAACTGTGTGATCGCCACGGCTTTGCCGCCTACGAAATCTCGAACCATGCCCGCGCAGGCGCGGAATGCCGGCACAACCTCGTCTACTGGCGCTACGGCGAATATGCAGGGATCGGTCCCGGCGCGCATGGGCGGCTGGTGGTGGACGGCGTGCGTCGGGCCCAGTCGACCGAGAAGCACCCTGAAACATGGCTGGCGACGGTGGCCGAGCAGGGCCATGCTCTCGTTGAAGATGATCCGCTTTCGCCAGAATCTGCCGGCGACGAGTTCCTGCTGATGGGCCTTCGGCTCAGCGAAGGTATCGACCCTGCCACATACGCGGCGCTGGCGGGCCACGGCTTTTCTGAAAAGCGCGTGGCGTCGCTGATTGCGGATGGCCTGATCACGGTGAGGCCCGATGGCCGGATCGCGGCGACGCCGGATGGCGCGCTGGTGCTTGATGCGGTCGTGGCCGATCTGGCCGCCTGACAGCGCCCGATCAGGCCGAGCGGCTAAACTCGCGCGGGGCCGCGTTGACCGTCACGGATGTGCCATTGCGGATTTCGAGCACGGCCAGACCGCGCTCGATCATGCCGTCCTGCCGGAAGCGGAACAATCCGTCGACACCGTCGAAGCCGGACGGGTTGGTCAGCACCGCCTGCGAGAAGCGCTGGGCGCCCTGCTGCCGGGCCAGGGCGGCAACCAGCGTCATGGCCGTGTAAGATAATGAGGCCAGCCGGATCGGGGAGGCCCCGAACCGGGCCTGGTAGCGCTGGGCGAAGGCGTTGAAGCCGCCTGAGTCGGGCGCTGCAAACCAGCCTCCCTGTAATTGCGGCACACGGAAGTTGCGGGCATCGTTCCAGACCCCGGTTCCGAGCAGCTTGACGCGCTGGCTGTTGAGCCCGGCGCTCTGCAAGGCCTGGCCGATGGCCGGCAAGGTGTCGGCATTCTCGGGAACGAACAGCGCATCGATCTGGCCCATTGCTGGGGCAAGCCGTCCGACCGCAGCTTCCATCTGACCCTGATCGATGGCGAAGCGCTCGATGGCGGCCACACGCACGCCGCGCTGGGCGGCGGACTGCTGGAAGGCGGCCTCGACCACTCGGCCATAGGCCGTGTCGGGGATCAGTGCTGCGAAGGACTTGCGGCCCTGCTGGGCGGCGAAGTTCACCACGCGCTGCACTTCCAGTTCGGCCACGAACGACATCAGGTAAACGCCGGGCGAGGCCACGGCCGTGTCTGTCGAGAAGGCAATAACCGGCCGGCCAGCGGGCTTTGCCACTGAGGCAGCAGCCTGCACGGACGTGGCGAAGAGCGGGCCGATGATGAGTTCGGCACCTTCCGCCAGTGCTTCCTGGGCAGCGGCGCGCGCACCATCGGCGGAGCCCTTGTCGTCCTTGATGATCAGCCGGATGTTGGGATTCTGGAACTCGGCCAGCGCCATTTCGGCGGCATTCTTGAGAGCATTGCCCACGGTGCCGCCCTGCCCGCCAGCGGTCAGTGGCACGATCAGCGCGACCGGAACACCGCCTTGCGGGCCTGTTGGCGAAGCGGAGCCGGGCGCGGGGCCAGAGCCGCTTTCGAAGCTCGGGAGTCCTCCCACGCATGCCGCGAGGCTGGAGGAAAGCGCCGTCAGGCCGAGAACCTTCAGGCCGGTGCGGCGATCAAGACGCTGATCTGTCAAGTGGCAGTTCCCCATGGAGACATTCCGTTCACTATAACAAGTTTTCCCGCTCTGTCACAGCTTGAATAAAGACAGATCTCCGAAAAAGTCTTTCGTTAACAGAGTGTTAACGTGGCGATACCGGCTCTGTATCGATTTCGCACGCGAACAGGCTGGCCTCGACGGCGCGAACATGGCACTGCTCGGGGATGAGCAAACCGGATCATCCGCACGGGTCGTTCACCGCTTTCGGCATCAGGGCTGCAGCCGAGCCGCTCGCTCCCGGTCTGCATGTGGTCGCCACTCCCATCGGCAATCTTCGCGACATCTCGCTGCGTGCACTGGCCACGCTGGCCGCTGCCGATCTGATTCTGGCCGAGGATACACGCGTCACCAAGGTTCTGCTGGCACATTACGGCATTTCCACGCCACTGGCCGCCTATCACGAGCACAATGCCAACGAAATGCGCCCGCGCGTGCTGGCGCGGCTGGCTGCTGGCGACAGGCTGGCGCTGGTGTCAGACGCGGGAACACCGCTGGTCTCGGACCCCGGCTATCGGCTGGTCGAGGATGCCGTGAAGGCCGGGCATGCCGTGACCGGGGTTCCGGGCCCGTCCGCCGTGCTGGCTGCGCTGGTGGTGGCCGGACTGCCGACGGACCGCTTCTTCTTCGAGGGTTTTCTGGCCCCACGCACGGCAGCGCGGCGGGCGCGCCTGACCGAACTGGGCTCCATTCCGGCGACCATCGTGCTGTTCGAGTCGCCGCGCCGTCTGGCGGAAATGCTGGCCGATGCCGCCGCCATGCTCGGCACGAGACCGGCCGCCGTGGCGCGCGAATTGACCAAGATGCACGAGACCGTCAGGCGCGGCACCCTGCCGGAGTTGGCGGCGCTCTATGCGGCCGGCGAGACAGCGCGCGGCGAGATCGTGGTGCTGATCGGGCAGGCCGAGGCCGGCGCAGCCTCGCCCGCCACCGAGGATCTGGTCGACGGCAAGCTCAAGGCGGCGCTTGCGGCGATGTCACTCAAGGAGGCTGTGGCGCAGGTGACGGCCGATACCGGCCTGCCGCGTCGCAAGGTCTATGCTCGCGCCCTCGAACTGACCCGCGCCCCCTGAATGGCGACGCCTGACCGCAGCGCCCGCGCCCGACAGTCGGTCAGCACCGGCGCAAGCGCCGAATGGCTGGCGATCGCGCTGCTGACCCTGAAGGGCTATCGCATCCTGGCGCGGCGCTTTGGCGGCAAGGGCGGCGAGATCGACCTGATCGCCCGGCGGGGGGCCTGCATCGCCTTTGTCGAGGTCAAGGCTCGCGCCGCGATGGATGATGCCGTGCTCGCCATCACGCCGGACAAGATCAGGCTGATGACACGGCGCATCAGCGACTGGCGCAGCCGCAACGCCTGGGCTTCCGGCCACGTGCTGCGCGCCGATGCGGTGTTTGTCGGGCAAGGGCGCTGGCCACGCCATGTCGAGAACGTGTTTCCGCTCGACATGGTGTGAGGGACTTGGCCCTGAAGGGCTTGCGCTGAAGCCGCCGCGCCGCCGATAAGGGCAGCCGAACCCGCAACGCAGGATTGCCCCATGAGCCTCACCGTCGCCGTCCAGATGGACCCGATCGAACGCATCAAGATCGCCGGCGATTCCAGCTTCGCACTGATGCTCGAAGCGCAGGCTCGCGGCCACTCGCTCTACACCTACACCCCCGACAAGCTGTCCATGCGCGATGGCAAGGTCATCGCCATGGCGCGGCCGGTCAGCGTCAGGGACATCGAAGGCGATCATGCGACGCTTGGCGGCGAGGAGCGCATTGATCTGGGCGATGTCGATGTGGTGCTGTTGCGCCAGGACCCGCCCTTCGACATGGGCTATGTCACCACCACCCATCTTCTGGAGCGCATCCACCCGAAGACGCTGGTGGTCAACGACCCGGCCCATGTGCGCAATGCACCCGAGAAGATCTTCGTCACCGACTTCCCGGACCTGATGCCGGCAACGCTGATCACGCGCGACAAGGCCGAGATCGAGGCCTTCCGGGCCGAATTCGGGGACATCGTGATGAAGCCGCTCTACGGCAATGGCGGGGCGGCCGTGTTCAAGGTTGGCCGGATCGACCCGAATTTCGGCTCGCTCTATGACCTGTTCGCGACCCTGTTCAAGGAGCCATGGGTGGTGCAGCGCTTCCTGCCCAAGGTCACCGAGGGCGACAAGCGCATCATCCTTGTCGATGGTGTGGTGAAAGGCGCGATCAACCGGGTGCCGGCGGAGAACGACATCCGCTCCAACATGGTCAGAGGGGGAGCCGCGAAGCCGACCGACCTGTCAAAGCGCGAGATGGAGATCTGCGAGCGCATCGGGCCGGACCTGAAGGCGCGCGGCCTGATCTTCGTCGGCATCGACGTGATCGACGGCAATCTCACCGAAATCAACGTCACCTCGCCCACCGGCCTGCGCGCCATCAAGCGGCTGGGCGGACCCGATCTGTCCGTGGACGTGTGGGATGCGATCGAAGCTAAGGTGGGGTGAGGGGCGTTCGGCACACGCTTCCCTTCAATACCCCACCTCGTCCACCCGCATCCCCATCCCATCGAACATCAGCAGGCGGCCGACCAGCCCCTCGCCAAACCCGGTGATCTGGCGAATGACTTCCAGCGCCATCATTGAGCCCATGACCCCGGCGAGGGCGCCGAGCACGCCAGCCTCGGCGCAGGCTGGCACCACGCCCGCCGCGGGCGCTTCGGGGAACAGGTCGCGGTAGGACGGGTTGGGCCTCCCATCGGGCCGCGCCTCAAAAGGCTTCAGCGTCGTCAGTGTACCATCGAAGCGGCCGAGGGCGGCGGTGACCAGCGGCTTGCGCTCGGCCATGCAGGCATCGGCCACCAGATAGCGCGTGGCAAAGTTGTCGCAGCCATCGGCCACCAGATCGTAGCTGGCGATCAGCGCGCGGGCATTGTGGCCGTCAAGGCGGTGCGCATGGGGCTCGACAAGGACCCCGGGATTGAGGCGCTGGACGGCATCCGCCGCGCTCGAAACCTTGGGCCGGCCGATGTCCGGCGTGCCATGCAGCACCTGGCGCTGGAGATTGGACAGCGAGACCGCATCATCATCGACCACGCCGATGCAGCCGACGCCGGCTGCGGCAAGATACAGGATCAGCGTCGATCCAAGACCCCCGGCGCCGACCACCAGCACGCGGGCTGCAGCCAGCCTTGCCTGGCCCGGGCCGCCGATCTCCGGCAGTACAAGGTGGCGGGCATAGCGCTCGATCTCGGTGGCATCGAAACTCATCGGTTTTGCCTTCCCTGCTGCGCCCCTTGATGAGGCGTAAAGCGCTGCAAAGCGCGCCGCAATGTGGAAAATGCAGGCAAATCGGCCCTCAAGCCTTGCGGGCTCTTTGCCGGGGCCTATGTGCCATGCCATCGTAGGTGCCAGTCACGGCGGCCTCACGTGTTCCGTCGTCATTTGGGAGGTATCACATGCGTTTGAAAACACTCGGCCTGGCGCTCGCGGGCGTTGCCATGTCGGCGGTCGCTGCCATCGCGCAGCAGGCTGTCACCCCTGCCGTGGTCTATGACCTTGGCGGCAAGTTCGACAAGTCGTTCAACGAGGCCGCCTACACGGGCGCCGAGAAGTTCAAGACCGAAACCAAGGTCGAATACCGCGATTTCGAAATCCAGAACGATGCCCAGCGCGAGCAGGCCCTGCGCAACTTCGCACAGCGCGGCCAGAACCCGATCGTGGCAGTCGGCTTCTCCTTCCGTGCGGCCCTCGAAAAGGTCGCTGCAGAATTCCCCAACACACGCTTCTCGATCATCGATTCGGTTGTGAACCTGCCGAACGTGCAGTCGATCGTGTTCAAGGAGCATGAGGGCTCGTATCTCGTCGGCGTGCTGGCCGGCCTCGCCTCCAAGAAGAACACCGTCGGGTTCGTCGGCGGCATGGACATTCCGCTGATCCGCCGCTTCGCCTGCGGCTATGTGCAGGGCGTCAAGGCTGCCAAGCCGACCGCAACCGTGATCCAGAACATGACGGGCACCACGGGCGCTGCCTTCCGTGACCCGGTGCGCGGCGGCGAACTGGCCCGCGGCCAGATCTCCCAGGGCGCGGACGTGATCTATCACGCTTCGGGCGCGACCGGCATCGGCGTGCTGCAAGCTGCCGCTGATGGCGGCGCACTCGGCATCGGCGTCGATTCGAACCAGAACGGCCTGCATCCGGGCAAGGTCCTGACCTCGATGCTCAAGCGCGTCGATGTGGCCGTGCACACGTCGTTCACGACCGCCCGCGCCGGAACCTGGAAGGCCGGCACCACCGTTCTCGGCCTGGCCGAAGGCGGCGTGGACTGGGCTGATGATGCCAACAACAAGGCTCTCGTGACCGCTGAGATGCGCGCTGCCGTGACCAAGGCATCCGATGACATCAAGGCCGGTCGCGTTGTCGTGCACGACTTCATGTCGAACAGCGCCTGCCCGGTGCAGTAATCGCCAGTGCAGTGATCGTCGCTGCAGCAGACCCGGCGCAGTGACGCTGCGCGAGGTCTTGTGACAAACGAATGGCCGGGGCACACTCCGGCCATTCTGATTTTGAAAGTCCTGCATGACCCCACCCGCCATCCAGATGACCGGCATCGACAAGCGCTTCGGGGCGGTTCACGCCAACCGGGCCGTCGACATGACGGTGATGAAGGGCACAGTGCATGGGCTGATCGGCGAGAACGGGGCAGGCAAGTCGACCCTGATGTCGATCCTTTACGGGTTCTATGCGGCAGATAGCGGCTCCATCGCCATCAACGGCAAGCCGAGCCTGATCCGTACACCTGCCGACGCGATCCATTCAGGCATCGGCATGGTGCACCAGCACTTCATGCTGGTGGAGACCTTCACCGTGGTCGAGAACGTGATGCTCGGCGCGGAAGGCGGCGTGTTCACTGCACGCGGCGCGGCTGCCGTGCGCAGCAAGCTGCTGGAACTGTCGCAGGCCTACGGCATGGACGTGAACCCCGATGCGGTGGTGTCGGATCTGGCTGTCGGCGAATTGCAGCGTGTCGAGATCCTCAAGGCGCTGGTCAAGGGCGCCGATATCCTCATCCTCGACGAGCCGACTGCCGTGCTGACGCCGACCGAGGTCGACAACCTGTTCGTGCTGCTGCGCCGCCTCGCCAGCGAAGGCAAGACAGTCATCATCGTCACGCACAAGCTGAAAGAAATCATGGCCGTGACGGACCGCGTCTCCGTGATGCGGCGCGGCGAGATGGTTGGGACGGTCGAGACCGCCGGCACCAGCCCCGCCGATCTGGCGGAGCTGATGGTTGGCCGGCGCGTGGTCCTCACTGTCGAAAAGGGGCCTGCACGTCCCGGCGAAGTCGTGCTCGCTGTCGAGGATCTGTGCGTGCGCGATGCGCGCGGCACGCTCCGGCTCGACCATGTCAGTCTTTCAGTGAAAGCCGGTGAGATCGTCGGCATTGCCGGCGTCTCGGGCAATGGCCAGTCCGAACTGCTGGAAGCCATTGCCGGCATCCGCAAGCCTTCGTCCGGGCGCGTCAGCCTCAAGGGCGAGGCGCTGGATTGCGGCGGGCGCGACGACCCCAGGACGCTGCGCGCCAAGGGCCTGCGCCACGTGCCGGAAGACCGCCACAGGATGGGTCTGGTCAAGCCGTTCGAGGCGGCGGAAAGCGCGATGCTGGGCTGTTCCGACGAGGAACGCTTCGGCAAGGGGTTGTTTCTCGACCGCGATCTGGTGATGGCCGATTGCGCGGCCAAGATGGCGGCCTTCGATGTGCGGCCCGCTGACCCGGGCCTGCGGACGGCGCTGTTCTCGGGCGGAAACCAGCAGAAGATCGTGCTGGCGCGCGAGATCGAGCGCGATCCCCAACTGCTGCTGATCGGCCAGCCGACGCGCGGCGTCGACATTGGCGCGATCGAGTTCATCCACAAGCGCATCATCGCCCTGCGCGATGCCGGCAAGGCGATCCTTCTGGTCTCGACAGAACTGGACGAGGTGCTGGCCCTGTCCGACCGCGTGCTGGTGATGTGCGGCGGCAAGATCACCGGCGAGCGGTTGCCGGACCAGACAAACGAGCAGGACATGGGGCTCCTGATGGCGGGCGTGACCTCCGAGCAGCCCAAGGAAGCGGCATGAGCGCACGGCCCACGCCCCTCTGGCTGACCGCGGGCGTGGTGCCGCTGGTCAATGTCGCGGTCGCCTTCCTGGCGGCCGGCCTCGTCATCGCGCTGATCGGCGAGAACCCGCTGGAAGCGCTGCAAATCATGCTGCGCGGCGCGCTCGGCTCGCAGTACGGGCTGGGCTACACCCTGTATTACACGACCAGCTTCATCTTCACGGGCCTTGCCGTGGCCGTCGCCTTCCATGCCGGCCATTTCAACATCGGCGGCGAAGGGCAGGCCCTGATGGGCGGGCTTGGCGCTGCGCTTGTGGCCCTGTCGCTGCCTTTCCTGCCATGGCCGATCCTCTTGCCCCTCTGCGTGCTGGGGGCTGCGCTGGCAGGGGCTGCCTGGGTGCTGGTTCCGGCCTACCTCCAGGCCTATCGTGGCAGCCACATCGTGATCACCACGATCATGTTCAACTTTCTCGCTGCCACGCTGCTGGTCTACCTGCTGGTCGGGCCAATGAAGATGGCAGGTTCCATGGCCCCCGAAACCGCCAAGTTCGTGCCGGGCGCAACGCTGCCGCTGATGAACCAGATGGCGGCCTGGTTTGGCATCACGCTGACACGCACGCCGCTGAACCTGTCCTTCGTGTTCGCCATCCTCGCCGCCATCATGGTCTGGGTGCTGATCTGGCGGACACGGCTCGGCTATGCGATCCGCACGGTCGGGGCCAATCCGGACGCGGCGGTCTATGCCGGCATCTCGCCAGCCCGGATCACCGTGATCGCGCTGCTGATTTCGGGCGGGCTTGCCGGCCTGATGGCGACCAACGAGATCCTCGGTGTGCAGGGGCGGCTGATCAACGAGTTCACGGCAGGGGCCGGCTTCGTCGGCATCGCTGTGGCGCTGATGGGCCGGGGCCATCCGTTCGGGATCGTGCTGGCTGCCCTGCTGTTCGGGGTGCTCTATCAGGGCGGGGCCGAACTGGCCTTCGACAAGCCCAAGATCACCCGCGAGATGATCATCGTCATCCAGGGCTTCGTGATCCTGTTCGCCGGCGCGCTCGAAATGATGTTCGCGGACAGGATCGCGGCGCTCTACCAGCGCTTTGCCGGCCGGGCGGTGAGCGCATGAGCGAAGCCTTCCAGATCATCCTGCTGGCCGTGGATTCCGCCATCCGGCTATCGGTGCCGCTGCTGTTCGCCTGTCTGGCAGGGCTCTATTCGGAGCGGGCCGGGGTGGTCGACATCGGACTTGAAGGCAAGATGCTGATCGGCGCCTTTGCCGCCGGGGCGACCGCGAGCCTTGTGCCCAATCCGTGGATGGGCCTGCTGGCGGCGGTTCTGGCCTCGGTCCTGTTCGCGCTGGTGCATGGCTTCGCCTCGATCACGCAGCGCGGCAACCAGATCGTCGCCGGCGTCGCCATCAATGTGCTGGCATCGGGGCTGACCGCGATCCTCGGCAATGCCTGGTTCAATCAGGGCGGCCGCACGCCGCAATTGCCAAGCGGGGCGCGCTTCAACGAGATCGTGCTGCCCTTCGCGGAGAGCGCGCGCGCCATCCCGGTGTTCGGAGCCATCTACGCGGAGGTCATCTCGGGCCACTCGGTGCTGGTCTATGGCGCGCTGGCGCTGGTGCCGTTGACCTGGTTCATCCTCTACCGCACCCGTTGGGGCTTGCGCCTGCGCGCCGTCGGCGAAAATCCCGCCGCCGTCGATACGGCCGGCCTTTCGGTGACTGCCCTGCGCTATTCGGCGGTGATCATGGCCGGCGTCCTCTGCGGCTTCGGGGGCGCCTATCTGGCCATCGCGCAGTCGGCGGGCTTCATCACCGACATGACGGCGGGCAAGGGCTTCATCGCGCTGGCGGCGCTGATTTTCGCGAAGTGGCGGCCGGTGCCGGCGCTGGGAGCCTGCTTCCTGTTCGGTCTGCTTGATGCCGTGGCCCTGCGCATCCAGGGCGTCAGCTTTCCCGGCATCGGACAGGTTCCGGTGCAGGCCATTCAGGCGCTGCCTTACCTGCTCACCGTGGTGCTGCTGGCCGGCTTCATCGGCAAGGCGACGCCGCCCAAGGCTGTCGGCGTGCCCTATCTCAAGGACCGCTCATGACACTCGCCCTGACAGCGCTGTTCGAGGCCGCGAAGGCCGCGCAGGAACGGGCCTACGTGCCGTATTCGAAGTTCCGGGTCGGGGCCGCGGTGCGGTCTGCCAGCGGCGCGATCCATGCCGGCTGCAATGTCGAGAATGCCGCCTATCCGGTTGGCAACTGCGCGGAGGCCAGCGCCATCGCCGCCATGATCATGGCGGGCGAGACCACCATCATCGAAGCGCTCGTGGTCGGGGACGGCACCGGCCTGTGCACGCCGTGCGGCGGCTGCCGCCAGCGGCTGCGCGAGTTTGCCGCGCTGACGACGCCGGTGCATGTGGCTGATCGCGCTGGTATCCGCCGCAGCTTCACGGTGGAGGAACTTCTGCCGGCCTCCTTCGGCCCCGACAATCTGGCTTCCTGACAAGAACGAGCGGTCCATGGCCTGGCGTGATCACCCCGAAAGCCTGTTTGGCGAGGCGGCTGCCTTCGTGACCGCGCGCGGCGTCGAGGTGCCGGACCTCGCCATCATCCTGGGGTCTGGCCTCGGCTCGCTCGCGGACGAGATCGAGGGAGCCGTCACCATTCCCTTCGCCGAAATCCCCGGATTTCCGCGCGGGCAGGTATCGGGCCACGCCAAGGCGCTGGTCTCGGGGATGCTCGAAGGCCGCCGCGTGATCGTGTTCGCAGGCCGTTCCCACTACTACGAGGGCGGCGATCCGGCAGTGATGAAGGTGCCGCTCGGGCTTCTGACCCGGCTCGGAGCGCCGCCCGTGCTGGCCACCAATGCCGCCGGCTCTGTCAATCCGGCCATGGCCCCCGGCGATGTCGTGGCGATCAGCGACCATATCAGCCTTGGTGGCCCCAACCCGCTGGTGGGCGACACGGATGAACGGCGATTTGTGCCGATGGCCGAGGCCTATAGTCCTTTGCTGAGGGCGCGGCTGCAACGTGCGGCTGACCGGGCGGGACTTGCGCTGGCCGAAGGCGTCTACATGTGGTGGACCGGCCCCAGCTTCGAGACGCCGGCCGAGATCAGGCTTGCGCAGCGGGTCGGTGCCGATCTTGTCGGGATGTCGACTGTGCCGGAGGTGATCATGGCGCGGCGGCTCGGACTCGAGATCGCAGCCTTGTCGATTGTCACCAACTATGGCACCGGCATGCAGGTGGTCGCGCCGAACCACATGGAAACCAAGCATGTGGCCGATGCCGCCGCGCCGCGCCTCAAGCGGCTGGTGCGAGCCTTTCTGAAGGAGAGCGAGCATGGCTGAGAGCAAGCCCGGGGCCGATGCCCTTCTGGCGCGCCGCGCGCTGGCGCTGCTGGACCTGACCGATCTGGGCGATCAGGCCAGCGAGGCTGGCACCCTGCAGCTTTGCGCCAAAGCCGTCGCTGCGCCGCAGGCGGTCGCTGCCGTCTGCATCTGGCCGCAATTCGTCAGCCTCGCACGGCGCACGCTGGGCAGCAGCGCTGTCAGGGTGGCAACCGTGGTGAACTTCCCCGCCGGCGGGACCAATGTCGGCCGCATTTCGGGCGACACGACCGAGGCCATCGGCGACGGCGCCGACGAGATCGACCTGGTGATGCCCTACAAGGCGTTCCTGCAGGGCGATGCCGAGGTGGCTGCCGACATGATCGCGGAGATCAAGGCGATCTGCGGATCGACGCTGCTCAAGGTCATTCTCGAAACCGGTGCCTATCCCGACATCGCCAGCATCCGGGCGGCGAGCGATCTGGCGATCCGGGCCGGAGCCGACTTCATCAAGACCTCCACGGGCAAGATCGCGCAATCGGCCACGCCTGAGGCAGCCCGCGCGATGCTGGAGGCGATCAAGGCCAGCCATCAGCCCGTGGGGCTGAAGCCTTCGGGCGGCATCCGCACGCTGGCCGATGCCAGGGTCTACCTCGATCTGGCGGACGAGATCATGGGCCCTTCGTGGGCCAACCCGCGCACCTTCCGGTTCGGAGCAAGCGGCCTGCATCAGGTTCTGGTGGATGTCATCGGCGGCCAAAAGGGCGCGGAAAGCGGCGACGGGGTCTATTGATGGATTTTCTGCCGCAGGAAATCATCCGCCGCAAACGCGACGGCGCGGAACTGACGCCAGCCGAGATCGGCCAGATGATCGCTGGCCTGACCAATGGTCGCGTCACCGAAGGGCAGGCGGCGGCTTTTGCCATGGCCGTGTTCTTCCGCGACATGACCACCTCCGAGCGCGTGGCGCTGACCGAGGCGATGCGCGATTCCGGCACCGTGCTGGACTGGAGCGATCTGCCCGGCCCGGCATTGGATAAACATTCGACCGGCGGGGTCGGCGACACGGTATCCCTGATGCTGGGGCCTGCAGTGGCCGCCTGCGGCGGGTTCGTTCCGATGATTTCGGGGCGCGGGCTTGGCCATACCGGCGGCACCCTCGACAAGCTCGACAGCGTGCCCGGCTATATCACGCAGCCGGACAACGCCCTGTTCCGCAAGGTGGTGCGCGAGACCGGTTGCGCGATCATCGGCCAAACTGCCGATCTCGCCCCGGCAGACAAGCGGCTCTACGGCATCCGCGACGTGACCGCGACGGTGGAATCGGTGCCGCTGATCACGGCGTCGATCCTGTCCAAGAAGTTGTCCGCCGGACTGCAAGGGCTGGCCATGGACGTGAAGACAGGCTCCGGCGCCTTCATGCCGACGCTTGAACGCTCGCGCGAACTGGCACGCTCACTGGTGTCCGTTGCGAACGGGGCCGGCCTGGCGACCACGGCCCTGATCACCGATATGGACGCGCCCCTTGCCGATGCCGCAGGCAACGGGCTCGAAGTGCGCTATGCCATCGACTATCTGACCGGTGCCCGGCGCGAGGCTCGGATGCACGAGGTGACGCTTGCCCTTGGGGCGGAAATGCTGGTTCTGGGCAATCTGGCCACCAGCCTTCATGATGGCCGCAGCCGAATGGAGCGGGCCATCGCCTCGGGTGCGGCAGCCGAGGTTTTCCAGCGAATGGTCAGCGCGCTCGGCGGTCCGTCCGACCTGATGTCGCGACCCGATGCCCATCTTCGCGCCGCGCCGCTGGTGCAGGCCGCATGGGCTCCGAAGCCCGGCTTCGTCAGCGCCATCGACACCCGCGCCGTCGGGATCGCCGTGGTCGAACTTGGCGGCGGACGGACACGCTCGCAGGACCCGGTCGATCATGCCGTTGGGCTGACCGCGCTGGCGGGGCTCGGCGACGAGGTCGGCCCGAACCGCCCACTGGCTGTGATCCACGCGCAGGACGAGGCCTCGCTGGCCCGGGCTGCCAGCCGGCTTTCTGCTGCCTACACGGTGTCAGGCGCGCGCGTTGCACCGGCTGTATCGGCCATCATCGAACGGATCGGCGCATGAGCTTACTGATCGCCATGACTGGCTGGGATCTGGAAAGCTGGCGGCAGCGCTTCCAGCGGCACCTCCCGGCCCTCGAAATCGTCGCACTGGGCGAAGCCTTCGACCGGCGCAACGTGCGCTTCGCGGCGACCTGGAAGCATCCGGTAGGCTCGCTTGCTGGCCTGCCGCAGCTTGAGGCGATCTTTTCGCTCGGTGCCGGCGTCGATCACCTGTTCGCCGACCGGAGCCTGCCGGATGTGGCGCTGGCACGCGTAGTCGATCCGGACCTCACGTCGCGGATGAGCGAATATGTCGTGCTGCATTGCCTGATCGCCCTGCGCCAGCAGCGGCTCTATGACCGCCAGCAGCGCGAGGCCGCCTGGATCGATGACCGGAACCAGCCCGCCGCGCGCGATGTCCGCGTCGGCATCCTCGGCATGGGCGTGCTCGGTCTCGACGCCGCCGGCAAGTTGATGGCGCTGGGCTTCGATGTGGCCTGCTGGAGCCGCACCCGCCGCGATGTGCAGGGCCTCGCCAGCTTTGCGGGCGCGGAGCGGCTCGGGCCCTTCCTCGGCCGCACCGACATTCTGGTGAACCTGCTGCCGGCCACCCCGGATACCGCGGGCATCCTGAACCGCGGGATGTTCACGCAACTCGCCCGCGACGGGCGGTTGGGAGCACCGATGCTGATCAATGCCGGGCGGGGCGCCTCGCAGGACGAGGACGACATCCTCGCCTGCCTCGATGACGGCACCTTGCAGCATGCCACGCTCGATGTGTTTCGCACCGAGCCTTTGCCCGCCGCCTCGCGCTTCTGGTTGCATCCTGGTGTCACCGTCACGCCGCACAACGCGGCGATGAGCGACCCGGACGCGATCTGCGCCCTGATCGCCCGCCAGATCGGACGGCTGGAACGCGGCCTGCCGCTGGAATACCCGGTCGAGCGGGCGCGGGGGTATTGAGGGGTTCAGGCAAAGCCAGCGCGGATTTTGCTGGCCTTGCCTGCCATTCTCGCCTATAGCGCAGCCGTCCGGGGTCATATTCCCTGACACCCGACCCCGCTGGACGACATCCCGGCAGGGCCGATTCTGAAACCCCTTTTCGAAAGGATGACACGATGTCGATTTCGGCTGAGCGCAAGACCGCGCTCGTTTTTCAATATGCCACCAAGGCCGGCGATACCGGCTCTCCGGAAGTCCAGGTCGCGATCCTCACCGAGCGCATCAACAACCTGACCGGACACTTCAAGAGCCACGTCAAGGACAACCATTCGCGCCGCGGCCTGCTCAAGATGGTTTCGCAGCGCCGTTCGTTGCTCGACTATGTCAAGGGCAAGGACGAGGCCCGCTACCGGACCCTGATCGAGAAGCTCGGCATCCGCCGCTGATCGATCGCCGATCCCCCGGGACGGTGTTTCGGCACCGCCCGGGTTTTTCATTCCGGACAGGCGCACAGGGTGCCTGTTCGATCGAGCCACGGCCACTGCCCACGGGCGCGCACAGGGCCATGGCTCAGTCCATCAAGCCACTTGTCCTCCGGGAGGCAAGCGTCCATGGACAGGATCGCAAACCACTGGATCAATGCCAGTCGTTCGCCGTCTTGCCCATGGTTGCCAGTCCCGGTTTGCAAGGCAGGCTTGCCTTCGCGCCCGCGATGAAAGCTGAAAAACCATGTTCGATATCCAGACTGAAGAACTGATCTGGGGCGGCCGCAAGCTGACCCTGGAAACCGGCAAGGTCGCCCGCCAGGCTGACGGCTCGGTGATGGTCACCTATGGCGAGACCGTGCTGCTCGCCACCGTCGTGTCGGCCAAGGAGCCGAAGCCGGGCATCGATTTCTTCCCGCTGACCGTCAACTACCAGGAGAAGGCCTTCGCGGCCGGACGCATTCCCGGTGGCTACTTCAAGCGTGAGGGCCGTCCCAGCGAGCGTGAGACGCTGATCTCGCGCCTGATCGACCGTCCGATCCGTCCGCTTTTCGCCGATGGCTACCGCAATGAGACGCAGGTCGTCGTGACCGTGCTCCAGCACGATCTCGAGAACGACCCGGACGTGCCAGCGATGATCGGAACCTCCGCTGCCCTGACGCTCTCCGGCGTGCCCTTCATGGGCCCCGTCGGCGCTGCCAAGGTCGGCTACATCAACGGTCAGTTCAAGCTGAACCCGACCTCTGCCGAGCTCAAGGAATCTGACCTCGACCTCACCGTCGCCGGCACCCAGGACGCCGTGCTGATGGTGGAATCGGAAGCCAAGGAACTGGGCGAAGAGGTCATGCTTCAGGCCGTCATGTTCGGCCACAAGCACTTCCAGCCCGTGATCGACGCGATCATCCGTCTCGCCGAGAAGGCCGCCAAGGAGCCGCGCAACTATACCGCGCCGGATCACTCGGCTGTCGAGAAGGCCCTGATGAAGATCGCCGAAAAGGATCTTCGCAAGGCCTACAAGATCACCCAGAAGCAGGAACGCTACATCGCGGTCGATGCGGTGAAGGCCAAGGTCATGGCAACGATGCTGCCGGAAGGTGGCGAGGCCAAGTTCGACAAGGACCAGGTCAAGGCCGTGTTCAAGGACGCGCAGGCCAAGGTCGTGCGCTTCAATATCCTCGATGACGGCATCCGCATCGATGGCCGCGACGTCAAGACGGTCCGCAAGATCGTCTCGGAAGTCGGCATCCTGCCGCGCACCCATGGTTCGGCGCTGTTCACGCGCGGCGAAACGCAGGCGCTGGTTGTGGCCACCCTCGGCACCGGCGATGACGAGCAATACATTGATGAGCTGGAAGGCACCCGCAAGGAAACCTTCCTGCTTCATTACAACTTCCCGCCCTATTCGGTCGGTGAAGCGGGCCGCATGGGCTCCCCGGGCCGCCGCGAAATCGGCCATGGCAAGCTTGCCTGGCGCGCCATGCGTCCGATGCTGCCGCCGCACCACGAGTTCCCCTACACGCTGCGCCTTGTCTCCGAGATCACCGAGTCGAATGGCTCGTCCTCGATGGCCACGGTCTGCGGCGCGTCGCTGGCGCTGATGGATGCGGGCGTTCCGCTGAAGCGTCCGGTCGCTGGCATCGCCATGGGCCTCATCCTCGAAGGCAAGCGCTTTGCCGTCCTGTCGGACATCCTGGGTGATGAAGATCACCTCGGCGACATGGACTTCAAGGTGGCTGGCACCGAGAACGGCATCACCTCGCTGCAGATGGACATCAAGATCGCCGGCATCACCGAAGAGATCATGCAGGTCGCACTGACCCAGGCCAAGGATGGCCGCCTGCATATCCTCGGCGAGATGGCGAACGCACTGACCTCGGCCCGCTCCGAGCTTGGCCAGTTTGCGCCCCGTATCGAGACGATGAAGATCCCGGTCGACAAGATCCGCGAAGTCATCGGTTCAGGCGGCAAGATCATCCGCGAAATCGTCGAAAAGACCGGCGCAAAGATCAACATCGAGGATGACGGCACCGTCAAGATCGCCTCTGCCGATGGCAAGTCGATCGAAGCCGCCATCAAGTGGATCAAGTCGATCGTGTCCGAGCCTGAGGTCGGCGTGATCTACGAAGGCACCGTCGTGAAGACCATGGAATTTGGCGCCTTCGTCAACTTCTTCGGTGCCAAGGACGGTCTGATCCACATCTCCGAACTGGCCCCGCAGCGCGTGGCCAAGGTCAACGACGTGGTCAAGGAAGGCGACAAGGTCAAGGTCAAGCTGCTTGGCTTCGACGAGCGCGGCAAGATCCGCCTGTCGATGAAGGTTGTCGACCAGGAAACCGGCGAGGACATCACCGACAAGATCAAGGCCCAGCGCGATGCCGAGCGGGCCGAGCGTGGAGAAGGCCCGGAAGAGGAGCGCGAGGAGCGCACCGAGCGTCCGCGCCGGGATGACCGCGGCGGTCGCGATCGCCGCCCGCGCCGCGATTGATCGACCGCGACGACCAGATCCATGGCCGGGCCACAAGCCCGGCCATTTCCTTTCGTGCGCTGTCCTGAGAAGGGGGCCAGATGACCAGACTGCGCCCCGATACGCTGGCGATGACCGCGACCCTCGCCATGCTGACAGCGCTTGGCCCGCTGGCGACGGATTTCTATCTGCCCTCGGTGCCGGAGATCGCGCGCTTCTTCGGAACAGGCACGGCCGGCGCGCAGGCCACCTTGTCATCCTTCCTGTTCGGCTTTGCCGCCGGACAGATCATCTACGGGCCCCTCTCGGATAGGCTGGGCCGCAAGCCTGTGCTGCTGGTCGGCCTTGCGCTGTTCATTG
>CALRRR020000017.1:0-88481 GCA_943370645.1 Hydrogenophaga intermedia | reverse complement strand
CAGGGTCGGATCGACCTTGTTCTTGATCCAGATCAGCGCATCCAGCACCATCGGCCCGCAATCGTCGCGGTCTACCGTGTAGGTGTCGACGCGCGGATTGGCCTTGTCATCCGGGTTCCAGCGATAGACGCGGAACTCGGTGGTATTGGTCGCCCCCGCCGGCGCAGGATGGCGCTGGCCCTCGGTGACGCGGGAGTTCTTCGGAAGGTTGAATTCGGCCATGGTCTGTCAGGTCCTCAATACACCCGCGCCTTGGGCGCGATGTATTCGATCTCGTTCGACATCGTGTAGGTGTGCACCGGCCGGTAATCGATGCTGACCGAGCGCTTCGTGTCATCGATCCAGGCCAGCGTGTGCTTCATCCAGGTCTTGTCATCGCGCTCCGAGAAGTCCTCGCGGGCATGCGCGCCACGGCTTTCGGTGCGGTTCTGAGCAGAATCCATGGTGACCACCGCCTGGGCGATCAGGTTGTCGAACTCCAGCGTCTCGATGAGATCGGTGTTCCAGATCAAGGAGCGATCCTTGACCTGCACGTCGGGCAACCCGCCCCAGATCGCGTGGATCGCGTCATGGCCTTCGTCGAGCACCTCGCCGGTGCGGAACACGGCGCAGTTGTTCTGCATCGTGGCCTGCATGCGGGCGCGCAGCACCGCGGTCGGCGTGCCGCCATTGGCGTGCTGGTAGCGGTTGAGGCGGGAGAGCGCGAGGGCGCTCTGCGCCTCGGTGATCTCGGGCTGCTTTTCGCCGGGCGAGACCAGCTCGGCGCAGCGCAGGCCAGCGGCGCGACCAAACACGACCAGGTCGATCAGCGAATTGGAGCCAAGCCGGTTGGCACCATGCACCGAGACGCAGGCCGCCTCGCCAATCGCCATCAGGCCGGGAACGACCGTGTCCGGATCGCCGTTCTTCTTGGTCAGCACCTCGCCATGATAGTTCGTCGGGATGCCGCCCATGTTGTAGTGCACGGTCGGCAGCACGGGGATCGGCTCGCGCGTCACGTCCACGCCGGCGAAGATGCGGGCGCTTTCGGAGATGCCCGGCAGGCGCTCGTGCAGGATCTTCGGATCGAGATGGTCCAGATGCAGGTAGATGTGGTCCTTGTTCTTGCCGACCCCGCGCCCATCGCGGATTTCCATGGTCATGGCGCGCGACACCACATCGCGTGAGGCCAGATCCTTGGCCGACGGCGCATAGCGCTCCATGAAGCGCTCGCCTTCGGAGTTGGTGAGATAGCCGCCCTCGCCGCGCGAGCCTTCGGTGATCAGGCAGCCCGAACCATAGATGCCGGTGGGATGGAACTGCACGAATTCCATGTCCTGCAGCGGCAGGCCGGCGCGCAGCGCCATGGCGTTGCCGTCGCCGGTGCAGGTATGCGCCGAGGTGGCGGAGAAATAGGCCCGGCCGTAGCCGCCGGTCGCCAGGATGGTCTGGCTCGACCGGAAGCGGTGCACCGTGCCGTCATCCATCTTCAGCGCGACCACGCCTAGGCAGCGGCCATCCTCGCTCATCATCAGGTCGATGGCGAAGTACTCGATGAAGAACTCGGTCTGGGCCCGCAAGGCCTGCCCATAGAGTGTGTGCAGGATGGCGTGGCCGGTGCGGTCAGCTGCGGCGCAGGTGCGCTGGGCAATGCCCTTGCCATACTGCGTGGTCATGCCGCCGAACGGGCGCTGGTAGATCTTGCCAGCCTCGGTGCGCGAGAACGGCACGCCCCAGTGCTCCAGTTCATAGACGGCAGCCGGCGCATTGCGCACCAGATACTCGATGGCATCCTGGTCGCCGAGCCAGTCCGAGCCCTTGACCGTGTCATACATGTGGAAGCGCCAGTCATCCTCGCCCATGTTGCCGAGCGCAGCCGAGATGCCGCCCTGCGCCGCGACGGTGTGCGAGCGAGTCGGGAACACCTTGGAGATGCAGGCGGTCTTGAGCCCGGCCTGGGCACAGCCCACGGTGGCGCGAAGACCGGCGCCGCCGGCCCCGACCACAACCACGTCGAAGGTGTGGTCGGTGATGTCGTAGCCATAGGTCTTGCCCTGCGGGGCGGCTGGCTTGTCGGTTGTGGCCATGATCTCAGCCTCCAAAGGCGATCTTCAGGATTGCAAAGACGGACGCGGCCCCCACCACAACCGTGAAGAATGTATTGGCCATCACGGCCAGGACCTTCGCGCCTTCCCCATGCACGTAGTCCTCGATGATGGTCTGCATGCCGAGACGCATGTGGATGAGCCCCGAGATCACGAACAAGAGCATCAAAAGCGCCACGACGGGATGTGACAGAGTGGCCATAGCCGCCGCATACGGCTTTCCGACCAGCGAGATCACGATCACCACGAAGGCAGCGGCCAGCAGCACGTTGGCGACGGCCGTGACGCGCTGAAGCCAGAAATGCTGCGTGCCCGACCGGGCAGAGCCAAGCCCGCGGACATGGCCCAGCGGCGTGCGCATCGAAGAATGGGATGACATCGGCAGGATCCTTCAGCGCACGGCGTAGGCGACGATCCAGATCAGGATCGTCAGCGGCACGGACACGAACAGCGTCATCCGTGCCATGTTCATGCGGGTTTCGGCCTCGTAGCCATGGCCGAGATCCCAGACGAAGTGGCGCAGGCCTCCGACCATGTGGTGCATCAGGGCGAATGTGTAGCCGAACAGCACCAGCCGCCCGATCCACGACCCGGCCAGCCATTGGGCGGTCTCGAAGGAGGCCGCGCCGGATGCGGCGGCCACCAGCCAGAGCGCCAGCAGAAGTGTTCCGGCATAAAGCGCGGCACCAGTGGCGCGGTGGAAGATCGACATCGCCATGGTCCAGGACCAGCGATAGATTTGCAGATGCGGCGACAGTGGCCGACTTTGATCCGCCATGCTTGGACCCCCGGGCTGATCCTTGGGCTGGACCAGTTCAAATTTGAAATTTCAGAGGCTCGTCATAGCGAAAGGAACCTCGCGCTGCAATGCGACATGAGTACGAGGTGTTACAGATGTCAATTTTTGTCATTTCTTCTGCCGACGCGCTGGCGTCCGCTCCTGCCCATCGCGCCTTGGGGCACGTCTCGCCGGAAAGGCCGGCTTGTCTCAGCCGGGCTTTGAAGCAGAAACGATGTAGTTGACCGCCGTATCGCTCGACAGGCGCCAGCCACCGCGCAGCGGATCCGGCACCATGCCGCGCGTCTCGATCACGGACAGGCCGGCCTGTTCGAGCCCCTCGCGCAGTTCCTCCGGCCTGACGAACTTCTCCCATGAATGCGTGCCCTTCGGCAGCCAGCGCAGGATGTATTCGGCACCGATGATGGCCGCCGCATAGGCGCGCAGCGAACGATTCAGGGTCGAGACGATCACCAATCCGCCGGGCTTCACCGCCGCCGAGAGTGCGCCCAGGAAGGCCGGCACATCGGCCACGTGCTCGACCACTTCGAGCGCCGTCACCATGTCAAAGCGCTCGCCATCGGCCACCAGTGCCTCGATCGTGGTCGGCAGGTAGCGGATGTCGAGTTCCATCTGCCGGGCATGGGCCTTGGCGATGCCGATATTGCGCTCGGCAGGGTCGAGACCAGTGACGGCAGCCCCCATGCGCGCCAGCGGCTCGGACAGGAGCCCGCCGCCGCAGCCCACATCAGCCACGGTGAAGCCTTTCAGCAGCGCGACACCCGAGGCGGCGAGGCCGAAATGCGTGATCACCTGCTCGCGGATGAAGCCGAGGCGCACCGGATTCATGCCGTGCAGCGGCTTCATAGGACCGTTCGCGTCCCACCATGTCTCGGCCAACGCATCGAAGCGCGCGATCTCGCCATCGTCGACCGTGGTCGCGCCCGTGTTGGCCGCGGGGTCTGGCCGCCGCCTTGCCTGTCCTGTTGTCATCGCGGTTTTCCCGGGGCGCATGTCATTCGTCTTTCGCCGACTTTGCGCCGGCTGGCGAGCCATGTATACGCCCCCCTATAGGGCCCCTGTGTGGTGCACGGCGAGCGACATAGCAGCGCGGCCTGGCACCGCTCCGAACGGCATCTGTAAACTGGAACGGAACAGAGACCCGCATGTCGCGTCTTGTGATGAAATTCGGCGGCACTTCGGTCGCCACGGTCGAGCGCATCAAGAATGTCGCCCGTCATGTCAAGCGCGAGGTCGAGGCCGGGCATGATGTCGCGGTGGTCGTCTCGGCAATGTCCGGCAAGACCAACGAACTGGTCGGCTGGTGCAAGGAAGCAGCACCGCTCTACGATCAGGCCGAATATGATGTGGTCGTCGCGGCCGGCGAGCAGGTCACGTCCGGGCTTCTGGCCATCGTGCTCAACGACATGGGCCTGCCCGCCCGGTCCTGGCAGGGCTGGCAGGTGCCGCTCTTCGGCTCGGATGCACACGGCTCCTCGCGCATCATCGATGTCGACGGCGCGGGCATCCTCGCCGGCTTCGCCGCCAACCGCTCGGTTGCGGTCGTCTCCGGCTTCCAGGGCATCCACAAGGAGAGCGGACGCATCGTCACGCTCGGCCGCGGCGGCTCGGATACCTCCGCCGTGGCGCTGGCCGCGGCGCTCAAGGCCGATCGTTGCGACATCTACACCGATGTCGACGGCGTCTACACCACCGACCCGCGCATCGTCAGCAAGGCGACGCGACTGGACCGGGTCTCGTTCGAGGAAATGCTCGAAATGGCCTCGCTCGGCTCCAAGGTGTTGCAGGTTCGCTCGGTCGAGATCGCGATGGTGCACCGCGTGCCCACCTATGTGCGGTCATCCTTCGATGACCCCGAGAACCCCCGTCAGGGGACCCTGATTTGTGACGAGGAGGATATCGTGGAACAGCAGATCGTCACCGGCATTGCCTACTCCAAGGACGAAGCCCAGATCACGCTCAGGCGCGTGGCCGACAAGCCCGGCGTGGCCGCCTCGATCTTCGGGCCACTCGCCGAAGCCAACATCAATGTCGACATGATCATCCAGGTCGTTTCGGATGATCAGGCGACAACCGACATCACCTTCACCGTGCCGACCGCCGATTTCGACCGCGCCCGCACCATCCTCGAAGGCCAGCGCGGCAGCATCCAGTATCAGTCGCTGCAAGGCGCGACCGATGTGGTCAAGGTCTCCGCCATCGGCATCGGCATGCGCAGCCACGCTGGCGTGGCCGCCCGCGCCTTCCGCGCGCTGGCCGACAAGGGCATCAACATCCGCGCCATCACAACATCCGAGATCAAGTTCTCGGTTCTGATCGATGCGGCCTATACCGAGTTGGCCGTGCGCACGCTGCACACGCTTTACGGATTGGACAACGCCGCATGACCAGCAAGCCTGACTGGGCCCCGCGCACGCTCGCCGCGCAGGCCCTCGGCAAGATCGATCCGGTGACACGCGGCGTGGTGCCACCGATCCATGTCGCGACGACCTTCATCCGCGACGAGGACAACGGCTACTCGACCGGCTTCGTCTATGGCCGGCCCGACAACGAGACCATCCGCGAGGCTGAAGCCGTGCTGGCCATGCTGGAACAGGCAGGCGCCGGCGCTTTGCTGTTCAGCTCCGGCATGGCGGCAGCTACCGCCGTGTTCCAGGCACTCGATCCGGGTGACCACATCGTTGCCCCCCGCGTGATGTACTGGGCCCTGCGCAGCTGGCTGATGACGGAGGCCAAGCGCTGGGGCCTTCTCGTGACTTTCTGCGAGACCGACGATCTTGAGCAGCTGAAAGCAGCCATCCAGCCCGGCAAGACAAAGCTGGTCTGGCTGGAGACGCCGTCCAATCCGCTCTGGACCATCACCGACATCGCAGCCGCCGCCGACATCGCCCGCAAGGCCGGCGCGAAGCTGGCGGTCGATTCTACCTGCGCCTCGCCGGTCCACACCCAGCCGCTGGTGCTCGGGGCCGACGTGGTGATGCACGCCGCCACCAAGATCCTGAATGGGCATTCCGACGTGGTCGCCGGCGCCTTGGCGGCGCGCGAGGATGACGCGTTCTGGCAGCGCATCAAGACCATCCGCAAGATGCAGGGCGGGATCCTCGGCCCTTTCGAGGCCTATCTGCTGATGCGCGGCATGCGCACCCTGCACATCAGGGCAGAGCGGCAGGCCCGCACCGCGATGGCCCTTGCCACGCGCCTGTCAGCCCATCCCCATGTTGCACGCGTGCTCTATCCCGGCCTGCCGCAGCACCCCGGCCATGATGTGGCAGCCCGCCAGATGCAGGGCGGCTTCGGTTACATGATGAGCGTGCAGGTCAACGGCGGAGAGACAGCCGCCATTGCCACCGCGGCGAAGGTCAGGCTGTTCAAGCGCGCCACCTCGCTCGGCGGGGTCGAGAGCCTGATCGAGCACCGGGCCTCGATCGAAGGCCCCGGCTCGCCCTGCCCGCCCGATCTGCTGCGCCTGTCCTGCGGCATCGAGGACGAAGGCGACATGTTCGCTGATCTCGACGAATGCCTGAAGGCGGCACACCGCTGAGGCCGGCCGCAAACACCGTCTTTTCTGCGTGAAATCGTCATGAACCGCTGTTAGCATCCCCGCAAAAGGGGTTCAGCCATGACCACAGACCTCACACGCCGGGACGCGATCAGGACCGGAGCAAGCGCCGCCGCCATCGCGACCCTGCCTTCCATCCTCAGCGCCCAGAGTCCGGCCCGCGTGAAGCTGCGCGTGCTGGAAACCTCGGATCTGCACGTCAATGTCGTGCCCTACGACTACTACCGCGACGGCGAGGACAACACGGTCGGGCTCGCCAAGACCGCGACCCTGGTCAAGACCGCACGCGCCGAGGCAAAAAACCACATCCTGTTCGACAACGGCGATTTTCTCCAGGGCTCCTCGATGGGTGACTGGATAGCCTACAAGCGCGGAATGAAGCCGGGCGACGTGCACCCGATGATCGCGGCCATGAACGCCATGGGCTATGCCGCCTCGACGCTGGGCAACCACGAGTTCAACTACGGCCTCGATTTCCTCGACATCGGCGTCAAGTCGGCCAACTTCCCATTCGTTTGCGCCAATGTCGGCAAGGCCGATGGCAGCGCGCTGGTCCGGCCCTGGCTGATCATCGACCACAAGTGTGTCGACGAGGCGGGCGCAGCCCAGGTGGTGCGCATCGGCGTCATCGGCTTCACCCCGCCGCAGATCATGCAGTGGGACAAGGGCCACCTCGAAGGCAAGGCCCGCGCCGGCGACATCGTCGAGGCGGCCCGCCGCGAGGTGCCGGCGCTGAAAGCAGCGGGTGCCGACATCGTCGTCGCCCTGTGTCACTCGGGCATCGCCGGCGGCAGCTATCGCGGCAACGAGGAGAACGCGGCGCTGCATCTGGCCGCCATGGATGGCATCGACGTGATCCTCACCGGCCACCAGCATCTGGTCTTTCCCGGTGCGAAGGCCTTTGAAGGCATCGAGGGTGTGGACAACGTGCGCGGCGCGCTGCTCGGCAAGCCATGTGTGCAGCCCGGCTTCTGGGGCTCGCACCTCGGCCTCGTCGATCTTGATCTGGAGCGTGCCGGTCAGGGCTGGAAGGTTACCGGCTTCAAGGTCGAGGCCCGCCCGATCTTCGAGCGCACCCCGGACCGCAGGATCGTCTCGAAGGCCGATGCCGACCCTGCCGTGCTCGCCACCGTGAAGGCCGCGCACGAAGCTACCCTCGCCTATGTGCGCGAGCCGGTGGGTGAGACCTCGGCCCCGATCAACAGCTACTTCGCGCTCGTTGCCGACGATCCGTCGGTGCAGATCGTTGCCGATGCGCAGATCGCCTATGTCCAGGGCCTGATGGCCGGCACCGCGCTGGCGTCCTTGCCCGTGCTCTCCGCAGCAGCGCCATTCAAGTCCGGCGGGCGTGGCGGGCCGAACTTCTTCACCGATATCAAGGCCGGCCCGATCGCCATCAAGAACGTCGCCGACATCTATCTTTATCCCAACACCGTGCAGGTGGTGAAGGTCACCGGTGCGCAGGTGCGCGAGTGGCTGGAGCGCTCGGCAGGCGTCTTCAACCGCATCGACCCCGCAAGGACAGATGAGCAGCCGCTGATCAACCCAGCCTTTCCGGCCTTCAACTTCGATGTCATCGACGGCGTCACCTACCGGATCGATGTCACGCAGCCCTCGCGCTACGACGGCGCCGGCAAGCTGGTCGAACCCGCCGCGCGGCGCATCATCGATCTCGCCTTCCAGGGCAAGCCGATCGGCGAGACGGCGGAATTCCTGATCGCCACCAACAACTACCGCGCCTCCGGCGGCGGGGACTTCCCCGGCACGAAAACCACGGTGGTGCTCGAAGCGCCCGATCTCAACCGCGATGTCGTGGTGCGTCACATCATCGACAAGAAGCGCATCGACCCGACAGCGGACAACAACTGGTCGCTGGCGCCCCTGCCGGCCTCGGTCAATGTGACTTTCCTGTCAGGGCCACCATCCGCCAGCCTGAAGCCCGCCAGCCTCAAGGCTGATCCGGCGGGTGATGCGGCGGATGGCTTCATCAAGTATCGCCTGCGCGGCTGAGAGGCCGCCCGGGCTTCCCTGCTGACCCGGCACGATGCTCTACTTGCGGCTGGCCAGCACCACGCCCATGACGGTGACGACCATGCCGATGATCTGCACCAGCGTCAGGGTCTCGCCGAACAGCAGATAGGCTTCGATGGCGACGGCGGGCGGCACCAGATAGATCAGGGTTGCGGCGCGGGACACCTCGCCCTTCCGGATCAGCAGCAGGTAAAGCCCGATTCCGCCCAGCGAAAGCCCGATCACAGACCATGCCAGCACCAGCACGATGGTGAGGTTCCAGGTGATCACCATGGGCTCGAGCGCCAGCGCCAGCGGCAAGGTCACCACCAGCGCGCCAAGGTATTGCACCGTGGTCATGGTCCTGAGATCGCCGCTCTGCTGGTAGCGCTTCTGGTAGAAGCTGGCGAAGGTGACCGCGAACATGCCCCCGACGTTGACGAGGAGCGGCACCGCCGCGAGCCAGAGCACATCCGCCGGAAGGCCGACAAGCTTGGGTCCCAGCACCAGCGCAATGCCGGCAAAACCGAGCGCGATGCCGGCCCAGCGCACCGGTGAGATGCGCTCGCCAACCAGCATCGGTGAGAAGGCTGCGGTGAGGATCGGCTGGAGGGCTGCAATCAGCCCTGAAATCCCCGCTGGAAGACCATGGCGAACCGCCCACCAGACCCCGGCAAGATAGATCCCGTGCAGAAAGGCCCCGGTGATGAGCGCGTGGGTCCAGCTCTTCCACCCGCGCGGCCACTCTGCCCCCATCGCAGCCGACAGCAGCGCCAGCAGCGCAGCAGCGCAGGCAAACCGCACGCTGAGGAAGGTGAGCGGATCGGCATATGGCGCGGCATAGCCGGCGGATATCCAGCCCGTCGACCAGATCAACACGAAGCTGACCGGTGCCAGGCGCAAGGCGAGGGAAGCAGGCGTCATGGGGCCTCGGACCGCAAATCAGCCGAAGGCTATAGAACAGCCCGCGAGGCTTGTCCCCATGGCATCGCGCCAGATGGCCATGCACGCACCGGGCATGACAGATAACGGCATGAAGCGGTCCGTGTCAGGGCTTCAGCGTTCGGTGATCTTGAACTCGATGCGCCGGTTGCGCCGATAAGCCTCGTCGGTTGTGCCCAGTTCCAGCGGCTGGAATTCGCCGAAGCCTGTGGCGGCCAGCCGTTCCGGAGAAAGCCCCCTGGTGGCGAGATACTCGACAACAGACACGGCGCGGGCCGTGGCCAGATGCCAGTTCGACGGGAACTGCGCGGTCCGGATCGGCCGCACGTCGGTATGGCCGTCAACGCGGACGATCCATGGAATGTCGGGCGGAATCTCGCGGGCGATGTCAGTCAGCACTGCGGCCAGCTTGTCGAGTTCGGCCTGCCCCTCCGGCTTGAGCAGCGCGGCCCCAGCATCGAAGAACACCTCAGACTGGAACACGAACCGGTCACCGACGACCCGGATATCGGGCCTGTTGCCAAGGATCTGGCGCATCCGGCCAAAGAAGTCCGAGCGATAGCGCGCCAGTTCCTGCACCCGCTGCGCCAGCGCCACGTTGAGGCGGCTGCCGAGGTCCGAGATGCGCGTCTGTGATTCCTTGTCACGCGCTTCGGACGCGTTGAGCGCTTCCTCGAGTGCGGCAAGCTGGCTGCGCATGGCGCTGATCTGCTGGTTGAGCAGTTCCACAGCCGACTGGGCCCGTTGCGACAGTTGTTTCTCCGCATCGAGCGCGCCCTGCAACTGGGCAGCCCGGCTCTGCGCCGCACCTGCCGCACCTGCCCCGCCGTCGAGCAGGCCTTGCAGACGCGCCCGGTCTGTGTCGGTGCGGTTGAGTGTCGATTGCAGCAGCGCGAGGTTTTCCTCCACCGAGCGCTTCTGGGTCTTTTCCAGCGCGAGCAGGTCGGTCAACTCGGCCACCTGATTCTCCAGCCGGCGCAGGGCGGTGTCCTTGCCGGTGATCTCCTGGCTGAGAAAGAACTGTGCCAGCACGAACACCGAGAGCAGGAAGACGATGCCGATCACCAGCGTCGAGAGCGCATCGACGAAGCCGGGCCAGTAATCGGCCCCTTCGCGTCGGCGGCTGCGGGAAAGCGCCATCGCTCATTCCGCCTTGTTGCGGTCGGCGAGCAGGCGCTCCAGCAGGCGGCGCGTCTCCTTCTCGCGGCCCGACTGCGCCTCGACCCAGTCGCGGATCAGCTGCTGCTCGGAGCGCATGTGCTGCACCAGTCCCTGGATGCCTTCGGCGAGGTTGGCCATGGCCTGCGTCGCCTGCTTGCCGCCGCCGGCATTGTCGGCCAGCACCTGTGCCGTGCGTTGCAGTTGCAGGGCAAGATCGGGGGTCAGTTGCGCACTGGTGAGTGATGGCGCGATGGCGGGAGGCAGGGTGGGTCCATCACCAATGCGCTGCATGCCGGCTGGGCCAAGCCCCGTCACCATCCAGTCTTCAACCTCGACACGGAAGCGCCGCTGGGCCTGCCCGACCTGAAGATCGAGGAAACCCAGCACCAGCGATCCGGCAACCCCGAACAGCGAGGACGAGAACGACAGGCCCATGCCCGACAGCGGGGCCGACAGGCCGGCCTTGAGCTCCTCGAACAGCACGCCGGCCTCGCCGCCGGTGCGCAGCGTGTTGATCACCGCTCCGACCGAACTGACCGTTTCGAGCAGGCCCCAGAACGTGCCGAGCAGGCCAAGGAAGACCAGCAGCCCCGCCAGATAGCGCAGGGTGTCGCGGCCCTCATCAAGGCGCAGCGCAATCGATTCGAGCACCGTGGCCGACTGGCTGGCGCTCAGCGAGCGGCGTTCGATGGCCGGCAGGACGGTCAGCAGCGGTGCCAGCACGGGTAGCGGCCCGACCATGGTTGGCGGAGCGCCGCCCTGCAGCGCATTGCCGGCAGCAGCCTCGCCCCTGAGCCGCATCACCTCGCGCAGGGCGACGAGCACACCGACGAGCAAGCAGCCGATGATCAACCCGTTGAGGCCGGGATTGGCCATGAAGGCGCTCATCACCGGCTTTTGCAGGATGAACACGCCAAAGCCGATCAATGCCAGAAAGACCAGCATGCGGACCAGGTAGCGCACAGGCCGCGACAGGCGCTGGCTCTCGGCTGCGGGCATCTGATCGGTGGGGGCTGACAAGGACATGGCTTCTCGACTGTTCGCGTTCAGGGGCGCCTTCAGGCTCTTGTCAGGTCCGGTGCAGCACCTGTGCCATGCCCGTGCGAGGCATTGGCCTTATCCCAGACGATGCGGTTGCCGCTCCTGATGCAGGGTCTGCACCTAGTCTTGGCCGAGCATGGCCGATCGATCAAGCACCATGATGACACCGTCGGGCAAATGCGGGCGCGCTCACCCTCGCAGCGGGTTGCCAGCACGTTAACCACCCCCGGTGACCGCTCGTTCACCCTGACCGCCAAAACCCCGGCTCTGGCAGCCATGCAGTAACCAGCCGGTCACCCGATCAGCCGACCGTGCAGGCGTGGATCGATGTGGGGTCCGCCGTGGAGTTGCGTTGCGTGAAACTGCCGTGGATTGCCCCGGGTTCTTCGGAGCCGCTGCTGTCGATGCTGGCCGGTTGGGCCGGGCGTTGCTCGGCCTTCGGCTTGCGGGCAATCACCGGAGCCTCATGGCGCATGCTGGCGGCCTGCGGCGGCGTGCTTGGCGCCGGCTGGTTGGCGAGCACGGTGCCAAGCCTTCTCGATGCCCCCGCCGAAGCCCATGTGCCAGCCCTGCACGCCGCCTCGATCACCGGCACGCTGGCACAGGCACCACGGATAACGCCCGAATGGGTCACCTTGCCGCGCCCCGTGGCCAGCTTCGGGCTCGGCCTCGCTGACATCGACGGCCAGCCGGTCCGCTTGCAGGCGCGCCGCGACACAGCCTCGACAGCGCGCGAGGACCAGATGATCGCGGGCAGCTTTGCCGGACAGAACCCTCACTTCGTGCTGGTGCTGCGACGCAGCCATGCCGCGCCAGCGGGCAGCCTGTTCGTGGCGCTGACCCGGCAGGCCGCAGAGAACGGCCTTGCCATCGAACGCACGGCCCAGCCCGTGCCGCTGGCCAGCAAGTTCGGCGCGCTCGAATCCGCCGACATCGTGCTCGGAGATGGCGACAAGGCCAGAACCTGCCTCGCCTTCCGGCACTTGGCGGATGAGGCCGGCTTCGCCTTTCAGGGCTGGCTCTGCGCCGGTGCTGGCCGCACGGTGGACCGGCAGCAGATCACCTGCCTGATCGACCGGATCCATCTGATGGCGGCCGGCGATGACAGGCCGCTGCGCGCCCATTTCAGCAAGGCAGAACTGCAACGTCAGCCGGCCTGCGTCAGCTCGAAGCTCCAGGCCGCCGGGCGCAAGACCAACTGGCTCGATGCCGATCAGCCAGCCCCCGCGCTTCGCCGCAGCACGCCGGAGCGCGTGGCCGCCCATCGTCCTGCGCGCTGAAATGTGTCTGCGCGCAGTTTCCGCTTGAGCAGCCGGGGCGCTTTCCGTTAACCAAGAGATGCTAGCGTCGCTGAGTGGTTCAGCGTCCGGAGTGTTTCATGCGCCATTTCAGCCTCATTGCCGCCAGCCTCGTCGCTGTCGCAGCCGTTTCGACCCTTGGCGTCTCCACTGCCGAGGCCAGCAGCAATCGCAAGCCGCTGCGCGTTGTGGTCGAGAAGCGCTCCTTCCTCGATGCCGGCAAGGTCGTGCCGGTCGGCACCTATAACCGCCATCTCGTGGCCGCCCACGGCAGCGGCTCCTCGCCCATCGGCAACATCGGTGGCTGGTATGGCCGCGACACGCTGCCCGGCCCGTTCAGCGGTGCCAACCCGTTCGAGAACAGCTTCTGGGGCCCGCGCGGCCGCTGACCTGAGGTCGCCCCGGACCCCTGGCATGCCAAGGGCATCCTGGTCCGGTTCCGGAGCGTCTCACCGGCACAGCCAATGCTTTCATCAATGCAAAAAGCCCGCTTCGCGCGGGCTTTTTCAGATCGGTGACTCGCTGCACTTGCAAGGGTGCGGAAGGTTCAGCGCACCAGGATGTTCCGGAACTGCCAGGCGTCGCTATAGTCGACGTCTTCGGCGAACAGCTTTTCGCGGTCCTTGAGCGGCGTCCAGTCGGTGTAGTAGCCCTTCACCGGCCCGAGATAGGGCAACTGCACCTCAAGGCAGCGCTTGTAGTCCATCTCGTCCGCCTCGACGATGCCGGCGCGCGGGTTTTCTAGCGCCCAGACCATCCCGGCCAGCACAGCCGAGGTTACCTGAAGCCCGGTTGCATTCTGATAGGGCGCAAGCTTGCGCGTCTCCTCGACCGAAAGCTGCGAGCCATACCAGTAGGCATTCTTGCCATGCCCGTAGAGCAGCACGCCAAGCTCGTCGATGCCGTCGGCAATCTCCGCCTCGCCGAGGATGTGATGCTCCTCCTGCATCGTGCCGCCATTGCCGAACATCTCGTGCAGTGACAGCACCGCGTCGTTGGCGGGGTGGTAGGCATAATGGCAGGTCGGGCGATATACCGCCTTGCCCCCTTCCTTGACCGTGAAATAGTCGGCGATCGAGATCGACTCGTTGTGCGTGACGAGGAAGCCGTATTGCGGCCCCGGCGTCGGGCACCATGAGCGCACGCGGGTGTTGGCTCCTGGCTGTTCGAGATAGATCGCTGCCTTGCAGCCCTTGGCGTGCTTCTTGCCGTTCTTAGGCATCCAGGTCTCGTGGGTGCCCCAGCCGAGTTCAGCCGGCTGCAGGCCCTCGGACAGGAAGCCCTCGACCGACCAGGTGTTGACGAACACGTCCATCGGCTTGGGCTGCTTGGCGCGTTGGGTGTCACGCTCGGCGATGTGGATGCCCTTGACGCCCACCTTGCGCATCAGCGCGCCCCATTCGGCACGGCTGGTTGGCTCGCTGAACGGAATTTTGAGGTCGGTGGCGAGGTTGACCAGCGCCTGCTTGACGAACCACGAGACCATGCCCGGATTGGCCCCGCAGCAGGAGACGGCGGTGGAGCCACCCTTCTTCTTGCGCTTGGCCGCCAGCACCGTCTCGCGTAGCGCATAGTTGGTGCGGGCCGCGTTGCCGCCGGCATTGTCGAAGTAAAAGCCCGGCCAAGGCTCGACCACCGTGTCGATGTAGAGCACGCCCAGTTCGCGACAATACTGCATGAGTTCGAGCGAGGACGTGTCGACGGAGAGATTGACGCAGAAGCCCTGGCCCTTGCCGTTCTTCAGCAGAGGCTTCAGCAGATCGCGGTAGTTCTCGCGGGTCACGGCCACCTGCAGATAGCTGATGCCACGCTCGTCAAGCAGCGCACGGTCGGCATCGTCCGGGTCGATCACCACGAAGCGCTTCTTGTCGAACTTGAAGTGCCGTTCGATCAGCGGCAGCGTGCCACGGCCGATCGAGCCGAAGCCGATCATCACGATGGGGCCGGAGATGGTGGCGTGAACGGGCCAGCTGGTCATGAATGTCTCCTCGAAGCGCGGACGCGCCATGTGGGCAGGATCGGCAGGATTGCCGCCGGATATAGCTCAGACTTTAAGATGGCAAGCGTCCGACGCCGTCAATCCGGCCAGCGGGCAGGCGCTCCGCTGCCATGTCGTCCTCGCGCAGCGCTTCGTTGGGCCTCGGCCGTTTCTGGACGACCGAGAGCGCGATCAGGCTGACCACGGCCAGCCACAGGACAACCCGCATGACGGGGCGCATGAGGATGCCATTCATCCCTCAGGCCGCCAGGCGCTGTTCGGCGTCGATGCCCCGTCGGGACCGCTCCATCTCGCCAGTCGCCACAACCATGCCGCCAGCGTTAGCAAGTGCGCCGGGGATGATCTCGAAGGCGAGGAAACGGGCGCGGTCCACAGGGCCTGGCAGGTCGAGCCCGGCAGGTGCAGGCTCGAAACCGAAACGGGCGTAATAGGGCGCATCCCCAACCAGCAGCACGAAGCGGTGGCCCATGCGGGCCGCGCGCCACAGCGCCTCGCGCATCAGCTTGCTGCCGATGCCGAGGCCGCGCCGGTCTTCGTCGACGGCGAGCGGGCCGAGCAACAGGCCGTCCCCGGCGGTGCCAGCGGCGATGTTCCACAGCCGCACGGTGCCAACCAGCGCGCCGTCATGGCTTGCGCTGAGGGCAAGCCCGCGCGCTGGCCGGCGACCTTCGCGCAGCCGCTCGGATGTCTTCTCGAAGCGGGCTTCGCCGAAGGCCCCATCGAGGAGGGCCTCGCGGGAAGAGACATCGGCGATGATTTCGTCACGAACCTTGACCATGACAGACCTCCCTTGCCGGCAGACCTGTCAATGACAGGCAAGCCAGCACCACGCCGGTTGCAGCGCGGACCAGAACTAAAGGATGGGTGAAAGGCGGCAGGGCTTGATCAGCCCTGCCATGGACCTTGATCAGGTCAGATCGTGTACTGCTTCAGGGGCGGGAAGCCATTGAACGCCACGGCCGAATAGGTCGTGGTGTAGGCACCCGTGCCTTCGATCAGCACCTTGTCGCCGATCTCCAGCGAGAACGGCAGCATGTACGGCACCTTCTCGTACATCACGTCGGCCGAGTCGCAGGTCGGGCCGGCCAGCACGCAAGGTCCCATCTCCGCGCCGTCATGACGGGTGCGGATCGGGTAGCGGATCGACTCGTCCATCGTCTCGGCGAGACCGCCGAACTTGCCGATGTCGAGATAGACCCAGCGGGCCGTGTCCTCGTCGCTCTTCTTCGAGATGAGCACGACCTCGGCCTCGATGATGCCGGCATTGCCGACCATGCCGCGGCCTGGCTCGATGATGGTCTCGGGCAACTGGTTGCCGAAGTGCTTGGAGAGCGCCCGGAAGATGGCATCGCCATAGCGCGGCACGCCCGGAACGTTCTTCAGGTACTTGGTCGGGAACCCGCCGCCGAGGTTGACCATCGACAGGTTGATGCCGCGCGTGGCGCACTCACGGAAGATCGCCGAGGCTGATGCCAGCGCGCTGTCCCACGAGTTGACGTTGCCCTGCTGCGAGCCAACATGGAACGACACGCCATAGGCTTCAAGACCACGCCGGTGGGCATGCTCGAGCACGTCGGTTGCCATTTCGGGCACGCAGCCGAACTTGCGCGACAGCGGCCATTCGGCACCGGCACCATCGCACAGGATGCGGCAGAACACCTTCACGCCCTTGGCCCCGGTCAGGAGCTTGGCACGCTCGATCTTCTCGACCTCGGCCTGGCAATCGACGGCGAACAGGCGAACACCCAGTTCGAGGGCACGCGCGATGTCGCGCTCCTTCTTGATGGTGTTGCCGAAGGAGATGCGGTCAGCCGTCGCACCGGCAGCAAGGCCCATCTCGATTTCCGCCACCGAGGCGCAATCGAAGCAGGAGCCGAGCTTGGCCAGCAGGTGCAGCAGTTCAGGCGCTGGGTTTGCCTTGACGGCATAAAACACGCGCGTGTCCGGCAGGGCGCGGGCGAAGGCAAAGTAGTTTTCGCGCACGACCTCGAGGTCGACCACCACGCAGGGGCCGTCATCACGGCGATTGCGCAAGAATTCGCGGATACGATCAGTCATGGCAGACTCCTCACCCGGCGTGTGCCCACGCCGATGCTAAAAGAAAAGCTGACTGACGACGAAGCGATCCGCGGCATTGTGGAGACGCCAGCGGACCGGCGCGTTGCCGGTCAAGGGATTGCCATTGTTTGAAGGAGAACCCTCCGCACGCCGGGCAAGATGGACAAGCCTCTTCGGTTTCCCGCACTGAGCCCTTTGGAGGGGTTCAGCAAAAGACCAAAAAAGCCCGATCCGTCGTTGCTTTAAGCTGCGTCCCCCATGGAGGATGGGGTTCGCCGGTTTCGCCTCCGGCTGCTGGTTTGTGTCGAGGTTCAGTTCGATTTCCGATTGCTCGGATCTTGAACCGGGAGTTGCGCCTCGAAGGGATATCCATCCCCCTCAACCTCACTCCGGACCTCAGGCGGCTGTGCCGAGTTTCCCCGGCATGCCCACCAACCAGCACGCGGCCACAGGCACGTGCGAAATTGGGCAGCACCCATATACGGAAAACACCCCCCCCCTACAAGTGTTTTCTGGGGCCATTTTCAGTGCTGTCTTCACCACGGCACCGAAACCCTGCACATCGCCCTAGACCGAACGCAATCCTCTCACTAAGTGCTGGAGGGAACAGGGAGAAGTCAGCCGGCGGCGGCAGCGTCCCGCAACCGGTTCTGGCATCACATTCGGGTTGAATCTGGCCATGGGCATGATCGATCGGCGCGCACTTCTTTCCGGCCTCGCCCTGGCGCTGGCTTCGTCGGCTGCGCCCGGCGCTCTGATGGCCCAGCAGGCACCCCCGCCGCCACCGGCCTCGCCACAACCGGCACCGCGATTCGGCTTCGAGGACGTGGTGCGACGGGCCCGCGACCTGTCGGCACTGGCCTACGAGGCGCAGCCGATCCAGTTGCCCGAACAGTTGCAGCGCCTCGACTTCGACCAATGGCGCGACATCCGCTTCCGCAGCGAGCGGGCGTTCTTCGGCAACACGCCGTCGCCCTATCGCATGCACCTGTTCCATCTCGGCTTCCTGTTCATCAAGCCGGTCACGATCAACACCGTGCGCGACGGCCTGGCAACGCCGATCCCCTATGCGGCCAATCTGTTTGACTATGGCCGGACGCGCTTTGCCACGCCGCTGCCGGTCAACGCGGGATTTGCGGGCTTCCGCATCCATTTCCCGCTCAACGATCCGCGCGTCCATGACGAACTCGTGTCGTTCATCGGCGCCAGCTATTTCAGGCTGCTGGGCCGCAGCCAGCGCTACGGGCTGTCGGCGCGGGGCCTCAGCATAGGCGCGGGCGTCAAGGACGGTGAGGAGTTCCCCTACTTCCGCGAGTTCTGGATCGAGACGCCCGGTGCCGATGCGGACCGCGTCGTCGTCCACGCCCTGCTTGATTCGCCCTCGATCACCGGGGCCTTCCAGTTCCACATCTATCCGGGCCGAGCCAGCGTCATGGCCGTGACGGCGCACCTGTTCCCGCGCCGCGAGATTGCCCGCCTTGGTCTGGCGCCGCTGACCTCGATGTTCTTCACCGGCGAGAACGACCGCCGCTTCTTCGATGACTACCGCTCGGAACTGCACGATTCCGACGGCCTGCTGATCCATTCGGGAACCGGCGAGTGGATCTGGCGGCCCCTGCGCAACCCGAAGGAGCAGGCTGTCTCGGCCTTCGTCGAGCGCAATCCGCGCGGCTTCGGCCTGATGCAGCGCGACCGGGTGTTCGAGCACTATCAGGACCTCGACCTCGCCTACGAGATGCGCCCCTCCTACTGGATCGAGCCGGAAGGCGAATGGGGCGAGGGTCATGTCGAGCTGATCGAACTGCCCACCACCGACGAGACCAACGACAACATCGTGGCGCTCTGGGCCCCGCGCACCCCGCTCCAGCCGGGCCGCGAGCATGTCATCCGCTACCGGCTGTCATCGCTCGGCAATGTCGATGCGCTGCATCCGGGCGGACGGGCCGTGAACACCTACCAGGCCAAGCCCAAGGCGCTGGGCTCGGGCGAAGCGGTGACGCCCGGCGCGCGGCGTTTCATCGTCGATTTTGCCGGCGGCGAACTGGCGTTCCATGTCGCCGATCCGGACAAGGTTGAGATCGTGCCCTCCGTCTCGGCAGGGCGGATCAACCGCGCCTTCCTGATCCCAAACCCCAAGATCGCCGGCTTCCGCGCCTTCATCGACGTGGTGATGGAGCCCGGCCAATCGGGCGATCTGCGCGCCTTCCTGCGCACCGGTCCGAAGGCCCTCACGGAAACGTGGACTTATCCGTGGCGCGGTGAGTGATCGGACACGCGACGCTTTCAGTCGTGATTGCGAGCATGGCGAAGCAATGACGGCGCTCGGTCACGCCGCCAGCTTCATCAGCGTTTCGATATCACCCAGCGCAGGCAGGCCGGCTTCGTTGCCCAGATGCTGGATCTTGTGGGCGGAGGCGGCGCGGGCAAAGCGGAAGTGCTGATCCCACGATGCCTCGGGCCGTGACAGATACGAATACATGTAGGCCCCGTGGAAGACATCGCCGGCACCGTTGGTGTCGATCACGCTGGCAGCGGGCACGGGCAGTGCGTCATGGTGCTGGCGCTGGCCCTTTTCGTCATACCAGACGATGCCCTTGTCACCCATGGTGACGCCGCCGATGCGGCAGCCTTTGGCCTTGAGGTGGTCGAGCATGCCGCCGGCATCGAGGCTCATCTGCTCGCACATGCGCTCCGAGACCACCGCCACATCGATGAACTGGAGCAGTTCGGGCGTATTGGAGCGCACTCCGCCGCCATCCAGCGAGGTCAGCACGCCGGCCTCGCGGCAGGCCTTGGCATAGTGCAGCGCCGCGTCGGACTGGTGGCCATCCAGATGCAGGGCGCGGCAGCCGCCGAGATTGAGGATCGGGAACGGGTGCAGGTAGTGGTCGTCGCGGCAGCGCAGGATGGCGCGCTTGCCGTCATGCGGCATGATGAAGGACAGCGAGCTTTCCTTGACCTTGCGGCCATGGACCGGGATGCCGTAGCGCGCCGCCATGTCGAGGAACATGCGGCCCAGCCAGTCATCGGCCAGCGAGGACAACAGGTCGGGCTTGACGCCGAGCTTGGCGCAGCAGAACGCGGCCGTCACCGCATTGCCGCCGAACGACACGGCATAGTCGCGGGCGACGGCCTTGTCGTCACCGGTCGGGATCGAATCGGCCAGGAAGACAATGTCGATGTAGGTCTGGCCGATGAAAAGCGCTTCCATGTCTGCTCAACCCCCGGTTCTGGCTGTCTTGAGACGCCGCTCCTTGCGGGCGGCGATGACCTCGATCTCGACCACGAACTCGGGCCGTGTGAACCCCGTCACGATCATCAGGGTCGAGGCGGGCGGCGGCGTGCCGGCATGGCGGTCGCGCGAAGCCATATAGCCGGCCATGTGGGCCCGGTCGGTGACATAGGCGTTGATCCTGACGATGTCCGCCAGCGTCATGCCGGCATCCTCGAGGATCAGGCGGATGTTGCCGAAGCACAGGTCCGCCTGCGCCTCCGCACCTTCCGGAATGCTGTCATCCGGCCTGACACCGAGCTGGCCGGAGGCGAAAATCATGCGGCTGCCGGCCTGCACCTCGACCGCGTGCGAGTAGCGAGCAAAGGGCGGCCTCAGCGCCGCAGGCGTGCGGGCCCGGTTGGTTGCGGCGGGTGCGGTCTTGGGCGATGCGGTCTTGGAAGGTCCGGACTTGGTCATCAGGGGTCCATACGTATTCATGCAGCTCTGCCCAAGACAGAAATCATGCTGTGCTATGCTTCGGCAAGCGCTTAAGTGGAATGGATTGAAAGGGAGCCAGCCCTGCCTGCCGATCAGGTGCGACGGCGGCCCATGCGATGCGCCTTTATCTGTCACCCCGAGGGCTTCCGGCATGCCTCGTTCCGCCCGGACCCGACCGCCCCACCAAGGAGATTGCCCGATGACCAAGCTGTCCCTGACCCGCCGTTCAGCCCTTGGCCTTGCAGCCGGTGGTGCATCTGCTCTCGCCCTCGGCTCCGGCGCCCGCGCACAGGCGCGCGACAAGGTTCGCTTCGGCACCAACTGGCTCGCCCAGGCCGAGCATGGCGGCTATTATCAGGCCGTGGCTGACGGCACCTATGCCAAAGCCGGCCTTGACGTCGAGATCGTGATGGGCGGGCCGCAGACCAATGGCCGTCTGATGCTGCTGACAGGCCGGCTCGACTATTACATGGGCGGCAACATGATCCAGCCCTTCCTGGCGGTGAAGGAGAATGTGCCCACCGTGGTCATCGCCTCGATCTTCCAGAAGGAGCCCCAGTGCCTGATCGCGCACCCGGGTCAGGGCTTCGACACCTTCCTTGACCTGAAGAAGTGCAACAACCTGATGCTCTCCAAGGAAGGGCAGGCCTCGTACTTCCAGTGGATGAAGGCCGAGTTCGGCTTCCGTGACGAGCAGGTCCGCCCCTACACCTTCAGTGCCGCGCCCTTCCTCGCCGACAAGAAGTCGGCCATGCAGGGCTATGTCACCTCCGAGCCCTACGCGATCGAGAAGGAGGCGAAGTTCAAGCCGAACGTGTTCCTGCTCGCCGACAACGGCTTCGACACCTATTCGACCATGATCGAGACGCGTTCCGACGTGGTCACCGGCAAGGCCGACATCACCCAGCGTTTCGTCGATGCCAGCATCACCGGCTGGTACAACTACATGTATGGCGACAATGCCGCGGCCAACGCCCTGATCAAGCGCGCCAACCCCGACATGACCGACGACAAGATCGCCGCCGGCATCGCCCTGATGAAGCAGTATGGCATCGTCGACTCTGGCGATTCGCTGCGCCTCGGCATCGGGGCGATGAGCGACACGCAGATGAAGAGCTTCTTCGACAAGATGGTGAAGGCCGGGGTGGTCGCTGCCGACCTCGATTTCCGCAAGAGCTACAGCCTCGCCTTCGTCAACAAGGGCGTCGGCCTGAGCCTCAGGAAGGGCTGAGCGCACAACAATCCGGCATCAGGCCTTGACGGCCCGTGTTTTGCTTCGTTTTGTGGCCACACATGACACACACACGAGGGTCGATGGTCGAAAGGCTGCCGGCCCTCCCTTTTTGACCGCCTTTACAGATTGTCCATCCCATGAACTCCGGTTTCGCCGCTCTGCCCGCCTCGCCCGCCTTCCGCCTGCTCGATGCCAGCGTGCCGCGCTGTCTCGTCGATGCACCGGCGCTGGCAGCCGACCGTGAGGGCTTCGCGCGCGTCGACCTGACCATCGCGGAGGGCCGGATTGTCTCCATCCTGGCGGCCGGCACCGTAACGACTGAAGACGGCCTGCCCGGCCTCGACATGAAGCGCGGCATCATTTTCCCGCGCTTCACCGAGAGCCACACCCACCTCGACAAGGGTCACATCTGGCCGCGCAGAGCCAATCCCGACGGCACCTTCATGGGCGCGCTGACCGCCGTGACTGCAGACCGGGAGGCCAACTGGCATGCCGCCGACGTGCGCGCCAGGATGGGCTTTGCGCTGAAATCCGCCTTTGCCCACGGCACCGGTGCAATCCGCACCCATCTCGATTCGGTTGGTCCCCAGGTCGGCATCTCGTGGCCGGTCTTTGCCGAGTTGCGCGCCGAATGGGCCGGCCGCATCGCCCTTCAGGCCACGCCCCTGTTCGGCATCGACCATGCCGTCAATCCCGACCACATGCGCGCCGTGCTGGCGGCTGTCAGGCAGCATGGTTCGGGGGTTCTCGGCGCCGTGACCTACATGAGCCCGAACCTGAAGGCGGGCCTCGAAATCCTGTTTCGTGCCGCCATCGATCATGGCTACGATCTCGATTTCCACGTCGATGAGACCAACGACCCGGCGGCTCTCTCGCTGGAGGTCATTGCCGACACTGCCCTGGCCATGGGCTTCGAAGGCAAAGTTCTGTGCGGACATTGCTGCTCGCTCGCACTCCAGATGCCGCAGGCCGAAGCCCGCGTTATCGACAAGGTGGCGCGCGCCGGCCTTGCCGTGGTGTCGCTGCCGATGTGCAACATGTATCTTCAGGATCGACAGCCGGACCGGACACCGCGCTGGCGCGGCGTCACCCTGCTGCACGAACTGAAAGCCGCCGGCGTTCCGGTGATGGTCGCGTCGGACAACACCCGCGATCCGTTCTATGCCTATGGCGATCTCGACATGGTCGAGGTCCTGCGCGAGGCAACCCGCATCCTGCAACTCGACCATGGCGCAACGGACTGGGTCAGTGCTGTCACCACCACGCCCGCAAGCGTCACACGCCTCGACGCCCAGCATGCATCATCGCTCAGGGCCGGCGCTGCCGCCGACATGGTGCTGACCCGCGCCAGATCAATGACAGAGCTCCTGTCCCGGCCCCAGAGCGACCGCACCGTGCTGGTGGCGGGCCGCGCCATCGACACCACCTTGCCGGACTATGCCGAGCTCGACACCGTTCTGACCGCCTGAGGACCAGCCATGACCACCCGCTACGACATCGCCACCCTGAAGAGCCGGCTCGGCTCCATCCGCACCGAGGACAATCTGGCGCTGGTGAAGCAGAAGAGCCGCGATTTCTACTGGTATTCGCCGACGCTGAAACGCCAGCTCGACCATGTCACGGGCGACATCATCGTTTCGCCGACCAGCCAGGACGAGGTCGTCCATGTGCTGCGCACCGCTTTCGAACTTGGCATTCCGGTGACGCCGCGCGGAACCGGCACCGGCAATTACGGGCAGGCCATGCCGCTCTCGGGCGGAATCGTGCTCGATCTGTCAGGCTTCAACAAGGTGCTCGATATCCGGCCCGGCAGCTATGTGGCCGAACCCGGCGCCCTCATTTCGAAGATCGACGAGGAAACGCGCCACCATTCCCGGCAGGAGGCTCGCCTGCATCCCTCGACCTATCACACAGCCTCAGTGGGCGGCTTCATCGCTGGTGGCTCCGGCGGTGTCGGCTCGATCAAGTGGGGCGGCCTGCGCGATTATGGCAACATCATCCGGCTCAAGGTCGTGACGATGGAGGCCAACCCGCGTGTGCTGGAACTGACCGGAGACGACCTGCACAAGGTAGCCCACGCCTATGGCACCAACGGCATCATCACCGAGGTCGAGATGCCGCTTGGGCCGGCCTACACATGGGTCGACATGCTGTTTGGCTTTGATGATTTCCGCACGGCTGCAGCCTTCGCCGAAGCCCTCGGCCAACAGGATGGCATCGCGCTCAAGGAGCTTGCTGTCATCGCCGCGCCCTGCCCGCATGACTATTTCCTCAGGCATCGCAAGTTCATCCCTCGTGAGAAACACATCGTGGTCGCGATGGTCGCCGACATCGCGGTGACCTCGACCATCGCCTTCATGAACCGCTTCAAGGGCGCGGACCTGCTGATGCGGTCCGACACGCTCTCCGCTGACGACGCCAAGGGCCTGCCGCCGGCTTTTGAGCTCACCTGGAACCACACCACCTTGCGGGCGCTGCGCGTCGAGCCGGCGATCACCTACCTTCAGGTGCTCTACCCCTACCCAAACGCGGTCGACCTGGCGACGCGCATCCATGAGCACTTCGGCAACGAGGTCGCGGGTCACCTCGAATTCGTGCGCTTCGATGGCAAGGTCACGGCATTCGGCCTGCCCCTGGTGCGCTTCACCACCGAGGAGCGGCTGGAGGAGATCATGGCGATCCACGAGGCCATGGGCGCGCCGATCTTCAACCCCCATCGCTACACGCTGGAAGAAGGCGGCATGAAGCAGACCGACGAGGTCCAGCTTGCCTTCAAGAAGGAAGCGGACCCAAGCGGACTCCTCAACCCCGGCAAAATGGTCGCCTGGGAAGACCCGTCCTATGACTTCAAGGCGGGCAAGAACTTCCTGTTCAAGTCGCTGGCGGAAGCCGGGGTCAATGGCTGATGCGGGTTCTGGTCCTCCACGCCCATCCCAACCCGGAAAGCTACAACGCGGCCCTGTTCCGGCTGGTGGTGGACGGGTTGCGGGCTGGCGGTCATGAGGTCGATGCCTGCGACCTGCACGCGGAGGACTTCCAGCCCGTGCTGAGCCGGGCTGAGCGGGTGGGCTATCACGCCATCCCCGCCAACCGTTCGCCGGTCGAAGCCTATGTCCAACGACTGGAAGCCGCCGAGGCGCTGGTGCTTGTCTATCCTGTCTGGAACTTCGGCTTTCCGGCCATCCTCAAGGGGTTTCTCGACCGTGTCTTCCTGCCCGGTGTCAGCTTCCGTATCGTAGACGGGCTCGTGCGGCCCAACCTCCAGCACATCAGCCGTCTGATGGTGGTCACAACCTATGGCGGGCCACGCTGGCGGGCCTTCCTCGTTGGCGATCCGCCGCGCAAGTTCGCCACGCGCGTGCTGCGCGCCCTGATCAAGCCTGCGGGCAAGATGCGCTATCTCGCCCACTACGACATGAACCGCTCGACCGATGCCTCTCGGACAGCCTTCATCGGCGAGGTCAAGGCCGCCGTGGCGAGGCTGTGAGCGATGCGGGTTCTGGTCGTGTATTGCCATCCCTGCGAGGAGAGTTTCAACGCCAGCGTGCGCAATGCGGCCCTTGAGTCGCTGGCAGCCGCCGGTCACGAGACACGCCTCATCGATCTGTATGCATCGGGCTTCGAGCCGGTGCTCACCGCCGACCAGCGCCGCCGCTACCACACGCCCGGTGACAACGAGCGCGACATCGAGGAGCATCTGGCCCATCTGCGCTGGTGCGAGGCACTGGTCTTCGTCTACCCGACCTGGTGGTATGGCCCGCCCGCCATGCTCAAGGGCTGGCTCGACCGGGTCTGGATTCCCCATGCCACCTTCGGCATGCCCGAGCGAAACAAGCCGATCACCCGGGTTCTCACCAACATCCGCACCATTGGGGCGATCTCCACGCTGGGCAGCCCGCGCTGGTGGTGGTGGATCATGGGCGCGCCGGGCCGCCGCACCTTGCTGACAGGCCTGTCGGTGCTCTGCGCTCCCCGTTGCCGGACCTTCTGGCTCGGCTTGCACCAGATGGATTCGTCGAGTGACAGCGAACGTGCCGCTTATCTGCAAAAGGTGCGCGGGAAACTGGCCTCGCTGACATGAATGTCATCAAGCCGTCATCGTTCGCCGGCTAGTTGCACGTAGAAACAATCGGCAACGATTGTCGCACTGCACGGCGGGGGCCAGTCACATGGGCAACAAGAGCGAGAAGAGCGTAGGTCGGCTGCTGATTCTGGCCTCACGCCTTCACAGGGCGCGGATCGGCGAAAAGCTTCAGGCCCTGTCCCTGTTTCCGGGTCAGGAGCAGGTGCTGGAAATCCTCGCCAGCGAGGGCGCGATGCCCATGGGCGAGTTGGCCGGCAAGCTCAGCGTTCGGCCGCCGACTGTCTCCAAGACCATCGCGCGGCTGTCCACCCAAGGTCTGGTGCAGCGCTCGCCCGATGGCGGCGATGGCAGGCTGGTCCGGGTGCAACTCACCGAGGAAGGCGAGAGCCGCGCCGCAGCCTTGGGCTCCTTGCTCGACGAGGTCGAGGGCGAGATGCTGGACGGCCTCGATGGCAAGGACCGCAAGCGCCTGCGCAAACTGCTGCGCAAGGCCGTGAAGTCGCTTGGCAATGCCGGCGGGCGCAGCACCGGCGGCGCCGACGAGGACACCGAGACCGAAGAAGACGACGTCTGACGCGTTAGCCTGCGAGCAGGCGTTGCCCTGCCGTGATGAGGATGCCGGCCAGGCCCATGGCCACAACGGTTTCGATCACGCCGCGGTGCCAGCGGAACAGCATCAGACCGGCCAGCACGGCAAGTGCGAGCGCCGGCCAGATCAGCGTCGGCAGGACCGGAGCCGGAAACGTCAAAGGTCCGATCCGGCCTGTCCCGACCTCGGCAAACAGGACGCGTGGCGCGAAACTCAGGACCAGCGAGGCGATGACGCCGGTCACCGCCGCCGTGATGGCGGAGAGCGCACCGGCAATGCGCGGGTTGCTGCGCACACGCTCGACAAACGGACTGCCGGCAAAAATCCATACGAATGACGGCGCGAATGTCACCCAGACGGCCATGGTCGCAGCCAGCACCCCACCTACTGCCTGGGAGAACGGTGCCGGTGCACGCCAGCCGGCCAGGAAGGCGGCGAACTGGTTGACGAGGATGGTCGGCCCGGGCGTGGTTTCCGCCAGCCCCAGCCCGTCGATCATCTCGGCGGCAGTGAGCCAGCCCTTGTCGTTGACGGCTGCGTCGGCGAGGTAGGCCAGCACCGCATAGGCCCCGCCGAAGGTGATCATCGCCAGTTTCGAGAAGAACAGCCCGACCTCGACCAGAAAGTGCCCGCTACCCAGCAGCAGCGCGGCAACGGCAACCGGCAGCCACCAGATCCCGACCCAGACAAGGGCGGCCTTGAGCGCCGCGCGGGTCTGGCCGGCATCCGGCGGGGGCGCGGTCGCCGAAGCTTGGTTCCGTGCCAGCCAGCCCGGCCGCACAGTGGCCAGCCCCGCGCCCAGCAAGGCGGCAGCACCGACGACGAACGGGAAATCGACCGAGAGGAAGGCAAGGGCCACAAAACTCGCCACTGCGAGCCCAGCCAGAAACGGCGAGCGCAGCGCGCGCTTGCCGATCTTCAACAGCGCCTCGATGACGATCGCGATCACGGCAGCCTTGATGCCGAAGAACAGGCCAGCGACCAGCGTCAGGTTCCCGCCCAGCACATAGAGCAGGCACAGCGCCATCATCACCAGCGCGCCCGGGATGACGAACAGCAGCCCGGCCAGCACGCCGCCGCGCACCCCGTGCAGGATGAACCCCAGATAGGTCGCCAGTTGCTGCGCCTCGGGTCCGGGCAGCAGCGTGCAGTAATTGAGCGCATCGAGAAAGCGGCGCTCCTCGATCCAGCGCTTCTCCTCCACAACCACCTTGTGCAGCATGGCGATCTGAGCGGCAGCGCCACCAAAGGACAGGCAGCCGATGCGCAGCCAGACCGCCGTTGCTTCGGCAAGGGTTGGTGCACCGGCATTGGCTGGCGTCGCGCTTGCCACCGTCATTCGTTGTCCACCTCTCCAGACCAGACGGTTGAAGCCGGGCTTCCCGGTTGTCAAGGAAAGGCGGGGCCCGCGCCAGCAACGCAGCCCTGATGGCTCGGTCACCACGCCCGGCCATGTTGGCGACGCGCTGCCGACCTCCGGCTCTGCCATGGGCAACGAACCGAAAAGCAGCTAATCGTGCAGACGTCATCTCTCTTGCCCGGTTTCCAGACAGCCCGACGTGGACAATCCCGCCAAACCTGCCCGAGACCGTGCTGACAGCGCGCGACATGACCGGCTGATCGGCATCGCCCTGATGTGCGCGGCGCTGGCCATCTTTTCGGTGCTGGACGCCACTGCAAAATGGGCTTCCCAGCACATGCACCCGATGCAGACCGTCTGGGCGCGCTATCTCGTCAGCGTGATGCTGGTAACGGTGCTGCTCAATCCGGTGAGCCGCCCCGGCGTGATGACCACCCGTGCGCCGGGCCTGCAAGCTGTGCGTTCACTGATGTTGCTGTTGTCGACGATGCTGAACTTCTTTGCCCTCCAGTTCCTCCAGCTGGCGGAAGCGATCACCATCATCTTCGCCACCCCGCTGCTGATCGCGCTGCTCTCCGGCCCGCTGCTCGGCGAATGGCCGGGGCCGCGCCGCATGATTGCCATCGGGGTCGGCTTCCTTGGCGTGCTGGTGGTCATGCGCCCCGGAGTCGAGGGCCTGCATCCGGCCGCCTTCCTGTCGATGGCCGGCGTCGTCTGCTACGCGCTTTACAACCTGACCACCCGGAAACTCGCCGGCGTCGACAGCAGCGAAACCACCATGGTCTACTCGGGCGTGGCCGGTGTGTTGTTGATCACGCCACTCATGCCATGGTTCTGGACAACGCCGACCTCACCCGAGGTCTGGGCTGCAATGGTGCTGATGGGGGCGTGCGGCGCCTTCGGCCATTGGCTGGTCATCGGGGCGCACCGCCGCGCGCCAGCCAGCGTGCTCGCCCCTTTCATCTACACCCAGTTGATCTGGATGCTGATCCTCGGATGGCTGGTGTTCGGGCAATGGCCCGATCACTGGACACTCGCCGGCGGGTCCATCGTCGTCGCTTCCGGCCTTTATCTGCTCTACCGCGAGCGGGTGCGCGGGGCTGACGTCAATCGTGTTGTGTGAAGCAACCACCTCTGGCCGCGCGACAGGGCGAGCAAGCTTGTGACGATTTTCGCGCGAATTGGCTCACAAAGTGAGCGATTCTGATTTCTTCGTTCGAGAAAACCCTCGAAACGAGGACTTTTCAGGCCCTTCTGAAATTAGCCCTTGATTTTGCTGCGGCGCACTATAAATTGTGCATTGCAAGATAGCTCTCCGGAGTTGTCCTGCTTGCCCTCCTTGGGCGTTTCCTCCCTAGACTTGGGCCGCACCGTCAAACGTGCGGCCTTTTTTTGTCTGCGCCTTGCCGTAGGGGCGCAACACCTCATTCGGCGGCAGCGGGAAAGCTCAGGAATCCGCTGGTCCAGGCGCTGAACATGCCGGCCAAGCTGCGGCATAGGGCCGTTCGCACCTCGCCAAGGGCGGCCAGCGGTTCGATGGTCGCCTCGTTCATGTAAAGACCGCGGTTGATCTCGATCTGGAGCGCGTGAACATGGGTCCTGGGCTGCCCATAGTGCTCGGTGATGTAGCCACCGGCATAAGGCCGGTTGCGGCTGACGCTGAACCCCTCGGCGCGCAAGGCTGCCTCTGCCGCATCGACAATGCCGACCGCCGCACTGGTGCCGAACCGGTCGCCAAGGATGATGTCCGGACGCAGGCTGGCATCGCGTTCCAGCCCGGCGGACGGCATCGAGTGCAGGTCGACCAGCACGCACAGGCCGAAACGGCTGCGCGTGCGCGCCACCAGGCCCCGCAGGGCGGCATGGTAGGGCTTGTAGAGCGTCTCGATGCGATGCGTGGCCTCCTGCGCCGGCATCCGCCGGGCGTAGATGTCCTGCCCGTCACCGACGATGCGCGGAATCGTGCCAAGCCCGCCCGCCACCCGCATCGAGCGCGTGTTGACGAAGGGCGGGAGCTTGCCCTCGAACATGCGCGGATCAAGCTCGTAGGGCTCGCGGTTCACATCGAGATAGGCGCGCGGGAAGCGGGCCAGCAATTGCGGCACGCCAAGGTCCGGCACATCCTGCGACAGCAGGTCGACGAACGCATCCTCTGAGCGCCGCAAGGCCTGCGCCGAAAGCCGGGCCTGCTCGATGAACCGACGCGGATACTGGCGTCCCGCATGCGGAACGCCGACCACGGCGGGGATAACCTGCAGAAGCGGCTCGCGGACCACGAACGCCGTCTCGATCTCGTCGACGATGTCCATGATGGTGTCGCGGGTGTGCGCCGGATCTTGCATGGGCCAATCGAAGCGGAAGTGCACTGGCAAAGCAAGAGGCGCGCGATCTTCACCCCATGTTTACGACGCCGGGTGCTTATGGGAAATGAACACGATGCGGTGCCAGCGTCGCAGCCTCGCTCCTGATCGCCCGCCCATGCCGAGAACCATGACGCCATGACCAAGATCCTGCTTGCTGAAGATGACAACGACATGCGCCGCTTCCTCGTGAAGGCGCTGCAGAACGCCGGCTACGACGTGGCCTCGTTCGACAACGGCCTGTCGGCCTACAACCGGCTGCGCGAGGAGCCGTTCGAGCTTCTGCTGACCGACATCGTCATGCCCGAGATGGACGGTATCGAACTAGCCCGCCGCGCCACCGAACTCGATCCGGACATGAAGGTGATGTTCATTACCGGTTTCGCCGCCGTGGCACTGAACCCGGATTCGAACGCCCCGAAGGATGCCAAGGTGCTGTCCAAGCCCTTCCATCTGCGCGATCTCGTCAACGAGGTCGAAAAGCTGATCAAGGCCGCCTGAGCCGCCGCCGGGGACAGCCGAAAACGACCCCGAGACAAAGGGTTGCGCTGCCACTGGCGATTGGCTATAGCCCCTCCACCGCAGCGGCACGTTCAGTGCCGTTCCCGAATTTCGGGCGCGTAGCTCAGCGGGAGAGCACTACGTTGACATCGTAGGGGTCACAGGTTCGATCCCTGTCGCGCCCACCATTTCGCGAGAAGCCCCGCCTGTCCCGGACATGCGGGGTTTTTTGTTGGCCCGTGAGCGGATCTCAGGGCGCTTGGTCCGCCTGCTCCGCCCGGTGCGCCAGAAGATGCGCGAACACGATGGCAAAGCCGCTCATACCGACAAACCAGGCCTGCCACATGCCATGTGACACCGCCCAGACGCCGAGCACCGCCGCCACAACGGACAGCTGCATGGCCGCCGCCGGCTGCCGCGATGCCCGCGCCGCCGCCGACGTCCCGGCATGGATGCACCATAGCGCCAGCGCCACGCCGACAAGGCCAAGATCGACCCATGTCTGCATCAGGAACGAGTGCGGATGGTTATGCGACATCTGCTGTCCGCTCTGGAAATCGCGGAAGCCGATATCGCGCACGTACTCGACGCCGTTCCCAATCCAGGGCGAGGCCTCGATGTAGGGCATGATCCCGATCCAGAGCCGGAAGCGTTCGACCACCGACGGATAGCGGCCGGTCCAGAATGATGTCTGCACCAGCCATTCGACCAGCGGCCGCATCACCAGTGGCATCAACAGGATCGCCGCCGCCGCCCCGAGGATGATCAGCCACCTGGCCCAGCTCACGCGGACAAGACAGACGATCTGCACCAGCAGGATCAGGCCAAGGGCCAGTTGGGCTGATTCGCTCTGGCTGCGCAGAATCACGGCGGCGCTCGCGAGCACGACGATGACGCCCAGCGCAGCCTTTGCGGCGCGGCTGAACGACATGCGCCCGATGGCGAAGATCGCCAGCGGCAGCAGCAGCGCCAGCATCACCGCCGCGCGGTTGTAGTGCCATTTCGTGGCCAGACGCGGTCCGCCCAGCGAGGCCAGCGACAGCGTGCCGGACAGGATCAGCTCCAGCACCAGGGCGAAGACGAGGCTGAGGGCCGGAAAGAAACCCCAATGCCAGCGCCCGCCCGGCGGCATGCGCGCGCACAGCACCAGCGCAAGGGCCGAGCTGGCGAAGGCAAAGACAAAGCTGCCGAGCACGGCGGGCGCCTGCACCATCGGCGATGTCAGCGCGCGGAATCCCGCCCACAGGCCAAACGCCAGCCATGGCAGCGCTGCGGGCCATGCCCTGCGCCAATCGACCGCCCATGGGGATGATGCAGCCTCAGGCCCTGTCGCGCCCATCCGTGCCGCCCACGCCAGAGCGAGCGCCAGCACAAGAGGCAGCCAGGTCAGCCCCTGTGGCGCGATGATGGCGAACACGCAGGCCGTGACGAGCAAACCTGCGACCAGCGCGATGGCCGCTCCGGACCGCTGACCAGTCGCGTCTTGCTGCTGCGTGTTTGCCGTGCCGGCCATTGTCCCTGCCCGCGATGCTTGCCAGACCTTCCGGAGGGAAGCGGCCACTCATCAGCCAGAACCATGAAGCCCGGACACAGGCAAGGCCCCGGACCCGGCAATTGCGCCGTGCATGCAACATTGGGCAAAAAGTTGTGATTGGTCCTTGGCCGATGCCTCGGCAATAAGCGCACTCACCTGAACGGGCGCAGTCGCCTGCACTGCGCATGGCAGCATTACCGCCCGCCGCGCTTTGCCGGTTGGCCGCCTGTCTTGCCGGAATGCCGAGGAGAAGATCCCATGTCGCCAACCGCCACGGCAGCGCGATCCGCTGCGATGACGCCGCCTGCCAAGATCGACTTCATCGACCTCAAGGCCCAGCGCCGCCACATCGGCGCGGCCATGGATGAGGCGATCCTCAAGGCCGTGCATGGCGGCGCCTATGTGCTCGGCCCGGAAGTCCGCGAGTTCGAGAACCAACTGGCAGCCTTCTGCGGGGCCAAGCACGCGATCGGCTGTGCCAATGGCACCGATGCCATCGCCCTGTGCCTGATGGTGCTGAAGCTGCGTCCCGGCGATGCCGTGATCTGCCCCAGCTTCACCTTCGCCGCCACTGCCGAGGTTGTGGCCTGGCTTGGCGCAACCCCGATCTTCGTGGACATCGACGAAGCCACCTACAACATGGACCCGAAGGGGCTGGATGCAGCCATGGTCACGGCAGGCCAGCTCGGCCTCAAGGTCAAGGCCCTGATCGCCGTCGACCTGTTCGGCCAGCCGGCGGACTATGATCCGATCAGCGCCTTCTGCGAAGCGCATGGGCTGGTCCTGATTGCCGATTCGGCGCAGGGCTTCGGCGGTCGCTACAAGGGCCGCATCGCCGGCTCCATCGGCCACTTCGCCACGACCAGCTTTTTTCCGGCCAAGCCGCTGGGCTGCTATGGCGATGGCGGCGCGGTGCTGACCGACAACGAAGAGTACGTCGAGGTGCTGCGTTCCCTGCACGTCCATGGCCGTGGCACCGACAAGTATGACAACATCCGCATCGGCGTGAACTCGCGGCTCGACACGATCCAGGCGGCGGTTCTGCTGCAGAAGCTGGCGATCTTCGACTGGGAAATCGGCCAGCGTCAGGTGGTGGCCGCGCGCTATGCCGAGGGCCTCGGCGATGTCACCATCGTGCCCGGTGTCATGAAGGACTGCGTCTCGACCTGGGCGCAATACACGATCCGCGTGCCGGCAGCGCAACGCGCCAGTTTCATCGAGCGCATGACCGCCCATGGCGTGCCAACGGCGGTGTATTACCCAAAGCCGCTGCACCAGCAGACAGCCTACAAGCGCTTCCCGGTGGCGGGCAACGGCCTGCCTGTCTCCGACAAGGTGGCGCATGAGGTCGTGGCGCTGCCGATGCACGCCTTTCTCGAACCGGCCACACAGGATTACATCATCGCGGCGGCCCGCGAAGCGCTGCGCGGCTGAGCCTTGGCGTTCAGCGTTCGCGGAAGGCCTTCGAGAACTGGTCGGCCACCGGCCGCAGCAGATAGCTGAACGGCGTCCGGTCGCCGGTCTGCAGGTAGGCATCGGCCTGCATGCCGGCGCTGACCTTCAGCGGCGCGATCCGTGCCAGTTGCTCAGGCGCGATGCCGACCCGGATGGTGTAATAGACCATGCCGGTCTGCGCCTCGCGCGTCACATCGGGCGACATGCGCGTGACGAGCCCCCTCAATTCGGGCGTCGTGCGCTGGTTGAAGGCATGCAGCTTGACCGTGACCTCCTGCCCAAGTTTGACCTGATCATAGTCGCTGGTCGTCACACGCGCTTCGAGGCTCAGGTCCTCGCCAGACGGCACAATCAGCATGGCGGGCTCAGCCGGACTGATCACCCCGCCGACCGTGTGGACCTGCATCTGATGCACATAGCCCGACACCGGCGCGCGCACGTCGATGCGCTTGAGCTGATCTTCGGCAGCAAAGCGCCGCTCGTGCAACTCACCGGTGCGGCCCTGAATCTCACGCAGTTCCTTCATAACCTCGGCGCGCAGGTCCTCGTTGAGCTGGAGGATCTGCAACTCGGTCTCGGCGATGCGGCCCTCGCTCTGCGCGATCTGCGCCGTGAGCTGGCCCTTCTGCCCGTCCAGCGAAGCGGCTTCGCGCTCGAGCTGTGACAGCCGCGTGATCTGCACGAGGTTCTGGCGGAACAGCTCGCGCACGCCGGTCAACTCGCGCTTGATCAGCTCGGCTTCCCGGAGCTTGGCCGAGCGCTGCTCGGTCAGGCCCTCGATCTCGGAGCGCAACTGCCCGATGCGCCGCGACAGCTGGGCGCGGAGCCCGTCTCGGGCCGTGGCGCGGGCCGTGAACAGACGCTCCTCGGCCGTCATCAACTGCGCCACGTCCGGCTCCTGCAGGCGCGAGGCCAGCCGCTCGGGCATGGTCAGGCTGGTGGCCTGATCGCGTTCGGCCTCCAGCCGGGCGCTGCGGGCCGCGAACTCGTCGAGTTGCCGCACGATGATCTGCAGGTTGGCGCGCGCCACCGTCGCATCGAGCCGGATCAGCAGATCGCCGGCCTCGACCCGGTCCCCCTCGCGCACCCTGAGTTCGCCAACCACACCGCCGGTCTGGTGCTGCACTTTCTTGACATTGCCGTCGACGACGAATTGCCCCGAGGCGATCACCGCGCCCGAAAGCGCTGCTGTCCCGCCCCAGACCCCGATCGTGCCGGCGAACAGCGCCAAAGCCGCGTAACCGGCCATCCACGTCCGGCGGCTGACCGCCGCGTGGCTCGGCTTTCCTCGGTTCGCGTCCTTGTCGCCGGTGCCCGGCCCCTCTGATTGCAGGATCATGACTCGCCTCCGACCTGGCGGATTTGCGGCACGCCCGTCATGGCCCCGCCCTCGCCGGCGGGTGCCTGGCCAGCGCCCGGCCCTTGCGGCCGCCGTGCTGCTGCCATGCCGCCACGACGCATCATCTGTTGCAGAATTTCCTCGCGCGGTCCGAAGGCCTGCATCTTGCCCCCCGCCATCGCGCCGACCAGATCGACCGCCGCAAGGCCCGAAGGCCGGTGGGTGATCACCACGCAGATGCCGCCCCGCGCCTTCACGGCCTGGATGGCGCGGGTCAGCGCCTCGTCGCCCTCGGCATCGAGGCTGGCATTGGGCTCGTCCAGCACGACCATGAACGGATCGCCATACATCGCCCGCGCCAGCGCCAACCGCTGGCGCTGGCCGCCGGAGAGGGCAGCCCCGCCCTCGCCGATGGCGGTGTCATAGCCTTCCGGAAAGCTGACGATCAGGTCATGTGCGCCGGCGGCCTTTGCCGCGGCCAGCACGCTCTCGCTCGTCATGGCCGAATCGAAACGGGCAATGTTCTCGGCGATCGAGCCGTCGAAGAGTTCCACATCCTGCGGCAGGTAGCCCAGGAAGCCGCCAAGCTGCTCCGGCTCCCACTGCTCAAGGCGTGCGCCGTCCAGCTTCACCGCGCCACGCAGCGCCGGCCAGACGCCCACCAGTGCCCGAGCCAGGCTCGACTTGCCGGAGCCGGACGGACCGATCAGCCCCAGCGCCTGCCCCGCCTTCATCTCGAAGCTGACGCCCTGCACGATCACACGCTGTGATCCGGGCGGCGCGACCACCACATCGGAGACCTGAAGCGCCCGCGACGGCTTGGGCAAGGCCAGATCCTTGTCGCCGGCCACCAGATGCGGCGTCACGGCCTTCAGCCGCTGGTAGCCCTGCCGGGCCGCCACAAAACCCTTCCAATGCGCCACAGCCAGTTCGATCGGGGCCAGTGCACGGCTGGTCAGGATCGAGGCCGCGATCATCGCGCCCGGCCCCATCTCGCCCTTGATCACCAGATAGGCGCCGAGGCCGAGCACCGCCGATTGCAAGCCGAAGCGGAAGATGCGCGCCAGCGCGCCGATGCCACTCGCCGCATCGGCCAACAGCAGGTTGTCGGCCACATGGCGGCTGTGGACCCGCTGAAAGCGCGCGGCAAAGGCCCCGCCCATGCCCAGCGCGCGGATGACTTCGGCATTGCGCCGCCCGCCCTCGGCCAGTTGTGCCCGCTCCGCGCCGCTGCGCATCAGCGCCATGGTCGGCGCGGCGCTGCGCCGCTCGGTCCATAAGGTCAGGCACAGGATCAGCACGCCGCCGACGACAGCCAGCCAACCCAGCCAGGGGTGCAGCACGAAGGTCGCCAGCACGAACAGCGGCATGAAGGGCATGTCGATCAGCGCGGTCGGACCAAGGCTGGACAGGAAGCCGCGCAGGGAATCGAGATCGCGCATCGGCTGCATGGCTTCGGCCGGTTTTGCGCCCTTGATGGGCAAGAGCACCGTGGCGCGCGCGGTCAAGGGCGACAATTCCTCGTCGACCTTGGCCCCGATCCGGCTGAGCAGCTTGAGGCGGAACGCATCCATCACGCCTTGCAGCACGAAGGCGGCAAGCACGATCAGCGACAACATCACCAGCGTGGCAATGGAGCGGCTGGACAGCACGCGGTCATAGACCTGGAGCATGTAGATCGAACCGGTGAGCATCAGCAGGTTCACCGCCGTCGAGAACACGGCGACATGCAGCCAGTCGGCACGCGTCGCCTTCAGCGCGCGGCTGACGGGGTTCTCAGGGGGGCGCTGGGTTCTCATCAGGCAAACCGATCCGGAAAGCTCGTCCACGGCGCCGGGTCGTGCCGCGATGGGGAGCAGGTCCCCCGCGGCCTTTGCGGCACCTGAAGATGACAGACAACTTCAAACATCATCTTAAACGCGCCAGCATGCCTTTTATTCCGAGAGATCGTGGTTTCCGCGCCCCGGCTGCCGGCCTTGGCGGTCATCGGCGGCGTCTGCCCCGACCGCAGCCTTGCCCCGGCAGAACGCAGCCGTCCGGGCCTTCAGCCCAATACGCTGGCCCCGGCCCTGCGCTTGCAGGACCGGGGCCATATTCTTGTCAGCCGGGCAAGGCCCGGATGTGAGCCTCAGACCAGCAGGAAGTCACTGGCCGAGAGCAACTGGCCCGGGTTGAACGTCGCAATAGATACGGCATCGGTGACGCCGGTCCCGTCAGAATCATAGAACAAGGCACTAAGTGACGCATCGTAGATCAGTTGGGCAGAACCGGACGTCGCCACCGAACCGAGCACGAAGGAGCCGGCTGCGAGCGAACCGCCGAGACCTGCGACCAGCCCCGTGAAGGCGCTTGCGCTGATGACCAGCTTGTCGCCTTGCGACGCGGAGAAGTCGGTGACCGCATCAGACTGGCCCCCATTTGATGGAAGCCAATCGAACTCGAAGCGATCCGCACCCTCGCCGCCGGTCAGCGTATCGCTCAGCGCGCCACCAATGAGACGGTCATTTCCCGCACCGCCCAGGAGTACGTCCAATCCATCATCGCCACTGAGCACATCGTTTCCATCGCCTCCGTCGAGGGTGTCTTGTCCCGACATCCCAAACAGAACGTCAGCGCCACTTCTGCCAAAGATGGAATTGTCGAGAAAGTTCCCTGTCAATTGGTCATTGCCAAGGCCACCATCCAGATTGGTGCCCCTGGACAACGCAAGGGTGAGCGCGTCGTTGTAGCTTGAGCCGACCAAGCCGACGAAGCTGCCGGTGAAAGTGTCACCTTGCGCATCACCTCCGCTGGCCGTTCCACTCGCCAGGTTGACCGTCACCGCCGCGCGCGAGCTGGCATAGCTGATCGTGGTGAAACTCACGACTTCAGAGTCGCTGATGAACTGGTCAGCCCCTGCGCCGCCGATCAGGGTGTTATTGCCACGGCCGCCATCGAGCGTATCGTTGCCGGTGCCGCCATCGAGAATGTCGTTGCCCAACCCGCTCTTGAGGAGGTCGTTGCCCGCGAGGCCACGAAGCGTCATGGACGGGTTGTCGCCAGAGCCGAGGTTAAAGGTGTCGGAATAATTGGACAGAGCAAAGGCTTCGATCAAAATCCAAGTGTCGCCTGAAGCTGCTCCGCTCGGCAGGCCGATACTCACATCGTAGAACACCGCCTCGGTGGCGTTGGCATAGCTCACCGTGTCGAAGTCATCACCACCATTGTAGACATCAATGATGTTGATGCCGCCGGCCCTGTCGCCACCGGCAATGAACAGGTCATTGCCTACGCCACCAATGAGAACGTCGTTACCAGCCCCGCCGTTCAGCGTGTCGTTGCCGTCATCGCCATCCAGTTGGTTGGCGTTCGCGTCACCGGTCAGGTTGTCGGCGTTGATCGAGCCGATGATGTTCTCGATGCTGCTGTAGAGATCGCCCGCCGCATCACCGGAATTGATGAAGGGCGATGTCAGCGAGACCACCACGGCTGTGGTTGCCCCCTGATAGCTTGCCGTGTCGACGCCAGAGCCACCGACAAGCGAGTCTGCGCCCGCACCGCCCTGAAGCGTGTCATTGCCCACGCCGCCGATCAGCGTGTCAGCACCGCCCTCGCCGCGCAGATCGTTGCCCAGATCGCCGCCGGTGATGACATTGGCAAGCTCGTTGCCGGTGCCTTCAAACTGCCCGGTGCCGACATAGGTCAGGTTTTCGAGGTTGGAGCCAAGGCCAAGGTCGTAGGTGATCAGCGCGTCATCGACCAGAACCGTGTCGATGAACCCGGCGCCAGCGCCGGCAGCTTCTGGGGAAATGACGTCGCCAGCATCGTCCACCACATAGGTGTCATTGCCAGCGCCGCCGTTCAGCGTGTCGGCACCGGCTCCGCCATTCAGCGTGTCGTTGCCGGCCCCGCCGTTCAGTTGGTCATTGCCGCCGAGGCCGAAGAGGCCATTGGCATTGCCATCCCCTGTCAGGAAGTCGAGATCGGAGGTGCCCGAGATGTTCTCGATGTTGGTGAAACGGGGATTGCCAAGCGCAAAGGTCTGGCCGGGGCTCAGCCCGGCCAGATCGATGGTGTCGATGCCGAGCCCGCCATCCAGCGTGTCAGTGCCGGCTGTCAGGATCAGCGTGTCATTGCCAGCACCGGCCACAATCGAGTCAGCGTTGGCGCTGCCTTCCAGCGTGTCGTCAAAGGCCGAGCCGATCAGCACCTCGATGCTGCTATAGCTGTCGCCGGCCGCATCGCCATCGCTTCCGCCGACCAGCAGCGAGGCTGCCACACCCGAGGTGGCTGCCGCATAGCTGGCCGTATCGGTGCCGAGCCCGCCGATCAGCACATCGGCACCAGCCCCGCCAATCAACAGGTCGTTGTCAGCGCCGCCATCAAGTTCGTCATCGCCGAGTCCGCCCAGCAGCGTGTCCAGCCCGCCGCCGCCCAGCAGCAGGTCGTCGCCGCCATTGCCTTCGAGGCTGTCATTGCCAAGGCCGCCATCGAGCACGTTGCCGGTGGCAACTTCATCGCCGCGCAGCGTGTCGTTGAAGTTCGAGCCGGTCAGGTTCTCGATGTCGGTCAGCACATCGCCAAGCGCATCGCCCGCGCGGATGCCGCTGGTCAGCAGTGATGCCAGCACGGCGGCTGTTGCGCCGGCATAGCTGGCTGTGTCGATGCCGCTGCCGCCGACAAGACTGTCAGCGCCCGCGCCGCCGTTCAGCACATCGTTGCCATCGCCGCCATTCAGCGTGTCGTTTCCCCCGCCGCCGATCAGCGTGTCGTCACCATCGTTGCCGACAAGCGAGTTGGCCTGCGTATCGCCGGTGATGCTGTCCTCATAGGACGAGCCGCGCACGTTCTCGAAGCCGCTGACCAGATCGCCCTGCGCATCGCCACCGATTCCGGACGTCGCCGCCGCGCTGTTGAGCGTGATGGTGATGCCTGCTGCCGAGTTGGTGTAGACCAGCGTATCGGTGCCCGCCCCACCGATCAGCTCATCGCCGCCAAGTCCGCCCTCAACCGTATCGTTGCCGCCAAAGCCGTCATAGCGGTCGATATTGTCACTGCCGAGGAACGTATCGTTCGAGGTGGCACCGCCCTGCGTGGCCTGGCCGAGGATCTCGCTGACCAACACTGTCTGGACATTGCCGCCATTGGCGAACTCCAGCGTCTGCACGCTGCGGGGACCGCTCAGGGAAACGTCAAGGATCGTGTCAACGCCGTCGCGGTTTGCAACGGTGTCCGTGACCACGAAACCAAGCGTCGTCAGCGTGATCAGATATTGCGAGAAGCTCCCCATGAAGCGCGCGACGTTGGCACCATTTCCGCCCTGCAGCGTGTCGTTGCCCAGCCCGCCGACCAGCGTGTCATTATCAACGCCGCCGCTCAGGCTGTCATTGCCGGCATTGCCGACAAGGCTGTCATCGCCGACGCCGCCATTCAGCGTGTCCCCAAGTGCAGCACCGATGATCGTGTTGGCCGAGGCATTGCCTGTGCCGTTGAAGGCCGCGGCGCCGGTGTAGGTCAGGTTTTCGATGTTCGCGATAGTGTTGATGGAATATGTCGCCAGCGTGGTTCTGATCTCATCAACACCCGACGCGCCCGCTTCTGTAACCACATCGCCAGTAGCATCAACGATGTAGGTGTCGCCGTCCTCGCCGCCGTCCATCGTATCATTGCCAGCGCCGCCATCCAGCGTGTCCGTGCCATTGCCGCCGGTCAGGTTGTCATTGCCGCCAAGCCCGAAGAGATTGTCTGCCCCATTCGCACCACTCAGTGTGTCACCCAGCCCGCCACCGGAAATGGCATTGTTCTCGCCATTGCCAGTGAAGGTGAAGGTTGCCGCGCCGGTGTAGATCACGTCATCGACGTTGGCATAATTGCTGAAGTCATTGATCGTATTCAGCGCTGTCCGGATGGTGTCACGGCCTCCATTGAGCTGCTCGGTGATGACATCCAACAATGAGTCCACCACATAGAGGTCGTTGTCAGCGCCGCCCTCCATGCTGTCATTGCCGGTGCCGCCATCGAGCGTGTCGGTGCCGGTGCCGCCGAGCAGGGTGTCGTTGCCGATGCCGCCAAGCAGGCTGTCGGCTCCGGCATCGCCGATCAGGCTGTCGGCTCCATCGAGGCCAGACAGCGTGTCGTTCAGCTCGCCGCCATACAGCTGGTTGTCGAGGATGTTGCCCGTGGCATTGAGGGTGCCCGAACCGCCATAGGTCAGAATCTCGACGTTGGCGGCAAGGGTGTAGACACCCAGCGTGGTTTCAACCGTGTCAGTGCTGCCGCCGCCCAAGGCCTCAACCACCACATCGGTGAGACTGTCGACCACATAGGTGTCGTTGCCAATGCCGCCGGTCATGGAGTCGTTGCCCTGGCCACCGTCGAGGCGGTCATTGCCTTCGTTGCCCACCAGCGTGTCGTTGCCGCCAAGGCCAATCAGCGTGTCGTTGGAGTCGTTGCCCTCGATCCGGTTGGCGAGAGTGTTGCCGGTGCCGGTGAAATCCGAGCCTCCAACACCCATCAGGTTCTCGACCTCGGCGGTCAGGGTGTAGCTGGCCAGATTGGTCTCGACCAGATCCGTGCCGCCAAGCGCTGCCTCGACAACCACGTCGCCGGCATCATCCACAAAGTAGATGTCGTTGCCGCCAAGGCCCGTGAGTGTATCAGCCCCGTTCCCGCCAATAATCAGGTTGGCCAGCGCGTCGCCAGTAATGCTGTCAGCGAAGGCAGAGCCTTCGACTTCCTCGAACCCACTGGTGATGTCGCCCGCTGCGTCGCCCTGCGAACCCGTGCCATTGAGCGTGATCGTCACGCCGCTCGTTGCACTGGCATAGCTCAACGTGTCGACGCCGCCTCCGCCGATCAGCTCATCGCCACCCGCGCCGCCGTCAATCGTGTCATTGCCGAGGCCGCCATCGACGCGGTCGCCCAAGGGCGAGGTCTCACTTGGTGTGGTCCCTGGCTGGATCAGATCACCCGAAGGAGAGCCGGTGATATTGCTCCCCAGAATGCTAAGGAGCCCGCGAACATCGCCGTTAAAGCTGATGAACTCGATATCGGAGGCAAGAACGTCCACGCCTGTATTGTTCGGACCAGCAGCCCGGTTGTCGGTGAGCGTGTAGCCGCCGCCGATCCTGAATGCCAAGGTATAGTCATTGAAACCGCCGCTAACGTGGACCGTGTCCGTGCCGGCCCCGCCATTCAGGTTGTCATTGCCGGCGCCGCCGACCAGCGTGTCGTTGTCGTTGCCGCCATTGAGCGTGTCCGCACCGGCATTGCCGACCAGGCTGTCATCGCCAATGCCGCCGTTCAGCACGTCATTGAGCGCGCCGCCGGTGATCGTGTTGGCCGCATCATTGCCTGTGCCGGTGAAGGCCACAGCGCCGGTGTAGGTCAGGTTCTCGACATTGGCCAAACTCGCCAGACTGTAATTCACCAGCGCGGTTTCGATTCGGTCGATACCAGCCAGCGTATCCAGCTCTTCAAACACGATGTCGGTGATTGCATCGACGATGTAAACGTCATCACCCCCGCCGCCGCTCATCGAGTCATTGCCGAGGCCGCCATTCAGCGTGTCGTTACCGACACCGGCACTCAGCGTATCATTGCCGCCTGCGCCGCTCAGCGCATTGTTGCCGTCGCCGCCGTCAATTTTGTTGTTGAGGCCATCGCCGGTGATCGTGTCGTTGCCGGCTTCAGCCTTCACATTCTCGATGTTCGAGATGGTGCTGCCCGCAGCCGTGACAGCGGTTGCGCCGTTCAGCGTGAACACGAGGTCGCCAGCCGTGCCGATGAAGTCGATCGTGTCGCTGCCCGCGCCACCATTCAGCGTGTCGCCGCCAGCCGAGGCGATCACGGTATCGTCGCCAACGCCGCCGGTGATGATGTTAGCAGCGGCATCGCCCTTGATCGTGATGCCAAACGCGCCCGTCACCGTCACATGCTCGATGAACTCGGTCTGTCCGAATGCCAGATCGATGATGGCTCCGACATTGCCATTCACGACCACCGTGTCGGTGCCCTCGCCATCGTTCTCGACGATTTCGTCAAAGTTGCTGTCGATGACATAGGTGTCGTCACCCAGCCCGCCGATCAGCGTGTCGTCACCGGCGCCACCATTCAGCGAGTCGTTGCCATCGCCACCCCGCAGGATGTTGTTGGCCCCGTTGCCAATGATGGTGTCGTTGAACTGCGTGCCCAGCACATGGCGGATGTTGGTGAGCGTATCGGTTGCGCCGAAGCCATCGCGTGCCGTGCCGGCGAGAACGGTGCCGACTGCCGCAGCCGACATGTTGACGGTGACGCCAGCATTGCCGCCGAAAACGGAGTCGTTGTTGTATTCGACCCACGTACCGGGGCCGCTTGCGCTGCCGATGAACGTGTCGTTGCCGCCAAGGCCGCGGAAGAAGTGTGACTCGCTCGTGCCGGTGCTGGTGAACGTGTCAGCCAGCAGCGTGCCGCGCGCGCGCTCGATGCTGGTGAGCTGGTCGGTGAAGCCGGTCTGGTCGCGGTAGGTGCCAACACCGCCATTTCCGAGCGTGACGACAACGCCCTGAGTGCCGGCCTGGAAGATCGCCTGCACGTCGCGGTTTGCGCCACTCGCGACACCGGCGCTGTAGGCCACGACCATGTCGATGCCGCCGCCGCCATCGATGTTGTCGATACCTCCAAAGCCGGCAAAGATGTTGCTGTTGCCATCGCCAGTGAACGTATCGGCATTCTGCGTGCCGGCGGCATTCTCGATGCTGACCAGCGTATCAGTGTTGCCGAATGCGTCAGTCTGCGTGTTGGTGCCAAGGTTGACGGTCACGCCAAGTGTCGCTCCGTCATAATAGACATCGCGGTGGTTGATCACCCAGTCGGAGTCGGCGCCGCCATCGATGGAGTCCGCGCCATTGCCGCCGTTGAGGCTGTCATCACCTTCGTTGCCAACCAGCGTGTCATTGCCGGCCCGGGCCTGAATGCTGTTATCCCCGTCGTTGCCGATCAGCGTGTCGTTGGTGTAGGTGCCGCGAATGTTGTCGATGGCACCAGTGGTCTGCACCAGCACGTCGTTTGCACCAAATCCGTCGACGGCCGAATTGGCCGCAACACCGAGCGTCAACGTGTTCGACAGGTTGACCCGTGCTCCGCCCGAGCCACCGGCCCCATTGTCGCCATCGAAATCGACCTCGTCAGTGCCGAGCCCGCCATTGTAGGTATCGCTGCCGCCAAGGCCGCGCATGCTGGCGAAGGTGCCAGCGGCCCCGCCCGTGTAGCTGTCGGCAAGGTTGGTGCCGCGCACACGCTCGATGCTGCTGAAGGTGATGACCGAACCGCCACCCTGGATGATCTGCCCGGTGCTGAAATTGACGTTGACGCCCGCGCTCTGGTCGACCCCAAGGAGGCTGGAGACAGAACCGTTGCTGCTGGTGATCGCGAGGGTGTCGAAGCCATCGCCACCGTTGATCGTGTCGCCACCGCTGAAGCTGTTGAAGAAGTTGTCGGCGCCGTTGCCGGTCATGCTGTCGGCAAGGTTTGTACCGCCAACCTGCTCGATGTTGCTGATCAGATCGATGTTGCCGTAGACGTCCTTGTAGGTGCCAGCCACCATATTGACGACGATGTTCTGGCCGCTGTTCAGCAGGTCGGCCTGCAGGTAGTCATCGAGACCATCACCGCCGTTCATGGTGTCAATGCCGGTGCCGCCGAAGAACGTGTCATTGCCGGCGCCGCCCACGAGCGAGTCATTGCCGGCGCCGCCATTCAGCGTGTCATTGCCATCAAGCCCGTTGATCGTGTCATTGCCGCCATTGCCGGCAATGCTGTCGTTGCCGGGCGTGCCGTTGAGCGTGTCATTGCCGGCCCCGCCGCCGGTATTGGGCAGCGCACCAAAGATGAAGTCATCGCCGTTGAGCGCGGCCTCGAGAACGCCAATCAGCGTGATCGTGTTGCCCGGCGAAACAGTGATGACGGTATTTCCCGAGCCGTCGTCCGCGGTCGCTGCAAGAAGCGCGGTAAAGTCCGCCAGCGTGCCGCCAACCCGGATCACATCGCCAGCGCCGAGACCGGCGCTGAAATCGTCGATGCGCATCGCGCCGCCGACAAAGACGAACGTGTCATTGCCGCCGCGTCCTTCAAAACGGGTCTGGCCTGTGGTGTTGCTCACCAGCGTGTCATTGCCTCCAGAACCACGCACCCATTCGATGTTCGAGATGGTGTGGTTGATGGCGGTGGTGGTGCCGGCTGTGCCGTAGCCGAAGGTCCAGTCACCCGTGGCGAAGCCACGTGACAGATCGACCGTCAGGCCCGTGACGTTGCCGCCGCGGTCATAGCGGATGCGGTCAAAGCCGGCGCCGCCATCGACCGTGTCGTTGCCGGAATAAAGGACGAAGCGATCATCCAGCGCACCGCCGAGCAGGCTGTCGTTGAAGTTCGTGGCCGAGATTTCAAGGCGGGTGTTGGTTGCTGCGCCGCTGCCGGCAATCCTTGCTCCCGCCGCGATGTTGATCGTGTCCGTGCCGCCCTGCCCGTCCGCAACCGTGCCGCCCGCAGCGGGCACGAGATTGGCGTTGATGCCATTGGTGGCAAAACGGTATTCGAGCCGGACGCCATAGTCGCCGCCCGGATTCGTGTTCAGGTTGAAGACATCTGCGCCTTCATTGCCGCGCAGGTTGTAAAAGCCGTCCGTATCGGTTGAGTTCAGGTTGAAAATGTCATTGCCGCTGGTGCCGAAGAACCCGAGCCCGCCATTGTTGCCGTTGATGTTGTTGACGTTGACCAGTGTGTCGGTGCCCAACGCACCCGCCGTCCCTTGGCCACCGAGCCCGTGTTGGCACCGATGTTGACCGTGACCGGGCCGGCCAGTCCGTCATAGCGCAGATCGAAGAAGCCGAGGTTGGCACCGCTGAAATCGATGGTGTCATTGCCGCTGCTGCCAATGATCGAATCAGTGCCGTTGGTTGGCCCGTTGTTGTCGCCGGGGTTGAGGCTGTCATTGCCCGCGCCACCAGCCAGCACGTCGCTGTCAGCGCCGCCTTCCAGCGTGTCATTCCCCGCGCCGCCGCTCAGCGTGTCGTTGCCAAGGCCGCCTGAAATCGAGTCGGCAAGGGTGCTGCCGGAGGTTGAATCGTTGCCGCCTGTGCCGCCATTGGCGATGCCCGCCACTATGCCCACGGGAATGATGATGAAATCGCTGGCGACCAGAGTGCCCTGTGCAACATTCTCCAGGGTGATGCTGTTGCTGGCACCCAGACCCGTAATCGTCGCATTGCCGCTGCTGTAGGCAATCGTCAGGTTCGCGAAGGCAGTCAGCGTCGCCGTGCCCTGGATTGTGATCTTGTCGCCTGAGGCGCTGACGAAATCGCTGATCGTCATCGCACCGCCGCGATAGACGAACGTGTCGTTGCCGCCGCGTCCTTCAAACCGTGTGGCCCCAGTCGCGTTGCCGATCAGAAGATCGCTGCCAGTGGTTGTGCCACGCACATGTTCGATGTTGCGGATCGAATTGAAGAAGCCCGACCCCGTCCAAATGCCATGGGCATAGCCGCTTTCGAGATCGACCGTCATGCCGCTGACACTTGTGCCCCGGTCATAGCGCAGCCGGTCAAAGCCCGCCCCGCCATCGAGCAGATCGAAGGCGCCGGCGTTGAGAATGAATTTGTCATCCAACGCCGAACCCTTGATCCGGTCCGACGAATTGGTGCCGGCGATCTCATCAACACCCGTGAAGGTGTCGCTGGTGCCGAAACCGTCGCGGATCACTTGCCCGGTGGCGAGGCTGAGATCGGCCACAATGCCGGTGCCATTCGAGACATGGCGATAATCGGCGCGCACGAAGCCCGTGCTGCCGCCATTGATGGTGTCATTGCCCGCGCCAGCACCGACCTGATACCAGCCTCCGAGCGTTCCATTGTTTGGCGTCAGATTGAACACATCGGCTTGGGCTGATCCGAGAATGCCGAAACCGGCAAAGTCGGAAACACGGTCGAGGTTCTGCAGCGTGTCCGTGCCCTGGCCACCTTTGACGATCGTGCCGTTGGCTCCGTTGATCGTGACCGTCAGCCCGACGTTGAGCGCCCGGTAGTCGAGTTCGAAGAAGCCGTTCACGGCATCCTCGAAGGTCATCGTGTCATTGCCGGAACTGCCGATGATCTGGTCGAGATTGTTCGGGTTGTCGCCGGGGTTGATCAGGTCATTGCCGGCCCCGCCATTGATCGTGTCGTTGCCCAGCCCACCGAAGATCGTGTCATTGCCGGCCAGCGCGTTGATGAAGTCATTGCCACTGTTGCCAGTGATGGAATCATCGCCGTTTGTGGTGACCAGCGACGCGGGCGCAACCGTGAACAGCTCGCGGAAGACCTCGGTGTCAGTGCCGGTCGCAGTGGTATAGCCGCTGTAGGTGGCCATCAAACGGCCATCGGCCAGTTGTTCCAGTTGCACGCCGCCTGCTGCCGAACCGCCCGGATTGAGCGCCTGAGAAACACCATCCTGAACGCCGGCCGAGGTGTAGTGACGGAGTTCGAGCGTCGGCAGCGACGTCGCGGTCGCATAAGTGGCCAGCACCACAGCGAAGCTGCCATCGGCCAGAACCAGGAAATCCTGCAACTGGGTGCGGCCCACAAAGCCATTCGGCAGGGTGATCGAAAAGAGCAGCGCAGCATTGGGGCTGCCTTCGGTGAACGAGACAATGTTCACCGCGCGAGTGAGCACAGCGGAACCATTGAAGCCCATCGACTCCACGGCTGCGATGGCCGTGGTGGCGCTGGTCACGCGCAGCACCACGCCATCGGACGCAATCTGGTTGGCACCACCGATGTAGTTGAACACAACCGGACTGCCGAGCGCGCCGAAATCAACCGAATAGGCGAAGGTCAGACCCGTCTGTCCCAGCACGCGGGTCGAGCCGCCATAGGCGAGATCCTGCAGCGGCGATGGATCCAAGATAACCGTCTGGCCACCCGGAGAACCGGTGTCCGATATGTTCTGGAACACGTTCGAACTGTTGGCAGGCGTGACGGTGTCAGTCCTGTAGAATGCCACGTCGAACCCGCCCACAGGGTTCAGCGTGATGTCGGACAACTCGACTTGAATAGGCAACGCGCTCGGTTCAACCGTAATCAGGCCGCCCGAGGTTGCGCCTGATCCAGTGTAGACCTGGATCCGGATGGCGGAGGCGCCCCCCGGTGAAAAGTCCGTGTAGGCCACGCCGAAGTTACCATTGCTCAGCGCTACAACTTGCGGATAGCTGATGTTGCCGCCCGAAAAGCCGGTAGCTGGCAGGGTCAAAACGATCTCGTTGCCACTCGGATTGCCGTTGGCATCAAGGGTGCGCAGGGTGATCGTCGAGGTCGGGGGGATGTTGTAGCCTTGGGCCGTGACCGTGAAATTCGGCACGGTCGCGAAGGCCGCATAGCGCGTGCCGTTCGGCGCGGTCACCACGTCCATCAGGAGTTGTTCAGTGACGTTGGCCGCTGTGTTGTTGACTTGCGTGCGCGCGCCTGAATCGAAGAACATGGTAAATCCCCCATTAAGTTAGGGAATTGTATGCACCTGTGGCAAAACCGTGGCAAGTGGTCGCCGTGACGATCTGCCAGACTTGCTCGATCACGAATTATAGCAAAGCCGGCATTGCAGTGCAGCAACGCCGGCGTTTCGACTTTGTTGACGCCGGGTGACGGCCGTGAGTTCTCCATCTGTCATTCGGGCAGCAAGGCGATCGCAACCCGGCTACTGGGCCGACGTCAGCGCTTTAACAGCCTCAGTTCAGCTCGGCATTGCACTCGATGTTCTCGAACACCGCAAAACAATCGCCGGCTCCATTGGCGCGGATCGACAGGCGGATCGAACCGGGGCTGATCCCTGTCGCCGTTGCCTGCGCTGCGGAACCCAGAAAAAGGTTGGCCGAACTGGAGATTGTGCGCGTCACGGCAGGGGTTGCGCGCATGGCCGCCGGAAGCAGCAGATGCGCATGCTGGGCGCTGCTGCTGTTCTGGCCATTGGCGTGGACCGGGAACGCGCCGGCCAGCCGAACATAGTAGCGCTGTGCCAGATGCAGTTCCGTGGTCAGCGGACGCGGTGCCCAATCGCCGGCATCGTTGCCCACTTCCACTCTGAGCAATGAAAAGGACACGGCCCCTGCGCCCGAACGCGACAGCCGGAGGGCGGCGACGCCCGTCACGGCGGCAGGCACAGTGAGCGTGGCCGAGCGCCGGCCACTCCCGGCCGCGATCACAGCTTGCGCCGTGCCCACCTGCACCAGCAGGGGTGCGCTGGGCGCCTCTGCCGAAATACACAAGGTCTGCCCGGCGAGCGGCCCAATGCCCCACAGGTCCGGCTCAATCGACTGGATGATCTCGCCGGAGGTCAGCGTCACAACGCTGCCCGACACGGCGAGGTTGGCACCGCTCGCGCCGGCGCGCCAGCGGTCAAAGCCATAGCTGCCTGCCGCGAGCGCGCCGCCTGCAAACCCGCGCTGGTTGATGCCGAAATGGCCATTGATCAGCAGGTTGGTCCCGCCGCGCTGGTAGCCGCTCTTCGGGAATGTCACCGTCCCCGTGCCGGCACTGATCCGGATCGCATCTTGCCAGACGCTGCCATCGCCGCTGGTCCGCACCAGCAAGTCGTCGGAACCGGCAAGCCCGACCTCGGCACGCGCCGAAAATGCGCTCTGGAACAGCACCGAGGCGGTGTCGGGCGGACCAGCCTTGTTGATCGTCAGCCGATGGCTGCCGCCCTCATGGTTGAACAACGCGCTCTGGGCGGTGACGCTCAGCCGGTTCAGCCCATCGGGAGTGGCATTGACGCCGACCTGATCGCTGCGGATCTGCGCCAGCCATGCCGCGCCGTCGAAATGCAACAAGGCATCGCGGTCGCCCGCCATGGCGAGCCACCCTGCCGCCGCCTCCAGAAACAGCCAGCCACCATCCCGCCAGATCGCGATGCGGCCAGCCCGGGTCGCCCAGGCCCCGGAGGCGCCGACCGGCACGATGTATCGATCACCCTCTGCGGGCGCAGGCGGCGGCACGGTCAGGCTCGCGGACAGCACCGTGAGCTGTGTCAGGGCATCGAGGATCTGCAGGGCCTCGTTGACGGGCACATGCTTTTGCGCCTGTGACGCGGCGATGAGGGGCAAGGCAAGATTGGGTGTGAACATGGCGGCTCCTGACAGGATGGGATATATGAATATAATCCTATGTCAGGGATAAAGTCAAGACTTGGCCATCGTGCCCATCAGGCAGGGATGCTTTCTCAGTCAGGAAAGGCATGCAATGCGCAGCCGGATGATGCAGCCGGGTTGTCCGGCAAGATGCGTCTCAGCCGCGTGTCTGGCGCTCGTCAGGCCTTGGCCAGCGTCTCCCGGAGCAGTCGCTCCGCGGCCTCGTTGGCGCACAGGATGTCGCGCGATTGCAGCGGATCGGCATGGCCATCGAGCGACAGGAAAGTGCCGCCCGCCTCCCTGACCAGTGCGATGCCAGCCGCAAAATCCCACGAGTTCAGGCCGCGTTCCCAGAACCCGTCGAGCCGGCCGGCCGCGACATAGGCGATGTCGAGGGCAGCAGCGCCCATGCGGCGCACGTTCTGGAATTTCGGCATCACGGCCGCAAGCTCCTTGAGGAACTGCGGATGACCGGGCTTGCCCACATGCGGGATGCCGGTGCCGATCAGCATGCCGGCAGCCTCGCGCCGCCCGGAAACGCGCAGCCGCCGATTGTTGACATAGGCACCCTTGCCGCGCTCGGCGACGAACATCTCGTCCTTGATCACGTCCAGAACGACGCCAGCCACCATCTGCCCCTCGCGTTCGAGGCCGACGGAAATCGCGAAATGCGGGATGCCGTGCAGGAAGTTCGAGGTGCCGTCGAGGGGATCAATGTGCCAGCGATGGCTCTTGTCGCTGCCTTCGATGACACCGCTCTCTTCCATCACGAAGCCGTAGCCGGGCCGCGCCTTGTCGAGCATCTCATAGATTGTCTTCTCGGCCTTGCGGTCAGCCTGGCTGACGAAATCGCCCGGCCCCTTCAGCGAGACCTGAAGGTTCTCGACCTCGCCGAAGTCGCGCTTGAGGTTGCGGGAGGCCTTGATGACCGCATCGGTCATCACGGTCATCAGGGGCGAGCGAATCATGATCGGGGCTTTCGAGATGCTGGCGTCATAGCGGGCATGATGCAAGGGGTGTTCAGGGCTGCTTGAAGCTGTTGCCGGTGGTTTGCGCCGCACTCACCGGTTGCGTCAAGGCATTTGCCTTGGCGAGGTCCTGCGCGAAGGCCTCGGCCTTGGCCCGTTCCTCCTCGGTCAGCTTCGCCACGTCCTCGTCGAGGTCGGCATCGGCCAGCCCCTGCGCCTTCGCTGCGAGATGCCAGCCCGCTGCGGCCACCTTGTCCTGCGGCAGCCAACGTCCCTGGAACAGGATGCGTGCCAGCCTGTTCTGCGCAATGGCATTGCCCCGCGCCGCGGCACGGGCAAAACCGCGCGCGGCCGCACGCTCGTCCCGCCCGATGCCCCGCCCGGCGAACTGGAGCAGCGCGAACTCGACCTCGCCGGCCAGCGAGCCGTTGGCGGCGGCCCGCGCCATCATGTCCGCGCCACCATCCTCATCCTTCGGCACGCCGCGTCCTTCGAGCATCAGCACCGCCAGGGCGTGCTGCGCGTCGCCAACTTCCGCCTCGGCAGCGAGTTTCAGCAGGCGCACGGCGCTGACGAGATCCACGTCCTTGCCGGTGATCAGCAGCGGCAAGGCAAGGTTGAAGGCCGCAGGACCATGGCCCTTGTCGGCAGCCTGCCTGAGCAGCGCCTGTGCCTTCTCCGCATCGCGCGGGGTGCCGCGCCCTTCCAGATGCAGCATGCCGAGCGCGAACAGGGCGTTGCGGTCGCCCCTGTCGGCAGCCAGCTTGTACCATTCGAAAGCCCTGCGATTGTCCTGGCGCGTGCCAAGGCCTTGCAGGATCAGTTCGGCCAGCAGGGTCATGGCGGCGGCATCAGCCGGGTTGGCCTCGATCCGCTGCATCGCCATCCGGAACGCCGTGATGTAGCGACCGGCCTGATAGGCGCCGTAGGCCGCGTCGACACCGGATGTCGGCTGCTGCGCGGCCGCTGGTGTCTGGACCGCCAACACCAGTCCGGCCAGCACCAGACACAGCGTCCGCCTGCCCCCCATGCCGGCCCGATGCCGCCTCATGCGGTCTGCTTGCCCCTGAGGGCGAGGCTGGCACGCGCTTCGGTGACGGCGGCGGCAGCAGCCGCCGCGTCGTCCACCCACCACGGCCCGAGCGCCACGAACTCGGCGCGCGTCAGCGCCATGGGCTCAACCGCCATGGCGGAGGCGGCATAGGCAACGCACGGCGTCTCGAACACCTCGGCCCACCAGCTGGCACGGTCCGTCAGCGCAGACAGTGTCATCACCGTGCCGTCCTCGCGCGGCTCGCCAAACATCACATAATCGGCCCCGGCTTCTCCGGCATCCATCGCGTCATGGCGCGACATCAGGCCACCGGCCCCGACGATACGCTCGCTCTTCAGCGCCTCGCGCATGGACGGCACCAGCAGGGACGACGAAACATGCACCCCGTCCGCGCCGCCCCGCACCGCAACCTGCGCCGAGGTGTTGACCAGCACGGCAGCGCCGGCCTCCTGCGCCAGCGGGCAAAGCACCTTGATCAGGTTGATCTGGGCGCGCTCATCGCCGGCCGGCACATCGAACAGGATCGAGGCCGGCTGGAGAGCCCGCAAGGCCGCCTCGAGCCGGGGCCGAAGCGCCGCCGGATCGGTGATCAGGGGGCTGACAAGATAGACGTCGAAGGCCATCACACGCTCTGTTTGCTCAGGTCCGGCGAGAGCCACCAGCCATGCCGGCCCTGAAATGCGCCACGTTGCGCTCGATGGCAAGCGTGATCAGCCCGGCGAGCAGCGCCCAGAAAGCCGCACCGACCCCGACAATCGACAACCCGGAGGCCCCCACGGCAAAGGTCATCACGGCCGCAAAGCGCTGCTTGTCATCGGCCATCGCTGCTCCCAGCGAGCCAGCGAGCGAGCCGACAAGGCCTAGCCCGGCCACCGCCACGATCAGGGCCTTGGGCATGGCGAGGATGATCGCCAGCAGCGGCGCGGTCAGCAGCGCGATCAGGCACCAGATCAGGCCATACCACACGCCCGCAATCCAGCGTTTTGCCGGATCGGGATGCGTGTCGGGGCCGGTGCAGATCGCAGCCGAAATCGCGGCCATGTTGACCATGTGGGCCCCGAGAGGCGCGGTCAGCAGCGAGGTGGCACCGGTCACCGCCAGCGCAGCCGAGGTGGGCGGCTCGTAACCCGCCTGCCGCAGCACGGCGAAGCCGGGCAGATTCTGGGCCGCCATCGTGACGAGATAGAGCGGCACACCGATGCCGATGATCACCGCCGGCTCGAAATGCGGGGTGATCCAGACCAGGCTCGGAACGAACGAGGGCAGCACCGGCATGGTCGCGAGGCCGCCCGCGAAGGCCACGATGATGCCTCCGATCAGCGCAGCAATCACGGCCCCGAACGCGTTGAAGCCGCGCACGATGAGAAACAGCAGCACGATGAAGCCGACCAGCAGCGGCGCTGCCCGCATCTCGTCGAACACCGCCACGACGAACCGGAAGATCACGCCGGCCAGCATGGCTGAGGCGATGGGCATGGGGATGCGGGCCACGAGCTGGCCCAGCGGCTTGACCAGCGCCGTCGCAATCATCAGCAAGGCAGCCACGATGAAGGCGCCAACCGCAGCATTCATGCCGACACCGGATGAGGCCGCAATCAGGGCAGCGCCCGGCGTCGACCATGCGCAGATGATGGGCATCCGGTAGTGCCAGCTGAGCGCCAGCGCAGCGACGCCCTTGGCGATGCACAGGCCGGCCACCCAGGAAACAGTCTGCTCGGGTGTGGCCGAAAGCGCCTCGGCAGCAGCCAGCACCACGGCCACGGAGGCGGCAAAGCCGACAAAGGCAGCCACGAACGCTGAGAAAAGCTGGGACACGACAAGGCTCCTTGGCGGGGAATGCGGATTCGGACAGGACGCCGCTGACGAATTGCTTCTTGCAGCCAGGTCCGTTGCGAGTGCGGCAACAGGCCTGCCGCTGCGCTCAGTCCTTCGGTGCCCGCCTCAGCCGTGCGTGCTGCCAGGCTGTCAACAGGGCGCTGGCCAGTTCATCCTCCGGCAGGCGGTCGAGCCGGGCCGTCGTCCAGCCCTTCTTGCCGAAACCGCCCGCCACGGGCGTGAACGTGTCCCGCGCGATGGTGCACAGGTGGCGCTGCTCCTCGCGGCTGAACTTGAAGTTGGCCGTGGCCCCGTCCGCCGCCAGAACCGCATAGATCCGGTTCACGGCGTAGCCGGTATTGCCCAGATGGGGGGCAGAAACCGTGCCCTTGAAGCCCAGCGCAAGGCGATCGAAATCCTCGGCGCTGGACATGAGCGCGACCTCAGGCAGCCTTGGCGTTGCCGACGACGGGGTCGAGCTCGCCCTTGGCATAGCGCTTCGCCATCTCTGCCAGCGTGTGGACCTTCTTGATCTTGCTGGCCTGGCCTGCGGTGTTGAACTCCTGCAGGCGCTGCTTGCACAGCTTCGCCATCGCATCCATGGCGGGCTTGAGATACTTGCGCGGGTCGAATTCGCCCGGATGCTCCGCGAAAACCTTGCGAATCTGCCCGGTCATGGCCATCCGGTTGTCGGTGTCGATGTTGATCTTGCGCACGCCATGCTTGATGCCGCGCTGGATTTCCTCGACCGGCACGCCCCAGGTCGGCTTCATCACGCCGCCATAGGCGTTGATGATGTCCTGAAGCTCCTGCGGCACCGATGACGAACCATGCATCACCAGATGCGTGTTCGGCAGCTTGGCGTGGATCTCCTCGATCACGTTCATCGCCAGCACCTTGCCGTCTGGCTTGCGCGTGAACTTGTAGGCGCCGTGGCTGGTGCCCATGGCAATCGCCAGCGCATCGACATGGGTCTCCAGCACGAACTTCAGCGCTTCGTCAGGGTTGGTGAGAAGCTGGTCATGGCTGAGCTTGCCTTCGGCGCCGTGGCCGTCTTCCTTCTCGCCTTCACCCGTTTCGAGGCTGCCGAGCACACCGAGCTCGCCCTCAACCGAGATGCCGCCAAGATGCGCCATCTCCACGACCTTGCGGGTCACGGCCACGTTGTAGTCCCAGTCGCCGGGCGTCTTGCCGTCGGCCTTCAGCGAGCCGTCCATCATCACCGAGGTGAACCCTGCCTGGATCGCGGTCATGCAGGTGGCCGGCTCGTTGCCGTGGTCGAGATGCACGCAGACCGGGATGTGCGGGTAGATCTCCGTCACCGCATCCATCATGTGCTTGAGCATGATGTCGTTGGCGTAGGAGCGCGCACCGCGCGATGCCTGGATGATCACCGGCGCATCGACCTCGTTGGCCGCCGCCATGATGGCCAGCGCCTGCTCCATGTTGTTGATGTTGAAGGCGGGCACGCCGTAGTCGTGCTCGGCGGCATGGTCGAGCAACTGGCGAAGGGTGATGCGGGCCATGGGGTTTCTCCGGTGTACGGGCGACCGGAGGCGCGTGGCCACGGCCATGTTGTCTTGGCGTCCATCTAGTCCGGAATGGCCCGCCGCGCCAGTAGGTCAGCGAGATATGGTTTCAGGTGGATTTGGGCTTGGCTCAGGTGTCATCCCCGGCAGTCCGCAGGATCAGGAAGAGGATCCAACTGATGGCGCAAGGTGAATCCCCTTCCCGACGCATTCCGCGTCGCCGGGGATGACACCGAACAACCCAATCAGCTTCGGCGCTCTGCATTTTCCAGCACAGCAAGCCTCTCTTCAACCTCGCGCACGCACTCGTCGAAGTCACCAGCCGTTGCCTGCATCATCACTGGCATGCCAGTTGAGCCATCCCGCTACTTGCGGTTGATGTTTTCAACACGATCCAAACGGTCTTCCATGGACCGGAGGAAGGCTGCCAAGCCTTCCTGAATCTTGATCAGGAACAGCACCGAGGCAAGCCAGCTTAACACAAATCAAATTTTCAAGTATAAGACGCTGATCTCACATCTGCAGCTGGCATCAAGCGACCAAAGATCATGTTGGTCAACTTCCAAGCCAGAAGATAAGGCAGAAAAACTGCTAAAGATAATTGTAAAATATTAATCGTTCTATTCAATAATAAATAATTCCTGTCGATTTCAGAATAATGTAGAAAAATCCAGACGGGTGACTGATAAGAAAAGACGAACATCGCAATAGAAAGTGTGATGATCAGAAAAATTGCTCCGTACTTTTCAATGAGTTTCGACTTCGTAAATGAAATAAGTGCGGGAATCGCATAAAAAAACCAGCAGATCCACAAAATGAACAATTCTTCTCCACGAGGGCCGCGAGCAATTTTACCTAGAAAATAATCTATCCTGTTTAAGGAAGCAGACGGCTGACTTATGAAGTCAAATGCTACTGCCAACGCCCACGCGAGGAACGCGCTCCAAAACAGCATAGAGGTAAAAAAAATTACTCTCCCAATCCACCAAACAGCAAATCTACCACTCATGAAGGCACAATCACCCCTTCAGCGCCTCGACCCCCGGCAGCGGCTTGCCTTCCATCCATTCGAGGAAGGCACCGCCCGCCGTTGAGATGTAGCTGAGGTCAGCGCCGACGCCCGCATGGTTCATCGCCGAGACCGTGTCACCACCACCCGCCACGGAGACAAGCTTGCCGGCAAGGGTCAATGCGGCAGCGGCCTTGGCAACAGCCACGGTCGCGGTGTCGAACGGCTCCAGTTCGAACGCGCCGAACGGGCCGTTCCAGACCAGCGTCTTCGTGGTCTGGAGCCTGGCGATCACGGCCTCGATGGATTTCGGCCCGGCATCGAGGATCATCTCGTCCGCCGCGATGTCCGACACGTCGGCGATCCGGTGACCTGGGTTGGCCTTGAACTCCTTCGCCGCCAGCGCATCGACCGGCAGCATGATCTCGCAGCCCGCAGCCTTGGCCTTGGCCTCGATCTCGCGGGCCGTGGCGACAAGATCGTGCTCGCACAGCGACTTGCCGACATCGAGCCCGCGGGCACGGAGGAAGGTGTTGGCCATGCCGCCGCCGATCACCAGCACATCGACCTTGCTGACGAGATTGCCCAGCAATTCAAGCTTGGTCGAAACCTTGGCCCCGCCGACGATCGCCATCACGGGGCGTGCCGGCTTGCCAAGCGCCTTGTCGAGCGCCTCAAGCTCGGCCTGCATGGTGCGCCCCGCACAGGCCGGCAGGACATGGGCAAGGCCCTCGGTCGAGGCATGGGCCCGATGAGCCGCCGAGAAAGCGTCGTTGACATAGACATCGCCCAGCGCCGCGAGGGCAGCGACGAAAGCAGGGTCGTTCTTCTCCTCGCCGGCATGGAAGCGTGTGTTCTCGAGACACAGCACATCGCCGGGCTGCATCGCAGCCACGGCAGCAGCCGCCACCGAGCCGATGCAATTGGCGGCGAACGCCACCGGCTGACCCAGATGGCTTGCCAGCGCCGCCGCGATCGGCGCAAGGCTCTCCTTGGGATCGCGCCCCTTCGGCCGGCCGAAATGCGCCAGCAGGATGACCTTGCCACCACGGGAGGCGATGTTGCGGATGGTGGGCAGGATGCGTTCGAGGCGCGTCGCATCGGACACCACACCGTTCTCGACCGGCACATTGAGATCGACCCGGACCAGAACGCGCAGGCCAGCCGGATTCAGGTCATCGAGTGTCCGGAACGAACTCATCGCGGCAGCAGGCCCGGAATGCCGAAGCGCGTCAGGGCGAAGCTGACGCCGGCCCCGATCAGCGCTGCGATCAGCCCAACCATGAACAGCGTGACGACACCCGGCTTCTTGCGCAGGTCGGCGCGCATCCGGGAAATGTCTTCCCGCACGCCTTGGAGGTTCATGTCCTGTGTCGCGCCTTCAAGCCGGATCGTCGCCTTCTCCAGCGCGCTCTCGACACGCATCATGCGCTCTTCAGAGCGGGCAAACTTCTCTTCGATGCGCGCCGTCTTGTCCTCGACCCGGCTGAGCTGATCCATCTTGGGAGCATCCTGCACCGGAGCCGGAGCAGCCTTGTCGGGGGATGCCGGGGCCATGGCGTCGAGCATGGGTTCGGTCTTGGTCTCGGTCTTGGGGGAGCTGGCCATGTCTGGGGCCTTCCGTGGCAGGGGGTTCAGGACAAGAAGGAAGGGCGCGGAGCTTGCGGCCCCGCGCCCCCTGCGTCAGATCAGCTTCGCCATTGCGACAGCTGTGTCGTTCATCCGGTTGGAGAAGCCCCATTCGTTGTCATACCACGACAGGATGCGCACCATCCGCTCGTCCATCACCTTGGTCTGGTCGAGCGCGAAGGTCGACGACGCCGGAGCGTGGTTGAAATCGATGGAGACATTGGGCTGATCGGTGACGGCGAGGATGCCCTTCAGCGGCCCACGCGAAGCGGCCTTGATGATCGCCTCGTTGATCTTCTCGATCGAGGTCTTCTTCTTCGCCATGAACTTGAAGTCCACGACCGAGACGTTAGGCACCGGCACGCGGATCGAGGTGCCGTCGAGACGGCCCTTCAGTTCGGGGATGACAAGGCCGATGGCCTTGGCGGCGCCGGTCGAGGTCGGGATCATCGACATGGCAGCGGCACGGGCGCGGTAAAGATCCTTGTGCATCGTGTCGAGCGTCGGCTGGTCGCCCGTGTAGGCATGGATCGTGGTCATGAAGCCCTTGTCGATGCCGACCGCCTTGTGCAGCACGGCCACGACAGGTGCGAGGCAGTTGGTGGTGCACGAGGCGTTCGAGACGACCAGATGATCCTTGGTCAGGGCACCGTCATTGACGCCATAGACGACCGTGAGATCAGCATTGTCGCAAGGGGCGGAGACGAGCACGCGCTTGGCGCCGGCGGTGAGGTGGGCGGCTGCCTTGTCGCGGGTTGTGAAGATACCGGTGCATTCCATCGCGATATCGACGTTCAGCTCCTTGTGGGGGAGCTGTGCCGGATCCTTGATGGCCGTGACGCGGATGCGCTTGCCGTTGACGATGATCGCGTCGCCGTCGACCTTCACATCGGCGGGAAAACGGCCATGCACACTGTCAAAGCGCAGCAGGTGGGCATTGGTCTCGACCGGGCCCAGATCGTTGACGCCCACCACTTCGATGTCCTTGCGCTTGGACTCGATGATGGCGCGGAGCACATTGCGGCCAATACGGCCAAAGCCGTTGATGAAAACACGGACTGTCATCGGGAAGACCTTCTCATGACCGAGAAATCAGGTTGGATGATAGCCCTTTTGCCCGAATTTGCGGCAGTTTCAAGCCGAAACCGCCGCAATTGGCATTATTGCTGATGCTTTGCCAGAACAGCTTTCACCACAGCCTCCGGCGTGATGCCGAAATGCTTGTAGAGTTCCTTGTAGGGCGCGCTGGCACCGAATGAACGCATGCCGACGAAATCGCCGTCGGCACCCACGACTGCATCCCAGCCCATGCGGATGCCAGCCTCGACCGCGACCTTGACCGGCGCGTTGCCGATGATGCGCCGACGCACCTCCGCCGGCTGCTCAAGGAACAATTCCAGCGACGGAACTGAAACGATGCGGGCTCTCACGCCGCTATCCGCCAGCGTCTTGCGGGCCGCAACGGCAATCTCGATCTCCGAACCGCTGGCGAAGATCGTCGCGTCGGCCTTGCCGCCCTCGGCCGGCACAAGCTCATAGGCTCCCTGCGCACACAGGTTGGCGCGGCTGGCTTCAAGGCGCACTGCCGGCAGGTTCTGGCGCGTCAGCGCCAGGACCGTGGGGCCGTCCGTGCGCTCAAGTGCCATCTGCCAGCACTCGGCAGTCTCCATGGCGTCGGCGGGACGCAAGGTGCGCAGGTTCGGGATCGCCCTCAGTGCCGCCAGATGCTCGACCGGCTGGTGGGTCGGTCCGTCCTCGCCCAGTCCGATCGAATCATGCGTCATCACATAGATCGCGGGCTGATTCATCAGTGCCGCAAGGCGAATGGCCGGGCGGCAATAGTCGGTGAACACCATGAAGGTTGCGCCGGCAGCGCGGAAGCCGCCGTGCAGCAGGATGCCGTTCATCGCTGCCGCCATGCCGTGTTCACGGATGCCGTAATGCACGTAGCGGCCCTTCGGCGTCTTCGGTGTGAAGGCAATGGCGGTCTTCATCTTGGTGTTGTTGGATGGCGTCAGGTCAGCCGAACCAAGAACCAGTTCCGGCATCACCGGCGTGATCGCTTCGAGCGCCATCTCCGAGGCCTTGCGGGTGGCCACCACGGGCGGGGTCTTCACAAGCAAGGCCTTGTAGGCGCTCATGGCCTTGCCGAGCTTCGGCGGCAGTTGGTGCGTCAGCCGGCGGTTGAACTCCGCCTGCTTCTTGGGGCTCAGCGCGGCGAAGGCGGCCGCCCAGGCCTTGTGGGTGGAAGCACCGCGCGCGCCAATCGCGCGCCAGGCCTTCAGCGCCTCGGCGGGGATCTCGAAAGGCGTGGCGCTGACGCCGAAACCGGCCTTGGCGGCGGCCAGTTCATCCGCGCCAAGTGGCTCGCCATGGGCCTTCGAAGTGCCGGCCTTCTTCGGTGCGCCATAGCCGATCACCGTCTTGCAGGCGATCAGGCTGGGCTTTGACGAAGCCTTGGCCCGGTTGATCGCTGCCAGGATCGCGGCCGGATCATGGCCATCGACGCGCTCGGCCCGCCATCCGGCGGACTGGAAACGCTTCACCTGATCGACCGAGTCCGCCATGGACAAAGGCCCGTCGATCGAGATGCCGTTATCATCGAACAGCACGATCAGCTTGTTCAGCTTCTGGTGTCCTGCCAGCGCGATGGCTTCCTGGCTGATGCCCTCCATCAGGTCGCCGTCCGAGGCCAGCACATAGGTGTGGTGGTTGACAGCGGCCTTGCCGAACTCGGCTGCCAGCATGCGCTCCGCCATGGCCATGCCGACCGCCGTGGCAAGACCCTGCCCGAGCGGCCCGGTGGTGGTCTCGACGCCAGGCGTGTGCCCCACTTCCGGATGTCCCGGCGTTTTCGAATGCAGTTGCCGGAAGCGCTTGATCTCGTCGAGCGTCATGCCTGGCGTGCCGGTGAGATAGAGCAGCGCGTAGATCAGCATCGAGCCATGGCCGGCGGACAGCACAAAGCGGTCACGGTCGGGCCAGGCCGGATCGGCAGCATCGAACTTCAGCACCTGCGAGAACAGCACGGTCGCCACATCGGCGGCCCCCATCGGCAAGCCGGGATGGCCCGACTTGGCCTGCTCGACCGCATCCATGGCCAGAACGCGGACGGCATTGGCGAGGAGGACGTGCTGCTGACGATCGATCATGGGGTGTTCCGCCATCTGGGGCGCTGAGGCTGAGGTCTGCCTCGGGCCGGTATCCGGGAATATTGGCTGGTCGATAGGCTGCCGGGCCGCGTCGAGTCAATTGATCGCGGCATCATCGGGTCACAGCTGTCTCCACGCGTGCCTGCTCACCGGCATCGCGTGCTGGGAGCAATTCCCCGCCAATCCCCGGTCATCTGGTGCGCAAGGCTGGCAATCGCCGGCCCACCCGCTAGAATTGCGAATCGAACCGCTGCCGCAAGGCAGTGGATGGCACGCACCCCGAGCAAGGTCGCACGTGAGCACGACGTCGTTCGAAAGCGCTTTGAAGAGCCTCGATGCCTCGCTGGGTCAGCTTGAGGCCGCAGCACAGCGCAAGCTCGACCTCGAGCGCCGGCGCGGCGACCTCGAAACCGAGCTGGCCATCATGCAGGATGACCGCTCGCGCCTCGCCACCGATCTTGACGGCACACTCTCGCGGCTCCGGCGCGTCGAGGGCGCCGCAGACGATGCTGTTAAGCGCCTCGACCGTGCCATGCTGGCGATCAACGCCGTGCTGGGCGACGAACTCGGGCAGGAAAATGAGCAAGAAGGCGCTGAATCGCCTGAGGAACTGCCCGGCGGACTGGGAGACGGTCAAGTCTCCGACGAGCAGGAGTCGAGCCCCGCGCATCGCGCCGATTCGCCCATGAGCCGGAACGGGGAGCGCTGAGCATGGGGCAGGTTACGGTCACCATCGCCGGAAAAGTCTACCGCATGTCCTGCGGCGACGGCGAGGAGGCACATCTCGAAGGTCTGGCGGCCCTGTATGATTCGCGCATCGACGACATGCGCAAGGGTCTGGGCGAGCTGGGTGACATGCGGCTGCATGTCATGGCAGCCCTGACTCTCGCCGACGAGATTTCGGAGATGCGCCGCCGGGTCCAGACGCTTGAAGGCACGCTCGAGTCCCTCAAGGGAGACGCGGGCTTTGCCGAGACCCGCGCCGGCGAGGTCGAGCGGCTGGCGACCGATGCGATCCGCGAGGCGGCCGAACGCATCGAGAAGGTCGCTCGCGCGCTGGCTCCGCAGACCGGCTGAGCTCAGGTCCGCGTCCGGATTGCGGCGTCCAGCGCAACCACGCGCCCGGCCATTTCCGCGTGCAGGCGCTCCACCATCCAGCCGTTCAGCGAGATCGCGCCCTTGTCCCGGTTCTCCGGCAAGGCAAAGGCGTCGATGATCTCGTGGGCCTTCTTCAGCTCTTCCGCCGTCGGCGAGAACACCGCATTGGCGATCTCGGCTTGCGATGGATGGCTGAGCGTCTTGCCATCGAAGCCGATGTCGCGGCCCTGCTCGGCTTCGGCCCGGAAGGCGTCAAGGTCGGAAAAGTCGTTGTAGACGCCGTCAAGAATGTCGAGCTGGTAGGCACGCGCCGCCGCCAGCGTCATGGCCAGCCAGGGCAGCATCGGCGCACGGCCGGGCACGATCCGCGCCCGGGTATCCTTGGCCAGATCATTGGCACCGATCACGAAGCAACTCAGCCGCGCATCTGGCACCAGCGCCATGGCCGCGATCGCCTCGACCCTGAGCACGGCAAAGGCCGTCTCGATCATGGCCCAGACACGGGTGTGGGCGGGCGCGCCCGAGGCGGCAAGGCGGGCACCGATCATGGCCAGCGTCTCCGGCCGCGACACCTTCGGGATCATGATCGCATCCGCCCCGGAGAGGGAAGCCGCCGAGAGATCAGCGTCGAACCATGGGCTTTCCGGTGCGTTGGTGCGGATCACCAGCTCGCGGTGGCCGAAGCCGCCATCGGACACGGCCTTCACCGCCTGCGCGCGCGCCACCTCCTTCATGTCGGGCGCTACCGCATCCTCCAGATCGAGGATGATGCAATCTGCCGCGATCACGCGCGCCTTCTCGATGGCGCGCGGATTGGAAGCAGGCATGTAAAGCGCACTGCGGCGCGGGCGAAGGACGGTCTGCGAGGCGGACATGGTTGAAGCGTTTCCTGTGGCTTGCCCGACACTGTCACCGGCCCGGCGACAAGGCAATCGGGCGGGCATCTGGACGGCGCCTATCGCTTCGGTCATGAGCCATCGTCAGGGCACTGGGCGGGAACATCGCAAGGGAGGGGCAGAACCATGGCATGGATCGCGGGCGTCGATGGATGTCCGGGCGGCTGGATCGTCGCCTTTGCACCTGAGGATGATCTGTCGAACCCGCGCATCAGGGTCGTTGCCCGGTTCTCTGACATTGTCGATGCGCCGGAAAGACCTGTCTGCATCGTGGTGGACATGCCGATTGGCCTCCCGGAGCGGATCGAAGGCCCGGGCCGCGCGCCTGAACGGCTGGTGCGCCCGCTGCTCGGGGCGCGGCAGTCCTCGGTGTTCTCCATCCCTGCCCGCGCAGCGGTTTTCGCACCGGATTATGCCAGCGCCTGCACGGAAGCCGCCGCCCGCTCCGAACCTCCGCGGAAGGTCTCCAAGCAGGGCTTCATGATCTTTCCCAAGATCCGCGAGATCGATGAACTGCTGCACGTCAGGTCCGACCTGACAGAACGCGTCTTCGAAAGCCACCCGGAGGTGGCCTTCCAGGCCATGAACGGCGGCAGGCCGCTTCACGAGCCCAAGAAGATCAAGGGCAAACCCTGGCCCGATGGCATGGCACTCAGGCAAGGCCTGCTGGCCGCGCACGACATCGGGCACACTGCTCTCGCAGCCAAAGCACCGCGTGGAGCGGCGGCGGATGATCAACTTGATGCGCTAGCCTGCCTTGTCACAGCGCGGGCAATCGCAAAGAACCAGGCACAATCCTATCCCTCGCCTCCGGACCGTGATGCCCACAACACCCCGATTGCGATCTGGGTGCCAAAGGCCCAGAACAGGGCAGCACCAACGGGAATCGCCTGTATGAACACGTCGCCTGTGAACCACGCCATGATCGAAGCGGCCGCGAAGCTGATCGAGGGCCATGCGCGCCAGACCCCGGTTCTGACCTTGCCGCGCGGCGCGCTCGGCGGCGACTGGGTGCCGGTGTTCAAGCTCGAACTCGTTCAGCATGCCGGCTCGTTCAAGGCGCGCGGTGCTTTCAACAACCTGCTCTCGCGCACCGTTCCGCCCGCTGGCGTCGCCGCTGCATCCGGTGGCAATCATGGCGCGGCGGTCGCCTATGCCGCGATGAAGCTCGGCCACAAGGCCCGGATCTTCGTTCCGGAGATTTCCAGCCCCGCCAAGATCGCCACAATCCGGCGCTTCGGAGCCGAGATCGTCATTGGCGGCGCGCGCTATGACGATGCGCAGGCAGCCTGTGACGCCTACGTGGCCGCCAGCGGCGCCATGCGCATCCACCCATTCGCGGCCCCCGAAACCATGGCCGGTCAGGGCACGCTGGCCCGCGAGTGGGACCAGCAGGCCCCGGTCGACAGCGCCCTGATCGCGGTTGGCGGCGGCGGGCTGATCGGCGGGGCCGCCAGCTGGTGGGCTGGCCGACCCACCCGCGTCATCGGCGTCGAGCCCGCTGGCTCGAAGGCGCTGCATGCCGCCCTTGCCGCCGGCGGGCCGGTGGATGTCACGGTCGAGTCGGTCGCGGCTGACTCACTGGGCGCGCGCAATGTCGGGCAACTGGTCTTCGATGTCTGCCAGCCCCATGTCGACCATGTGGTGCTGGTGCCGGACGAAGCGATCACGCTCGCCCAGAAGACCCTCTGGCAGGATTTCCGCATCGCGTCAGAGCCCGGCGGCGCAGCAGCCTTTGCCGCTATCCTGTGCGGGGCCTATGTCCCAGCTCCCAGCGAGCGGGTCGGCATCCTGCTGTGCGGGGGCAATGTCGATCTGGCGAAGCTGGCGGACATTGCAGCATGACCGAAGCCAGCATGCGCTATCCTGAACGGGCCACCGCGCGGCTGATCATCCTCGATCCTGAGGATCGTCTCCTCTTGATCCAGTACGTCGCGCCGCCGACACCTTCGCGCACCTATCCCGGACTGAAGCATTTCTGGTTCACGCCGGGCGGCGGCATTGAGCCGGGCGAGAGCGCCGAACAGGCAGCGCTGCGCGAGATGGACGAGGAAGTGGGCCTGACAGGCTTGCCGTTGCTCGGCGAGGTGGCACGGCGGACAGCGCTCAACGATGTCTTCACCCGCGCCGCCCTTTGCCATGAACGTTACTTTCTGGTGCGCACCACATCGGCGGACTTCAACACCGCAAGGCTGGCTGAAACCGATCAGGATGAGGTGCTCGATGTGCGCTGGTGGCCGCTCGACCAGTTGTCGGCAAGTGCCGAAGTGCTGATCCCGCCCGCGATCCTGCCGCTGGCGCGCGGCATCATCCGTGATGGCGTGCCGCAAACACCTGTGGACCTGACACCTCCGGTCGATTGACTGGGTCGGGCGCTGGGCTAGAGCCTGAAGCAGGCATCCGGATCACTCTTTCCCGGTTCGCCTGCCAGACCGCAACACCAGTCCGCGCCGGAATGCGGGCGAACGCAAAAGCCAGGGAGCCCGCGACGTGAGCCTTCTCGACCTGGCCACCCAGAACCTTGTCTCGCCCATGGTGCTGTTCTTTGCCCTGGGCCTTGCTGCGGCACTGGCGCGCTCCGACCTGACCATTCCCGAGGCCGTTGCCAAGACGCTAGCGCTCTATCTGATGATGTCGATCGGCTTCAAGGGCGGCGCCGAAGTCGCGAAGTCCGGCATCACCGCGCTGATGCTCTGGGTGATGCTGGCAGGCGTGATCCTGTCCTTCATCATCCCCGTCATCGGCTATTTTGCCCTCAGGGCCGTGTCACGCCTGTCGCCGGTCGATGCGGCGGCCGTTTCGGCGCATTACGGATCGATCTCGATCGTCACGTTCGTCGCGGGCATCGAGGCTGTGCAGGGTCAGGGGCTGCCCTTCGAGGGCTTTCTGGTCGCCGTGGCAGCGGTGATGGAAACACCAGCCATCCTGTCGGCACTGCTTCTGGCGCGGCGCGCGCGCGGACCCTCACGCGAGGAAGAGGGCGAAAGCGCCGGCGCACTGATCCGCGAGGTCGGTCTCAACGCATCGGTGGTCATGCTGGTCGGCTCGTTCCTGATCGGCTGGGCGACCGGGCCGAAGGGACTGACCATGATCGCGCCGTTCATCGTCGATCCATTCCGCGGCATCCTGTGCCTGTTCCTGCTGGACATGGGGCTGGTGGCCGGGCGCGGGATGCGCGAGGGCGCGCGGCACCTGTCGCCGCCGGTGCTGGCCTTCGGCATCGTCATGCCGCTGGTCTCTGCAGGGCTCGCCACACTTGCGATGATGCCGCTGGGGCTGTCAGTGGGCGGGGCGGCGCTGTTCATCACGCTTACGGCATCCGCCTCCTACATTGCCGTGCCGGCGGCCATGCGGCTGGCCCTGCCCGAAGCCAAGCCCGCGATCTATCTCACCTTGTCACTCGGCGTGACCTTCCCGTTCAACCTCGCTCTGGGCATCCCGCTGTATCTGGCCCTGGCCTCATGGGTCGGGCAGTAGCGACGATGCGCCCGCACACGACATACATCCTTGGAGGCCCGCGATGGTCGTCACGCATCTGAAGAAGCGCCTTGAGATCATCGTTGAGGCACCGGCACTGCATCGGCTGACGGACCGTCTCAATCAGGCCGGAGTCACCGGCTACACCATCGTTCCCGTGTTGGCCGGTCGGGGCAGCGAGGGTACCTGGAGCGCCGAGGGGCTCGCCGGAGATGCCGGCCGGCTGGTGATGGTGATCTCGATTGTCGATGCCGCCAAGGCCGACACAGTGCTGGAGCGGGTCTACTCGGTTCTGGCGCGCCAGATCGGCATCGTCACGATCTCTGACGTTCAGGTGATCCGGGCCGACCATTTCTGATCGGCCCTGTCTCCGGGCTGTAGCCTCTCACTCCGCCGCCTGACGGATCGGCTTGACATTGTCAGGCAAGGCCGTGGCCTGATGGTCGTCATGCTGCCAGGTGCTCTCGTCCTCCTTCTTGCCGAGGAAGGGCGCGAACATCCGGCTGACGAGCCGGCTCAGATCGTCCATCACCACGTAGAACGATGGCACGAACACCAAGCTGAGAATCGTCGAGACCAGCAACCCGCTGATCACGGCAATCGCCATCGGTGCACGGAATTCGCCGCCATCGCCGAGGGAGTAGGCCGAGGGCAGCATGCCGGCCGCCATGGCGATGGTGGTCATCACGATCGGCCTAGCCCGCTTGTGGCCGGCATCCATCAGGGCTTCCTTCCGCTCCACGCCGCGCGCCTCGGCCTCCACCGCGAAGTCGACCAGCATGATCGCGTTCTTGGTGACGATGCCCATCAGCATCAGCAGACCGATATAGACCGGCATCGAGACGGCGTTGTTGGTCAGCAAGAGACCCAGCACGACCCCGCCGAATGACAGGGGCAGTGACAGAAGGATGGTGATCGGCTGGAACACCGAGCCGAACAGCAGGATCAGCACCGCCAGCACGATCATCAGCCCCGTGCCCATCGCGTTGATGAAGCCGGATGCCACTTCGCCCTGGATTTCGGCATCGCCGGTGAGCTGCACCCAGACTCCGTCCGGCAGCCCGACTTCCTTGACGATGTCGTTGAAGATCTCCTGCGCGGTGCCAAGCGGGAGGCCACGCTTGAGATCGGCGCCAATGGACGAGCGCCTCACGCGGTCATAGCGATCGATCGAGGACGGCCCCTCGCCGAAGCTGATGTCGGCAACAGAGCTGAGCGGGATCGACCGGCCGGTGGCACTCGTCACGCGCAGCGCCTTCAGGCGGGCCATGTCGGTGCGGGCATCCTCGTCGAGCTGGACGCGGATCGGCACCAACCGGTCGCCCGTGTTGAACTTGGCGAGGTTGGCACCGGCATCCCCGATGGTCGCGACGCGCACCGCTTCCGAGATGGCTTCGGGCGTCACGCCCAACTCGCCAGCTTCCTCAAGCCGCGGACGCACGCGGATTTCGGGGCGTGTCAGGGCACCGGACGCAGCGACGTTCAGGAAGCCGTCAACCTTGCGCATCCGCGCTTCCAGGCGGGCCACAGCCTCTGCCAGCGCATCGCCGTCCTTCGACATGATCGAGAATGCCATTTCGCGCTCGCCGCGCTCATTGACATACCAGGCGCGCACATCTGGCACCTCGCCCAGCGTGGCGGCGACGATGGCCTTGAAGTCCTTCTGGGCGATCTTGCGCTGGCCCTTGGGCACCAGGATGATGTAGAGCGCCGCGCGCCGCACCTCGCGCTGGCCAGTGGCGGAACTGCCGCCCAGCGCGAAGACATGGCGCACCTCTGGCCGCTCGCGCAGCCTGCGCACGATCTCGTCGGTGGTCAGGCGCGTGTCTTCCAGCGTCGAGCCGGGCGGCAACTCGATATTGGCCACGATGCGCGAGTTGTCCTCATCCGGGATAAACGCCGTCGGAAGCAGCGACGTCGCCCAGACAGACACCACCAGGCACAGAACGCCGGTGATCAGTGTCAGATAGGCATTGGACACCGGAACCTTGAACCGGCCCGGCCCGAGCTTCCAGCTCTTGAGCGTGAGGGCGAGGAAGCTCAGATAGCCCCGCATGATGAAGCCGTCCTTGTGCTCCACATGCTTGACCGGGCGCATCAGATAAGCCGCCATCATCGGTGTGATCAGGCGCGCCACCAGCAGCGAGAACAGCACCGCCACAGCGACAGTCAGGCCGAACTGCTTGAAGTATTGTCCCGCCACGCCGGGCATGAATGACACCGGCGCGAAGATGGCCACGATGGTCAGGGTGATCGCGATGACCGCCAGCCCGATCTCGTCCGCCGCCTCCATCGCTGCGCGGTAGGGCGACTTGCCCATCTTCATGTGCCGCACGATGTTCTCGATCTCGACGATGGCATCATCGACGAGAATGCCGGTGACCAGCGTGATGCCGAGAAGGCTGACCAGATTGAGTGAAAAGCCCATCAGGTCCATGGCCCAGAACGTGGGGATTGCCGACAGGGGCAGCGCGATGGCCGTGATCAGCGTAGCCCGCCAGTTGCGCAGGAACAGCAGCACGACGAGCACCGCCAGCGCAGCGCCTTCGAGCAGCGTCGCCATCGCCGACTTGTAGTTGCCATAAGTGAAAGCAACCGCATCGTCGATCGACTGGATCTGCACATCCGGATAAAGCGTGCGCAGCTTGGCCAGACGCGCCTCGACGACCTCCTTGACCGACAATTCGCTCGACCCCTTCGAGCGGAACACCGCGAAGGACACGACCGGCTGGCCGTTCAGGCGCCCAAAGCTGCGTGGCTCGGAGTTGGAATCCTCCACCGTCCCGAGTTCGCGCAAGCGCACCTCGCGCCCGCCGCTGAGCGCAATCTTGGCGTCGGCGAGGTCAGCCACCGTGCGCGCGCCCGCCAGTGTGCGGATCGCCTGCTCCTGCCCGCCAATCTGGCTGCGGCCGCCGGCGAGATCGACGTTGGTCGCCCTGACCTGCCGGTTGACCTCGGCGGCCGTGATGCCGAGCGCCAGCAGCCTGTCCGGATCGAGCGAGATGCGAATCTCGCGGTCAACGCCGCCGTAACGGTCGACACGGCCCACGCCCTTGAGCCCCTGCAACTCGCGGGCGATGACATCGTCAACATGCCAGGAGAGTTGCTCCAGAGTCTTGCCCGGTGAAGAGGCTGCATAGGTCAGGATCGACTGGCCCTCGACATCGATCTTCTGGATGATCGGCTCGTCGATGGTGCGCGGCAGGTCGGCGCGGATCTTGGCGATCGCGTCCTTCACGTCGTTGAGGGCACGGTCACTGTTCACGTCGAGGCGGAACTCGACCAGCACCTGCGAGGTGCCATCCGTCAGGGTCGACACCACCTTCTTCGCGCCGGCGATGTTGGCCACCGCGTCTTCGACACGCTTGGTGATCTGGGTTTCGAGCTCGGACGGCGCGGCACCGGACTGCGTGACCACCACCGAAACCAGCGGGATATCGATGTTAGGGAAGCGCGTGACCGGCAGCTTCATGAAGCTCATGATGCCGAGCACGCACAGCACGAAGAACAGCAGCACCGCCGGAACGGGCTTGCGGATCGACCAGGACGAGACATTGATGCTCATGGCCGCGATCCTTTCAGTTCACGCTCGAGGCGCGCGCCTGCGCCGGGTTGGCTGTCGGTGTGGCCTGCGGAACCGGCGTGATGATGTCGCCCTCCCGAAGGAACGTTCCAGCGCGAGCCACGACGATGTCGCCTTCCTTCACGCCGTCCAGCAACTCGATGCGCCCCTGGCCTGAAAGACCGATGCGCACCGGGCGGATATGCACGGTGTTGGCCTCGACCACCTGAACGGTGGCAAGGTCGCGGCGATAGTTGACGGCGGACACGGGCACGGTCAGGCCCACGCGCCGGTCAATCTCGATGAGGCCGCGCGCGAAGGCGCCGACCGATCTCGCCGAGGCGGCTGGCAGGGCAATGCGAACCTTGCCAAGACGCGTCATGCGGTCGACCTCCGGCGAGATCAGGCGGATCGTCCCGGCCACCGGCTGGGCACTGCCTGCAAGCGTGACATCGACCGGCCGGCCAATAGCAAGCCGCGGAATGTCCGCCTCGGGCACCTCCGCTTCGAGCTCGACGGCGGCATCGGCAATGATCCGGAACAGGGGTTCAGGTGCCGCCATCCCGGCAATGGCACCCTGCTTGGCGTTGCGCCGGCTGATCAGCCCGGCGTGGGGGGCCTTGATCTCGCTGCGGGCGATGCGCAACTCGATTTCCCGGCGCTGGGCCTCGGACGAAGCCTGCTCGGCTTCGGCAATGGCGAGGGATTGACGCACCGAGATCAGGCGGGCATCGGCGGTGCGCGAGGCAGACAGGCGCTGGTCGAACGTGTCGGCGCTGGTGATGCCGTCGCTGCGCAGGGCCTGTGCCCGGCTGAGCGCATTGTTGGCCTGCACCTTGACGGCCTCGGCTTCCGTGATCTGGGCCCGGGCCTGCGCAATTGTGGCCGTCACGCGCTGCAGAGCAGCAGTGTTCTGGGCCAGCGCCACATCAAGCGCGGCGCGATTGAGGCGGGCCAGCACCTGGCCAGCCTTCACCACATCGCCCTCCTCGGCCAGGATTTCCTGCACGGCAAGGCCATCGACCTCGGGCACAACCAGCACCTCGTCACGCGCGATGACATTGCCCGAGACAAGCACACTTGCGGTGATTTCCCGCCGCTCCACCTGCGCCACCGTGATGCTGGGCGGGCGCGGCTGGATCACCGCCGGGTTGGCGCCCTGCGCTGCAGCAGGACCAGCGGCAAGCGGAGCAAGCAGCGCAAGGGAGAGAACCAGCGAAAGGGAGATGGCAACGCCGGAGGTTGTCGGCAAAAGGGCATGAGATGGGCGGTTCACGAAGGCTCTCCGGGCAATCATGTCACGTCTTCCGGTGCCGGGGATGCGGCAGGCCAGTCGTGAGCAGTGTGGGCAGTTGTCGGCAAATCGGGTGTGGGCAATCGAGGCTCAGCGTGAGCGGGCCGGGCGCTGGCAGGTGGGCATCCGTCCGGCCGCAGCACCGATTGCATCTGGCCACTACAGGCCAGGCGCAGGATTTCGCCGAGATGGTCCATGTGGGGTGCCGCATCGAAATCGGGCTCGCGGGCGCGGCGGGCGAAAAGCCCGTCGGACAGGCACATCAGAAGGTCAACGAGCGCTTCGACATCCAGCCTGGGATCGGCCTTGCCCTTGCTGACCAGATCGGACAGCGACAGGCATATCCAGCGTTTGATGTCGTCCTCGCAATCGCGGCAGATCGCGGCAAGTCCCACATTGCGGGCCGCCTCGACCCACAGGTCGATCAGGAAAATCGCCTTCTCGCGCGGATCATCAACGAGATACCGGCGCGCAATGGCGGTGATCGCGGCGAACGGGTCTTCCGCATCGCGCATGCCAGCGAAGGCGTGTGCAATGTCGGCCCTGTCGCGCGCGCTCAGGCCAGCGACGATCGCATCCTTGGAGGCGAAGTAGCGATAGATGTTGCCCGCGCTCATGCCGGCTTCGGCGGCGACGTCCTGCATCGTCGCCCGGTGGAACCCGGAGCGCACGAAACAGCGATGCGCGGCGTCGAGAATGCGCGTGCGATGATCGGGCTGAAGCAACGTGTGCTGGTTCATGGACGGTCGGATGCTGGATGAGAATGAACGTTCATTCTCATTACGAACTAGAATCACGACCGGATCATGGCAAGCATAAAATGACGATTTCGTTGCGCTGAGCGCAGCGCCTCATCCAGGAAAATCACCAAGCAGGATCAGGTGAGGCGCGATGGCGGCGCAATCCCGGCGTTACGGGCTCGACTTCCGTCAGGGCAGCGCAGCAAGACGGCCGCAGAGCCGTCCTTCTCAGCGCCTGACCTTGACCGGTGGCACGAAGGGGATCGGTCGGGCGGCTTGCCCATCGCCGCGCACTTTCGGCAATTTTTCGGCAATGCCATAAAGCTGCTCGCGCCGGTCCATCTCGCGCCAGATTTCGGCTGGCGTGATCCCGGCTTCCGACAGCACGACGACAAGATTGTAGATCAGGTCGGCGCTTTCGAGGATGACGGCCTCGCGGTTGCCCTGAACCGCATCAAGCCCGACCTCGATGGCCTCTTCGGCCAGCTTCTTGGCCATTTTCGGCATGCCTTCGTTGATCAGCTTTGCCGTGCGGGAATAGGCCGGATCGCGCGCCCGCGCCGCCAGCACCGCCTGATAAAGCCTTTCAACCGAATCGGTCATCGCGAGAGAATGGGCCTTCAATGTTTAAGAACCATGACACTAGTTTGAATTCGCGAAGCCGGCAAATAGTTTGACGACCTCGTGATAGACCGGTCGCTTGAAATCGACGATCAAGGCGGGCGTATGTTCGAGAGCTTCCCAGCGCCAGGCATCAAACTCCGGCTTGTGTCCGCCGGGTGGTGCGAGAACGTTGATCTCGGCCTCGTCGCCCTCGAACCGGAAGGCGAACCAGCGCTGCGCCTGCCCGAGAAAACGGCCTTTCCAGGCGGACTTGCGCGCGGCGTCCGGCAGATCATAGCATAACCAGTCAGGACTTTCCGCCAGCAACCGGGCCGTGACGACGCCTGTTTCCTCGCGCAGCTCCCGGATGGCGGCCTCAAGCGGGCTCTCTCCGGGATCGATGCCGCCCTGTGGCATTTGCCAGGCCGCATCGCCGAACCCCGCACGGCGTCCGACGAACACCCGGCCTTGCCGGTTGAACAGCGCCAGACCGACGCAAGGTCGGTAGTTCCTGGGCGCTCGCGGCGTGCTCACCGGATCGAGCCTGTGGTCTGCACCCTGGACTGCCCGATGGAACTCACCGGCACCAGCTTGATGCCGCGCTGCTCAAGCGTGCGTGCCCAGCGCGACACCCGGTCAATGGTCAGCGGCAGGGCGCTGGCCGAGGCGACGGCGAAACCCTTCTCGCGGGCCTGCTGTTCGAGCCGGGCCAGTTCCCGGTCGATCGCATCGGTCCGCTGGGTGAGATCCAGCACCAGATCGGCCTTGAGCGCCGATGCGCGCAAGCCTGTCGCCGCAGGCAACATCAGGCTGCGGCCCGACGAGCCATCATCGACAATCATCAATCCGCGCTCGGCCAATTCGCGCATCATCGGGGAGAGCGCGCTCTCATCGGACATGAAACGCCCGCCCATGAAATTGACGATACCGACATAGCCAACGATCCGGCTCATCACCCACCGCAACCGCTCAAGATTGTCGGGCGCAGGCTGGGACGTAATCAGCGTGTGTGGCCCCGGATCGTTGTCGGGGTAGTCGAATGGCTCCATCGGAACCTGAAGGAAGATCTCGTGACCGTCGCCGCGCGCGCGCTGTGCGAGCTTTTCAAGATCGCCGCCATAAGGCGCAAAGGCGAGGCTGACCTCACCCGGAAGGCGCGAAATCGCATCCGCTGTGGCAGACGCGCTGATACCGAGCCCCCCTATCAGGATCGCAACCCGCACCGGAGCGGCGGCCACATTCGGTGCCACGGGGCGCGCATAGACCTGCGACGGGCGCGCGCCATCATCACCAATGCGCGGCAGGATGCCGTGCCGGCTGCGCTCTGTGAGCCGCCTGTCGGGCGCGGCCGCGAGGCGCACCACGCCCGAGTCCGGCACGCGGATGATCACGGAGTTCGGGCTGTCTGTCCCACTTGGCCGGAGCACCCGCACACCCGAATCCTGTTCGAGTTGCCCTGCGGACGATTCCTTCGGCGCCGGAGCGACTTGTTGGCCGGCGTCTTGCGCGGAGAAACTGAACTGCGGCCCCGACGGCGCCGGCGCGTCGGCAATCGAGGCAGAAGCACGTGGCCTGCCACCATCGGGATGGCTGACAAGTCCGACATAGAGCCCGCCGCCAAGCAGCACAGCCAGCGGCACGGCAGCCAGCGCGGAGGGCAGCCAACGTGGCATGGACCGCCGCGCCTGCGCATTCCGGGCTTTGCCCAGCGGCTTTTGCAGATCGGATGTCGGAATATCCGCCAAAGTCCGTTTGCCCCACGCGGTCAAGGCGCGCGAATCAGTTTCGCACGCAGACTGTCACTCTGATGCTTTGCAAAGGCCACGTCGAGACCGGCCATCGGCGATGCTGCCTTATGGGTACCAAAGCACAAACGGCACCATGCGAAAGGCACGGCGCCGTTTGGAAGAAGGCAGATCGATCACCGCGCGCCCGATGTGGCGGGCAGGCCAGACCGCAGAGACGCGGCCGTCAGTTCTGCTTGGTGGCTGGCGTCGCCGGATCGCTCGGCGCAGCCGCATCGCGCTTGATGCCGCGCAGCAGATCCAAGGCCGCGTTGAGCTGCTTGTCCTTGGCCTTGTCGGTCGGAATGTAAGAGGACGAGCCAGACTTTTCCTCTTCCGGCTTGGTGCCGGCGGCACCTGACAGGTGCCCCTTGAGGCCAGCCTCGCCCTTGGTTTCGTCCTTGCCCTTCAGCTCATCGGGGATTTCCTGGAGCACGACCAGATCAGGGTCGATACCCTTGGCCTGGATCGACTTGCCGGATGGCGTGTAGTAGCGCGCCGTGGTCAGACGAAGCGCCCCGTTGGAACCCATCGGGATGATGGTCTGCACCGAGCCCTTGCCGAACGAACGCGTGCCCATCACCTGGCCACGCTTGTGATCCTGGATCGCGCCAGCCACGATTTCCGCCGCCGAGGCCGAGCCGCCATTGATCAGCACGATCACCGGCTTGCCACGCGTCAGGTCGCCAGGCTTGGCGCTGAAACGCTGCGTCTCGTCGGTGTTGCGACCGCGCGTCGAGACGATCTCGCCCCGATCGAGGAAGGCATCAGAGACGAGCACCGCCTGATCGAGCCTGCCGCCGCGGTTGTTGCGCAGGTCGATGATGAAGCCCTTGAGCTTGTCACCGGGCGCATCGGCAATGGCCTTCTCGATGCCCTTGCGCAGGCCGTCGAAGGTCTGCTCGGAGAAGGTCGAAATGCGGATATAGCCCACATCCTCACCTTCCATTCGCGCACGCACAGCCGGCACGACGATGTCGGAGCGGGTCAGGGTGAATTCCAGCGGTTCCTTGCGGCCCGGGCGTTCGATCTTGAGCTTGACGTTGGAATTGACGGGACCGCGCATCTTCTCGACGGCCTGCGTCAGGGTCAGGCCCTGCACGGCGTCGCCGTCGATCTCGCGGATCAGGTCATTGGTCATGATGCCGGCGCGGAAGGCCGGCGTGTCGTCGATCGGGGTCACGACCTTGAGCACACCCTCTTCCATCGTCACCTCGATGCCGAGGCCGCCGAAGCGGCCACGCATGTCGATGTCCATGTCGCGGAAGCTCTTGGGATCGAGATAGCCCGAATGGGGATCGAGCGAGGTCAGCATGCCATTGATGGCCGCCTCGATCAGCTTGCGCTCGTCAGGCTTCTCGACGTAGTCGTTGCGGATTTTCTCGAAGATATCGCCGAACAGGTTGAGGCTGCGGTAGGTCTCGGCATTGGCCGCCACCGCGCTTGTCGCGCTCATCAGATCTGTCCGCAGCGTCACCACCGCGATACCCGCGCCCATCAGGGCTCCTGCCGTCAGCAGTGAAATCTTGCGCATCATCATCCGCGAACCTTGTTGACCTGAGTTCGTGCCCACCATGGCCCAGGATCGATCGAACGACCGTCCTTGTGAAATTCAACATAGAGAATTGGCTGGCCATTGCCATCCCCCAATACGGTCGCAGCCCCCTCTGGTCCGTCGCCGAGCACGCCCACCGGCTCGCCGGCCAGGACAAACTGGCCACGCACCACGTCGGTGCGGCGCATTCCCGCCAGCAGGATATGGTAACCACCTCCCATTTGCAGGATCACCATGTGCCCAAATGTCAGAAACGGGCCGGAAAACGCCACCCAGCCATCGGCGGGCGCGGCAACCAGCGCGCCGGGGCGGGCCAGATAGCTCTCACCGCGCGTCTGTTGTCCGAGGGTTGCCGGGGCTCCGAACGCACGCAATTGTGATCCTGCCACAGGCTGCGGCAGCAACCCGCGCAGGTCCTGGAAAGCCGCCTGCGGTGCGAGGCGCGACGGGTCGCGAAACGCCAGTTGCGCCATGCGCTCGCGCGTCTCCCGGCTCTGCGCCTCGGCAGCGCGGCGCGCATCCTCGGCCTGCCGGCTGGCAGCATTGATCTCGTTTTCGAGCCGGTCGATCAGTTCGCGCAGGCTGGCCGCCTCGCGGCCAATCTCGGTCCCGCGCCTCTGGGCAGCATCGGCCTCGCTCGCGGCAGCCGACTCGCGTGCCGTGCGGGCAGCAACGAGAGCGGCAATACGCTGCCGCTCGCCGGCAAGCTGATCGAATTCCGCCGCCACGCGCCCGCGCTCGGCTGCTGTCTGCTCGCGCAGCCGCACCAGTTCGCCGAGGTCGGCGGCGAGCGTCTCCGCCTCCAGCCGCAATTCGGGGATCACCGCCCCCATCAGGATCGAGGCGCGGACCGCTTCCAGCACATCCTCCGGCCTGACCAGCACAGCCGGAGGCGGCCGCCGGCCCATGCGCTGCAAGGCCGCCAGAACATCGCCGATCAGCCCGCGGCGCCCCTCCAGAGACCGCCGGATGCCCTGCTCGCTCGATGCCAGCACGGAGAGCCTCTCCTCGATCGCAGCAACACGCGTCTCGATCGCCTGCGAGCGCCGGGTTGCTTCGATCAGCGCGGCATTGAGGCGGCCTCGGTCGACCCTGATCTCGCGGATCTCGGCATCGAGCCTGCTGCGCACCTCGGCATTGCGCGCCAGGCGTTCCTCGACGGCTTTCAGTTCCGCGTCGCGCTCGGCGCGCTGGCTACGCTTGATCTCGGCTTCGCGCGCCCTGTCATCCGGCTCGGCCGTGCCCTGGGCCCACGCGCCAGTTAGAAGGCCAAGCTGAACGGCCACCAACGGCAGCACGGAACCAGGTGACAGGCTGGCGGGCATCAGGGCGCAGCAAGCCAGCGCCACGGCTCGGAAGCGGTTGCGCAGCCGGCGAAGATGCCGAGATGGGTGGCACGCTGTCATCGAATCAGCCGGTTAATCAGCCGCGATGATAGGGGTGGCCACTGAGGATTGTCAGCGCCCGATAGATCTGTTCCAGCACCAGCACCCGGACAATCTGGTGAGGGATGGTCAGCGCGCCGAAGGACAGCCTGACGGCAGCGCGGTCACGCAGGCTGGCATCGAGGCCGTCCGCCCCGCCGATCACGAAGCTTGCGGCAGGACTACCGGCATCGCGCTCGCGTCCGAGGCGCGCGGCGAAATCAGGACTTGGCAGGCTCGTGCCGCGTTCATCGAGCACGATCAGCAGGCCTGCCGGCACGCGCGCGCCGATCAGATCGGCTTCCTCCCGCTTGCGGTCATCCTCGCGGCGGGCACGGCTTTCCGCCAGTTCCACCAGATCGGGGCCAGAAAAGCCGAGGCTTCGGCCGATCTCGCTGATGCGCCCGGCATAACGCTGGCACAGCTCACGCTCCGGGCCATCCTTCAGACGGCCCACGGCCACAACAGCGAGCCGCATGACGGCGGACCGCTCAGCCTGCGGCCAGCTCGGTCGGGCGATCCACGCCCCACATCTTCTCGAGATTGTAGAAGGTCCGCACCTCTGGCCGGAAGACATGCACGATCACGTCACCGCAATCGACCAGCACCCAGTCGCAATGCGGTACGCCTTCGATGCGCGGCGAGGGATGGCCGGCCTGCTTCAGCACCTTGACCACCTCGTCGGCAATTGAACCGACATGACGGTTGGAGCGCCCCGACGTGATGATCATGTGGTCGGCGATCGAGGTCTTGCCCTGAAGGTCGATGACGATCGTCTCCTCGGCCTTCATCTCCTCGATGGCATGTGTCGCCAGCTTGAGCGTATCGGATGGTGGCACGGTCGCCAGGTCGGATTCAGGCGTTGCGGCCGCAGCCTTCGCGGCGCGTGCCTTTGCGGCGGATGTCACCTTTGAGGAAGCAGCCAGGGCACCTTGTGCCGGAGTTGTCGACTTGCGCCGCGGTTTCTTGACCGGTTCAGTCACGGTTGGCGTACTCAGCGGGATATCCTCTTGCTGTCTGCGCGAACGGGGGGCTTCGCGTCTGGCCTTACCATACCGCGTCGGCGGCCCGGGTTCAACGTCCGCGCAGGGCCGTTGACGACAAAGCCGACCGGCGGCCATGCAGGAACATCCATGCCGGTGCGTTTTCCGTGGCCAGCAGCAGCCCGTCGCTCTCATCGAGGCGCCAGCGCCCGAGCGCCACGGCGGCACGTGAGCGCGTGGCCTGGTGGGTCGTGCCGGGCCGGTCGATGATGCCAAGCGGCATCAGGCGGGCGATGCCGCGCCAGTTCTGCCAGCGATGGAACTGGGCCAGATTGTCCGAGCCCATCAGCCAGATGAACCGTACGCCGGCACAGCGCGCCTTGAGCGCCGTCAGCGTCTGTGCCGTGAAGCGCGTACCGAGACCGGCCTCGACACCGGTCACCGCAATCTGGGGATGGTTGGCCACGGCGGCGGCAGCCTGCATGCGTTGGCTGAGCGGCGGCAGCGCCCGGTTGTCCTTCAGGGGGTTACCGGGTGTCACCAGCCACCAGACCTGATCGAGCCCGAGCTTGCGCAAGGCCGTCAGCGAGGCCATGCGGTGACCGTCATGGGCAGGGTTGAACGAGCCGCCAAGCAGGCCGATCCGCAACCCGGGAGCATGCGGCGGCAGGCCGGCGTAAATGGCAGACCGTGGCATCATCAGGCTTCACCCGACAGGCAAGAACAGCCCACCATCACGGCCTGATCTGGCCGCTACCCAGCAAGCGGTACTTGAACGAGCACAACTGCTCGACGCCGACTGGCCCGCGCGCATGCATGCGCCCGGTGGCAATGCCGATTTCCGCACCGAAGCCGAACTCGCCGCCATCCGCGAACTGGGTGGAGGCATTGTGGATCACGATGGCTGAGTCCACCTCCGCCAGAAAACGGGCCGCAACGGCCTCGTCATGGGTGATGATCGCATCCGTGTGGTGGGAGCCGTAGCGTTCGACATGCGCGATGGCCTCATCGAGACCATCGACGACCCTTACCGCGATGATGGCATCGAGATACTCGGTCGCCCAGTCCGCCTCGGTGGCGGGCATGACCCGGGCGTCGGCAGCGAGAACAGCCTCATCCCCGCGCACCGCGCAACCCGCATCCAGCAGCATGCCGATGAGGGGCTTGAGGTGCGAGGCGGCAATCTGGCGATCTACCAGCAGCGTCTCCGCCGATCCGCACACGCCTGTGCGCCTGAGCTTGGCGTTGAGCACCACCGCCTTGGCCATCGCGAGGTCAGCGCCGGCATGGACATAGACATGGCAGTTGCCATCGAGATGGGCGAACACCGGCACGCGCGCATCGGCCTGCACCCGCTCGACGAGACTGCGGCCTCCGCGTGGCACCACCACATCAACGGTGCCGCCCAGCCCAGCAAGGATATGACCGACCGCATCACGGTCGCGCACTGGCACAAGCTGGATCGCATCGGCAGGCAGACCCGCTTCCGCGATCCCGGAGCGCACGGCCCCGGCCAGCGCCAGCGACGTTCGCAAGCTGTCCGAACCGGCTCTCAGCAGGGCAGCATTGCCGCTCTTCAGGCAAAGCGCACCGGCATCGGCAGTGACATTAGGCCGGCTTTCGAAGATCACGGCGATCACCCCAAGAGGCGTGGCCACGCGTTCGATCAACAGGCCGTTGGGCCGCTCGAAACGGGCCAGCACCTTGCCGACAGGGTCAGGCAAGGCTGCGATGTCCTCGACGGCCCGCGCCACGCCCTCGATGCGGGTCCGGTCGAGCATCAGCCGGTCGATGTAGGCGGCGTTCTGGCCATTGGCCCGCGCATCCTCAAGGTCGCGGCCATTGGCCTCCAGGATTGCATCCGCCTCATGACGAATGGCGGACGCCGCCGAAACCAGCGCTGCACTGCGTTGGGCCGGGCTGGCCAGCATCACGGCACGCTGGGCCTTGCGCGCGCGCTGGCCCATGTCGGCCAACATGACTGCAAGATCGCCTGCGCTCCCGTCCGCGGCAGGCTTGATCGGTGCCATCTGGTTCATCATCGCCTCACATCGCGCCCTGGGCAGGCTCATCTTAGCCGATCACGAGCGCCATGTCGTCCCGGTGGATCATCTCGGCCTGCCCCGGATGCCCGAGCACAGCCTCGATCTCGCGCGAGGGCTTGCCCATCACCAGCCTCGCCTCGGCAATGTCATAGGCAACGAGCCCCCGGCCAAGCTCGGTGCCGGCAGCATCGCGGATCACGACCGCATCGCCGCGCTGGAAGTCGCCCTCGACCTTGCTGACCCCGACCGGCAGCAAACTGGCACCGGTCATCAGGGCGCGCGCCGCGCCGGCATCGACATGCACAACTCCGCGCGGCTCCAGCGTGCCGCCGATCCAGGTCTTGCGCGCCGTGGCAGGCGTCGACGCCGACAGGAACCATGTGCAGCGGGCACCGTTGGCAATCGCGGCAAGCGGGTTCTTAGGCCGACCATCGGCGATCAGCATGTGCGTGCCGCCCGAGACCGCGATCTTGCCAGCCTCGATCTTGGTGGTCATGCCCCCGCGCGACAGCTCCGACGCCGCGCCCCCTGCCATCGCCTCAATGCGGGCCGTGATGCGGGGCACAACGGGGATATGCTCGGCTGCGGGATCAGACGCCGGCGGGGCGGTATAGAGCCCGTCGATATCGGAAAACAGTACGAGCAGATCGGCGCCCGTCATGGTCGCCACGCGCGCCGCCAGCCGGTCATTATCGCCATAGCGGATCTCGCTGGTCGCCACGGTGTCGTTCTCGTTGATCACTGGAACTGCGCGCATCTCCAGCAGTCGCCCGATGGTGGCCCGCGCGTTGAGGTAGCGCTGCCGCTCTTCGGTGTCGGCGAGCGTCACCAGGATCTGGCCTGCCGTGATGCCATGATGGCCAAGCGCCTCGGCCCAGGTGCGTGCCAGAGCGATCTGGCCGACAGCAGCAGCGGCCTGGCTTTCCTCCAGCTTCAGGGCTCCCGCCGGCATGCCCAGCAAGGTGCGCCCGAGCGCGATGGCGCCAGAGGAAACCACCTGCACGTCAGCGCCCCGGCCATGGAGTTCCGCGATATCCTCGGCCAGCGCGGCCAGCCAGCCATGCCGTGCCCGGCCGCGCGCCCGGTCAACCAGCAGCGCCGAGCCGACCTTGATGACGATGCGCCGGAACTGCGAGATCTGGGGCGCGATCTGGGACGGGGTTGTCTGTTCTCGTGACATCGTGGTGGCTTCTGGTGATCGCGAGGGTGGTTGGCGCCAGCACAGGTTGAGCGCAGGACGCAATTTGCGGCGTGCGCCTCACGGTCGCCAGCCGGTGTCGATGGCCGGTGCGTTCTCGCGCGCTTCATCGGCGCGGGCCTCGTCGATGATGGCCAGCAGCGCCCGCAGCGCCTCCTGCACCCCGAGACCCGAAGCCGATGACAGCACCATCGGCTTGCGCCCCGCCGCCCGCTTCAGCCGTGCGACCTGATCCTTCAACGTGTCGGGATCGAGCGCATCGGCTTTCGACAGTGCCACGATTTCCGGCTTGTCGGTCAGCTCGCCACCATAGGCTTCGAGTTCCTTGCGGACGATCTTGTAGGCCTTGCCGGCGTGCTCGCAGGTGCCATCGACCAGATGCAGCAGCACCCGGCAGCGCTCGATGTGACCGAGGAACCGGTCGCCGAGGCCGGAGCCTTCATGGGCGCCCTCGATCAGCCCCGGAATGTCAGCCAGCACGAATTCGCGCGTGTCGACATTGCCGACCCCGAGGCCGGGATGAAGCGTCGTGAACGGATAATCCGCGATCTTGGGCCGCGCCGCCGTGACCGTGGCGAGGAATGTCGACTTGCCGGCATTCGGCAGACCGACAAGGCCGGCATCGGCGATCAGCTTGAGCCGAAGGATGATCGTGGCTTCCTCGCCCGGCAGACCGGGGTTGGCGCGGCGGGGCGCCTGATTGCTGGATGTCTTGAAGTAGGCATTGCCGAAACCGCCATTGCCGCCGCGCGCCAGCAGCACGCGCTCGCCAGGCTTTGTGATGTCGACGATCAGGGTCTCGCCGTCTTCCTCGAAGACCTGCGTTCCCGGCGGCACCTTGAGCACCACATCGGCGCCTTTCGCGCCGGCCCGCAGCGCACCCATGCCGTGGCCGCCCACCTTGGCCTTGAAGTGCTGGGCGTAGCGGAAATCGATCAGCGTGTTCAGCCCGTCGGCGCACTCGGCCCAGACATCGCCGCCGCGCCCGCCATCGCCGCCATCCGGCCCGCCGAACTCGATGAACTTCTCACGCCGGAACGAGATGCACCCCGCTCCGCCGTCACCGGCCTTGATGTAGACTTTTGCCTGATCGAGAAATTTCATCGGTTTCCACTCGCAACCGGCTTCGTTTGGTCCGAATGGCCGGCAAGGTCAATGTTTATGCGGCTCCTGCGTACCTTGAGAGGCATTCAGCGCCTGTCACTGCGAGCAAAACACATCGCGGCACGCGTCTGGATGGCGGCATCGGTGCCCGGTGCGGCCTCCTGTAGCCCGAGCGCCTGCGCCAGCAGTGCCGGGTCTTTCCGAAGTTCGTCCAGCACACAGCCGCAAGCCTGCCGGCAGGTTTCGGCACTGCGGCTCACCCGGCATTGGGCCAGACAATCGCGCGCAAAGCCGGCTTCCGCACGCTGCGCCGGCGTGATCGTCAGCCCCGGCGCGAGCATCGCCAGCAGCATCAGGCTGCCCAGCAGCACGGGCTGATGCAGCAGATAGATTGGCAAACTGCGCCGCCCCGCCCAGACCAGCGCTTGCCCCCCAGGTGGCAGCGGGATGGCAGCCAGCGCCCCGACCGGGCCGTGCCTGACCATCCATGAGCCAGCGGCGACCCCGACGAGCATGATGCCGAACCACGGCACGAGCGGCACGAAATCCACCGCGACAGGCCCGTCGGATGTCAGGCCCAGATGCTGCCACAGGCCACTGAGGCGCGAGCTTTCCATTCCCGCCTGCCACCCATCGACAGCCGGCAGCGGCAGCACAAGCGGCACAGCCAGGACCACCAGGCCTGCCAGCGCCGTCAGCCACCAGCGCACCTGGACGAAGGGCAGCGCCAGAATGGTTCCGGCCGCGATGCAATGCAGGATGCCAAAGAAGACAGGGGCTTGCGGCATGACATGCCAGGTCCCCACCGTCACCAGCGCTGCCGCACCGGCAACGACCGCCACACGCCGCCAGAATGCCGCGACCCGAACGCCCTGCGAATGGGCCAACGAAAGGCTGATGCCGGCCAGCGCGAGAAACGCCGCCGCGATGGACTGGCTGAAAAGCCGCCAGCCCGGATGCAACGCGACATCCGTGGCGATGAATCCGAGATGGGACAGATCCCAGGCAAGATGGAACACGCCCATGGCCACGAGGGCGAGCCCCCGGGCCAGATCAATCAGCGCGAGGCGCGGCACGGTGCCGGGCATCTGGGTCATCGTGCTCCCCCGAACACATCAGCACGAGGCCGGTGCCGCAACTGGGACGGAAAGCCTCAGGCACCGCCCGTGCGCTTGAGCCGCGCCGGCAAGCGGCCCTTGCGGAACACCAGTTCGACATCACCGAGCGGAATGAAAAACCGCGAGACATAGGCCTTGTTGAAGACGGTGCCGTCAGCCCGCAAGGTCAGCGTGTCGTCGAAATCCAGCCGCTGTACGCCCGACGCCAGCTTCAGGTCGGCCGTGTAGCCGAAGCGCACCGTGTCCGGCTGTGGTGTGGTCACATCGGCCGGCGCGACCACGTCATCGCGCTTGCCGATGTAGCGACCTTCGCCAACGCGCTCGAAGAACCAGGTTTTCTGGTCACGCTCGCCGTCGGCGTAGAAGAAGTCCTCGAACAGGGACAGCACCCGCCCGTTCCACCGGCCCATGAGATCGACGGCCAGCTTGCGCTCATCGCCGGTGAAGTTGTTGCGGAAACGGCCAACTGCGTGGGTCGGACCACGGAACCATTCGTGCAGCACGAGACGCTGGCCCGCGGCATGGGCTCCGGCTCCGGCCGCAAGGGTGGCGAGGCTCGCAGCCCCGCCAAGGATCAGGTCTCGTCGATGCATCAAGGTCTCCTGTGTCGTTACTCTGTTACGCGCCTGGGCAAGGCCCGGATGCCGCTCTCACGCACATGTCAGGCCCCCACCGGACGGGATGACGCCGCCCGCGGACAAACCAGCGACCTTGCCGAAGGGCATGCCCGGCTGCGCGCGGACTGCCAGATTCACCTGTGGCCCGGATTGCGGCAGCACCGGGGCCGACTGCCGCCAGTTGACCAGCGCAGCCCAGGTCTTGCGATCGAGCACGAACGCATCGCAAGGCAGCATCCCGCCGCGAGCCGGCAGATCGCGCAACGCCGAGCCGTTGTGACGGAAGCCGCACTTCTCGAGCAGGCGGCGGGAGGCCGGGTTGACCACGCGTGTCCAGGCATTCACCGCCGGCGCTGCGGTGTAGCCGAAAACGGTGTTCAGCACCGCCTGCGCCGCCTCGATCATCAGCCCCTGCCCCCAGAACTCCGGATGCAGCATGTAGCCGATCTCGACATCCTGCTCGCGCCCCGGCAGCTTGCCGCGACTGATCGCGATCACACCGATCTGATGATTGGGCCGGGCGCGCGGCGTCAGTGCCAGAATGAGGCTGGTGCCAGTGGCATTGGCCTTCCGAGCTTCGAAGATCCGCCGTTCGACTTCGCCCTCGGGCAGCGGGTGTGGCCACGATCCGGTCATCTCGGCCACCTGCTTCAGTCCGGCGAAGGCTCTGTACGCAGCCGTATCGCTGTGGCGTGGCCAGCGCAGCCAAAGCCGCGGCGTCTCCAGCCGGAACACATCGTCGCGCGTCAGGTCAGGAAACAGCGGTGCCGGTGCGCCGGCGGCCAGGTGGCTGGCCGGGGCATGCGGGCCGGACGAACCGGGCTCTTCAAACGTTTCGGGATCAGCCATGGCACCCTCCAGATCGGGCATCGAACATGCAAACAGGGAAGACGGGGTTCTGGTGCCATCTTCCCTGCTCACCTGATCTGGATCGGGCCTTGCGGGCTCCTCTCCTGATCCTGCCGGGTCGATGTGACCGGCGGATCAGGGAAAGAAACCTGTTCCGCCTTTACTCTGCGGCCTCTTGGGCCGGAACAACCGCTACGAACGCGCGGCCAAGTTTGGTGCCGAATTTCACGCGGCCATCGGCAAGCGCGAACAGGGTATGATCCACGCCCATGCCGACATTGGCACCGGCGCGCACCTTCGTGCCGCGCTGACGCACGATGATGTTGCCAGCAATCACGGCCTGATCGCCGAACTTCTTGACACCAAGACGACGACCGGCGGAATCGCGGCCGTTGCGGGACGAACCGCCTGCTTTTTTGTGTGCCATGGGTTACTCCTCAGATATCTCTTGTGAAATCCCGAACGCGGCGTGTGGCGCTCAGAGATCCTTGCCCGACTTCAGTTCGGCCTGATCGGCCTTCGCGCGCGGCGGCTTGCCGGCGAGAAGTTCCTTGGCCTGCTCAACCCATTCTTCGCGCGTCGCGCGGCCGCGGAGCGCCAGTTCGGCATCCCACTTCGCGACATCGTCAGCCGTCCAGGCTGCGATCTCGTTCCAGGTCTGCACGCCGGCTGCCCGGAGCTTCTTCTCGATCGTCGGGCCGATGCCGGCGATGAGCGACAGGTTCGAGGTGTCCATGCCGCCAGCGGCGGGCGCGGACGCCTTGGCCTTGGCAGCCTTCGGCGCAACTGCGGCGGCGACGGCAAGGGCGGCTGCAGCAACGGGAACCTTGGCCGTAACGGTAACCTTCGCGCCGTCCGTGAGAATGTCGGTGATGCGCACCACGGTCAGGTCCTGACGGTGGCCACGCTTGCGCTTCGAGTTCTGGCGGCGACGCTTCTTGAACGAGATGACCTTGTCGCCACGACCCTGCTCGACGATCTCGGCAGCGACGGAGGCACCGGCCACAGTGGGCGCACCCACCGTCGTCACGCCATCGCGCGTCAGCATCAGCACGTGTTCAAAGGCAACCGTCTCGCCGGCCGAACCGATGAGCTTTTCGATGGTAATCTGGTCGTTGGCAGCAACGCGGTATTGCTTGCCCCCGGTCTTGATGACTGCGAACATGGTGTTCTCCTGTTCGATGCCTCATCTCGCAACAGCCTTGCGGCCGTATGGATGGACTTCTTGGCAGCCTGCTGGGTTCATGGGGGCCTCATGCACACCCACAAAATAAGGTGGCGCGGACAAAGAGCCCACGCCAAGTCGGCAGGTCGATACGTGAGGCCCGGCCCATCGTCAAGCAAAACCTCCCAGAGTTATGCCTCCCGCGCGATGCGACTGGCCCGAAGGCAAGCTGCTCACTGCCGGTGCGCAGAGCAGCCGGAGCCTTCCAAACCGGCCGGACCGGCAATCCAAACACCTCAGGGCGACCCGTCAGACCTTTTCGACCAGAGCAGGGCCGCATTCCAATGCCAGCGGCTGGCCCGCCCGGCAGCGCCGCACGCCGGCAGGGATTTTCACAGCCCTTGCGGCGCAAAAGCGCTTGTCACTCAGCAGCCCCGCGTGTATCGCATCAGCCGCTTCAACCGAAGATCACAAGCACAAGCCTGCGGACAGGTGGCTGAGTGGTTGAAAGCACCGCACTCGAAATGCGGCATAGGGGCAACTCTATCGGGGGTTCGAATCCCTCCCTGTCCGCCATTTTTTCATGTAAATATCTGTTTTTATAGACTTTTTGGAAGATTGGCTTTTCAGCCCTACATCCAGCCCCACACGGATGCTCTGGTGGGCGCATGACAAGCTCCAGGATACTCCCACCCATCGACGTTCCGGAGGTTGATCCCGTCGCAATCCGGGTTTGGTGGTCTCAAGCACTGCAAGTTGTCACCAGCGCAGGACGTGCTTTCGGGGAAACGACGAGCAGCCGTGCGCACGTCATGGCGAGGCAATCCACATCCGCTGATCTCGGCCTCTTCTCATTATTCCGACAGGATAACGACCAGCCTCCCCGGCAGGCCCGCGGCTGAACAGCAGCAGAGCGGAACCAGCATCTCAGTCTGAAGCAGCGACGGTGCTTCAGAGCGATGGCGCTACGGGCGGCATCGATCAGGAAGCCCGTCCTGCATCATCCCGCATGTCCCGCGAAAGACCCCTGGGCTAACGACCTGCTCCTGAAATGCGATCCAGGAGAGATCTCGGAGCTCATCCCGCGGCTCGCCGCTTTGCGCAAAATTCTCGATGCAGAGCGCGATTGAACTTCTTTGCCAGATAACCGGGCAACAAGACCAGCTTCGGCAGAATGTTGCTTCAGGGCCTCTGATTTGTATGGCTCTTCTGATTTTCGCCTTGCGAATCTCTGGCTCGGGATGCCCCGAGTTTTGAAGGGACAAAGAACAGCTTACTTTGACGATCCGCCACAAAGGACAGAAAAGCCGTCATAAAGGCATGAAGCGCCCTAGCGCGCTGCACCCTGTTCAAGGATCGCGCGCCCGGCTTCCGTCAGCTCGAAGCAAGGAGCTTCACCATTCTCGCGCCCGACATCCTTCCAACTGTTGGGGATGGGACCTGCAAGACGACACCAGCCGCGCTTCAGGCAGCGGCCAAGTGGTCCGTCTGCAACAGCTTTCGGCCCGTCAGCCAGCTGCAGGAGCAGCGCCATTTCTGTATTGCGGAGCGCGCGCGGAGGGGAGCGGCGTTGATAGGCCATGCC